>CAVWBA010000019.1:0-118025 GCA_963753135.1 uncultured Alphaproteobacteria bacterium | reverse complement strand
CAGCGCGCCCTAGCCGAGCTTTCCTGAGGCGTGCGCGAGGATCGTGTAGACCTTACCGGTGTTGGACAACAGATAGGCCCGCCACTGCGCGCCGTCGCGGTCGTTCTGGCCGATCTTCGACAATAGGCGTTCGAACTCCTGCATATAGCGGGTCGTTGTCTCCCTGAATTGAGGGTCGGCGCGAAAGCGGCGCCGAAGCTCGTCGTACGCCTGCTGACCGGCCTCGGTGTAGAGGCGACGCGACACAGCGCCCGTATCGCCGCGGCGCCATCGATCCCACATTTCCACCGCAGCCGCATTGTCGATCAGGCTGGCGATTTCACGATTTAAGGCCTCGAGCGTTTCCGCTCCCTTGGACGGGGTTTCCTCAGGCTCGTCGCGGGACGCGGCCGCAAGCAGGTTCGACAGCCATCCGGGCTGCCCGCGATCGGCTGCCGACGCCGGAACCGAGGGCGCCGGCGCTCCGACAGGGCGCTGCGCGGGGGCGGGGGACGTCGGCCAGGCTTGCGTTTGCGTCGGCGCGAAAGGCGGGCTCAGTTCCGACGGGCCGATCCGCCCCAACGCCGGGCTCTCTGTCGCACGCTCGACAACCGCATCAGCGACGCGCATGAAAGCTTCGGATTGCGACGGGACCTCGACCTCAAGCGTCCTCTCGACAGCGCGCAGGACCGGCTTCTCAAAACGCGTGGCCGCGACTGCGGTCGTCGTGGCGGCTGGCGCGCTGGGTTCGACGACGTCGTAGGCCCCGCCCGAGTCTGACACCAGCGCGGCGAGCTCCTTCAGCGCCTTGATCTGATCAGAAACGACCCGCCGCATCGCGTCGGCGGTTTCGCTGGTCTCCTGCGGCAGATCGAGCACCCCGCGGCGCAACTCCTGTCGAGTCTGGTCGAGCTCGCGCTGAACCTGGCTCGCCATGTCCTTCACCTCAGCGACCGACTGACGGAAGCGGTCAGCGGCATGGTCAAGCGCGCCGGTCAGCTGCGAGTTCGTCTGTTCGAGAGTCGCCTGCAGCGTTTGAACCGTTCGCTCGCGCTCTTTTGTGGCCGTGTCGCGGATGGTTTCAAACTGGCCTGCGACCGCGATCGATGCGCCCCTCGTGGCGGAGGCGAGCGCGGCGCTGATCTCCTGGGCGCGAGCCTGCGACCGGGCAAAGCTGTCTTCGACGTTGGTCGCGAAGCGCCCGAGCGTCGCCTCAAAGGCTTCGCTGCGGCCCGAGATATCGCCGATGAGCGCCTCGAGGCTGCTGCGGCGGTGTTCGAGAGCGTAATCGAGCGACTGCTGCTGTTGCGCAAGCTCCCGACCGACAGCCCCGAGAGCTTCCGCATGCTGGGCGAGCTGCCCGGCGAGCGTGCTCGCGTCGGACTGGGTCGTGGCGGAAAGGCGTCCCAGAGCCGCGACTTGCGAGGCGATGCCGCCGAGCGCTTGCTGGAATTCCTCGACCCGCGCCGCGAGCCCGCTCTGAACGGCGGCGAGTCGATCTCCGGCCGATCCGATCGCCCGGTCGATGACGGCGCTGGTCTGACCGAGGTTGTCGATCGCGGACGTCAATTCGCTGCGCAGCCGGTCGCTGGTGCCGGAGAGAGAACTCGACCGAGCTCTCAGCGCTGCGGGTTACGACTTCGCGCAACGAGGCGCCGGAGGCTTCCACTTGGTCGGTCAACCGCTTCAGCAAGGCTTCGATCGTCTCCGCCGAGCGGTGAGTGGCGTCGGCTGCAACGCTACGCAGCGCTTCGCTGGAATCGGCGACCTCGGAGCGCAACTGCCCCGTTAGCGCGCTGAGCGCACGCACCGGGTCCGCCGCGCTGCCATTGACGGCGGCGATAAGCTCGTCAGTGCGCCGGGTCAGCAGCGTCGCAAGCCCAGCCATCTGCTGGTCGAGCGTCTGCATCGCGCGCTCGCCGACGCTGACGATCCTCGCCGACACATCATCGCCCCGCTCACCGAGCGCGGCCACGAGGTCCGCGCCCTTGCCCTCGATGACGTCGCGTAAGTCATCGACCTTTGCTCTGAGCGCGTTGGCGACGCTGGCGCCTCGCGCCGCCCAGATCGATTCGGCTTCCGACGCCGCTCTCGTCAGAATTTCGCTCATCGCCTGAATGCGAGCGACAAGGCGTTCGTCGATGGTCTCGGCGTTGCGGTTCGCCGCGTCCACCATGTCGGCCAGCCGCAGATCAATGATGCGGGTGCTTTGGTCCGCGGCCTGGGCCAGGGCGGCCAAGCGCGAATCAAAGATCTGCACGCTCTGTTGTGTGGCGTCGGCGACAACGACTTTGTGGGAGTTGAATGCAGCGCTCATCGACGCCTTGTGCAAGTCGAGCATCGCCGTGACCTGCTGGGCGTGCTCACCCACCTTGTCTTCCAATTCGGCCCGGCTCGAGTCGAGGCGCCGGCTCAGATCCTGCATCGGCGTGACGACTTGCTCCTTGAACTGATCGACGCTCACTCCGAGCGAGCGCGAGACGTCTTCGACGCGGCCGGTCAAGGTCGCATTGATGTCCCGGGCGACGGCCGAAAGCGTTTGCGTCAGCTCCTCCGCCCGCCGTTGCAGCGCCTCGCCGATCTCCGCCGATTTGGCGCTCATGCCTTGCGTGATCTCGCGCCCGCCGTCGCCGAGCGCCTTGGCGGTTTCGATGGTGGTGCGCGCGAGGGTTTCGGACAGCGCCCGGCCGCGCTGCGCGAGCGCGTCTTCGATCCGCGTAAGTAAGCTCTCGAGCGTCGACGACACTTCGTGAAGCTTTGCCCCGGCGCGCTCATCGACGGCTTGCAGCCGGCGGTCGAACAAAGCCGCCGCCTCTTCGTTGCGTTTGCCCAGCTTCTCGTCGATCGCGCCGCCGCGATTGACGAGAGTCTCCTCGATCGCGACGAGCTTGGCGCCGAGATCGGCCGCGAGAGCCGCGGACCGATCGCCAATGCGCCCGAGGATTTCTTGCCCGCGCCCGTCGATGGCGCCTTCGAACCGCGTAAGCCCGTCTCCGAGCGAGGTCTCGAGGCGCCGCGAATGCGACGTCAAGGCCAAATCAACCGCATTGTGATGCGCCGCGGAAGCGATCTCAAATTGCTCCAACCGCTCTGCGGACTTCGTCGCCAGCTCTTCCCTGTGATCGACGAAGCGCTTGTCGAGCTCGTCGCGCCGGGCCTGCATCATCATGTCGATCGCATCGAGATGTCCCGCGATGCGAGCGTTGAGCTCGTCGGAGTGGGACCCCAGGCGGTCGATCACGCTATGCCCGCTCTCGCCGACGAGACCATCCAGCGCACGGAGATATTCGCGCATGCGCTCGGTCTGTTGCGACACGGCCTCCACGAGGCCAACGGCGCGCTGGTTGACGATATAGTCAAAGGCGGCGATCCGCTCGCTCAATGCGTCATGCACGCTGCCCGCTCCATGCGCCGCGGCGGCGGCGGCGTCGATGGTCAGCGACGCCAGGCGCTCGTTGATCTGCGCCGACTCGGAGTTCAGCGCGGCCATGGATTGAGCTGCTGACGCCTCGATCTGCGCCTGGGCGAGGGCGCCTTCGGCTGAGATGGCGCCGACGAGGCGACGCGTCGACTCGTCGAACAGGGTCTCAAGCGCGTCGTTCTGGTTGTTGACCGCGCCGCGCAACTCGCTCTCGCGGGCGTCGAATTGTTCGCCCCATCGCTGAGCCGCGGCGTCAAGGATCGCGGCTGCGTCTTCCGCGCGATCCCGGATCCGTTCGCTCGATCCAGTGAGCCTATCTTCAAGGACTTGGCCGCGCACCACGACGGTGTCGCGCAGACGGTCCGCGGCGTCGTTGAGACGTCCGACGAGACTATCGCCATGTACAACAATGGTGTCGGAGAGGCGCTCGCCGCCGCTTTGCAGCTGCTCGATCAGCGAATGCGACCGGGCGCCGAAGTCGCGGGCGACTGCATCGGCAGCGACGCTGAGCGTATCGGCGACAGAGTCGCCTTGGATGCGGATCTCGGTGACGGCTTGCGCGCTGCTCGAGCTGATCCGGCCGACGATGTCCTCTGAATAGGCGTCCACGGCGCTGCGCGTCGCCGCCGACGTCTCGGCAAGTCGATCGGCGATCGACTCGCCATGGTAGCGGATCGCCGCGACGGCTTGTTCGCCGCTCGCGCTGATGCGGGCGACGATCTCGTCCGAGTGCTCGGCCGCGGCGTTGCGCGTTGTCTCAGAAGTTTGGGCCAGTCGATCGGCGACCGAATCGCCATGGAAGCGGATGGCGTCGACCGCCTGTTCGCCGCTCGCGCCGATGCGGGCGACGACGTCGTCCGTGTACTCGCCGACAGCGCTGCGCGCGGCCTCGGAGGTCCTTGCGAGTCGATCGGCGATCGAATCGCCATGGAAGCGGATCGCTCCGGCCGCCTGTTCGCCGCTCGCGCTGATGCGGGCCACGACGTCGTCCGTGTACTCGCCGACGGCGTTGCGCGTGGCCTCGGAGGTCGCTGCGAGTCGGTCGGCGATCGAATCGCCATGGGAGCGGATCGCCGCGACCGCCTGTTCGCCGCTTGCGTTGATGCGGGCAGCGATCTCGTCCGAGACCTCTGCGACCGCGCTACGCGCCACCGCCGAGGTCTCTGCGAGTCGATCCGCGATGGAGTTGCCATGATAGCGGATCGCTGCGACCGCCTGTTCGCCGCTGGCGCTGACGCGAGCGACCACGTCGTCCGCGTATTCGCTCACGGCGCTGCGCGCGGCCGCTGAACTTTCTGCGAGTCGATCGGCGACCGAGTCGCCATGGACGCGGATCGCCGCGGCGGCCTGTTCGCCGCTTTCGCTGACGCGGACGACGACGCCTTCAGCATACTCGGCGGCGGCGCTGCGCGCGGCCGCTGAACTTTCCGCGAGTCGATCGGCGACCGAGTCGCCATGAACGCGGATCACCGCGGCGGCCTGTTCGCCGCTTGCGCTAACCCGGGCGACGAGATCGTCCGTATACTGGCCGACGGCGCTGCGTGTGGCTTCAGAGGCGTGGGAGAGTCGATCAGCGACGGATTCGCCATGATAGCGGATCGCCGCGACCGCTTGTTCGCCGCTTTCGCTGACGCGGGCGACGACGTCGTCGGCGTATTCGACCACCGAGTTTCGCGTCGCCGACGAGGCCTGCGCGAGTTGCTCAGCGACCCGGTCGCCTTCGGCGCGTATCGCCTCGACCGTTTGCGCGCCGCTCGCCGTCGCGCGGCTCACGACCTCGTTCGAATAGGCGGTGACGGCGCTGCGCGCCGCCTCTGAAGCCTGGGCGAGTTGATCGGCGACCGAATCGCCCTGCGCGCGGATCGCGTCCACGGTTTGCGCCCCGCTTGCGCTGACGCGGCCGACGACCTCGTCCGCGTAAGCGTCGACGGCGCTGCTCATTGCGGCGGACGCCCCGGCAAGTTGGGCCGCGACCGACACGCCGTGCGCGTTGACCGTTTCCGCGGCCTCCGAAAGGCGCGAGGCGATCATGTCGCCATGGACGCTGAGCGTCTGCGCGGCTTCGCTGGTGCTGTCGGAAACGCGGCTCACGACCGCATCCGCATGGGCGGTGACGGCGTCGCTCGCTGAAGCGGCGGCCTCGGAGAGGCGGGCGGCGACCGAGTCGCCGTGGGAGCGAATGGCGTCGAGAACCTCAGCGCTGTTGGCGCTAATGCGGCCGACGACTTCGTCGCTATGGGCGCCGAAAGCTCCCGACAGCGCCTGCGACGCTTCGGCAAGTTGATCCGCGATCGAGTCTCCTTGCGCCCTGATCGCCTCGACGGCGCGCGAGCTGCTGCCGCTGATGCGTCCGACCACATCGTCGGCATGAGCCCCCACCGCGCTCCGCGCGAATTCGGCCGCATCCGCGAGACGGGTCGCCACCCGGTCGCCGTGCGCGTCGATCGCCTCGACCACAGAGTTCTGTGAAGTCTGAATGCGTTCGATCAGATTGTCGCCCCGTTCGCCCAGGCGGGTGAGCAGGCTGTCGCCGACCGCCTTGAGACGATTGTCGACTTCCCCCAGTCGCGACAGGATGTCGCCGGCGGCCTTTTGGCTGGTGTTGGCGAGGCGGTCGGCGAGGCTTTCGCCGACGGCCTCGATCGATACGCTCATTCGCGCGCCTTCCGCGACGATGCGCTCGAGCGTCGCCGAGCCGGTCCGGTCCATCGCGACGGCGATCTCATCCGACGCCGCGCCGAGCGACACGGTAATTTTTTGGCCGGTTTCGGTGAGGCGCTCGCTCAGATTGCCGCCAGCGGCGACGAGGTCTTGGGCGATGCTGTCGTGAGCTGTCGCGATGGCGTCGCGAACCCGCGTTCCGCTGGTCACGATCGACTCGCGCTGATCGGCCATTTCCGCGATCAAAAGGCGGATCTTGCGCTCGTTGTCGGAATAAGAGCGCTCAAGCGTAGACACCTCGGATCGTACGCGGGTCTCGAGCTCCGCGGCGCGCGCGAGCGCCCGTTCCACCCCGTCGCCCATCGATGTGAGTTCTCGACGGATGGCTTGGGACAGGTTTGCAACGTGCTCGCCCGCCATCGTCTCAGGCTCGGCCAG
Source organism: uncultured Alphaproteobacteria bacterium (assembly GCA_963753135.1). GTDB lineage: Bacteria > Pseudomonadota > Alphaproteobacteria > Rhizobiales > Beijerinckiaceae > Roseiarcus. The sequence goes on along the minus strand of CAVWBA010000019.1, from coordinate 111,526 downwards.
GCGCACAGCGACCTGAGAGATCGCGCGCGCCGATTGTCGCAACTCGCGCAGCCGCCGCGATAGCGCGGCGAAGGCGAACATGAAGATGATTGGCCCGAGCGCGGCTAGCAAAAATAACGGGGTTTCGGGACGCAACAGCATCTCGATCGGTCGTCTCGAGGCCGAGGACCACACGGAGATATAGGCGTAGAGCGCACAGATCGCCGCCCAGAGGAGTGAGGCGCCCAAAGCTAGAATGAATGGCGTGCGGCTCGCCGGGCGGGCATTCATCGCCTGCAGGACGGCGCCGACGTTCTCACGATCGTCATTTGCAGGCGTCACTGCGGGGATCGCAGGTTTCGGTTCGTTCTCCAGCGCGGACGGCTGGGATGGGCCCATGCGAAGGAGCGTCGGCGCGTCGCCAGCGGGTTGGCTTGGCTTGAGGACCGGCGTCGCGGCCGTCGGCTTCGCTGGAACAAGCTGGGGCGGGAAGGCGCTGACGTCCGCCAGAGCGGCCTCATCGTCATCGGTCAGGTTTAACGCGCTTTCAATCGCCGACATCGCCGCTGAAACCGGATCCGTCGCCGGATTTTGCTTTGCCATTACGTCCGCCTCACTCCATCGGCGCCGATCGTCGAAATGACCGGCACGCGCGCCAAGCGTTCCCCCGGGCTCGCCGCGGCCGAACCAAACGCTTTGCATTAACCACGTTGCAGTCTACCGCCGAGCCTCATAGATGAAAACCACGCGACAAGCGCAACTTGCAAACGTCGTTAACGCTTCAGTTACCATATTTATCCATAGTGTTCAGCGATTAACGGCCGCGCCCATGAGCCGCGGGCTTCCGGATGGACGGGGCAGCGCGCTATGCTTGAGAGCTCAACCGACAGTTTCGATCCTCCCCTCGACCTTGTTCATTTGGCCCGCCAATGCCTTGGCGATCACGAGCTCGAGGCGGAGCTGCTTGGGCTCTTCCGGCTGCAAGCGCCGGCGTTGACGGCGCAGTTGTCCAGCCTGCCGCCTTTATCCCTGGCGTTGAAGGCGAAAATCGCACACACGCTTCGTGGCTCGGCGCTCGCCGTCGGAGCCGGGCGCGTCGCCAGCGCGGCATGGCGCATCGAGGAACTGGCTGCCGCAGGCGACCAAGGCCCGGCGGAGGCGCGCGCGATCGCGGCGCTTCGATCCGCAGTCGCCGAGGCGCTTACGGAAATCGACCGCATTCGCGGCTAGCTGGAGGAATCGTCGACGGCGACGTCGGCGCCGTTTCCACCCGGTCCGCGAATCGCCCCTGGCGTTGACGATGCTCCGAATGCCACTTTCGGCGTCGATGTGCTTGCTCTATGTAGGCGGGCTCTGTATAGCCGGCGCTCGCCGGCCGAATTCACGCGCCCTCAAGGCGTGACGCGGTATTCCAAGGAATCACTCTGTTCAATGCCGAAGATCACATTCATCTCCGCGTCCGGAGAGTCGCGGTCGGTCGAGGCGCAAGTCGGCGCGACGGTCATGGAGACGGCGCTCCGCAATTCGGTCCCGGGCATCGAAGCCGAATGCGGGGGCGCTTGCGCTTGCGCGACCTGCCATGTCTACGTCGCCCCGGAATGGACGGAAAAGACGGGCAAGGCCTCCCGATGGAGGAGGACATGCTCGATTTCGCCTTCGAGGTGCGTCCCAACTCCAGGCTCTCCTGTCAGATCAAGGTCAGCGATGAGCTGGACGGCCTTGTCGTGACCACGCCCGCAAAACAAGGATAAGAACAGAAGGAATCTGAATGAGCGAAGCGCTTTCCACCGACGTCGCGATCATCGGCGCCGGCCCCATTGGTCTCGTTTGCGGTGTTTGAACTCGGCCTGCTCGACATCAAGGCGCATCTGATCGACATTCTCCCGAAGGCCGGCGGCCAATGCGCGGAACTCTATCCGGAGAAGCCGATCTACGACATTCCCGGCTTTCCGGTGATCAACGGACAAGAGCTTGTCGACAATCTGATGAAGCAGATCCAGCCCTTCGGGCCGAAGTTTCACTTGGGCGAGATGGTCGAAGGGATGGAGGTTCTAGGCACGCCCGAGCGGCCGCTGTTTCGCATCGGCACCGACAACGACAAGACGATCGAAGCCAAGTCCGTGTTCATCGCCGCCGGCGGGGGATCGTTCCAGCCGAAGAAGCCGCCAATTCCGGGGCTCGACGGTTACGAGAACAAAAGCGTCTTCTATTCCGTGCGCAAAATGGACCATTTCAAGGGCAGGCGCGTGGTCATCGTCGGCGGCGGAGATTCGGCGCTCGACTGGGCGCTCAACCTGCACCCCGTCGCCGACCGCATCACCCTCATTCACCGCCGCGACGCGTTCCGGGCGGCGCCCGCACTCGGTCAACGCCATGCGTGAGCTCGTCAATTCGGGCGACATGGAATTCGTGCTGGGGCAGGTGACGGGGGTCAAGGGCGAGAACGGCCAGCTTTCAGCGCTGACGATCCGCCGCGAGAACGGCGAGCACTTACGACCATGCCTGCGACGACATGCTGCCGTTCTTCGGGCTCACCATGAAGCTCGGCCCGATCGCCAACTGGGGCATCAATCTCGCACGAGAATCTGATCCCCGTCGACACGGCGAAGTTCGAAACGAGCGTTCCCGGCATTTTCGCCATCGGCGACATCAACACCTATCCGGGCAAGCTGAAATTGATCCTGTCTGGTTTCCATGAGGCCACGCTCGCGGCGCAGCGCGCCCACCATTATGTCTATCCGGACAAGAAGCTGACCTTCCAGTACACGACTTCATCGACGAGCCTGCAGCGCAAGCTGGGGGTGAGCTGAGCTGGAGCAGACGGGCGGCAGCGCGGCTCCTGCAGTCTCGCGTGCCTTCAATCCGGGCCCGGTCAGAAGTTGATGTTCGTGCGCAGGCCCACCACGAACTCGTTCTTGATCCGCTGCGTGGGTTCGTCCGGATTGGCGATTCCCATGCCCGGATTGATGAAATACTGGACGTCCGGCTGAATCACCCACGAAGGCAGGGCCTGAAACTGATAGGTCGCCTCGATAAAGGTCTCGCTGCCGCGGATGGGCGTATAGACGGAAGGCTGGAAGAACTGCATTTGTCGGTCGAAGTTCGATGCGCCGCTGGCTCGCCCACACCGTCCCCATTTCGACGCCGAAGACGTCGTTGTCGCGCGTCGGCAACGGGGCCTTCAACGCGAAGCCCGCATTGATGCTGGCGCTGACCAGGTTGCGATCCTGGTAGGGCGTGAACATCGGACGGAAGAAGACATTCAGGCTGCGATTGGTGTTGTCCTTCGAGCGCCAGATCATCTGGTCCATGACCCCATAGAGCGAGAAGTCGCCGTGATGCCCGGCCGGGGTCCCGTTGCTCAAGGGACTGGCGAGAGGCAGGCCGATGGTGTCGGTTTGCTGGTCGTTGAACTTGGTGCTGTCGTACCAGGCGCCGATCTTGTAGACGCCCGGCAGCGGACCATCGCTGCGCGCTTCCCCGACGCGCCCGAGCCATAGGCATATTGCAGTTCGGCGATCGCCAGAGTCCCGGTGTCGAGCGGGAAGCTCACGCCATTGGGATTGCTCGCTCGGCGTGTTCGGCGAATCCAACGGGATCGGGCTGCCGTTGAAGACGCCTGCGAGCACGGTGACGCTGTCCGTCAGCTGCGCGCGTCCGCGAACGCCTAAGCCCGCGAGCGGATAGGCGGGGCCGCCGCCGGGCAAATTTACCGTTGGAAGCCCCGGCCAACCAGATACGCCGTTGATGAAGAGGGAGTTTCCGCTTGGGGCGATAATGAATTCCTCGTCAAGGCTCTGCTCGCCGACCTTGACGTCGAACTTGTCGCTGAATTTCTGCTGATACCACAGCTCCCAAAGCCGAACGCCGACCGGCGCGTCGATGTCGCTCAGGGTCTGCAGGACCAGGAGATTGTCGTCGGTCAGGTTGGCCGCCATAATACTTGGAGGCCGCTCACGTTGAGCGTGCCGCCCTTGAGACCGAACGCTTTCTCCGTGTCCATTTGCAGCGTGACGGTGGTCAGTCCTTTCGGTTCGAAACCCTGTTTGACGCCGCCAGTGACATTGCCGAACACCTCGAAGTTCTCGAGTAGGGTGAGCGTGACGCCGTACTTGGCCAAAGCGGGCCGCAGCCCCCCCATGTCGCCAAGCAGGTTCTGATTCTGCCAGTCGCCGCTGAATACTCCCCATGGCTCCGACGCTTTGGCTGCGCTGGGCGTCGCCGACGCATCCGCACGGAACTGCGGCGCGGCGAGCTGGGGCAAGGCGAAGGGAGCGGGATTGGGCGGGGTCAGAGCGGCCGCCGGCACGGCTGCGGGGCCAGCCGGCGTCTGCCCGGATTGATTAGAAAGCGCGGCCGGCTCGGAGCTGAGGGGCGGGATCGAGTCCGCGAACGCGGCGCCGGCGAGGCTGGCCACGCTAAGCGCGGAGGCGCTTCGGATCGCGGCCTGGCGAAGGCGACCGGCTGGACGATGGACGAGGCGCAAACCCAAACTCCAACCGATTTTCGAATGGCGTCGGATTTCGACCGTGCGACGGCGGCGAAGTCAACGAGAGCTTCAGCAAGTGGAGCCTTTCCAAAACTAGAACCTTTCCAAAACCATTGGATGACAGCAGGTTAGAGCAAGGTTTTGAGATCGGCCGCAGGGTCCGGCCAAGTCTGCGCGGCCAATCGTTCCGATCGCTTCTGGCCGCAGCGCCCGGACTGTCAGCCGGACACGCGATTTTGGACGCGACGAAGCAATTTCAAAGGTTTAAGTGCATTTTTCTGTCCCTCGTCCCTCGCAACGCGAATCGAATAGCGGCATTTGTCGACTTAAATTAATCCAATTGATTATAATATATACATAATACATTGATATAACTCATATAAATTTGGCGCAACTGTCATCGCGGCGAGGCCCATAAGGCGTCGTCAGATAGCCGTCTATCGGCGGGCGTTGGACCGCGCGGCGATTTAAAAGCCGTAGGGACGGTATGACGTATATCAGGCCGCGAGAGCGCAGTGCAGCGAGGCGCGCGCGATTGGGGTTCCCGTGTCTTCAGATTGAACCAGCGGCGCGACGATGAACTCGCAAACCTGCGCCCCAGAAAGCGTGCTCGGCGCGGTGGAACAAATTTAAGCAACCGACTGTTTATCGGCCGTCAACATTCGCGCCAACGCAGCATGAGGAGGCTACTTTGGGCCGTGGAATTTTGCTTTGGCTTCTCGGCGTTCCGATCCCGATCATCATCCTGATCGCGCTTCTGTACCACTAGAAGTCGCCACCAGTCTTCAAAGGTCTACGGAGCAATTTGTATCCGCGCTCGATTTGGCGCGGGGCGCGGCCGACGACCGCGCCAAGAGCCTAGAGCAGCGGATTTCGTCTCGCGAGCGGAGATTCAAAAAAGATGACACAGACGACAGTCGCGGCCCGTACACCCTTATCGATGGCGACCGCCCTCGATGCAACGATCGACACGGCCTCCGGCGTATCCTGGCCCGCGGTGATCGCGGGCGCCTTCGTCGCTTCAGCGTTTTCCCTGGCGCTTGTGGCGCTGGGCGCCGGCATCGGCCTTGTCTCGGTGTCCCCATGGTCGAGCAACAATCCGTCGATAACCACATTCACCGTGCTCGCGGCGGCGTGGTTCATCGCGGTGGAACTCTTCGCATCGGGCGTCGGCGGTTATCTCGCTGGGCGATTGCGAACCCGTTGGGCGCGCGTGCATACCGATGAGGTTTTCTTTCGCGATACGGCGCATGGGCTCCTGGTTTGGGCGGTGGGAGCGGTGATCAGCGCCGCGCTCCTCGCCTGGGCGGCAAGTTCGGCGGTCAGCGGAGCCGTGCACGTCGCGGGGGCAGCCACCGAAGCCGTCGGCGCGGCGACAGGGCAGGCGGCCGGGCGGGCAGGGTCGTCGATCGGCGATCCGACGGGCTATTTCTCCGATATGCTTCTGCGCTCCGATCACCCGACTCAGGGGGATCAGGCCGCCGCGACAGCGGAGGCCGGGCGGATCCTGACGCGCGCGCTCTTGAACGGCGATCTTCCCGCCGCGGACAAGACCTATCTGGCCCAGCTGGTCGCGAGCCGCACGGGACTGACTCAACCGGACGCAGAGAAGCGCGTCGACGACGTCTTCGACCAGGCGAAGAAAGCGAAGCAGCAGGCCGCGGATAAGGCAAAGCAGGCGGCCGACGCCGCTCGCAAGACCGGAGTCGGCGTCGCTCTCTGGGCCTTCATCTCGCTCCTGGTCGGCGCCTTCTCCGCAAGCTACATGGCCACCGTCGGCGGACGTCAGCGGGACGAAGCGCCGCTCTTTGAATAGGCGCGTAACCCTCCGAACGAAACGGGCTCCCGCGCCCTCTTGAGAGGGACAGGCAGGATTATCGGGATCTAGCTCTGCACGCCCTTCACGTACCAGTCGATGACGGCGAGGTCTTTGTCCTCCATGCGCTGCCCCTTGGCGACGCGTTCCTTGCCTTCCTGGTCCGTGATCGGGCCCGTGAAGACGTCATAGCTCGCCGTCCTTCCAGCCGGCGATGATCTTGTCGGCGGCCGCCTTCACATTGTCGGGCAAAGCCTTGTTGTAGGGCGACATGACGACCGTGCCCTCCTTAAAGCCCCACCACGCGTCGTCGGGTTTCCAACTGCCGTCGAGCGCCGCCCTGCCGCGCGAGATGTAATAGGGCCCCCAGATGTCCTCGATGCCGGTCGCCTGAGTCTTTGGCGCGAAGCGCGACATGTCGGCCCCTTGCCCGAAACACCAGACCTTGCGCTGCTCGCACACCTGAAGGCCGGCCGGACTGTCGGTGTGCTGGGCGACGACGTCGCAGCCGAGGTTGATCAGCGTCTGCACCGCCGCCGCTTCCTTTGCCGGGTCGAACCACGAATCGATCATGACCAGCTTCGTCTTGATGTTCGGATTGACCGCCTGCGCCGACAGCGTGAACGAATTCACCCCGAGCACGACCTCCGGCACCTTGTAGGAGCCGAGATAGCCGATCGTCCCAGACTTCGACAGGAGGCCAGCGATTGTGCCCTCGACCGATCGGCCCTGATGGAAGCGCGAATTGTAGGTGCCGACATTGTCGGCGTGCTTGTAGCCGGTGCAATGCTCGAACTTCACGTTCGGAAACTGCTTGGCCACTTCGATCGTCTGGTCCATGTAGCCGTAGGACGTCGTGAATATGAGCTTGGACCCGTTCTGCGCGAGGTCCTTAAGGATTGGCACGGCGCTCGCGTCTTCCTTCACATTCTCCACATAGCTCGAGACGACCTGGCCCTTGAGCGCCGCGTCCATCGCCAGACGGCCTTTGTTGTGCGCCCAGGTCCAGCCGTAGTCGCCAATTGGCCCGAGGAAGATGAAGCCGACTTTCACGGGGTCGGCGGCGAAAGCGCTGCGGCCTAGCATCGGCAGCGCCGAGACTCCCGCGGCAGCGGTCTGCAAGAAGTGGCGGCGGCTTACGAAACTCAAATTCTTCTCCCTTTGCTCGACCCAATCAGAGGGGTGGAAGCCGGGAAACCCTTAAGCAAGAAACATGCCTAACTACGCGGCAGAATCGCATGACGCGGCCCTCATCCGGCGCTTCGCGCCACCCTGAGGCAGAAGCTCCCTCTCCCCGCGAGGCGGGGAGAGGGTAGGGGTGAGGGGCGGGGAGATTGGGCCGCAAGGCGTCACAATGTCTGCCGCCGCTCCAGCGCCGCCCGGATCGTCGCCAGGACACCCTCGATGTTGCGGTAGACTTCGTCATTGCCGAAGCGAGCCACGCGGTAGCCTCGGTCGCGCAAGACCTGTTCTCGCGCACCATCGCGACGGCGCTCATCATCGGTTGAATGTGTCGCTCCGTCGATCTCGACGACAAGTTTTTCCTCGCGGCAAACAAAGTCGGCGAAATAGGGGCCGATCGGTTCCTGCCGGACGAACTTGAATCCGCCGAGAAGGCGGTTTCGAAGCCGACGCCAAAGGTAGCGCTCAGCCTCAGTCTGGTCCTGGCGCAACTCGCGAGCCCTGCGCGCTTCATACAGGCGGAGTCCGCGCATCGCCCTGCCCCTCACCCTAACCCTCTCCCCGTGAAGACGGGGAGAGGGAATGACCTCAGCTCTGCACGCCCTTGACGTACCAGTCCATGACAAGAAGGTCCTTGTCGTCCATGCGCTGGCCTTTGGCGACGCGCTCCTTGCCGGTCTGGTCTGAGATGGGGCCGGTGAAGATGTCGTAGGTTCCGTCTTTCGTGCCGGCGATGATCTTGTCGGCGGCGGCGCGCACGTTGTCCGGCACGGCTTTGCTGTAGGGCGCCATGGCGAGGATTCCCTCCTTGAACCCCCACCACGTATCGTCCGGCTTCCAGGTTCCGTCGAGCACCGCCTTGGCGCGCGAGATGTAGTAGGGGCCCCAGAGGTCAAGGCTCGCGGTCAGGTGCGCTTTGGGCGCGAAGCGCGACATGTCGGCGCCGTAGCCGAACCCGTAGATCTTGCGCTTCTCGCACACCTGCAACACCGCCGGACTATCGACGTGCTGGGCGATGACGTCGCAGCCGAGATTGGCCAGCGTCTCCGCCGCCGCGGCCTCTTTCGCCGGATCGAACCAGGTGTCGATCATCACGAGCTTGGTGGTGATCTTCGGATTGACGGCCTGCGCCGCAAGCGTGAAGGCGTTCACGCCCATCACCACTTCCGGGATCTTGAACGACCCGACATAGCCGATCACGCCGCTCTTCGACATCATCCCGGCGATCGTCCCGGTTACCGCCCGGCCCTGATAGAAGCGGGAGTTATAGGTGCCGACGTTGGCGGCGCGCTTGTAGCCCGTGCAGTGCTCCCACTTGACGTCGGGAAACGCCTTGGCGGCCTCGAGCGTCTGGTCCATGTAGCCGTAGGAGGTGGTGAAGATGAGCTTGTTGCCCTGTTGGGCGAGGTCTTTCATCACCGGGATGGCGCTGGCGTCTTCCTTGACGTTCTCGACATAGTTCGTGACCACCTGGCCTTTCAGCGCTTGCTCAAGCGCCTTGCGGCCCTGCTCGTGCGACCAGGTCCAGCCATAGTCGCCGATCGCGCCGAGATAGACGAAGCCGACCTTGAGCGGGTCGGCGGCGAAGGCGCTGCGAGACAGGCCGGGCAGCGCCAAACCCGCCGAGGCGGCCGTCTTTATGAGATGTCGTCGGGTGATCGTGCTCATCGTTTCTCTCCCTGTTGAACGCTATAGTCTCTTAGCTGTTGGGCAGGAACGGCCGCCCGAGGCAGGCCGGCGCTTCGCTTCCGGCGACCTCGCGCGCCGAGATGACCGCGAGCGCGACCACGGCTGCGATATAGGGCATCGCCGCCCAGAACTGTGACGGCAGGAAAGAGAAGCCGGATGCCTTGGCGTATAGCTCGAGCGTCATCAAGACGCCGAAAAAGTACGCACCCGCGAGCAGCCGCCCGGTCCGCCAGCCTGAGAACACCACCAGCGCGAGCGCGATCCAGCCGCGCCCCGCGGTCATTTGCTCAGCCCACATCGGTGTGATGACCATGGAGAAATAGGCGCCGCCGACTCCGGCCAATGCGCCGCCGAAGGCGATCGCCGCATAGCGGATCGCAATCACCGGGTAGCCGATCGAATGGGCGGATTGGTCGTTCTCGCCGACCGCGCGCAAGATCAGGCCGGCGCGGGTGCGGTTCAGGAACCAGCCGACGACGAACACCATCAGAAGCGCGAAATAGACGAGCGGACTATAGCCGAACACGACCCGCCATATCGGATCGCCGGCGAGCCGATCGGGAAAGACGGAATCGAACGACGGCACGATCATGCCGACATAGCTCGCCCCGATGAGCGAGGAGAGGCCGATGCCGAAGATCGCAAGCGCAAGGCCCGTCGCCACCTGATTGGAGCCGAGCGTCAACACCAGGACGGCGAACAGCATGGAGGAGGCGGCGCCCGCGAGCGCCGCGGCCAGCACGCCAACCCACGGCGCAAGATCGCCGAGATCGGCGCCGGTGTTGAGCGTGACGGCGAAGCCGGTCACCGCGCCGATCAGCATCATGCCCTCGAGCCCAAGATTGAGCACGCCGCTCTTCTCGACCACGAGTTCGCCCGTTGCGGCGAGCAGGATCGGCGTCGTCACGCCGACGACGGTGATGAGCGCGTCGATGAAGAAACCGATATTCATGCGACAGCCTCCGCGGACGCGGGGCGAGGGACGTCGCGAATGATCCGCAGGCGGTAGCGCACCAGGATGTCGCTCGCGAGAATGAAGAACAGCATCATCGCCTGGAAAATGCCGGCGGTCGCGCTGGGCACATGCACGACCGTCTGCGCTACCTGTCCGCCGACATAGGTGACCGCGAGGATCAAGCCCGCAAGGAAGACGCCGACAGGGTGGAGGCGGCCGAGGAAGGAGACGATGATCGCGGTGAAGCCGTAGCCGGAGGGGAAGCCCAGATTGATCTGCCCGAGTTGGCTCGAGGCCTCGAGAATGCCGGCAAGCCCCGCCATGCCGCCGCTGATCATGAGCGTCGACCAGACGGTGCGCGCGGCGTCGAAGCCGCCGTAGCGCGCGGCGTGCGGCGCGGCGCCCACGGTGCGGACGGAAAAGCCATAGACCGAGCGCGTCGTGAGCAGCCAGAACACGAGCGTCAGCAGAATTGCTACAACCAAGCCCGGCGGTATGTCGGTTCCCGGAATGACGTGCGGGAGGAGTTGCGCCGGGGTGAAGGGGGGCGTCTGCGGGAAGTTATGGCCGTTCGGGTCTTTCCACGGGCCGCTGACCAGATAGTTGAGAACCTGCAGCGCGACGTAGACCAGCATCAGGGTCGACAGCACCTCGGACACCCGGTAGCGCGTCCGGAGGAACGCAGGGATCGCGGCCCACGCCATGCCCCCGACAATCCCCGCTGCGATCATCAGCGGAATCACCCAGAAGCCTTGCGCATTCGGCAAAGCGAGGGCGACGCCAGCGCCGGCAAGCGCGCCGATGATGTACTGCCCCTCGGCGCCGATGTTCCAGATCTTGGCCTGATTGCCGAGCGACAGGCCCAGCGCGATGATGATGAGCGGCGCCGCCTTGGTGGCGACGTCCTGCCACTTGTAGGAAGCGACGATCGGCGTGATGAAGGTCTCGTAAATCGCGCGCGGCCCGTCGAAGCCGATCAACTGAAAGATGACCGCGCCAAGCGCCATCGTCAGAAGCACCGAGGCGATCGGCGTCGCGACCTGCATGAAACGGCTTGGCGTCAGCCGCTTTTCAAGCCGGATGCGCATGCAGGGCCTCTGTCATTTCGACGGTTGCGGTCGGGTCGCCATGCACGCCGCCCATGAGCAGGCCGATCTCCTCGATCGAAACTTGGCCCACCTTCATCGGCGCCGACAGGCGGCCGAGATTGATGACGGCGATCGTGTCGCAAAGCGTCAGCAGTTCGTCGAGGTCCTGCGAGATGACCATAACCGCCGAGCCGCGCGCGGCGAGATCGACGATCGCCTGATGGATAGCGGCGGCCGCGCCCGCGTCCACTCCCCAGGTCGGCTGGCAAACGACCAGCGCCTCCGGCCTCTGCAGGATCTCGCGGCCCATGATGAACTTCTGCAAATTTCCGCCGGAAAGCGAGGCCGCGAGCGCGCCTGGGCCGGTCGCTTTCACGGTATAGGCGCCGATCACCTCGGCAGCGTAGTTGGTCGCCTTGCCGGGATCGATGAGGCCGAAGCGCACCATCTCCATGCGGTCGCGGCCGGTCAGCGCCGCATTGTCGGTGAGCGAGAACTCGCCGACGGCCGCATGGCCGTTGCGCTCTTCGGGAACCGCGCATAGACCCAACGCGCGCCGCTCGGTGACGCCGATCCGGCCGACCGCGCGGCCGACGAGCGTAATCGCCTCAGGCGTCGGCGCCAGCGCTTCGCCGCTCATTGCGCTCATGAGCTCGTTCTGTCCATTTCCGGCGACGCCGGCGACGCCGAAGATCTCGCCCGCCCTGACCTCGAGCGCGACGTCCTGAAGCGCGACGCCGAATTCGCTCGGCTTCGGCAGGCTCAAACCGTTCGCCGTGAGCTTGGGCGGCCCGAAGTCATGGGCGGCCGGCTTGGCGATTTCCTTGAGATTCGCGCCGATCATCATCTCGGCCATGGAGCGCGAGGTCTCGCGCTTCGGGTCGCAATGGGCCACGACCTTGCCCCCGCGCAGGATGGTCGCGGTGTCGCAAAGCGCCACGATCTCGTGCAGCTTATGCGAGATGTACAGGATCGAGCAGTCGCTCGCCGCCAGTTTTCGCAACGTCTCGAACAATTGCTCGACTTCCTGCGGCGTCAGCACCGAGGTCGGCTCGTCCATGATCAAGAGCCGGGGTTTGAGCAGAAGCGCCCGGACAATCTCGATGCGCTGGCGTTCGCCGACACTCAGCGTCGAGACGACGCGGCGAGGATCGAGCTTGAGCCCATAGGCCCGGAGCACCCGGTTGAACTCGGCCAAGAGCTCGCGCGAGGAAAGGCGCGCGTCGAGCCCGAGCGCGATATTCTCCAGGACGGTCATCGCCTCGAACAGCGAGAAGTGCTGGAACACCATGCCGATGCCGAGGCGCCGAGCGGCGCGCGGATTGGAGATGCGAACGGGCGCGCCGTCGAAGATGATCTCGCCCTCGTCGGGCGCGAGGATGCCGTAGATCATCTTGACCAGGGTTGATTTTCCCGCCCCGTTCTCGCCGAGGAGCGCGTGAATCTCGCCGGCCTTGACGCTCAGATTGACGTTGTCGTTGGCGCGGACGCCGGGAAAGGACTTGCTGACGCCGATGAGCTTCAGGCGCAGGGGAGCTTCGACATTCACCTCAACTTCACCTCGCTCCTCGAAGCCAATGAGGCCGCGCCCGAAACCCGTGCGGCGCAAAAATCATGCCGTCGCTGCTCTTGCCCCTTACCGGGCGGCGGCCGAGGTGAGCGGTGTCCCCCCGCGTCCTTGATCGCCAGACGCCGCATTTTTAGGCGACCCTAGCGGGGACCACCGCAGTGTCAAATGAATTGGCGGCTGGGGGAATTGACGCGCAGCATGGTGTAGACGCGGTCGCTGACGTCGCTGACCGCGTCGCCGCGCTCCAAGGGGCGTTCGGAAGGACGCCCGGCTTTCGACAGGTTATGGAGCGCGGCTACAATTGGCCGCGGCCGCCAGAGGCAATCTGCTCTGGCCTTCCGCCGCTCCGTGGAGTCTACCGAATGACCGCTGCCTCCCCACGCCCCTATGACGAAACGCTGCTCCGCCATGCCTTCGACGTCGCCAAACGGTCGCGCGCCGCCGGCGATCATCCGTTCGGATCCGTGCTGGCCGATTGCGAGGGCAGAGCGCTGATGGAGCAGGGAAACGGCTATACGAGCGAGGGCGGCGACCGAACCGCTCACGCCGAGCGCCTGCTCGCCTCCCGCGCGGCCCGGACTTACGACATCGCGTTCCTGGCGCGCTGCACCCTCTACACGTCCGCCGAACCCTGCGCGATGTGCGCGGGCGCGATCTATTGGGCGGGAATTGGCCGCGTCGTCTATGGCCAGACCGAGAAGGCGCTCAAAGCGCAGACCGGCGCGCACGAGGAGAATCCGACCCTCGACCTTCCCTGCGAGACCGTCTTTCGGGCCGGGCAACGGCCGACCGAAGTCGTCGGCCCGCTGCTCGAGGACGAGGCGGCTCGGCTGCAGGCGGACTTCTGGAAGGCGACGGAATAGTCGCCGCGTCGGGCGCGGTTCTTCCGCTCATTTTGAGAGTCTGATAGCAATCGGGGCTATATCCTACGTTGCGACATCGACCCTTAGGCCGGTCTCGGCGTGCGAGGGCGATCGACCAGGAGATTTGATGGACTTTTCCGTCATCATTCCAGCCTATAACGTTTCAGGCATCATCGGACGCGCGATCCGAAGCGCTGCGGCGCAGACATTGCCGCCGCTCGAGATCCTCGTGATCGACGACTGCTCGACCGACAACACCGTCGAGGTCGTGGAGGCGCTGGGGCGGGAAATTCCTTCCCTTCGCCTTCTTTCAACCCCCGCCAATGGCGGCCCGGCTGCCGCCCGCAATGTCGGATTGCGGGCGGCGAAAGGAGATTGGATCGCCTTGCTTGATTCCGACGACGCCTGGAAACCCGGCCGGCTCAAGCGCTTGTCGGAAGTCGCCAGCGCGACATCGGCCGACTTCGTCGCCGACAACCTGGTGATGTGGGACGCCGTCGCGGATGTCCAAGTCAAACCGTTCTATTACGAACTTCCGCAGCCCCAGAAGCAGATTCGGCTCGTTGACCTCTTTCAATCCGATGACAATTTCAATTTCTCAAAGAAGTCTTTCACGCTGATGAAGCCGATCTATCGCCGCGAGTTTCTGGCCAACCACAAGCTTCAGTACAACGAAAGCATGAGAGTGAGCGAGGACTTCGCGTTTCTAGCGGAGAGCCTGTTCAACGGGGCGAAGATCATCCTGATTGAGGAAGCCTTTTACGTCTATTCGATGCCCAGCTCGCCCTCTGGCCGTTCCCCACACAGCCGCACGGTTTATCAGTGTGACAGCGTCATTGAGGAGAGCGACCGGCTGAGGCAGAAGTATGGGGATTGCATCGACCCTCCGCTCAAGCGCGCCATGGATAAGTTTCGGAAGACCATGACTCTCCTTAAAGAGTCCGACGTCGCCCGAACCTATCGAAGGTCGGGCCAATACCGCCAATATGTCGGCCATATCGCCAAAAGGCCCGAACTCGCGTGGCGTCTATTTGCCCGCGCCGCGATGAAGATCGGAAAACGAACGGATAGGCGCAGTTCTACGGCTTAGGGGGTAGTCCGAACATCGCCGGAGCCATGAAAAGGCGGCCCGAAACTCTCATTAGCCTGATCGACGTCTTCATGGCGCGCCCAGCGGCCTTCGTAGCGAAGCCGGTTCGATCGAGGCGCTTATCCCTCCTCCAGCGCCTCGGCCGCCAGAGCCAGGCGCCGGGCCGCCTCCGGGTCGAGGCGCTTGGCGAGTTCGCCATGCGCCCGCTTCCAGTCGGCGAGCCCCGCCTCGAGGCTCTGCACGCCCTTCTCGGTGAGGCAGACGGCGCGCCTGCGAGCGTCCGTGTCGCCCGCGGCGATCTCGATGAGCCCGGCGCCTTCCAGCACTTGCAGATTGCGCGAGAGGGTCGACTGGTCGAGCCCGATGCGCTGAGCGAGTTCGCTCAAAGTGTCGTCACGGGCTGCGGCGATCTGCGCCATCAGACTGAATTGGGCGAGGCTTAAACCGGAATCCTGCATGCGGCGATTAAGGAAGCTGGTGATACGGCGCGCCGCGAGCCTCGCATTCCATCCGGCGCAGGCGTCGACCGCGGCGCGCGCATCGGCGACAAGGGTCTTCCCCAGCGGTTGCTTTGGCGTCGGCATCAATGTATGCAGATACATCATTTGTATGTGCATGGATAGGAGAAAAGGCGATGCTGACCACTGCGTCCCGCGCTTATGGCGTCGCCGATCCTGCCGAGGTCCGGCGCATGTCCGGGCGGGAGTTCCTGCAGGCGATTCTCGATGGGCACTTGCCGGCGCCCCCGATCGCCGGGACGCTGTCGTTCTGGCTGACCGAGATCGGCGACGGCCTCGCGGTCTTCGAGGGCGACGCCGGGCCGCACCTTTTGAACCCGCTGGGGATCGTGCATGGCGGCTGGGCGCTGACCCTGATCGACAGCGCGGCCGGCTGCGCCGCCCACACGCTGCTGCCGGCCGGCGCGAGCTACGCGACGATTGAGACCAAGGCCAATTTCTCCCGGCCGATCGCGCATGATGCGGGCCGCGTCCGCGCCGAAGGGCGCGCAATTGGCCGCGGCCGGCGCATCATTTCCTGTGAGGCGCGGGTCGTTGACGCGAAGGGCCGCATTCTTGCGCACGGGACCTCCACGCTCATGGTGCTCGAGGGTGGCGCGGCTTCGAAACCCGCGCCGGAGGCAGCCTAGCGGGCCTGGCGGCGCCTGCCAGAGTAGATTGCGTTTGGCTGCTCGACGCTGGCGGTTATAGCCGCGCTCGGTGAGGGCGGCGGCGCGGTCCAAAGAGCCTCCGAAAGAACGCCCATCTCGATAGGCTATGGACCGCGCTACAGCGCGCGATTCGACAGAATTGCAATCGACGCCCGCCTGAACGAAAAAGTCATTCCCGCCGACGGCGTCGTGGTCTAAGAACGCGCGCGCCGGTAATTGGGCGCCGCTTTTGAACTGAGCGCGCATTGCAACCGGAGGACATCCCAGATGAGGACCTTGACCTGCATCGCTGCGCTCGGCGCGGCTCTCATGATGACCCATTCCGCCTTGGCCGCCTCGGCGGTCGTCAAGGCTTGCAGGACGGACATCAAGGCGCAATGCGGCGACGAGATGAAGTCAGGCGGCGCCGCGCTCAAGGATTGCATGAAGACCCATTTCTCCGACCTGTCCGAGGACTGTCAGGTGGCGATTGTTCGCGCGGCTGCGGTCGGCAAGGCCTGCAAGGCCGACGAAAAAAAGCTCTGCGCCGACGTCAAGCCCGGCAGGGGGAACTTGGCGCGGTGCATGAAGTCGCATGCGGCCGACCTCAGCGACGGCTGCAAGGAGGCGCTGGCTAAAACTGGCCAAAAATAGGGGACCGCGGGCTCCGTTAAATGGCGGCGCGCCCGCTTCTATCAACAGGCGTGGCCGCCGCAGCACGAGGCGGTCGAACTGTAGGCGCGGTCGCTGACGTCGCTGACCCCGCCGGCCGCGCTCACCGAGCGCTGCTACATCTGGCCCGGAGCTCCCGGTCCTTTATTTTTCGCGCGGCATTCGGGAATTCCTCTTTTTGCGCAGGATATGGTAGGAGAGCGTTCGGCGGTGCTTCGGGGCGATGCGCAGGAATCGCCTAGCCGCGGTTTAAGCGTGCGAGCTGGCGATCCAATGCGCAACGGGCGACGCGAATAGGCGGATTGGGTGGGGCGGCTCCAGATGGATTTTCCTGCGCGGGCCGGCGCGTCGACAGGTCGAGCGCCGCCCAGAGCGGATCGCCGGCGAGGAACGCGTTCATGAAGGCCAACGCCGTTCGATTTGCCACAGGGGCAGCGCTGGTCGCCTTTGCCGCGCCGCTTCCCGCCGCCGGCCAATATTTCCCCCCGCCGCTGATCATCGTTCCGCCGCCCGCGCAGGACTACGCCATCCCGAAGCCAGCGCCAAAGCCGCAGCCAGACAAGCCGAAGCCTTCCAACACCGTTGCGCCGCCGGACGGGCCGAAGGGGCACTTTCAGGGGCGGACGTTCGTTCCGGACTGAAGCTTCAGTCTCTGGCGGCGCTGGAGCCGGCCTACCGGATCGGCGGGGCGTATTGAATGCCGCCGTTGTTCCACAATTCGTTCAAGCCCCGCGGGATTCCGAGCTTCGAGTGTGCGCCGACGTTGCGGTCGAACACTTCGGCGTAATTGCCGACCCCTCGGATGACGCGCACGGCCCAGTCCTGGGTAAGGCCGAACGGCTTGCCGAAATCGCCCTCCGTTCCGACCAGCCGCTTGACCGCAGGCTTCTGCGACTTCAGCGCCTCGTCGATTGTCTTTGAGCTGACGCCAAGCTCCTCCGCATTGAGCATGGCGAAGTTGACCCACTTGACGATATTGAACCACTGCATGTCGTCCTGCCTGACGGCGGGACCGAGCGGCTCCTTCGAGATGATGTCGGGCAGGATCATGCTATCGGTCGGCTTCGCGAGCCGCTGACGCATGGCGAAGAGGCCCGACGCGTCGGTGGTCAGCACGTCGCATTTCCCGTCCTGGTAGGCGGCGATCATGTCGTCGGCGCTCGCCTCGTGGACGGTCTCATACTTCATATGGTTGGCTTCAAAAAAGTCGACGAAATTGGGTTCTGTCGTCGTGCCGGCCTGAACGCAGACCTTGCTGCCGTCGAGCTCGAGCGCCGACTGGAGGTTCTTGGCTTTAGGGACAAGAAATCCCTGCCCGTCGTAATAGGTGACGCCCGTAAACACGACGCCGTTGTCGCCTTCGCGACCCATCGTCCAGGTCGAATTGCGCGCCAGCACGTCGATCTGCTTGTTCTTCAAAGCGTCGAAGCGATCCGAAGCCGACAGTGGCACGTATTGCACCTTCGACGGATCGTTGAAGATCGCCGCCGCGACAGCACGACAGAAATCGACGTCGAAGCCAGACCATTGGCCATTGGCGTCCTTGCTCGCAAAGCCCTCCAGGCCCGGGTTGACGCCGCAGATGAGCGAGCCGCGATCCTGGACGGTCTTCAGCGTCTGGGATTGGGCGGCGACGCTGAACGTCAGCGACGCCCCGAGGGCGAGAACAATCGGGATCATCTTGCGCATGAGCCAGTCTCGCTTCCTAATTCTGTGGGCCGCCGGCGCGGATCTTAAAGAGCGACCGCCTGCTTGATGATCACCTTGGTGCCGACCGGCACGCGGTCGTAGAGGTCGATCACGTCCTCATTGACCAGACGGAAACAGCCAGATGAGATCGCGTGGCCAATTGTATCTGGCTGGTTAGTGCCGTGAATCCGATAGACAGTTGCGCCGAGATACATCGCCCGCGCGCCGAGCGGATTGCCGGGACCGCCGGCCATGAACCGCGGCAGATAGGGCTGGCGCTCGATCATTTCCGGCGGTGGCCGCCAATCCGGCCATTCCTGCTTGCGCGAAATCTTCTGCAGGCCGGACCAGGTGAAGCCAACGCGGCCGACGCCGATGCCGTAGCGAAGCGCCCGGTTGTTGCCCTGCAGCAGGTAGAGGAAGCGGTCTTTGGTGTCGATGATGATGGTGCCGGGCGCATCGGTGGTCCGGAAGAACACCTCCTGCTTCTCGTAAGCGCCGCTGAGTTGCTCTTCCTCCGGCGTCGGCTGATAGCCGGGCTGGTCGACGACATTCATCTCGTCCTGGCCGGGGGTCTGCGCTCCGGCGCCCGCACCCATGAAAACCGCGAGCGCCGCGCCGAGCGCAACCCGTAGCAACAAACCTGCTCGAATCGTCATGCTGACTCCGTCGATTGAAGGGCTAATCCCAGAATGAATCGCTGATTAGCGCTTTCCGCACCGCACGTAAACCGACGTGCCATAGCGACTCGCATTGTCCGGGTCGACCCAAACCGTTGTGAACGAGTTCGCATCGACATTGCTGACGATGCGGTCGTCTGGACCGCCAGGGGCGCCGGCCGGCCCCAGGTAGGTTTGGCCGGTTGGTCCGCCTTTCAGGACCAGTTCGGACAATTCCTTTTGGTCGGCAAAATTCATCATTACGCCGCCCGTCGGGCCTTTGGCGATGACATAGGGCCGATTGCACTGCGCCGCCGCCTCTTTGATGGTCCGCGCGCGATCCTCGTCCTTGTGGTAGGCGGCGAAGCCCCATTTGCCGACCAACTGGTCCGGGCTGACGGCCGCGGGGAGGACCGCAGGCGCGGGCGGCGGGTTTTCCGCGCAGCCGGCGACAAAAACGAAAAGTAGGCCGACCAGCGCCAGCGCGCCGCCGCGACGTGCGATCACTTGAGACGCCCCCCTCATCGTTCCGGCCATGCAAAGGATCCCAGCCGAGGCACGCCAACCATGTGACGTTTCGTTATCGGCGCCTTGGCTAGCAAACCGGACGCGCCGGGTCAATTCGGGAGCGTTCTGGCGTTGGGCGAAGGCCCGTGCGGGCGACGCGCGCTTGGGCCGAGCGGTTATTTTACCGGCGCGGCCTAACGTTTTCAGCGGGTTGCGACCCCGTTTAGTTCCGCGCTCGAAATTGCGTCTGTTTAAAGCGAAATAACGCTCTATATATGTTATTTGTACACAAAATCATTAA
This sequence comes from uncultured Alphaproteobacteria bacterium, assembly GCA_963753135.1. Taxonomy (GTDB): domain Bacteria; phylum Pseudomonadota; class Alphaproteobacteria; order Rhizobiales; family Beijerinckiaceae; genus Roseiarcus. The sequence goes on along the minus strand of CAVWBA010000019.1, from coordinate 91,830 downwards.
CCATGCCGCGAGCGGCCGATCGCATGAGCCGATTCTCGGCCTCCCACTGGTCGGCGGTTTCGATCTCGGCGGGGATTATGCCGCGTGTCGGTTCAACGTGCCTCAGCCATCAGACGAGGTCGGCAAGCCTTCCGCGCGCCGCCGATCGCACGAGCCGCTTCTCGGCCTCCCACTGATCGGCGCTTTCGAGCTCGGTTAGCAACTGCACTTTGCCGCCGGTCAAGGCCGCGACCGGCAAGCCGTCCCGATAGACGACCCGGTTGGCAGTAAGCGCCGAAAGCCTTTGTCCAGGCGTCAGGATGCCGATGAGATTGAGCGGATCGGCGCCCGACAGCGAAACCCACTCGCCGGACGCCGGACGGCGGCGCATCTCGCGCAGCAGTCCGACCGCGTCGGGAAGCGCGAATTGCTCGCCCGAAAAGCCGGCGACGAAACGGCCGCCGCGAATTTCCCCTCTCGCCTCGAGCCGGCGGTAGACGCGCAACAGGTCCCGCCACGGCGGCAGCCAGCCGGGCTCCTGCGTCAGAAGACGCCAGAACACCACGCCGTAGCGTAAGAGCAGCGTCCGCGCCGCATATTCGACCGCAGCGTCGCGCGCCTCCTTGCCAATCTGCGGCGCCGCGCGATTGATCATCGCCCAGCGCCCGCCGCTCTCGATGTCGAAGCTCAGCACCCGCCCGCGCCGTTTCGCGCCGGCGAGCGGCTTGCGCTGGCCGGACGGCACGAGCAGGGCGCGGAGGCCCCCGAAGCTGTCGGAGGCCGCGAGGCCAAGCGCGACCAGTTCGCCGAGCGCTTCTTCAAGGTGCGGGCGCAACAGGCGCGCGGCTTCCGTGAGCTCGTCGAAGAACAAGGCGCCGCGCGCGCTTAAAGTCTCGAGCACGGCCTGAGCGCGTCCGCTCATCGGGGCCGCGCCGGTCGCTGGCGCGAGCGCCATCCAAAGCGGCGTCCGGCGGCGCTCGACGAGAGCGATCGGCGTCGCCCCGACCGGCGACACATGGCGCGCGCGGCCGTTCGCGGGCGCGGGCGGCGTCAAACGCGCCCACGACGTTCGCCCGGCAAGGCATTGGCCGTCCAGCCACGAGGCCTGATAGCCCTTGAGACGCGCCGGCAGGATCTCGGTCTCCCACGCTTTCGCCGGCGCCTCGAAGCCTTCGAGCGCGCTCAGGACCGCGGGGAGCGCATCGGGCCCCTCGAGGCGCGTCTCCTCCGAAACATGAGCCCAAGCGAACAGGAAGCGGAGAAAGTCCCGCGCCGCCACCGGCTCGATCTCGGACCGCAGCCGGCGCACGGTGTAGTGATGGATGCGCGCCAAGAGGCGACGGTCGCACCATTGCTCATCGTTCAGGCCCGGAAGGTATCGGCCCTTGAGGATCGCGCCGTCGCGTTCGAGCGCCGCGAGGGCGCCCGCAACCGCGTCCGCCTCGAGCCCGAGCGGCGCGGCCAAGCGCAGTCGGCGTGACCGGTCCGAGACCCTCGAGCCTGCCGCGCAGGATCTCGGTTAGCGCCTCGTCCCTCGACCATGCCGCTTGGGCCTGATCGGGGGGCGGCGCGATCTCCGGCTCGAGTTTCGCCTCGGGCCAAACCGCTTGGAATTGAGTGAGCCGCTCGGCCGGAATCCATAAATTCGCGTGAGGCGCCTTGAGGCGAGCGACGCGCTTGTCGCGCGCCAGCGCCTCGAGCCATTCGCTCCATCCGGGCGCGGCGCGGGCCTCAGCTTCGGTCAGTGAGCTCAGCCACAGCAGCGCGTCGTGAAGCTCCTCGGCGTTGACGGGATCGGGCCAGGCTTCGGACTGAACCTTGGCGATCGCCTCGGGGTCCAATCTGCCAAGGTCGGACGCGCTCTCAGGATCGCGCCAGCGCCGCGCCATAACGGCCTGCGTCCGCCGTTCTTCGAGAGGCGCATCGTCGAGGAAGGCGTAGGGCCTGGCCGACAAAGCCTCGAGCGCGAGCGGCGAAGGCTCGGTCAGATCGCAGCCGACGACCTGGACCTCGCCCGATTCCAGGCGCCGCAGCAGCCGCTCCAATCCCTCGATGTCCATCGCCTCGTGCAGGCAATCGGAGATCGCCTGATTGGTGAGCGGATGGTCGGGCACCTCCCGCTCGCCGACCAGATTCTCGGCGCAGGCGATCTGATCGGGGAAGACCGCCGCGACCAGGTCTTCCGCCTGCATGCGCAGGAGCTGCGGCGGGACCTTCTTGCCGCCGCGAAAGCGGGGCAGGGCGAGCGACACCCCTGCCACCCAGCGCCAGCGCGTGGTGAACATCGGTGCGTCCAGCATGGCCTGGATGAGCACGGCGCGCACGCTGTTCGAATGGAGGTAGCGCGCGACATCGCCAAGCTCGAAACTGTGCGCGGTGGTCAGCGACAGGACGATATTGTCCTCGGTCGCCGCCGCCTGCAATTCGAAATTGAATTTGCGGCAGAAGCGCTTGCGCAAAGCCAAGCCCCAGGCGCGATTGAGGCGGCTGCCGAACGGCGAGTGAATGACGAGTTGCATGCCGCCCGCTTCGTCGAAGAAGCGCTCGAAGACGATCACATCCTGCGTCGGCATTGAGCCAAGGGCGGAAGCGCTCGCGGCGAGATAATCGACAAGCTGATCGGCTGCGGGCTGGGCGACGCCCACCTGCTCGACAAGCCAGCGCCGCGCCGCCGCTCCGGACGAATCGGAACGGAGCCGAGCGGCGATCTCGGCGCGCAGACGCGAGACGGCGACGGAAAGCTCGTCCGTTCGCCCCGGCGCCTCGCCGAGCCAGAAGGGAATGTTTGGCGGTTGCCCTTTGGCGTCCTCGACCCGGACCGTTCCGCGCTCGACGCGCTGAATGCGATAGGACGCATTGCCGAGCTGAAAGATGTCGCCCGCCATGCTCTCGACGGCGAAATCCTCGTTCACAGTTCCGATGGTCACGTTCTCGGGCTCGAGCAGCACCTGGTAGTCGGCCGTGTCGGGGATCGTGCCGCCCGAGGTCAGCGCCGTTGTCCGCGCGCCACGCCGGCCGCGTAAAATGCGATTGACCGCATCGCGATGGATGAGCGCCCCGCGCCGGCCGCGGCGCGTAGTGAAGCCCTCGGCCAGCATGCGCAGGGTGCTATCGAAATCCTCGCGGGCCAGGGAGCGGAAAGGCCAGGCGCGGCGGAGCCGCTCATAAAGCTCCGCCTCCGGCCAATCCTGCGCCGCCACTTCCGCCACGACTTGCTGGGCGAGCACGTCGAGCGGCCGGTCGGGCATGACGAGGCGGTCAAGCTCGCCGCGCCGCACGCTGTCGACAAGCGCCGCGCACTCCACCAGATCGTCGCGCGACAGCGGAAACAGGCGCCCCTTCGGCGTGCCGCCGATCGCGTGGCCCGATCGGCCTACGCGTTGCAGGAAGGTCGCGATCGAGCGTGGCGAACCGATCTGGCAGACCAGATTGACATCGCCGATGTCGATGCCCAGCTCGAGCGAGGCCGTCGCCACGAGAGCCTTGAGCTCGCCGCGCTTCAGCCTCTGTTCGGCGGAGAGCCTGAGCTCCTTGGCCATGCTGCCGTGATGCGCGGTGACGGCCTTTTCTCCGAGCCGTTCGGTGAGCTCGCGCGCGATGCGTTCCGCCATGCGCCTTGTGTTGACGAAGACGAGCGTCGTGCGGTGCTCCGCGATGAGCTCGGTCAGGCGCGCGTAGACTTCCGTCCAGGTTTCGTTCGACATCACCGCCTCGAGCGGCGACCCTGGAACTTCGATGGCGAGATCGCGCTGCCGCTGATGCCCGGCGTCGATGATCGCGACCTCTGCGGCGGGCTTGCCGTCGGCCGCCGCGCCAGCCAGGAAATGAGCGACGGATCGAATCGGGTTCTGCGTGGCGGAGAGGCCGATGCGCTGCAGGCGGTCGCCGCACAAAGCGGCAAGCCTCTCCAGCGAGAGAGTGAGATGGGCGCCGCGCTTGTTGGGCGCGACGGCGTGGATCTCGTCGACGATCACGGACCGGGCGCTTGAGAGCATCGCGCGCCCGGACTCGGAGCCGAGCAGGACGTAGAGCGATTCCGGCGTCGTCACCAGGATGTGCGGCGGACGGCGCCGCATGCGGTCGCGCTCAGCGGCCGGAGTGTCGCCCGTCCTGACCCAGGTGCGGATTTCCACATCGGGAAGGCCGCTCCGGCGGAGTTGCTCCCTGACGCCCGCGAGCGGCGCCTCGAGGTTGCGATGGATGTCGTTCGACAGCGCCTTGAGCGGCGACACGTAGACAACCTGAGTCGCGTCGGCGAGGGGGCCGTCGAGACCTTGCCGCACAAGGTCGTCGATCGCGGACATGAACGCCGCCAGCGTCTTGCCCGATCCGGTCGGGGCGGCGATGAGCGTGTGTCGGCCGGCCTTGATCGCGGGCCACGCTTCGGCCTGCGCCGGGGTGGGCGCGGCGAAACTCTCGGCGAACCAGTTGGCGACCGCCGGGTGGAACAGCGTTTCGAGCGCCGCAGGCAATCGAGGCGCAGTCCGGCGCCGGCGCGAGCCGGTTCGCGCGGCTGGAATTGAAGCGAGGTCGGTGTCCAAGCGGCTTGGTTTCCCATGGGACGCGGCGGCCAGCGTCCGAGGTCCCTATATAAGGCGCCGCCCCGACATTTGGCGCCCCCGGCCTCGTTCGCTTGCCGAATGCGGCGACTTGGCCGAGGCTGCGCCCCTCCGCCAAAATCAGGAAACCGCGAATGACCAGCGAGACGCAACCGACCGTCGCCCTCAATGACGGCGCGACCATGCCGCAGTTTGGGCTAGGGGTCTTCCAGACGCCGCCCGATGAGACCGAGCGGGTGGTCAAAAAGGCGGTCGACGAGGGCTATCGGCTTGGTCGATACGGCGTCGATGTATCGAAACGAGGACGGCGTCGGCGCCGCGTTGCTCGGCCGGACCGACGTTTTCGTGACGACCAAGCTCGGCAATTCGGATCACGGCTTCGACGAAGCGCTGCGCGCCTTTGACGCGAGCATGAAAAAGCTCCGCCGCGAAATGCTTGATCTCTATTTGATCCATTGGCCGCGCCCGCGCGTCAACCTTTATGTCGAAAGCTGGAAGGCGTTCGTCCAGCTTCAGAAGGACGGACGGGTCCGCTCGATCGGCGTCTCGAACTTCAATCGCGATCACCTGGAACGGATCATCGGCGAAACCGGCGTCACGCCCGCGGTGAACCAGATCGAGCTTCACCCGCGTTTTCAGCAGAAGGCTCTGCGCGCCTTCCACGACCAGAAGGGGATCAAGACGGAATCGTGGAGCCCGCTCGGACGGGGCGGCTTATTGAGCGAGTCCGCGCTGGGCGAGATCGCCGCCAAGCATCGAAAGACGCCGGCGCAGGTCGTCATCCGCTGGCATCTCGACAGCGGCCTCATCGCCATTCCGAAAACAGTTCGGCCCGAGCGCCTGCGGGAGAACATCGGTGTCTTCGATTTCAAGCTCGATGGCGAGGATATGCGGCGCATCGAAGCGCTGGATTCGTCCAGCGGCCGGATGGGGCCCGATCCGGCGACGGCGACTTTCTGAGGCGCCGCGTTGCGGGCCTGCGGGGCGCGCGCGCGCGCCAGCCAAGGCGGCCCCTGGCGCTATAAAAGTCGACAAGAGCTTTCCGATTAACGGAAATTGTGCAATACTGACGGTTTTCGCCGAAAGGAAGCCCCCATGCCCGCCCGCCTCGCAAAGCCCGACCGATCCCTGACCGAGGAGCCTAAAGCGTGCGCGGCGCGTCTTCGCCCGCCTGATGGCGGGGAGTCGATCCGCGCCATCGCTGCCTTGGAAACCTTGAGCGGCCGGCGGGTGCAGCACCTCATTCGTGAGCAGCTCGATCGCCGCAATGCCAGTCCCGCGGACGACTTCGCGCTCCTGCTGAACCGCATCGCGCCCGAGCGGCTGCGCCTCAAGGCCATATTCCAAAGAATTGGCGACGAGGATCGACAAGATGGAGGACAGGCTCGGCCGCCTTGACGCCGCGCGCGAGGTTTTGGCGCTGAGACAAGCTCAAACGGCCGCGAATGCATCGCGCGAGAATCCGGCGAAACGAAACGGGCCGCAAGCCTTTGATATCACACAAAACCGCGAAATGACTGATTCGCCACCCCCAATGATTCCAGAGGCTTAAGGGTCTCAATGCGAAACGTTTCGTTTCGCATGGCGAAATGAAGCTTGCCTACCGCTAACCCGAAAAAGCGGCGCGAAAAGTTGTAAAGTTACAAAGTTGCGCAAAAGCGCGCTTAAGCCGCTGAAATGACTGGCCGCGCGTAAAACTTGCGCGCGCGCCGCCAAGCGCCCCCAACGCGCGGATCCCCGCTGCGAGGTCGCGCCTTTGCGGTTCCTCGGCAAGCCAGATGCGCGGCAATAAATTTGAGTCTAGAGTCAGGCGGAGCATCTCTTAAGAGGCGCCGAAAGCGAGCGCATCGTTCATCGCGCTTGCGCTGCGATGGGAGGAAACTGAACCATGAAACGGATATTTCTGGCGCTTGCCGCCGCCACCGTGCTCTCGAGCCCCGCCTTCGCCGCCAAGATCGGGGTGTCGATGGACAAGTTCGACGACAACTTCCTGACCGTTCTGCGCAACAGCATGGCCGAATACGCCAAGACCTTGCCCGGCGTCACGCTGCAGATCGAGGACGCCAAGGACGACGTCTCCAAGCAGCTCAGCCAGGTGCAGAACTTCATCGCCAACGGCGTCAACGCGATCATCGTCAATCCCGTCGACACCTCGGCGACTGCCGCAATTACCAAAGCCGCGGCGGACGCGAACGTGCCGCTCGTCTACGTCAACCGCGAGCCGATCGACGTCGACAAGCTCGGTCCGAAGGCCGCCTTCGTCGCCTCGAACGAGGCCGAGTCCGGCACCCTCGAGACCAAGGCCGTCTGCAAGCTTCTCGGCGGCAAGGGCAATATCCTCGTCATAGAGGGCGTGTTGTCGAACCAGTCGGCGGTGCAGCGCACCAAGGACGTCCATGAGGTCATCTCGACCCCGGACTGCAGCGGCATGAAGGTCATCGCCGAACAGACGGCGAACTATGACCGCACGCAGGGGCAAAACCTGATGACCAACTGGCTGTCGAAGGGCATGAAGTTCGACGCCGTCGTCTCCAACAACGACGAGATGGCGATCGGCGCCATCCAGGCGATGAAGTCGGCCGGCGTGGACACCAAGAAGATGATCGTCGGCGGCGTCGACGCGAACTCAGGACGGACTTGCCGCGATGAAAGCTGGCGACCTCAAGGTCACCGTGTTCCAGGACGCAGCGGGTCAGGGCAAAGGCGCGGTTGACGCGGCGCTCGCGCTCGCCGCGGGCAAGCCGGTCGACAAGAAGGTTTATATCCCCTTCCAGCTGGTCACCCCGGCCAACATGGATCAGTTCATGAAGAAGAACTGAGCTCCCTTCATGCCTCTCCGGCTCGCTGATCCTTTTCGGCGAGTCGAGGGCGCCCGGAGACGCCAGACCTCCCAGCGCCTCCGGGTCGTCGTCGCGAGCGAGAATTGATGTTGGGGATCGGCGCGGCCTTCAGGAAAGGGGCGACGCCGAAATCGGAATTAAGACGGAGCGCCATGGCGACCATAAGTCCCTCGACGGCGGAAATCGTCAGGCAGAGCGGCGCGGTTCCTGGCGCCGAATACCTGCTTGAGGTCTCAAACGTCCGGAAGGCCTTCCCCGGCGTGCTCGCCCTCGACGACGTGTCGTTCCGGCTGAAGCGCGGTCACGTCCATGCGCTCATGGGCGAAAACGGCGCGGGCAAGTCGACGCTGATGAAGATCATCGCCGGGATCTACACGCCCGATTCCGGCTCCTTCAAACTGAAGGGGCAGGAGATCAAGCTGACGTCGCCCCTCGACGCTCTCCAATACGGCATCGCCATGATCCATCAGGAGCTCAACCTCATGGATTATATGACGGTCGCTGAGAACATCTGGATCCGCCGCGAGCCGCTGACCAGCCTCGGCTTCGTGCGTCATGAGGAGATGCGACGGCGCACAAGGGCGTTGTTCCAGCATCTCGACATTCCCCTCGATCCTGAAACGGAAGTGCGCGACCTCTCGGTCGCCAACCGGCAGATGGTCGAGATCGCGAAGGCCGTCTCCTACGATTCCGACATCCTGATCATGGATGAGCCGACCTCGGCGCTGACGGAACGCGAGGTCGAGCACCTGTTCCGGATCATTCGTTCGCTTAAAGGTCAAGGCAAGGGCATCATCTACATCACGCATAAGATGAACGAGCTGTTCGAGATCGCCGACGAGGTGTCCGTGTTCCGCGACGGGCGGTTCGTCGGCGAGCACGCAGCCTCGGATGTGACGCGCGACGAGATCATCAAGCTGATGGTCGGGCGCGAGATCACCCAGATGTTCCCGAAGGAAGTCGCGCCGATCGGCGACGTCGCGCTGTCGGCTCGAGACCTCTGCCTCGAGGGCAAGTTCCACGGCGTGTCGTTCGATCTGCGCAAGGGAGAGATTCTTGGGGTCGCCGGCCTCGTCGGCTCGGGCCGCAGCAATGTCGCGGAGACGCTGTTCGGCGTGACGCCCGCGACCTCCGGCGCGATCCTGATCGACGGCAAAGAGATCGCGATCACGAACCCCGGCATGGCGATGGACGCCGGCATGGCGTTCCTGACCGAGGACCGCAAGGCGAGCGGTTGTTTCCTACTCCTCGACATCATGGCCAACATGCAGATCGCGCTCTTGCGTCATGGGTTTGCGACGGCGGGCTTCGTCAACGAGCGTAAGATTGAGGCGCTCTGCCAGCAGCAGAAGAATCGCCTGCGGGTACGAACGCCGGATCTCGAAGAACCGATCGTCAATCTCTCCGGCGGCAATCAGCAGAAGGTGCTGATCGCGCGCTGGCTCATGACCAACCCGAAAATCCTGATCCTCGACGAGCCGACCCGCGGCATTGACGTCGGCGCCAAGGCCGAGATCCACAAGCTGATCACTGAACTCGCCGTACAGGGCGTGGCGGTGTTCATGATTTCGTCGGAGCTGCCCGAGGTCTTAGGCATGAGCGACCGGATTCTCGTCATGCATGAGGGACGCATGACCGGCATCGTCGACCGCAAGGATGCAACCCAGGTCAGGATCATGGAGCTCGCGTCGCAATAGCGCCGAGGAAAGAGACGCGCGAGGAGAAGAAGCCCCATGGCCACCGACATTTCGACCGCCGCGCCGGCGTCCGAAGTCAGTCACGCCGGACGTCGCCGCCTTCCTCCCGAGCTCAGCATCCTCGGCGTCATGGTCGGCATGATGTTGCTCTTCGAAGTGTTGGGCTGGATCTTCGTCGGGCAAAGCTTCATCGCCAATCCGCTGAGACTGAGGATCATGATCCTGCAGGAGGCGGAGATCGGCATCATCGCCGTCGGCGTCACGCAGGTCATCATCATGGGCGGCATCGATCTGTCGTCGGGATCGGTCGTCGGCATGACGGCGATGGTCGCAGCGAGCCTCGCCCAGGTCGCTGGCTATACGCACGCGGTTTACCCCAGTCTCACCGGCCTCAATCCGATCTTTCCGGTGGCCGCGGGTCTCATCTGCGGACTGATCGCAGGATTGATCAACGGCTCGCTGATCGCTTTGACCAAGATCCCGCCTTTCATCGCGACGTTCGGCATGATGGTGTCGGCGCGCGGAGTTGCCGACTGGTATACGAACGGCCAGCCGATCGGCAATCTTTCGGATAGCTTCGCCGCCATCGGCGCGGGCTGGTGGCCCGTTATCATCTTCCTGGGCGTCGCCTTCATCTTTCACATCGCGCTGCGCTACACGCGCTATGGCAAGTTCACCTATGCGATCGGCGCCAATCCGCTCGCGGCGCGCGTCTCCGGCATCAATGTCGAGCGCCACGTGATCCTGGTCTACACGATCGCAGGGCTCCTCTCCGGTCTCTCCGGCATCGTGCATACGGCGCGCGCCATCAGCGGCCAGGCCGGCGTCGGCGTCGGCTTCGAACTCGATGCGATCGCCGCCGCGGTGATCGGCGGAACCTCGCTTTCGGGCGGCGTCGGACGCATGACCGGAACGGTGATCGGAGCGGTCATTCTCGGGATCCTGACGTCGGGCTTCACGTTCCTGAACGTCGATGCGCATTACCAGGAAATCATCAAGGGCGGCGTCATTGTCGCGGCAGTGGTCGCTGACCAGTACCGCCAGCGCCGGCGCAAGGGAGCGTAAGGTCGCGCTCAGCCGAACAGCGGCCGGACCAAATGTTTCTGGATCTTGCCGGATGGCGTTTTCGGCAGCTCCTGGACGAAAATAACATGGCGCGGCGTCTTGAAGCCGGCGATGCGTTCGCGGACAAAGCGTGTGAGTTCGTCGGCCGTGACTGACCTATTCTCCACCGGCGCCACAGCGGCTGCGACTTTCTCGCCGTAGTCCGGATCCGGAAGGCCGACCACCGCGCAATCGCGGACATCCGGGTGGTCCAGAAGCGTGAGTTCGACCTCCCGCGCGTAGACGTTTTCCGCCCCCGTCCGGATCATCGCTTTCTTGCGGTCGACCAGAAAGAGGAAGCCGTCCTCGCCTTGCGCGGCGAGGCTGCGTATCCATGGGATCGTCGCGGCGGGGACCCCCGGGTTTTGACCCGGGATCGGGCTCGCGATGGCGACACCACCCAATCAGCCAGCGCTTCTCGCCATCAGTGCGAGCAAGCCTTTGAGCAGCGCCGTCGGGGTTGGCGGGCAGCCCGGTATAGCCAAGTCCACCGGGATCACGGCGGCGACGCCGCCGGCGCAAGCATAGCCCCCCGCGTACAGGCCCCCGTCAAGCGCGCAGGCGCCGGCGGCGACGACCCATTTGGGCGCCGGCATCGCATCATAGGTGCGCTGCAGGGCTTCTTGCATATTCCGGGTGACCGGACCGGTGACCAAGAGAACGTCAGCGTGGCGCGGAGAAGCGACGAACCTGAAGCCGAATCGCTCGATATCGTAGAACGCATTGGAGAGCGCATGAATTTCGAGCTCGCAGGCGTTGCAGGAGCCGGCGTCGACATGCCGGATCGCCAGGCTTCGCCCCAGCCTCACACCCGCCGTGCTTTTGATCTCGGCGGCAAGCGCCGCCAGTTCAGGATCGTTTGGCGCGGGCGCCGGCTCCGTCAGCGGCGGCCGCGTCACGCTTTCAAACAGAGTTCTGCGCATGGTCGAGGCCTAGAGGTCGTGCCCGGAATAGGAGCAATTGAAGGATTTGTTGCAGATTGGAAAATCCGCCACGATATTGCCCTCGATCGCCGCTTCCAAAAGAGGCCATTGAAACCACGACGGATCGCGCAGATGGCAGCGCTCGACGCCGCCGTCCGCGCTTAAGCGAACCCAGACCAGAATGTCGCCGCGAAAGCCCTCGACGAGGGCGAGGCCCTCGCGCTTTTCGCCAGCGCCGGCGACCTCGGCCCGAATTTCTCCGGAAGGCATGCGGTCCAGGATCTGGGAGATGAGTTGGAGGCTCTGCTCGACTTCGCGAATTCGGATCCAGACTCTTGCGTTGACATCTCCCTCGACGAGAACGGGCGTCTCGAACTCGAGCTGATCATAGGGCGCGTAGGCGAGATCGCGGCGCGCATCGAAGGATCGTCCGGAGGCGCGCCCGATAAACCCGCCGCAGCCATATTGGCGAGCCAATTCCGTGCGAAGCACGCCTGTGCCGACGGTCCGATCCTGAAGGGAGGCCGTGTTGTCGTAGAGTTCGACCAAGGGCGGAAAGGCGTCGCGTATATTGGCGATAAGTTCTCGAATGAGCGCCAGGCCCGAGGACGTCAGATCGGCGCTCGTTCCGCCCGGCGCGACGACATCCATCATCAGCCGGTGGCCGAAGCAGGCATGAGCAGCGCGCAAGACGCGCTCGCGCAGGACGCTGGTATGAGCATGCATCAGAGCAAACGAAGCGTCGTTGCAAATTGCGCCGATATCGCCGAGGTGGTTTGCGATGCGCTCCAGTTCCGCCATCAGCGCGCGCAACCATATTCCGCGGGCGGCGACCTCGACCCCAAGCGCGCTTTCGACTGCGCGGGCGAAGGCGATCGAATAGGCGACCGTGCTGTCGCCGGACGTCCGGGCCGCCAGTCGCGCGGCCCGATCGAGCGAAGCGCCGGCCATCAGCGCCTCGACGCCTTTGTGCGTGTATCCCAGCCTTTCCTCGAGGCGGACGATTGTCTCACCGCCCGCGTGAAAACGAAAATGCCCCGGCTCTATGATGCCAGCATGCACTGGGCCGACTGGAATTTGATGCAGCCCCTCTCCCTCGGCAGGCAGGAAAGCGTACGGCGCAACGGCAGCGTGCGATGGCGTTCGCGCGCCAAGCGGCGCGAGGACCGGCCATCGTCCATGGTCCAGCCAGGGCCGCGGATCTGGCGCGCCGACCGGCTCATAGCCGAACAAATCCTGTATCGCGCGCTCGAGGCGAATCGCTGGGGTATGATAAGCGCCGACCGACGGAAACTTTCCTCCCTCGCAGGGCAAGCTGGCGATGGCGAGTTCGCCCCGGTTAGCATCGAGCAACGCCATGTGGACCACGCCGGCATCGCCCCAAAGTCCGGCGAGGGTCAGAAGACCATCGCCAAGCTGACACCCAAGGTCGCGCCACAGATCGCTGTCAACCGCACGGCGCGGCCAGGGTCGGCTCTCATGCGCAGCATGCGCGCCAGAGAAGGCATCGGTCAGCGTCAGGATGATCTTTTCCCCAGTCAACGAAGAAGACTTGCGACATGCTGAAACCAGGCGACCAGTGGCGGCGGCAGCCAGATTCCGGCCATCAGGACCAGTCCGAAGTGGGCGCCTATTGGCAGGCTGGAGGCCTTGATTGGCGCCACATCGCCGCTCGGCTTCCCGAAAGCCATGCCATGAAGCCGCAGAAGCAGCGCCCCGAAAGCGACAAGCAGACCGACGACAAGTGGGATCGCGAGCCATGGCGTGCGCGCGAATGTCGAGCTCACGACCAGAAACTCGCTCATGAACATGCCGAAGGGCGGCAATCCGGCGATGGCGAAAACACCGATGACCAGGCACCAGCCGAGCATCGGATGCGTCACGGTCAGCCCCCTGATATCGGCGATCTCCTGCGTGCCCTTGACCTGCGATATATGGCCGACGGTGAAGAAGATCGCCGACTTCGTCAGGCTGTGCATGATCATGTGCAGAAGGCCGGCGAAGTTGGCGAGCGGGCCGCCGATGCCAAAAGCAAAGGCAATGATCCCCATGTGCTCGATCGACGAATAAGCGAACATTCGTTTGATGTCGCGGCGCCGGTACAGCATGAAAGCGGCGAATACAAGCGAGATGAGGCCCAGGATCGCCATGAGCGGACCCGGAGCTATCGCTCCCGAATTACCGTCGAGCAGGAGTTTGAAACGAAGCACGGCGTATAGCGCTACGTTGAGCAAGAGACCCGACAGAACAGCCGAGATTGGCGTGGGGCCTTCCGCATGAGCGTCGGGCAGCCAGGCGTGCAACGGCGCAAGGCCCACTTTCGTGCCGTAGCCCAGCATAAGGAATATGAACGCCAGATTGAGTTGCGCGGGATCGAAGGCCGACACATGCGCGATGAGCACCGTCCAAACCATCCCGTCCAGCCCTTCGCCGACGACGGGGCGCGCGGCCATATAGACGAGAATGGTGCCAAACAGGGCGAGCGCGATGCCGACGCTGCCGAGTATGAAATATTTCCACGCTGCCTCGATCGCCGCTGGCGTACGATAAATTCCAACCATCAGAACGGTGGTCAAAGTGGCTATCTCGATCGCCACCCACATCAGGCCGATGTTGTTGGCGACGAGAGCAAGGTTCATTCCGAACAGCAGCAATTGGTACATCGCATGATAGAAGCGGAGCTGAACGGGCGTGAGCCGTCCGATCTCCAGCTCATGGGCGATATAGCTCGCGCTGAAGACGCTCGTGGTGAAGGCGACGAACGTGTTCAGGACGATGAAGACGATGTTGAGATCGTCGACCAGGATGTAGGGGCCTGTCTCCGGCTTTCGAACGAACAGCGACAAAGCCGCAACGAATGTCAGAAGGGACGAGAGCACATTCAGGCGCGCCGACAGCCAATAGCCTGGCGTCATGGCGAGGATCGCCGCCGTCGCCGCGGGGATGGCGAGGAGCAGCGCAACGCCGTCCGGCACGAACGCGTTCACCGCCGCCCTCCCTGGAACCGGTCGAGCGCCTGGACATCGACTGTGTCGAAACGCTCACGAATACGGAACAGGAAGACGCCGATGACAATGAAGGCGACAAGCACCGAGAAGGCGACCGATATTTCAACCACCAGCGGCATTCCCTTAGCGCCTGTAGCGGCGAGGATCAGGCCGTTCTCCAAAGACATGAAGCCGACGACCTGGCTGACGGCATTGCGGCGCGTCACCATCATGAGCAGGCCAAGCATCACGACGGAGAGCGCGAAGGCGAGGTCCTCGCGGCCGAGCGGATCCGCGTCTGCCGTGACGCGCAGCATCACGACCATCGACAGCGCGACAAGCCCCATGCCGAGGATCATGATGGGGCCGAGGCTGCCGACGACCTCCACCTCGCGGTGAATGCCGAGATGAGCGATGATCCGGTGCAGCGCGATCGGGATGATCATCGCCTTGAATACGATCGCGATCGCTGCGGTGACATAGAGGTGCGGCGCCCCTTGGACATAGGCTTGCCAGGCGACCGACAGCGCCAGAACGACGGCCTGCAGCGCGAACACGTTGAGAAGCGAATAAAGGCGGTTCTGATAGAGCAGCATGAAGCTGACGAGCACGAGGCCGCCGGCAAGCAGATGGGCAAAGTCGAAGGCGAGACCTTTCATCAGAGGCTCGCCGAAACAAAACGGAGCAACACCGCGAGGAAGCCGAGCATGAGAGCGACTCCGACGAAATCGGGGACGCGAAAGACGCGCATCTTGGCGATGGTCGTTTCGAACAGGGCGAGCAACAATCCGGCGACCGCGAGCTTGCCGAAATAGGCGAGGACCCCGATCGCATGCGCGGCGAGGCCCTCGTCCTCGTGAGCGAGGCCCCATGGCGCGAAGACGCACGAAATCAAGGAAACATAGAGCAGCAGCTTGAGCCAGGACGCCAGTTCGATCAGCGCGAGGTGGCGTCCCGAATATTCCAGCACCATCGCCTCATGCACCATCGTGAGCTCCAAATGCGTCGCCGGATTGTCGACGGGAATGCGTCCATTCTCGGCGATCGCGACAATGACGAGCGCGATGAGCGCCATGCCCAGGGACACGCGAAGACCGACGGCGGGCGACGTCATGAATCCGGCCATAGTCGAGAGCTGGGTCGAGCCGGCCACTAACGCGAGCGTGAAGACGATCATGATCATCGCCGGTTCGGCCAGCGTGGCGAACATTGCTTCACGACTGGAGCCAATGCCGCCGAAACTTGTCCCAACGTCCATGCCCGCCAGGCCAAGGAAAAACCGAGCGCTGCCGAGCAGCGCGATGATCGCGATCAGGTCCGCGGACCAGCTGAACAGCAGCCCGGTCGCAAAGGTGGGAACGAGCGCGGCGGCGACCCAGGTCGCGGCGAACACGAGATAGGGGACAAAACGGAACAGCCACGAGGCGCTATCAGCGACCACCGCGTCCTTGCGCGCCAGCCGGACGAGATCGCGGTAAGGCTGCAAGAGCGGCGGACCCTGGCGGCGCAGCAGACGCGCCTTCACTTTGCGCACGAAACCCATCAGCAAGGGCGCCAGCGCCAGAACCAGCAGCATCTGCGAGATCTGTGTGGACAGATCGCTGATCAGGGCCATGACGCCAGAACCAGCAGGAGGGACACCAGCGCGCCGAACACGACGCTGAGATACTGACGGATGGTGAGAAATTGCAGATGGTTCAAGCGCTGGGCAAGAAACTCGACAGTATGGACGACGGGCAGATAGAAGAACTCCCAGACGAGGTCATGCATCGCGACGCTCTGATGGGCGGACCGCATTTCCCCCGGCGCCGGCATGTCGACGCGCTCATGAGCGCGGAATGCGAAGGCGCCGAACACGCGCCGGATCGGCTGGGCAAAACTTTCCGCGGTATATTGCGTAGCCGGATCGGCGTTGGGAAAGCCGCAATCCCAGGCCGGCGCGCGCCGAAGCTTGTTGGAGGCGATCTGATGGATCGCAAAGGCAGTGAGCGAGGCGGAGGCCGCGATGAACAGGAATACGAGAAGGCCGTTGTAGGAGCTGCGACTCTCGGCGATTGGTGCAATGGAAAGCCAGGGAATTCCCTCCTGCATCGGCATTTGCGCCCCGGTGAGGCCTCGGACGGCGGGCGCAAGCTTGTCGATGACGAAGGCGGGAAAAATGCCCGCGAGCAGGCAAAGGGCGGCGAGAATTCCCATCGCTGAGACCGATATCGGGTCGACCTCGCGGGCCGACTCTGCCGACGGGCTCCTCGGACGCCCCAGAAAGGCGATCCCGAACACGCGCACGAAACAAGCCGCCGCGAGCGCTGCTGCAAGCGCCAGCGTGGCGCCGACTGCCGGCGCCAGGATTTTCAGCGCCCATTGGGGAAGCTGCGGGCTCAGCAGAATCGATTGCAGCAGCAGCCAATCGGAAGCGAACCCGTTCAGCGGCGGAAGCGCGGAGATCGCCGCGCTGCCGATAAGGACGAACAGCCCGGTCGCCGGCATTCGGTTGAGGAGGCCGCCGAGCCGCTCCATGCTGCGCTCTCCCGTCGAGGTCAGGACCGCCCCGGCGCCAAAGAACAGCAGGCTCTTGAAAATTGCGTGGTTGAGCACGTGAAATAGCGCCGCCGTCGCTGCCAGCGCCGCTGCGGCGCCGAAGCCGTTGGCCTTGAACGCCAGGGCGAGCCCCAGACCGGCGAAGATGAGACCGATATTCTCGATCGTGCTATAGGCGAGAACGCGCTTGAGGTCGTTCTGCATCAATGCCTGCAAGACGCCGAGCACGGCGGTCCCGGCGCCCAGCGCCATGACCAGAGCGCCCCACCACCAGGCCGGCGTCCCTAATAGATCGAAGACAATGCGCACAAAGCCATAGACCGCAACCTTGGTCATGACGCCGCTCATCAAGGCGGACACGTGGCTTGGCGCGGCGGGGTGCGCGAGCGGCAGCCAGACATGCAGTGGCGCAAGGCCAGCCTTCGACCCGGCGCCTACCAGCGCAAGTCCAAGCACGAGAGCGGCGAGGCCCGGCGAAACGCCGTTCGCCCGCATTGCGGTAAAAGCATAGCCGCCCGCGGGCCCGGCGAGCAGGCCGAAGGCGAGCAGCAGCGCCATGGTCCCCAGAGCCGCCATAACAATATAGACGAATCCGGCCCGTGTATTGTCCGGCTCCTGATGATGCGCCATCACGAGCGCCCAGGAGGCAAGCGACATGAACTCCCATGAGGCCAGGAAAGTAAAGGCGTCATCGGCCAAGAGCACGAGGTTCATGGCTGCCAGGAAGGCCGGAAAGAATGGCAACACGCGCTGCGGCTCGCGCTCGTGACGTCCGTAGCCGACGCCGTAAAGGCTCGCCGCCGCTCCTCCAAGATTGATCACGACAAGAAAAAACGCCGATAGGGCGTCAAGCCGAAAATTCGCGCCGACCCAAGGCAGGCCGATCGGCAGGATAATGGCCGCCGGAGAAGCTTGCCCGACCATATGGAGGAGCGCGCCGGCGAGCAACACGAGCGAAAGGACGAGGGCGCCGCCATAGACAATTGCGGTGGCGGCGGAGCGACCCCGCAGCAGAACCGCAACGACAGCCAGAACAAGCAGAGCCGCAACGCACAGCAAAAAAAGTGCGACGGGCATCAGGACTCGCCTTTGTGGCCCGCGCTGCCGCGCGAGACCACAGGGGGCGCGACGGCAGTCGCATTTCGTAGGCGCACGCCCCTCCCGCCTCCGGGACTGGAGGCGCCTTCGCCGATCAATTCAACGCCAGCATTCTCCAGGGCGCTGACCAGCTTGGTCAGCGAATTGACATTGCCGCGGATGACCCCATCGCTTGCCTCCATGCGCTGGATTGTGGGCACGGACAGGCCTGCGACTTCCGCCAAAGCTCGCTGATCGAGCGACGCCAAAGCGCGCGCCGCTCGCAATTGTGCAGCAGTTATCATATGTGAACCATCGCTCCTGATATTGGAGCATGAAAGAATCAAGCTTAATGCATGCATTCTTGGGGTTCAACTGCTCTCTGCAAATTCGCTGTGTGGGCGAGGCGCTCTGCAAAAGGGGCCGGATTTTCAAACTGAGACCACCCTGGTCGACACGCCTGGCCGCAGAGGCCCAATCGATCGAGACCCGCCCGAGGCACGCCATCACTCATTTAGACGGCGAGATCGTTATGCTCGGCCGTTAGGGTCCAATGCGAGGCGACCATCATGAAGGGCTCGCCAAGCCCGCAAAACAGCGCGCGCTTTATGCTGGCGGCAAGGAATCTCTCGACAAATCTTTCCGACGCGGGGATCGACGTCTCGCCTGAAAATATCGCGAGGGCGACGATCGGACCTAATGATTAGGCGACCGTCCAAACCAATGTGCGCCAGACTATCAGGCCGACGAAACTAGGAAAAAAACAACCGAATCTTTGGAGCTTCCAGCTTGGCTCGCTCGTATCCCGCATGGAGCGCGGGGGCGATCTCATTGGGATCGAGAAGATTCACGCTCGGAGGCGTTCCGGCAATGATCAACATCGCCTTTGTGCCGGTCGCCTCCAGCGCGTCGATCTCCATGTGGATGTTGTGCGGAATACCGCTGAGCAGACTGCCCTCGTAGCCGTTCGTGAGCGTGATGACGAGGGCGCGCTTCGATCCTGCGACTACGTCCGTGTGCGCCCAAGTCTTCGAGATGCCGCCATCCATGCAAAAGCGCTGGCCAAGCAGAGTGGGTCCGATGATGCCAGGCAGCGAGGAACTCGCGGCCGCCGCATGGGCGAGCGGGATGCAGTTCTTGTCGGCGATACTCTTGTGCACGACCAGCCGTTCCCCGGTGAAACAGTCGTTCGAGGTCGTGAACATTTTCGCGGGCGGCCAATTCGTCCTGCTGTCGCCGGTGAGGAGCCAGGCGATACGTTCAACGGCGGCGCCGTTAACGCGATTGTCGGCCGCGAGCGCCGCGTGACCGATGGCGCGGATCGAGGGCGGCTCCCCATCCTTGACGCCGAAATTGATCTCCTGCGCCCGTTTTTGGCTGGCGTTGGACGTCGATACAGGAGCAAGCCTGCCGAACAGGCTCGGGAAATGGCCAAAGAAGTCGAACTCGGTCCGCAGGCGCTGGAAATGTCCTGAGGTCATCGAAGAGCCGATATAGGCGCCGGCAGAGGTGCCAACGACCATTTCGGCCTGTTTCGCGGGGTCGACACCGTGCTCCATGAGGCCGTGAAAGAAACCGCAATACCAGGCGACGTAATATTCCCCGCCGCCGCCAAGCACGAGCGTCCGGTCAAGGCCTGCAGCGAGATCGGATTTCGTCGGCGTATCCGGGACCGGCCGGGCAAGTCCGTCGCCGCCGAACAGCTTTTGGCTAATCGCGAGGGATAGCGCCTCGGCGTCAGAGCAGGTCGTCTCCGCCCGCGCACCGATGGTGAACGCGGCCGCGGCAGGCACGCCGGCGGTCATGGCAAGAACGTTTCGACGTGACGGTTTCATCGTGTCATCCCTGCGAAGCGAGGCTTCGCTCGAATGATATCGTGGTCGCCGATCGTCACGATGACCGTATGAGCGATCGCTCTATTAGGCGCGGGGAAGCCCGTCGTGCTCCACTCGCTCCCGCAAACCTTCGGCCTGGTCGCGCCATCCCTTATCGCCTTCCAGGCTCCTGAGCATAAAGCCCAGCATGACAAGTGCGGGGATCATGACGAGTGCGGCAATCCAGCCCATCTGCGGCCTCCCGTAGCGTGCAGCGGATGGGAGGTTTAATGCCGAGCCTTTTAATGAATTGTTTAGAAGATTGGTTACCTGACGGAGGGGCAAACCGTTAACGCGGCGCCTCCTCGGCCGTCTTCTGCGCGTTTCAACGTATGATCAAGCTGCGGCCGAAGACACTGGCCGGAATCGCGGCGGTCGCCGCCGCGTTCAAGACGGATCAGGATCATTTCTGGAAAGAGCCTGAACCGGATCGCGCCTGGGAAATCTCTCTCTTAACGCGGTTTTTGGACGGCTTAATTGATCTCGGCCAAGCATCGCGCATTGCCGATCGCCCGCTGGCGGCTCAAGGGGAGGCGGCCTCATGACCCGCGCAACTAATCGTCGAGCCGTTCTCGGCGCGATCCTCGCATCTAGCGCCTTCGCAGCTTGCTCGGTTGGTGTGTCCCCTCGCTTGCCCCGACACCTGATCCGATCTTCGATTTGATTGAGGTCCACAGGACAGCTTGGGCGAGGTTTAGCGCCTGTTACGAGGACGCTGGGATATGCCGGACAATGAGGTCACGCCAGAAATTGAGGCGCGACGCCGTGAAAGTGATGATGAGATCTTCGGCGCCGAGAAATTGTTCGAAACGCCGCCGCCGACACTCGCAGGAGCACGGGCGATCATTGAATATCTAATCACATGGGATACGGACTGCGATCCCGAGGATAGTTTCAATTATCCAACGACGCTCCTGCGCTCCCCGATCTTCGCCGCGGAGGAAGCGCGCACATGAACGCCGGCGGAGAGAAGGTCCATACTAGGAGCAGAATCCGATCACGCTGCATCGTAGCCTGCGGCGGCGAAGAGGTTTTGGATTTCCTGCGGGGTGATGAGATCGATGAGTTGGCCGATGGCGCTCCAGAGGCCTTCGACGGTCCGCTCGGCGGCCTTTCGCAGAAGCGCCTTGAGTTTGGCGAAGGCATTTTCGATGGGATTGAAATCGGGACTGTAGGGCGGGAGGTAGAGAAGGCTTGCGCCCACGGCTTCGATCAGCTGACGCACTTTCGACCCTTTGTGGCCGGGCAGATTGTCCATGATGACGACGTCGCCCTGGCGCAGTTCCGGGACGAGGACCTTGTCGACGTAAGTCTCGAAAGCGAGACGGTCGACGGCTCCGTCGATGACAAACGGCGCGATGAAGCCGCGCAGCGTCAAGGCTCCAATGAAGGTCGTGGTTTTCCAATGTCCGTACGGAACGCCGACCCGCAGGCGTTGACCGCGCGGAGCGCGACCGTGACGGCGCGCCATGTTGGTGGAGGCCCAGGTCTCGTCGATGAAGATCAGGCGCTCGGGGTCGAGATCGAGTTGCCCTTCGAACCAGGCCTCGCGCTGCTCCGCGACGTCGGGGCGGCTTTGCTCGGAAGCGTGCGCGGTCTTTTTTTGCGCGTGATGGCGTGACGAGCGAAGAAGCGCTGGATCGTGCCGAAGCCGAAGCTGAGCCCTTGTGCGGCAAGCGTGCGGCGCACTTCCTCTATGGTCGCGTCGCCGTCGGGTCCAAGCGCCGAAAGAACGGCTTCGCCGCAGGCTTCGATGCGCTTCGACCGGCGGTCGCCGCCAAGCGCCTTGGGACGCGCGTCCCCCTGCTCGCGTTCACGCGCGCGCCAGCGGCTCACGCTGGCGGCGCTGACGCCAAACCGTTCGGCGGCCTGGCGATGCGTCGCCCCGGCCTGAACCGCCGCCAAAACCCGAACCCGAAGATCAAGAGACAGCGCCTTTGACATGCCCGCCGGCCTCCGATCCGGCAGACAGCCTGAATCAGAACTTACCCGATTCGGGAATCCCCTCCCAATTCTCTCAGCTCGGGTGCCGCTCTAGATCCGTCACTGGCCGTTTCCCCCCACCAGGCGTTTTTAGCAACCTGCGCCCTGCCCAAAATGGGGCCTTGATCTGCGTCCATATGTCGAGTAGTCTCGACATATGGACGCACATCAGGCTATAGCCGCCTTGTCGGCGCTTGCCCAGCCCACCCGGCTGGAAGTGTTTCGGCTCCTCATGGAGTACGAGCCCAACGGCTTGCCGGCCGGCGAGATCGCGCGTCGGATAGCCGTGCCGCACAACACAATGTCGACGCACCTTGCCATTCTGACCCGAGCCGGGCTGATCGAGGCCGAGCGGCAGAGCCGGTCGATTGTTTATCGCGCTCAGCTCGGGGCTGTGCGCGCTCTCGCCGGGTTCTTGGTCAAGGATTGCTGCGGCGGTCGGCCTGAGATCTGTGCGCCGCTGATCGCCGACCTCTCGCCGTGTTGTCCGCCACAAAAACGATCGCCCAAGGAGGTCGCCAATGGCTGAACGCATCTTCAATGTTTTGTTCCTATGCACGGGCAACAGTGCGCGCTCGATCATCGCGGAGTCGATCCTACGCAAGGAAGGAGCGGGCCGCTTCAGCGCCTTCTCGGCCGGAAGTCATCCTAAGCCTGCCGTCCATCCGCTATCCCTCAAGGTCCTTGAGGCTTACGGTTATCCGACAGATGGCTTGCGCGCGAAGAGTTGGGACGAATTCGCGGCTCCTGGCGCTCCCGTCATGGATTTCGTCTTCACGGTTTGCGACACGGCCGCTGCTGAAACTTGCCCCGTGTGGCCTGGCCAGCCGATGACGGCGCATTGGGGCATTGAGGATCCGGCGGGTGTCGAGGGTACAGACATCCAAAAGGAAGCCGCGTTCGTGCTGGCGGCGCGCTACCTCAAGAACCGGATATCGATCTTTGTCAATTTGCCGATCAAGAGCCTCGACAGATTGTCGTTGACCGCAAAGTTGCGGGAGATCGGGACGCTTGAGGGCGCGACAAGGCCGAGGCCGGAGGTCGCGTGATGGACGTCATCATCTACCACAATCCGGCATGCGAAACTTCGCGCAGCACCCTCGCTATGATCCGCAATTCTGGGATCGAGCCGCACATCATCGAATATCTCAAATGCCCGCCCACTCGGCTGCTGCTGATTCAATTGCTTGATCGCGCCGGGATAACGGTCCGGAAGATTCTGCGCGAGAAGGGGACGCCTTACCACGAGCTTGGGCTTGGCGACCCGTCGCTTTCCGAGGACATGCTGCTCGACGTGATCGATGCGCATCCGATCCTGATGAACAGGCCGCTCGTCGTGACTCCCAAGGGGGTGCGCCTATGCCGTCCCTCCGAAACAGTTCTCGACCTGCTGCCGCCGCAGCGTGGACAATTCAATAAGGAAGACGGTGCGCGCGTGGTTGACGACCACGGGCAGCGCATCGCGGTGGGATAGGAATTCATCGATGTCCGTGTTCGAACGCTATCTTACTCTTTGGGTCGCTCTTTGCATCGTCACGGGGATTGTCCTCGGCCATCTGGCGCCAAGCGCATTTCATGTGATCGGCGCTGCCGAAATCGCCAAGGTCAATCTGCCGGTGGCGGCTCTGATCTGGCTCATGATCGTTCCCATGCTGATCAAGATTGACTTTGCCGCGCTCGGCCAGGTCGGCCAGCACTGGCGCGGCATCGGCGTGACGTTGTTGGTCAATTGGGCGGTCAAGCCTTTCTCGATGGCTGTGCTCGGCGCGTTCTTCATTGGCTATCTCTTCCGGCCCTATCTGCCCGCCGATCAGATCAACTCCTACATCGCCGGCTTAATTATCCTCGCCGCCGCTCCGTGCACGGCAATGGTGTTCGTATGGTCGAACCTGACCCGAGGTGAGCCGCATTTCACGCTCACTCAGGTCGCGTTGAACGACACCATCATGGTGTTTGCTTTCGCGCCGATCGTCGGCCTGTTGCTTGGCCTCTCCGCGATTTCCGTTCCGTGGAATACGCTTGTGCTTTCGGTGGTTATCTACATCGTCGTGCCGGTGATCCTGGCGCAATTCCTACGTCTCCGTCTCTTGGCAACCGGTGGGCCCGCGGCGCTGTCGCGCGTGCTGGCGACGCTGCAGCTCGCGTCGCTGGTGGCGCTGCTGGCAACTCTGGTGCTCCTGTTCGGTTTCCAGGGCGAGCAGATTGTCGCCCAGCCGCTAATCATTTTGATACTGGCGACTCCGATCCTGATCCAGGTCTATTTCAACTCGGGGCTGGCCTATTTGCTGAACCGCTACATGGGCGAACAGCATTGTGTCGCCGGCCCGTCCGCGCTGATCGGCGCCAGCAACTTTTTCGAACTGGCCGTGGCCGCGGCCATCAGTCTGTTCGGCTTCAACTCCGGCGCGGCGCTCGCGACCGTCGTCGGCGTGCTGATCGAAGTGCCGGTCATGTTGTCGGTGGTTTGGATCGTCAACCGGTCGAAGGGCTGGTACGAAAGAGGCGTGAAATCGGCTGCACGTCCGTTGGCGACGTCCGCGCAAAGCCGATGATGACCGATCTGACAATCCTCGTGCGCGAACCGCTGTTCGAGAGGCAGCGGCTTCCACCGGACAAGAGGATGCCTCCGTCGGTCGCGCTGTCGCGATCACTCCTACCCAGAGTCTGTTGCGGGGTTCGCCAGCGCATTGGTAGAGCTCGGCGTCATAAGGTGGTTTTTCACCGGGTCAGGTTCTCCCGACCGATCGGCGGCGTGGGACCGAAGCTGATGCGCCGGGCGATCTGGTCTGCGCTAGCGGTTCTGTTGGCGACTGCGGCTTTCGCGGCCGGCAGGTTTTCCAGCTTCCGGCTGCTTCCAGAGATCGTGGCGACATTGCCGGGCGATAAATCTGAGTTCAGTCGCGAATTTGATGACCGAATTCGCGAGCGCTTCCCGATCGGGTCGAGCGAGGACAAATTGCTCACTTTCCTCGCCAGTGAAGGCTTTTTTCCCGACTGGCGGAGTCGCGACAACTCGAATGCGAGCTTCTTCGTTCAGAGAGGACTCATCTGCCAGAAAATCATTCGAGTGTTCTGGCGCGCCGACGTGGCTGGGATTCTTACGAACGTCCGCGGCTCATATGAAAGCCGTTGCATATGACCGCCGTCTCGCAGAACCGCACCCCTGGTCGTAAGCGGCAGGCCCGCCGGGACGCGCCAATCAAACTCGGCATGCGTTCGAGCACGTGGGGTCTCGAATGCTGGCCCGTCCGCGTTTGCCATACCCGGCAGGACGCTATTTCAGGAGTTAGATATGCACCTAGTCATTACCGGCGGCAGCGACGCCGGAATAAGCGCGGCGCTCCGTGCCCATGAACTCGACCCTGGCGTTGAAGTCACCCTTCTCCTTGCTGACGACTACCCAAATTTCAGCATCTGCGGCTTGCCCTATTACCTGAGCGGTGAAACACCCGACTGGCGCGACCTCGCCCACAGAAAAGAGTTTCCGGGGATCAAAGTTCTGCGCCGACACAGGGCGCTCGAAATTGATGCGGCGCGGCGAACTGTCTCCGTGGAGCATGAGGGCGCGGAGGTCGCAATGCGCTACGACAAGCTCATCGTGGCGACGGGGGCCACGCCGGTTCGGCCTGAGTTGGCTGGGTACGATCTTCCGAACGTGTTCCCGCTGCACACGATGGAGGACAGCTTCGCGGTGCATCGGCGTCTCGAAGAAAGCCCTTGCGAGTCCGCGGTTCTTATCGGCGGCGGTTATATAGGGCTTGAGATGGCTGACGCGCTCACGCAACGTGGCCTTGCGGTAACGCTGCTCAGCCGAACCGCAACGGTGCTGCCAACTGTTGACGCAGAGGTCGGGCTTCTGGTCGAGGAAGAACTGCGCCGCCACGGGGTGCATGTCTTCGCGAACGTCAGCGCAACCCAGATAGAGCGGCAAGAAGCGCCGCTCTCACGGCTGACGGTAGGGGACACCGCGAACAAAACGCACAGCGCAGACCTCGTAATCGTCGCGGCAGGCGCAAAGCCGGACAGCATGCTTGCTCGTCGGGCGGGCGCTCAAGTTGGTGTCCGCGACGCCATCGTTGTGACGCGCCAGATGCGGACGAACCTGCCAGACGTGTTCGCGGCGGGGGACTGCGTTGAGACCTACCATCGACTGCTTAGACGGCCGACCTATATCTCGCTCGGCACGATTGCGCATAAGCAAGGCAGGGTCGCTGGCGAAAACGCGGTTGGCGGCGACCGAGCCTACGCGGGCGCGCTGGGCACACAGAGTCTGAAAGTCTTCGATCTCGCCGTTGCTGGCACGGGCCTGCGCGACCGTCAGGCGGGCGCGGAGGGCTTCAATCCCCTGACCGTCGCGAGCAGCGCCAATGATCACAAGGCATATTATCCAGGCGCCACGCCCCTCCGTATGCGTATGACCGGAGATCTCTCGTCAGGCCGTCTGCTTGGCGCCCAAATCGTTGGCCATCGCAAGGCGGAAGTCTCGAAGCGGATCGACATTGTCGCTGCGGCGCTGTTTCAGGAGGCGCAGGTCGAAGACTTGAACGATCTCGATCTTAGCTACACCCCGCCATTCAGCAGCCCGTGGGACCCGGTTCAAATCGCGGCGCAGGCGTGGTGCACGGAACTCCGACAGTCGGTTGGTTCGCAATACGCCAAAACCGCGTGAGTTCGTGTGCGGCGCTCGGGGTCCCCAGCGATCTCAGAGATGGTGACTATCAATTGAACCTTGGGAGGCAACCAATGAAACTTCTAACCATTGCATCGTCCATGCTCCTCAGCGTCGCGCTGACGACGGGAGCCGGCGCTCTCGAGGTTGATCCGCACTTTCCCCCGTACAAGCCAGTGCCGCTCGACAGCGCGCAAATGAAATCGGTTGGATCCGACACACTCGGGGATCTAATGCGAAACTGGGCCCGTGAGTTCAGCAAGTTGAGTCCCAATGTGAAAATCGATGTCGAGAGCAAAGGATCAAATACGGCGCCTTCCGCGCTGCTCGATGGCGCATCGCAACTTGGGCCGATGTCTCGCCCGATGCGAAACGAGGAATACGCACCGTTCGAAAAAAAATACGGTTATCATCCGGTGTCCTTTCCGGTCGCCGTTGATGCGCTCGCGGTCTATGTCAATAAGAGCAATCCGATCAAGTGCCTGACCATCGACCAGTTGGGTCAGATCTTTTCCAAGTCTTCTCGATTCATCGGAAGAGAGGACGTTACGACTTGGGGGGACCTCGGCTTGACCGGTGATTGGGCTACTCAGCCCATTTCGCTGTTCGGACGAAATCCGGCTTCGGGTACTTACGACGTTTTTGCGGAAGAAATTCTGCGGGGCAGGGACTTCAAGGGCGAAGTAAAGCAGCAGCCAGGATCGGCGGAAGTGGTCAAAATGGTCGCTGCGGATAAGTATGCGATCGGATATTCGGGGATTGGATACCTCACGGACGGAGTGAGGACGGTGCCTTTGGCGACAACACCCGGCGAATGCTATGACACCTCGCCGGCCTCGACCTATTCGGGGAAATACCCGCTCGCGCGTTATCTCTACCTTTATCTGAACAAAGCGCCGGGTAAGGCTCTAGACCCCGCGATATTGGAGTTCGCGAAATTCATCCTCTCGCGGGACGGACAGACGGAAACAATCAAGAGCGGTTTTTACCCGATCACCGAACCTGTTCGGAGCAAAGCCCTCGAGGTGCTTGGCCTTCCGAGCAATTCAAAATGAGGGAGATGATTTCTGTAGAGCCGCGCTGGGTGCGATGTTAAGTTCGACACTTGTGGAAATAGCGATTGACACTCGAGCTGCTTCGAGCTACTCCTATTTCCATGAAAGTCGAAAAAGTGGCAAAGCAGCTCGAGGCGCTCGGCAATCCGACACGCCTGCGCGTCTACAGAGCCCTCGTTCGGGCAGGCGATGAGGGGCTACCCGTTGGGCATGTGCAAGAGAAATTGCAAATCGCCGCCTCAACGTTGTCCCATCACCTCCATCGGCTGATTTTGACGGGTCTTGTGACCCAAGAACGTCAAGCGACAACGCTCATTTGCCGCGCCAACTATCCTGCGATGAACGACCTCGTGGGCTTTTTGGTTGATGAATGCTGCGTCGACGCCGGATGCGCCAGTAAAGGCGAAGAGGCGGCTGCCTAGGCATTTTTTTATCGCATATTTCCATCGTTCTAGGAGAAATGAACATGGAGACGCTAGCTTCAAACACTCTTCCCGTCGCGGTGATTGGCGGTGGTCCCGTTGGTTTGGCCGCTGCTGCAAACCTCGTATCTCGCGGATTGCCCGTGAAGGTCTATGAGGCCGGCCCCGAAGTCGGCTGGAACCTTCGGGACTGGGGTCACGTCCGGGTTTTCACGCCCTGGCGTTATTGCATCGATCAGTCCTCGGCCATGCTGCTCAAGCGTCAAGGCTGGCGAATGCCGGAGCCCGACGGATATCCGACTGGGATCGAACTGGTCCGCTCCTACCTCGAACCACTAGCGAGAACGCCCGAGTTGGCGACGGCCATTGAAACCGGCGCTTCCGGGTCGCAAAAGTCTCGCGGCATGGCGCAGATAAAGTTGCAAGTCGTGGACGAGAGAGGCGCCCCTTCGTTCTCGCGGTTACTTCGTCCGAAGGCGATCGCCGCGATCTGGCTCGTGCCGTCATTGACGCCTCGGGAACATGGACGACGCCAAACCCGCTCGGGGCCAGCGGCTTGCCAGCGCTGGGCGAGGATGAGCTCCGCGACCGGATTGCGTACGGAATCCCGGATGTTCTTTCCCGCCATCGTCCTCTCTATGCGGGTCGAAGCACGCTCGTAGTTGGATCGGGCCATTCGGCGGCGAACGCGCTCCACGATCTTGCTCGCCTCTCGGAAACGGACACATCCACTTCGCTTCTTTGGGCGACGCGCAGCACCGATCTCGCACGGATTTACAGTGGCGGCGACGCCGACCAACTTCCGGCCCGTGGCGAACTCGGCGCTGATGTGCAGGCGCTCGTCAATCGGGGCCGTGTGACCTTGCGGACGGGGTTCGCCGTCGTCGCGCTTCGCCAAGAAGACAAAAAGATCGTCATCGACGGCGAGACCGCCGCTGGTCCCGAACAGATTGGCCCAGTCGACCGGATCATCGCAGCGACCGGCCAGCGCCCGGACTTGTCTCTAACGCGTGAGCTGCGCCTCGACCTGGATTCCTCGCTCGAGAGCGTCAAAGCGCTCGGTCCGATGATCAATCCCAATGTCCACTCCTGCGGCTCAGTGCCGCCGCACGGGCATCGCGAACTGGCGCATCCAGAGCCCGATTTCTACACGGTTGGGATCAAAAGCTACGGCCGCGCGCCGACCTTTTTGTTGCTGACGGGCTATGAGCAAGTTCGCTCGGTTGCGGCGGCCCTGGCCGGCGATCTAGTGGCCGCCGACAATGTGAAGCTCGTGCTCCCAGAGACCGGAGTCTGTTCTACCCGTCCCATCGCCACAAAGTACGAAGCCTCCGGTTGCTGCGGCGGCCCCGCTGTCACGAGATCTAACTCCTGTTGTGAGGTCGATGAGGTTGCCAAGAACCAGGAAAAACCCGGCTGCGGTTGCGGTGCGGTCGCGTGACGAGCGTCGCTGGCGAAGCCCCAATATTTTCCAAGCCGCGCAGCCGGGCTGTTGTCATAACCGCACTCGGCGTAACCCAAATATTTGCCTGGGGTAGCTCCTACTATCTCTTGGCGGTTCTGGCGACGCCGATCGCTGCCGAGACCGGATGGGCGCGAGCCTGGGTAGTTGGGGGTGTGTCGATCGGTCTCCTGACCGCTGGCGTCGCATCTCCATTTGTTGGAGGCGCGATTGCGCGTCGCGGTGGTCGGCCTGTGTTGGCGGTCAGCGCCGGATTGCTCGCCGCTGGCCTTCTGGGGTTGGGATTCGCGCACTCTCTTCCGGCCTATTTGTTGGGTTGGCTGGTGATCGGCTTGGGCATGGGCGCCGGTCTCTATGATCCGGCCTTTGCCACGCTAGGCCGTTTATACGGGCATGCCGGGCGCTCGGCGATCACCACGCTGACGCTGTTTGGCGGCTTTGCTAGTACAGTCTGCTGGCCCCTGTCGGCCTTTCTGGAAGCGCATTTGGGCTGGCGAGGAGCATGTATGGCCTACGCCGGCTTCCACCTTTGCGTCGCACTCCCGACCTACTTGCTTATCCTGCCGCGTGAGCCCCGACACGTCGCGCCTTCACCGGCCCAAGCGTCTGGGCGAACGCGCGCCGCAGCGTCATCGAAAGTCTCGAGCCACGGTCTGTTACCGTTGCTAGCAACGAGCATCACGCTCGCTTCAATCATTTCGACTGCGCTCTCGGTCCACCTGCTCTCCATCTTACAGGCTAAGGGATTCACACTCGCTGTTGCGGTCAGCCTTGGCGCGCTTGTAGGGCCATCTCAAGTTTCCGCGAGAACAATCGAAATGCTGATCGCACGCTTTCACCATCCGATTTGGACGAAGATAGCTTCCGCTTCTCTCGTCGCGGCGGGCTTGACGGCACTCTGGTTTGGGGCGTCAGTCGTGGTCCTCGCACTGGTGCTTTATGGCGCGGGCATTGGTCTGGAGAGCATCGCCAGGGGAACGCTGCCGCTGGCGATCTTCGGCCCGGACCGCTACCCCGTCATCGTCGGCCGCATTGCGATGCCGAGCCTTGTCGCTCAAGCAGCAGCACCTTCAATCGGTTCAGCCCTACTTGAAGCTGGTGGTTCGGACGGAGCGCTGAGGATGTTTGTGGCTACGGCGATCGTCAACGTCCTTCTGGCCGCGACATTGTTTCTAGTGGTGCGGCGGCGGTTATTACGGTCGACCTCGGACGGTTAAGGCCGAGGCCCGTCGGAATTCCTACGGCAGTAACGATCATCAATGCTGGAAATACTACGCTGCGCGTGGCCTCGCATGTTGATGTTGAGCCTTCCCAGGTCACCTTGTTCCCGCAACAACGTAGGCCGAGCTTGATAGCGAGAAGCGTAATATATACGTCAATATAACGTAAGTTGTTCTCGCATTTTTACGCAGTCACGATATTATTTTGCGGCGCTATCCGGCGCGACGCCGAGAGAGATCCATGGCGCATGAAAGGGAGGGACGAATGCCTCGGCAATCGCAGCGGTGCTGCGGCCAGAGGACGCTGCTGGACCGACGGGAGGCCCTTGGAGGATTGCTTGCGGCGAGTCTGCTTTGCCCCGCAAGGTCGGAGGGCGCGGACGAAGCCGTGAACATCGGGCTAAACCCGCTGTTTCTCAATTCCGATATTGAGGTGCTCTCGCTTCTTCAATCGTACCTTGGCGAACGGCTCGGCCGGTCCGTTCAACTCCTGAAGCGTCGGACCTACCAGGAGATTACGGCGCTGTTGCTTTCCGGCCAGCTCGACGCGGCCTGGGTTTGTGACGATCCTTACGTGCAGCACGAGGACCGGCTCGCGCTCCTTGCGGTCCCGCTCTATCGGAAAGAACCGCTCTACCAGACGTACGTCATTGTCAGTGAAGCAAGCAAGGCTCAGACCTTCGACGAAATTCGTGGGACTGTCCACGCGTTTTCCGATCCTGACAGCACCTCCGGCTTCCTGGTCACTCGATACCTTTTGGCGCTGCGCCATACAACTCAAGCTCAATTCTTTCGCGCGTTCTTCTTCACCTACGGACACCGGAACGTTGTGCGGGCGGTTGCGAGTGGACTGGCGGAGAGCGGCAGCGTCGACGGTTACGTTTGGGATGTCATGCGGGAGCGCGAACCCGACTTAGTCAATAAGACACGTGTCATCTACAGGTCCGAGAAATTGGGCTTTCCTCCGATTGTTGGCCTCAAGTCTGTGGGTGACACGGCCCTGGCGAAGGCGATCTCCGACGCCTTCATAGAAATGCCAACAAGTCCGCTTGGCCGACAAATCCTATCTATCCTGGAGCTCGATGGCTTCACGAGAGCAGACCCTGATCTCTATCAGGGCACGCTCGAAAAATGGCAGTTCGTGAAGGCGCAAGCTTAAATGAGCGGACGCGACAAGATCGCCAACTGGCCGCTTGCCTGGAAAGTTCCGCTGCTTGCGGTCGGGCTCTTGGTAGGTGTCGCCGTCGTCATCTCACAGAGCGTCCTAAATCGATTGGAGTCGGATCAAGAGAATAACCTCCAACTCTTGACGAGCGCGTATCTCGATGGGCTGTCAGCCGCCGTGCTCCCGTCAGCCATTCATGCGGATGTTTGGGAGGCGTTCGACGCCCTCGATCGCGCGAGCGAGCACTATGCTGGCGTCAGCGTTCGTTTCGCCGTCGTTGCGCTCCCGAACGGAAAAGTGCTTGCGGCTTCAGATCCGTTGAAGTTCCCGGTGCATAGCGCCATCCCGCCCGAGGTTGAACGCCGCTTTCCAACTCAAGACGGGCTGGCCATCGACAATGAGTCGGGCCGAGCATGGCTCGCTCGCTCTCTTCGCGAAGAGGGCTTTTCGGTCGGACGCATTCTCGCCGAGATCGATATTTCCGGGTTGCTTCGTGTGCGCAGGCATGTGTTGCTGACGTTGATCGCGGTGAACGCCGCTCTCGCGCTCGGTTTTGCCACTCTTGGCGTACTGGCTCTGAGGCGCATGCTGAAGCCTCTAAGCGTACTCAGCGGCTACGTCGAACGTGTTCGAGCAGGGCGCGCGGATCCCATTCCCAAATCAATGCGACATCGAGTTTCTCGTGAATTTGACCTTTTGTTTGATCGTTTCAACGCAATGGC
Source organism: uncultured Alphaproteobacteria bacterium (assembly GCA_963753135.1). Lineage (GTDB taxonomy): Bacteria > Pseudomonadota > Alphaproteobacteria > Rhizobiales > Beijerinckiaceae > Roseiarcus. The sequence goes on along the minus strand of CAVWBA010000019.1, from coordinate 59,554 downwards.
GCGCGCGCTGAACGAACGTGAAGAACTTGCCTCGCGCCTCGCCGACCAGGAGAAATATGCCGTGCTCGGGAAGCTCGCTTCGGGTATGGCGCATGAGGTCAACAACCCGTTAGGAGGACTTTTCAACGCACTCGACACCTTACGCCGCCACGGCGACGATGCGAAGGCGCGCGAAGCCACGTTGGCTCTGCTTGAACGTGGACTTCGTCACATTCGCGATGTCGTTCGGTCGAGTCTCGTGATGTACAGGCGAGAGGCCGGGAGCAGTTCGCTGCGGCCGGTCGATATCGACGATCTTCGGTTGCTTATCGAGCCGGAAACGTCACGGAAACGGCTTCAGATCGTTTGGAACAATGACCTCCGCGGATCGTTATCCGTGCCTGCGGACAGTGTTAGGCAGGTAATCCTCAATCTTCTAATCAATGCTTGCGCTGCGACACCGCTAGGAAGCGCCATTTATTTGCGTGCTTGCGCCACAGAACGCGCGCTGACGATCGAAGTCGGCGATCAAGGCTTGGGGCTGCCCGACGATCTGGCCCAATACCTCGTAGGAAATTCTGAAGAGACGCCCGGCGCAGGACGCGGTCTCGGCCTTTGGATCGTCCGCCGCCTGATGGCCGATGAAGGTGGAGAAATTCGGCTCGGCCAGGCGGCTGGGCTGTCCACACTCGTCAGCGTCACATGGCCCTGCCGCCAAAATCTTTCAGCGCGCGAAGGATCTCAAGGGGCTGGCGGCCGCGAGGTGGTCCATGCCGACTGAGCTTGGCTGTGTCGCGATCGTCGATGACGACCCCATCATGGGAGAATCGCTCCAGCGAGCTCTAGAGCTGGAAGGTTGGCGCGCCGTGTGGTGGCATACCGGACAGAACGCCGTGGACGGTATGTTCGAGGTTTGTCCTGACGTGGTGCTCTGCGACATACGGTTGCCCGATATGGGCGGTGAAGAGGTATTTCGCACGACAAATGCCCGCTCGCTCGCGCCACCCTTCATTTTCATGACGGCGTTCGGACAAATCGACCAGGCTGTCGCGCTCGTTCGCGCCGGCGCGCAGGACTACCTGACCAAGCCTTTCGAGGTGGCTAGCCTGTTTCAGAAGGTGCGCGAGGTTCTCTCCCTGCGCGTGTGCGACGGCGGCGATGGTGCGCTGGGCATTTCGAAATCGATGCGCGGAATTGAAGCGCTCCTGCGACGGTTGGCTGCGCGCTCGTTGCCAATTCTTTTTACAGGCGAAACGGGAACTGGCAAGGAGGTTTGCGCGCGGTTTCTGCACGAGGTTTCGCCGATGGCAACGCAGCCGTTCATGGCGGTGAACTGCGCGGCGATTCCATCAGACCTTCTCGAGAGTGAATTGTTTGGACACGAGCGGGGGGCGTTTTCTGGAGCACATCAGCGTCATTTGGGATATGCAGAGCGTGCGCGAGGCGGAATCCTCTTTCTCGATGAGATCGCTGCGATGCCGCTTCCACTGCAAGCGAAAATGTTGCGGGTGCTCGAAGAGCGTTCCTTTCATCGGGTGGGGGGCAAGAGTCTCATTCCGTTGAAAGCGCGAATTGTTTGCGCGACTAGCGAAGATCTCGACGAACAGGTGCAGCGCGGCGGTTTCCGTGAGGATTTGCTTTACCGGGTCAATGCTGTGACGGTGGAGTTGCCGCCTCTTCGCGAGCGGCCGGAGGATATTTCCTCGCTGCTCTCCCGATATTTCAATATATTCGCGGAGCAGGCTCAAACTGACCTACGGGGCATCAGTTCGCTTGCCGAAGAGGTTGCGCTCTCGCATCGCTGGCGGGGCAATGTGCGCGAACTGCGCAACTGTGTTGAACGGGCTGTGAACCTCTCCGCAGGCCCCTGGATTATGCCTGCCGATCTGTTCCCTGAGTTGCGGAACGCAGTCCTCGACTTTGTCGATCCGGTGCTGCCGCTTGCAGCGGTGCGCGACGCGGCGGAGAAGCGGCAAATTGAGCGAGTTCTCCGGGAGACGGGCGGCCACATCAGTGTGGCGGCGAAACAACTCGAAGTTTCGCGAACGACCCTGTGGGAGAAGATGCGCCGCTACGGGGTCGAGCCCGACCGCCCCATCGACTGAAGGGTCGCGGGCGAAAAGCGCGGCGCGTCTGGCGACCGTCGGGTTCCGTTCAAATTCCTAAACCCCGCCCGCCGCCAATGTTCGAAAACCCGGACCAAACCGCATCCAATGAAGTTCTATCTATTTGAATTAGCTGGAGATCAATCCGCTCTGGCTACGGCACGGCTATTGCGCGCGCTTTCGTTCACGAGCTTTATGGGAGGAGTGGATGAAAAGATGCGATCGCAAGGTCGATATCGGCCGCAGGTGGTTTTTGTCTGGCGCGGGGGTGGCCGCAGCTGGCGCAGCCGCAGCAAACATCATTCCAAATAAAGCGGAGGCGAGCCCTCAGCTTGCTCGGCTCAGTTACCCTTCGGACCAACTCGCGAACATCGGCGATCTCAAGACCAACGAGCCTTTACACGTGGCTTATCCGGACGCGGATGCCCCCGGGGTCTTGCTCAAGCTCGGCAGTAAAGTTTCGGGCGGGGCGGGACCCAACGGCGATATCGTCGGCTTTACCACGGTATGCCCGCATAAAGGGTTCCCGCTCGCCTTCAATTGTTCCGACAAAACGCTGAACTGTCCCGGTCACTATTCGCGATTTGATTGCGAGAACGGCGGTCAGCAAGTTTGGGGGCAAGCGACAGCGAACCTCCCGCAATATCAACTACGGGTCGACGCCAAGGGCGATATCTACGCTGAAGGTGTCGACGAACTTCTCTACGGCCGGCTTTCGAACGTGCTGGAGGCCTGAACCATGACATTCAAACGCCATATTGGTCGCCTCCCAATCATCCCGGTGGATGCGAAGGAGCACAACGTCACCTGCCAATTCTGCATCGTCGGCTGCGGCTACCATGCCTACACCTGGCCCATCAACGAGCAGGGCGGCCCTGCGCCGTCGCAAAACAAGTTCGGGGTCGATCTATCCAAGCAGCAAGACGCGATGACCGCCAATTGGTATGCGCCGTCGATGTATAACATCGTCAAGCAGGACGGACGGGACGTTCACCTCGTTATCAAGCCCGATCCGGCCTGCAGCGTGAATTCAGGCCTGGGTTCAATCCGTGGCGCGCGCATGGCGGAGGAATCCTTCTCCGAAGCGCGCTCTACGCAACAGCAGCGCCTGACCGACCCAATGGTGTGGCGCTATGGTCAAATGCAGCCGACCAGCTGGGACGACGCGCTCGACCTTGTGGCGCGTGTGACGGCCGCGGTGGTCGATGCGCAAGGCGAGGACGGCTTGTTCGTCTCCGCTTTCGATCACGGCGGGGCCGGCGGCGGTTATGAGAATACCTGGGGCACCGGAAAGCTCTATTTCGGCGCAATGAAGATCAAGAACATCCGCATTCACAATCGGCCTGCCTATAACTCTGAGGTGCATGCGACTCGCGATATGGGCGTTGGCGAACTCAACAATTGCTATGAGGACGCCGAACTCGCCGACACGATCGTGGCGGTCGGAACGCAACGCCCTTGAGACTCAGACCAATTATTTCCTGAACCACTGGATCCCGAACCTGCGCGGCACCTCGACCGACAAGAAGAAGGCAGCAGCTATCCGGCGACGAGCCGCATCCGCCTGCGAGGATCATCTTCGTCGACCCGCGGCGCACGGTTACGGTGAACGCCTGCGAGGTCGAAGCCGGTAAGGACCGGGTGCTCCACCTGCCAATCAATTCGGGCACCGACCTCGCGCTGTTCAACGCGTGGCTCACTTACATCGCCGAAAAGGGTTGGGTCGACCAGGCGTTCATCGCAGCCTCGACCAAGGATTTCGACGCGGCGGTCGCCGCCAACAAGACAACGCTTGAAGGATGCGGCGAAGATCACCGGCCTGAGCGTCGATGACATCCGGAAATCAGCCGAGTGGATCGCGCAGCCGAAGGATGGCGGCGCGCGCCGACGGACAATGTTCGCCTACGAGAAGGGCTTGATCTGGGGCAACGATAACTACCGCACCAATGGCGCGCTGGTGAACGTCGCGCTCGCCACCGGGAACGTTGGACGTCCAGGCGGCGGCTGCGTGCGCATGGGCGGACACCAGGAGGGCTACGTGCGCCCGGACTACCCTGGAGGTCGACCGGCTCCTTATATCGATCAGCTCATTGATCGACGGTAAGGGCGGCGTGCATCACATCTGGGCATGCGATCACTACAAGACCACTCTGAACGCCGACAGAGTTCAAACAGCGTCATACAAGAAGCGGACCGACTTGGTGAAGGATGCAATGTCCGCGGTTCCTTATGGGGACCGAAAGGCGCATGGTCGAGGCGATCGTCGCCGCGATCGGAAAGGGCGGCTTGTTTGCGGTCGACGTGGACATCGTGCCGACCAAGATCGGCCAAGCCTGTCACGTCTGGTTGCCGGCTGCGACGGCGGGCGAGATGAATCTCACGTCGATGAACGGCGAGCGACGCATGCGACTTACAGAGCGCTATATGGACCCGCCAGGCCAGGCCATGCCCGACTGTCTCATCGCGGCGCGGCTCGGCCAACAACCTTGGAGCGCGTGTTCCACGAAATGGGCAAGCAAGAGGAAGCCGACAAGTTCAAAGGCTTCGATTGGAAGACTGAAGAAGACGCCTTCATGGACGGCTATCATGCGAATGCCAAAGGCGGCGAGTTTGTCACTTACGATCGACTTGCGAGCCATGGGTACCAATGGCGTCCAGGAACCCGCAACCGAATTCGAGAACGGCAAGCTGGTCGGGACGAAGCGTCTCTTCTCCGACGGCAAATTCGGAACGAAGAGCAGCAAGGCGACGTTCATGGCGACGCAGTGGCGCGGGTTTGAAGCGCCTGGCAAAGAAGAAAAATCGAAGAAATTCGCATTCCTCATCAATAACGGCCACGCCAATCACGTCTGGCAGAGCGCCTATCTCGACCAGAACGAAGACCTGGTTACCGATCGCTACCCTATCCCTTATATCCAGATGAACCCAGAGGACATGGAAGAGGTTTGGGGCTGTCGGCGGGTGACCTTGTTGAAATCCACAACGACAATGGCGCAACGCAAGCAATGGCCTATCCGACCCCGACCGCCAGGCGCAAGCAGGCCTTCATGCTTTTCGCTTACCCGATGGGGGTGATGGGAAACGTCGTTTCGGCCGGCGTCAATGAGCTAATTATTCCCAACTACAAACAGACCTGGGCGGACATTCGCAAGATCGCCTCCGCGCCCGGAGCGGCGAGGGGTACGAGCTTTAAGTCGTGGGAATACAAGGTCTGACGAATTCAGCATTGAACGACATCGGCTCGGGCGTTTATCAGCGCCCGGGTCTGTAGTAGAGTGCGCGGGTCACAACGACGGCCCTGACACGCTCGGTGGCTGCGTCTGCTATTCAATGCGCCGCACGACATCGGGAATCGAATGAGGAGCTAAATGGAGGATCAACTTTCGGTCGGGAGGCATGATGGCTCGACACTCGTTAACTCCTTTGGACGCGCCATCACTTACATACGCGTGTCGGTGACGGATCGTTGCGATTTTCGTTGCGCGTATTGCATGACGGAAGACATGACTTTCCTGCCGAGACGCGAGCTGCTGTCGCTCAAGGAGCTTGACCGGCTTTGTTCAGCGTTCATCGACATGGGGACCCGCAAGGTTCGGATTACGGGCGGAGAGCCGCTCGTACGGCGTGACATTATGGGTCTATTCCGTTCGCTGTCTCGGCATCTCGACGCAGGATCGCTTCAAGAAGTGACGCTGACGACGAATGGTTCACAGCTTGCGCGGTTCGCGAACGAACTGGCGAGTTGCGGCGTGCGGCGCGTCAACGTTTCGCTCCAACTCGCTTAATCCCGCTCAATTCAGCGCAATCACTCGGCGCGGTAATCTCAACCGAGTGCTTATGGGAATTGACGCCGCACAGCGCGCGGAACTCACGGTGAAAATCAACGTCGTCGCCCTCAAGGGGATCAACGAAGACGAATTCGAGCAAATGGTGCGGTGGGCCCATGCGCGGAGCATGGGAATCGGTTTGCCATAGAGGTGGTGACCGGCGAGATCAAAACGGAGCGCTTCGACCAATACCTGCCATTGACTCGAGTGCGCGCGGAACTTAACAAAACCGGCATTTTAGTTTATAGGACACCGACTATCGCAGCGGGGGACCCGCGCGCTATGTATGGGCGGAGGAAACGGGTGGACTGATCGGTTTCATCACGCCGATGACCCATAATTTCTGCGAGACCTGCAACCGTGTGCGGGTCACGTGTACGGGGACGTTGTACATGTGTTTGGGCCAGGCGGACGCCGCCGATCTAAAGACCCCGCTTCGTGTCTCGGAGGGGAACGGTGCACCTTAGGATGGCGATCCGCGAGGCAATCGTGCGCAAGCCGAAGGGTCATGATTTCATCATTGACCGGACCAATGGTCGCCCCGCTGTAGCGCGCCACATGAGTGTGACCGGCGGCTGACGCAGAGTCGGCAGCGCGGTTGTTGCGACGTTCGATGTAATTCTCGCGCGAGCAAATTTTTGCAGCGCGTAGCGACGACCCTGCGCACACTCTCTAACAGCCGAATAGAGGCGAATGCGGGGCACTAATGAGCGACCGTCGCAAAACTGTCATCGTACCGTCACACCATGCTTATGAGGCGACCTTATAAACTTTGGTCGCGCGCATGTCGCTAAATGATGGCGCGATGTTGCAGCGGAATTCGACCCCGAGCGCTCAGAGAGGCATCAATGCAAATCAATAAACTCATCCTTGTCGCTGCATTCGTCCTCGCGGGCGCACTAGCCACCGTAGCCCAAGCTGCGGATATTTCTGGCGCGGGCGCGACCTTTCCGTACCCGCTCTACGCCAAATGGGCGGACGCCTATAAGAAGGAAACGGGAATTGGGTTGAACTACCAATCAATCGGTTCGGGCGGCGGCATCAAACAAATTCAGCAGAAGACGGTCACCTTTGGCGCGTCTGATATGCCGCTCGAGCCGAAGGAGCTGGCCAAGTCCGGTTTGGTTCAGTTCCCAACCATCATTGGCGGCGACGTGCCGGTCATCAATCTCCCCGGTATCAAGCCTGGCGACCTTGTGCTCGATGGACCGACCCTGGCGAATATCTTCCTCGGCAAGATCACCAAATGGGACGATCCGGCGATCCAGAAGCTGAACCCAAATCTCAAGCTTCCCTCAACCGCGATCGTGGTGGTGCATCGGTCGGATGGCTCAGGGACGACCTTCATCTTCACGAACTATCTGACCAAAGTCAGCCCTGACTGGGCGGACAACGTCGGCGCTGGCGCAACAACACCAATCGCCCACGAGCACAGTAACCCCAGGCAACGAGGGTGTCGCAAACAACGTAATTCAGACGAAAGGCGCGATCGGCTACGTCGAATACGCCTACGCCAAAGAAAACAATATGACGTACGTGAAGATGATCAACCACGATGGCAAGGTCGTCTCGCCGGACGCTACCGCGTTCCAGGCCGCGGCTAAGCACGCCGACTGGGCGCACTCGGATAGCTATTATGTCGATTCTGACCGATCAGCCGGGCGAAGACACTTGGCCGATTGCGGGAGCGACGTTCATTCTCATGTATAAGCAGCCGAGTAACGTGGACAACGCCGCGTCGGCGCTCAAATTTTTTGATTGGGCCTATACGAAAGGCGACAAGATGGCTGAAGACCTCGACTACGTGCCGCTGCCGGATGCAGTCGTCAACCAAATCAAGGCGACTTGGGCGGCGCAGATCAAGGCTCCCGACGGAAAGCCCGCCTATACGGCGGCGAAGTAAGGGTATCACCAAATAATCGGGGCAGCTGCGGACGCCCCGATTATCCCGCACAGTGGCTCCTTGCGCGGTCCAATCCGAGGTTTATTTGCATGGCCGAGATCGTTGTCTCGCGCGGCGAAGCGATTAAATTGACGGCAGGAACGCGCTCCGCGACCATCAGGCGCTTTGCCCTCAGCGACGCGCTATTTCACCGCCTAACTCAAGGTCGCGGCGCTCATAGTTCTCCCTAATCCTCGGGGGAGTCATCCTGTCGCTGGTCGACGGATCGCGCTCCCCGCTTTTGCAAAGTTTCAATTCGGCTTCCTTACAAACCAGGTTTGGAATCCAGTAACCAAAAAATTCGGTGCGCTCGCTCCGATTTTCTGGAACCGTCGTCACATCTTTTATCGCTATGCTTATCGCCCTCCCCCCTTGGGCTCGGTGTCGCGGTCTTTTTGAGCCCGGACTCTTGCCCGCCTGCGCTACGTCGCCCAATCAGCATCGCAATAGAGCTTTTGGCCGGAATACCAAGCGATCATCTATGGCATTTGGGGCTTGTTCATCTTCGCGCCATTTCTGCAGCAATATGTGCAGCCGGCGATTATCGAGGCCTTCGGAAATGTGCCGGTGCTTTCCTCACTTTTCGCGGGGCCGCCGTACGGCATCGGCATCCTGACGGCGTTCGCTGATTCTCGCGATCATGGTCCTGCCCTTTGTAGCTTCAATTTCTCGCGATGTATTCGAGACAGTGCCGCCGATGCTCAAGAAGTCAGCCTACGGGATCGGTTGCACGACTTGGGAGGTCGTCCGCAATATCGTCATCCCGCACACGCGCGTCGGCGTCATCGGCGGCGTCATGCCCAGGCTCGGGCGCGCGCTGGCGAGACCATGGCGGTGACGTTCGTTATCGGCAACGCCCACAGGATTTCGCCATCGCTCTTTCGCGCCGGGAACGACAATTTCGGCCTCTATCGCGAACGAGTTCACCGAGGCCGTGGGCGATCTCTACACGTCGTCGCTGATTGCCCTCGGCCTGATTCTCTTCGTAATCACTTTCATTGTTCTCGCCATCGCGAAGGTCATGTTGATGCGGCTCGAAGCCCAGGCCGGGAGATAGGATCATGCCTGCGCGAACAACCTCATTGTCATATGCTGCTCGGCGCTTGAGAAGCAAGATTTGGATGGGCCTCAGCCTTGTGGCGGCCGTCATCGGCCTGATCGGGCTGTTCATGATTATCGTCGTGCTGTTCTGGCAAGGGTTTTCTGGTCTTTCACTCGCCGTCTTCACGCAGATGACGCCGCCCCCGGGGAGTTCGGGCGGGCTCTTGAACGCCATTGTCGGCAGCCTGATCATGACAGCGATCGGCGTAGCGGTTGGAGACGCCGCTCGGCATACTCGCGGGCACGTATCTGGCGGAATATGGTCGCTATTCGAGGCTCGCCATGGTCGTTCGTTTCATCAACGACATCCTGCTCAGCGCGCCGTCGATCGTCATCGGACTGTTTGTTTATGAGATCGTCGTTGTGCCGATCGGGGCATTTCTCCGCGATTGCGGGCAGCATTGCGCTGGCGGTGCTCGTAGTGCCGATCGTGGTCCGAACGACCGAGAACATGTTAAATATGGTGCCCAACACTTTGCGCGAGGCGGGGGCCGCACTCGGCCTCCCGCGCTCGCTCGTGATTCGGCGGATTGGTTACCGCGCGGTGAGCGCCGGTCTGCTCACGGGCGTGTTACTGGCTGTCGCCCGGATAAGCGGCGAGACTGCTCCGCTGCTCTTCACCGCGCTGAACAACCAGTTCTGGAGCGCCGATCTCACCCCAGCCGATGTCAAGTCTGCCGGCCGTGATTTTCCAATTCGCATTCATCCCCTACAGGAATGGCAGGCGCTTGCCTGGACCGGCACATTGTTATTGCGCTCGCAGTTCTAGCGCTTAGCATAGCCGCGCGCGCTCTCTCGGCCTCAATACAACAGAGATAAGGTCGCAAAGGGTTTCGCAAATGAATGAGAACGTCATGGCGGAACGGCCGGCCAAGCACACCATTTTTGCTACAAAAAAGAAGGTCGTCATTCGAGGCCTCAACTTCTATTACGGCGAGGCACAAGCCCTAAAGAACGTTGAGCTGTCGTTGTACGACGGTCAGGTGACGGCGTTCATTGGCCCATCGGGGTGCGGCAAGTCGACGCTGCTGCGCGTGCTCAACCGCATGTATGACCTCTATCCCGGCCAGCGAGCTGAAGGGGAGGTCATGATCGACGGGGAGAAATCCTTGCAGCCAACCTCGACTCAATCTTTTGCGCTCGCGCGTTGGCATGGTGTTCCAGAAGCCGACGCCGTTTCCGATGACGATCTATGACAACATCGCGTTCGGCATTCGTCTCTATGAGAGGCTGCCAAAGTCGGAAATGGACGCGCGGGTCGAATCGGCGCTGAAACGCGCCGCGCTGTGGGGTGAAGTGAAAGACAAGCTGAGCGCCAGCGGCCTTAGCCTGTCAGGGGGCCAGCAGCAGCGCCTGTGCATTGCCCGCACGGTGGCGATCAGCCCAGAAGTGATCCTGTTCGACGAGCCGGCGTCGGCTTTGGATCCGATCTCGACCGCCAAGATCGAAGAATTGATCGACGAATTGTCCGGCGATTACACGATCGCGATCGTCACCCACAACATGCAGCAGGCCGCGCGCTGCTCGCGATACACCGCCTTCATGTATCTGGGCGAGATGGTCGAGTTCGATGAGACGAATACGGTCTTCACCTCGCCGCGCGACAAGCGCACGCAGGATTACGTCACTGGCCGCTTCGGCTGAGAAAGGCTTCGCCCGTGGTGGACCAGCATACCGTCAGAGCCTACGACAAGGATCTTGATCTCCTCGAGCGGCGGATCGCCGAGATGGGCGGCTTGGCCGAGAAAATGGTGATTGATGCGGTGGACGCGCTTTCTTCCGGCGACACCGCGCTTGCCTATCAGGTGGTGGAGACCGATCCCGCGGCTCGATGCGCTGCAGCGGGAGATCGAGGAGCAGGCGACGCAGACGATCGCGCGCCGGCAGCCGGTGGCGATCGACTTGCGCGAGATCATCGGCGCCATTCGGGTCGCGGGCGATCTCGAGCGGGTCGGGGATCTGGCCAAGAACATCGCCAGGCGCTCGGTCAAGATCGGCGTCGAATCGCGGGTGCCCCGCGCGATCGTCGGCATCAAGCACATGAACGAATTCGCCACCGAACTGATGAAGGACGTGCTCGACGCCTACGCCCAGCGCGACGTCGAGCGGGCGCTCGACGTCTGGGAGCGGGACGTCGATCTCGACGCCCTGGAAGATTCGGTGTTCCGCGATCTCCTGACGCATATGATGGAGGATCCGCGCAACATCACCTTCTGCGCCCATCTTCTGTTCTGCTCGAAGAACATCGAGCGGATCGGCGATCATGCGACCAACATCGCCGAGACCGTGGTCTATCTGGTGACCGGTTCGACGCTGCCGACCGAGCGGCCGCATGGCCGGCAAGGGGCGGACATCGAGGCCGACGCTCAAGGAGCGGTCAAGTGAACCAGGCGCGCAAGGACATCGTCCGTCCTGGAGCCGCGTCCGCGCCGCGCATTCTGATCGTCGAAGACGAAGCGGATCTGTCCTTGCTGCTCGGTTACAATCTCGAGGCGGAAGGCTATGTGGTCGAGAACGTCGAGCGCGGCGACGAGGCCGAGCTGCGGCTGGCGGAGAATGCGCCCGACCTCGTGATCCTCGACTGGATGCTGCCGGGCGTCTCGGGTCTCGAAATCTGCCGCCGCTTAAGGGCGCGCGAATCGACCCGCACGCTTCCGGTGATCATGGTCACCGCGCGAGGGGAAGAGGCTGAACGCGTGCGCGGGCTGTCGGTCGGGGCGGACGATTATGTGGTCAAGCCCTTCTCGGTGCCCGAGCTCATGGCGCGGGTGCGCGCGCTTTTGCGCCGCAGCCGGCCCGAACGGATCGCGGAGCGTCTCTATGCCGGCGATCTCGATCTCGACCGGGAGACGCGGCGGGTGCGGCGCGGCGTGCGCGACATCCATCTGGGCCCGACCGAGTTTAGGCTCCTCGAATATCTCCTGGAGAAGCCGGGGCGCGTGTTCTCGCGCGCGCAATTGCTCGATGGCGTGTGGGGCCAGGCGGCGGAGTCGACGAGCGCACGGTCGACGTCCATGTCGGGCGCCTGCGCAAGGCGCTCTCCCGCGGCCGCGAACGCGACCCATCCGAACCGTCCGCGGCACCGGCTACGCCTTCGACGAAACCTTCGGAAAGCCGTAGCGAAGGCGTCGGGGACAAGGGGCTTGATAGCTTTAGAGATATGGCTCGGATATTTAGTGAAGGAATTCTCGTTAACTCTGTCGCATATGAACAAAAAAGCGTCATAATTGGCCCCGTGTCGGACCCGAAGAAATGAGCCGGGTCGTTATTCTGACCGGGGGCGACGGTAAGAGAGGCCCTATCCTTAGGCGTAAATTACGTTCTTGTCAGTATAGAGTGAAATATTGTCAATCACTTTCAAATTTTTACGCAGCGATTAGCCACGAGAAGGTCGCGACAATCATTTTGTTATTCCATGATAAATTTGGCATTATTGAAGAACTGTTTAGCAAAAGTACACCGCATAGCGTTACTGTTGACTTACCAGTGATATTTATTTAATCTTCTTCAGGATAAAATAACATAGTTCGATCGCTAGCCTATAAGGCAGACGAATTTCTTATAGAGCTGGTTTTAGCCAAGGAAATTGCCAAACTCATCGATCATACAGCCGATCTACCGCTTGAATATTCTAGAGAACGTCAAGCCTCGCCTGATAATGAGGCAGAACATCTTTTGATAATTGGCAATTTGATATTAAATAAGGAAACTTTAATTGTCTCGTGGCGAAATAGAAACCTTCCAATTTATCCACGGCAAGTGTACGTTCTTAAGTTCTTGATGAAGAATCCCGGGCGGCCAATCACAAGGATAGAGTTATTAAGTAGAGTGTGGAAGAAAGATATCGATCTCGAAGATAGAACGGTGGATAGGAACATCAAGCGCATACGTGACGTCTTCAAACGGAAAGCTGGGGTCGACCCAATACGAACTATTCGTTATGTCGGATATGAATTTGACGATCAATTTGAACAGCTGCCCTCGCGCCGACGGACGCGCGCCTAATGAGTAACCGATCAGTTGCGAAGTCGCGAGCCATCTTCAAGGTGTTGCCACCGTTAGTAGACTGGCGTTGCTAGAGCGCCGGACTTCTCAGCTTGAATCAAGAGGATTTTAGTAGATGCGGGATTTACTTCCGAAGGGAGGTGATTTGTGATGCCGAAGCCGTATTCGCTTGATCTGCGTGAGCGGGTTCTCAGCTATGTCGATGAAGGTCATTCTCGCCGCGCGGCCGCGGCGCATTTCAGGGTGTCGGTTTCCTTTGTCGTCAACCTAGTGAAGGCCTTTCGTGTGCGGGGAAGCCTTGCTCCCAAACCCAGCGGCGGACGCCGCCACGCCAAGCTCGAACCGCATCGGGCGCTTCTTTTGGAGAAGATCGCCGAGAAGACCGACATCACCATGCCGGAGCTGGCGGCCGAATTGGCCGCCGCGACCTGCGAGAAGGCCAATCCCGCCTCGCTTTCCCGTTGGCTCATCCGCATCGGCTATCGCTTCAAAAAAAACTCTGCGGGCCAGCGAGCATGATCGGCCCGACGTCAAGCAGGCGCGCGAGGAATGGAGCTTGACGCGCCAGCCGACCATGCGACTTGAGCCGCACCGGCTGGTCTTCCTGGACGAGACCGGAACGACCACCAAGATGACGCGCCTGCGAGGCCGCAGTCCCAAGGGGCAAAGGCTGTTTTCGAAAGTCCCGTTCGGACACTGGATGACGCAGACCTTCATCGCCGGCCTGCGATGCGACGCCCTGACCGCCCCCTTCGTCATTGACGCGCCGATGGACCGGCGCATTTTTGAAACTTACGTCGAGACTTAACTGGCTCCGACCCTCAAGCCAGGCGACGTCGTCGTCCTGGACAATTTGCCGGCCCATGAAAGCGCCACCGCCGAGCAGGCTATTCGCGCCACGGGCGCTTGGCTCTTATTCCTTCCGCCCTACAGCCCCGACCTCAATCCGATCGAGATGGCCTTCGCAAAGCTGAAGGCCCTTCTGCGAGCTCGCGCAGTCAGGACAATCGACGCCCTCTGGCGCGCCATCGGTGAAATCTGCGATCTCTTCAGCCCTCAAGAGTCCCAAAACTACTTCTACGCCGCAGGCTACGGATTTACTTGAAAGTCCGGCGCTCTAGAACTCTCTTGGCCTCGGGCGGGGCGGAATTTGACCTCAGATTGTCCACTCGATAGCGCCATCCTCTCCGGCAGGGGTCGAGCGCCAAATCCCTTCCGGCGAGGGTCGAGTTGAAGTTCAAGAGAAACCTATTCCGGTTGTGGACAGCCTGTGGATAAATAGCCTAGCTGTGGACATCCTGTGGACAATTCACTCCATGTGCCCCGTTGCAAGAGGCTTTAACCTAGCTCGGCGAATTTTTTCCAGTCTGTGAAAAACGTGGACAACGCGCGCACGCCCTTGGCGAGTAAATCGCACATTGGCAATGTTGCCATGCGGTAGATCACCTAGATCTACGGCACGGTGACGAAAAAAGAGTTGCAAAGCCTGCCAGCAGTGCGACTCTCGCGGGGTTAGTCCGCGCTCGATTAGAGCCGGTTGATCCTAGTGGATCAAATCTGACATTTGAATCCGATCAGGGATTTCGACCGGACTTGGGGCGTGCGAGTTTGGGGGATGCGAGCTGGCGTCACCCTTTCCGTCTCTTCGGCTGACCTCGATCGGCTCCGCGCGCTGGTCAGCGACCGGAACGCCCCGCAGAAGCACGTCTGGCGAGCACGGATCGTCATGCTGACCGCGAAAGGAGTTGGCACGAGCGCGATCATGCGCGAGACGAGCAAGTCCAAGACCTGCGTCTGGCGCTGGCAGGAACGCTTTGCCGACGAGGGCTTTGAAGGGCTGCTGCGCGACAAGACGAGGCCGTCGCGCATCCCGAAGCTTGATCCCGCTGTCGCCGAACGCGTCGTGACGCTGACGATGGAGCCGCCGGTGGCCGAAGCCACGCATTGGACGGGCGCAGCGATGGCGGAGGCAGCCGGCGTCAGCGTCTCTTCCGTGCAGCGCATCTGGCGCTCCCACGGACTTCAGCCACACCGCATCCGGCAGTTCAAGCTCTCCAAAGACCCCGCGTTCGTCGACAAGTTGCGCGACGTGGTCGGGCTCTATGTCGATCCGCCGGCGCACGCTGTTGTCCTTTCCGTCGACGAGAAGAGCCAGATCCAGGCGCTCGACCGAACCCAGCCCGGCCTGCCGATGAAGAAGGGCCGGGCGGGAACGATGACTCATGATTACAAGCGCAATGGCACGACGACGCTGTTCGCCGCGATGAACGTTCTCGACGGCAAGGTGATCGGCCGCAACATGCAGCGCCATCGGCATCAGGAGTTCATCCGTTTCCTAAACGCCGTCGAGCGCGAGGTCCCCGCCGGCAAGACCGTCCATGCGATCCTCGACAACTACGCCGCCCACAAGCACCCCGAGGTCCGAAAATGGCTGGCGCGCCATCCGCGCTGGACATTCCACTTCACGCCGACCTCGGCCTCCTGGCTCAACGCCGTCGAGGGCTTCTTCGCGACCCTCACCAAGCGCCGCCTCAAGCGCGGCGTCTTCCAATCCGTGGTTGATCTGCAGGCCGCCATCAACCGCTTCCTCGATGATCACAACGCCAAGTCAAAGCCCTTCCGATGGGTCGCTGACCCCGAAAAAATCATCGAAGCCGTCAGACGACGGCACCAAGCGTTAGATTCAATCCACTAGCAGCATCGGCGACAATTTCAAGTGAAAGGTCGCCGACGACGCCGTCCCTCTGACGGATAGGGTTGAAATGAGAAAACTCGCTGCTGCGAATGAAATCAAAGAACAAAGTAAGCACAATTTTCCGCCAACCGGCTTCGTGCGTCTCGCGTCCATCCTTGCCCTCCATGGGCCCATACCGGTCGCCCGCTCGACCTGGTGGGCTGGCGTCAAGTCGGGTCGCTTTCCGAAGCCGGTGAAGCTTGGCCCGCGCACCACCGCCTGGAAGGTGGAGGACATCCGAACTCTTATCGAGAAAGCAGAGTAGGACATGGCGAGGCGGTTCGACTGCCGCCGCGTCAAGCTCCATCACAGCTACACGATCAGCGAGCTGAGCGTCCTCATCGGGGCGCACAAGCATACGATCGGTCGATGGATCGCGGCCCGACTCAAGACCACAGATGCGAGGCGTCCGCTTCTCATCCATGGCGCCGACTTCCGCGCATTTATGAAAGCGCGCGAGCCAGTCAGACAACGCTGCCAGCCTGGCGAGTTCCATTGCTTCAGTTGTCGTGCGCCAAGGCGGCCGGAACTGGATATGGCCGAATAGACGATAGCCCCTCCGCCTTCTCGAATGTTGACTTCAAAGAGGTTTGTGAAACATGACCAAACGCAACCCGAGAACGAGCGTGTCAAGCGACGCTATCTCCTCTACCTGAAGGACGCGAAAGGGCGCGATGAGGCGTCCACCGACGCAGCTGCGAGCGCGATTGAACGCTTCGAGGATTACGTCAAACGGCGCGACTTCCGGAGCTTTCATATTGAGCAGGCTCGGGCTTTCAAGGCTTACTTGATGGTGGTGACCAATGCGCGAACTGGAAAGCCGCTCTCGGCGTCGACTATCCACGCGATGCTCGCCGCTCTGAAGGCATTCTTTGTCTGGTTGGCGGATCAGCCGGGCTATGCCTCGCGGATCAAATATGCGGATGCGGAGTATTTCAACCCCCCGATAACCTTTCCAGGATCGCTACGGCGCGGCGGTTCAAGAGCTGCCCCACACTCACGCAAGTTCGCATGATGATCGACGCCATACCGAACGGGACGGACATCCAGGGCCGTGACCGCGCGATCATCGCCCTCGCAATCTTGTCGGGGGCCCGAGACAGGGCGATTATTTCCTTTCGCCTGAAGCACGTTGACATCGATTGCGACCTGATCGAGCACGACGCACGAGACGTTCGCACAAAACGGGCGAAAACCTTCACAACGTGGTTCTTTCCCGTCGGCGATGACATCCGCCAGATCGTGGTTGATTGGGTTGCATTCCTACGGGAAGAGAAAGGCTTCGGACCTGACGACCCGCTGTTTCCGAAGACCCGGGTCGCGCTCGGCGAAGACGTCGGGTTCCCCGCAAGGTGGCTCGACCGCGCACCGTGGGCGAACGCGAATCCGGTTCGCACCATTTTTCGCGAAGCGTGCGCTCTTGCCGGCTTGCCTTACTTCAATCCGCACTCGGTGCGGAATACACTGGTCCAGTTGGCCTACGAACTGAAGCTGGATGCCGAACGCTTCAAGGCTTGGTCTCAGAATCTCGGCCACGAGAGTTGTCTAACCACGTTTTCAAGCTACGGGCAGATTCCGCCAGCTCGGCAGGCGGAAATCATACGCGGGCTTGCCTCTCGCGGGGAGGGGTCCAACGACCGGATCGAGCCGGCTTTTCTCAGAAGGCTGGCGGACGAATTGGAGCGGTCGCAGGGATTTCCCCTTGACAGACCAGTTTGAAAGATCCCGACTTGGACCACCGGGGAGTTGGGGATGCGGGTTTAGCTCCAACGCATACACAAGGATGCAACCGCAGCCGTAGCCACGCGGAGAAAAAATAGGCTCTGGCAAACTTGAATTGGAAATCAATAATTCAAAATGACCGAGAAATCTGGCGGAAACCGCAAAGGCACTCATCGTCCGGGAACCGTCTCGCCGTGGAGAGCGCGCCGCTGGTCCTACAAGCTAACTGATCGCGCCTCCGCAATCGAGATTACCTGGCCGCCTCGCCGCAATTCCTCGCAGCGATCCGCCCACCAAGTCATCATCCTGACCCGCTCATCCCAGAATTCAGCACGGGCGTAGGCCCGCCGTACGCTGGCGGCGTCGACGTGGGCCAATTGCCTTTCGATCGCGTCGGCATTCCAGAGACCGCTTTCGTTCAGCATCGACGACGCGGACGCACGGAAGCCATGACTTGTCATGTCCTCGTTCTTGAACCCCATGCGACGCAAGGCCGCGTTTAGCGTGTTCTCAGACATGCAACGGGCAACCGTTCGGACCGACGGAAACAGAAATCTGCCCTGTCCCGTTGACTTTTGAAGCCCCTTGAGAACTTCCACCGCTCGCGAGGCGAGCGGCACCCGATGCGCCTTCCGCATCTTCATTCGGCCGGCGGGAATTTCCCACACCGCGCCGCAGAGGTCGAATTCGACCCATTCAGCGGCCCGCAACTCGCCCGGGCGAACGAAAGTCAGGGCGAGCAATTCGAGTGCGCTCCTTGTCTCGATGGCCCCCTGATAGTCCTCAATAGCTCGCAGCAGTCCGCCAAACGCGTTCGGTGCGACGATGGCAGCGCGAGGAGTGACCGTTGGCGTTACCAATGCGCCGCGCAGCGCGGTTGTCGGATCGTTCTCGGCGCGAGCAGTGGCAATCGCGTAGCGGAAAACGTCGCCTATTGCCGTTCTGAGTTTACGGGCAGTTTCATGAATGCCGCGCGCCTCCACCCCCTTGAGGACCGTCAAAACCTCACGCGCCGATATTTCCCCAATTGGCCGCGATCCCAACACGGGCAGGGCAAAGCTCATGAACCATTCGAACTTGCGTAGCGTCGCCGCCGCTTTCCCGTCTCGACACTTCTTTTCGAGCAACTCCACCGCAATCGCAGCGAAGGAATTCCGGCCTGCTTCGGTTTTGGCGGCCTTTGCCGCCTTCTTGAGCTGAGAAGGGTCCCGGCCGAGAGCCAAGTTTCTCCTGGCGGCTTCGCGAGCTTCCCGAGCGTCCTTCAACCCGACTTCGGGATAAACGCCGATGGCGAAGATCTTCTGAGCGCCTCCGAACCGGTAAGCGAGCCGCCACCGTTTCGCTCCATCAGGTGTCAGCCACAACTGGAGCCCACCGCCATCTGAGAGCTTGATGATCTTCGGGCCGGGGAGAGCGCGCTTTATAGCGAGGTCGGTAAGGGCCATGTTGGTACCAGTCGGCAGCGGACTCGCCGCATACCAACGAATTTACCAACAATTTTGATGGACACAAATGGCCTCCATCGCACAACAAATGGACAGCCAGTTTTCCATAAGCCGCTGATTTGTAACAAATTTATGGCGAAATGGACGCTCGTGGATTAGAAAGTGGTGCCCAGGAAAGGACTCGAACCTTCACGGCTTGCACCGCTGGTACCTGAAACCAGTGCGTCTACCAATTCCGCCACCTGGGCATGGGCGCTTCTTAAGTGCGCGGGCGGGCGGCTGTCAACGGCAGGGCCCCCTTTGATCCCCCGTTGGCGCCCGCATGACAACCGCGCCCGGCCGGCGCTAAACTCGCCTCAATCAGCGTGAGGCGCGAATGATCGCGCCGTCGGAGGAGTCCTCATGACCAGCGCCGCTCGCCTCTCGCTGCACGTGCCGGAGCCTTCCGTGCGGCCAGGCGGGAGGCCCGACTTCAGCCATGTCGGCATTGCCGAAGCGGGCAAGGTTCGCCGTCCGCCCATCGACGTCAGCCCCTCCGACATCCGCGACTATGCCTATACGATGATCCGCGCACTGGACGACGAGGGCGAGGCGGTTGGCGATTGGGCCGGGTCGCTCAACGCGGACGAAAAGCGCAAGGGCCTGCGCGACATGATGCTGACGCGCGCCTTCGACGCGCGCATGCTCTTGTCGCAGCGGCAGGGCAAGACATCGTTCTACATCACCTGCCTCGGCGAGGAGGCGATCGCGACTGCGCATCGCAAAGCGCTTGCGGAAGGCGACATGTGCTTTCCGACCTACCGCCAGCAGGGCCTGCTCATCGCCTTGGGCTGGCCGATCGTCGACATGATGTGCGAGATCTTCTCCAACGAGAAGGATCACCTCAACGGCCGCCAGCTTCCCGGGCTCTATTCGTTCAAGAAGGCCGGATTCTTCACCGTTTCCGGCAACCTCGGCACGCAATATCCGCAAGCCGTCGGCTGGGCGATGGCCTCGGCGATTTCGGGCGATACGCGCATCGCCTCAGGCTGGATCGGCGAAGGCGCGACGGCGGAGACTGATTTCCATTCGGCGCTCGTGTTCGCCTCGGTCTACCGGCCGCCGGTCATTCTCAACGTCGTCAACAACCAATGGGCGATCTCGTCCTATCAGGGCATCGCCGGGGGCGAGAGCGCCAGATTTGCCGCTCGCGCCCACGGCTTCGGGATTCCCTCGCTGCGCGTCGATGGCAATGACTATCTTGCGGTCCATGCGGTCTCTCGCTGGGCGGTGACCCGGGCGCGCGCCAATCTGGGCCCGACCCTCATCGAATGGGTGACCTATCGCGTCGGCGCCCATTCGACCTCGGACGATCCGTCGAAATACCGCCCCAAGGACGAATGGGCCACTTGGCCTCTGGGCGATCCGATTGAGCGGCTGAAAGTCCATCTCATTCGCATCGGCGCGTGGAGCGAAGAGCGCCACCGGCAGATGCAGGCCGAGGTCGACGCCGAGATCCTGGACGCCGCCAAGGAGGCCGAGAGCCACGGCACCCTGCATGACGGGCCGAAGCCGAGCGCGGCGACGATGTTCGAGCAGGTCTACAAGGAGATGCCGCGCCATTTGCGCGAGCAGCGCCAGCAGCTGGGGGTTTAGCGTCATGCCGCGCATGTCGATGGTCGAAGCGATCCGCGATGCGATGGATTGCAAGATGGCCGAGGACGAGCGCGTCGTCGTATTCGGCGAGGACGTCGGCTATTTCGGCGGGGTCTTTCGCTGCACTGACGGCCTGCAGCGCAAGTACGGCAAGTCGCGCTGCTTCGACGCGCCGATTAACGAATCCGGTATCGTCGGCGTGGCGATCGGCATGGGCGCCTATGGGCTTCGGGCAGTCGCCGAAATCCAGTTCGCCGACTACGTCTATCCCGGCTACGACCAGATCGTGTCGGAGGCGGCGCGGCTGCGCTACCGCTCGGGCGGCGAGTTCTTCGCCCCCATCGTCATCCGCATGCCGGTTGGGGGCGGCATCTACGGCGGGCAGACGCACAGCCAGAGTCCGGAGGCTTTGTTCACCCACGTTTCCGGCCTCAAGACCGTCATCCCGTCCAACCCGTACGACGCCAAGGGTCTTCTCATCGCCTCGATCGAGGACGACGATCCCATTATCTTTCTCGAGCCGAAACGGCTGTACAATGGCCCATTCACCGGCCACCCCGAGCAGCCCACCGTGCCTTGGGCCAAACACCCCTTAAGTGAAGTGCCGGAGGGTCGCTATGTCGTGCCGCTCGGCCAGGCGGCGGTCAGGCGGGAAGGGAAGGGGGTCACGGTCCTCTGCTACGGCACGATGACCCATGTCGCCGAGGCGGCGGCGGAGGAGACGGGAGTTGATGCCGAGATCATCGATCTGCGCTCGCTCGTTCCGCTCGACGTGGACGCCATCGAGGCTTCGGTGAACAAGACCGGCCGCTGCGTCATCGTGCACGAGGCGACGCTGACCTCGGGCTTCGGCGCCGAGCTCTCCGCGCAGGTGATGGAGCGCTGCTTCTATGCGCTTGAGGCGCCCGTTCAGCGCGTCGCGGGCTGGGACACGCCCTATCCGCATGCGGAGGAATGGGATTATTTCCCTGGTCCCGCGCGCGTCGGGCGCGCGCTCATGAAGGCGATGGAGGCATGAGATGGGCGTGCGCTCGATCAAGATGCCCGACGTCGGCGAGGGCGTGGCGGAAGCCGAGATCGTCGAGTGGGCGGTCAAGGTCGGCGATCTCGTCAAGGAGGATCAGGTCGTCGCCTCCGTCATGACCGACAAGGCGACCGTTGAAATCCCAACGCCCGTGGCGGGCAGCGTGCTCGCGCTCGGCGGCGCGGTCGGGGACGTGCTGGCTGTTGGCGCCGAGCTTATTCGCATCGACGCGCCGGGCCTGCCGGATTCGGTTCTCCCTGCGGCCCCGAAATCGCGCGCAGCAGCCGCCTGAGCCGACGCCCGCGCCGCGCGTCAAACTCGAGCCCGCCGAGCCGAAGCCAGCGCTCGCGGCACGCGCGGCGCCGATCGAGGCGCCCTCGCCGCGCACGCGCGTCTGAGCCGCAGATAGGCGCGCCGCGCCCTATTGGCGAGAAGCCGCTGGCCGCGCCTGCTGTGCGCCTGAAGGCGCGCGAGGCCGGCGTCGATCTCAAATTCGTCCACGGCTCGGGACCCGCGGGACGCATCACCCACCAGGATCTCGACGCCTATATCGCCCGGCCGCCGTCGCCGTCTCCGGCGCGATCGGGCCGAGCGCCAAACAACGCCGTCGAAACCATCAAGGTCGTCGGCATGCGCCGGCGTATCGCCGAGAACATGGCCGAGTCGGCGCGCCGTATCGCGCATTTCTCCTATGTCGAGGAGACCGACGTCACGGCGCTCGAAGAACTGCGCGCTTCCCTCAATGCGCGCGCGACCGAAGAGCGGCCGAAACTCACTCTTCTGCCGTTCCTCATACTTGCGATCGTCAAAGCCGTCGGAGAGTTCCCGCAGATCAACGCTCATTACGACGACGAGAACGACGTCATAACGCGCTTTGGCGCTGTCCACCTGGGCGTGGCGACGCAAACGCCGAACGGCCTCATGGTTCCGGTTGTCCGCCACGCCGAGACCCTCGGCTTGCACCAATGCGCGCGCGAAATGCGCCGGGTGAGCGAGGCGGCGCGCCAGGGCGTCGCGGCGCGCGATGAACTCTCTGGCTCGACGATCACGCTGACTTCGCTCGGCGCGCTGGGCGGGGTCGCCTCGACGCCGATCGTCAATCGGCCGGAAGTGGCGATCGTCGGCGTCAACAAGATCGTCGTGAAGCCCGTCTGGCGCGACGGCGGCATTCGTTCCGCGAAAAATCATGAACCTGTCGTCGTCGTTCGATCATCGGGTGGTCGACGGCTATGACGCAGCGACGTTCATTCAGCGCCTGCGGGCGCTGATCGAGGCGCCGGCGACGCTGTTCATTGAGGACGCATGAAGAGCCGGCCGTCATTGCGACCCCCAGATCACAGTCCGGGGGGAAGCAATCCGGGGATCGTAGGGCGCTGCGGCTCTGGACCGCTTCGCATCCGCTCGCGATGACGCAATAGCAGAGGACCCATGAACGAGCTTCGCTGCAAGGTTCTCGTCATCGGCGGCGGCCCGGGCGGCTATGTCGCCGCGATCCGCGCCGGGCAGCTCGGCCTCGACACGATCCTCGTCGAAGCTGATCGGCTCGGCGGAGCGTGCCTCAACGTCGGCTGCATTCCCTCGAAGGCGCTGATCCATGCCGCAGGCGCCGCGCATGACCTTCGTGAGCCGCGAGGCTTAAGCGCCATTGGGCTCTCGATCGGGCCGCCGAAGCTCGATTACGCCCGCACCATCGCCTGGAAGGATGCGATCGTCACGCGGCTCACGGGCGGCGTCGGCGCGCTTTTGAAGAAGGCCAAGGCGCGCACGCTTCTCGGCATGGCTGCGATCGTCGACGGCAAGACGGCGACCGTCAGCGCCGACACCGGCGAAACTCGCATCCAATGCGAGCACCTTGTCCTCGCGACCGGCTCGGAGCCCGTGGAGCTGCCGGCGTTCAAGTTTGGCGGCGACATTCTGTCGTCGACCGATGCGCTGGCGCTGACTGAGGTTCCAGGGTCGCTCGCGGTGATCGGCGCAGGCTATATCGGGATGGAGCTGGGCATGGCTTTCGCCAAGCTCGGCGCGAAGGTGACGATTGTCGAGGCGCTGCCCAAGATCCTGCCGCTTTACGACGCGGAGCTGACGCAGCCGGTCGTGCGGCGGCTCGCCGATCTTGGCGTCGAGACGCTGGTCGACGCGAAGGCGCTAGGCTTCGCCAATGGCGCGCTCAAGGTCGCGTTGGCGGTGACGGCAAAGAGCGCGCGATCACCGCCGACAAGGTCCTCGTCGCGGTCGGCCGGCGCGCCCGCGCGAGCGGCTTCGGCCTCGAGACGCTTGACCTCACGATGAGCGGCCCGTTCGTGCGCATCGACGCGAACCTGCGCGACCTCGATGCGCAACGTCTGGGCGATCGGCGATGTAACCGGCGAGCCGATGCTCGCCCATCGCGCGATGGCGCAAGGCGAAATGGTCGCCGAGATCATCGCCGGCAAGAAGCGCGCCTTCGATCGCGTTGCCATCCCAGCCATCTGCTTCACCGACCCCGAGATCGTCGCTGTGGGGCTCTCGCCTGACGCCGCCAAGGCCGCGCATGACGAGATCCGCGTCGGCCATTTCCCGTTCCGCGCCAATGGCCGCGCCATGACGCTGCAGGACGACGAGGGCTTCGTGCGCGTCGTCGCGCGCGCCGACAACCATGTGGTGCTCGGCGTCCATGCGGTCGGCGCCGGCGTCTCCGAACTTTCGGCCGCCTTTTCGCTCGCGCTCGAAATGGGCGCGCGCCTCGAGGATATCGCGCTCACCATCCACGCCCATCCGACGATGAGCGAGGCCTTTCACGAGTTGGCGCTCGCAGCGCTGGGCCATCCGCTGCATATTTGATGCCGGGCGACGCGACCGACATTGGCCCTCTCAGGAGCGTTCGTTATGCGGCAGATTTGGATTTCGGAGGCCGGACCTCCCGAGACGCTCGTCCTCAAGGAGGCTCCCGATCCCAACCCTCGAGCGGGCGAGGCGCGCATTCGCGTCGAGGCGAGCGGGATCAATTTCGCTGACGTGATGGGCCGGATGGGCCTCTATCCGGATTTGCCTAAAATTCCCGTCGTTCCAGGATACGAGGTCGCCGGGCGCGTCGACGCAGTGGGCGAGGGCGTTGATCCCGCCTGGATTGGACGCAACGTGTTCGCGCTGACGCGATTTGGCGGGTACGCCGATGTCGTTTGCGCGCCAACGGGTAGGATCTTCGTGCGGCCCGAAGGCATGTCCGCCGAGGAAGGCGCGGCGATGCCGGTCAACTATCTCACGGCCTGGCAGCTCATTGTCGTCATGGGCGGGCTCAAGGCTGGCGAAACGATGCTGGTTCACTCCGCAGGCGGCGGGGTTGGCGTTGCCGCGACTTAGATTGCGAAGCGCCTCGGCGCCAAGGTCATTGGGACGGCGTCCGCCGCCAAGCACCAAGAATTGCGCGCGCTCGGCGTCGATCACTTGATCGACTATCGGACCGAGGACTTCGAGAAGCGCGCGAGAGAGATCACCCAAGGACGAGGCGTCGAACTCATCCTCGACGCGGTGGGCGGCGAGTCGCTCAAGAAGGGTTACAGGCTTCTCGCGCCGACAGGCCGACTTGGCATTTTTGGCGCTTCGTCTGCCGCGAGGAGCAAGAGCGGGGGAATGCTGGGCATGGTGTCGATGCTCGCCGGCACCCCCTGGCTTCAGTTCAATCCGCTCTCCTTGATGAACGCGAACAAAGGCGTGTTCGGCGTCAACCTGGGGCATATGTGGGATGAAGGCGATCGCCTCGCCAGCTGGATGAGTGAGCTTATCCAGCTCTGGGAGCGAGGCGCCATCAAGCCTCGGATCGCGCGGACGTTCAGCTTCGGCGAGGCCGCCGCCGCTCATCATTTTATTCAAGACCGCAGCAACTTGGGAAAAGTCCTGCTCATCCCCTAATCGCCGCCCGTGCGAACAGTCGCGCGGCGCTGGGCCATCCACTGCATATTTGACAGGCCGGTCTGGTTGACCTAGGCACCGCCCGGTGCTGAACACCGCGCGCGGCGATTCAGGAGCCTCCGAGATGGCGTCGCAACCGATTTTCTGCTTGGGCTGCTGGCAGAACATGAAGCTGCCAATCGCCTTGCGCACCATCGCCGCAGTGCCGTACCGTGCGGTCGGCATTCGCCAGAGCCGCATGAACCCCAACGTCTGCACCATCTGCGAGACGATGTTCGAGCGGGTCATGAAGGCGCGGCAGGTCGAGCTCGACGCGACCATCCTGTTCGCCGATCTCAGGGGCTACACGAGCCTTTCGCAGTCGCAGTCGAGTGGCGCGATCGCGGCGCTTCTCGACGCCTTCTACGACGTTTGCGGCGAAGCGATCTGGGAGCACGACGGCATCATCAACAAGACGATGGGCGACGCCGTCCTGGCTGTCTTCAATTTCCCGATCAAGCATGAGGACCATGCCGCGCGCGCGGTCGCAGCCGCGCGGAAGATCCAGGAGCTTTGGCGCGCGCGGCGCGAAGAGCTTTCGCTCGCCTTCGGCGCCGAGGCCACAACGATCGGAGTTGGAATTGGCGTCGACACCGGCAAGGTCAATTTCGGCGAGTTTGGCCGCACGCACCATGA
Organism: uncultured Alphaproteobacteria bacterium; assembly: GCA_963753135.1. Taxonomy (GTDB): domain Bacteria; phylum Pseudomonadota; class Alphaproteobacteria; order Rhizobiales; family Beijerinckiaceae; genus Roseiarcus. The sequence goes on along the minus strand of CAVWBA010000019.1, from coordinate 33,472 downwards.
CCTGACCGCGATCGGCACCGTGGTGAACGTCGCCTCGCGCGCGCAAAGCGCGGCGGCGGCGGACCAAATTCTCATGACCGCCGCCGTTCGCGAAAAGGCGGCCTCCGCGCCGCCCGAGAGCGCCGGGAGGGAATACCAGCTGAAGGGAATTGAGCAGCCCGCGAAACTGTGGGCCGCCTGAGAGGCGTCTTGCCGGACGAGGGCTTCGCGCGCGCCTTCGCCCGCGCTACTTCTTGGTCGCCGACAACCGGCGCATGATTTCTTCCTTCTGCAGAATGAGCCCGTCAGGCCCTTCAATTCGATAGATTTCCGCGCGCTCCTTCCGATAGAGCTGTCTAGCCCGGTCCATGGCGGCTTCTTCGGTCGGACTGCTCCGAGACATCCGATCTCGATCGAGATCATCTCGGTACAGAACCCTCCAACCAGGCATATTCCAATCTCTCGCCGACGCGATCGAGGCCATCATGGTTCCGCGCCGTTTCGTGGGCTGTGTGCCAGGAATTCCGAGCTTTGCGGCTCGTGCATAATGGGGCGTGCTTTTGGAAATCGACTGTTATGCGGGTCCTCTTGTCCGTCATTGATTTATCGCAAGTGCGCCCGATCTTCGCTCGAGTCCTTTCCATCCGTCCCTCGATTGGCTAGGCGTCGTGCGAAGCCCCGCCAAGGAGACGCGCCCATGAGTTACGCCAACCTCATCGTCGAAACGCATGGGGCCGTCGGCCTCATCAGGCTCAACCGTCCGCAGGCCTTGAACGCGCTGTCGGCGGCCCTGATGGAGGACCTCAACGCCGCGCTCGAAGCCTTCGAGACCGACTCCGCGATCGGCGCGATCGTGCTGACCGGGTCGGAGAAGGCGTTCGCCGCCGGCGCCGACATCAAGGAAATGCAGGACAAGACCTTCGCCGACGCCTTCCTTGGCGACTTCATCTCCCGTTGGGAGAACGTGGCGAAGGCGCGCAAGCCGATCATCGCCGCCGTCGCCGGCTTCGCGCTGGGCGGGGGATGCGAGATCGCGATGATGTGCGATTTCATTCTTGCCGCCGACACCGCCAAGTTCGGCCAGCCGGAGATCAGGCTCGGCGTCATTCCGGGGGCGGGGGGCACGCAGCGCTTGACGCGCGCTGTAGGCAAATCGAAGGCGATGGAGATGATCCTGACCGGGCGCATGATGGACGCGGCGGAGGCCGAGCGCTCTGGCCTCGTCTCGCGCGTGGTGCCCGCCGCCTCGCTAATCGAGGAGGCGCTCAAGGCAGCCGCGTCAATCGCCGCCTTGTCGAGGCCGGCGGTCTACGCCGCGAAGGAGGCCGTCAACCGCGCCTACGAGACGACGCTTGCCGAAGGCATCCGCTTCGAGCGCCGGATCTTCCACTCGCTGTTCGCGACCGAGGACCAGAAGGAAGGGATGCGCGCTTTCGCCGAGAAGCGCCCGGCCGCGTTCAAGCACCGATAAGGCTACGCGGCGGTCCACCCGCCATCGATCGACATATTCGCGCCTGTGATCGAGGCGCCTGCGTCAGAGCAAAGAAAGACCGCGACCGCTGCGACGTGGTCGACGCTCACGAATTGCTTGGTCGGCTGGGCGGCGAGCATGACATCGTTGATCACCTGCTCGCGCGTCATGTTGCGCGCTTTCATCGTGTCGGGGATCTGGCGCTCGACCAGCGGCGTCGAGACATAGCCCGGCGAAATGCAGTTCGCCGTAACGCCAGTCGTCGCGAGTTCAAGCGCGACCGTCTTCGTCAGCCCTGTGAGGCCGTGCTTGGCCGCCACATACGCCGCCTTGAACGGAGAGGCGACCAGCGAATGGGCAGACGCGGTGCTGATGATCCGGCCCCATTTTTGCGCCTTCATGCCCGGAATGGCGGCGCGCATCGCATGGAAAGGGGCGGAAAGATTGATGGCGATGATCGCGTCCCACTTGTCGGTCGGAAAGTCTTCCACCGGCGAAACATGCTGAATGCCGGCGTTGTTGACGAGGATGTCGAGCGAACCCATCTTGGCTCTGGCGTCGCCGACCATCACCTCGATTTCGGCTCCGTTGGCCATGTCGGCCGCGTGGTAGAAAGCCTTGACCCCGAATTCCTCCTCGATTTTGACCCGCTCGGCCTCGATCGCGGCCTTGTCGCCGAACCCGTTGATGACGACGTCCGCCCCTTCCTTGGCGAGGGCGCGGGCGATCGCCAGGCCAATGCCGCTTGTCGAACCGGTGACAAGGGCGTGACGTTTGGCGAGCGACATCTTCGGTTCTCCTTAAGGAACTGCGGTAAACTGTCCGCGATAGAGGTCATATTGCATTGCGATGGAGCTTTCGAGCCTTCATTGCATTGCAACAGCCGCAGATGACAAATTCACCCCGAGCGCTTAAGACGTTGCGGGATTAATTCGGTCGTGGCGTGGGCTGAGAAAGGTATGGCGGCGATGAGCCTTGCGATGTCGGAAACGCCTTGCGGGCCGCTCTCCCGTCACGCGACCGTCGGCGTTCAGGTCGGTGAAGCCGACGCGGCAGTCACCGTTGGCGGGGGCGCGCCGATCGTCGTCCAGTCGATGACCAACACCGACACCGCCGACATTGAGGCCACCACGCGCCAGATCGCGGCGCTGGCGAGGGCGGGCTCCGAATTCGTGCGCCTGACGGTCGATCGCGAGGAGGCGGCCGCCGCCGTGCCCCACATCCGCGATCGCCTGCGCATGAGAGGGATCAAGGCGCCGCTGATCGGCGACTTCCACTATATCGGCCATAAGCTGCTCGCCGAGCATCCGGCCTGCGCCGAAGCGCTCGACAAATACCGCATCAATCCTGGCAATGTCGGTTTCAAGAACAAGCGCGACCTGCAGTTCGGCAAGATCATCGAGATCGCGATTCAAAATCGCAAGCCGGTGCGCATCGGCGCCAACTGGGGCTCGCTCGATCAGGAACTCCTGACCTCGCTCATGGACGAGAACGCGGCGAGCGCAAAGCCGCTCGAAGCGAGCGCAGTCACGCGCGAGGCGATGGTGAGGTCGGCCCTCTTATCGGCGGCGCGGGCGGAGGAGATCGGCCTTCCACGCGAGCGCATCATCCTGTCGGCGAAGGTCTCTTCGGTTCAGGACCTCATCACCGTCTATCGCATGCTGGGCGAGCGCTCCGACTATGCGCTGCATCTCGGCCTGACCGAGGCGGGCATGGGCTCGAAGGGCATTGTCGCTTCCGTCCGCGGCGCTTGGCGTTCTCCTGCAGGAGGGCCTCGGCGACACGATCCGTATTTCGCTCACCCCCGAGCCGGGTGGCGACCGGACGCAGGAAGTGAAGGTCGCGCAGGAATTGCTGCAGACCATGGGTTTCCGCAGTTTTGCCCCGCAGGTCGCCGCCTGTCCCGGCTGTGGGCGAACGACCTCGACCGTGTTCCAGGAGCTGGCGCGCGACATCGAGACCTATCTCGCGAAGTCGATGCCGGAATGGCGCGCGGTCTATCCGGGCGTCGAGCGGCTGAACGTCGCTGTGATGGGTTGCATCGTCAACGGCCCCGGCGAGAGCAAGCACGCCAATATCGGCATTTCGCTGCCGGGAACGGGCGAAGCGCCGGCCGCGCCGGTGTTCGTCGACGGGGTCAAGACCGTCACCCTTCGCGGGCCGCGCATCGCCGAGGACTTCAAGGCGCTGGTCAACGACTATATCGTGAAGCGCTATGGCGCCGGCCGGCAGGCCGCAGAATAGGGGAGCGCATGGCCCGACCGCCTCTGCCGCCTTTCAATGCGGAAACCGCGGCTCAGAAGGCGCGTATGGCCGAGGACGCGTGGAACACCCGCGATCCGGCGCGCGTGGCGCTCGCCTACTCGGAAAACAGCCGTTGGCGGAATCGCGCTGAATTCTTCCAAGGGCGCCCTGCGATCGAGGCGTTTCTGACGCGCAAATGGAACCGCGAGCTCGACTATCGGCTGATCAAGGAGCTCTGGGCCTTTCATGAGAACCGCATTGCGGTTCGCTTCGCCTATGAATGGCATGACGATTCAGGCAGCTGGTTCCGCGCTTACGGCAACGAGAACTGGGAGTTCGACGAGGACGGTCTGATGCGGGTGCGTCTGGCGAGCATCAATGACCTGCCAATCCGCGAGCAGGACCGTCTTTACCACTGGCCGCTCGGCCGCCGGCCCGACGACCATCCAGGCTTGAGCGAGCTCGGGCTCTGACGGCAATCATAGTCCGTCGAGAGACCGGCGTCCTTCCGGACGCTCTTTGAACCGGCTGCCGCGCTGTAGACGCGATCGTTGATCGCGTCAGCGGCGCTCAGCGAGCGCGGCTACAAGCTACAAGAATGCCCGTCTGTGGACGGGCTATGGAGCGCGGCTACGGTCCGGCTGGACAGCGGGTCGCCCGCGCGAGACAAAGCCTCATGAGTTTTCTCGACGCCATGAGCCCGAAGGCCGAGCCGCCGCCGGCGCCGCTCGCCGAACGGTTGCGGCCGATGACGCTCGCCGAGGTCTCAGGCCAGGAACACCTCACCGGGCCTAATGGAGCGCTGACGCGGCTGCTCGCGGCGCCGTCGCTCGGCTCGATGATCTTCTGGGGCCCGCCGGGCAGCGGCAAGACGACGGTCGCGCGGCTGATCGGGGCTTCCCGCAACGACGCATTCGTGCAGGTCTCCGCGATCCATACGGGCGTCGCGGAATTGAAGAAGATCTTCGAGGCCGCCCGCGCGCGCCGTGCGCAAGGGCAGGGCACGCTTCTGTTCGTTGACGAGATCCATCGCTTCAACCGCGCGCAGCAGGATTCCTTCCTGCCCGTGATGGAGGACGGATCAATCACGCTCATCGGCGCGACGACGGAGAACCCATCGTTCGAGCTCAACGCGGCGTTGTTGTCGCGCGCCCGCGTGCTCGTCTTTCGTCCCCTCGGCTCGGAGGCGCTCGAGGCGCTCATCGAGCGCGCCGAACGCGTGATGGGGAAGCCCCTGCCGCTAGATGCGGGCGCGCGCGAGGCGCTTGTCGGCATGGCGGACGGAGACGGCCGCGCCGTCCTCACCCTGGCGGAAGAAGTCTGGCGCGCTGCGCGTCCGGGTGAGACGCTCGACGCGACGCGGCTGGTCGAAGTCGTCCAGAGGCGCGCGCCGATCTACGACAAGGCTCAGGACGGGCATTACAATCTGATCTCGGCCTTGCACAAAACCGTGCGTGGCTCCGATCCGGACGCGGCGCTCTATTATCTGGCGCGCATGTTCGACGCCGGCGAGGACCCCTTGTTCATTGCGCGACGCGTCGTGCGCATGGCCTCCGAGGACATTGGCCTCGCCGATCCGCAAGCGCTTGTCGTCGCCAACGCGGCCAAGGACGCTTACGACTTCCTCGGCAGTCCGGAGGGCGAACTCGCGATTGCGGAGGCCGTGGTCTATGTCGCGACCGCGCCAAAATCCAACGCGGTCTACAAGGCTTTCGGCGCCGCTCAGGCGCTGGCGAAAGAGCATGGCTCGCCCGCGCCGCCCAAGACCATTCTCAACGCGCCGACGCGACTCATGAAGCGCGAAGGCTATGGCGCAGCTTATCAATACGACCACGACGCGCCAGACGCTTTCAGCGGACAGAACTATTGGCCGGAGAAGGTTGGGCGCCACGCGCTCTACGAACCGGTCGAGCGGGGCTTCGAGCGCGAGATCAAGAAGCGGCTCGAGTACTGGGCGCGCCTTAGAGAGGAAAGGGGCGAGGGGTAGGCGCCCATTGGTTGGGATGCGGTGGCGTCGGCGCTGGCGCGAGGCGGCGGTTGGGCGTAGGCTGAAGGGCAAAAATCCCACGCTGTCGAGGAGATTGGCCCATGACCGCCCTCCGCCGCTTATTGAGCGCCGGTTTGCTCGCGCTCGCCCTTGCGCCCCTGCCGGCTCATGCCGGCGCCGCGCTCGTCTACGTCACCAACAGCGCGGGCGACAGCATTCACGTTATCGACACCGCCACCAATAAAGTCGTGCAGGTGATCAAGGGCATCGAGGCGGCGCACGGCATCAATTTCGCGACGGACGGATCAAAGGTCTACGTCAGCAACGAATCCACTGACACGCTCGATGTGTTCGACCGCAGACCGGGCGCTCACCTCGATCGACGCGTTCGACGCGCGCATCAGCTCCGTCAAGGTAGCGCGCCAGGCTCGCCGCGATAGGTTGGCCGAGTGTTCGACTTGATAGTACGGCGACGCTCACTCGCTTAAAAGGCATCCCCGTGCACGGGGCCCTGCATAACATCTACGTCACGCCCGAGGAATATCTCGGCGACGGATTGACCTCGAAGTCAGGTTCGTCTTTCGCCGTCGTCCTGGACCTCAGTTCGCAGGTCGTCCCGGCGAAGGTCAGTCCAAGTCCCGCCGTGAGCGCGACGCATTGTTCGTCAACTCTCCGCACGTCTTCCTTTCTTCGCGAGGTCGTCTCGCAGCTTCATCGCCCTAAGGCATTGCTGAGCGCCGGAGAGGCGGCTGGACCCTCTCACGGCATCGGCGTCGCGCCCGACGGCAAAACGCTGTGGGTCACCAGCATTCCGCAGAATGCGGTCTTCGCCTATTCGCTGGCGGACCTGAGCTTGGTGGGACAGGTCGCCCTTCCGGAACTCGAGTTGCCTGGGCGCTCGCCCGGGGGCGCGGTCCCGAACTGGGTGACGTTCCCGCCGGATCGCGGGACGGTCTACATATCCAACGCCGGGCTAGCTCGGTCGCGTCGTCTAATGATCTCGGTGCGTGCCGTCAACTGGTCGAGTGCAAGCCATGGACCCTGACTATCGCTGACCCGGGAATGTCGGCGCCTTAACATTGTCCTGGACGGGGCACTCACTTGCGGATGCTCGTCCAATCGAGGGCGACGTCGATTACACTTCGTCAAGACAGTCGAGCTCTTTGACAATCGATCGTACGCCGCTGATCGACTTGTAGATGATAGCGCCGTGCCTATCGCGGAAAATTCGCGGGCGCGACTTTCTGAACCGAGCAACAGTCACGCAAGAATTTTGACGCGGTCTCAGCCCTGGTCGCGCCAGGCGATACCGCCGATAGCCTCCTGCTCTTACAACCCCTGGCGCCTGAGGCGGGCGGCGCCGCCTTTCACTCCGGCGGCCGGCAATTCAGCTCGAAGGATGACCCCGACTGGAAAATTTTGGCGCAGTGGGTCGCCGGTCAAACCGCGCCGAAGGAGTAAGTCTCCGGCTCATGTCGGAGTAAGAGCGGATATCGCTTGATCGGGAGCGCCTGTCGCCCTTCCCGCCTTTTCGCGATATCTACTCAGCGTTCGAGTTTCCGGCTAGCAATTCAGTTCTTCGCTTGGCGCTAGCGCGCGCCCTTGCAAATTTCGCCTTCAGCGCCTTGACGACATTCGGCGGCGCGAAGGGGGAGGCGTCGCCGCCCATCGAGGCGATCTGCCGCACGAGCGTCGCGGTGATCGGCCTGACCGGCGAGGAGGCGGGGAGAAAGACGGTGCGCAGTTCGGGCGCCATGGCGCCGTTCATGCCCGCCATCTGCATCTCGTAGTCGAAATCGGTTCCGTCGCGCAGGCCCCGGACAATGATCGTCGCCCCCGCCTTGCGCGCGGCCTCGATGGCGAGGCCGGTGAATTCGACGGCGTCGAGCTCGCATCGCGCCTTCTTCATGATCGGCGCCGCCGCTTCGCGGATCAGCTTCAGCCGCTCCTCGACCGTGAACAAGGCGGCCTTGTTCGGATTGGAGCCGACGCCGACGACGAGCCGGTCGCACAAAGCCGACGCATGCTCGATCACGTCCAAGTGCCCGTTGGTCATCGGATCGAACGAGCCGGAGAAGAAGCCAATGCGGGTCATCGTCTTTAGCGTTAGCTTGGGCGGCGGGCGGCGACAAGCGGGCTTGCGGGGTCGACGTCTACGTAGGTCGCCGTTGAGCCGGACGCGGGTTTTGCGCTAAGTGTTCGGCGCCGCGCGCTTCCTGACGATCGGGGCGCGGCCAGGTCCCTGGATTGAGCTCGCGCCAAATGGCGCCGAACACCGAAAGTCGCCATCAGCATGCCGATCGCCATGGCCAGCGTTCCGACCGTCAATGCCGCCAAATACATGCAGCAGCTTTGCAAGCATTGGAGCCACAAGCTGGAGGTCGACCTTTCGGAGCAGAGAGGGGTGGTCAAGTTTCCAGCGGCGGTCGCCACCTTCGAACCACGCCGCGAGGCGCTCAAAGTCACGATCGAAGGCGGGGAGGGCGAAGCGGTCGAGCGCATGAAAGGCGTGGTCGCCTCGCACCTCGACCGGTTCGCGTTCCGCGAAGCGCCGCTCAAGTTCGATTGGTCGGCGGGGCAGGGCGGCTGATGCCGTCGAATCCAAAGGAGACCTACCACAATGAACGGCGAGGAACTGCGCGCCATCCAGGCGCCGCTTAAGGAACGCTACCGGGCCGACGCGAAATCGGGGCTCGTCACGCTCAGGGCCAATGGCGCGCTCGATTCCGAAGGCATCGCCTGCAGGGTCGACACGGGACGAGCGCTCGCGCTCGCGGGGCTTCATCCGGCGACCGGCGGAAGCGGCGCCGAGCTCTGCTCCGGCGACATGCTGCTCGAGGCGCTGGTCGCCTGCGCAGGCGTGACGATGAAGGCCGTCGCGACCTCGCTCGGGATCGCGCTGCGCTCGGGCAAGGTCGCGGCGGAGGGCGACCTCGACTTTCGCGGCACGCTCGGCGTCGACAAGCAGGCGCCGGTCGGGTTCACCGACATCCGGCTCAAGTTCGAACTCGATACGGACGCGCCGCAGGACCAGATCGACACCCTGCTCAAGCTCACCGAGCGCTATTGCGTCGTCTTACAGACATTGAGGCATTCGCCGGCGACCGAGGCGACGATCGCGCGAGCTTGAGAGAAGCCGAGGCGTCTCGTCTGTCCTAGCGCCGGGTGCTGCTAGAAATCAGATGCGCCAAGCTTCGGATTGTTCTCGACGGGTTGGGGCGCTCTGCCCGAAGCTGAGCCAAGCGCCGGCGTTTGGATTCGCCCGGCGCGCGAGCTTTCCATCGAGGACCGCATCCATGGACGCGCGCAACGACATGCTGGGACGGCTCCGGAGCCGTCGCGAAGGCTTCACCCTGCCGCAGCCGTTCTACACCGACGCCGCCTACTTCCGGCTCGACATGGAGATGATCTGGTACAGAGACTGGCTGTTCGTCGGGCACGACTGCGAACTCACGCCCGGCTCGTTCATGACTGTCCAGATCGGCGACTATCCGGTGATCTTGGTCCGCGATCTTAAAGGTACGATCCGCGCTTTTCACAACACCTGCCGGCATCGCGGCAGCCGGGTCTGCGCAGCCGAGAAGGGCGCGGCCGTGCGGCTCGTGTGCCCCTATCACCAATGGAGCTACGGTCTCGACGGGCGCCTGCTGTTTGCGCGCCAGGTCGCCGAGGGTTTCGACAAGTCTGCCTATGGGCTCAAAGCCGTCGCCTGCGAGAGCGTGGCTGGGTATTTGTTCATCTGCCTTGCCGAGAAGCCGCCCGATTTCGCTCCGTTCCGAAAGCTCATGGAGACTTATTTCGCCCCGCACCGCCTCGCCGAGGCAAAGGTCGCGCACGAGGCGACGATCGTCGAGCGGGGCAACTGGAAGCTCGTTTGGGAGAACAATCGCGAGTGCTACCATTGCCAGGCGAACCATCCGGAGCTTTGCAAGACCTTCCCCGAAGCGCCGAGCGCGACCGGAATCCAGAGCGCCGAACATGACCCCGAGATGCTGGAGCACTGGGCGCGGCTGGAAGCGACCGGGCTTCCCGCCCGCTTCCGCATCGACCCCATGGGCCAGTTCCGGGCGACGAGAACGCCGCTCCTGCCCGATGTCGAGAGCTATACGCTGACCGGCAAGCGCGCCGTGCGAAAAAACCTGTCGGATGAGGTTTCGGGCGAGCGGATCGGCACGCTCATGCTCTATCACTATCCGACGATTTGGAACCACGTGCTCATCGACCACGCCGTCACCTTCCGGGTGCTGCCGATCAGCGCGACCGAGACGGCCGTCACGACGAAATGGCTTGTCCACAAAGACGCGATCGAGGGCGAGGACTATGACCTCGAGGAGCTTACCCATGTCTGGACGGAGACCAACAACCAGGACCGCAGGATCGTCGAGGAGAACGCGCGCGGGATCCGTTCTCCGGCCTACGAGCCCGGCCCCTATTCGACGGTTCACGAGGGCGGCGTCGTCCAGTTCGTCGATTGGTACGCCCGCACCATCGAGCCGAGACTTGCGGGCGAATCCCGCACGGCCTTGAGCCTAGCTTCGTGACGATCGCTTTCGTGGCGTAGACAATAAGCGCCTGTTGATCCTCCGGCGCAATGGACCGAGCTTTATTGCGTCGTCTTGCGGACGCTAAGGCATTCGCTGAAAACCGAACCGGTGATCGTGGGCCGCGGAGCGGCGCTCGATCGAAGCCGACCGGCCACGCCCTCGCATGGGAGCGCTTAGATCGTGTTGCTTCACGCTCTTTACCTTGTCGCCATTGTCGTCGAGGCCATGACGGCGGCGCTCGCCGCCGGACGCCGAGCCATGGACTGGGTCGGCGTCTGTCTGCTTGGCAGCGTGACAGCGCTCGGCGGCGGCTCGATGCGCGACATCCTGCTCGGGCATTATCCGCTTTCCTGGGTGGCGCATCCTTACTATCTCCTGGTCACCGCCGGGGCGGCGCTGTTCACCATCGCGATTGCGCGGATCATGGATCGGCTGCGCCTCGTCTTTCTTGTCCTCGATGCGATCGGCCTTGCCCTCTTCACGGTGATCGGCTGCAACGTCGCGCTCGATCTCGATCTGCCGTTTCTCATCGTCATCATGTCGGGCATGATCACCGGCTGCATCGGCGGCGTGCTGCGTGACGTGCTGTGCAACGACGTCCCGCTCTTGTTTCGCAGCGAGCTCTACGCAAGCGTCTCGGTTGTCGCAGGCGCGTTGTATGTCGCCGGCCTTCGCGCCGGCCTGCCGCACGATCCGGTGATGATCGTCGCGATGGCGGCAGGCTTAGCGCTCCGCCTGCTCGCGATCCGCTACGGCTGGAACATGCCGAAATTCGTCTATACGCGCGACTTGCACTAGCGAACGTCAGCGGATCGGGATCTCGATCAGCGACGGGCCATCGCGCTTGAGCGCGCGATCGATCGCCGCGCCGACCGCGTCGCGGTCGTTGGCGCGCTCCGCCGGGACGCCCATCGACGCCGCCAGCGCCTGAAAGTCGATGGCCGGATCGACGACATCCATGCCGACGAACCGGCCGGCCTTCGCGTTGGCGTAGCCCAGCGACTTGGCGACGTTCTGCAACACGCCATAGCGGCGGTTGTTGAACACGACGAAGATCGTCCGCGCTTTGTTGTGCGCGGCGCTCCACAAAGCCTGCGGCGAGTACATCGCCCCGCCGTCGCCGACCAACGCGACTACCCAGCCGCTTGTCGCCAGCGCGGCGCCGACAGCCGCCGGCATGCTGCAGCCGAGCACGCCGCCGCGCGCGAAGAAATAGCGGCCGGGCTCGGTCGTCATGAGATCCTGGACGCGGCCGAAAGTCGCGGCCGAGTTGTTGGCGATGATCGCGCCCTCCGGCAGCGCGTCGAGGGCCGCGAGCACTGCGGCGTCCGCGCTGAGCGGAACGCTAGCGCTTTCCGCCAGAATGTCCTTGCGCGTCGCTTCCCTGGCCTCGCGCCGCCGCGCGCCCCACTTGGCAAGCGCCGCCGCGACCTTGTTCTTGTCGACCAGTTCCGCGAGGCGCTGGGCGACCGCGGCGAGCGTCTGGCTGATGTCGCCAAGCAGCGCCATGTTTGCGGCGTGCTCGCGCCCGAACGCTTCGGGGTTGTCGGCGATATGCATGACCGCGACCCCTTCGGGCACGGGTTCGGCTTCGCGATAGGGATAGGCGACGAAGGCGCGTCCGCCGACCAGCACGATCGCTTGTGTCGACTTGAGATGAGCGCGCATGTCGGCGAAGTCCGGCTTCAGCACTCCAGCCCAACACGGATGGTGGGACGGAAATGCGGTGCGCGAGGTGAGCTGAGTGCCCCAGACCGGAAAGCCGCCAGCCTCGGCGAAGGCGACGAGGCCAGCGCTCGCGGCCGCCGGCAGGTCATCGCCGAGCAGGACGACGACCTTATCGGGGTCGAGGGTCGCGAGCGTCTCGGCGAGGCGCCCCGCGTCGGGCGATGCGCCCAGCCGCGGCCGCGCGGACGCCGGCGGCGTCGGGTGATTCACGTCCTGATCGAGAATGTCCATCGGCAGCGACAGGAACACCGGGCCGCACGGCGGCGTGCGCGCCAGGCCGAAGGCGCGGCGGAGCGCCGGACCGACGTCGTCGGCGCGGCGCAATTCCTTGGCCCATTTAGTGACCGGCGCTGCAAGGGCGACGAGATCGCCGGAGAGCCACGGCTCGGTCATGAGATGTCTTGTGTCCTGCTGCCCGGCGGTGACGACGAGCGGCGTCTCGCTCGCCTTCGAGGCGACTAGCACGCCCATGGCGTTGCCCAGCCCACCCATCGCATGCAGGTTGACGAAGGCTGTCCGGCCTGTGGCGAGCGACCAGCCGTCGGCCATGCCGACCGCCGTCGCCTCCTGAAGGCCGAGCACATAAGCGATGTCCGGCGTGTCGACGAGCGCGTCCATGAGCGGCATCTCGGTCGACCCCGGATTGCCGAAGACGTGGGTGATCCCCTCATCGCGCAGGATGTCGATGAGAACGTCGCGCGCGCGTCGAGTCATCGGATTCCCCTTCAGTTTGCCTGACATCCTATACGAGTTTGGCGCGGCGAGAATGCGGACGCACGGGGAGCAAACGGCTAGGGCGAGAAATCCTGCAGGAGTTGCCCCGGTGGCCGGCGCGTCAGGTGGTCGTATTCGGCGGCGAAGCTTTCGTTCGGGCGACAGCCGGCTTGGTCGCGGGAAAATTCCTCTTTTAGGCGATTGAGGAAAAACATCTCGTGCGTGCGTTCGTGCTTGGCTTCGACGGGACCGCGCGGCTCCAGTTCGAACAACCCCATCGCGTGTCCCGCCACGGAGTCCGAGACATTGATCCGGCCGGCCGTGCAGTGCGCCTCCATAAACGACGCGGTGTTCACGGCGTCGCCCCAGATATCGAAGGTGAAGCGGCGATTGCCGACGACGCCGGATATGACTGGCCCGGTGTGGACGCCGATCCGCAATTCCAGCGACGGCAGGCGCAACCTATCGCTTCGCGATTTCATACGGGCTGCGGTCGCTTGCATTTCCAGTGCTGCGAGGCAGGCGTCGATCGGATGTCGAAGGCTTGTCTCCGGCACGCCGCCGACCGCCATGTAGGCGTCGCCGATCGTCTTGATCTTCTCCAGTCCGTGACTGGCTACGATGTCATCGAACGCGCTGAAATACTCGTCAAGCAGACCAATCAGCGCCGCTGGCTCAGCGCGTTCGGACAAGAGCGTGAACCCTTGAAAATCCGCCAATAAAACGGTTGCAGAGCGAATGTATTTCGGTTGGACTCTGCCGTATTTTTTCAGCTCCTCGGTGATTGCGCGCGGCAAAAGGTTGTCGAGCAACTCGTCAGCGCGCGCTTTTTGCACCGCGGCCTCCTCGCGCGCCAGCTCGAGTTGCGCAATCATTTGGTTATGCTCGATCAGCCTTCGACGCAGCTCCAAGAGGGTAAGAACCTGACGCGACAGCCGGCGTAGCGCCTCCATTTGTTCAAAGGTGAGCCGACGCGGCTCAAAATCCAAGATGCATAGCGTCCCGAGCGCATAGCCTTCGTTGGTGATGAGCGGCACGCCGCAATAGAACCGGCAGTGTGGTTCGCCGACGACCATCGCGATACGATCAAACCGAGAGTCCTGCGTCATGTCCGGCACCACGAACATCTCGGCGCCGCAAATCGTGGTCGAGCAAACCGTAGCTCCGCGAGGCGCGTTCGTTACCTCTGCCGGGAGGCCATATCTCGCCTTGAGCCATCGGCGATCGTCGTCGACGAAGCTGATGTAGCCGATAGGGCATCCGCAGATTTGCGCCGCCAACTCCGCGATTTCGTCATAGGCCGTTTCAGGCGGGCTATCCATAATGCCGAGCGCGCGCAGCGCGACCAGTCGTTGCGGCTCGTTGACCGGGAGCGGAAAGGGCAACACGTCTTTTCCAGCTGCTTCCACACTCAGCTTCTCAGAGGTTGAGGCGGCGCTGCCGGCCAACGTCGTCGGCGCCGGCGTCAATTTTTCGTCGGCAAATTTTCTGTAACGAGTCGAATCGCTCAATGTCCGTTCCTCCGCAAAGCGCGCGTGTCAACTGCGCTTCGTCTAGCGACAAGAGGGATGGTCGGCGCGGAGCATTGCTACGATTCTTGGATGCTTGCGTCCCGACATGACGGTCGACGGCGAAGCGCCATCCTGTTGCGCAATCGGATCGTCGAGAACTTGGAAGGGCATGGTCGAACTCCGCGTCTTATCCCGCTTGGAGCCGCCTCCCACCCCTATTGAGCCTCAGTTGGGTACAACCGAGCAGGGGTACAAGGCTTCTAGCAACCGCTTCAAGCGCGTAGTGTGACGAGGCTCACGCTTCGTGAAGCTCGTCTGACGAGCCGACAAGCTTTCTTTGCGGCTTCGCCTGCGACCGCTTTCGTCCTGGCCGGCGCCATTTCCGCGATGAAGGCTGCGTCAATGCACCGGCCGCCGCCAGGGTCTTCCCACGCGGACACACCGGGGCGATTCGGATTGGGCGAAAACAATGTCTTGCAGGAAATCAGAATGACTGGTATGATTGGTCTACATTAGCAAAATACGAGCGCCTATGTCCGATGCACCCAAACCGATCTCCAAGCGAGCCCGCAAGCGCGCGGCCGGCAAAATTCTTCGCGAGGGATTGATCAAGCGCCGCGAGGCCTATTTCGACCTGCTCGTGTCCGGCTACAGCGTCGAGCAGATTGCGAGCCACACAAAGAAGAGTCCGTCGGCGGTTCGTCGCGCTGTCGGTCAGACATTGGCGAAGCGGCGGCTCGATGCGCCCGAAGAGTACGCCCGCCTCCAGGTCGCGCGGCTGACCAAGGCGCTGCGCTGCGCCGACGTTTCGCTGGAGGAGGGAGACCTGAAAGCGATTGTGCCGTTCGTGAAAGTCGTACGGGAGCTGAGCCTCTACCACGGCGTCAATGTCGGCCAGGCGCGACTCGCTCCGCCGGCGACGCCGCTGGACATGGCGCCGACCGATCCGCCTCTTGCGCTCACGCATTCGCCCGGCATGGCGGTTATGGACCTGTCCGAGGACGAAAAAAGTTGCGCGGAAGCGCACTTAAGTCCCTGAAATCATTCGCCCGCGTAAACTTGTGCGCGAGGGCGCAAATGGACTTGGCGATGGACTTCATCTCGGCGCCGCGGCCGCCTACGCGACCAGGCCAGCGACATCGATCGTCACGCCAGCGACGAGCGCCGGCGCAAGCGATCCGCTGGCGAGTCGTCTGGTTCGGGCTCGTTATCGCCGACCCGGCGGCCAACTGCCGCTCGCAGGTTCCGGTGGGGCAAAGGCGCGCTACTCCGCGTCCTCCTCGCCTTCGGTCTCCCCGACACGATCGACCGAGACGACGTGCTCCTCATCCGCCGTGTCGAACACGATCACGCCCTGTGTCGCGCGGCCTGCGATACGGATGCCGGCGACGGGCACCCGGATGAGCTGGCCGCCGTCGGTCACCAGCATGAGTTCGTCGCTCTCTTCCACCGGGAACGAGGCCACGAGCGCGCCGTTGCGAGCGTTGACCGCCATGGCGACGATGCCTTTACCGCCGCGCCCGGTGACACGGTATTCGAACGACGAGGTCCGCTTGCCGTAGCCGTTCTCGGATATTGTAAGGATGACTTGTTCGGCGGCGCGCATTGCCTCGAAGCGCTCCGGCTCAAGCGTGCTTGCGCCATTCGGCTCCGCACCGTTTTCGTCTTCGCTCTCGGCGGCGCCTTCGGCTTCGCCCGCCTCGCCCTCGGTCGCCCGACGTTGCTTGAGGTAAGCGACGCGTTCGTCGGCGGTCACATCAATTGATCTCAGGATCGCAAGCGAAATGACGCTGTCGCCCTCGGCGAGCGCGATGCCGCGCACGCCCATCGAATCGCGGCCCTTGAACACGCGCACGTCATCAACGGCAAAGCGGATGCACTGGCCGCGCGCGGTGGTCAGAAGAACGTCGTCTTTGTCAGAGCAGATTTGCACGTCGACGATCCGCTCGCCCTCGTCGATCCGCATCGCAATCTTGCCGGCGCGATTGACCTGAGCGAAGTCGCTGAGCTTGTTGCGCCGGACCGTGCCGCGCGTGGTCGCGAACATCACGTCGAGCGCCTCCCAGCTTTCCTCATCCTCCGGCAGGGCCATGATGGTGGTGATGCGTTCGTCCTGCTCGAGGGGCAGCAGGTTCACGAGCGCCTTGCCGCGCGCCTGGGGCGCCGCCAACGGCAAGCGCCAGACCTTTTCCTTGTAGACCTGCCCCGTCGACGAGAAGAACAGCACCGGCTGATGGGTCGAGGCGACGAACAGCCTTGCGACGAAATCCTCGTCGCGCGTCGCCATCGCCCCGCGTCCCTTGCCGCCACGCCTTTGCGCGCGATAGGTCGAGAGCGGTGCGCGCTTGATGTAGCCGCCGTGGCTCACCAGCACGACCATGTCCTCGCGCTGGATGAGGTCTTCGTCCTCCATGTCGGCGTCGCTGTCGAGAATTTCCGTGCGGCGCGGCGTGGCGAAGTCGGTCTTCACCTTGACGAGTTCGTCGCGGATGATGCCCATGAGCCGCACGCGCGAACTCAGGATGTCGAGATAGTCGGCGATCTCCGCCGACAGCCGATTGAGGGCCTCGGCGATTTCGTCGCGTCCAAGCGCCGTCAAGCGCGCGAGGCGCAATTCGAGAATCGCCCGCGCCTGCGCTTCCGAGAGACGGATCGCGCCATCGGCGTCAAGTGCGTGGCGCGGATCGGCGATGAGCGTGATGAGCGGCGCCATGTCGCGCGCCGGCCACACCCGCTCCATCAGCGCCGCGCGCGCAGTCCCCGAGTCGGGCGAGGTGCGGATGAGGCGGATCACCTCGTCGATGTTGGCGACGGCGATTGCGAGGCCCACCTGGACGTGGGCGTTATCGCGCGCCTTGGTGAGCAGATATTTGGTCCGGCGCGTGACCACTTCCTCGCGGAAGTCGAGGAACGCGCGCAACATGTCGGTCAGCGTCAGCATCTCGGGCCGGCCGCCGTTCAGCGCAATCATGTTGGCGCCGAAGCTCGATTGCAGCGCGGTGAAGCGCCAGAGCTGGTTGAGCACGACCTCGGCGACCGCATCGCGCTTGAGCTCGATGACAATGCGCATGCCGTCGCGATCGGACTCGTCGCGCAGATCGGAGATGCCCTCGACCCGCTTCTCGCGAACCAGCTCCGCGATGCGCTCGATCAGCGTCGCCTTGTTGACCTGGTAGGGGATCTCGCTGACGATCAGCGCCTCGCGATCCTTGCGCAGCTCTTCGACCGCGACCTTGGCGCGCATGATGATCGAGCCGCGGCCGGTTGCATAAGCGGCTCGGATGCCAGCTCGTCCGAGGATCGAAGCGCCGGTCGGGAAATCGGGCCCAGGGATCAGCTCAAGCAATTCGTCGAGCGTGATGTCGGGCTTGTCCATGAAAGCAAGAACGGCGTCGATCGTCTCGCCAAGATTATGCGGCGGGATGTTGGTCGCCATGCCGACCGCGATGCCGCCCGCGCCGTTGACCAAAAGATTGGGAAATCGCGCCGGCAGGACGACCGGCTCTTCTTCCTTCTCGTCATAGTTCGGCTTGAAGTCGACGGTGTCATTCTCGAGATCGTCGAGCAAAGGGATCGCGACCGGCGCGAGTCTCGCTTCGGTATAGCGCTGCGCCGCGGGAGGATCGCCATCGACCGAGCCGAAATTGCCTTGCCCGTCGATGAGCGGCGCGCTCATCGAGAAGTCTTGCGCCATGCGCACCAGCGCGTCGTAGACCGCGAGCTCGCCGTGCGGGTGATACTTGCCGATCACATCGCCCACGGTGCGCGCCGACTTGTTGTAAGCGCGGTCGGGAGTGAAATTGTTTTCGTTCATCGAATAGAGGATGCGGCGGTGCACCGGTTTGAGCCCATCGCGAACGTCGGGCAGGGCGCGGCTCACGATCACGCTCATCGCGTAATCGAGATAGCTGCGTTTCATTTCGTCGAGGATCGAAACGGGCTTGATGTCAGCCGGCCCGCCGGGCGGCGGCCGTTCGTCAACAATGTCGGGCAATGGATTTTCGCCTTGGGAATGCTTGGGGCTCCGTCTAGCCGATTTCGATGGGCGGCGCCACTTTTCGCTAACCCCGCCAGGTGGAAGAAATAGCTTTGTCTATTCAATGTGTTATAGGCGAAAGTCGGTCCTACGGTAACCGGCGCGGTTTCGCTCCGGGGGAGGCGCTCCGTCCGCGCGGGGCAGCGTCGGCGACAGATCCCGACTCGAGGCGCGCGACGAGTCCTCACGAAATGTTGAACGCGGGCGCCGCGCGCCCGTTCACGGCCCGCTCGCAAGGAGAACGGCGCCGCAAGCACGGAAAACGAGCCGCTTTCTCCGATCGGACGGCCGGGCGGGCCTCGGGCATCGCGAACCGCGATTGCGTCATGCCGATCTACGACTTTGACCAAAGACGGAAAAATATAATGCATGAAATAGGATCTGGAACAGCCCGCACGGACGAAGCGGGGCCCACAGCATCGCCAATTCAGGGAGGAAGACTCGTGAAGAGCAGCCGGAATTGTCGTCGCGCCCGCCTTTGTTCGCTTCTGGCGCTGGGTTGGCTCGTCTCCGCGGCCGCTGACCGGGCGTTGGCGGCCGATATCGTCACGCCGAGCGACGCGGACAAGGAAAAGGTGATGGCGCAGGCGCCCGAGGGCGCCCGTCAATATTACGACGGCTATTGGTTCTCGCCGCCGATCATCGCCGACCCGCTCGCCAATTGGCAGCCGCACAAGCCGCCCTGGCAGTTCTGTCACAACGAATCTTACCTCGGCAATTCCTGGCGGGCGGCCCTGCTCGATGAAGTCAAGAAGGGCGTCTCGCAGCTGGCCAAGCAGGGCCTCGCCAAGCCAGACGTCATGGTCACGAATTCGAACGGCGACATCAACGTCGAGCTTACGCAGTTGCGCTCGCAGATCGCCCAGGGCTGCGACGTCATCATCAGCTTCCCGGGATCGGCTACGGGGCTCTGCAGCGCGATCGAGGAGGCGGTCGCCAAGGGCATTCTGTTCATCGCTATCGATTCGCAGGTGAGCTGCCGCGGCGCGCTGAACGTCGCCCAGAACCCCTACTACTACGGCAAATACGAAGGCGACTGGATCGCCAAGGAGATGGGCGGCAAAGGCAATATCGTCATCATCAATGGCCAGCCCGGCGTCTCGGTGACCATCGCCAAGCGGCAGGGCATGCTCGACGCGATGAAGCCCTATCCGAACATCAAGGTGTCCGGCGACCTCTATGGGATGTGGACGCCGGCCGTGGCCAAGTCGGAAATGCTGAAGTACCTCGCCACGCACCCCGAGAGGGTCGACGCCGTGTGGTCGTCGGGGCAGATGTCGGTCGCGGGCGGCGAAGCGCTCGAGCAGGCAGGCAGGCCGCTGCCCAAGATCATCGCCGACGGCACCAACATGTGCAGCTACATGGCCTACTGGAAGGATCACGACCTCGACGGCTTCACGCTCGCGGGCGGCGGCGCGCCGATGGCTTTCGGCGCCCTCCAGGTGGCGATCCGCGCGATGTCGGGCCAGAAGCCGAAGGTCAACACGATCTATATGCCGATCCCGGTGATCACCAACGCCAACTTCAAGGACTATTACAAGCCTGGCATGACGGTGCAGGACACCTGCTGGGCCGATCCGCCGGACGGGCGCCTCGTGCCGGACGACTATTTCGACCAGTTCTTCACCGGCGGGCAGCCGCAGCCGAAGATTTTGCCCTAAGTCCGCGACTCGGCGAGCCGTGGACACAACCTTAACGCGAAAATTCTTCAAATAAATGCAAGCAAAACGTCCTATATGAGCATAAACGCTAGTAAAAGTGCTAGCGTTTACTAACGCCTATTTTTCCGAATCGAGACTCTTCAATGGGCTAGGGACGAGAGAAGTAAGGAATTCCCCTCTCTCCCTTAACTCGCGTCGCGGGTTGCAGTCCCGACATGTCAAACAGCGCGCAAGTTAATTCCGAGCCCAGCAGTCGCCAAGCCCGAATGAATCCAGCGCCAATATCTATAGCGCCAATTTCTGGTTTTGCCAAGGAAATGCCACCTTTAAAGATGCCCGGCAAAGCCGCGGGGCGAGGGCGGCGCAGTGATGGCCGGCGCGATTAGGCGACGCGCTCGAGCATTCTGGCTCTCAAAACTCAATGACTGGTTTCGACCCCTTGCCGCCATTCCTGGCCGGTGCCCTCTACGGAAGGGATGCGCGAATAGCAGCTGTCCCGCGGCGAACGGGTTGAATTGACCGCACGCGCACGCTCGCGGGGGTCCAACGTGAACAATTGTTAGCGCAGGCCTTAAACCGCGTTTTACTTTTCCACTTTACACATCCAGATACTTATGATGAAGCACTTCGTCCCTTTGTACGGGGATAAGAGGGAGAACGGTGAACGCGCCAGTAGAAGTTGCTATTGTTGGCGCGGGTCCGTATGGTCTTTCGCTTGCAGCACATCTGAGCGGCGCCGGAGTTCAGATCCATGTGTTGGGTCGGCCAATGGACAGTTGGCGAAGCCACATGCCGCAGGGCATGCTGCTGAAATCGGATCCATTCGCCTCTAATTTGTCGGACCCGCAAGACTTCTACACGCTAGCCCGCTTTTCGGAAGAGCAGTCGATCCCGTACAGTGAATCGGGGCCAGTTAAACTCGATACTTTTTGCAACTACGGTCTGAATTTTCAAAAGCGCTGGGCGCCTCGGCTGACGGAGGCCCACGTCACCAAGATAGAACGGAGCGGCGACGAGTTTATCATAGCCCTTGATAACGGCTGCAACGTGAGCGCTCGCCGTGTGGTCGTTGCGATCGGCGTTGGTCCTTTCCGGTACGTGCCGGAGATCCTAAGAGCGCTTCCAGACCGGTTCGTATCGCACAGTTTCGACCACCATGACCTCTCGGGTTTTTCCGGGGTCCGTGTCGCCGTCGTTGGCGGCGGCGCCTCGGCCATTGATCTTGCCGGTCTCCTGCACGAGCGCGGATGCGACGTCGCTTTGGTCAGCCGTCGCGCGGAGCTGAAATTTACCGGCGGCTCAGGGGCGCAACAGAGCGTACCTGCTTCACTGTGGCGCAGGATGCGTCATCCGTCATCAGGCTTGGGACCGGGGTTGCGATCCCGTTTCAGCGCCGACGCGCCACTGTTGATCCACGCGTTGCCAAAGAGGCTCCGATTTGAATTCGTCCGTCGGCATTTAGGCCCAGCGGCCTCAAAATTGATGAAAGACAAAGTTGTTGGCCGCGTTTGTTTATTGCTCGAGCGCGAACTCACAGCAGCGGCCGTCGAAGATTCCAATGTGGCGCTGACCCTAACCGGAAAGGACGGCCGTCACGACATTCTTCGCGTTAATCACGTTATCGCAGCGACCGGATTTCGTGTCGACTTGAGCCGTCTGACCCTTCTGAACCCTTCTTTGCTAAGGGATATTGCCGAGTACAGGGGCGATGCCAATCCTTACGCGGAACTTCGAATTGTCTGTTCCCGGCCTCTATTTCATTGGTTTGGCGGCGGCGGGAAGTTTCGGCCCCCTGATGCGCTTCACCTTTGGGGCGCGCTATGCCGCGCGTCGCTTGACGCGCGCTCTCGTCAGGTCCCAGCGCGCATCTGCAAAGAACTTTGCGAGGGCGACGCTCGGCGGGCATGTGGGAACTCCCGTCTGATGCCGAATGTCTTGGTGGCGACCGCCTTGCTTTGGCCGAACGCAGTGCGTCTCTGCCGCGCATTCCGCGAGGTTGGCTTCGAAGTCGGCGCGATAGCGCTCCCCCAGCACCCAGTTCACAGCTCGAAAGCTCCATTGCGCGCCTTCGAGTATCGTCCGAAGGCCCCGCTCGAGAGTTTGCGAGAGGCGATCGCGAAGCAGAGGCCGGACATCATCATTCCGTGCGACGACAGGATCGTCACCCACTTGTGCGCTTTGCGAGCGGTCGGAGATGACAAACTTTCGACTTTAATCGAAGCGTCACTCGGCCGTGGCGGCGCCAGTGGGGTGCTCGCCAAGCGAGGCTCGCTTGGCGAGATCCGCCGATTGCCTAACGTCGACGTCCCGCGCACCGATAACGTCGCCACCGCCTCGGACCTGCGAGACTGGGTGCGCCAATTCGGCTTGCCGGCGATCTTGAAATTGGACGGCAGCTGGGGCGGCAACGATCTCGTGGTTGTGCGCCACGAATCGGAAATTCGCAGAGCCTTCTGGGAGATGAGATTACGCCAAAGCATCCTACGGGGTCTCAGGCGCTACGTAACCAAGCGGGACGTTGAAGCTCTGAGCCGCCGGAGGTCGGCCATCAGCGTCCAGTCCTTTGTGCCTGGGAAGCCGGCGAACGCTACAGTTGCATGCTGGCGCGGCAGAGTGCTCGCGCAGGTCGCCGTTGAGGTGGTCGAGTGGGCGAAGCCGTTTGGCATGGCGACAGTCGTGCGGGTCGTCGACGGAGAGGCGATGGCGGCGGCCGCCCGCTCCATTTGCAATCGCTACATGCTGTCAGGGCTGCACGGCTTCGATTTCATCATCGACGAGCGAACCGGCGCCACTAAACTCATCGAGATCAATCCGCGCGCGACGCAGATCGGCCATTTGAACTTGGGGCCCGGGCGTGACTTGGCGGCGGCGCTGTTCGAGGCCTTGTCGGGTCGCTCGGCCGCTTGGAGGCCACCCATCCAATCTGAAAACATTTCTCTCTTTCCTGGCGAATGGTGGCGTGACTCGCAAAGTTCATATCTGACCAGCACCTTCCACGACGTGCCGTATGACGATGCGGACCTGGCTCTGTATTACGGATTCGATCTTTCCAATGGCGCTGTCGCAGCAGCGCCGGCCGCGCCCTCGCCCCAAGGTGAAGGGTTAAAAGGCGGTGTTTCGCGGAAAGCGAGTGCATGACGGGCCTCGAACCTTCCTCCCGCTAGAATTGCGAGATTCGATCTCGTCCACCATTGCGATCCGGAGCGAGCGCAAAACGTCGATACCGGACATGGCGGGTCATTTATGCCTTGTCCACTTTCCGCCAAAAGCAGTCGACCCCGCGGAGGCGATTGGGTTTTGGCCTGAGGCCTTCTGACGGCGGCGCCGGTGAACGGAAAAGCCCCTGGTCCGGGAGGACGAGGGGCTGCATAGCCGTTGCGCTGGAACTGCGGCGGTCCGTTCGGGTTGCTGGCTCAGTCGAGCGCCGGCGCGAGCCGATTCCGCTGACGCTTGCGGCCGGCGAACCCGGCGAGGCCGACGAAGCCTATGCCCAGCATCGCCCAGGTCGACGGCTCGGGGACGGCGGCGAATTCGAAGTCGCTCGAGCCGGTCGTGAACACGATGCTGCCGAAATTCTGCGGCGTCAGGAAAGAGATGAGGTAACCGGGGTCCTGGGTATTGTTGATGCCGCTGAAGTCCGAATAGAGGTCCGAGGCGAGCACCTGGCCGATGAGCGTGCCGCTCCCGTTCGCGCCAGTATAGAACGACACCGTGTTGGTCGCCGCCGGATTGTTGTCGTTGGGCGAGCCCCAAACGATCGTCAAAGCGTCGCTCGATCCGTTGAACGTGACCGTGCCGCCCTCGATGTTCCACCAAGGGTGGGTCGTGTCGCTGGCGCCGTAGGGGTCCCAGCCGGGATTGCTGAGTTCAGGAGGATTCCCCGGCCCGTTGACCTGGCCGATTTGGATCTGCGCCGTGCCGGTCCCAACGCCGGGCTGGGCGAAGTCGGGCGCAGCCGGGCTGACGCGTCCGTAGTCGCTGACCGTTATGCCATCGATGATCGCCGTCGCCGCCGAGGCCGCCGAGGCCGCCAGGATCGTCGCCGCCGCGCCTGCGACACCCAGAAGAACTTTATTCATTGCACCAATCCACGGTTATCACTGCACTACCATGGACAATTACCAATGTGGAACAATCTCGTCAAACTTACATCAAATCCACGGTTAATCGGCGCAAGTCTGAGACTCTTCGGCCCCGGCGCGAGATGCGATTGAATCGCGGACGTCACGCCGGCTCCTTAGCCGAGCGTTGCTGCGATGTCCCCCGAGAGCTTCTCCGGCTTGTCGTTTGGCGCGTAGCGGCGCACGACACGAAGCTGCCTGTCGACCAGGAACTTGGTGAAATTCCACTTGATCGCCTGCGTGCCCAAGAGGCCGGGGGCTTCCTGCTTCAGCACCGTGAACAGCGGATGGGCGTTCGCCCCATTAACCTCGATCTTGGCGAACATCGGAAAGGTGACGTCGTACTTTTCGGTGCAGAAACTCTTGATTGCGGCCTCATCGCCCGGCTCCTGATGGCCGAACTGGTCGCAAGGGAAGCCGAGCACGGCGAAACCGCGTTCGCGAAAGCGCCGGTGCAACGCTTCGAGGCCCGCGTATTGCGGAGTGAAGCCACACGCGCTGGCGACATTGACGATGAGCAGCGCTTGGCCCGCAAAATCGTTGAGCGAGCGCGCCTCGCCGTCGATTGTCTTAAGCGGGATGTCGGTGGACAGGGGCATGCGGAGATCCAATTTACTCCCGGCTCAGTCGCGCCCGGAGCGAGACGCGAGGGTTTTTATTTTCTCTGTTTGAAAATTAGCAAGGAGCGTTGCGCTATGAAATATTTTCCTTCACTTTCGTTGTGCGAGACAGGGAGGTGACCTATGAAAAAGCTGTCGATTAAGCTGCTCGGAGTCGTGATTATTTCCGCCACTCTATCGTCAGCCGTT
The DNA here is from genome assembly GCA_963753135.1 of uncultured Alphaproteobacteria bacterium. Classification (GTDB taxonomy): domain Bacteria; phylum Pseudomonadota; class Alphaproteobacteria; order Rhizobiales; family Beijerinckiaceae; genus Roseiarcus. The sequence goes on along the minus strand of CAVWBA010000019.1, from coordinate 8,667 downwards.
AGCCCCGCGTTCGCGCTAGGCGGCTGCGGTCCGAACCGACATCGGAACAGATGGGGCTACTGCGTGTGGGGTGGTCAAAATCAAGACTGGTGCCTGAGGAGAACCGGCCATCCGGCCACGCGTATGCCGGATGGGACATTGCGCTGTTTTCGGTGAGGCCAGCCGTCGCCCGCTGACGGGCTCGACGCGTCTGGTCGTTGAACGAGGTCAAGGGTTTCGGACGCCCGGCGATTGACGCCCGAAGCCGGCGCGACGCATGCCGGAGCGATTGCCGATTCCGCGATTGATGGCGTAATATAGGCCGGTCCAGGGTAGATCGTTGGCGAGCGGTTCGGCCCCTGAAGTTTGCGCCGGACCCCGCATCTCCTTCAAGGGCCTTCGCCATGACTGCTGCATTGAAGAGTTGTGCAGAGCGATACGAGCACGGCCAGGAGCTGCGAGCGCACGTCCCGCGTGAAGCCCATGCGGAGTTGCACGGCTCCCGAAACCGGGACCCCGTAGCGATTCTTGCGGAATCCGACCCCAAGCGGGTCGCCGAGCTTTTGCCCCGGCGTTACGAGCTCATGACGGCGGACCCGTTCGGGTTCCTTCGCGGCGCGGCGGCGGTCATGGCGACCGATCTCGCGCATCAGCCAATTGCCGGCGCGCCAGTGCAGGCCTGCGGCGACTGTCATCTGATGAACTTCGGCGCGTTCAATTCGCCCGAGGGCAACATCCTCTTCGACATCAACGATTTCGATGAGACGCTGCCCGGCGTCGACTTCACCGTCGACGTCAAGCGCCTGGCGGCCAGCGTCGCCGTCGCGGCCAAGGCGGCCAACATGTCGGACAAACGGGCGCGCACTTTCGCTGCGATCACCGTGACCGCTTATCGCGAACACATGTTCGCTCTCATGGACCTTTCTCCGCTGGAGATCTGGCACAGCCGGATCGATCTTGAACACGAGCTCAAGCAAATCGAGAGCCCCGAGCTGCGCCGCAGCCTTTCAACGGTGATCCGACACGCTCAGCATCGCGGTCTCGACAAGGACGACAACTTTCCCCATCTCGTGACGGGCGGCGAACCCAGGATCGCCGATAAAAAACCGACGATCTTCCACATCGACCCTCACACGCTTGGCGGCCGCAAGATCGACTTTGCTCGCGGGTTCGCGCATTACCGCGAAACGCTCACTCCCGATCGGACGGTCCTTCTCGACCGTTATCGATTGATGGACGTCGCTTTCAAAGCGGTGGGCGTCGGCTCGGTCGGCACGATCTGCGTGGTTGGGTTGTTCCTCGACGGAGACCACGAACCGCTCTTCCTGCAGGTCAAGCAGGCGCAACGCTCGGTCCTCGAGCGGCTGTCGGAAAACCTCGCCTACCAAGGCCCGCAGGGCCGGCGCGTGGTCGAGGGGCAGCGGATGATGCAGGCCGCGAGCGACATCTTTCTCGGCTGGACCTCGGACGAGCCGCTTGGGGATCGATTTCTACGTCCGCATCCTCAAGAACCGTCGGCTCGGCGGGGTGAGCGAGCTCGCCGAGCAGGCGGCGCTGTCGGAATACGCTCGGCTCTGCGGCCGGGCGCTTGCGCGCTCCCACGCCCGCACTGGGGAAGCGGCCGTCATCGCCGGCTACATGGGAAGGAACGAGGCGTTCGACGACGCGCTTGCGTCCTTCGCCATGGCCTATGCCGAGCAGACGGTGAAGGACTGGACCGCGCTGGTGAAGGCGAAGGGCGGCTCTAAAGCCGAGGCGCCGACGAAAGCTGCGAAGTCGGCAGGAAAGCCCGTCGCGAAGGCTGAACGGAAGTCCGCGTGACGCCTGGCTTCGGCGACAGCACGGCGGGCGACGGCAGGAAGGCGACCTTCTCTTTCTGCGGGCGGGCGGGGCCGTTAGCGAGTCCGAATCGAACCTTTTCAATCGCTTGCGAGGCGATTAGCGAGTCACCTCCCGTCCGCCCTTTCGCTTAAGCCGCCACCAGGGCGCTGCAATCTCGCGACGGACCCCTTCAGGGTCCACGCGTCGTGTTGGAGGCAGGCAATCGAGCGCGGCGGCGTTCTATAGAGCCGCCTCAACGATTTCCTATTATACATAGCGTGAAAGTCTGAAATTCGCAACTCATTGTCGATTTTTTTCAGAGATACCTATTATTATCATAGTATTATAGCAGAGATTTCTTCAAATAAATGAACTAGACGCCGCAAAGCTAAACCCTCGCGTCTCACTCCGCCGCCATCGCGGCGAGCTTGGCGACGGTGTTCATGTTGCGCGCGGTCCCGCCATCGGCAGCGGGGATGCGCAGCTTGGAGCGGCCGATGCCGTCCGGATAGTGGACGTAAATCTCGCGCGCGCTTAAGCGAATCTCCTCGTTTGCTTGGCCCTTGATATCTTTCAGCGCTTCGGGCGGCGGCGCGTGGTCGAGGAAGATGGCGACCGTTCGGTCGGCGGCCCTGTCCGGGAAGGGGTTCAAGGCGACGACCTTGGCCATTTCGGCCGCCGTCCGGACGATCACCCCGGCTGGCTTCCCGGCATAGGCTTTGAGTTCAGCCTTGAGCGCGGCTTTAGCCTCAGCCTCAGATCCGTTTCGCTCGGCCACGACGTTGCCGCTCGCGATATAGGTTCGGACGTTGTGGAATCTGGCTTTCTCGCACAGCCGCTTGAGCTCGCTCATCGGCAGTTTGCCCGTGCCCCCAACGTTAACGGCGCGGAGGAGAATGACGAACACGGGCATGGGCCAGGTCCCTTAACGATGCGGGACGAGCGTCGCGGAGCCCTCATCCGGCCGCGCCTTTAGCGCGGCCACCTTCTCCCCGAGGGAGAAGGGGTACAAGCCCGGATGGGGAGGCGCCTAGAACGGGATGTCGTCGTCGATCTCGCCCGCGCCGCCCCCGCCGCCCGAGAGGGCAGGGCGGCGGTCGCTGGCCGCGGCGCGGTTGAAGCTCGAGCTGCGGCCTCCACCCTCGTCCGGAAAACTGTCGCGGTCGCCGCTTCCGCCGCGCGAGTCGAGCAGGGTCAGCTCGCCGCGGAAGCGCTGCAGCACGACCTCGGTCGTATAGCGATCGTTGCCGTCCTTGTCCTGCCACTTGCGGGTCTGCAACTGGCCCTCGACGTAGACCTTCGATCCCTTTTTGCAGTACTGCTCGACCACCTTGCCAAGATTTTCGTTGAAAATCACAACGTTATGCCACTCGGTCTTTTCCTTGCGCTCGCCCGAATTCTTGTCGCGCCAGTTCTCGGAGGTGGCGAGGGTGAAGTTCACCACCTGATCGCCGGAATTCAGCCGGCGCACTTCCGGGTCCTTGCCAAGATTGCCGATCAGAATGACTTTGTTGACGCTGCCCGCCATGATCCTCTCCTCGCCGCCGCCTTCTTGTAGACGCGGTCCACAAGCCCGTCGAAAGACGGGCGTCTTTTAGACGCCCTTTGAGACCGCGTCTGCCGCGCTTGAGCCAAGCGCGGCCACAAAAGGCACGCTTATCCACATCTCGCCACATCGAACGCTTGGGAAGCGGCGTCCTTGTGACTACATTAACCTAAACCGCAGGGTCCCGGCGCTGGAAAACGCGCCTTTGCCCTTGTTCTGCTTTTGTTCTAGCATCGCGTCGCGGCCCGCGCAAGCGTGATTTGCATGCGACCGAACGTTACCGTTAAGGAAAGAGCCGCCTCCAGGAACCGCGATGGCCGGACCCCGATCAGAAGCGCGCCCGCTTCGGGCCTCCAAGACCGTTGAGCCCGTCGAAGCCCTGTTCGGCGGGCGGGCCATCGTCGTTCGCGGCGCGCGCGAGCATAACCTCAAGAACGTCGATCTCACCATCCCGCGCGACAAGCTCGTCGTGTTCACGGGCCTATCCGGCTCGGGCAAATCCTCGCTTGCCTTCGACACCATCTATGCCGAGGGCCAGCGCCGCTATGTCGAGTCGCTGTCGGCCTATGCGCGCCAGTTCCTCGAAATGATGCAGAAGCCGGACGTCGATCAGATCGACGGCCTGTCGCCGGCGATCGCGATCGAGCAGAAGACGACGTCGAAGAACCCGCGCTCGACCGTCGGCACGGTGACCGAGATCCACGACTACATGCGCCTCTTGTGGGCGCGGGTCGGCATTCCTTACTCGCCCGCCACGGGTCTGCCGATCGAGAGCCAGACGGTGAGCCAGATGGTCGACCGCGTTCTGGCTTTGCCGGAGCGGACCCGCCTTTATCTGCTGGCCCCGGTCGTGCGCGGCAGGAAGGGCGAATACCGCAAGGAAATCGCCGACTATATGAAGCGCGGCTTCCAGAGGCTCAAGATCGACGGCCAGTTCCATGAGATCGCCGATGCGCCGGCGCTCGACAAGAAGTTCAAGCACGACATCGAGGTGGTGGTCGACCGCATCGTGGTGCGCCCGGACATGGCGGCGCGCCTGGCCGAGAGCTTCGAGACGGCGCTCGATCTCGCCGACGGCCTCGCGGTCGGCGCGAGATTCGCCGGACAGGAGCCGAGGGGAGGAGCGAGCCGAGAGCGCATCCTGTTCTCGTCCAAGTTCGCCTGTCCGGTCTCAGGCTTCACCATCCCCGAGATCGAGCCCAGGCTGTTCTCGTTCAACAATCCGTTCGGCGCCTGTCCGGTCTGCGGGGGCTTGGGCTCGGAGCTCAGGGTCGACGATTCGCTGGTCGTCCCCAATCCGAAGCTCACCTTGCGCCAGGGGGCGATCGCGCCCTGGGCGAAAACGAGTTCGCCCTATTACCTGCAGACGCTCGAAGCGCTCGGGCGGCGCTACAAGTTCCGGCTCGACAAGCCGTGGAGCGAATTGCCGGAGGAAGCGCGGCGGGTGATCCTGCACGGCTCGGGTACGGACGAGATCCGCTTCGCCTATGACGACGGCCTGCGTGCTTATGAAGTGAACAAGCCGTTCGAGGGCGTGGTCGCCAATCTCGAGCGCCGCTACAAGGAAACCGAAAGCGAGTGGTCGCGCGAGGAGATCCAGCGCTACATGACCGCGACCCCCTGCGAGGCCTGCCACGGCTTTCGCCTCAAGCCCGAGGCGCTGGCGGTCAAGATCGACGGCCAGCACATCGGCGAGGTGAGCCAGCTTTCGGTCAGCGCGGCGATCGAATGGGCCAAGGGCTTGCCGGCGAAGCTCGACGCCAAGCGCAATGAGATCGCGCAAAGAATCCTGAAGGAGATCGTCGACCGGCTGACCTTCCTGCGCGACGTCGGGCTCGATTATCTCACGCTCGCGCGCTCGTCCGGCACGCTGTCGGGCGGCGAGAGCCAGCGCATTCGGCTCGCTTCGCAGATCGGCTCGGGCCTCACTGGCGTGCTCTATGTGCTCGACGAGCCGTCGATCGGCCTCCACCAGCGCGACAATGCGCGGCTCCTCGACACGCTCCGGCGCCTGCGAGGCCTAGGCAATACGGTGATCGTGGTCGAGCACGACGAGGATGCGATCTGGGCCGCCGATTACGTCGTCGATGTCGGCCCGGGCGCGGGCGTGCACGGGGGCGAGATCGTGGCCGAGGGAACGCCGGCCGAGATCGCCGCCAATCCCAATTCGCTGACCGGCCACTATCTCTCGGGCGAGCGGACGGTCGCGATCCCGGCGCAGGCGCCGCGCCGCCGATCCGGGCCGCGAGCTTACGATCGTCGGCGCGCGCGGCAACAACCTCAAGGACGTCACGGCGACGATTCCGCTCGGGCTCTTCACCTGCGTCACCGGCGTCTCGGGCGGCGGCAAATCGACGCTGGTCATCGACACGCTCTACAAGGCCGCCGCGCGCGCGCTCAATGGCGCGAACGAGCCGCCGGCGCCGCACGATCGCATCGAGGGCTTGAGCGAGATCGACAAGGTGATCGACATCGACCAGTCGCCGATCGGCCGCACGCCGCGCTCGAACCCGGCGACCTACACCGGCGCCTTCACGCCGATCCGCGACTGGTTCGCGGGGCTGCCGGAGGCGAAGGCGCGCGGCTATCAGCCGGGCCGCTTCTCCTTCAACGTCAAGGGCGGCCGCTGCGAGGCCTGCCAGGGCGACGGCGTGATCAAGATCGAGATGCACTTTCTGCCCGATGTCTATGTCACCTGCGACGTCTGCAAGGGCAAGCGCTACGACCGCGAGACGCTCGAGGTGCGCTACAAGGACAAGTCGATCGCCGACGTGCTCGACATGACGGTCGAGGAGGCGGCGGAACTGTTCAAGGCGGTGCCGTCGATCCGCGACAAGATGGAGACGCTGAAGCGCGTGGGCCTTGGCTTACGTCAAGGTCGGCCAGCAGGCGACGACGCTGTCCGGCGGCGAGGCGCAGCGGGTCAAGCTCGCCAAGGAGCTGTCGCGCCGCTCGACCGGGCGCACGCTCTACATCCTCGACGAGCCGACCACCGGCCTTCACTTCCACGACGTGGCGCAATTGCTCGACGTGCTGCACGAACTGGTCGACCAGGGCAACACGATGATCGTCATCGAGCACAATCTGGAAGTGGTGAAGACCGCCGACTGGATCATCGACATGGGGCCGGAAGGCGGCGACGGCGGCGGCGAGGTGGTCGCCGAAGGCACGCCGGAAGCAGATCGCCCGCAATCCGAGGAGCTACACCGGCCAGTATCTCAAGCCGGTGCTGGCGCGGAAGGCGAAGGCGCGCAAGGCGGCGGAGTAGGGGCGATGATCTTCGTTGGGCGAGGGCCGCAGCCTGCTCCAGCGCGGCCCACGTTCCGTTTTCGCCCGCGCCGATCGAGTATCCGGTGATTTGCCGAGGAGGGGTCCGGGTATCAAATTTCCTCCTGATTGAACGATCGCGGACATCGCGTCGACATATGCAATCAGCAGCGGAGTAAGGCGCGCGGTTCGGCGTCTTACCCGCTTGGGGTCTTCAGCAACGCCGGCAACCATCGCAACGGTTAAATATCGGGCCGACGATGACTATATGAATGCCCAGGATTGCGGCTTGAACCGCTTTGCGTTGCGCCTGCGCCGAAGCGATCTCGGCGTCGCCTTCGGAACGCGACACCCGTCGAGCGTGAACCGAATGCTATCCCGGGCGCACGTTTGTGAAAAGGCTCTGAAACCCATGAGCAGCGCGCGCACCTTTTCTCTCCTCGCGGCGGCGACCGTCCTCAGCGGCTGGCTGGCCGGCGCGACGCTCGAGCGCTCGGCGGTCGTGATGCGCGTCTGGCAGACGCTGGGCCTCGAGCCATGGGTCCACTTCGGTCACGGCGCGGTTCTCAGAACAGGCTTCACTCTGGAGGGCTTTGTCGGCGTCGCGGCGGCGGCGCTTATTTTCGCCGCCGCCGCGAGCGCCACTTTCGACCGCGAGAGCGAGCGGGAGACGCCGATTTCACTCGATCATCGCGGGCGTCGCCTCCGTGCTCGGGCTCATGTTCACCGCCAAAGCGGTGAGCCCTCCTGCAGCTGCTCGCGGCGTCGCCGGCGGCCCCGGATTTGCGGCCCCTATTCTATCAGTACCTGATTTGGGGCGTTGATTTTCGCGCCGCGGCCGCGGCGATAGCCTTTGTCGCCGTTGTCTGGGCGCTCTTGAGATATGCGCGTGGCCGGCGCGTCGGCGAAGTCCGGGACCGCGGAGGCGCCCGCGGAGTGAAGGCCGCCGGGACGGCCCGCGCGAGGCTTGCGCCTGATTTCCAGACCCCTCCCGTTGCGGACATTTCCGCTCCCGCCGCCACGCCTCCGGGGCGAGAAGACCAAAACGCAAGGCGACGGAGCGAGCCGCCGCCTTGTTTGACCATCGGGCGCATCGCCCCGATGGCGCACTACCGAATAGCGGATATCAGAGCTGCCCTGGCGGGGGCTTGACGCCGTAATATTCGTGGAGCCTGCGCTCATAGGCGGGATCGCCCCAGGACGGCTCGGCGCCGGCCGCGTAAGATGGCGCGTCTTCCAGCTGGCTCTGCTTGATATCGACGATATATCCGCCGAGGTTCGTGTTATAGCTGCAAGAGCGACCAGGGAAGCGGATGATAGCTGTCCCAGATCCCGAGGAATCCGCCGAACGACATGATCGCATAGGCGACCTGACCGGTCTGTTTGTCGATCATGAGGTCGTAGATCGAGCCCACGCGGTCGCCTCCGGTATTGAAGACGTCCGTGCCCTTCACTTTACTGGCGGCGATGAGGGTCGAGGTTTCGCGGACGGTGTCCATGGAGTAGCTCCTTGGCTGTTGTCCGAGGTTCAACGCCACCCGAGTCGGAAGGTTCCGGGCCCGGCCCGCAAGATGAGGGCGACCCGACGCCGAGCCTTGCAAGCCGTCTCTTATCGCGAGCTATCGAGAGCGCCGGTGCGACAGATATTGCTCGAGATACCGCCGGCCGATCCGCTCGCCCTGGTAGCCGAGATAGGCGCCGACAAGCGCCGCTGGAATGAGAACCCATAGCGAGGTCGAATAGATCGCACACAAACCGGCAAGGATCGCGGCTCCGGCCAGCGCCACCCAGGTCGTAAACTCGGAAGAGCCCATTCTCTTTGCAAACGCGCCCAACCCCGGTCGCGCCGGAACGCGGGATAAAGCGAAAAATTCCACGATGAATGGCGCAACGCCTTCAATATCACATCGGCGCGTCGATGGGGGACGGATGTTTCTCGCCCGGCGCTTCTTGTCGCCGGCGCCCCGCGCGGCCCGCGTTTCAAATCCACCGCGGCGTCTTGCTGGCGTAGGCGTCGAACGACGCGCCGAACTGGCGGCGCATCTTCTCCGCCC
>CAVWBA010000018.1:0-186479 GCA_963753135.1 uncultured Alphaproteobacteria bacterium | reverse complement strand
CGTCGGCGACGTCCTTGACGTAGACGGGCCGGCCGTCGCGCGTGGTCAAGAGCAGGAGCCCGATGTCGGGCACGCCCTGGAGCGTCTGCCCGGCGAGGACGGGGAAAGACTTGCCGCCGTCGCGGAAGACGCCGACGAGGAAGGACCGGTTGGCGTTGGTGAGCTTCTCGATCAGCTGGCTCAAGGTCACGCCATAGACGCCGAGGCGCTCGGGATCCGGCTCGACGCGAATCTGGTTGGGGCTGCCGCCGACGATATAGGTCGAACCGACATTGTCGACTTTGGTCAGCTCGTGCTGCAATTCCTCGGCGACCTGGGAGAGCGCGTTGTCCGACCATTGGCCCGCGCGGTCTGGTCTTGCGGACAGCGTGAGATCAACGATCGCGACGTCATTGATGCCGCGGCCGACGATCAGCGGCTCGGGGATGCCCTTGGGCAATTGCCGATATGGGCGCGGATCTTTTCATGCACGCGCAGGATCGCCGAGTTCTGATCCGTGCCGACGAGGAAACGCGCGGTGACGACGACGCGGTCGTCCTCGGTCTGCGAGTAGACATGCTCGACGCCGTCGATCCCTTTGATGATGTCCTCGAGCGGGCGCGTCACCAGCCGACCGCCTGGTTGGCCTTGTAACCGTTGGTCTGGACGATGATGTCGACCATCGGCACGCTGATCTGCGGCTCCTCCTCGCGCGGCAGCGAGACAAGCGCCAGCGCGCCGGCGACGATGGCCGCCAGCAGCAGGAGAGGAATGAGCGGTGAATTGATGAAGGCGCGGGTGAGCAGCCCTGAGAGCCCGAGCTTCATGGCGAACCAGCCTGTCGCCGTCCTTGAGGCCGGAGAGGTTCTCAACGTCAGCGGCGCCAGGGGCTCCCCGATCTGGACCACAACTTCGCCGCCGTCGGCGAGCTTCACGTAGTCGACGCCAGCGCGGCGATAGACATATACCCGGGCACGACGATCGCCTTCCGCATCCCCGTGCTGACATAGGCGCGCGTGCGCTCGCCGACGAAATAGTCGCCGAGGCCCGGAACCTCGACATCAGCGATGACCCGGCCACCCTCGATCTCGGGATAGACGATGCGCACCTTGCCTTCGCGCCTTTCGCCGGTGTCCTCGAGGCCGCGCGCGCCGATCTGCACGATGTCGCCGGCGCGCATGAAGCGCGCATGCCGTTCGGGCAGTTGCAGGCGCAGGATGTAGCGGTCCTCGGCGAGCGTCGCGATCGTCTCGCCAGGCATCACGACGGAGCCTTCCTGCATGGGCGCCTTCAGAATGCGGCCCGCGGAGGGCGCGAGCACCGCGCCTTCCTTCATCTGCTGGAGGATGACGTCGCGATCACTCTGCATGGCTTTCAGGGTGCGTTCGGCCACGTCGAGCGCCGTTCTTGTGGTGTCGACCTGGACCTGGGTGCTGACGCCGCGCTTCTGCAATTCGACCGCGCGGTCATGGTCAGTCTTCGCCTTGTCGCGCTGCGACTGCTGAGACTCGATGCGGGAATCGATCGCCTGCTTCTGCAGAACGAGTTTCGGGTCAGCGACGACGGCGATCTCGGCCCCGGCCGCGACCTCTTGGCCTTCCTTGACGGTGAGGGAGGCGATCGTGCCGCCGATGCGGGCGCGGGCGGCGAGTTCATGGACGGGCTCGACGGCGCCGATCACGGCCTTCTGGTCCGCGATGTCGGCGAGATGGACCACGAAAGACTCAGCGGCCCAGGCGTCTCCCGCGAGGAGCAGCAGGGCGGCTGTGACGATGGTTGGGCGCATCGATAAAATTCCTGTTTGAGGTCTTGACTATATATTAGTATCTGCTAAATTAGCAATCATGAATTTAGAGGAGCTGCAAAAGAAGGCGGGCGCCGCGGAGGTGATGCTGAAGGCGGTGGCCAACCGCAACCGCCTCGTCGTCCTCTGCGAACTGCTCAAGGGCGAGCGCTCGGTGGGCGCGCTGCAAGACGCGATCGGGCTTAGTCAGTCGGCGCTCTCGCAGCATCTGGCGCGTCTGAGGAAGGACGATCTCGTCGCGACGCGCCGCGAGTTGCAGACGATCTACTATTCGCTCTCCAGCAAGCGCGTAGCGCGGCTGATCGGGCTTCTCTACGAGCTTTATTGCGCGCCGGACTGTGACGTGGGGGCGTCGCCCCACAAAAGGAGGAGAAAGTAAAATGACACTTGATCGCGCCGTTATGGCCTTCGCGGGTTGCATCGTCCTGGTGAGCCTCGCACTCGCCCATCTGTTCAGCCCTTACTGGCTTCTGCTGACCGCTTTCGCCGGCCTCAATCTCATTCAGGCGTCGTTCACCGGCTTCTGCCCGGCCGCCATCGTGTTCAAGCGATTGGGCGTGGGGTCCGGCGTCGCTTTCAAGTAGGGAAGGGACCCCGCCCGCGCCTTGATCTGGATCATGGCGGGCGGCGGGAATTGAGAGAGGATTAAAGGCGCGGGAAGCGCCCCGAGATGGAGAGTGGGAGATTACTATGCCGCGTGTTGTTGTTCTGGGCGCCGGAATTGGCGGCGTTCCGATGGCCTTCGAACTTCGTGAGAGGCTCGGACGTAAAGTCGAGATCGACGTCGTCTCGGAATTGGAATGGTTCCAGTTCGTCCCGTCCAACCCATGGGTCGCGGTGAGCTGGCGCAAGCCCGAAGACGTGAAGGTTCATCTACCGCCGGTTTTCGCGAGGCTCGGGATCGGCCTCCATTCCTGCGGGGCGAAGCTGGTGCGTCCGGAGAAGAGCGAGGTGCTCCTCAACGACGGGCGCGCGCTGCCCTACGACTATCTCGTCATCGCCACGGGACCCAAGCTCGCCTTCGATGAGATTGAAGGCTTTGGCCCGCAAGCCAACACCCGCTCGATCTGTCAGACGGACGACGCGGCGGAGGCCGCGAGTTGATGGGAAGAGTTCTGCCGGGATCCCGGCCCGATGGTGGTCGGCGCCGTTCAGGGCGCGTCCTGTTTTGGGCCAGCCTATGAATATGCGCTGACCGCAGCCACCGACTTGCGCCGCCGGAAGATCCGAAACCGCGTGCCGATCACCTTCGTTACCTCTGAACCCTATATCGGCCATCTCGGCCTCGGCGGCGTCGGCGACACCAAGGGCCTGCTCGAGTCGATCCTCCGCGACCGCGACATCAAATGGATCACCAACACGAAAATCGACCGGATCGCGCCGGATATGGTCGAGGCGACCGAGGTGAATGACGACGGCGCGGTCAAGAAGGCGCACAAGCTGCCCACGAAATTCACGATGATGATCCCGGCCTTTCGCGGCGTCGATTGCCTGAAGGGCGACAACGGCAAATGGGTTCCTGGCCTCACCAACCCGCGCGGCTTTGTGACCATGGATCAGCATCAGCGGAACCCGACCTTCCGCAACGTGTTCGCGGTCGGCGTCTGCACCGCGATTCCGCCCTACGAAGCGACCCCGGTTCCTGTCGGCGTGCCCAAGACGGGCTATATGATCGAATTGATGGTGACGGCGACGGCGCATAACATTGCCGATCTCATCGACGGCCGCGAGCCAACTCATGTGGCGACGTGGAACGCCGTTTGCCTCGCCGACTTTGGCGACAGCGGCGTCGCTTTCGTCGCCCTGCCGCAGATCCCGCCCCGCAACGCCAATTGGTCGGGCCAGGGCTACTGGGTGCATCTCGCCAAGATCGGTTTTGAGAAATATTTCCTGAGGAAAGTGCGCAAAGGCTCCAGCGAGCCGGGATACGAGCGCTTTGTGATGAAGACGCTCGGCGTCGAACGCCTGCGCCAAAACGCCGCGTAAATTGGACTTATACTCGTGCATGACTTTGTAGATGACACGCGCGTATTCTTTGAGCGCAACCCAACCCAGGCCTTTTCGCGGAAGGCCGCCCTTTCACAGAGCCGGTCCTGAGGGCAAAATGGTCAGGAAGTACGGGTGCGCAAGACGCGGCTCGCACCCACGATAACTATATCCCGGAGGAGAACAAAAAGGGATAATGCGATCATGGTTATCAGCCGCACTTTAGGCACCCCCGAAACAGTGCGAATTGGTGAGATGGATTGGTCTAGATTCGCCTTAGGCAGGCGACACACGATCCGCATCAGCCATTCGTCGAAGAGAGCCCGCGATGCATAACCCCGACGCTCCGGCCTTGGCTGTTGCGTTAACAGCCGCGAATGAGAGTTGACAGCCAGCTGTTCTAACCCCGCTGTCATAGCTGTCATAACAATGCGCCTACAGCCCGGGCAGTATCAGCGTACACAAAAAAGACCTATTGGATAATCGGCTATGGCGTCAAAAGCCTATGCCGGCTTAACTTGAAGGGAGGATGTCAGATGGTAGTCCGGGTTCCGCCATTTCGGCGGTCGTTGCCGCGCATTGATCTCACAGCCAAGCGGTTCATCGACCATCACCTTGACCGACTCGATACTACCGGCGTGTCGCGGCGAGACCTCGGGCGGCTCGTCGCAGGCGGCCTCGCTGCCGGGCTCGCTGGGGAAATGATGGGCGCGCCGGCTACGGCCTTCGCCGCTGAAAATGGCAAGATCGCCTATCTCTACTTCTCAGCGACGCTTCAATATTGCCGCACGGTCTCCAAATCGGTGCAAGACACCGCCGCAGCGCTCGGCGCAAAGAGCACGTCGCTCGACGCCGAGTTCAACAGCAACAAGGAATATGACCAGTTCCAGCAGTTGCAGGTCGCCGGCGACCTCGGAGGCATCATCCTCAATCCGCCCGACGCCAGCAACATAAAGCGCATCGCCGAGGAATGTCAGAAGAATAAGATTTGGATGGGCAACGTCTGGGCGACCTTGCCGTGGTACACGCCTTTCGACGCCGGCGAATACTTCACCTACTACTCCTGTCCCGATGACTTCAATGCGGCCAAGGACATCACGACGATGCTCCTGACCGAGCTGCAGAAGAAGGGAAAGAAGGGCGGCAAGATCATTGCGCTCGACGGTATCCCGGGCTTCTCGATCGACGTCGTGCGCCAGCAGGGTCGAGAAGCGGCTATCAAGAACTTCCCCGACTTTTCCTTCGCCGACGCTCTGCCCGGCAATTTCAACATGGAAGACGGACACAAAGCGGCGCAGGACCTTATGACCCGCCACCCAGATGCCGTGGGCATCTACGCCGCCAACGACGAAGAAGCGCAGGGCGCGATCGCAGTGTTGAAGAGCCTAAGCTTGCAACCAGGCGAGGACGTCCTGATCGCGTCGGCGGGCGACGGCAATCCGGAAGCCGCACAAGCGATCAAGGCCGGCTATCTACTTTGTACGGCAGCCAACGTGCCGCAATTCATGGGCGCCATGATGACGAGCCGCATCTATGACGTGATGCACGGCTGGAAGCCGCGCGCTGCGGAGCGAATGATGCTCTGGGGCTCGCGCATTATGACAAAGGCGAACGTCGACCAGTATCTGGAACGCTATGTCGACAACGGCGATGTAGCGCCGTTCAACTACAAGCTCATGTCGAAAGTGCTGCATCCCGACGACTGGGACCCGCAGAATCTAATCACGCCGCTGGACTTGGACGTCGAGTTCGGCGGGATCAAGAAGCCGGATAACTACCAGTACCCGAAGGAATATCTTGAGGCGAAGAAGAGCGGCGAGATGGAAAAGGTCGCGGCCGAGTATAAGGCTCACTACAAGATCGATATGTTCGGTCCTTCGCCGAACAAGAAAGCATGACGCTATGGCGCCGGAAGCAGTTCCCGGCCCCGAACTCCTTGCGGTCTCCCGACTCGCGAAGAGCTACGGGCCCATCCGGATTCTGCACGACGTCAGTCTGAATGTGCCGACCAGGTCGATTGTCGGCCTGGTCGGTGAGAACGGCGCTGGTAAGACGACGCTGTTCAACATCCTTACGGGGCTCGCGCGCCCGGACAGCGGCGCGATGCTCTATCGCGGCAGGCCTTACGCGCCTCGCTCTTATGGGGAGGCTTTCTCACTAGGTGTCAGCCGCGTCTTTCAGGAACAGTCGCTGATCCTCAACGTCCCCGTCTACGAGAACATGGCGCTGTCCCAGGAACATCGGTTCACCCGCCTTGGTCAGTTGGTCGACAGAGGCGCGATGATCCGCGTAGCCGAGGCCATTGTCGAAGATGCCGGGCTCGATGTCGACGTACGCCGCAACGCCGGCGCCTATGATTTTTCCCGCCGGCAGGCGATCGAGATCGCCCGCGCATGCCTTGCGCCGAAACACCTCATGGGTATCGAGGATCCCTTAGTTTTGCTCGATGAGCCAACTTCCGCGCTCGACCAGCAGGATGAGACCGCGTTCCTCGACCTGCTGGCGCGGATGAAGCGCCACGCCTCGTTCGTCTTTGTCTCTCATCGCCTGACTGAGGTGCGCGCGATCTGTGATTCGATCGTAGTGATGAAGGATGGGCGCATCAGCGGTTCGTTGACACCGGCGGAGGCTGATGAAAAGACGTTGCACGGGCTCATGGTCGGCCGCGACCGCGCCGAAGACTACTATCATATCGATCAGCAGCGCGACGTGAGCGATCAGCCCGTGACCTATCGGGTTAGCGATCTGTCCAGCGCTGAATTCTCTGACATATCGTTTGGAGTGCGCGCGGGCGAAGTGCTCGGAATCGGCGGTCTTCTGGACTCAGGCAAGTCGGCGCTCGGTAAGGCGATCGCTGGAGTGCAGCCAGCTAAGTCCGGCACGGTCGCACTCGCCGGTGGCGCGCCTCAGCAACCCAACATTCGCAGACTGGTGCGCGACGGGCTTGGCTATGTTCCTGCCGAGCGGCTGGTCGAGGGAATCGTCCCAGGTTTCAGTCTCGCGATGAATCTTTCCTTGCCAAGCGCCGACAAATATTCGCCATACGGCATATGGCGAATCGATCTTGAAAACAGCGCCGCCCGCGACGCTATCCGGCAGTTCGGCGTCCGTTCAGGCTCGCCCGCCATTCCAATGCGAAACCTCTCAGGCGGCAATCAGCAGAAGGTTGTGCTTGCCCGCTGGCTGCAACGGGACTTGCGCGTGCTGGTGCTGGACAATCCGACTCGCGGCGTTGATGCCGGAGCGAAAGAAGAGATCTATCAGCAGATTCGGAAGCTGACGGCTCAAGGCGTGGGCGTTATCCTAATCACGGATGAGCTTGCAGAATTGATTGGACTCGCAAATCGCATCCTCATCATGCAGCGCGGCGCCGTGGTCGCGGAGATCCCCGCGCCGCCAGATGGCAAGCCGAGCGAGCACGATCTCATCCCTCACATGCTTCCAGGCGCCCGCGCCGCATGAACGGAAACGACCAGATCATGACTAACCCGACGAGGTCTGGTCTCCTGGACCGGATTGCCGGTGTCGCTGACCGGGGCACCTGGCTGCCGGTCGGAGTCTTCATCGCGCTGGTGGCGATCTTTTCCTTCGCCTCGCCCGCGTTTTTCACCTGGCGCAATTTCGCCGCCACCACCGGCGAAGCGGCGACGCTGCTTATCGCTTCGCTCGGGGCGACGTTTGTCATTCTGATGGGGAGCATCGACCTCTCGGTCGGCGCGGTCGTACTGCTCGTCGGCACGGCGACGGTCGCTGGCCTAAAACTGGTGCACGCTGTTGATCTTGGCCCGCTGGCCATTCCTTTTGGCGCCTTGCTAGGAGCTGCGCTCGGCGCCTTCAATGGGGCGATCATCGTCTTCGGCCGAGTTCCGAGCTTCGTCGTCACCCTCGGCACTCTATCGGTCTTTACGGGAATAGCGCTCAGCATCCTCGCCGGCGCGACAATCATGTTCGACTCGCCCTTCTTCGACGTGCTTTCGTTGCGCCAGACGATCCCGCACCTGCCGAACATCGCCTTCTGGGCGCTGCTCTTATGGCTGATCTCGATATTTGTCGGCGCGCGCACTCGTTTCGGCCGTTTCGCTATGCTTATCGGCGGCGGCGAGCAGGTCGCGCGCACGGCCGGAATTCCCGTGGACCGCTACAAGATCTACGCCTTTACTGTATCGGGCCTGACTGCCGGACTTGCCGGAATCTTCGCGATGTCCCGGCTCGGCGCGGTCGGACCAAGTCTTGGCGGTGACCTGCTGCTCAACACGCTTGGCGCGATCGTCGTGGGAGGAACCTCGCTCGCGGGCGGCGCGGGCGGCGTGCAGCGCACGTTCATTGGCGTCGCAATCATCACGGTGCTTAGCAATGGCCTGAATCTGGTCGGAGTCGGTCCCTACTGGCAGCTCGTCATCAAGGGGTTCGTCGTAATCGGAGCTGTGCTCGTCAGCCAGGACCGTGTCGCCAATTTGATCGTTAAGTGAACTCTCTATTTCCGAAGTTGAAGAGGAGGAAGGTAAGGAATGGCAAAAGCGGACGATTACGTCGGGAAGATCGGTTTCGACTTCACTGGCAAGAACGTGCTCGTTTACGGCGGCACCACAGGCATCGGCCGCTCGACGGCCAAGGATTTCGCCAAGGCGGGAGCCAAAGTGTTCGTTTCGGGGCTTGGCAAGAGTGACGGCAAGTCGCTCGTGGAGGAGATCAAAGCAGCGGGCAACAAGAACGTCGAATTCATCGAGGCCGACGTCACCAAAGACGACGACATCCGCATGGTGATGGACAAGGCGGTAAAGGCGTTCGGCCGCATTCACTGCGCATTCAACAACGCCGGCGTTTCGGGGCCAAACAAGCCGATGCAGGAGTTTACCGACAAGGAGTACAACATGCTCCTCGACGTGAACCTGAAGGGCGTCTTCTACGGAATGAGGGCGCAGATTCCGCACATGCTCGAACACGGCGGCGGAGCTATCGTCAATACGGCTTCCTTGTTTAGCGACCTGGCTTTCCCGGGAACCGCGGTCTATTGCGCGACCAAGTCGGGCCTTGCGGCGCTGACGCGATCTGTCGCCTTCGAGGTCGCACGCAAGGGCATCCGCGTGAATTCCCTGGCTCCGGGCCCCGTCATGACGCACCTCTTGAGCGAAATGTTTGGCGGTATGGATGAGGCGAAACGGATTATCACCCGCTTCGTGCCGGCCAAACGCCTTTGTCATCCCGACGAACAGGCCAAGGTCGTACTATTCCTCTGCTCGGACGCCGCTTCGTTCATGTATGGCCACATGGTGCGTGTCGACGGCGGAGGCTTCGAGGCAAGCGCCATCGACATGGATGTGCCGGAAGACTGAGCTTTGAAGACGCGCGACGGCGCTTCGAGGCGCCGTCGCGCTCCGCCGAACAGGCGCCCAATCAAGTCTAGGATTGGTGGGAATACATCAGCTTCCCGCCGATTGGCATATCAGCGCGCAGCACGCAGCCTGAATCCGATTCCGTGATGAACATGGTTCGCCGGTCAGGCCCACCGTATGCAACGTTGGTCGTCAATCGTCCGCGGCACGAATTGACGCGATAGAGGGGCTCGCCGTGTGGTGTGAACACCCACACGCAGCCGAGACCGAAATGCGCGATCGCGAGATTCCCTTCGGCGTCGAGCGCCAGACCGTCGGGGCCGCCCGGCCCCCCCGACAATTGCACGAAGACGCCAACTTTAGCGCTGTTTGTCTCCCACGGATTGGGTAGCCGCCAGACGCAATTGCCACGCGTCGCGGCCACGAATAGCGCCTTCTCATGTAGATCCATGACGAGCCCGTTTGGGCTCGGCACGGAGCTGACAAGGCAATCGAGCCTACCGTCCGGAGTTAAGCGGTAGACGCGGCCGGTTGGGTCGTGGAGTCCGGTCTCACCCTGGTCCGTGAAGTAGAGATCGCCATTGGCGCCGAAGAAGAGATCGTTGAGCCCTTTGAAGCGTTCGGAGCGACGGCGCTCGAGGATGGGGGTCACCGCGCCCGTCGCCGCGTCGAGCAGCATCAAGCCATTCTTGTAGTCAGCGATGAAAATCCGACCGTCCTGGTGGACCTTCAGCCCATTTGGCTCGCCATCATATTCGGCGATCACCTCAAACTTTCCGGCCGGTGATACGCGGAAGACGCGACCGTGGGGAATGTCGACGAGATAGAGGTTGCCCGTGCGATCGAACGACGGGCCTTCGAGGAAGCTCGGCGTGGCGAGCCCGGGTCGATTGGTTTCGGTCCAGCCGGTCCTCGTCTGTCGGCGCAACGAGCTCGGCACTTCGGCGAAGACCTGAGTTGCGATCACTTGCGGGGGCGCGAACATGCTCGATCAATCATCCTTCGGCAGAAGCGGCGCATGCGGCGGACCTGCGCCCATTCGCGGGTGCGCCGCTCCGGGGTTACCTGTGGAGCGATGGAAAACCAGCAGGACGCCGACAATTTGTCACGACGGCCTTGCCGTCAATGCGGCGAGCCGACCATCGCGCCAGCGTCGTTATGGCCTTCGATCGAAAATCCGGCGCCACTATGCCGTACGGGAGAAGGCTCTCGCATCGTCTTCTCGATCCCGTGTGAGCACGGTGCGCAATACAATTGCAAACCGATGGAGCTTGCGCAGGTCGTCCGCATAAACTTCGAGCTTGGCGCCGTTGTTGACGATCTGGCAGTCCGCCTCGACGACGGCGTCAATCAGGCACGCGACGTGTTGCTTTCGTGCATAGAAGACGATCATCGGGGCCGGCTGCGTATGTGGCCGTCGACCCAACGTGGGACCGCGGCAACTGGTCACCGGCACGCCGCCGAGCGCCGAGATCGCAGCCACGGCGGCGCCGACTCCGAAGTCGAGCATCGGCAACAACGATCCTTCCAGTTGACGCCGATCAATCTCATCAATCGCCGCATCGCTGAAATCGCTCGCTTCGAGGTAAGCATAGCCATCCTGCTCTTCGACGATCATGCGATCGACGAGTGCGAGGTCGATGCCGCGCAAGTCGACATATTGAAAGTTTGCTGGAAAATTTGAGCGCGTTGCCGCACGGGCGCCGGAGAGCCACCCGAGCTGGCGCGTATCGACGACACGGCTAGGCACAACTTTGGCGATCGTCCGGATCATTGGGGCTCGCATTCCAGAAGTGGCTGGCGGCTGGGCCGGCCGCCGGGACCTTGCGCATGTCGGGCTGCATTTAGCAGGCGCCAAGGAACCTTTCGCCGCTGACGGACCGACCGCGTTTGGACATCATACCCTACAGTATGGGCCAACGCCCGCTTGACGTCGATTAGGATCGCACGGTCGACACCTTCGCCACAACCATTCGCGTCATTTCCGGATTGAGTTTGCAAACACCGTCACTACGAATGACAAAGTCGGCCGGATCGAAAACGTGCCCCTTAATGAAATCCAGAGCCGCACGATCGAACTCTTGGCCTCTCCGGCTCCATTAAATCGAAAATGAATTTCGACGATCCGTCGCTGCCCTCGTGCATGACGCCGATGGTTGGGTCATATCCCTCCGAAATGGCTTTGATCCGCATTTCGCTTTCGAGAGCCGCATAGGCATATTCAAAATCGCGTTCACCGGATGCGCCGCATTGCGATTTCCGGCCAGATGATAAGGCGATGAACGCGGTCCGATGGAGCGCCAATTATCTGGAATGGGCCTACGACTCGTCCCGCGCCATTTAATCGGAATTCCCATCCGGCTGCGAAAATAAGAGGCGGCGCAGTTCGCCTCCAGTGTGCGCAGTCCTGAAACAGTTTCGGGCGGATTTTCTTCGAGGCGAGTGAGCGCCGCATAGGCGGACGTCATTGCCCGACAGGCGAGGTCCACGAAATCATTGACCTCTATAGCCCGCACAAGCTGCCATGACGACTTTACTTCGCAGAGAATGGCGTTTCCGTCGCTGACGACAAGAAGATCCGCCTCGGCGCTTCGCCCGCGTTCCCTCGTGTAGCCGAAGATGGTCGATGGTGCGTACATGAACGAGGATTGCGATTTATTGCGAAGTTCCGACAACACCCACACTGTGGACAAGACGCTATGATCGCGTAGACTCTCGATGAGGAACTGGTTCGGCCGAAAGCGCCATCCAACATCTACTGGCACCTCAGCCGAAGCTCCGCATACCTCGCAGACGAGTGTGGGTTTTAGTGCCGCCATATCGGCCCAATTCCTATGGTGGCAGCGCCGACAAGACCACAAGTGTCCTTGAAACAACATCTTGCGTTTGCGCAGACTTATCAGGCAAGAGTCGAGAGATCTCTTCTCCCTCTCGTCGAGATTGTCCGCGAGATCAGTAGCGTTTGGGTGCCGCTGCCGATAAGCAACACGGTGAGCAGCCCAGCTTTCCTGCAACTCTTTGTAGCTGAGATAATGTGCGGACGTCACGCATGACCATCGGCCAGAGGCAGCGAGTTAATCGGCTTTGCAGCATCCGCGATTGCGACTATTATACCTTCACGTAAGCTCAGCCAGCTGTTTCATGGAGGCTGGGCAGGCTCCGAGTTGGGAGCAGACCGTGCGAAAAGGTGGGGGCGAGGATGGCGGGCAGGATAATTCGCGCTTGGGCGCCGCATCTCGCTTGGGCGTGGGGACCAGCGCAGGTCGTCGTGCGGGCTTTTACACTTCGACCTCCCGTCTCGCGCTCGTAGCCTTGCTCGGCGCGGGCGCTTCGTTGCTGCCGGTTCCGGCATGGGCCGCAAATTTCAACGTGGGCAGCGCTTCTCAACTTGAAGACGCCATCAACCGCGCGGCGAACGGCGACACGATTACCTTCACATCCAATATCACGCTCGGTTCGAACCTCCCCGCCTTGACGAAGAATGTGACGATCCAGGGCAACGGCAAGACGTTGTCCGGTGGAAATCTCTACCGCGGCTTCATCGTCGGGAATCCACTTAATCCGTCAATCAAGCCGACCGTTGCGATCAATAACCTCGCCATCGTCAACGGGGCCGCCATTGGGGGTTTCGGCGGCCCGGCCTATCTAAGCGGCGGCGGCGCTGGCGGGGGGTGGCGCCGGTCTCGGGGTGGGCTGCTGGTGCTGGCCGGCGCCAATGTGACCGTAACCAATGTCTCTTTTCAAAACGGCACAGCGAGGGGAGGCGGCGGCGGTCAAGTGTATCCGGAGCCTGTATTTTTTGCGGTCGCCGCCGGGGGCGGGGGCGGGGGCTATCTCACAAATGGGAAGCGGCGGCACAAAGGTAGTGGGTGGAGCTCTGTTTATAGGATCGGACGCGGTACTGGGAAAAGCCGGAACGGGTGTCAACCTCGTGAATGGGGGCGGCCTGGACGCCACCGAAACCTTTGCGACTTCGCGGCCAATCTCGCTTACCGGCTTTGGGCCTTTCATCACTGTCGACGATACGAAGAGTTTGACTTTGAACGGTATCGTGAGTGGCGACAATCTCAACAAGGGCGGTGGGGAACGCTCATGCTTAACGGCGCCAACACCTATTTAAAAACTTTCATCCAGGCAGGCCAGGTTGCCGGCAATTCGACGAGCATTCGTGGCGACATCGCTTTCCAAGCTGGCGCCTCCATACCTTCGGTGAAATTCGACCAAGGTGAAACCGGAACGTTCGGCGGCAATGTCACCGGCGCCGGCGCCCTTCTCAAGACGGGCGCCGGCCAGCTGACGCTGACCGGCAACAACAGTTACTCAGGCGGCACGTTTATTTTCCTTGGGACGCTGCAGGGCACGTCAAACAGCCTGCAGGGCAATATCGTCAACGACAGCCGCGTCGTCTTCAACCAGGACTTCGACGGGACGTTCGGCGGCAATCTCAGCCAGGAAGACGGCATCGGCACGCTGATTAAAGCGGGCGCGGGAAACCTCGCTATGACCGGAACAAATTTCACTACGGTCACAAACGTCATCGGCGGCACGCTCACCGTGAATGGAAGCCTGGGCAGTCCGGTTGCCGCCGTAAACGACAGCGGGACGCTCGTCGTGAATGGCGAAATGACCAGCGAAGCAGTTTCCGTAAACTCCGGCGGATCCTTAGCCGTGAACGGCAATCTGACCAGCCCGTTGGTTACGATAAGCCCCGGCGGCGAGCTCCAGGGTCACGGGAACATCACCGGCGACGTCGACGACAAAGGCGGCGAGATCGCGCCGGGCAATTCGATCGGGACCTTGCATATTTTCGGCCCGCTCGAGATGGAGCCGCACTCCGAGTATCAGGTGCAGATCAACGGCGCTTCGAGCGACGAGATCGAGGTTAGTCAGACAGCAAAGATCGAAAGCTCGACCTTCGAGATCGAACGCTACAACACCGCATCTTCGCCGGTTGTGCCCGGCAAGACCTATACGATCCTGACAACCGGCGGCGGGCTCGCGGTCGAAGAGCCCACCCTCGCCATCGCTGATTTTCCGTTCATCAACTTCACCCTCAGCGAGGATGGCTTCAACGGCTATCTGACGACCTCGCGCAGCGCCGAGCGGTTCGCGGAGCTCGCCTCGACCCCGAACGAGGCGGCGGTCGCCAACGCGCTCGACAGCGCGACGTCCAGCCTCGCCTGGCAGCAGGTGGTTGGCGCTTCGACGGCGGACGCGCAAGCCGCGTTCTCAAGCCTCAGCAACGCTTCGATCCACGCGAGCGCGGCTGGCGTTCTCTCCGAGCAATCGCATTTTCTTCGCGACGCTGTGCTCGATCGGCCGCGACAGGATTTTCCGGTTGGTCCGGCCGCCGATCCTGAGAGCGTGTTGACATACGGCGCCGCGCCGGGCGCGCTGCCGACCAAAAAGGCGCCCGCCGCAATGGTCCCGATGGTCCGGTCTACGCCGTCTGGGCTCAGGGGCTCGGCGGGTGGGGCTCGCTCTCGGGCAACACCAATGTCGCGCGAACCAATGACTCGATCGGCGGCGTGATCTCGGGCGTCGACGTCACGTTCAATCGCATGTTCCGTCTCGGCTTCGCCGGCGGCTACAGCCAGTCGAACTTCAATTCCGTGAACATTCCAGCGTCCGGCTCCGCCAACAGCTACCACTTCGCCGCCTACGGCGGCTGGCAGAACGGACCCTGGGCTCTGCGCGGCGGCGGCAGCGTCTCCTGGAACGATCTCAACACGTCGCGACAGGTAACCGCGGTCGCTCTTGGGGGCCAGCAGTCCAGCAGTTGCGCCGACAAGACGTGGCAGGCCTTCGTCGAGGGCGCGCGCAGCTTCGCCTTCGGCCCCGCCGCCGCTTTGGAGCCCTTCGCCAACGTCGGCTATGTGCATGTCGGCGGCGACGTCAGCGAGTTCGGGTCTTGCGGCGATGAGCGGATCGACGAGTTTCGATACGACCTACACGACGCTTGGCGCGCATGGCTCTTACGTTCTGCCTGCGGGCCTCACGGCGCAGGCGACGCTCGGGTGGCGGTATGCGTTCGGCGACGTCACGCCGATGTCGACCCTCGCGTTCCAGTCCGGCGGCAATGCCTTCGCCCTCGCCGGCTCGCCGATCGCGCGCAATGCGCTCGTGACGGAACTTGGCGTCAACTACGCCATCGGTCCGAGCGCGACGCTTGGCGTCGCCTATTCCGGTCAGTACGCCGGTGGAGCGAACGAGAACTCGGGCAAGGCCACGCTGACCCTCCGGTTCTGAGGGACGGACGAGGATCTGCCTGTCGATGGTCATCCGATCAGGGTGCCGATTGGACGCCTCGCGGCGGCGATATCGAATGGCCGTCTCACATCGGCGTATGGTAAGCGTCCTTTACGGGGCACTGTGATGATTGCTTGACGTTGAATTTTGGGCGCCCGGTCGGAAGGCTGCCGGTTCAAGCGGCGAGTTGATCTGCGGTGCGCGACTTGGTCCAGGCCCAGGGCATGAGTTCGTCGATGCTCGCGACGGGCCAGAGATTGATGAGCATGTCGAGGACATCGGCGAAGTAGGTTTGCGGATCGACATCATTCAATTTGCAGGTCTCAACCAGCGAGGCGACGCAGGCCCAATTTTCCGCGCCCTCGTCATGGCCCGCGAAAAGCGCGTTCTTGCGGTTGAGAATGATCGGGCGGATGCCGCGCTCGACGATGTTCGTGTCGAGCTCGATGCGGCCGTCGTCGAGGAAGCGGACGAGCCCTTCCCAGTGGTTCAGACCGTAGCGGAGTTCCTCGGCGATCTCGGCCTTGCCAGAGACGCGCGCCAGCTGCTGCTCGAGCCAAGGCTTGAACGCCATGACGAGCGGCTTGCTCTTCTCCTGGCGCACCCTGCGAGGCACGTCGGCGCTCATGCCACGGATCGACTTCTCGATCGCGTAGAGCGCTGCGATGCGTTCGAGCGCTTCGCGGGCGATCGGAGCGGCGCCTTTGGCCTGATCGAAGAACCTGCGCCTCAGGTGGGCCCAGCAGAAGGCGAGCACGATCCTGCCGTCCGGCGAATTGGCGGCTACGTTTTTATAGGCGGCGTAACCGTCGCATTGGACGACGCCCCGATAGCTATCGAGCAGCTTCAGAGCATGGACGGCGCCCCGGCCCGGCGCATAGGCGTAGGCGATCGCCGGCGGATCCCTCCCGCCCCATGCCCGATCGTCGCGGGCGACCGCCCACAGATAGCCCTGTTTGACGCGGCCGCGGCCGGGATCGAGCACAGGCGCCTTCGTCTCGTCGACGACGATCTTGCCGGAAGCCAGGATGAGCTCGCGAAGACGCAGATAGACCGGCTTGAGCTCGGCCGCTGCATAGCCGACCCAGAACGCCAGGACCGAGCGCTTGATGTCGAGACCCTGGACGGCCAGCATCTGGGCCTGCCGGTAGAGCGGCAGATGCCAGGCATATTTGGAAACCAGCACGGAGGCGACCATCGCTTCGGTCGGCAGGGCGCCCTTGATCAACCGCTCGGGCGCCGGCGCCTGCGCCACCGCCTGCTCGCAAGCACGGCATGCGTATTTGGGACGGCGCGTCACGATCACCCGGAACTGCGCAGGGATCACGTCCAGGCGCTCTGAGAGGTCAGCGCCGGTCGCATGCATCGGCGAGCAACAGCACGGGCAGTTCCGGTCCTCGGGCTCGATCGTCACATGGATGCGCGGAAGATGAGCCGGCAGCGCGCCGCGGTTCGCACGGCGCTTCTCGGCCCGCGCCGCGGCAGCCGCCTTGTTCTGCTTGTCGTCGGCGGCTTCGCTAGACGCGATGGCCTGCTCGACGTCCTCCAGCGCTAGGGCGAACTGGTCAGGATCAAGCTTCTCGGACTTTCGACCGAACTGCATCCGCTGCAGCTGACGCAAAAGATGTAGCAGGCGGTCGTTCCGCGACAGCGCCGCATCCCGCTCCGCGATGGCGGCGTCCCGCTCGGTGACCGCCGCCACCAGGCGCGCTTGCAACGCGTCGATGTCGGTCGGAGACTGATTCGCGTCGGCGCTCACGACCAACAGAGAATCAGATTTGCGCCCAATTGGGGAGAGAAATCAGCCTCTGAGCACAGGCTTCACGACGCGGTCTCCGGCGCCGGAATATCCCGCGCATGAAGACGCGACCAGTCCAGGCCATCCACGAGCGCGGCGAGCTGCGAAGCCGACAGCCGCATCACGCCGTCGCTGATCGGCGGCCAGCGAAACGCGCCTTGCTCGAGCCGCTTCCAGTACAGGATCAGGCCCGATCCGTCCCACGCCAAAATCTTCAAACGGTCCGCTCGCTTCGAGCGAAAGACGAAAATCGTTCCGGAGAACGGATCGCGTTGAAGCTCTTCTTTCGCCAGCGCGGCGAGGCTGTCCGCGCCTCGCCGGAAGTCCACCGGCTTCGTCGCTACCAGAACCCGGACGCCCGCCGGAACCGTGATCACGTCGCCGCCTTCACCGCACGCAGCACTTTCGTCAGCGTCGCGACATCGGTCCCGGCCCCGACGCGAACCGTCGCCGCGCCGAGCACGATCTCGATCATCCCGGCCGCGCTTCCAGGAAGAACGGTTGCAGCAGGCGGCCGCGCATCCGGCATAGACGCGTCCACCATCACCGGCGTGAAAGTCACGCCTCCATCGCTTCCCCGTCGTCGGGCGGCATGACTTCGCGCGTCACGGCGCCAGCCGAATAACTGCTGCGGAGTCAGCCCATATCGCCGCGCGACAGCCGAGACATCCTCTCCGCTCTCGTAGCTCTCAGCGAGAATCCGCGCATTCTGCTCCGGCGTCCATGCCCTCCGCCGGCCGGATCCCGTGAAGACCTCAAGCCGGCGAACCGCCTCCGGCTTCGATTTGTGCAAAAGCTCAGTGTCCGACACGTGTCTAACCCGCTCGACTCAGCGACGTCAGACAATCACCCATCCGCCAACACCCTGGAAGGTGCGGTCTAAACGCCGCTTACGGCGTATGCCGTTCTCGCTGACGACCATGACGTTCGGTCTCTGAGCATTCCTGCCCGTACTGAGGCGAGACCGCTGGCCCGCTCACTACGCTAACACCCTCCCGTTGCGAATGCTTAGAGCATTGACCGCGACTTTGGCGTCAGCTCATAAAGCAAGTAATACCGCCGCGTTTATAGTCACGCCGATGCCGAAAAGCTTATAAGAATGTCTCTCTTGTAAATTATATCGAAATACTTGTGACATTATTTTCTGAGGTTGCTTCTTCATCAGGACGCTTAATCGGCCTTCAGTTATCAAACTGGACTGATTAGAAATTTTCGTGCTGTTAATTATGATTGGCTCTTCAATCGCCGGTACCGTCTCTGAGCGCACAAAAAGCTTGCCAGCTTGAGGAGCCGCAACTGCCACTTAGAATGCAAATCCGGAGGCGACGAATATTCGCCTACGCTCCGCGCAGTTACCTCTCCCGCGCGGAGCCTTTTACGAACTCTTAGCGCTTTTACAATTTTATCAGACGAAGTTTGCTGCCAAGTCCAAAAAGGGGGGTGCCCACAATGCGGCTTACACCAGCGTTAGCTATATCCCCGAGGAGAACAAAAAAGGCGACTATGCACGTGACATAATAGACGTGTTCTGTCATTGTTCGGCCATAGGAGCTTTCCATGGCGTTCGACCTCACAGACCCGATTTTTAATAACGAGGACGCGGCCCGCGCTTATTTCGAGTCGATCCGATGGCCGGGTGGGAAGCATGTTTGTCCCCATTGCGGCGTAATCGATCAGGCAACCCTCGTTAAGGGCAAGTCGCATCGCCCCGGCATGTATCAGTGCAATGCTTGCCGCGAGCCGTTCACGGTGACGGTCGGCTCCGTCATGGAGTCGAGCCATGTCCCGCTTCACAAGTGGGCTCTGGCGTTCCGTTTGATGGCGGCGAGCAAGAAAGGCGTATCGGCTCACCAGCTCATGCGGATGCTCGGTCTAGGCTCCTACCGCACGGCATGGTTCATGGCTCATCGCGTGCGCGAGGCTATGGCCGACCGCGACCCGGAACCCCTCGGGGGAAAAGGCAAGACGGTTGAGATTGACGAGACGTTCATCGGCAAGCCGGACGATGTATTTGTCAGCGGTAAGGGATGGCAGGGAAAGCGCGGAACGGCTACCAAGCGCAAGGTTCTGACAATGGTTGAGCGCGGTGGCCGCTCTGTTTCCGTCAAAGTCGAGGATTTGACACAGACGACGCTCAAGGAAGTTATTGGCCGTACCGTCGTCTTAGACAGCACACTCAACACGGACGAAGCGCAGCATTACAAGGCGCTAGGAAAGAACTTCGCGGACCATCAGGCCGTCAACCACGGGAGCGGCGAATATGCCCCTGGCGAGACGACGATAAACACCGTCGAGGGGTTCTTTTGAATTTTCAAGCGCGGCATGGTTGGCGTTTATCAGCACTGCGGCGAACACCACTTGCAGGCTTATCTAAACGAGTTCGATTTCCGCTATTCGAACCGCATCGGAATGGGTGTTGACGATACCGAACGCACTCGCCGCGCGGTCAAGGGCGCGGAAGGGAAGCGCCTGACTTATAAACAACCTCGTCAAGCGCGAGCGGGCAAAGCGACAGCTTAGGAAGCTTCGCCGTCTTTTGGCTTGGATCGACGCTCTCTAATCTCTCGAACTCTCACGTTGAAATCTTGGCACGCTCCGTCTTGCCGATGAGTCGTTTCATCGGCGAAGGGGGCGTGCTCAGCGCTCGACGGATTCCTTCCTCCATCCTCTGCGCTACTTCTTCAGGGCTAAGCGGGACTTCCGGTTTCATCTGTCTTATGGATCAATCACTTAGGCGCAGGGTAGAAAGGATACTCGCTGGCGAGCCGATGGCCCAGCTTCGCTAGTGGATCAAATCTGACATTTGAATCCGATCAGGGATTTCGACCGGACTTGGGGCGTGCGAGTTTGGGGGATGCGAGCTGGCGTCACCCTTTCCGTCTCTTCGGCTGACCTCGATCGGCTCCGCGCGCTGGTCAGCGACCGGAACGCCCCGCAGAAGCACGTCTGGCGAGCACGGATCGTCATGCTGACCGCGAAAGGGGTCGGCACGAGCGCGATCATGCGCGAGACGAGCAAGTCCAAGACCTGCGTCTGGCGCTGGCAGGAACGCTTTGCCGACGAGGGCTTTGAAGGGCTGCTGCGCGACAAGACGAGGCCGTCGCGCATCCCGAAGCTTGATCCCGCTGTCGCCGAACGCGTCGTGACGCTGACGATGGAGCCGCCGGTGGCCGAAGCCACGCATTGGACGGGCGCAGCGATGGCGGAGGCAGCCGGCGTCAGCGTCTCTTCCGTGCAGCGCATCTGGCGCTCCCACGGACTTCAGCCACACCGCATCCGGCAGTTCAAGCTCTCCAAAGACCCCGCGTTCGTCGACAAGTTGCGCGACGTGGTCGGGCTCTATGTCGATCCGCCGGCGCACGCTGTTGTCCTTTCCGTCGACGAGAAGAGCCAGATCCAGGCGCTCGACCGAACCCAGCCCGGCCTGCCGATGAAGAAGGGCCGGGCGGGAACGATAACTCATGATTACAAGCGCAATGGCACGACGACGCTGTTCGCCGCGATGAACGTTCTCGACGGCAAGGTGATCGGCCGCAACATGCAGCGCCATCGGCATCAGGAGTTCATCCGTTTCCTAAACGCCGTCGAGCGCGAGGTCCCCGCCGGCAAGACCGTCCATGCGATCCTCGACAACTACGCCGCCCACAAGCACCCCGAGGTCCGAAAATGGCTGGCGCGCCATCCGCGCTGGACATTCCACTTCACGCCGACCTCGGCCTCCTGGCTCAACGCCGTCGAGGGCTTCTTCGCGACCCTCACCAAGCGCCGCCTCAAGCGCGGCGTCTTCCAATCCGTGGTTGATCTGCAGGCCGCCATCAACCGCTTCCTCGATGATCACAACGCCAAGTCAAAGCCCTTCCGATGGGTCGCTGACCCCGAAAAAATCATCGAAGCCGTCAGACGACGGCACCAAGCGTTAGATTCAATCCACTAGATCGGCTATTCTTATACGCGCGTGATCGGTGCGACGGACGCGAAACTGTACAGGAGATAGGTGATTTTGTCGCTCACCACAATGAGCGAACAAAGGGCGTTCTGACGCGCGCATCGCGTGACTTCTTTACTATCACGAGAATGAAAATCCAATATTTGAATCGCCCTTTTGATCTATTTGATTTGCCTCCCAATTTCTTCGAATTTGTGCGCGCGATGTCCAAGCTTTTAGATAATCAAACGATAAAGCGGGATACCGGCCTACCAAAGAGTAACTTTGATAAGAAAATTAGACCTATTCTTGACAAATTCACTACTAACTCGAACGACCGAGTCGCTCTTGAAGGTCACTTGACCAAAGAGGACATGAAAATCCTGCAATGCCTTATCTTTTATATTATCGTACGTCCCGCATTTAATTCTGATCGCTTAATAAGCGACTTCATTGCTGTCCTTCAGAGTAATTCTCTAATCAAGAAGAACGAAGTAGAACGCTTTCTAAGATTTGCACCGGGCATTGTTATACACACTGTTTCTTGTATGCACCTATGCCAAGTAGTCCTGTCTGATAGTTCAAAATCAAACCTCTACGTTCAAACAGACGGCAGCCCTCCCTCTTTAATCGTCGCCTCAATGGCTGAAGTAATCAGCCATGATTTAAAGAATTTACATATAGCTTTCCCGGTTTTCGCGACTACGCTCCCGTTTATTGATTATGTATCGAACGACATGAAGGAAGAACCGTTCCCTTGGAGATTTCCGGTTCAGCTAGCGACTGGAAAGATTAGTTTGGAGAAGCTATAACTCCGTTTCAGATTCATCTTTTATAGCTGATTCAATCGCCTCAAGCTTTTCCCTCGCCCTGCGGGCTGCAAACTCCGCTGTCTCAGATAACCTCTCTAAGTTGATAGTTGCTTCTCGCAACGCTCTCAACATTTCATCTAAATTATTTTCCGCGCCGGCCTGTCTTGATTCGTTTACCATTTTCGTCCTCGTTATGTCACGTGCATAATTGGGACAAAAAAAGAACTTGCGCACTAGAACAAATCGTGCACATACTGGCCTCATCGGGGGGAGGCGCAAAACCGCGATTGCGGATCAGACGCTGCCCGTGAGAGAAGGACGATGGTTATGACACAACCCAATCTTCGCCTCGTGGAAGGGACCAGCGTGGACAAGACCAAGGCGCTCGACGCCGCCCTGTCGCAAATCGAACGGGCGTTCGGCAAGGGCTCGATCATGCGCCTCGGCAAGCAGAAGGCGCTCGAGGTCGAAACCGTGCCGACAGGCTCGCTCGGGCTCGACATCGCGCTTGGCGTCGGCGGCCTGCCGCGCGGCCGGGTCATCGAGATTTATGGGCCCGAATCGTCGGGCAAGACGACGCTGACGCTGCATGTGATCGCCGAAGCGCAGAAAAAAGGCGGCGTTTGCGCCTTCGTCGACGCCGAACATGCGCTCGATCCTGTCTATGCTCGCAAGCTCGGCGTCAATCTCAACGATCTCCTCATTTCCCAGCCCGACACCGGCGAGCAGGCGCTCGAGATCACCGACACGCTGGTCCGTTCGGGCGCGGTTGACGTGCTGGTCATCGATTCGGTCGCGGCGCTGACGCCGCGGGCCGAGATCGAGGGCGAAATGGGCGATTCGCAGCCGGGATTGCAGGCGCGGCTGATGAGCCAGGCGTTGCGCAAGCTCACCGCCTCCATCTCGCGCTCCAACACCATGGTCATCTTCATCAATCAGATCCGGATGAAGATCGGGGTCATGTATGGCTCGCCCGAGACGACGACGGGCGGCAATGCGCTCAAGTTCTACGCCTCCGTCCGCCTCGACATTCGTCGCATCGGCGCGATCAAGGAGCGCGAGCAGGTGGTCGGCAACCAGACGCGGGTCAAGGTGGTCAAGAACAAGGTCGCGCCGCCGTTCAAGCAGGTTGAATTCGACATCATGTATGGCGAGGGCGTGTCGAAGGCTGGCGAACTGATCGACCTCGGCGTCAAGGCTGGCGTCGTGGAGAAGTCGGGCGCCTGGTTTTCCTTCGATAGCGTCCGGCTGGGCCAGGGCCGGGAAAACTCCAAAGCCTTTCTGAAGACGAATTCGGAGATGGCCGACAGAATTGAGCGCGCGATTCGGGAGAATTCGGGACTGATCGCCGAGCGCATCCTCGAAGAGGACCGCCAGTCCGAAGACGACGCCGCCGGAGAAGCCTGATCGGGCCTCCTTTGGGCGCGTCTCGCGACCCACCCGCGAACAAGCGCGTCCATCCGCTAAGGAAGCCCTCTTACGTCTCCGCGCGTTCGGGGCGGGCGCGAGAGCGGTTCACCTCCCGCCGCTCTCGCGCCCCCCGTTTTGAAGCACGGCTCGTGAGCCGCCTTGATCCGCCGCAGGCTCGCAATGAACCGGGTCAAGCATTTTTCGTCGGCCAGTTCGGCCGAGCGCCGATCTCTCTCGGCATAAGTTTCATGATTTGAGCTTCGAGAAATCATGCCCGAGCAGATCGGCGATCGTCTCGATCGACTTGTCCACGGACACCCCGTCTCGCGGCGGCTCCTGAATCGCGAAGTGGCCCTGCTTCGGAAAGATGGTGGTGACGCGATCGCCCCAGGCCGCCTTCACCGCGGCGAGGATACGGGTCTTGTCGTCAATGAGCACGTAATGAGCAGCCGGATAGCGACGCTCGACGTCCTCCAGCTCTTTTTCCTTGTGGACGTAGATGAGAACTTCGCCCGCGAACGCCTTCCACAAGCCTGAGCGCGCAACCTTTCGCGGTTGCAGGACCGCGTCGCCGTCGGACAGAATGACTGCGGACCCCCACGGCCGCACGTGCTCCACCGCATCAAGGGCGCTCGGGTAGAGACGATCGGCGAACGGATAGTCCAAGAGCCAGTTCGCGGTGACGGGAAGCTCCCGATCGTACGGATCTTCGAGCCTCAGGCGCGCAAGGGCTCCAAAATAGTCGGCATAGCCCATAACGCCCCATTGCTCCTGGAATATTTCCCAATATCGCGCGCAAGTGCGGTCGCCATGGGCGGCTTTGAGATGTTCGCGGAGGTCCGCTTGAATGCGGTCGTTGTCGATGAGCGTGTTGTCGACGTCGAACAGAAAGACGACGCCGTCCGCATCGCTCATCGTGATGTTCCCCGTTGGCGACCGCAACAGCCCGTCACGGCGATGGCCAGGGCGGCTGCCCGACACGTGCAAGCAACGCGCCTTAGCCGCGCCAAGTCAAGCGAGAAGCGCTCATTTCCAATCAGACGGCCAGACCCGCTCCAGGATTGAAGCCTCCGCCCGCCTTCGATCCGGCCGGCGAGGCCCCGTGTCCTTCACGACATCCGCGCGCCGGCTCGGCAAATCTTAAAGAAGAGCGCCAGCAATGGAAAAGACCGTCAAGTCAAAAGCCCCGAGTTCGCCGATCAGAGACATGGCCAGTCGCGGCGCCTCCAGTGCGGCGGGCGGCCGGTCAGACCTTCACCGTCGAGGCCCGATAAATCTCGTCGATGGCTTTGCCGAGCTCCGCGTCGAACTCGGCGTCCGACATCGAGCGCTTGAGGCCCTCGGCGAGCGCGCGCGAGAAGCTTGCGATCATGCCGTGATTTTTGGCGAGACGCGCGCAGGCGTCGTCCCGCGTATAGCCGCCAGACAGCGCGACGACGCGCACGACCCGCTTGTCCTTGATCAACGGCGCGTAGAAGTCGGGCGTCTCCGGTATGGTCACCTTGAACATGACCTTCTGCCCAGCCGGCAAGGAGTCGAGCCCCTTGGTCAATTCGTCGAGCAGGATGCGCTCGGCGCCAGCTTTATCGGGGCTCTTGATCGACACTTCCGGCTCGAGGATGGGCGTGAACCCGTGGCTCAGGATCTGCTCGCCAAATTCGAACTGCTGCTTGGCGATGGCCGCGATGCCGGTCTTCGACGCCAGGTTGATGACCGAGCGCATTTTGGTGCCGAACACGCCGAGCTTTTTCGCCCGGCCTAAGAGCTTGTCGAGGTCCGGGATCGGCTTCATGAGGCTCACGCCATCCTTCTCCTCCGCAAGCCCTTTGTCGACCTTGACGATCGGAACGACGCCGCGCTCCTCCCACAGATAGGTCGGGACGGGCTTGCCTTTCGCCTCGCCGTCCATCGTCCGCTCGAACAGGATGGCGGCTATGACCTTGTCGCCGGTAAAGGAAGGCGCGGTGATGATCCGCACGCGCATCTCGTGCACGAGCTCGAACATCTTGGCCTCGTCGCCTTTGTACTCGTTCTCCGGGATCCCATAGAGCCGCAATGCGCCAGGGGTCGATCCGCCGCTTTGGTCGAGCGCGGCGATGAAGCCGGGCTTGCTCGACATCTGCGTCATCATCTGGTCGTTGGCCATGGCGATGATCCTCGCGTTCGATGTTGTCGCGCCCTCGGGAGCGCTGGCTCGTGCAATGGGCCGGACGGGACGCGAGCGTCAAGAGCGCCGGACGCTCACCGCCGCTTCGCCTCAACCGAAGTCGCCCATCCCGCACTCTATCACTGAACGGGTGACTGTCACGCGACGTCGATTTCTCTTCGCGCCAGATCGTAAGGCAGGATTTTGCGCGAGTCCGCTGGCGGGTGGCGGGATGACCGTTCAACGGCTAGCGGTCAGGAACGCGGACGCCGCTCCAGCTCAGCCTAGATCGTGAAAAACCGCCTTCCAGTCAATTAATTCTGAATTTCATTTGCTGAACAGCCGAAACTGTGCTATCAGTGCGTGAGTACGGCAGCGCCGCTCTCGCGCGCGGGCGCGGGACACCGGATGGCGAAATGGGAAGGGGAAAGATTTTTTTGGCAACTCCCAAGCCCTCTCTCGGACCTCGTTCTGAGGAGGGCCCAAGGCGCGTCTCGAAGAACGTTCCAACGCGCGACCGGCGCCGCCTTCTGGATCACCCTTCGACACGCTCGCTTTCGCGAGCGGCTTGAGGCATGAGGCCGGTGAATAGGTCCGGCATCCCGAAGCCCCACCTGGGCAGTTACTTTTTCTGTTTGGACTCGCTGTAACCCATTGAAAAGTCCCGATTCCGCCAAAGGAATCCAAACAAATGCAAGCTTTTTTCCTTGGATTTATTTGGATTTGCTTGGACGGCGGGAGGGAGCCCCTCATCCGCCCTTGACGAGCACGCCTTCGGGAAGGCGGCCGGCGAGATCGCGCCCGGCCTCGCGCCCGAGACGCTCGGCGTCGGCAGGGGCGCTCTCAGCGGCGATGTCGAAGCGCTCAGAGCCGTCGGGGCGCAGAACTTCGCCCTTGAGCCTGAGCCTTCCGCCTTCGAGGCGGGCGAGGCCGGCGATCGGGGTGCGACAGGAGCCCTCGAGTTCGGCCAGGAAGGCGCGCTCGGCCGTCAGCGCCGCCCCGGTCTCGCCGTCCGAGATGGCGCTCAGCGCTCCAAGTGCGCGCGCGTCGGCGCCGCGCGCGGTGAGGGCGATCGCGCCCTGGCCGGGGGCAGGCAGAAACGCATCGACGTCGAGCACGGCGCGCGCTCGGTCGCCGAGGCCGAGCCGCTTCAAGCCGGCGAGCGCCAGCAGCGTCGCGCCGACCTCGCCCGACTCGGCCTTGCGCAGCCTTGTTTCGACATTGCCGCGCAGGAGCACGGGCTTGAGGTCCGGGCGAAGGCTGAGCGCCTGGGCCTGGCGGCGCAGCGAGGCGGCGCCGAACGTCGCCTGGCGGGGCAGGTCCTCGACCCTATCGGCCAACGCCGAGATCAGCGCGTCGCGCACGTCCTCGCGCGGCAGATAGGCGGCAATCACGACGCCGTCGGGCATGAGCGAGGGCAAGTCCTTGGCGGAGTGCACGGCCGCGTCGATCGCGCCGGCAAGGAGCGCAGCGTCGATCTCCCTGGTGAACAGGCCCTTGCCGCCGGCCTCGGTGAGGGGGCGGTCCTGGATCGCGTCGCCGCTCGTGCGGATGACCTTGAGCGCGATGCTCTCGATCTCCCAGCCTTGAGCCTCAGCCAGGCGACGGCGCGCCTCGTTCGCCTGGATGAGCGCCAGGGGCGAACCGCGCGTGCCAAGCGTGAACAGGGCGGCGGGTGGGGTCATCCGAGCGGACTGACCTTCGAGACCAATCCTGTCAAGTTCGGCCCTTTTCGAAAATCACTCCTGTTGCCGTCCGCGCAACGCAATGGCATCTGTGTTGCCCATGAAGAGCCCAACCCTAGCGTTCGTCATCGCGCTGGCCGCGAGCCCAGCGCTCGCAGCGGATAACGGCTATCCGCCGGGCCTGTTCGAGCATTCGCCCGTCGTTCCAGGACCCAACGATCCTCCCGATTCTCAGGGGCCCCCGCCGGACGCGGGCGGTCCGTCGGCGGACGGTTCGCTGGACGACTATTGCGCCAGCATCGCCTCCCGGACCTTCCACAGTCTCGCGGAAGTCAAGCGCGCGCATGCCAAGTGCGACAATCCGCCGCCGCGACCAATGATCAAGGCGTCCGCTCGCCGCGCCGCCTGAGAAGGTCGCGCGACCTGCCTGCCGACAGCTCAGAGGCTCGGCGGTTTGTTCGGCGCCGCTTTGACGTCGCGGGCGATCATGTTCGGCTCCGGATTGGCGACATTCACCTTGTCGCCGGTCTGGGTCGAATTCGAGCGGGTTGTCGACCAGCCGGTCGGACGGCATGAGGCCGGACTCGATCTGCACCTTATTTCCAAGATTGCGTCCGACAACCACCGGCTTCAACGCGACCTTGTCGTCGGGGTCGAGCGCGGCGACCCGCATCCCGTGGGAGCCGAAGACCAGCGCCGTCAGCGGAACCGTCAGCGTGTTCGGATCGGCCGGAAGGTGGAAATGAACCTCGGCGAAGGCGCCAGGCCAGAGCTTGCCGTCGGAATTGTCCGCCTGCAGCTCGATGAGCGCCGTGCGGGAGTTCTCCGCCAGCGCGTTCGACGTCGACACAAGCTGCGCTTCGAAGGTCTCCTTCTGGCCCGGCAGGTGCAGCGTCGCCTTGATGCCTGGCGCAAGGTCGCCAAGGAAGGCTTGGGGCACGTTCACGTAAATGCGCATGCGGTGGATGTCAGCGACCTGGAACAAGGCGCGTCCCGTGTTGCCGCCGGCGTTGACGAGATCGCCGATATCGACGTTGCGCGCTGTCACGACGCCGTCGAACGGCGCCCTGATCTGTTCAAAGCCGGTCAGTTCCTGAAGTCGGCTGACCGCCGCCTGCTGCGCCACGACATTGGCCTTGGCGACCGAGAGCGCCGCGAGCTGGGACGCCGCGTTCAAGCGGTCGGTGTCGCCCTGTTGCTTGCTCTGCCAGCCTTGAACGACAAGCTGCGCGGTCCGCTGGTCGGTTACGTGGCCGAGGTCCGCATTGGCCTGCGCCTGCTGAACCGCCGCCTGCAACTGAACGAGCTGCCCCTTGGCCTGTTCGAGCTGTTGGTCGAGATCGGGCGCCGAGATCGTCGCCAGAATCTCGCCCTTTGTGACATGCGCGCCGATATCCTTGTTCCAGGCGGAGATGTAGCCGCTGGCGCGGGCGAAGAGCGAGCCGGTGTTGAAAGCGGCGACGTTGCCCGGGAGAACCAGCTCCTGTTCTTGAGATCCATGCTCGGGCCGCACGACACGCACCGTCGGTACGATCTGGGCGTCGGTCCAGGCGGCGACCTCCTGTCTGCTCCTGGCGCGATCCGTGATGCCGGAGAAGGCGAGGCAAGCGGCGCCGATCGCGAGGACGCAGACGACAAGCAGGACGCGCCGCGTCTTGGGTTTAGGTGGAGTGGCGGGAGATTCAGAGGACATGGGAAGAGCTCCGGATCAGGCGTGAGCGGTCAGCCCGACGAGGGGCGCCGCCGGTTTGGCTTTATCTTGGGCTTTGGCTTTGTTCGGATTGGCTCGGTGCGCGATCGAGAACACGGTCGGCACGAACAACAGCGTCGCGAAAGTCGCGAACGTGAGACCGCCGATAACCGCGCGTCCCAAGGGCGAATTTTCTCCGACCTCGATGGCCATTGGCGCCATGCCGATGATCATGGCGAGCGCGGTCATCAGCACCGGCCGGAAACGCGTGGCGCCGGCCTCGAGCGCGGCCTCGACCGCGCTTTTTCCTTCAGCAAGCTGTTCGCGCGCGAAGCTGACGACAAGGATGCTGTTCGCCGTCGCCACGCCCATGCACATGATCGCTCCGGTCAAGGCGGGAACCGACAGGCTCGTCTGCGTCACGAACAGCATCCACACGATTCCGGCCAACGCCGCCGGAAGCGCGGTGAGGATCACGAAAGGGTCGAGCCAGGATTGGAAATTAACGACGATCAGAAGGTAGATCAGCACGGCGGAGAAGGCCAAGCCGATGAACAACTGAGAGTAGGCGCTCTGCATTGTCGCCACCTGTCCACGTATCGTGATGGTCGATCCCTTCGGCAGTTCGCCCCGCGCGTCGTCGACGATCTTTTGGACGTCGGCGGCGACGCCGCCCAGATCGCGCTCCTGGGTCGTCGCGTAGATATTCACAATCGCTGCGGATGTTATAATGCGAAACAATGGCGTCGAGCGGTTCGGGCGAAAACGTCGCCAGACCGCCAAGCAGCTGCGTCGAGTTCGGAAGTCCTCAGCGGCACGTACTTGAGGTCTCCGAGCGTATCGATCCCGTATTGGGGTGTCTGGACCGAGATAGGGTAGGAGACGCCATTGGTCGGGCTCAGCCAATAGGTCGGGGCCGTCTGGGTGCTGCCCGAGAGGGTCGTCTGAAGGCTGGTCGAGGCGTCGTTCTCGGTGAGCCCGACCACGCCGGCGAATTCGCGGTTGAAGTCGACCTTCAGAGCGGGGTCCTGGAAAGCTTCCTGGACGCGTGGATCGGCAATTCCGGGAACATGGCGAATCTTCGCTAAGAGTTTGTTGGCGAAGGCGCGGCTCGCTTTGACGTCATTGCCGGCGATCTGGACGTCGATCGGCGCTGGCGAGCCGAAGTTGAGAATTTGGCTGACGATGTCAGCCGGAAGGAACGAGAACGTCGCGCCTGGGAAGGCCTTCGGGAGCTGCTCCCGCAGGGTCTTGATGTAAGCGTCAGTCGGCGTCGGCCCCTCGCGCAAGCTCACGAGCATGTCGGCGTCGAAGACGCCGATCGTCCCGGTGTTTTGGTACGAGAGATTGATGCCGCTGCTCGGAAGACCGATGTTGTTGACGACGCTCGCCAGCCGATCGGGCGGAATGATCGAACGAATCTTCTGTTCGACCTCGTCCGTCAGCCGCGTCGTCTCCTCGATTCGCGTTCCCGTCGGCGCCCTCATGTGGATTTTGATCGCGCCGGAATTGATCGAAGGGAAGAAGTCCTGCCCGAGAAACGGCGCGAGGCCGAGAGACAGCAAGGCAAAACAGACGAAGCCGCCGGCGAAGACAAAACGATGCGCGAGCGCCAGTCGCAAGAGGCCGAGGTAGCCCAGGCGAAACCGTTCGAAATAGTGCTCGAACCCTTGCTGGAAGCGGCCAAAGAGCCCGACGCGCCGCGGCTCGCCCGGCTCGCCCCCCGCCGCGTGGTGATGCTGATTCTTGAGCAGAAAATGCGCCATCGTCGGCACGAGCGTGTAGGTGAGAATATACGAGGCGATCATCGCGAAGACGACGGCCATCGCGAG
This sequence comes from uncultured Alphaproteobacteria bacterium, assembly GCA_963753135.1. Classification (GTDB taxonomy): domain Bacteria; phylum Pseudomonadota; class Alphaproteobacteria; order Rhizobiales; family Beijerinckiaceae; genus Roseiarcus. Next base: position 155,830 of record CAVWBA010000018.1, on the reverse strand, counting down.
CGGACGAAACAAGTAGCCGGCCACGCCGCCAAGCGCGAGCAAGGGCACGAAGGCGATGCAAATGCAAAACAAGGCGACCGTCGCCGGCGGCATGATCTCCTGCGCGCCAGTCGTAATGGCGGTCAAAATGTCCTCGCCATGCTCCATGTGGCGGTTGATGTTCTCGATCGTGACCGTCGCGTCGTCGACCAGGATGCCAACCGCAAGAGCAAGCCCGCCAAGCGTCATGACGTTGATGGTCTGCCCAAGCAGGGAAAGCGCGGTCAAGGAACTCAGAACCGCGAGCGGTATCGAAACCGTGATGATGAGGGTCGATCGCCAGCTGCCGAGAAAGACGAGGATCATGAACCCTGTAAGCGTCGCCGCAATCAACCCCTCCCGCACGACCGCGGTGACGGAAGACCGAACGAAATCGGACTGGTCCGCGACGAACTTGAGGTTGACGCCCGGAGGAAGCGTGGCTTCGATTGCAGGGAGGCGGGCCTTGATGCCGGAAATAATGTCGAGCGTGGACGCCGAGCCGATCTTGAGGATCGACATGAGAACGCCCTTGCGCCCATCGAGCTGAACGACATTGGTCTGCGGCGGCGAACCGTCGTGGACATAGGCGATGTCGCGCATGAACACGACCGTGCCGTTGACCACCTTGACCGGAAGATTGTTGAAATCGGCTACGGCTTTGGGCGAATCATTGAGATCGACGGTGAACTCGTAGGGGCCGATCTTCTCCGTGCCGACCGGATTGATCTGGTTCTGCAAGGCGAGCGCAGCGCCGACATCGGTGGCCGAAAGGTTGTGGGCGCGCAGCGCGTTCTGGTCCAGATCGATCTGCACCTGGCGCATCGCCCCGCCATAGGGGAACGGAAGCTGGGCGCCCGCGACCGTCGTGAGCTGCGGCCGAATGAAGTTCATGGCGAGGTCGAACAGTTCCACCTGGGAAAGCGAGTCGCTCGACAGGGCGAGCTGGATGATCGGGACGCTCGAGGCGTTGTAGGCGAGAATGATCGGCGGGGTGGCTCCCGCGGGAAGCTGCTTCAGGATGGTTTGCGAGATCGATGTGACCTGCGCCTGAGCGGCGTTGATGTTGACGTTTGGCTGGAAGAAGATTTTGATAACGCCCATACCGGGAAACGACTGGGACTCGATGTGTTCAATATCGTTGACCGTGGTGGAGAGGACGCGCTCGTAAGGCGAGACGATTCGGCCAGCCATGTCATCAGGCGCGAGGCCGGTGTAGCTCCAGACGACCGAGATGACCGGAATGCCGATATTGGGAAAGATGTCGGTCGGCGTGCGAATGGCCGACAGCACGCCAAAGATCATCACCAGAATCGCCATTACGACGAAGGTGTAGGGACGCGCGAGAGCTAACCGAACGACGGCTGTCATGGACCTAAGCCTGCAATTGAACGGCTGCGCCCCTTGTTTTGCTCAACCCGACGGCTGATCGCCATCGCCTTGGGGGCTGTCAGCGTTCTCAGATATAAGCGCTGATTGTTGCAGTGCACATCAAATTGTGTTGACCTCACCGCGAGGTGACCGGGCGCCTGCCAGCTTGCGCCTAATATTTCGTAGATGGGCGCAATCTCTGCCCGTGTCGCATGTCGTCGGCGCCGCTCACTCCAAGGAAGGCAAGCCGAGATCGCGCACGACCCCTGCGCGGACAGCGTTGGCCCGCAGATTTACACCCCTATGGCCCTGATCAGGCGAGCGTAGGCCAGCCTTGCCGTCACGCCGATCGGCCAGAACCGGTGCAGCCGGATTGGCTCCAGAGCCGACTTGACGGGCATATCGAGGTCCGCCGCGGGCGTTCCGGTGATGCGGCGGGCTATTTCAGCGCCCATTGCGGTCGCCATCGCGATCCCACGACCGTTGTACCCAAGGCAGGCGATGACCTTGTCGGCCGGCTCAGTGAGATGAGGATAGTGATCCAAAGTGAGCGCCAATTGGCCGTTCCAGCCATGCGTCCATCGAGGATTCCCGATAAAGGGCCAGAGCCGCTTCGCATAGGCGATCAGATCCTGGAAATCGTTGGGGCGTTCCAGCGTCCGCAATCGGCTGCGCCCACCCATCAAGAGCCTGTTGGAGACGTCAAGCCGATAGTAGACTGTGATGTCCTCATGCTCATAGAGGACGGTCCGCGTCGGCAAGATCCGCTTGGCGACCTCTTCCGGGAGGGGCTCGGTCGCCACGATGCCGCTATAGACCGGGATGATCGTCTGCCGAAGGCCGGGCCAGAGTTCGTCTGTATAGCCGTTTGTCGCAAGCACGAGCCAGTCTGCGGTAACGGTCCCTTCAGGGGTCACAACGGCCCATGAAGCGCCTCGCCGTTCCACTTTGGTCGCCCTCGCGCCGCCGTGGATGGCGGCGCCGGCGCGAATCGCCGCATCGGCCAGCCCGCGCGCATAGCCGAGCGGATTGACCGAACCGCCGCGCCGGTCGAGCGCGCCGCAAAGGTAACGGTCCGCGCCGGTCGCGCGGGCGATCGCTTCGCGCTCCAGCAATTCGACCGGCGCGCCGCGGTCCTTCCAACCTGCTGTGGCGCGGCGGAGAAACGTCTCCGCGCCCTTCGAGAAGGCTGCGCGAATCGTGCCGCCTTGGTTTGCCTCACATCGGATCTGAAACTCTCGAATCAGCGAAAAGACTCGGTCTGGCGCGCCGCCCGACAGCGCTGCCATTCGCCGGCCCAAATCGCGGCCGAACTGGCGCTCTATTTCCTCAGGTTCATGCTTGAGCCCCGGGTTGACTTGCCCGCCATTGCGGCCCGACGCGCCCCACCCTGGCTCGCGAGCTTCCAAAACCGTCACATCGGCGCCGCGCTGCGCTAGGTGCAGGGCCGTCGACAGACCCGTAAACCCGCCGCCAACCACGACGACCCCGACGCGCTTGTCGCCGCGAAGCGGAGGGGTTGTGACCGCCGCCCGCGCGCTTTCGGCATAAAGGCTGCGCGGCAGCCTGTTTCTTTGACGTTCGATGTCGTCGGCCATGTTGTTATCCGGTTGCACAGTCCAGGAAGAGCGATCCACCGCTCACGGGCCTCGGGCCTGATCGGTGAACTTCTTCATAATAGAAAATATCGGAAATAGATTGACAAATACAGAAATTCCGACTAGCATCATCGGATGATCGCTCACCCAGCTCAACCCGCCGCTCGCGTTCCCGATCACGGCGAGGCTTCTCCCGAGGCCCGTGTCTAAAGCAGGCTGCGTCTCGATGGAATCGTCATCGCGAGGAGCCGTAGGGCGTCGACAGACGCCCGTCCTTCCGGACGGGCTATGGCGACGCGGCGATCCAGGAGTCGCGAGGCGCCCCACGTTCCCTGGATTGCTTCGCTGCGCTCGCAATGACGATCGCGGTTCGACCCAAGTGCAACATGCTTTTAAGTCGCGGAGCGAGATCCTTGCGAAGCGCAAAAAAGTTGCGCGAAAGCGCACTCAAGTGATTGAAATCATGGAGTCGCGTAACAAAGTGCGCGCCCCGAATCAGCTCTCTCCAGCCTTGCGGCAAAAGTCCGCCTGAGCGCCAAAAACCGGCCTGCGCACTCCCCCGGTTCAGGCCTCGGCGACATGCCTCAGCGTTCGCCCCTGAACATCTTTCACCCGAAGGCTTTCGGGATCATAGACAGGCTTGAGGGAAGCCTTGGCGCGGAACCTTGCGCCCGCCACCTCGATCTCGAACTGACTGTTCTGGATGAATTCCCGCGTCACAGCCTTGCCGCCGTTTTCGACATAGCCGAGACCGATGGCGCGGCCGATCGTATGGCCGAACATGCCCGACGTAATGCGGCCAACGATCTCGCCGTCGCGAAGGATCGGCTCATTGTGATAAAGCAGCGGCTCGACGTCCTCCATGACGAATTGGACAAGCCGGCGGGTCAGCCCTTGCTCTTTCCGGCGGAGCAAAGCCTCGCGCCCGATGAAGCCTCCTGGCTTACCCATCGCGACCGCAAAAGAAAGGCCAGCTTCGAGCGGAGAGTCCTCATCCGTAATGTCGTGGCCCCAGTGACGATAGCCCTTCTCGATGCGAAGCGAGTTCATGGCGTGGTAGCCGGCGAGCTTGAGACCGAACGGCCTCCCGGCTTTGCCGATCACGTCAAAGACGCCCTGAGCGAATTCAGTCGGGATATAGAGCTCCCAACCGAGTTCGCCGACGTAAGTGATGCGGCTCGCTCTCACGCGAGCGTAGCCGAGATCGATGACCCGCGACGTGGCGAATGGGAAAGCCTCGTTCGACAGGTCGGCGTCGGTGAGGGGCTGGAGCAGGTCGCGAGCCCGCGGCCCCATGACGCCCAGGACCGCCTGGCCGGAGGTTACGTCATGAACCCCGACTCGCGCATCGTCCGGGATGTTGCGCTTGAGCCAGGCCAGATCGCGTGTCTCAGAGGTCGCGGCCGTCACGACGAGATAGCGATCGTCGGCCTCTCTTGTGACGGTCACATCAGCTTCTATGCCGGCGCGTTCGTTGAGCCATTGCGTGTAGACGATCTTCCCGACGGGAACGGCGACATCGTTTGCTGAGATCGAGTTGAGGACCTGCTCCGCGTCCGGCCCCTCGACGACAAATTTGGCGAATGACGATTGGTCGAACAGGCCGACCGCCTCGCGAACCGCGCGATGCTCTTCTGCCGAAAACGGAAACCAGTTCTGCCGCCCATAAGCGTATTGGTATTGCGGCGGCTCTCCATCGGGCGCGTACCAGTTCGGGCGCTCCCAGCCAGCGGCCTCGCCAAAGCAGGCGCCCGCCGCCTTGAGCCGATCATGCAGCGCAGAACGGCGCGCGCCGCGCGCCGATTCCGGCTGACGAAAAGGCCAGTGCATGGCGTAGAGCAGGCCGAGCGTCTCCGTCGTGCGATCGCGCAGATAGGCGCGGTTCCGCTGGAACGGCATCATGCGACGGATGTCGACGTCCCACAGATCCATGGGCGGATGCCCGTCAACGATCCAATCGGACAGGACCTTTCCCGCGCCGCCGGCCGACTGTATGCCGATCGAGTTGAATCCGGCCGCGACGAACAGGTTGCGAACTTCCGGCGTCTCACCAAGCAAGTAGCGGTCGTCGGGCGTGAAGCTTTCGGGCCCGTTGAAGAAGAGTTGGACACCCGCCTTGCCCAGCGCCGGAACACGATGGATCGCGGCCTCGATCAGAGGTTCGATGTGCTCGAGATCCTCCGGCAGCTGGTCGAACGAGAAGCTCTCGGGGACGCCATTCATTCCCCAGGGCTTGGCGACAGGCTCGAACCATCCGACCAGAAGCTTGCCCGCGTCCTCCTTGAAGTAGGCGCACCTGTCTGCGTCGCGCAGCACGGGAAGGGGGCGTGGGAGGTCCGGGATCGGCTCCGTGACGATGTAGAAGTGCTCCGCCGCGTGCAGAGGCACGGCGGCCCCAGCTTTCGCGCCGAGGTCATGCGCCCACATGCCAGCGCAGTTCACGACGACGTCAGCCTGAATCTCGCCGAAGGCGCCCGCGCACGCCGACCGCCTTGCCGTTTTCGACCACGATCTCTTCAACCTTGGCGTCTTCGACGATCCGCGCGCCGCGGCTCCGCGCGCCTTTCGCCAGCGCCTGTGTCGTGTCGATCGGATTGGTCTGGCCGTCTCTAGGCAGATGCACCGCGCCCAAGAGGTCGCCGGCGTTGAGAAACGGCCAGAGCTCGAGAGCGCGTTCGGCGCTGACAACATCGACTTGCAGGCCAAAGGAGCGCGCCATTGAGGCGCCCCGCTTCAATTCCTCCATGCGGCCGTCGCTTGTGGCGACGGCGAGCGAACCGATCTGACGGAAGCCCGTCGCTTGGCCTGTCTCCTTTTCAAGCGTCGCGTAAAGCTCGGTCGTATATTGTGCGAGCCTCGTCAGATTCCGGGTGGCGCGGAGCTGTCCAACCAGCCCCGCAGCGTGCCATGTCGTTCCGCAGGTGAGTTGTCTTTCGTTCCAGAAGCAGAACGTCCGTACAGCCGCGGAGCGTCAGGTGATAGGCGACGCTGCAGCCGACGATCCCTCCGCCGACGATGACAACTTGCGCTTGGCTGGGCAGATCGGTCAGGCGGCCCTCCGACGCTCCAAAGACCTCAGACCTTGTCTCGCCGCAGCGGCGTTGTCGAGCAGTGGATGCCGCCGCCATTCTTGTGCATCGCGGCGTAGGGAATGGTCGTCCAGGTCACGCCATGCCGGGCAAGCGCGTCGAGCGTGCGGTTGCTGGCGCCCTCCGGCATCAGGAGCCGACCGGGGGCGGTGGCGAGCGAGTTGTTGATCCAAGGATCGTCTGTCGGATCGATCTCGACGAGGTGGACGCCGCGCGCCTTTAATTCCTCCATGAAGGAAAAGGGCAGGCCGAATGGGTTCACCAAAGCCAGATCCTTGTCGACCATCAGGAAGGATACGTCGAGATGGATGTCGTAGCCCGTGAGATCGACGATCAGGAGCTCGACTCCCTGCCGCTTGAGCACCTCGGCGACCTGGAGCGCGCCGTCGCGGTTGACGCGCACGCCGACGCCGATCGCAGCCGTCGTGCTGTTGATCCAGGCGAAGCTTCCGCCCTCCATGACGCCCGTGCCCGAAATGGTGCGCAGGATGGGCACGCCAATTTTGGCGAGGGTCCGAGTGGACGCCAGCTCCTCGCCCCGACGGATGCGCGCGCCCATGCGGCAAACGATCGCGCCGCCCTTGACCATGATCAGCGGGTCGCGGGTGTAGCAGGATTTCAGCCGCCCGCCCTCGACGCCTTCGGCGTGAAAAACCTCGACGCCGGCAGCCTTGAGCGCCGCGACCATGGCGTCGTGCTCCGCCTGCATCGCCGGCAGGTCGGGCGGCGTCTCGCTCTGGAAGTACCACCCCTCATCGACGTCGCCGAACGAGCCGATTTCGGGGATGCGCTTCGCTGGATCGACCACCGCCATCTCGGGCCCGGGCCGGTGCACGAGAATGCTGCGGATCTGCCCGACATCGTTGTCGATGCCCCAGACCCGGCCCCAATCCCGCTCGAGCGCGTCCTCGTCCTCGAACGGCGGGGAAGCGGGCGCGGCAAACATCTTGATCGTCTGGGTATAGACCCAACGGGGATTGCGATCGTTCTGCATGGCTCCCTCTAGCACGCTTTTGGTTCGCGAGGCGGCGCCCTGGCTTGGGTCGGCGGGCAAGCCTTGCGACGCCGCTCGCGTTCCCGTAACTGGCGCATCGAAGCGAGCGTCGCGCTCCCATGCGCGACTGCGCATGTATCTCTTTACGCGAAAGCCGAATGACCTCAGCACTTCAACGCCGACGCCTGACCACCCCCGACGATCTCGTTGAAGCGGGACTGGCGGAGCCGGAACGGCTTCCGGAGCTCGTTGCCGTCGCCAAGCGCTATGCGATTGGGCTCACGCCGGCGCTGGCCGACCTCATCGAGCCCAACGATTCCGCCGATCCAATCGCGCTTCAGTTCGTGCCGGACACGCGTGAGCTCATGCGCGATCCAGCCGAGCACGACGACCCGATCGGCGACGATCCCAGGAGCCCCGTCAAGGGGCTTGTGCATCGCTACCCCGATCGGGTTTTGATCAAGCTGGTCGCGGTTTGCGCGGTCTATTGCCGCTTCTGCTTCCGTCGCGAGCGTGTCGGCCCAGGGTCGGGAACACTCAGCGCAGCCGACTTCGCCGCTGCGCTCGAGTACCTCAAGGCGCATACGGAGATTTGGGAGGTCATCCTGACCGGCGGCGATCCCTTGACCCTTTCATCTCGCCGGATCGCCGAGACCACCCATGCGCTCGCAGCGATCGACCACGTCAAGGTGCTGCGCTGGCATACGCGCCTGCCTGTCGCCGCGCCGGAGCGGGTGACGAAGGCGGTGGCGCGCGCTCTGATAGCCGAAGGCAAGACGACGGTGGTGGCGGTGCACGCCAATCATCCGCGCGAACTGACGGAAGGCGCGCGCGCGGCCTGTCGCCGGCTTGCGGCTGCGGGAGCGATGCTGGTCAGCCAAAGCGTTCTCTTGAAGGGAGTCAACGATAACGCGGAAACGCTCATCGACCTCATGCGCGCCTTCGTGGAGGCGGGAGTGAAGCCCTATTACCTGCATCATGGCGATCTCGCGCCCGGCACGGCGCATTGGCGAGTCCCGATCGCCAAGGGCCAGGGCTTGATGCGGGTTCTACGCGCGCGCCTCTCGGGGCTGGCGACGCCGACCTACATGCTGGATATCCCTGGCGGATGGGGCAAGGCGCCGATTGGACCGCAATGGATTCATTGCGGCGAAAGCGGCGAGCACGTGGTGACGGACCCTCAGGGCGTTCAACACGCTTACGCCGATCGGCTGGGCGCGGATCGCTAGCGTCGTCTCGCCCAACCTTCGCCGCGCGCTGACGCGAGCCGAACAGTCAAGGGCCGACAAGCTGCGCCAGACCGGGGTCGTTGCCTTCGGAGGCGCTCTTCGTCACGCTGCTTGCGACGATCGGATAGAGGATTACGAACCCCGCGGCGTAGGCCAGCAAGGCGACCAACAGCAGGAGCGTCTTGAGCTTGCTGCGGCTGGGCGCCACATTTGGATATGCATTGTCGAACTGGGCCGGATTCTCGAAGCGGCTCATGGCGAATCTCCTTTCGAGCTGTCTCCTCTCAAACTGGCGAGCGTCCAAGGTCGAATGTGCAACGCCCATGAGCGCGTCGAGCGCTCCGCGGAGCGACCTCTCCACTTTTTGCTAGACATTGGAGCCAGGCGACGCCGTGACGCGGATCACAAGGTCGGATTTGCGAGCGGCGCGAAGCGTCGCCCAGAAATGATTTTGAGCGAGCAGCGCCAATATAAGCGAACTGCGGCCTCGCCAGGCTGACGACGCCGATGAATGCGAGACCCCAGATCGTCACAATAGCGCCCACCGACCGAAGCCGCGGCTGAGCGTCTCGACGCCCTGGGCGTTCCCGACTTGGTGAGTCGAGTTACCCAAGGCGTTCCGCAACCCGGATCAGAGACCGCTGCCCTCGTGGTTGATTTTCGCGGTCGCCACATCGTCCATCATGCTGAGAAGCTTGTCAGGAACGGGCATTGGCGTGCAGGCCTTGTCGCCATCGATGAAGAAAACGAGCCCGCCGGAATCGCCGTCAACCTTGGCCAGCGCCGCCTTGTCGCCATAGGGTAGGCCAGGAGGAGTCTGCGGGTTCATCGCGTAGATGCCGCGCAGGAACTGCCATTGATCGGGCGTCAATTGGATCCATTTGCCGTTATGCGCTTCGATCGCCTTCTTCGGCACGGAAATGTCGACGCAAAGGCCGGCTTCATCTGCAAGCGCGAATTGGGGCGCGATCGCCAGAGCTGCGGCCAACGCCAGAGAACATTTGTTCAACATGAGGACCTCCTTATTCGGACGCCCCCGTGGGTTGCTTTCCTCTCCTGACGAACGTTCCGATCGTCCTTTCGCCGATTGACGCGTCACCGAAGCTGAAGCCGAAATCTTAGCACAACGGAATTAATCAAGAATTATGCCAACGAATGATCAGCTAAGGCGATCCGCACTGTCTCTCGCTTACGACGCCGGGCTCGACCCGCCATTTCGTTCGAACCTCATTGTGCAGCGGATGTAGGCGGCTTCGTCGCTAATGCGATAGGGCTCTCGGAATTGTGAGGTGAGCGCCGGCTGCGGCATTTCCTATTGTGTGGCGCCTCTACGCCTAAGCCACATTGAGGCATAACACCCTTGGTCGCAATGATATTCGACTTTCTGCCTTCACAATATTGTGAGCGTAACTAAATCTACGAATAACCCGTACCATTGATTAGCTGGATATTCGCCTCGAATAAATCGACGACCATTGCTGTTCTGGTTGAACGCTGGGTCGCGACCATAATTGGAGTGTTTATGAGACGATCCGCCAAGCTTGTTTCGCTTGCTACCGCAGTCCCGCCGAACGTCTTGAGCCAGTCCGACGTCGCGGCGGCCGCGAGTCGAGGTTTCGCCGGGCGCTATGACGATTTCGACCGCATGGCGCGCGTTTTCAAGAGCTCTGGAATCCGCCGGCGATATGCGGTGCGGCCAATCGACTGGTATCTCGCGCCGCTCGGCTGGCCGGAGCGCGCAACCGCCTATCTCGAGGGCGCATGCGAGCTTTTTGTCGACGCCGCGAAGCGCGCTCTCGACGCAGCCGAACTTGACGCGGCGCAAGTCGATACGATCGTCACGATTTCATCGACCGGGATCGCAACGCCCAGTCTCGAAGCAAGGGTGGCCGGGCGCTTGGGGTTTCGCCCCGATGTCGAGCGGGTTCCCGTCTTTGGACTTGGCTGCGCCGGCGGCGTCTCCGGGCTCTCAATCGCCTCCCGTCTCGCCTGCTCACGTCCAGGCAGCATTGTTCTGCTCGTCGCGGTCGAGGTTTGCACCCTGGCCTTCCGGCTCGATGAGTTGACCAAGGCGAATATCGTCGCCACGGCGCTCTTCGGCGATGGCGCGGCTGCTTGTGTGCTCAGGGCCGACGAAGGCGCCGGCGCCGCGGTTGAAATGAGCGGCCAGCACACCTGGCCTGAAACGCTCGACATCATGGGTTGGAAAATCGATCCGCAGGGCTTCGGCGTCATCTTTGACCGGGCGATCCCTCCATTCGCGCAACAGCACATAGCGCCAGCGATTGCCGGCATTTTAGGCCGCGGGGGATTGGCTCTCGAAGATGTCGATCGCTTTGCCTGTCATCCAGGGGGCTCGAAGGTCATCGCGGCGCTCGAACTCGCGCTGTCGCTCGAGCAGGGTTCTCTCGACCATGAACGCACGATCCTGACGGAGTACGGAAACATGTCGGCCCCGACCGTGCTCTTCGTGCTGGAGCGCGTCATGCGTGAAGGCCTGCCTTCGCGGACGTTGCTGACCGCGATGGGGCCGGGTTTTACTTCGAGCTGCGTTTCCCTGAAGAGAGCCGCGTGACGCCCGCCGCTCTCCTCCTCGGAGCGGTGACTGCGGAGCGAATTGCGGAACTCTTTCTCGCGCGCCGCAATACAGCGGCCCTTCTTGCGAAGGGCGCCGTCGAGTTTGCGCCTAAGCACTATCCAGCAATTGTGCTGATGCACGCCCTCTGGTTAGCGAACTTGTGGATTTTCGGCGCGGCGCGCTCGATCAATCCAATCTGGCTTGCAGTCTTTCTGTCGCTCCAGGTTCTGCGCGCCTGGACTCTGATGACGCTTGGCCCGCGTTGGACCACGCGCATCATCATTCTTCCGGGCGCTCCGCTGGTGACGAATGGCCCCTACCGCTTTCTCTCGCACCCAAACTATCTCGTCGTCGTTGGAGAGATTGCTGTCCTGCCCCTTTGCCTTGGCCTACCCTGGGTTGCTGTGCTCTTCTCCGCAGCAAACGCGATTCTCCTATCGGTCCGGATCCGTGCGGAGACGATCGCGCTGACCGGGTCGGCCCATGTCAAACGCGCCTGAACAGCACATTCCGGTCGCCGCGTCGGTATCGACGTCGATCGGCTTTGCAATGATGTGTGTCGGCATGTTCATGGCGATCCTTGACGTCCAAGTCGTGGCGACGTCATTGCCGACGATTCAGAGCGCGCTGGACATTCCGCCGGACCAGATGAGTTGGGTGCAGACCGCTTACCTCATCGCGGAAGTTGTCGCGATCCCGCTGACCGGCTTGCTCACGCGCTTGCTTAGCATGTGCTGGCTGTTCGTGCTGTCCATTTCCATCTTCACGCTGGCTTCGGTGGGGTGCGCCGCGAGCGACAATTTCCCCGTCCTGATCGCATGGCGGGTTTTGCAGGGCTTTTCCGGAGGCACCTTAATCCCGAGCGTCTTTTCGGCGGTGTTCCTCCTATTCCCATTAGCGCGACAGGGTGTTGCAACCACATTCGCCGGCGTGCTGGCGGTGCTTGCGCCGACCGTTGGGCCAATCGTCGGCGGTTGGATTACCGAGACCTATTCCTGGCACTGGCTGTTCTTGATCAATGTCGCCCCTGGGATTGTTTCGGCGGCGGTTGCGGGCATCCTGCTGCCAAAGGAGCCGATGCGCTTCAGCGAGGCGCGCAAACTCGATGTGCTGTCGTTGCTCCTCTTGGCGATTGCGCTTGCGGCGCTGGAAATAGCCCTCAAGGAAGCGCCGACGCGCGGCTGGATCTCCGCCCTCGTAGCAGGCCTGTTGGCGATTAGCCTCGCAAGTTCGGTCAGTTTTGTCAGGCGCACGCTGAAAGCGCGCCGCCCGATCGTTACGCTCGGTACTTTCGCCGACCGAAGTTTCACGATCGGCTGTGTTCTGAGCTTCGTCCTCGGGATCGGCCTCTTCGGCTCCGTTTATCTCATGCCGGTTTTTCTGGCGTTCGTAAGAGGCCACAACGCTTTGGAGATCGGCCTAACCATGCTGGTTACCGGGGTGACGCAGCTCTTGACCGCGCCGATCGCCGTTGCGCTCGAACAGCGGGTCAATGCGCGGCTCCTAACGTCCGTTGGATTTGGGCTGTTTGGAGTGGGCTTGGGGCTCAGCGGACTGCAGACGCCGGAAACCGATTTCAACGCCATGTTTTGGCCGCAAGTCATTCGCGGACTCGCAATCATGTTCTGTCTGCTTCCCCCAACTCGGCTCGCGCTCGGGCATTTGGCGGCGAGCCGCGTGCCCGACGCGAGCGGCCTTTTCAACCTGATGCGAAATCTTGGCGGCGCCATAGGGCTCGCCATGATCGACACCGTCATCTACACCCGTTCGCCCGAGCTTGGGACAGTATTTACGAAGAGGTTAGAGGCCGGGGATGTCGACACGGCCAAGTTTGTCGGCATACCCCTCGACATGTTCATGAACCGCCCGGCTGGCCCGCTCGAGGGTCCGGCGCTCGCGATGGTGCAATCGCTTGTCGGAAAGGCTGCATTGGTTCAGGCTATCAACGAAGCTTGGATCATGATCGCCGTTTTGACCTTTGGCGCTTTGCTCTGTGTGCCTTTCGCCAAGGCGTCGCCGCATCCGGCATAGGAGCTGCTTTCGGCTGCTGACGAAAGCATGAGGCCCGCGGCTTGCGCGGCTTCGGGCATTCAAACACAATGAGCGCGTCCAGGCGGCGTGCGGCTTCGCTCGACGCAGACTTGAGGAATCCATGATCAGGGACGCGTTCGAGCGAATTCTGTTTGTCAGCCGGTTTCTCCTTGCGCCCCTCTATCTGGCGCTCGCCATCAGCCTCGTCGCGATCCTCTACAAAGCCGGCCTGCACCTCTACGAGCTGCTTTCGCAGCTGCCGAATCTCGGCGACGAGGACGTCCTCTTGTCCGAACTGGCGATCGTCGACCTGACGCTGACCGCCTCGCTGGTGGTGATCGTCTTTCTCTCCGGTTACACCAATTTCGTAGCCCCAGTCCTTATGCGGAAAGACGACGGGCGCCCGCATTGGATCGCCGAGATCGATTTCACTGAGCTCAAGCTCAAACTGATGGCGTCCATCGTCGCCATCTCGGCGATCAAGCTGCTTGAGGCCTTTATGAACGTCGAGAAGGAACCGGATCGCGAACTCTATTGGTTGGCGGGGCTTCATCTGACCTTTGTCGTTTCGACCCTGGTTCTGGCGATCTCCGATCGGGTCAGCCCCCACACGCAGCCGTCCAACGGCGTCGCCGAGGACAGCTGACCGCTATTTCTCCACAATGACCTTTTGGCACTCGGGCGGAGCGCCTCGCCCAACGCGAGCGAGGAAATGTGTAGCCCCTGCGCCTCCAGCCGCCGGCATTGTTCACGATTTCGTAAGAGGGCTTTGAAAAGGTCTTTTGGCGCCGCCAATGGATTGTTAAGGATCAGGCCATGCGGGGACGTTTTTTTGGGCGGACGCAGGGCGCGGGCCTGGCGCTGGGAGCGGCGCTGCTCATGGCCGGTTGCGCGGGTCCGGCTGTTCAGCCCGGCCAGCCCACAAAGGCGGGCCTGACCTCAATCGACGGCGCCACCGTTTCGCTCGCCTCGTTCGAGAATTCGGCGTTCCCTTATCATGGGCTCATCCCGAATTATCAGGAGACGGGCAAGTCGCGGCCCTTCCTTGACGTCGACGACAACGGCCGGCTCGGCCATTCGAGCCCGCGTGGAGGAATCCACTGGGAGGACCAGACCTATAGCGACCGCAGCGTGCTGCTCGCGGCGCCGCAATCATTTGACCCGAACAAGCCCGGGGTCATCATCGTCTTCTTCCACGGCAATAACGCAACGCTGTCGCGCGACGTCATCGCCCGGCAGCAGATCGTGAGGCAGCTCGCCGATTCGGGGCTCAACGCTGTTCTGGTTGCGCCGCAGCTCGCCGTAGATGCGCAGGACTCGAGCGCCGGGCGATTCTGGTCGGCGGGCGGCTTCGCCGCCTTTCTCGGCGAGGCGCAGTCGAAGCTCGGCGACCTTTATCCCAACGGGCGCGGCGCCTTTAGGCGGATGCCGGTCGTCATCGTCGCCTATAGCGGCGGCTATCTGCCCGCGGCCTATTCGCTCGCGGTTGGAGGCGATCAGAGTCGGGTGCGCGGGCTGGTTCTGCTCGACGCGCTCTACGGCGAGCGCGATAAGTTCGTGAACTGGGCGGAGGGCCCTGGACGCAGCGCCTTTTTCGTCAGCGCCTATTCGACCTCCTCGCGCGAAGGAAACGACGCAGTCCGTAGCGAGCTCGAGGCGGCGGGCGTGCCAACCGTGAGCGGTCTGCCGGGTGCGCTTACCCCCGGCGTCGCCGCCTTCGTCGACGCCGGCTCCGTCGATCACAACGACTTCGTCACGTCCGCTTGGGGCGGCGCCCCCTTACGCGACATCTTCTCCCGGATTGGCGGGTAGGCTAGTCCTCGCCGCCGAGATGGTTCTTAAATTTGGTGAGATCGTCGCCCTTGAGCGTGCTTTCGGCGATCGTGTTCCAAGCCGCCTCGGCTTCCTTCCTGGATATTTCGTCATCGGTCGGTCGCAGGTGAAAGACCAGATCATACGGATTAGTGATGTTCCGGGTGGTCGACGTCCAGGCGTAGACCGTAAACGTATCCAAGCTCGGATCGAGAGGGGCGTCAGTCAGATTGACTTTGTTGCCTGTCGACGATTTTTTGTTTCCGGCGCGGATCACCTCGAGAACCTTGTCGATCCGAGGCTTGTCGCCTTGCAGGCTTAAGCTCACTGTTCCGTCTGGATTGTTGCGAGCAGCTCCGGCGAGGTCGTACCTGATCGCCTGTTTCTGGATCATGGCCCGGAAGCCGACTTTCTGGATTTTTTCGCCGCTGATCGTTCCGGAAACCGCCTCCTGATTGGCTTTGTCTTCGCGTGCGTTTGTCTGAGCTGTTGCGCATGCAAGGCCTACGACAATCATCATTCCGATGCGCGAAATCGCGATCTTCATGGATCCCCCGAAGCTCGACGAGCATAACCAGCCGTTTCCGGCCCGTCGCTTATACAGCGCTTTCGCCCCCATGGCGCTCAGCCATTAGGGCGAAACTGGTCGCCTGAACTCGGGTGGAAGAGAGACAGACGCAGGAGCCGGACCGGCTCTCGGAAGCGATGTCCAACGAACGACGGCCCTGAGTGCCCGCGAGGACTAAATCTGTGCGATTTTGAAAACAAAACATCGACCGCAGACTTGCGCCGCATCGAAACTCCGACGAGACGCAAGTCTGCGGTGGTAACGACCGAATCAATCGGTCGTCTTTAGTCGACGGTCTCAGGCGTCCTGGTCAGGCCCTTTAATCCGTCACGCTCCAACAGCGCCGGCACGTAGGCGTGAATGCCCGGCTGCAGATCCTGCAGCGAGACGAAACGCCCATCCGTCAACCGCAGACCGTCGCGGTAGAGGCCGGCCTCGCGCTGGGCGAAGACAGTCTCGACTTCCGCGCCAACGCGTAGCGCGGTCTGCAACGCCGGCGGAATGTCCGTCAGCATCACTTTAGTGTCGCATTGCATGCAAACTGCGGTGCGTGGGTCGCCCCCCGAGGCGAAACCGATCGAACCGCTCGGAAACCGCGTCGTCACATAGATCTCGCCCTCACGGGCGGGACGCGATCCATACATCTCCAACGAGTAGTCGCACATGACAGGCTCCTGCGCTTTGCGAGCCCCCCAGTTCGTGTCGCGGAATCAAACGTTCTTATTGTTCTATGGTTCCTGAACGTAGCTTGGCATTGGGGCATTATTGAGGGCAAGGTCTTTTCAGATCACAGATGATCGTGCGCACACATTTTTTTGACCGAGTCCTTTTCGCAGGCGCCGAGGACGTAGCCTTAGGCGCGGAACGCCTAAAACCTTTGCTTGATGCCTCAATGTTGGGTGAGGGCGCTTGGCTCGATGTCCTTCGAATCCGTCCGGCGCCATGGCGCGCCGAACGATTCGACCCGAAAGCGCCTCGCCTCGAGCCCTTCGGGCCAGCGATTCGAATCAAAGCCAGCCTTCGCCGTTAAATGCCGCACGAAGGCGCGCGGGTCGGGAACGGAGCGCCAAACGCTCGGCAGGAATAGAGCGCGGCGCTTGCCGGCTGTCAGAATCAAGCCGTCGCGATCGGGCTCGAGCGCCTCCGCAAGTTCGGATTCGCTTCGCGCGGGGATCGGCCGCGGGTGAGAGAGAATTGAGACGTCGAGCCGAAGCCCCTTGAGTTCGGACTCCTGGAGCGGCGGAAAGCGCGGGTCGGCAAACGTCGTTTGCGCCGTGTTGGCGAGCGCATCCTCGATGAGCGGCCGACGCGGCTCAAGCGAACCGATGCAGCCGCGAAGGCGTCCGTTTTCGGTCAAGCTGACGAAGGTCGCGCGCCAGGGCGAGAACGAGGGCGGGCCGCCTTCGAGGCTCGAACGGCGGCGGCTTGCCTCGGGCCTGCGTCGCCTGGCTAAGCGCGGTCATGCAGGCCGAGAGCAGGCGCTCGCGATCGCTGTCGGCAAGCCGCGCGGAGGCGGCGTATTCGAACGCAAAGGCGCCATAGCCGACGACGCGCGAGGCGTCGGCGCCCACATCCGCCGATGTCGCGAGAATGCAGGCCGCTTGCGCGCATGTCGCACTCCGCGGCGATCTCGAGCGCGCCCCTGATCGCGAGGGCGCCGCAGGCCCGGCGCCCATCGAGCGCCGCCGCATCCGGCGTCTCGATGCGCCTCACCGTGTCGGCATCGATCGACGTGGCGCTTCTTTGATCGAGAAAATGCGACAAGTCGGACGAGACCGCGACGACCGTCTCCGGTCCGCCCCAGACCCGGCGCAGGACGTCCGCGACGCAGCGGGAATCGGCGTCGCCGACCAGAATGGGAACGATTTCGAACGGCGCCGGCAGCATCGACTGCAGCATCACGAGGTGCATTTCGAGCGAATGCTTGCCCACGAACGGTCGCGGGTCGACGACCAGCCCTTGCGCCTGAGCGAAGCCTGGCATGGGCGTCAGGCGCTGCCGGCGCCTCGCCCAGCGGCGTGCGCCACTTGGACGCCGGATGAACCGCTACGCCCGAAAACGCCACGCGATGGGCCGGGCCGATGATGACGATGCGCCGCGGCGGGTCGACGCGCCGCGCCCATGGAGCGAACGCGGTTGCGGCGACCGAGCCCGAATAGACGAGGCCGGCGTGCGGCGCGACGACCACCTTTGGCGCGACGCCTCCATCGGGGCGCGCTCGGCTGCGCGCGCCGCCGATCAAGGCGTTCAGCGCCTCCGGCTCCGCCGGATAGAAACTGCCCGCGACCTGCGCGGGCTGGATTTGATTTTGCTGCATTTTCATCTCTAGTGGCGCGATTCGCCCAGGGTGAGGGGTAGAGGCTTTTGAGTTTGATGCGGGCGTCGGTTGGTGTGAAGCGCCAGTCGGCTCCGGCCTTGGCGGCATTTCGCTTGTTGGTTCAAGCGGCGACCTGGTCGGTGATCGTTTGCCTGTCGGGGATACGTTGGTCGAGGCATTGGCCGGCGAGCACGCCGAGTTCGGACTCGGCCAGATCGAGCCAGCTTCCGTGCTTGGGCGTGTAATGCCATTCGAACCGCTCGACGAGGTGGCGCGCCTCGGCGGCGGGAAAGGCCCGTAGAGCGAAGCCGGGCAATGGGTGTTGAGATTGTCCTGGACGAGCACGATCCTTTCGGCGGCGGGGAAGTGCGCGTCGGCGAGGTCTTTCAGCCCATGAGCGCAATCGACGGCTGCGCGACGGTCGGTTTGACGTGACGCCATCCTTCTAGCGGCGCGTACATCATGAACAGGTTGGCCGTGCCGTTGCGGACGTATTCGTAGTCGAGCCGCGCCGGCCGCCCAGGCGCCGCCGGCTCCGGCGCGCGCGTCTCAGCGATAATTTGCTTTGAGGTCTCGTCGAGGCAGACGACCGGCCGCTCCGGATCGCGCGGCCGGGCATAGACTTCCAGCACATCCTCCATCGCGGCTACGAAAGCGCCGTTCGCCTTGGGTGGAATGACCCGGTACTGGCGGCGGTGCGGCTTGAGCGCGTTTTTTGAGCGTGCGCTGGATTGTCGTGTCGCTGGCCCGCTCGACGATGCCCAGTTCGACCACTTTGCTCTCCAGAAGACGCAGGCTCCAGCGCGCGTGGCCCTCCGGAGGCTGCGAGCAGGCGAGCGCGATCAGTCGTGCCTCCGCCGCCCCGTCGAATATCTTGCTCACCGCCGGCCTGGCCCGCGGCTTGCGGCTCAACACGGCCTCGAGGCCTTCCTCCACAAGCTGCTGGCGCGTCCGATGAACCGTCGAAGGATTGGTTCCGAGCGCCTCGATGATGCGGCCGTCGCTCCAGCCCTCGCCGGCTTCCGATACGTCCCCCTGCAAGAGGATGCGCGCCTCGGTCAGAACCTGCGACCGGTGCTTGCCCTAACGCACCATCGCCTCCAGACGCTCGCGCTCCTCAGGCTCGAGCCTCACCACATAACCCTTCACCGAAGGCGACTTTCCCGCCATTCCCAACCTCCATCGTGCGAATCACGACGCAAGCGAATCCCAAAATCCTTACCAATTTCACCGAAGCGCCCCACTAGGGGACGGCTCGCCTGCTGTTCGGCGGATTGGACCAGAACTTGATTTGCAGCCACAGCGGCTTAAGAAAAGACGGTTGAGGCCTGAGTCGTGCGCTGGGGCGATCAGGGGGCTGGTCCGCCGACAGGCTGGGGGGACAGGAAATGTTCAAACAATTGCTGACGCCGGTCGCTGGCAGCCTGCCGCTTTCGTTTATCGTGGCGGCGCTCCCAGTCGCGGCGGTTCTGGTGCTGCTTGGCGTCATGCGCCGGCCGGCGTGGCAAGCGTCGCTCGCGGGCCTTATTGTCGGCCTCATCATCGCGATCGGAGTGTGGAGCCTTCCCGTTTCCCTCGCCCTTAATTCCGTCGCAGCCGGCGTGGTGTTCGCCCTCTGGCCGGTGATGTGGATCGTCGTCAACGCGCTGCTCCTTTACAATATCGCAGTGGAATCGAACCGGTTCGACGCTTTTCGGGCGTGGGTTCTCAACCATCTCCCCAACGATCGCCGCGTTGTGCTGGTGGTGATCGGCTTCTGTTTCGGCGCTTTATTGGAAGGCATTGCCGGCTTTGGAACACCGGTCGCGATCACTTCATCGCTTCTCATACTGGTGGGCTTCCCGGCGCTCGAAGCTTTGGTGTTCACGCTAATTTTCAACACCGCGCCGGTCGCCTTCGGCGCGCTCGGCGTCCCGGTGACGACGCTCGGCGCAGTGACGGGACTGCCCTCTGCGACGCTTGGCGCCATGGTCGGCCGCCAACTGCCGTTCATCGCGCTCTTGCTGCCATTTTACGTGATGGGGCTTTACGGCGGAGCGCGTTCGCTGAGGGCGCTCTGGCCAGTCCTCTTGGTTGCGGGCGGCTCATTCGCGCTCGTTCAATTCGTCACCTCGAATTATATCAACTATGCGTTGACCGACGTGCTGTCGTCGCTCGGCGCGCTGATCGTGACGCTGCTGTTCTTGCAGGTGTGGAAGCCGGCGCCCGATCCGGAATTCGCTGTCCGCGGAGGGGATAACCTGCTTCACGCGCATTCGGAGGTGGGCCCGTGGCAAGGCTGGCTTCCCTGGCTCATCGTGACCGCGATCGTCATTCTGTGGACGACGCTCGAGATCTTCAAGATCGGCGCGCAGTCGATTCACTGGCCCGGCCTCGACAAGGCGATCTCGATCACGCTCTATAATGATAAGCCTTATGCCGCGGTTTGGGGCTTTCAGCCGCTCGCGACGGGGACCGCGATCCTGCTCTCGGCCATCATCACGGCGGCGGTAGTGGGAATAGGCGTCGGGGGTTTTTTCCGCTGCGTCGGGCAGACGATCAAACAGGCATGGATCGCCGTCGTAACCGTTTGCCTCATCATCGGCCTCGCCTATCTGATGAACTATTCCGGCATGGCCTATACGCTCGGCCTCGGCGCGTCCTCGGTCGGGCATTTGTTCGTCTTGCTGTCGCCTTTCCTCGGCTGGGTGGCGGTTGCGCTGTCCGGCAGCGACACGTCCGGCAACGCGCTCTTCGG
Source organism: uncultured Alphaproteobacteria bacterium (assembly GCA_963753135.1). Taxonomy (GTDB): domain Bacteria; phylum Pseudomonadota; class Alphaproteobacteria; order Rhizobiales; family Beijerinckiaceae; genus Roseiarcus. The sequence goes on along the minus strand of CAVWBA010000018.1, from coordinate 135,488 downwards.
CAATCTTCAAGTGGTGGCAGCGAGGCAGCTCGATCTCAATCCGGTGCTATTTGCGGCGACCAATTCATCCGGCGGCGTGATGGGCAAGATGATCTCGCCGCAGAATATCGCGACGGGCGTCTCGGTCACCGATCTACGCGGGCACGAAGGCGTCGTGTTCGCGCGCACGTTCTGGCACAGCATTATCCTCACGCTGATCCTCGGCGTCTTGGTCGCGCTGCAACAGTATGTCTTCCCAGGAATCATCCCGCACTGAGGGTGCGGACGTCGGCCGCAATTATTTCTGGCAGAAGACGGCGATCAGCGCCGTCTTCTCGCGGCCGGCGATATCGCCGGCGCTGAGCGCGGGGCCTTGCTCCGAAGAGCGCTCGTCGACGCCCAGGAAGGCGCGAAGCGCGTCTTGCGCAATCAACGCATGAGGTGCGGCGAGCGCGACGCCGGCCACGCGCTTAGGCTCGCCGGCGATCGGCGCCACGAGGCCGACGAGCGTCCCGGTTCGATCGAACGCCGGGGCGCCGCCGGCGCTCTTGTCCAGCGCAGCCGTTATGATCGGGCGCGCTTCGCCGCTTGCCAACGAGGCCGAGCTTGCCGCAAGGCGCGGTCCGGAAAATCCAAGAATCACGAGGTCCTGCGATGGTGAGCCGAAGCGGGGCGCTCCGCCGTTCGAGGCGAAATCTCCGGCGAGTATCGTGAGGCCAGTTGCGGCGTCCGTTCGCTCGATCCGCACGGGCTTTCCCCCGACGGTTGGATTTGGACAGTCGTCCGCCTTGAGCGCGGTCAGCGCCTTCCCTGGCCCGATGATGAGCGCAGTCGCGGCCGGAGGCGGAGCGACGCTCGACGCGGATGGCGCGGCGGCGCCAGCCGCGGCGCTCGGAGCGGGCGGTACGGTGGATTCCGGGAAGGGCTCGAATGAATTGGCGATGGCGATTGCGACCCGGTTGAGAGTGGCGGTCTGCGACGCCGGATAAGCGAAGGTGAAGCCGCGGATTGGTGGGGTTGCGGCCGGGTTCTTGTCGAAGCGTGTGTAGAACTTGACCGGCCCCTCTTGGCCCGAAACGACGAAGAAAGCGTCGGGCTTGATCGCTTTATAGGTGATCTTGCGCGTGGGCGTTGCTGCAGACAGGCGCGCATAGAGCGCGCTGAGGTCCGCGTCGGCGTTGGAGGCGAAATCGAGCCTCGCGCCTCCGCGCACATTCAGAAGCTTGAGCGGCGCGCCGATCTTGGCGCCGGTTTTGGGGTCGCTGACGACTCTGGAACCCGGCCGCCTCGCGCGCCTTTTGAGCCGCGGCAAGCAGCGCGTTCAAAAGCGGCGGCGACAGCGCTCCGTCCGCTGGCGCTTTGACGTTTCCCTGAAAAGCAACGATCGCGTCACGCGTTCGCTTGCCGAACTCGCCGTCGTTGACGCCGACGTATAGTCCAAGCCAAACCAAAGCCTCCTGCACGGCCTTTCGCGTCGCTTCCGGCAGGGCCAGAAACGTCGACTTCTGCGCGGCCATCGCGGCGTCGTCGGTCGAAGGCGCGACGGGCGGGGCTTGCCTTTGCGCCGAGGCGGGCGGAGAAAAAAGGCCCAAGACCATGACGAAGGCGACGCGACCGAGCGTTTGTCTCATAGATTCTCCAGATCCCGCCATGGCGCGAGGGATTCGGCGCGATCGTTTTTTCCAAGGATCCATAGTGGCGACGGCCACGCCGTGAAATCAAGATGAAAGGGGAGCAAACGCGCCGCGAGGCGCCTCGGCTTGTCGGAGGTCCGTAACGCGTTACATTTGATCTTTCTGAGCTCAGGAGTGTCGATGTCCCCCCGGCCGAACGCATGAGGCAGATGCGAGAGCGACGGCGCAAGCAGGGCTTGCGTGACCTGCGTATCATTGTCCCCGATGCTCGCCTGGCCTCAGTCCGTCGGCGCGTCGCCGTTCAGGTCGCCCGTCTCATCCCGAGCAGCGAAGACCAAGCTTGAGCTGGATCGAGGCGGTTTCCGAATTCGACGCGCCCGACCGGCAAGCGAGCGGTGAGACGCGGTGACGTCGTCATCGTGGCCGCATCGGGCGACTATGGAAAGCCGCGGCCGGCCGTGATCGTCCAGACCGACGCGTTTCCTAAAGACCACGCGTCGGTCGTCATCTGTAAACTGACCTCGGAAATGGTTGAGGCGCCCGATTTTCGCATCACGATCGATCCAGACGAGAACAATGGCTTGCGGGCGCGATCCCAGGTCATGGCCGACAAACCTGTAACTATTCGACGTACGCGGATAGGTCAGTCGATCGGTCGTTTGGATGACGGCGACCTCGGGCGCCTCAATGTCGCACTGGCCTTCGTCATGGGGCTCGCCGACTAGAGGCGTCTCTGGGCTTGCGCCATCTCATGTCGAGCTTCCCCAAGTCTGCTTTGGTCGACGGGGCTTCAACCGTGCTATATTTGCGCCGCTGAGGCGCCCATATCGCGCTTGGGAGGCAAAACCATGCTTTACGCTCTGCGCTCGCTCGCTGTCTTCCTGATCCTGCTTGCCGGGAGCGCCACCGCCGCCGAGACCAAGCCCTTCGCGCGCGAGGACATGGCGAGCGACGCCGTGCGCCTGACCGAAACCTTGCGCGTCGCGACCGCGTCGATTGGCGCCCAGGTCAAAGGTAAGACGCCGCAGCAATTGCTGGCAGAGGCCGCAAGAGCCGTCGCCGGCTCCAACTTCGGCGACGCCGAGAAGCTCGCGGGCGCGGCGATCACCGCCGCCCCCAAGGATCCCACCAACTGGCTCGCCTACGCCGAGCATTGCCGCCGCGGCCGACGACGCCAAGGCGAACGACCGCTACGAGCTCGTCACCCGCGGAGCGACCGCGGCCTATGCCGCCTATCAGCATTCGACGACGCCAGATGCTCAAGCCGCGGCGCTCGCGATGCTGGCGAACCTGCTCGCGCGCCACGAGCAGTGGCGTCCGGCGCTCGACGCGCTCAAGGCCTCTCTCGACCGCCACGACTCGGTCGACGTGCGCAAGACCTACGAAGCGATGCGCGCAGAGCACGGCTTCCGCATTCTCGACTACAAGGTCGACAACGAATCCGCTCTTCCCCGTGTCTGCTTCAATTTCTCTGAAGCTCTCGCGCGGCGGACCGATTTTTCGCCCTATGTGGCGGTGTCCGGATCGTCGGAGACGGCGATCTCGAACGAAGACCAGCAGATCTGCGTCGAGGGCCTCAAGCATGGCGAGCGCTACGCGATCGTGCTGCGCCAGGGCCTGCCCTCGGCGTTGGGCGAGTCGCTGCTCACATCCGCCGATTACGAGATCTATGTGCGCGACCGCTCGCCGCAGGCGCATTTCGCTGGCCGGGCTTATGTGCTCCCTCGCCAGGGTCAGCAGGGGGCGCCGCTCGTCACCGTCAACACGGCGAAGGTTTCGATCGACGTCTATCGCGTCGGCGACCGCAATCTGCTCGCGACCGTCAATCGCGACGATTTTCTGAAGCCCATCGACTCGTCGCGCGCGGAAGAGATCGCCTCGCAGGACGGGGCGAAGGTCTGGAGCGGGACGATGGACGTCGTATCGACGCTCAACCAGGACGTCGTGACCGACTTTCCGGTGCTTGACGCGGTCGGCAAGCTCGAGCCCGGAATCTATGTCATCACCGCGCGGCCGTGGAAGGGCGCAGCGAACCCGGCGGACTCCAGCGCGGACGAGAGCGTGCAACTCGCCGCCCAGTGGATGGTCGTCTCCGATCTAGGCCTGACCGCGATCTCCGGCGACGACGGCGTCCACGCGCTGGTGCAGTCGCTGGGCTCCGCCGGGCCGCTCTCCGGCGTCGAGCTCAGGCTCATCGCGCGCAACAACGAAGTGCTGGCGACCAAGACCACCGGCGCCGATGGCCGGGTCGATTTCGATCCGGGCTTTTCGCGCGGCAAGGGCGGTTCGGCGCCGGGCCTGCTGGTCGCCACGCTTGCGGGCGACTACAATTTCCTGAGCCTCGCTCAGAACGCGTTCGACCTTAGCGACCGCGGCGTCGCCGGTCGCGAACCGCCAACTGGGCTGGACGCCTTCCTGTACACCGAGCGCGGCGTCTATCGCTCAGGCGAGACTGTGTTCGCCACGGCTCTCTCTGCGCGACTCCAAGGGCGTGGCGAAATCCGGCCTGCCGTTAACGCTTGTCGCCAAGCGGCCGGATGGCGTCGAATACAGGCGCGCGACCCTGCCCGACCAGGGGCTCGGCGGCCGCGCCTACGCCATACCTCTGCTGCCGGGCTCGGCGGCCGGAAAATGGTCGATCGAGGCCTACGCCGATCCGAAAGGCGAGAGCATCGGCCACGTCGAGTTCATGCTCCAGGATTACATTCCCGAGCGGCTCGATTTCACCCTGCATCCGGCCAAGCCCATCATCGATCCCGGCGAGCCGGTCGAGTTCTCGCTCGATGCGCGGTTTCTCTATGGCGCGCCGGCGAATGGGCTCGACGTGACGGGCGCCATCCGGCTGCAGGCCGTCGAAGGGGGAGCGCTCGTCGGCTTCCCCGGCTATGTCGCCGGCCTCGCCGACGATGATTTCACCACCATCGAGAACCAGTTCTCCGACAAGGTGCAAACCGACGACAAAGGCCACGCCGACGTTTCGGTCGAATTGCCGGAAGGTTCGAGCACGCGCCCGCTTCAGGCGAAGCTGATCGTCGACGTCGGCGAGCCGGGCGGCCGCACGGTCGAGCGCACGCTCACGCTGCCCGTACGCCCGAAGGGCGTGACGGTCGGCGTCAAAAAGGACTTCGACGCCTCGTTGAGCGCGGGCGACGTCGCGACGTTCGAGGCGATCGCCATTGCGCCGGACGGCTCCCGCATCGCGCGCAAGGGCGCGGCCTGGTCGCTCTACCAGATCACGAACGACTATCAGTGGTTCAACGCCGACGGCCGCTGGAGCTTTGAGCCGGTCAAGTCGTCGAAACGCGTCGCGAGCGGGACGATCGACATCGGCCCCGACGCGCCAGCCAAGTTTTCCGGCCGCGTCGGCTGGGGCGCGCATCGCCTGGACATCAAGACGCTGGACGGCGAGGAGACGAGCGTTACATTCGATGTCGGCTGGTCGGGAACGGCCAGCGCCGACACGCCCGACAACGTGGTCGTGACGCTCGACAAGACGGACTACGCGGCGGGCGAAGAGGCGAAACTGCGCATTGCGTCAGCCTTCGCCGGCAAGGCGACCATCGCGCTGGTCGGCGATAAGATCGAGCGCTTCATCGATGTCGATCTTGTCTCCGGCGACAACGTCGTTCCGTTCTCGATCGGCGGTGACTGGGGGCCGGGGGCCTACGCCGTCGCCCTCACCCATCGTCCGCTCGACATTGGCGCGAAGCGCATGCCGGGCCGCGCGATCGGCGTCGCCTGGTTCGCCATCGATCGCGGCTCGCACACGCTCGACGTCAAGCTCGATGCGCCGCCGCTCGCGCGGCCGCGCCAATCCATGACTCTGCCCATTCATCTCGCGGGTCTTGCGGCCGGCGAAGAGGCGTGGGTGACCGTCTCGGCGGTCGATGTCGGCATTCTCAATCTGACCGGATTCAAGACGCCCGACGCGAACGACTATTTCTTCGGTCAGCGCAAGCTGCCGATCGAGATCCGCGATCTCTGGGGGATGCTGATCGACGGCATGCAGGGCGCGGCCGGCGCCATCCATACCGGCGGCGACGAAAGCGCGGGCCTCGAGGGCAATGTGCCGACGCAGGAGCCGCTCGCGCTGTTCTCGGGCGTCGTGAAAGTGGACGACCAGGGGAACGCCTCCGTCTCGTTCGACCTGCCGGCCTTCAACGGCTCGGTGCGGCTGACCGCCGTCGCCTGGTCGAAGGACAAGGTTGGGTCCGCTCAGGCCGACGTCACGGTGCGCGACTCGGTCGTCGTCGCCGCCACGCTGCCGCGCTTCCTCAACGTCGGCGACCGCTCCGAAATGCATGTCGACATCGACAACGTCGAGGGCGATGCGGGCGACTACAAGCTCGACCTCGACATCCATGGGCCGCTCACGGCGGACGCGGAGGCGATGACGAAGACGGTGCGTCTCAACGCGCGCCAGCGCCAATCGCTTGCCATGCCGATCACCGCCGCCGGCATAGGCGTGGCCGAGCTTGATCTCAGGCTGACGGGACCGAAGACCGATCTCAGCCAGCATTTCCGGCTGGGCATCGCCTCCGGCGCGCCCGAATCCTATCGGCGCACGGTGACGCCTTTGCCGGGCGGAGCGAGCCAGACCATCTCGGGCGATCTCATCGCCGACTTCATTCCCGGCACCGGCTCGATCGCGATCTCCGCCTCGCCCTTCGGCGCGCTCGACGCGCCCGCGTTGCTCGCGGCGCTGCAACGCTATCCTTACGGCTGTTCGGAGCAGACGGTCTCGATCGCGATGCCGCTGCTTTACGTCAATCGCCTCGCCTCGATCGAGCATCTCGGCGTCGATCCCGATCTTGACGCGCGGATCAACCAGGCGATCGAGCGCGAGCTCAGCCGGCAGAGCGCGAGCGGCGCGTTCGGCATGTGGAGCGCCGACAGCAACGATGACGACGTCTGGCTTGACGCCTTCGTCACCGACTTTCTCACCCGGGCGCGCGAGCGGAACTTCGCCGTGCCGCAACAAGCCTTCGATCAGGCGCTCGACCGGCTGCGCAACGAGGTCGTCAATACGCCCGAGCCGAACAACGACAATTCCGCCGCAATCGCCTATGCGCTTTACGTTCTCGCTCGCAACGGGCGGCCCGTCATCGGCGACCTGCGCTATCTCGCCGACGCCAAGCTCGAGGCCTTCACGTCCCCGCTCGGCAAAGCTCAGCTGGCGGCGGGGCTCGCGATGCTTGGGGATCAGGCGCGCGCGGCGGGCGCCTTCGGCGCGGCGCTTAAAGGCCTCGACGCCGAGCGCGACGAGGGCGTCTCGCGGCCCGACTATGGCTCGCGGCTGCGCGACGCCGCGGCCATCCTCGCGCTCGTCGCCGAGTCCAATCTCGGGGGCGCCATTCAAAGCGATGCGATCGCGCGCGCCGGCGCCGTGCTCGAGCAGGCGAGGGCTGCGCGATCCTATCTCAGTACGCAGGAAATGAACTGGATGACGCTCGCAGCCGAGGGCCTGGCCGAGCACGCAAGCCTTGCTCAGTTCCGCGTCGATGGCGAGGCGGTCAAAGGCGCGCTCTACCGCCGTTGGAGCGGACCGACGCTCTCCGGGCAGTCCTTCGTGATCGCCAACGCGGGACAGAACCCGGCGCAACTGGTTGTCTCGGTTTCGGGCGCGCCGATCGAGCCGGATCCGGCCGCCGCCAATGGCTATGCGATCGAACGATCCTTCTACAAGCTCGACGGCACGAAACTCGACGCACTGCAAAGCATGGCGCAGAACGAGCGCGTCGTGGTGGCGCTCAAAGTGACCGAAGCGCAGGCGCGCTATGCGCGGTTGCTCGTCGTCGACAGGTTGCCCGCCGGCCTTGAGATCGACAATCCGGCTTTGGTCGACGGCGGCTCGGTCGAAGCGTTCTCGTGGCTCAGCAAGGATGTCGAGCCCACTCATACCGAGTATCGCGACGACCGTTTCGTGGCGGCGTTCGATCGCGCTGCAAGGCCAGTCGGCGTTCATCACCATGGCCTATGTCGTCCGCGCCGTCGCCCCCGGCCGCTACATCTACCCGCCGGCCACGGCCGAAGACATGTACGACCCCGAACGCTACGGCCGCACCGCCTTTGGGGATTTGGAGGTGAGGGCGAAGTGAGGCGAGGCCCTCATCCGGCCCTTCAGCCACCTTCTCCCCGAGGGAGAAGGGAGGCGCCGGCGGCGCCTTCTCCCTCGGGGGGAAGGCGGACGCGCCGAAGCGCGGCCGGATGAGGGCCTCGCCGACGGGCGAGGGGGCGGCGTGACGCGCCCTCGCTTCGCCTTCATCCTCGCCGCCGCGCTGGCGCTCATCGTGGCGGCCGGCTTTGGCGCGTCCTTCGCCTGGAGCCGCTACACGGCGAGCCTGGGCCCGCTCGATCTTGCCGCCTCGCGCGAAGGCTCGACGATTGTCGTCGATCGCGACGGCCGGCTGCTCAGGCCCTTCACTTTGCCCGACGGGCGCTGGCGTCTGCCGGCGACCACGCATGACGTCGATCCGCGCTATCTCGCGATGCTGGTCGCCTATGAGGACGGCCGGTTTTATGAGCACGACGGCGTCGACTTTCGCGCGCTCGTTCGCGCCGGCGCGCAATGGCTGATGCGTGGCCATGTGGTGTCTGGCGGCTCGACCTTGCCCATGCAGGTCGCGCGGCTTATCGAGCCTCGTCGCGAGCGCACGGTCGCCGCCAAGTTGCGGCAGATCGCGCGGGCGCTCGAGATCGAGCGCGAAGTGGGCAGACAAGGAACGCTCGACCGTTACCTCACGCTTGCTCCCTTCGGCGGCAATCTCGAGGGCGTGCGGGCGGCCTCGCTCGCCTATTTCGGCAAGGAGCCGCATCGGCTGACCGTGGCCGAGGCGGCGCTTCTGGTTGCGCTGCCGCAATCGCCCGAAGCGCGCAGGCCGGATCGTTCGCCGAAGGCCGCGCGCGCGGCGCGGGATCGCGTGCTCGACCGCGCCGCGGCGCGGGGCCTGATCAACGGCGCCGACGCCGAGGAGGCCAAGCGCGAGCCGGTCCCTGAAGCGCGCCTCGCATTCCCCGCGCTTGCCGCGCACGCCGCCGAGGAAGCCGTCGCCGCCGACAGCCGAGCCAAGGTCATCAAGCTTTCGATCGACGCGCGCTTGCAAGCGAAGCTCGAGACTCTGGCGAAAGACAGCGTCGAGCGGCTTGGCTCGAAACTGTCGGCGGCGATCGTCGTCGTCGACAATGTGACGGGCGAGGTTCACGCCCGCGTGGGCTCAGCCGATTATGACGATGCCTCGCGCGACGGCGCAATCGACATGTCGCGGTCCCCCCGTTCGCCGGGCTCGGCGCTCAAGCCCTTCATCTATGCTTTGGCTTTCGAGCAGGGCCTCGCCCATCCGGAGACGCGGCTGTTCGACCGGCCAATGCGTTACGGGGCTTACGCGCCCGAGAATTTCAATCTCGGCTACGAAGGCGCGGTGACGGCGCGCAAGGCGCTGCAGATGTCGCTCAATCTGCCCGCTGTCGAACTCTTGTCCGACGTCGGCCCGGCCACTTTCCTCGCCCGGCTGCACAGCGCGGGGGCCGAGATCGCGCTGCCCAAGGACACGCCGATCGGCCTTGCCATCGGTCTCGGCGGGCTTGGCGTCTCGCTCACCGACCTTGCGCGGCTCTACGCCGGCTTCGCCCGCGGCGGCGAGGCGCCGCCGCTGATCGAGCGACTCGATGGTCAGCCTCCGATCATCGGCGAGCGGCGTGTGACCGACCCGGTCGCGGCTTACTACGTCGCGGACATCCTGCGCGGCGCGCCGCCGCCCGCCAATGCGCTGAAAGGCCGGATCGCCTTCAAGACCGGCACGTCCTATGGCTTCCGCGATGCGCTGGCGATTGGCTTCGACCGGCGGACCACGATCGCGGTCTGGGTCGGCCGGCCCGACAACGGCCCGACTCCCGGACTCATCGGCCGCGAGGCCGCGGCGCCGATCCTGTTCGACGCGTTCGAGAGGCTTCAGCGAAGCATCGAGCCGATCCCGGCGCCCAAAGGCGTCTTGAGAGCGGCCATCACCGCCGACCTGCCGCCGCCGTTGCGCCGCCTGCGCCAGGACGCGCCCAGGAACTTCGCCGCGCCGGAGGCGGCGGCGCTCAAGATCGCATTCCCGCCCGACGGCGCCTTGATCGACCTCGGCCTCAAGGATGGCGTCCCCGATCATATGCTCGCTCTGAAGGCGCTCGGCGGCGCGCCACCATTCACCTGGTTCGTCAACGGCGAGGCGGTCGGCGAAGCCGAGATCAGGCGCCAATCGGCCTGGAAGCCGGACGGCGCGGGCTTCGCTCGCGTCTCTGTAACGGACGCCAAGGGCGCGTCGGACGCGGTGACGGTGAGGCTCGAGTAGAGGCGTCGCGAAGACCCCTCCTTTTGGCCGCACGGACGACTACAATTCGTCTCACCGCTTCGGCAGCGTTATCGGCCCGATCGTCTTTGCAAACGACGCGAGATCGCCCGACGGCGCAGCCTCCGCGCGGGGCGCGGCCTCGCCCTCAGGGCCTTTCTTCGAGGCCTGCACATGCTGGAAGACGACGCTTGCGACGAACTGAAGAAAAGGCGCCTGCCAGATGCCGCCATGACCGTCGATCACCTCTTTCGCCGCGCCGACCATCCAGAACGGATTGACCTCCAGGATCCCGGGCGGATCGAGCGCGAAGGGCTTATCGGCTGTCGGACCCGCCAGCTTGTGGGTGCGGAAATTCGGCACGAAGCCGAACGCATGGGTGACGCACCACTTCTCCAAATCCCCGATCGTCGATTCGTCGATCGCGTGCTAGGCGTTGCCAAGCGGAAACACCATGCCGACCGGCTGGTCGTTCTCCGCCTGCGCGCAGATGAAGACCGGAAGCTGCTTCGTCGTGCGCGTCTTGAACACCGCACTGGTCACAAGGTCGTAAATCGGGATGTAGCGCGCGCCTTCGATGGCCGGATTGACCAAAAGCACGAGGTCGGCGAATTCCGGCGTCATCCTACCAACCGGCGCTGACGCCGCTTGAATGAGCGATTGCGCGAGAGCGGAAAAGACGATCATGCCGCCGAAGCTGTGGCCGACGATCACGAGCAGCGGGTTTCCGCCGCGCTTCTGCTGGCGATTGCGATAGTGGCGCATCCGGCCGAACAACTCCCGCACCGAACCCGCCGCCACGCGTTGCCCGGCCGCCTGGCGGGTCCAAAAGGTCGCGTCGGCGACGACGTCGCCCAAGCCGAAATCCGACAAGCCCCGCCAGCCGACGAAAACGCCGAGCACCGGACGCGGCGCGACGCCGGAGGAAGCGTGGCGTCTTTTCGTAGTCGACCGTCTCACTCGAGCAAGCGCGCGGAAGGCGGTCAGATTGTCGTCGTTCGGAGCGGGCGTCGTGCTTGCCAGCCATGCACGAAGGCGATCAGAATGACGTCCTCGCCCGTCGGCGGACATCGTCCGGCGCGAGCGCCTCGAGCCGTTCGCGACGGCGTCCATTTGCCCACGGTCGTGACATCGCCCCTGATCGTCAAACTCGACGACGGCGAGTTGTAAGGCGCGCCTTTCATGAAGCCATGAAAGGTCTGATGTTGCCTGTTCGGCATGATCCCCGACGGGCGGCCTCGGCTCGACCGGAGTCGAGACCCTGCAAACCGTCGTCCATGATGGCGCCTCCCCTCTTCGCTTCCGGCAATCGAACGACCGCATCGATCGCGGAAAATCACCCGTTCTTATCGCGCCGGTCGCGCAGGCGCGAAGTGACGGCGTCACATGGGGAACCATCACGCGCCGCACGGGGAGGCTCGTCACCCCGCCTTCGCCGCCGGCCAAGCCGCGAGCAGCGCGCGGAGCGCGGCGACGAAGGCGAGCGGCTGGTCGATCATCACGTGATGCTCGGCTTCCGGGATCTCGACGTAAGGCGAGCCGGGCGCAATGATGGTTCGAAGATAGGCGGCGTCGTCTGGCTGGAACAGCTGCGACTTCCCGCCCCGAATGACCGCGAGCGGCCCGCGCACCGCCTTGACCAACGCGACCGGATCGAGCCGGCCGAACTTCTCCCAGAAATGCGGATCGAAGCTTAATGACCAGCCCGCGTTTCCTTCGGCGTCGACGGCCTTTCGCGCCGAGCGGCGCGCGATGAAGTCAAGAATGAACAGGTTGTCGCAGGCCTGCGGCGGGGCCAGACGGAAGCGGGCGATGATCGCCTCGAGCGACGGGCGCACGCTGTGGTCACGCGGCGTCGCCCGGGGCGGAGCGGGATTTCGCTCGTTCTTCGGCGCGAAGAAGGGCGGATCGACCATCACGGCCGCGGCGATTTCGTCGCCGAAATCATGGGCGACCCCGACAGCGATGCGCCCGCCGAACGAGTGGCCGACGACGACCGGCGGGCCCGCCTGATAAACGCCCGCCGCGCGGCCCACTTCGCGGGCCTCGCGGACGAACTGGCGAAAGTCATAAAGTGGGCGCCAGTCGGAACGTCCCATGCCGGTGAACGTCGGCGCGACGACGCGCCGCTCGCGGGCGAAGAATGGGGCGATGAAACTCCACCAGTCGGCATGCGCGGCCCCGCCGTGCAGCAATATGAGGCCCGGCTTGCCGCGCTCGCCCCAGGTCAGGGTCTCGACCTCGGCGCCCTCGACAGTGACGAACGAGCGCTCGGGCTCGATTGCGACGATGCGTTCGAACCATGGCGGCGCCGGGGGCTTCTGCCCGCGAAAGGCCGCGAGCGGCGCCATGGGGTTCGAGTCAGCCACGCGGCCGTTCTTTGGGCTTAGGCGACTTCGAACAGGCCGGCCGCGCCCATGCCGCCGCCGACGCACATCGTCACGACAACATAGCGCGCGCCGCGCCTCTTGCCCTCGATGAGCGCATGGCCGGTGAGGCGCGAGCCGCTCATGCCATAGGGGTGGCCGATCGAGATTGCGCCACCATCGACGTTGAGCTTGTCGTTGTCGATGCCGAGCCGGTCGCGGCAGTAAATGACCTGGACGGCAAACGCTTCGTTGAGCTCCCAGAGGCCGATGTCGTCCACCTTGAGGCCATGCGCCTTGAGCAGCTTCGGCACGGCGAACACGGGGCCAATGCCCATCTCGTCCGGATCGCAGCCGGCGACCGCAATGCCGCGATAGACGCCGAGCGGCTCGAGGTTGCGCTGACTGGCGAGCTTGGCCTCCATCAATACGCAGGCGCTGGCGCCGTCGGAGAGTTGCGACGCGTTGCCGGCGGTGACGAACGAGCCGGCCTTGACTTGTTGCCCGTCCGCGAACACCGGCTTTAGGGCCGCGAGCCCTTGCAGGGTCGTGTCGGCCCGCGCCCCCTCGTCCTGCTTCAAGGTGACGGGCTTGTCCGAGACGGCGCCGGTCGCCTTGTCCATGACCTTCATCACGGTGCTCAGGGGCGCAATTTCGGCGTCGAAGCGGCCAGCGGCCTGGGCCGCGACGGTTCTCTGTTGCGACTGCAGCGCATATTCGTCCTGTCGCTGACGGGTCACCTGGTATCGCTCCGCCACGATCTCGGCGGTCTCGATCATCGTCATGTAGAGGTCGTCGCGATGCTCGACGAGCCAGGGATCTTGCGCGCGATAGCGGTTCATCTTGTCGTTCTGGACGAGGGAGATGGATTCGAGCCCGCCGCCGATGGCGATGCTCATGCCGTCATCGATGATTTCCTTGGCGGCGGTGGCGATCGCCATGAGGCCAGAGGCGCATTGCCGGTCGAGCGACATGCCGGCGACGCTGGTGGGTAGACCGGCGCGCAACAGCGACTGGCGGGCGACATTGCCGCCCTCCGAGCCCTGCTGGAGGGCCGCGCCCATCACCACGTCGTCGACCTCGCCGGGATCGACGGACGCGCGCTTCAAGGCGTTGGCGATCGCATGCCCGCCCAGCGTCTGGGCCTGGGTGTCGTTGAACGCCCCTCGATAGGCCTTGCCGATCGGCGTGCGCGCGGTGGAGACGATGACGGCTTCACGCATGATGGGTCTCCTGGTGTTTGTTCATTGATTTAACCCTCATCCGGCCGACTGCGTCGGCCACCTTCTCCCGGGAGGAGACGGGGAACCCCTTCCCCCTCGGGGGGAAGGTTGCCCGAAGGGCCGGATGAGGGCTGGCGCATCAGTCGCCTCTCGACTTCGTAAACGTCCCGCCCTCCGCCGCGAGCTTCTCCAGACAGCGCCGCCGGCTTGAAGTCGTCGCCGAATTTGGCCTGATACGCCTTGAGCTTCGCAAGCACGGTCTTCAACCCGATCGTGTCGGCGTAGAACATCGGGCCGCCGCGATAGACCGGCCAGCCGTAGCCATTGATCCAGACGATGTCGATGTCGGAGGCGCGCTGGGCCTTGCCCTCTTCGAGGATTTTCGCGCCTTCGTTGATCATCGGATAGATCAGCCGCTCGAGGATCTCGGCGTCGCCAACCTTGCGCTGCTCGATGCCCTTAGACTTGGCGAAGTCGCGGATGATCCCTTCGACATGCGCGGAAGGCTTGGGCGTCCGCGCCTGGTCGTAATCGTAGAAGCCCCCGCCGGTCTTCTGCCCGCGCCTTCCTTCCTCGCACAGGATATCGCGGATCGACGCGCGTTTTGACGTCGCGGCCGACCAGCCGATGTCGAGGCCGGCGAGATCGGTCATCGCGAAGGGGCCCATCGGCAGGCCGAAGTCGACGAGCACGCGATCGACGTCCCAAGGCGTCGCGCCTTCTAAGATGAGCTTCGACGCCTCGCGCTGGCGCTGAGCCAGCATGCGGTTTCCCACGAAGCCATGAGCGACGCCGACGACGACGGGGACCTTGCCGATCTTCGGCGCGAGCTGGGTGATGGTCGCGAGCACGGACTTCGACGTCTTTTGCCCACGCACGATCTCGAGCAGGCGCATCACATTGGCGGGGGAGAAGAAATGCGTGCCGAGCACGTCCTCTGGCCGCTTGGTCATCGCGGCGATGGCGTCGACGTCGAGGTAGGAGGTGTTGGAAGCGAGGATCGCGCCGGGCTTGGCGATCGCGTCGAGCCGCTCGAAGATGCTTTTCTTCAGATCCATGTCCTCGAACACAGCTTCGATGACGAGGTCCGCGTCGCCGAGCGCATTGAAGTCGAGCGTCGGCGTGAGCCGGCCCATCCGCTCTTCGACCTCAGCCATCGTCATGCGGCCCTTCTTGGCGGTGTTCTCGTAGTTGCGGCGCATGATCGAGACGCCGCGGTCGAGCGCCTCTTTCGAGGTCTCGACGATCGTCACCGGAATGCCGGCGGAGAGGAAATTCATCGAGATGCCGCCGCCCATCGTGCCGGCGCCGATCACGCCGACCTTGGCGATTGTTTTCGTCGGCGTATCGGCCGGGATGTCGGCGACTTTCGCCGCCTGCCGCTCGGCGAAGAACACGTAGCGCTGGGCCTTGGACTGAGTGCTCGCGACCAATTCCGAGAACAGGGCCCGCTCTTTGGCCATGCCCTCGTCGAACGGCAGGTCGACCGCGTTCTTGACCGAGAGGATCGCCTTCTCCCAGGCCTCGAAGCCGCGGAACTTTCGCGCATTGGCCTTGCGCGCGGCCTCGAAGATCTCGGGGCGCCCGCGCGCCGGCTCGATCCTGTCCGATCGGTCGCGCACCTTCTTGAGCGGCGCCTTGTCGGCGATGAGGCGCCTCGCATAGGCGATCGCGGACTGGCGCAGCTTTCCCTCTTCCGCGAGTTCGTCGATGACGCCCCATTCCTTGGCGTCGCGCGCGCCGAACGGCGCGCCAGAGAGGATGACGTCGAGCGCCTGCTCAGGCCCAACCAGCCGTGGCAGGCGCTGCGTGCCTCCCGCGCCGGGGAGGATGCCGAGCTTGATCTCCGGCAGGCCGCATTTGGCCGACGGCGTCGCGATCCGATAGTGCGCCGTGAGCGCGACCTCGAACCCGCCGCCGAGCGCCGTGCCATGAATGGCCGCGACGACCGGCTTCGATGCGTTTTCCATGGCGTCGAGCGCCTCGGGGAGCGGAGGCGGAGCCGTCGGCTTGCCGAACTCGGAAATGTCGGCGCCGGCGATGAAAGTCCGTCCATCGCAGATAATGACGATCGCCTTGACGGCCCCGTTCGCTTCCGCCGCTTCGACGCCTCGCTTGAGGCCATCGCGGACGGGTTGCGAAAGCGCGTTCACCGGCGGGGAGTTGATCGTCACCACCGCGACTTCGTCCTCGATCGAAAGGTCGACGACCGAATTGATGGCGGCCATTGGGTGTTTCCTCTTGGATCAAGGGCGGCGCAAACCTCGATGATGGAGCGCGAGGATGAGGTTCAAGGCTTTGCGAGGCCAAGAGCATGTTTGAGCAGCCGGCGTCCCCGGTCAACTCCCCGCGAGGGCGCTTTAAGCCCGCAGGCGGAACTCAAAGAATTTCGTTCCTCCCTGTAACCGATCGCCAGCCCGAACGTATAGCCGTTGCGGACCCGGGAAGATTCTTGGACCCGCAGTATCAGGGAGATATGAGGATGCTGACGCGTCGGACGGCTTTGAGCGGTCTCGCCGCCATTGCGAGCGCAAGTCTCCTGCAAGCCGGCGCCGCGCGGGCCGCCGGAGAAGAGCATGTCGCCTACAGCGACGCCGAGTGGCGCAGCAAGCTGAGCCCCGACCAATATGCGATCCTGCGCAAGGAAGGGACCGAGCGGCCGTTCACCAGTCCGCTTCTGCATGAGGAGCGGAAGGGGATCTTTGCCTGCGCCGGCTGCGGATCGGACCTGTTCTCCTCGTCAACCAAGTTCGACAGCGGCACAGGCTGGCCGAGCTTCTGGGCGCCGCTGGACAACGCGGTCGACACGCACGCGGACGATTCGTGGGGCATGACCCGCACGGCCGTGACCTGCCATCGATGCAGCGGCCATCTGGGCCACGTTTTCGACGATGGGCCGAAGCCGACTGGCTTGCGCTATTGCATGAACGGGCTGGCTCTCACCTTCAAGCCTGCGACCGCGTAAGGCGCCGGCGCGTTTACTTTGGATTAAGGATCTCGTTCTGTAACGGACGTCCCTGCGAACGGTGTTCATAAGCAGAGCGCGGGCTCTCGCAAGTGTGATGACACGATCACGTGAGCAAGTGGGCTTGTCGCGTGACCGCCATAGTGACGGCATATACGGAGGGCGCTTTCATGATTCGCAATTGGAGCCGATGGAATTCTCCCATGATTACCTCCTTCAAGAAAGGCTCTTCCTGGCCGGCTTTTATTCTTATCGGGTGCCTCTCGACGGCCGCCTTTTTCGTCACCCGGTCCACGGCCGAGGAGGCGCGCGTCGCGCCGACGCCGGCGGTCGACGAACAGGCGGGCGCCAAGACCTCCGAAGTCGCGGTGATCGCGGGCGGATGTTTCTGGGGCGTGCAGGGCGTCTTCCAGCATGTCGCGGGCGTGACCAACGCCGTTTCCGGCTATGCCGGCGGCGACAAGGCGAGCGCCCATTACGAGATGACCTCGGAGGGTAATACGGGCCATGCGGAATTGGTCCAAATCACCTACGATCCGCGCAAGATCACTTACGGGCGCATCCTGCAGGTTTATTTCTCGGTGGCGCATGATCCGACCGAGCTCAACCGCCAGGGGCCCGACGAGGGCACGCAATACCGCTCGGCGATCTTTCCGATGAACGACGAGCAGGTGCGGGTGGCGAAGGCCTATATCGCCCAGCTCGATGCGGCGCACGCCTACCCTGCGCCGATCGTCACCACGATCGAGCCGGGCAAGACCTTCTATCGCGCCGAGGACTATCACCAGGACTTTCTCGCGAAGAACCCCAGCTATCCGTACATCGTCTACAACGACCTGCCGAAGATCTCGAACCTGAAGCGCCTGTTCCCTGCGCTTTACAAGCCGGACCCGACGCTGGTCAGCGCCGCCCGTTCGTAAACTTCCTTCTCCCCGTTCAGAGGCGCCTAGTGGATTGAATTTAACGCTTGGTGCCGTCGTCTGACGGCTTCGATGATTTTTTCGGGGTCAGCGACCCATCGGAAGGGCTTTGACTTGGCGTTGTGATCATCGAGGAAGCGGTTGATGGCGGCCTGCAGATCAACCACGGATTGGAAGACGCCGCGCTTGAGGCGGCGCTTGGTGAGGGTCGCGAAGAAGCCCTCGACGGCGTTGAGCCAGGAGGCCGAGGTCGGCGTGAAGTGGAATGTCCAGCGCGGATGGCGCGCCAGCCATTTTCGGACCTCGGGGTGCTTGTGGGCGGCGTAGTTGTCGAGGATCGCATGGACGGTCTTGCCGGCGGGGACCTCGCGCTCGACGGCGTTTAGGAAACGGATGAACTCCTGATGCCGATGGCGCTGCATGTTGCGGCCGATCACCTTGCCGTCGAGAACGTTCATCGCGGCGAACAGCGTCGTCGTGCCATTGCGCTTGTAATCATGAGTTATCGTTCCCGCCCGGCCCTTCTTCATCGGCAGGCCGGGCTGGGTTCGGTCGAGCGCCTGGATCTGGCTCTTCTCGTCGACGGAAAGGACAACAGCGTGCGCCGGCGGATCGACATAGAGCCCGACCACGTCGCGCAACTTGTCGACGAACGCGGGGTCTTTGGAGAGCTTGAACTGCCGGATGCGGTGTGGCTGAAGTCCGTGGGAGCGCCAGATGCGCTGCACGGAAGAGACGCTGACGCCGGCTGCCTCCGCCATCGCTGCGCCCGTCCAATGCGTGGCTTCGGCCACCGGCGGCTCCATCGTCAGCGTCACGACGCGTTCGGCGACAGCGGGATCAAGCTTCGGGATGCGCGACGGCCTCGTCTTGTCGCGCAGCAGCCCTTCAAAGCCCTCGTCGGCAAAGCGTTCCTGCCAGCGCCAGACGCAGGTCTTGGACTTGCTCGTCTCGCGCATGATCGCGCTCGTGCCGACTCCTTTCGCGGTCAGCATGACGATCCGTGCTCGCCAGACGTGCTTCTGCGGGGCGTTCCGGTCGCTGACCAGCGCGCGGAGCCGATCGAGGTCAGCCGAAGAGACGGAAAGGGTGACGCCAGCTCGCATCCCCCAAACTCGCACGCCCCAAGTCCGGTCGAAATCCCTGATCGGATTCAAATGTCAGATTTGATCCACTAGCGAAGCTGGCGGGGTGAAGGGTCCTTGTCGTTCGCGCCTTCGAGCGTGTGAAGAAATTGGCTCTTTCGATCGAGCTGTGATTCTCTGGCGCTGATGTGGGGGGCGCGCGCTTTCAGCTGCTGGCTCTGACGAGCGTCAGGCCGTCGCCGCGACGTTCACGCAAAAGTGAACGATCGCTTCGAGCGTCGACTCAGGCTGATCGGACTGAGGCGAGTGACGGCAGGCTTCGAGGATGAGGCTCTGAACGGGCGTTGGCGAGCGGGCCTCAATGGCCCGGACTTGTTTCAAGGTCCCGTATTGATCGTCTGCGCCCTGGATGACGAGTGCAGGAACGCGCCAGCGGCCGACCGAATCCTCAATGTTCCAGGCTTTGAAGCCTGGATCGAGCCACGCGTCGTTCCAGCCACGGAAGGCGCAGTCGACATGCGCGTGGTACTTGGCGAGCTTCGCGCGGAGGTCGCCGGTCTCGTAGGCATCGCCCGCTTCCGCGATCGAGGCGAGGCCCCTCTCTTCGGTGAAGAGATGGGGCGCCATCAGGACAAGGCCTTTGATCCGCTTGTCGTCATGTTCGCCGGCGTAGATCGCCGCGATCGAGGCGCCGTCGCTGTGTCCGAGCAGGACGCCGCGCTTAAGCTCTATCGCGTCGAGAACTGCAGGCAGGACGAATCGCGCCTCGCGGCTCATGTAATCGAGCGGACGTGGCAAGTCGATGCGCTCGGACCCGCCATAGCCTGCGCGCGAATAGGCGAACACCCCGTGACCCGTCGCAGCTGCGAGCTTCGCCGGAAAGTCACGCCACAGCGCGACGCAGCCAAGTCCCTCATGCAGCATCACGATCGTCGGCGCCCGGTCCGGCGGTGGCCCATGAGCAATGGCCTCCAGGCGTTTGCCGCAGGCAAACACTTCGCCGGGAGCGCCTTCGATCCAACGATAGGACGTCATTGCGGAAGGGCTAAGCCGCAGAATCCAAATTCTGGATACAGATCGGGTAGTCCCTCACGGCCGGGTTGCGCTGGAGCCAGCGACGCCACATCTTTGCTCTTAGCGGACTTTCGATTGGAACATCGGACGGCGTTTCGAACGGCCTTGTACCGTGCGGGTTGGTCATGTTCTCCGTTCCGCCTCCACATGTTTGTTGATTGCCTTGTCACTGTTATGGTACATTAGTGACGAAACCAAGCTGCAATTTAGGCAGGAGGGGCGTAGATGCCCACAGAGTTGACGATGCTAAACGAGCGGTCAAGGTCATCAAAGACGCACCGTAAGGACGTTGACCTGACATCTTTCGGAGACCGCCAGCTGACGGCGTTTTCCAGGATTGAGCGAAAGGTCGGACCAATCATTGGCGATGCTTGCGATGAAGCCTTGGCTGAGGCGCTTGAAATTCGTCCTTGACGTCTATGGCTAACGCCTATGGGAAATGTCACGATCGAATTGGCCGCAATAAGACTGACGGATACGATTCTCGGTTACAACGAGCAGGACCTCGAGGAGACGCTTAAGGCAATCGCGCTCGATATCGGCGTTAGCCATATCGCCTACATGCGTTTTGCTCCTGACAAAAGCTCTGACGCCAGCCTGCTGACCGGCACTGTAACCTATTCGTTTCAGTGGCAGACCCGATACTTCCTCAAGCAATATGTCCTAATTGACCCAGTTATTGTGTATGGCAGTAAAGCGGTTCTTCCGTTCGACTGGGAAGAATTGGCGCGCGACGATCCAGCAGTTCAGACGTTTTTCGCGGATGCGTTAACCCACGAAGTCGGCCGCAACGGGGTGTCGATCCCCGTTCGCAATCGGCGGGGCGTCTATTCGTTGGTGTCCTATACCAGCGATCATGCGAAACCAGAATGGCAGGAATTCAAAAAGAACAATATGGTCAAACTGCAATTGATCTCTGTTCTCATCGATTCTGCGGCTAGCGTTAACCTCAAACTAAGTAGTCCACCCGTAAAGCTATCAAAACGGGAGGAACAGTGCCTCATTTGGGCCGCGCGAGGTAAGACGTACCAAGATATATCAGATATACTGAACATATCTTTTGGTAGCGTGAAGAGTTATCTTGATACCGCGCGGCATAAATTGAATTGTGCGAACTTAACGCATGCAGTTGGCGTCGCCATTGCTACTGGCGTCATCCCTGCGAAGGCTCTCCAAGGGTCGTCCTTTAAGTGATTCCCGAAATGTCAACTCAACCTCTATGTGGAATTGTGGTGGTTAAAATTTAAGGTTAACATTCGTGGTCTCGTAGCAAGGGAGATGCCACGATGTTGAAGTTGATTGAAGGTTCACGAGCGTCATCGTTTCCGCAGGAAATGGACGCAATGTTTCGGAATAGGGCGCTGACTTTCTCAGAACGGCTCGGTTGGGACGTTACTGTGAAGGACGGATACGAAAGGGATGAATTCGATGACGCCAATCCGTTGTATCTGGTGTCGGTAGACCCAAATACGAACGAATATTGGGGGTCGTTGCGATTGCTGCCGACAACGGGACCAAACATGTTGCGCGACGTGTTCCCGTGCCTGCTCGAAGAGGGCGAATGTATCGAAAGCGCGACGATCTGGGAGAGTTCGCGCATTTGCGCAGTCGCGGTGGAAGGCCAGCCCCAGCGCAGCCGGAATGGCGTCAACTTTGTGCTGAGCGAGTTGATCGCGGGCATCGGGGAAGTCGCCGTCGTCGCGGGCCTGACGCAGATCGTTTCCGTGTTCGACGCCCGGATCTATCGGGTCCTGAAAGCCGTCGGCTGCAATCCGCAGCTGATCGGCAAACCGCAACGGATCGGCGGCACCATGAGCTACGCGGGGCTTTTCGACACCGGAGAAGGCCTCATGTCGGCTCTGAAGGCGTTCCGCGAGGAACTTGGAATCGAGCAGCCGGAAGCGAAAGAGCTCGCTTTCGCCGCCTAACTTGGCCTTGTAGCGCAGTCGATTTGCTTGGCTGCGCTACAAAGCCGAGGGCGAAGCATCGCGCGACTCGCTGCGGTAGGGATGCGCTGGGTAGACGCCCAGAATGCGCACTTCGCGGGAGAAGAACTTGAGTTCCTCCAGCGCCCGCGCGAGGCCCACGTCCTTGGGATGCCCGTCGACGTCGGCGAGGAACTGGGTGGCTGTGAACTCGCCGCCCTCCATGTAGCTCTCGAGCTTGGTCATATTGACGCTGTTGGTGGCGAAGCCGCCTAGCGCCTTGTAGAGCGCCGCGGGCACGTTGCGGACGCGAAAGACGAAGGTCGTGACCGCAGGCCCTTCGCCGGCCGGCGCCCAGCGCTCGTCCCTCGACAACACGACGAAGCGCGTCGTGTTGTGGCTCTCATCCTCGACGTTCGACGCCAGCGTGTTGAGCCCATAGATCTCGCCCGCCAGCCGCGGCGCGAGCGCCGCGCGGCTCTTGTCGCCCCATTCCGCGATCTCGCGCGCCGCGCCCGCCGTGTCGCCGGCGACAATCGGTTGAAGCTTCAAGCGGCGGATGATGTTCCGGCACTGGCCGAGCGCATGGGTGTGGCTATAGACGGCCTTCAGGTCCTCGACGCGGGCGCCGGGAACCGCCAATAGCTGAAAGTGGATCGGCAGAAAGGTCTCGCCCACGATGTGCAGACCCGACGCCGGCAAGAGAGCATGAATGTCGGCGACCCGGCCGGCGATCGAGTTCTCGATCGGAATCATGGCGAGTTCGGCCGCGCCGTCCTGCACCGCCGCGAAAGCATCCTCGAAAGTCGCGCAGGGCAGCGGGTCGAAGTCCGGAAAATTGTCGGCGCAAGCGATGTGCGAATTGGCCCCAGGCTCACCCTGATAAGCGATGGAATGCGTGGTCTTCATGCATGGTTCCTAAGGCGCGAGCAGGACGCGCGCGCGTTCCAGATCTTCGGCTGCGTCAACGCCGAGCGGCGCCGTGTCGACAAGCGCGACGTCGATGCGCATGCCCGCCTCCAAAGCCCGCAATTGCTCGAGCTTCTCGCGCCGCTCGAGCGGCGAGGGGGGCGCGGCCACGAACCGCCGAAGCGAATCGCGGCGATAGGCGTAGAGGCCGATATGGTGCAGCAGGCGCCCCTCGCCCCAGGGAGCGCGGGCGCGGGTGAAATAGAGCGCTCTGAGCCAAGTCGGATCGATCTCGGTCGCGACGATCTTGACGACGTTGGGGTCGTCCTTCTCTTGCTCGCGCGTGATCGGCGTCGCCAGCGTCGCAATGTCGACCGCGGGCTCGGCGAGCGGCTTAAGACAAGCGCGCACGGCGGACGGTTCGATGGTCGGCAGATCGCCCTGAATGTTGACCACGACGTCATGGGCGCCGTTGGCGTCGATGAGGCCCAACGCCTCGAAAATGCGGTCTGAGCCGGAGGGGTGATCGGAGCGCGTCATGATGGCTTTGCCGCCGGCCGAGGCGACCGCCTCCATGACGCGGAGGTCATCGGTCGCCACCCAGACCGGTCCGATATCCGCTTCCCTCGCCCGGCGTAGAACATGGACGATCATCGGCGCGCCGTGAATGTCGGCAAGCGGCTTTCCCGGAAGGCGTGTCGCCTTCATGCGGGCGGGGATAAGGACGATGGGGTTGGCCATCCGTTTCGATTAAGCCAAATTCGGGGCGCGACGGCTTATACGTGTTGCCAAGGCGCGCGCAAAGCGGCTAATCAACTCCATAAAAACAAACTCCCCCGAGTTCACCCAACCTCCTCCAGCCGACGAAAGCCGCTCGCCTCATGGACCACGTGAATGTGAACCGGATTTCCCTGACGGCGCTCGGGGCGGTGCTGTTCGTCATGCTGCTCACGGCCTTCAGCAATCTCATCCTGTCGCCGCGAACCCCCAAGGTTCCGGGCTTCGCCCTGCCGACGTCCGGCCCTGCGGCCGCTACGGCCGAGGCGCCCAAGGCGGCGCCTGAACCGCCTCTGCCGCCGCTGCTCGCCAAGGCCGACGTCAAAAAGGGAGAAGCGGACGTCAAGGTCTGCGAGACCTGCCACAATTTCAAGGAAGGCGCCGGCGCCAAGATCGGGCCTGATCTCTGGAACGTGGTTGGGCGTCCGATCGCATCGTTCCCGGGCTTTACCTATTCCGATGGGCTCAAGAAGATCGGCGGCGACTGGACCTACGACAAGCTCAATACCTGGATCACCGACCCGAAGGCGATGGCGCCAGACACCAAGATGGCGTTCCCTGGGGAGAAAAACCCGCAGAAGCGGGCCGACATCCTGGACTATCTGCACACGCTCTCCGACAAGCCGGTCCCGCTCCCGGCGAAATAGCGGCGGGGCTTCGGCTCGAGGCCCGAAATTCAACCAGAGAGCGAGTTGGCTGCAAGTAAATTCAAGCAAATCCAAGGAAAATTGCTTGAATCTCCTTGGATTCCTTTGGCCGATTCGGGTCTTTTCAACGGGTTACGCCGAAAAAAATAAAAAAATCGCCGACCGGCTAAACTCGCGTCTCAGGTTGTGCTCAATCCCGGAAACACGCCTCTCCTTTCTCTGAGCGGGGTTTCCGCCTGCCCAGAGTTTGTTTCTGCAGAAAGATATACTCCGAGTCTCCGGATTTGTCGAGAAATTGAACTCGGCGCCTGATCCCGAGGATGGCGCGGACGCGCGGCGTCTCGAACAGGAAAACGATTCATCGCTCGATCTTGCCGCAGGTGTTGGTGACAAGCGCGGCGTCGCTGGCTGTCTTGATGGCAAACACGACGCCCCATGCGGAGTGACACCGTCATCAATCTGGGTTCGGACTTCGGACCCAACATCGACCTGACGGTTATCACTTCGAACGGGGCGGTAGTGTCTTCAGTTTGGAATTTTCAAACTGAGACACTACCACCGGGGCCGTCGACTTCGTTCTGGGCTGCGGGGTCCCAGAACCCTCGACCTGGGCGATGATGCTGGTCGGCTTCGCGGGACTCGGCTTCGCCGGCTATGGGTCGACGCGAAGGCGTAGCGCTGTCGGCCTCAGGGCCTAGCGTTAGCGATCCTTCGCGCCAAGCGCGTTCATTTGCGTGGGACTTGATCGCCGCGACCGGGACCGCTCCGGCGCGCGCCATGGCCGCCTGGTCGATGGCTTTCGGCCGCGAATGCGCTAAGGATTGGGCCTCGCCCCGAATCGAGCTTCCCCATGCGTCTCGCCGACACCATCCGCACGATCCCGGACTACCCGAAAAAGGGCATCATATTTCGCGACATCACCACGCTGCTCGGCGACGCCAAGGCCTTTCGCCGCGCCGTCGACGAGCTGGTGCAGCCATGGGCGGGGACGAAGATCGACAAGGTCGCGGGGTCGAAGCGCGCGGGTTCATTCTCGGCGGCGCGGTCGCGCATCAATTGTCGGCGGGCTTCGTGCCGATCCGCAAGAAGGGCAAGCTGCCGCACGCACACGGTCTCGATCCCCTATTCGCTCGAATACGGGCTCGACCACATGGAGATGCACGAGGACGCGGTCTCGAAAGGGGAGCGGGTGATCCTGGTCGACGATCTGATCGCGACCGGCGGCACGGCGGAAGGCGCGGTCAAGCTTCTGCGCCAGATGGGCGCCGAGGTGATCGCGGCATGCTTCGTCATCGACCTGCCGGATCTGGGCGGGGCGGCCAAGCTCGAAGCTCTAAGCGTCCCGGTTCGCAGCCTGGTCACGTTCCCCGGGCACTAGGACCTCTGCACAAAGGATTTGAAGGGTTGCGGGATGAGCGGCGGGGGATTTCGGGGCTGACTTGCAGGGTGATGCTCCGGGCTATGCCTGGCTGGCGGCGGATGAGGCGCTGGCGTTCGAGAGCCAAGACCATTTGATGGACCGAGGGCGGGGTGACGCGAAAGTGGCGCTGCATGTCGGCTTCGGCGGCCGATCGTCCGGTCACTTAGGGAGCGCCAGCGAAACCAAGACGGCGACCGCATCAGATGGATGTTCACCACCGACAAGGCGCGCGCCTATCCAGCCCCGGCCAAGGAGTCATAATCCCTGTGAAGAGGGACTAGGGCGGTAGCGGATCCGAGCTAGGCTTCCCCCGCAGCGCGCCGCTGCTGTAGCAATGCGCGGTAGATTTCATCGTCGCCGCACAGCCCCGCCATGCGGCCGAGGTCGTCGACCAGCACGATGGGATTGCCCGAAAGGCTCCGCAGCGCGATCGCCGAGCGCATCTTCAAGTCGATCGGCGCAATGACAATATCGACGTCCTCAGGCCGCGCCGCCACCTCGCCTGTCGCGCGGTCGGCGATCGCGATGGCGCCGGCGTTTCCATCGAGAGTGACCCCGATCGGCCTGTCCTCGGCGTCGAGCTGGACGCAGACGCGGCCGTTCCGGTCGAGCATGACCTCGTTGTCCCGACGCCGCAGCGACGCCGCGGGCGTCATCAGCGAGCCGCCGCGCAGCACGTTGAGCGGATTCATGTGTTTGACGAATTCCGCCACATAGGCGTCGGCGGGGCGCAGGAGGATGTCCTCCGCCGTCCCGCATTGAACGATGCGGCCGCCTTCGAGAATCGCGATCCGGTTGCCGATCTTCAGCGCTTCGTCGAGATCGTGGCTGACGAAAATGATCGTCTTCTTCAGGTCCTTCTGGAGCAGGAGCAGTTCATCCTGCAGCTTGTCGCGGATCAGCGGATCGAGCGCCGAGAACGGCTCGTCCATGAGAAGAATGTCGGCGTCGGTGGCGAAGGCGCGTGCGAGACCCACGCGTTGCTGCATGCCGCCGGAAAGCTCATGGCCGAATTTGCCGGCCCATTGCGTCAGGCCCACCATGGCGAGCTTGTCGGCGACGATCTTATCGATCTGCGCTTTTGGCATGCGGCGCAGTTCGAGTCCGAAGGCGACATTCTCCTTGACCGTGCGCCACGGCAACAGGGCGAACTGCTGGAACACCATGGCGATGCGGTTCGTGCGCAGCATCCTAAGTTCGTCGGCGCTGCAATGGGCGACGTCGATCGCTCCGTTCCCGTTGCGGACCAGAACCTTGCCGCGCGCGACTTTGTTGAGGCCGTTGACCGCGCGCAGGATTGTCGACTTGCCCGATCCCGAGAGGCCCATCAGCACGCAGATTTCGCTGGGCTCAATCGAGAGATTGATGCCGGCTGCGCCAAGAACGACTCCGGTCGATTTGAGGATCTCGTCGCGCGTTGCGCCGCGATCGACCATTGCGAGCGCTTCGGCCTGCTTGTCGCCGAATACAATGTCGACATTGTCGAAAACAACCGCGGACATCTCACGCGCTTCCTTTTCGCTCGGGGTTGCGGAAGACGCGATCGAGCACAATCGCCAAGAGGACGATCGACACGCCAGCCTCGATGCCCATCGGGATGTTGACTGTCCCCAGTGCGCGCACCACCGGCACTCCAAGCCCCGCTGCGCCAACGAGAGCAGCGATGACAACCATCGATAAGCTCAACATGATGCACTGGGTGATGCCGGCCATGATCGTCGGCAGCGCGTAGGGCAATTCCACCTTCCACAGCAATTGCCGCTTCGTCGCGCCGAACGCCTCGCCCGCTTCCTTGAGCGGCACGGGCGCCGAGGCGATGCCGAGATGGGTCAGGCGGATCGGGGCGGCGATGGCGAATATGACGGTCGAGATCAATCCCGGCGCCGAGCCGAGGTGGAACAGAACGAGGGTCGGGATGAGGTAGACAAAGGTCGGCAGCGTCTGCATGAGGTCGAGAAGCGGCCGCAGCAAGGCATAGAGCCACGGTCGATGGGCGGAGGCGACGCCAACCGGCACGCCGATGATGACGCTCGTCAGCGTCGCGAATCCGACGAGCGAAATTGTTTCAACGGTCGCCTGCCAATATCCGAGATTGGCGATGAAAATGAACGCAATGATGACGAATGCGGCCAGGCGCCAAGACCTGTGCAGCCAGTAGGCGAGCGCGGCGAGCGCGAAAACGACGAGGAGAAATGGGATGTGGAGCAGGACTGCGGTAAAGCCGTCGACTAGGAAATCGATCGCCGCGGTCACCGCATCAAAGAACCCGGCGGCGTTGTCCTGCAACCAGGTGATGCCGATCTTGACCCAGCGTCCGAGCGGCACTTTCGGTTCGGTGAACCAATTCTCCAACGCCGTCCCTCCGGCAAAGTGCGCATGAGCCCCCGGAGGACGTCCGTCCGCGCGTCGCGCGGACGGGAGGGGACTCGCGGGTCGATCGCTACATCTAGAGGCCGAGGCTCTTCTTGACTGCATCAAGCCCCGGCTTGCCGTCGAAGGTCGTCACGCCCTCGAGCCAGGTCGCAAGCTGCGGCGGATTGGTCTTCAGCCACTCCTGGGCCGCCTTTGGCCCTTCCTCGCCGTCGGTCAGGATCTTGTTCATCACCAGGTTCTCGATGTCGACCGTGAAGACGAGATTCTTGATGAGCCTGGCGGCGTTGGGGCATTGCTCCGCCCAGCCGGCGCGCTCGTTGGTGTAGACGATCGCGCCGCCGAAATTCGGGCCGAAGCTGTCGTCGCCGCCAGTCAGGTACTGGATCTTGTAGTTGACGTTCATCGGGTGGGGCGCCCAGCCGAGGAAGACGACATCCTCCTTATGGCTGGTCGCCCGCTGGACTTCGGAGAGCATGCCCTGCTCGCTCGATTCGACCAGCTGGAAATCCTTCAAGCCGAACTTGTCGCCTTTGATAAGATCGAGGACGAGGCGGTTGCCGTCGTTGCCGGGCTCGATGCCGAAGATCTTGCCGTGGAGGGAATCCTTGAACTTCTCAATATCCTTGAAGTCCTTCAGGCCCTTGTCATAGGTGTATTGCGGAACGGCGAGGGTGTATTTGGCCCCGACCGGCAGGTTGGCGTCGACCACCACCACCGACTTGTCGGCGATATAGGGCTTGCGGTCGTTCTCCATCGACGGCTCCCAGTTGCCGAGGAATACGTCGATGTCCTTGTTCTTCATCGAGGCGTAAGTCACTGGCACCGAGAGGACCGTGATCTTGGGTGTGTAGCCGAGACCCTTGAAGATTTCGCCGGCGATCGCGGTCGTCGAGGTGATGTCGGTCCAGCCCACGTCCGAGAATTTCACGGTCTTGCAGCTTTCCGGATCGCCGGCGAAAGCCGCGCCCGAACCAGCCAGCGCGATCACGCCTGATAGTGTCAGTACTGCTGAAAGCCTCATCATCCTCTCCCTTAATTGTGCGGTCGACCTCCGCACCCGATCAAGCTTAGCCAAGAGTATCGGCTGGGGCCGAAGTGCGGTCAAATCCAATAATTTGCGGCCGTCACCTAACGGCCAAACCGTTTGAGCTTGCCGTCGCGAGCAGCTAGAAGCGGACGCGATCCCCTCCTTGGGAGCCCCGATGGCCGAGCCCCTCAACCCCACGCCCCAGCAGCAGTCCGAGATCCTGATGCAAGCGCTGCCGCACATGCTGCGCTATGACGATGCGATCGTCGTGGTGAAGTACGGCGGCCACGCGATGGGAGACGAGGACAAGGCGCGCGATTTCGCCAAAGACATGGTGCTTCTGGAACAGTCAGGCATCAATCCGGTGGTGGTGCATGGCGGCGGCCCGCAGATCGGCACGATGCTGAAGAAGCTCGGCATCGAGTCCCACTTCTCCGGGGGCTTGAGGGTCACCGACAAGCCGACGATGGAAATCGTCGAAATGGTGCTCGCCGGATCGATCAACAAGCAGATCGTCGGCTCGATCAACGCCGAAGGCGGGCGCGCGGTCGGCTTGTGCGGCAAGGACGGCAACATGGTCACCGCGCGCAAGGTCTATCGCCCGCATGGTCCTGGCGAGGACGTCGTCGATCTCGGCTTTGTCGGCGAACCCGACAAGGTGGACGCGACTGTGCTCGAGCAGAATTCTCGGCCGGGAGCTGATCCCGGTCCTGGCGCCGGTTGCGCAAGGCCCGGACGGCCAAACCTACAACGTCAACGCCGATACGTTCGCCGGCGCCGTCGCCGGCGCGCTCGGAGCCAAGCGCCTCTTGTTCCTGACCGACGTTCCGGGCGTGCTCGACAAGAACAAGGGGCTTATCAAGGAATTGCGGGTCGACGACATTCGGGCTCTCATCGCCGACGGCACGATCACCGGCGGCATGATCCCCAAGGTCGAGACCTGCATCTATGCGCTGGAGAGGGGCGTCGAAGGCGTCGTGATCCTGGACGGCAAGGTTCCCCATGCCGTGCTGATCGAACTCCTGACCGACTATGGCGCAGGCACGCTCATTACCCGATAGGGAGGCTTCAAGGCGGCAGACATGCGTATTCTGGCGATCGACACGTCCTGTGGAGCAGCGTCGGTCGCGGTCGTCGAAGGCAGTCGGGCGGGGCCCCTGGCGGTGATCAGCCGGCCGATGGCGCGCGGCCACGCTGACGTTCTGCCGCTGATGGTCGAGGAGGCCATGCGCGGCGTCGAGGGCGGCTTTTCCTCGCTCGCGCGCATCGCGGTCGCAACGGGCCCAGGCTCCTTCACCGGCATCCGCGTCGGCCTCGCCATGGCGCGGGCCATGGGGATGGCGCTCGCGATTCCGGTCGTCGGCGTTTCGACTCTGGCCGCCTTCGCCGCGCCGCTCCTCAGCGAGCCGAGAGGCGGAATCATCGCCGCGACAATCGATGCCCGTCACGGCTCGGTCTATTTTCAGTTATTCGAGCCGTCCGGCCGTCCCCTGGGGCCGCCTCGATGCGATACGCTCCGGGAGTGTGTGCGCGCGATTGGCGCCGGGCCAGCCTGGTTCGCCGGCGACGCCGCTGCGCTGGTCGCCAGCGAAGCCCAGCGCGCCGGACTGCCTTACGACCTCGACGCCGCGAGAGATGGCGCCGGACATTGTCGCCCTCGCGCGGATGGGGCTCGCCGTTGACCCCTTGAAAAGCCCGGCGCGCCCCCTTTACGTGAAGCCGCCGGACGCGCGGCCAAATGCGGCCGAGTCCATCGCCAGAGCGCCGGCCTGAGCGCCCGATCGAGCCCATGATCTTCGGCCTCAGCCGATCTCCGCCGCCCGTCATCCGTCTTCTCCGGCCGGACCGGGCGCAGGCTTGCGCGCGTCTGCACGCCGAGGGCTTCGCCCATCCCTGGTCGCCAGAGGAGATGGCAGGGCTTATCGCCAGTTCGTCGACCGTCGGCGCTGCGGCGCTTGATCCAGTAAGCGGCCGCTTGCGCGGCTTCGTCCTGTCGCGTCTGGCGGCGGACGAAGCGGAGATTCTGACCATCGCCGTAGACGCGGCGCACCAGGGCAGGGGGGTGGGGCGGGCGCTTCTCAGCGAGAACTTGCGCCAGGCGGCAAATGCGGGGGCAAAGGCGATGTTCCTGGAAGTGGCCAAGGACAACGCGCCAGCTTTGGCTCTGTACGACCGGTTCGGGTTCGTCAAAGTCGGGGAGCGCGCCGGATACTATCGCCGCCCCGACGGGACGCGCGCCACGGCTGTCGTGATGCGCAGGCCGCTTGGATAATCGCCGAGCGGTGGTTATAATTCATATTATAAATGTATATAAATTTCCAGCTCGCAACGCCGCCGTTATTTGGTACCAGCCTTTGCAGTTAATAATTTGAGGCGCTCAGCTTGAACGCTTGGCGCCCGCATGTCCCGGATTGGCGCCATCGTCTCGTCCTCGATCGATCTCCAATCAAATATTCCTTGAGAGTTTGCCTTGATAGTCCTCGGAGCCAAAGATCTTGAAAGGGGTTTTTTTCGCGCCGCATTGTCGATCGGTGTTCCTATGAACCCGAATTGTTGCATTGAGCAAAAGCGGTCGAGACCCTAAACGGTCCCCTTGCCACCATGGCCTTACTGAAGTACAGGAGAAGCGCTCGTCCGTCCCAGGTTACCGGGCTTTCAAGCTTCTCCTTGGCGCCGACGATTGTGGTTAAGCTTCCCTCTCTCGACCAACTCAATCGCATCGTCATCAAAGTAGGCTCATCGCTTCTGGTCGACGGTGAGCTTGGCGCCGTTAGGCGCGTGTGGCTTGATGCGCTTGCGTCTGACATTGCGACCCTGCACGAGCGCGGCGCGAGCGTGGTTGTCGTATCTTCCGGCGCGATTGCGCTTGGCCGCACCGTCGCCAAGCTGCCCAAGCACGCTCTCAAGCTCGAAGACAGCCAGGCGTCCGCAGCGATCGGGCAGATTGCGCTCGCCAGCGAGTGGTCGCGCGCGCTTGCTGAACACAAGATTGTCGCGGGCCAGGTGCTCTTGACTTTGCAGGACACGGAAGAGCGCCGCCGCTACCTCAACGCGCGCGCGACTCTCGGCCGTCTCTTCACCATGCGCGCGATTCCGATCATCAACGAGAACGACACGGTCGCGACCAGCGAGATCCGCTATGGCGACAACGACCGCCTAGCGGCGCGCGTTGCAACGATGACAAGCGCGGATCTTTTGATTCTGCTATCCGACGTCGCCGGGCTCTACGATTCGCCTCCTCATCGCAATGCGCATGCGCGGCTGCTGCCGGTTGTCGAGCGTATCACGCCTGAGATCGAAGCGATGGCCGGCGGCGCGGCGTCCGAGCTCTCGCGCGGCGGTATGCACACCAAGATCGAGGCGGGACGTATCGCGACCTCGGCGGGGGCGCATATGGTGATCGCCGACGGGCGCGTCATTCATCCGATCGCGCGCATCGCGGACGGTGGCGACTGCACCTGGTTCCTGACGTCGTCGAACCCGATCGCGGCACGGAAGGTGTGGATCGGCGGTTCGCTGGAACTCAAGGGCGCAGTGTTTGTTGACGCTGGCACCGTCGCCGCGTTGAGCCGCGGCAAAAGCCTGTTGCCGGCGGGAATCACGCGCGTTGAAGGCGCATTCGAGCGCGGCGACTGTGTCGTGATCCGCGACGAGCGAGGGGTCGAGATCGGACGAGGGCTTATCGCCTACGATGCGCCGCACGCTGAGCGCATCCGCGGCCGCAATTCGCGCGACATCGCGCATATTCTGGGAACGGCCGGCCGCGCCGAGATGATTCATCGCGACGACATGGCGCTCGCAGTGCGCTGAGGCTAGCAAAGGCGTCGCGCAGCCCTGCGCCCTTGGCAGCGCGGGCGCTGCCGCGCATAAGTCCGCATATGGGTTCGCTCGTCCAACGCCGCGCTCGGCTGATCTCCCTTCCGCGCCCCGCACTGGTCGTGCTCGCGATGGTCCGTGCGCGGTTGCGCGCTAGCGAATTCGGCATGACGGCGCTTGCGATCGGCGTCGGTGTCCTCGCTGGCTTATGCGTTGCGGTGATGACCAGTGTCGTCAACGCCGCGCATGTGCGGATTTACGGCATTCCCTTCGACGTTCGGCTCAGCGCCGCCGAGCGTGTCGCTCCGCTCGCCGCGTTTGGTGCGCCGATGCTCGGTGGCCTCTTGCTTGGCGCGATTGACGTCTGGCTCGCGCGGAGAAAAGCGCCGCCCGCAGTCGATCCGGTTGAGGCGAACGCCTTGCGCGGCGGACGCATGTCGCTGCGCCAGAGCCTACTCGTGGCGACGCAGACGGTGATCTCGAATGGCGCTGGCGCGTCCGTCGGGCTCGAGGCTGGCTATGCGCAGATCGGGGCGGGCGTCGCCTCCTACCTGGGAGCGAGATCGCGCCTGCGCCGGCAGGATCTCCGCATGCTGGTCGGGTGCGGAGCGGGCGGCGCGATCGCGGCGGCGTTCGGCGCTCCGCTGACGGGCGCCTTTTACGCTTTCGAGCTCATTATCGGCACTTATTCGCTCGCCAACGCAATTCCCGTCTTCGCCGCGACCCTTGCCGCGTCGCTCACTACCCAGGCGATCATTGGCGCGCCTTACGACATCACCGCCCCCGCCGTCGCCCCGCTGACCTTTCTCGACTATGGCGCGCTGATCGGGCTCGGCCTCGTCGCGGCGGCGGTCGGCGTCGGCGCGATGCGGGTGGCGGCGTTGATCGAACGAGCGTTCCGCGCCGTGATCCGATGGCGTCTCATTCGCCCCGTCGTTGGCGGGCTGATGGTCGGCGCGATGGCGCTCTACACCCCCCAGGTGCTGGGGGCCGGCCACGGCGCGCTCGGGCTCGACTTCTATTGGCCGATGAGCGCGCGGGAGCTGACGATCCTCATTCTGCTCAAGCTCACCGCCTGCCTCGTTTCGCTGGCGTCCGGCTTCCGCGGCGGGTTGTTTTTCGCTTCGCTGTTTGTCGGTTCCCTGCTCGGCAAGCTCTATTCGATTGGCGTCGACGCGCTCGCACCGTCGATGGGCCTCGAGACCACCGCCTGCGTCCTGGTCGGCATGGGCGCCTTGAGTGCGGCGATCGTCGGCGGCCCGCTGACCATGACCTTTCTGGTGCTCGAGAGCACGGGAAACCTCGGCGTCGCCGGGGGTGTGCTCGCCGCCTCGATCGCGACCACCCTCGCCGTGCGGGCCACCTTCGGCTATTCGTTCACCACTTGGCGCCTCCACTTGCGTGGCGAGACCATCCGCGGCGGCCAGGACGTCGGGTGGCTGCGCGATCTCACGGTCGGGCGCATGATGGTTCGCTCGCCCCCGGTGTTTCCCGCCGATCAGTCCGTGCGGGCGCTCCGCGAAGCCTATCCGATCGGCAGCGCCAATGTGGTCGTCGCGATCGGCGAAGACGGGCGTTACCAAGGACTGATCCACGTCGCCGAAGCGCATGCGCTGCCGATCGAAAACGGCGACGACGGCGACCTGGTCGCGGCAATCGCCCATCTGCCGGCGACGGTGTTGCATCCCGACCAGGACATTGGGGTCGCGCTCGAGGCCTTCGAGGCCGCCCACGCCGACACACTCGCCGTCACCGCGCGCGGGACCGATCAGGTGCTGGGCACGCTCGCCGAGGCCTACGCCGCGCGCCGCTATGCGCAGGAGACCAATCTCGCGATGAAGGGAGTGCTGGGCGGGGGATGACGGGGCGCACGCCGAGACAGCCAAGGCTAAAGGGGACTCGTCGTGGCCGGCACAACGAGACTAGGCCGTTGATGAGCGCCCAGAGGACGGCGAAAACGCCGGCCAACCAGACCCTGACCGTATTTTGCGCCATCTGCGCCCGAGAAGGCCGTCGAGAGGGTCCTTGCGGCTGCCCCAAAGCAGCCCACTCACCCGCTGTTTCGCAAACCGGCCGATATGCCGTTGATCGTGAGCTGGATCCCCGTCAGCACTTTCTCGCTCGCCGCCGCGCGCGAGCGGTGGAGCTTGAGAAGCTCGACTTGCACGTGATTGAGCGGATCGAGATAAGGAAAACGGTTGCGGATCGAGCGGTCGAGCAGCGGATTGCTCTCGAGCAGCTTCGACTGCTCCATGATCGCATTGAGGGCGTCAACCGAATCGCGCCACTCGCGCGAAATGCGGCTGAAGATCTTTTCCCGCAACGCGACGTCGTCGACTAGCCGCGCATAGCGCGAGGCGATGGCGAGGCTCGATTTCGCCAGCACCATGTCCATGTTGGAGAGCAGCGTGCGGAAGAACGGCCAGCGGACATACATTTCCTTCAGCGACTGAAGGCCGTCCTTGGGATGGGCGTCGACATAGGCCTTCACCGCCGAACCGAAGCCGAACCAGCCCGGCAGCATCAGCCGACACTGCGCCCAGGAGAACACCCAGGGAATCGCGCGCAGGTCGCTGATTGCGGTCGTCTTCTTGCGCGAGGCGGGCCTTGAGCCGATGTTGAGGCCGGCGATTTCGGTAATGACCGTCGACGACCAGAAATAATGCTCGAAACCCTCTGTCTCGTAGACGAGACCGCGATAGGCGCTATAGGCGCTCGCCGATAATTCCTCCATCGTCTCCAGAAACGCGGGGTCGGGCGCGGGGCTTTCGTCCTGCAAGAGGCTCGCCTCGAGCGTCGCCGAGGCGAGCGTCTCCAGGTTTCGCCGCCCGACCTCGGGATTGGAGTACTTGCTCGAAATGATCTCACCCTGCTCGGTGATGCGGATCTGTCCCTGCACAGCGCCGCCCGGCTGCGCGAGGATCGCGTCATAACTCGGCCCGCCGCCGCGCCCGACCGAGCCGCCGCGGCCATGGAACAGGCGGATGCGCACGCCATGGCGGCGAAACACGTCGACGAGCCCGATCTCCGCCTTGTACAGCTCCCAGCCCGAGGTGACGAAGCCGCCATCCTTATTGGAGTCTGAATAGCCGAGCATCACTTCCTGCTCGCGGCCGAGCGAATCGACGAGTTTGCGGTATTCGGGAAGCGAAAGGAGCCGGTCCATCACGCCGACGCAGTTGCGCAGGTCCTCGATGGTCTCGAACAGCGGAACGAGCGCGAGCGCGGAACACCCGTCCGCGGTGACGAGCCCTACCTCTTTCAGGATCAGCGCCAACTCCAGCATGTCGGAGACGCTGTCCGTCTTTGAGATGATCGAGGTCCGAATCGCGCCGGGACCATATTTGCCGCGGATATCAGCGGCGGCGCGAAAAAGGGCGAGTTCGCCGGCCGTCTCCTCGCCATAAGCGATGAAAGGCGAGAAGACCGGACGGGGCGAGACGAGTTCTCGGCGCAGGAGTTCGACCCGCTCAGCCTCGCTCAGCGCCTTGTAGTCGAAACCTGGTGACGCAGCGGCGAACAGGTCGGCGATCGTCCGCTCATGAACATCGGAGTTCTGCCGGAGATCGATGGGCGCGAGATGGAAGCCGAAAACATCCACGGCGCGCTGCAAGACGCGCAGCCGTCCCCGCGCCACGATGCCTGCGTTGGTCTGCCTCAGCGAAAGGGCAATGATCGCAAGGTCGGCGCTGAATTCCGCTGCCGACGCATAGGGCGCCCGGTCAACAATCGGCTGACGCAGCGCGATGACGTGGTCAAGCTCGCTCGCCGTCTTGGCCAGGCGCGAATACATGCCCGTTATCGCCCGCCGATAGGGCTCCTTGCGCCGAGCGGCGGCGGAATCGTCGGATGTGTCCGCGAGCCCGGCAAGCTCCGGACTCATCGAGGCGAGATTGGAGGCGAGCGACAACTCGGCCCCGAGCTCGTGCAATTCGTCGAGATAATGGCTGATCGCCCGGGCGCTCTGCAGTCGCATCAACTCGTTGAGCACATCGGCGGTGACGAACGGATTGCCGTCGCGGTCGCCGCCGATCCACGAGCCGACACGCAGGAACGAGCCGATGGGCTTCGTGCGAGCTTCGCCGGAAATGGCGTCGAGCTTGTCTTCGATCGCGCCATAGAGGCGAGGCAATTCGTGGAAGAACGTGTAATCGTAGAACGAGAGCGCGTTGGCAACTTCGTCGATGACCTTGAGCCGCGTCTGCCGCAACATGTTGGTGCGCCAGAGGATCAGGACGGCGCGCCTCAGGCGTTCTTCGTTCAGCGCGAGCTCGGTCTCGTTGCCGGCGAGCCGCGCGCGCTCGTCCAGCAATTTTGCGATCTCGAGTTCGCGCGTAAGCGTGCTCTTACGCCTCACTTCAGTCGGATGGGCGGTCAGGACCGGGCTCACCAGCGCGCGATCGAAGAAATCGGCGAGGGCGGCGGGCTCGACGCCCATCTCGCGGGTGCGCTGAAAGGCGTAAGCCAGCGAGCCGGGACGCGGCGCGGAGCCGGCGATCGCATGGGCGCGATTGCGCCGGATGTGATGCTGGTCTTCGGCGATGTTGGCGAGGTGCGAGAAATAGCTATAGGCGCGTACGATCGCGAGCGTCTGGTCGGCGCTCAAGCTGTCGAGCGTCGCCTCGAGCTCGCGCCGCGCGGCCGCCTCGTTGTCGCGATGGAAGCGGATCGAAGCTCGCCGGATCTGCTCGACCAGTTCGAAAACCTCTTCGCCCTCCTGCTCGCGCACCGTGTCGCCGAGGATTCGACCGAGCAGGCGGATGTCCTCGCGCAAGGGAACATCTTTCTCGTCCGAAGTGCGAGGGGTCAGCTTCTGGATTTTGGCGGTCATGGCCATCGGGGCGCATCCGTTGCCGAGAATTTTGAGGATGCTGCACTGCGGCAGAATTGGGTGCAAGGCCGAAAGATAGGCAGATATGGCGGCTATTTGCGCTTTCCCGATGCCGCTCGCCGCGTCCGCAGCGCTTCGGCGAACTGGGCGCTGAGGGAGGCCTTGTCCTTGAGTTCGCACTCGTAGACGACAATCGCTCGCCAGCCCATCGCGGAATAGGCGGCGAGGGTTTTGACATCGCGATCCCGGTTGCGGGCGATCTTGGCGCGCCAGTAGTCGGCGTTGGCTTTCGGCATGCGCGCGCCGCGCGCGCAATTGTGCCCATGCCAGAAGCAACCATGGACGAAAATCACGAGCTTGCGGGAGGCGTAAACGACGTCCGGCTTCCCCGGCAGATCGGCGCGATGAAGCCGGTAGCCCGGCGCGATTGGACGCAGAAGCGCTCGCACTGCACGCTCCGGGCTCGTATCGCGCGATTTGACCGCGCGCATGACCGCCGAGCGGTCGTAGGTCACGCGCTTTTCGCCCGCAGCGCCAATTGCGCGGTCTTGAGCAAAAGGTTCCTTCCGCCTTTGGTCCGACATCGCCACGAAGGCGATCCTGCGTGGCGACGCCATCGCTGGCAAGAGGGAAGGCGTCGGTCGCTGCTGCAGATCACACGAGTCTGATAGCCCCATGAGTCACCTTGTGTGGGCCATCAGTCGCGTTCGGGTCTCGTTGCCGTCGATCCGCCGCCCGGGGCCGAGGGCGACTCACTCCCCAAATGGCGGCATGGCCCCGCCCTTGCGCAGATCGACATCGGCCGCGAATAGGCGCCCATTCCGGTTCAAGTTGAGCGCGCGCCACGACAAAGCCGCAGAAGAAGCCGTAGAAGCCGGGCGTCGCCAGCCAGCCGGCATCATTATGGAATGTCCGAGCCTAACTTGATTTCGGCCAGATAAGGACATTCTACTGCTTGACCGTCGGCTTTGCGTTCTGCGTTATGGTCGCTCATGATCGAATTCACGTTCCCGTTTCCCGCTCTCGTCTGCGACACCGGCGGCACCAATGTACGCTTCGCGCTGGTCAGCGAGGCCGGAGCTGGGCTGAGCGAGATCGTCCACCTGCGCACGGGCGATTATCCGGGACTGGCGGAGGCGATTGAGGCCGCCGTGCCCAGGCTTGGGACGAGGCCCCGCTCGATGATCGCTTGCGGGGCAGGGCCGGTCGTTGGCCGGACGCTCAAGCTTACCAACGCTCCGTGGGTGATGGACGGCCCGGAAGCCGCGCGCCGCACCGGTCTGAAACAGGGACTGCTGCTCAATGATTTCGAGGCGCAGGCGCTGTCGCTGCCCACGATACCAGAGGGTTGGGAGCGGCGCATCGGCCCGCTCAAGTTCGGGTCAGAGGGGCCGCAGGTGATCCTTGGGCCGGGCACTGGGCTTGGCGTCGCCGCCCTCGTCGAAGCCGACGGGCGTTTTACTCCCGTGTCGTCTGAGGCCTGCCATATCGATTTCGGCCCGATCTCGACGGATGAATACGCGCTCTGGCCGAATCTCGAACGCGCACATGGGCGCATCACCAGCGAGAGCGTCATTTCCGGCGCGGGCCTCGCGCGCGTTCATCGCGCGCGCATGATGGCTAAGGGAGCGCCTGATCCGTACGTTGGGCCGTCCGCTGTCACCGCGGCGGCGGTCGCTAATCCCAAAGGCGAAGAGGCGGAGAGTCTCCGGCTCTATTGGCATATCGTCGCGCGCTTCGCCGGCGACATGGCGGTGACCTTCGTGGCGACCGGCGGCGTTACGCTCTCCGGCGGCGTCCTGCCGAGGGTGGTGGATTTTCTCGATGAGGCCGCGTTTCGCCAAGCCTTCGAGGCCAAGGCGCCGGTCGACGGTCTCGCCAAGCGCATTCCGACCCGGCTCGTCACGCGGGAGGATGCGGTGCTGGTCGGGATGGCGGCGATCGCCTCGACGCCCGGCCGCTATGGGGTCGACTATGCATCCCGCGCGTGGGTCTAGCCGTGGAGAGCCGTAGCCGCGCTTTTGCCGTTTTTCTGAGGTTTGTGCGGGCGAATCGGGAGCGGCGCGACTCGAGGTTCAGGCGGGTGACAAAAAAACGACTAAGCGCATCGGGGGTCGGACTCTGTTTGGCCATCGGGCTGACAGGATCAGCCTATGCGGATTGCGGCTCAGACATGCAAAAGCTTGCTGAGGCGCGCAACACGCAACTGGAGATCGTCAACAATTTCGCCAAGTCCTTTCATGGCAAACCCATGGATCCAGAGGGGTTTTGCGCCAAGTCGGCGGGTCTCGTTCGCGCGGAGACGGCGCTGATCGCCTACATGGAAAAGAACAAGGACTGGTGCTCGTTCCCGGACGAGGCGATCAGCCAGCTCAAGGAGCATCACGCCAAGAACGCACAGTTCAACGCCAAGGCGTGCACCGTCGCGGCCCAGATGAAAAAGATGAAGGAGCAGGCGGCCCAGGGCGCCGGTCCGCAGGCTCAGCCGCTGCCGACCGGCCCGCTTTGACCGCAGCGCCGCAGCCGGCCACAAGCCTGCCGGACGCCCGGCCGGCCAGCTTGGTTCTGCGGCTGACCCCGGATTTCGCCCTTCCTTTCGTTCAGCTCGCGCGCCTCGACCGGCCCGCCGGATGGCAGTTGTTGCTAGCCCCGTGTTGGCAGTCGACGGCGCTCGCCGGCCTCGCGCTACATCGAGGGCCCAATCTCTGGCATCTTGTTCTCTTTCTGATCGGCGCAATCGCCATGCGCGGCGCCGGCTGCACTTATAACGACGTTCTCGACCGCAAGCTCGACGCTCAGGTCGAGCGCACCCGCAATCGCCCGTTGCCGTCGGGGCGAGTCACGATTCGCGCCGCGCTGGCGTTCCTCGTCGCTCAAGCGCTGATCGGCCTTGCGGTGCTCCTGTGCTTCAACCGGTTCTCCTTTCGGCTCGGGATCGCCTCGCTCGGCGTCGTCGCCATCTACCCCCTGATGAAGCGCGTGACCTCCTGGCCGCAGGCGGCGCTCGGCCTAG
The DNA here is from genome assembly GCA_963753135.1 of uncultured Alphaproteobacteria bacterium. Taxonomy (GTDB): domain Bacteria; phylum Pseudomonadota; class Alphaproteobacteria; order Rhizobiales; family Beijerinckiaceae; genus Roseiarcus. The sequence goes on along the minus strand of CAVWBA010000018.1, from coordinate 95,174 downwards.
CCTTCTCCTGGGGGGCGCTGATGGGCTGGAGTGCAACTTTCGCGAGCTTGGCGCTGGCGCCGATCCTGCTTTACGCCTCCGCCTTCACATGGACGATCGGCTACGACACGATCTATGCGCTTCAGGACGCGCGCGACGATGCAATTGTTGGCATTCGCTCGACAGCCCGCCTGTTCGGCTCGCGCGTCACACTCGGTGTCGCCGCGTTCTACGCGGCCACCGCGGCGCTGGCGTTTGCCGCGATCGAAGCCGCGGGCGGAGGCTGGATCGCCTTGATCGGCTGGCTTGCCTATGCAGCGCATCTCGGCTGGCAGACGGGGCAACTGGAAGGCGCGGATGCGGCGACCGCGCTGAGGCTCTTTCGCTCCAACCGCGACGCCGGATTGATTCTGTTCGCCGGCCTCGCGCTGCAGGGGTGGCTGGGGTAGAAGCTCCGCCTCCGCAGGCGCTCCTAAGCGTTCGTGCCGCCGTCGACCGTCAGGCTCGATCCTCGCAATCTTAAAGGCGAGACCTTTATTGGCATATCCGAGATTCCCCACGTGTTGCGCGGCGCCGTCAACGGCTACCTCAAGCTGTCAGGCGCCACAATCTGGCGCCAAATGACACATGGCTCGGACCCGCCCCGTCACGCCCTCGTCATGCGACTCGATTAGCGCGCTTCGACTGATCTTCGATAGGAGAAGATTACGTGCGACAATCGACCAACACAGTACATCGTGTGACCAGCGCGGGCCTCAAGGCTGCGGTCCATCGCTCGAAGCCGCTGTCGCGCGCTGGCGTGCTTGAGCGCCTGTTTACGCTCGCGTTCAAGCGCTTGGTCTATCCTCAGATCTGGGAGGATCCGGTCGTCGACATGAAGGCGCTCGACATCGGCCCGGGGCTTGAGGTGATTGCAATTGCCTCCGGCGGGTGCAACGTGCTCTCGTATCTGACGGCTGATCCCGCCGGCGTCACCGCGGTCGACCTCAACGGGGCGCATATAGCGCTCGGCCGGCTCAAAATTTGTGCGGCTCAGAACCTGCCCGACTACGAGAGCTTCTTCCGCTTCTTCGGCCGCGCAGACGCGCGGGCCAACGTCGCCGCCTATGACCGTCGGCTGCGCGTAAAGCTCGACCCCGCCGCGCGCGCCTATTGGGATAAGCGGACGGCGTTCGGCCACCGCCGCATCCGCCTTTTCGCCCGCAATTTCTATCGCCATGGCGTGCTCGGGCGCTTTCTTGGCGCAGGCCATGCGCTCGCGCGCCTGCATGGCCTTGATCCCTCGATCGTGCTGAAAGCGCGGACGCTCGACGAACAGCGCGCCCTCTACGAGAAGCGCCTAGCGCCGATCTTCGACAAGCCGCTTGTTCGCTGGATGGTGAAGCAACCGGCGTCGCTTTACGGCCTTGGCATTCCGCCAGCTCAATACAAGGCGCTCGCCGCCGATTCGCCTCTAGGAATTGGCGCGGTCTTGAGCGAACGGCTCGAGCGGCTGGCCTGCGACTTCGACATCTCCGACAATTATTTCGCCTGGCAGGCGTTTGGTCGGCGTTATGCGCCGGGGCCGAACCCCGCGCTCCCGCCCTATCTGCAGCGGCAGAATTTCGAGAGCCGTCCGCAGCCGCTCGAGCCGCGTGCGCTACGTCCAGCGCTCGTTCACCGACATTTTGCGCGATTCGCCGGCGGCGAGCTTCGATCGCTATGCGCTGCTCGACGCGCAAGACTGGATGAACGACGCGGAGCTCACCGCGCTCTGGACCGAGATCACCCGCACCGCGCGGCCAGGCGCAAGGGTGATCTTCCGCACCGCCGCGGCCGAGCGGTTGTTGCCGGGGCGCGTGCCGGACGACGTGCTTGGCGCCTGGAGCTATGAAGAGGAGATGAGCCGCGACCTTACCCGTCAGGATCGGTCGTCGATCTACGGCGCCTTCCACCTTTACACGCTCGAAGACGACTGAGCCATGACCGACGCCGCGGCGCTGATGGACGGCATGTATCGGCGTCAGCGCCACATCTATGACCTGAGCCGCAAATTCTATCTCCTCGGCCGCGACGAGGCGATCGCTCGCCTTCGCCCCGCTCCCGGCGACAGAGTGCTGGAAATCGCCTGCGGCACCGGGCGCAACCTCGTCAAACTGGCGCAGGTCTATCCTGACGCTCGGCTGTTCGGCCTCGACGTCTCGCGGGAAATGCTGGCGACCGCGACCGCTTTCGACGGCGTCGCGCGGGCCTCGCCGCGCGTATCGCGCTCGCTCAAGCAGACGCGACGGCCTTCGATCCGCAGGCGCTGTTCGGCTGCGCGAGCTTCGAGCGCGTGATGATCTCGTACGCCGTGTCGATGATCCCGCCCTGGCGCGCGGCGCTCGCCCAAGCGCTTGATGTTGTCGCGCCCGGCGGATCGCTGGAGATCGTCGATTTCGGCGATTGTGCCGACCTGCCCGGTCCGTTCAAGACTGGATTGCGTCGCTGGCTCGCTATGTTTGACGTGATCCCGCGTGACGATCTCAGCGACGCGCTCGGATCGCTTGCCGCCGAACGCGGCATGACATGCAAGATCGAGAGCTTGTTTCGCGGCTACGCGATCCTGGCGGTTGCGAGGCGAAATGCCTGACCCCGGGGCTTAGCCGCCAAACGCGCGCGACAAGGTGAAGATCAGGAGCCCGACCAAGCCGCCGACGAGCGTCCCGTTGATGCGGATATATTGCAGATCCTTGCCGACCTGCAGCTCGAGACGATTAACGAGCGTAGCGGTGTCCCAATTGTCGACCACCGCGGCGATATAGCCGCCGATCTCCGCGCGGCGTGGCAGGACTGTGCGCAGCGCCAATAGCCTCAGCCGCCGGTTGATCCTCGCTCGGCGAGGGAGGTCTTCTTCGAGCCACCGGCCGAGCGCGGCGGCCGAGGCCACGAGCCACTGGACAATTGCCTCGCGGTGGCGAGGCAGATCATCCCTTAACGCCGTCTCCAGTTCTTCCCATAGCGCCCGCGCCTGCTCGGCGAACACCGGATTGGCGAGAATTTCCTGCTTCAAAGCCTCGCCTTGCGCGCGCATCTCGGGGTCGTGCGCGAGGTCGTCGATCAATTTTTGGACCAGCGCATTAGCCTGCTCGCGCCACGGATGGTCGGGGTCGCGCATTTCCTTTAACGTGTCCGAGAGCCCGTTGACCACCTTGGCGGCGATCATGTCGTCGACCCATTTGGGGATCCAGCGCCAGGTTCTTTGCGACACATGCTTGACGATCGTGGCCTTATGGCTATCGAGCGTCGTCTCGACGAAATCGAGGCCCTGGTCGAGCAGCGTCTGGCCTGCGCCCTGAGCCCACAAGATCGATAAGCCCCGCGAGGCGAGCGGCGCCGCGGGGATAGCCTCGATCCCGCGGCGCGCGGCGAGAGCGACCCATTCGTCGATCGCCCCCTTCGGCACGACGTCGAGCGCGTACGGGATGGCGCGTCCGGCGGCGGACGCGACCGCCCGCGCGTTGCGCTCGTCCTCGAGCCATCGCGCCGCGAGACCGACAAAGTCGACCGACGCGAGCCGCGCGATGGCGACGCGAGGGCTGAGAAAGTTGTTGGTGATGAAGCGCCCCATCGCCGCCCCAATGCGTCGCTTGTTCTCTGGAACGACCGCGGTATGGGGAATCGGCAGCCCGAGGGGACGGCGAAAAAGCGCGACCACCGCGAACCAGTCGGCGCAGGCCCCCACCATGCCCGCTTCCGCGAACGCGGCGAGATAGGGAGCCCAGACCCAAGTCGCTGGCGCGCGTCGCATCGCGAGATAGATCGCCGCCATCAGAACGAGCAGCATCGTGGCGATCGTGCGCATCCGGCGCAACTCCGCCCGGCGCTCGGCCTCGCTCTTGAACACGTCGGAATATCGGAGCGGCGCCGGCTCGGCGGCCGGGGATCGAGCAAGCTCTGTCATGGTTCGCGATCATAGGGGCCGCCCGCGCCGCGGCGATAGAATCTTTCAGCCCCCCAATCAGCCCCCGCCGGCCGCTAGCCATTTCCCCTTGAAGCGCCTAAATAACTCGCGCGGAGCTGGGTGGCGCGTCAGGACAACATTCCTCGGGGCCGTACGATCCCCATGGGGGCTGTCCCTGCCGAGGCTCGTGGGCTTCGGCATATGGCTCCCACCTACTTACGTAGGCGCCCGGGATCACCGTCCAACGACCGTCTCGGCTCCGCGCTTTGTGCTTTGACGCCTTTTTCGGATCGGCGATGCCGCCCTTGAACTCGACCCACGCCGATCCGAAGGCAGCCCTGCGTCGCGACGCTCTCGCCCGGCGCGAGACGATCGAACCTGCCGCCCGCGTCGCTTTCGGCCAACGCCTCGCCGAGGAGGGATTGCGCCTGGCGCGCCTCTGGCGCCCTCAAATTGTCTCGGCCTTCCATCCGCTGCGCGACGAGCCGGACACGCTGCCCCTCTTGACCGCCCTCGCGGAGAAGGGATTCGCGACGGCCCTGCCTTTGGTCGTGGGCCGAGGGTCGCCGCTCGCCTTTCGCCTCTGGCGGCCGGGCGAGCCCACTCGCGCTGGCGCAATGTCGATTCGCGAGCCACTCGAGGGCGCGCCCGCCGTCGAGCCGGATCTCCTGTACGTGCCCCTCGCCTGCTTCGACCGGCGCGGCAATCGCATCGGCTATGGCGCAGGCTTCTACGACCGGACCCTGGCCGGCTTACGCGCCGTGAAGCCCATTCACGCGGTCGGCGTGGCTTACGGGGTATGCGAAGTCGCCGCGGCGCCGTATGAAACGCATGACCAGAGCCTGGACGCCGTCGTGACCGATCAGGAAACCATTCTTATCACCGTGCAATGATCCGTCTCCTGTTCATCGGCGACGTCGTCGGGCGGTCGGGGCGCGCCGCATTGCTCGAGCAGGTTCCGCTGTTGCGGGACCGCTGGAAGCTCGATTTCGTCATCGTCAACGGCGAGAACGCGGCGGGCGGCTTCGGCCTCACTGAAGCGATTTTCGAAGACTTCCTCGACGTCGGCGTCGACGCGGTGACGCTCGGCAATCACGCCTTCGATCAGCGCGAGGCGCTGGTGTTCATCGAGCGGCAGCCGCGCCTGATCCGTCCGGTCAATTTTCCCACGGGCACGCCGGGGCGCGGCGCGGCGGTGGTCGAGAGCGAAAGCGGCGCGCGGCTGCTCATCGTCAACGTGATGGGCCGCATCTTCATGGACGCGCTCGACGATCCTTTCGCCGCCGTCAAGCGCGAACTCGGCGCCTGCCCGCTCGGGGAAGCGTGCGACGCCTCGCTCGTCGACTTCCACGCCGAAGCGTCGAGCGAGAAATGGGCGTTCGGCCATTTCGTCGACGGCAAGGCCAGCCTGATCGTCGGCACGCATACTCACGTGCCGAGCGCCGATCATCGCATCCTTTCCGGAGGCACCGGGTTCATCACCGATGTGGGCATGACCGGCGACTACGATTCGGTGATCGGCATGGAAAAGGACGAGCCATTGCGCCGGTTCACGCTCCGCATTCCCTCCGGCCGTTTCGAGCCGGCGCTGGGGCCAGCGACTTTGTGCGCCATAGCCGCCGAGATCGGCCCCGATGGCCTGACCAAAGCCATCGCGCCGGTCCGGATCGGCGGTCTTCTCGAGCCCGCCTCGCCCGATTTCTGGGCCTGACGGCGATGCCCGCGCCAACCATCGTCTATGATCTCGACGGTACGCTCGCCGACACGGCCGAGGACTTGGTGGCCACGCTCAATTGGCTGTTGGCGAGAGAGCGACTTGCGCCTTTGCCGGTCGAAAACGCCGGCTCCCTGGTCGGGGCCGGCGCGCGGGCGCTCATCAAGCGCGGTTTCGCAGCTTCCGGCAAGAACATCGACCCGCAGGCGCTCGAGGCGTTGTTCGCCGATTTTCTTGAGCATTACAACGCCCATATTGTCGTTCGCAGCCGGCTTTATCCCGGCGTCGAGAATGCGCTTCATGCCTTCGCGCGCGCCGGCTGGCGCCAGGCCGTCTGCACCAACAAGATCGAAAGCTCGGCCAGGCTTTTGATCTCAAAGCTCGGAATCGCCGAGCGCTTCGCCTTCGTCTGCGGCCAGGACACGTTCGGAATCGGCAAGCCGGACCCCAAGCCGCTGCTTGAGACCGTCGCCGCCGCGGGCGGCGTGAACCAACGCGCGATCATGGTCGGGGATTTCAGGCACGGACATCCTGACCGCCCGCGCGGCGAACGTGCGCGTGATCGCGGTCGACTTCGGCTATACCGACGTGCCCGTGGCGGAGCTCGGAGCGGACCGGGTGATCTCGCATTTCGATCAACTCATCGAAGCGTGCGACGGACTATTGGCCGTCGAGGACCATCCCATTGACCGCAAACCGACCTAAACCGAGTGCTGGTGCATCGAGGCCTGTCATTTCTGCCTCGGTCCCAGGCAAGGCCTGCGCATGGAAAAAGCTATGGAGGCTGCCGACTATATCCCCGTCCGCCGTTTTCGGGCAATTCAAATCAACGGAAAGGCTCGCGTATCGTGCGCCCACAAACCTTCTCGCCAAGTGGATCCCGATTCACGCCGGAGGCGAGCGCTTGTTTCGAGTTTGGCGCTCCCAAGGGAAGTCACAGTTTTCTGACAAATCAGATACTTGCGACGGATACCCTTCGCGCGAGTTTCCTGTCCGTTCCCGTCAACGTGGATACCCGCTCCACCCGCCGAGTTCGACCTCAACCGAGATCGAGCCGGTCGTTACGATGAAGGGCGGCAAGCTCATCGCCGATAGTCGCGACGTGGCGGCGACGTTCGGGAAGCGCCACACAGACGTTATCCGAGCGATCAAAGAACTCGTTGAAAACATTGGTGAAGGGGGTCTACGCAATTTTGCGCATACCCCCTATGTCAACGATCAGAACGGTCAGACTTACCCAGCTTATGAGATGGATCGAGACGGCTTCTCGCTTCTTGCGATGGGCTTCACCGGAGAGAAGGCGCCGCCGCAGCGTCCGAGCTTGAGCTTCCGATAGCGGCATACTCCCGTCTGTTCCCGGCAGCGCGGATACCCTCCCGCGCACCGCTCCTTGCCGACAGCAGCGACGTGGCGAAGACGTTCGGGAAGGAGCATCGCGAGGTTCTTCGTGCCATCGACGGCATCATCGAAACTGGCGGTGCAGAATTGCACGACCAGCAATTTCAAGAGGTTACGGAGTTCAACGAGGCAGGGTCCAATTTTGGACCGTTTAAAATCAAGGACTTAACAGGAGAAAGTACGTCGCGCTCCTTTATGAGCTTGCCTCGATCCCGCCGCAATCCGGAGACGGTTGCGGAAACCGCCAGTCAGGCGGGGGTGATTGGCCTGCCCTTCGCCTAAGTGAAAATCCCGTTCATGTTCGGCGACGAAAACTGAAAATAGGCGTCGCCCAACGTGCAATTAATTTGGCGTTAATGAAGCGGTAATGTTGCGAAATCAAACGATTCCAAAGGCTTAGCTCGTTGCACCGTGCATAATAGATGCAGGTACACCCTGAAGGGGAAGCAATTATATCGGACGAACAAGGCGCAAATAAGACCACGCAAACCGAATAATGAACAGAGCAACGCGAGAAATCCATTGGAAATCCAGGCAGACATCACGAGTTTTGTATCGAAGGCCCCATACATGAGAAGGGCCGTCGTTCCCGCGCGCATCGTCACTGAGGCGGTCCGCGCTATCATGGCGGTCGAAATGCCCGCGCCTCGGCAACCCGGCAAACCCGGCGCCGACGATGGCTTCGACTTCGATCTTGAGTTCGCGCCGAACAGGCATGGCGAGTTGTCGCCCGACCGTTGGTGGAAGGTTGTCGAGCCGACGACGGTTCCTCGCTCGCCGATCAATCGCGATCTGGCGTACCGAGACCGCGCCGGCCTCCGTAAGAAGGCCCGCAGCGATCCCTCCGCCTTTGAGGCATTGATCCCGGCCGACATCGCCGAGCGCATCCTTGTCCCGAACAAGCTCGATGAGGCTCACGCTATTCTCCAATCGGTCGCGGACAGGCGCTCGACGCGCGAATGGCTCTCCGCCGACCCTGACGAGCACGTCACCCTTATTGACTATCGCCCGCCATCGCTGCGGCTGCGCGTCACGCCGTTTCCTGGCGTGGTCGCCACGATGACCGATGGCGCTATTCGGCTCACCCTTCGCGACCGTGATTTAGACCCGCCCAAAAAATCTAGGCGCGTCGTCCACTAACCCCCTTTTTTTGTCCCGCCTCTGCCCTGCCTTGCCCGGTCATGCCCGCGCGGGGCAGGCGGGCTTTTGTCCAAAGGTTCCGATCATGCCTGTTTTCTACACTCAGAAGGAAGCCGCCGAATATTTGCGCTGCTCCGAAAAGACGATTTTGAGCGCCAGAGGGTCCGAGGAGCGCTGCCGTTCGTCAAGCTCGGCGATCACGTTAAAATCTCGCAAGGAGCATTTGGACGCCTTGCTCAAGGAGCCGCCGCCGTCACCCGTCCCGCCACAGCGTTCCTGGATGCACACGCGCCACTCCGATTTGGACGAGCTACCGGCTGCGCTTATGCGGCCCGTCCGCAAGAGCGCGTTTGCCGAGTGAAGGCCCTTGTCGAGCTAGCCGGCCGCCTCTCGAATTAATCGAGCCTCTGCGCGGCGGCGCCGATGAGACTTGGCGTTGGCTGCCTGATGCGGGCCGACATTTCCGCGTAGCGATTGCGGTCGCCTAGCGCCCTCAGAAGCCTCGCCAGCGACTTTCCTCAATCTCCGGCCTATCAGCAGCCCATAACGCCCGCCGGCGAGCGGCGTAGGGCCGCCCCTTTTCTCAACCCAAGGAACGCCTATGCAGCAGACACGCTATCGCATCTCAATTCATGCGGATGGCCCGCGCCAATACCGCACGCAGGGCGCCGTTTCCGTAGTTGCCTCCGACAACCCTATGCGAGACGCCGCACGCGCGTTGCTCGAAAGGGGCGCTGACCCGGCCGACCGGCTGCAAGGCGCTTTCGATGGCGTCCAAATTTCGCCGATGGCGCTCGCCGCGCTCGCCGCGCCGCGTCGCATCCCGCACTTCGATCTCCGCCCTTCGGCTCGCAACGCCGATTGATTAACCCGCCGCAGTCCGCGGCCTTCAACTTTAGGAAACAGATTTAATGACCACCATCACAAACCCCGCATCACCCGTCGCCCCCTCGCAGGTTGTCGCCGAGTTACCAATCCGCGCGCCGCTCGCCGGCGGAATCCCGTGGGCCAATCACGCGACTAACCCTGCCGTTGCAGGATGGCCGGTCGCTCAACCCGGCTTCCCGCCGATCCACGACGCGCATGTCGCGACCGTCCCGAACGCCATTGTGGACGCCACTGGCGGCAAGCTGAATTGTCGCTAGGCAATCAAGCGCGCTGCCGCCATCCTCGCGGCAGCCGTTTAATCAGACACAGGGATAGATCATATGAGATTTCAACCCAACGAATCCTACGCTCCGCCTGCGCCGTCGAGCTATCGCCAAACCGTCAGGCGCTTCTCGACCTCAACGCTGCGCGTGTCGCCGCCAAGGCCGAGGTTGAGGCCGGCTACAGGCACGCATGAACTCGCTGGCAAAGCTCCGCGACGCTATTGCGCCGATTGAGTTCGAGCTTGCGGCGTTGGACGCTTCCGAGGCCGATCGCGCTCGCCGAGTGGTGCAGCCACCCCGGATGAGCCAGCCGCCAGACGCCGGACGTCGCCGGTCGTGACGCTCATCGTGGCCCGCCTCACTGCCGCGCGCCAACAGGTAGCGGGCGCCGAGCAAGCCACGGCATCGGTCGACCGAGCGTCTTCGACGCACCGCCGACGGCAAGAGCCGCCAGATCTTGAGTTGCGAAGTACCGGCCCATCATCGCCGCTGTGCTGGTCGATGAGCGCGCGCGACCTCTTGCCGGCGATTGTCTCGGCGACCGCAGAACTCGCGAAAGTGCGAGGACAGATATAGTTCGTTAAGGAAGCTTTTGCTCGAACCGCGCCGAGGCCGCGAAAGACGTTGCCGCGAGCAATGGCATTTTTCCACGATCTTGAAACGCCTCGACAGCGAAGCCGCAGACGCAGCACGCATTGCGCCGCTGATCTCATTCAATGTGGGCGACGCAATGGCGTTAGACTCGCCGAGTCGTTCGGTGATTTAGCCATCCGTCCCGACGCCGACTTTGTCTGCTGCGTTTCCCGGTATGCATCGAACTTGACAAATGGTCAGACGCTAATGAATATTTCAACGAAATCGATGATTCGCTATCTAGCACGCCCTCGATGCTCTCTCGCAGTTGCGCAACTCGCGATATCCGCAAATCAGCGCTCATTGCGCAGCGACGTGTTGCGCAAAGTCGATTATTGCGACACGCCGCGCGCCAAGTCGATCATCTTCCGCCGCAGCACTCGCAGCCTTCGCTGACGCATCGCTCACGCATCGCAGCGCTCGAATTCAATCGCCGTTGATGAAGCGCGACCTCGAGCGCGCCAGACATCGCGGAAGACATGAGACGCAGTCGATGACTGATCGACCTTGCTATATCCTGAGAAAATTCTCTTTGCTGCAAGGGACAGATGAAGTCAACGATTACCGCGGCAATCAGCTATCGAGTGAATCTGTTGTGGCTGCGTTCGATGTACCTGTCGATTGGCCGTCGCTCCGCTGCATGCGTGTCGGCGGATTCCATCAGGCTAGCGAAACCAACGACTCTAGGCTCGATCTATACGCGAACCTCAGCGCATGTGGCGGAATGTTGTCGCGTGGCATCTCTAAACTCCAGGCAAGCTCCGCGACACGTTGCATCGCTGATTTTGTCATCGCCCAACTAGCTGCAAACCACTTAGTCCAAAGTCGATCTCGCTTCGCCTGACAAATGAGCTGAACTTTTCGCCACTTTCGCAGATTCTGTGTCTCGGCGGCGAATTACGCCGGCACGATTCGCTCCCGCTGGTGCGCTGCCGTTTCCTTGGCGGCGCGAAAGCCTGTGCGGTTGCTTAAGCGCAGTTGAGTCCTATCGGTCGAGCGCGAACGGCCGGCGATGGTTTACGCTGTCGCCGGCCGGCTTTGCTTTCAGTCTCAGTTCAAGAACGATTTGCGAAGAGCGTCTTGACCAGACCTGCCCGGCTTGGCACGGTTGCGGTCAGCGTGGCTTTTCAGTCGTCTCCTATGCAGCGCGACGCGCTTTGCGATAGCCGACAAAGCCGAGCGCGGCGAAGCCCAACACCATCATCGCCCAGGTCGAGGCTTCGGGAACCGCGCCGCCAATGACGAAGGTCGCCATACCCGTTGATCGTCAGATCAATATTGGGTCCGAAGTTAGAACCCAGATTAAAGACGGCATCCTTTTCTTAGCCTCTCGGCGAATATTTCGGCGCCATTGACAATGATGTCGGTTTCTGAACCGTCGATCACGCCAAGGATCAGATCGCCCCGAACACTGAAATCGAAAGTCGAGGTTCCGGGGCCTCTCAGAATGGAAGTGCGAAAACGAAAATATCGTCTCCCGGTCCAAGCAAGGCGTCGGCAACAATGCTCGCGCCGCCGATTAGCATCGTAGCGTAGGTCTTATCGGGAAGGGCGGTCGAGATGTCGCCAAAAAAATCGCCAACGGGTCCAAGGAAGTCTGACAGCCGAGCCGCCCTGCGCAATCGCCTCAATAGTCACCCCGTAGGAGGAAGATAATGTATTCTGACCAAAATGCGATTGAACACTCACGCCGCCAAAGCTGGTCTTCGCGGTAGCCTGTGAGCTGAGTGCCCGTCAAAAAAACGCGCTAACAACCAAAAAAACGTTGGGATTGATGGTCGACAAGCGCTTTGTGCCATCCGCGCCGTTTACGGTCTCGGCGGTGACGACGTTGCGCTCGCGGTGCCGGTCGAGAGGAGGAACATACCAGCCTAGCTCAAGACCCGCCCCCGCGACCGCCGTGGCGATAGCCTTCCCGCCGCCGGTCGCCGACGCATGCGGCTGTCGCGGTGGCGTTGCCTGTAAAAGGGAAGGAAGAACACCAGAGGGAAGAATTCATGTATATCACGGCCTCACCGCCGGTGGCGCGTTGCAAGGATGACGAAACATCGCCAGAACCAACGAAGTTGTGGCCATGCTGCTGGCGCTGGCGTCGCCGCCCCTGGCTCCATGCCCTCAAAACCGCCGTCCAACCGCCGCCGTAACCACCATTCCGCTGTAGCCGAAGCCGTAGCACTTCCCGATACCCGTACTGGCCCCTGCCGATATCGCCGTTGCAAATCCTCCTTCTCCTACCGCCTTGAAATGTCAGGATATGCCCTACTATAACAACGCCGCCCCCATAGCCGCCGCCTCCGCCAGTAGAAGTGGCGTTCGCTACTGCTGGTCCTGAGATGATGGTAGTCGTTGCCGCTTGCGCTCGCGTCGCCACCCCTACCGCCCTTGGCCACCGGGGGTTATATCGCAAAACGGAGGACATGCGAAGAAGTCACTCCCGCCATCACGCCACCGTTACCGCCAAGCGCCGTGGCATTATTGGGAGACACGCCGCAAAAAACAAACGCAATTGCAGTCACCAAAAAGACTTACCGTCGCCGCCTGGCCAGATCGCCGCGGATTGACGCCGCTATGCCGCCGTTTGCGCCAAAGGAGAACCTTGGACAGTCACAATCCTCCGCCCGAACCCCCGCGGCGCCCATCAACGTCAAAGGGAGTAATACTGCGCCAGCCATTAGCGACCGCGCCAAAGTTGAACGATGAATTGATTTCATCCGCCACCTCCCGCCGCTCGAAAACTCGCAACGGCACGACACTCCCAAGAGAAGTTAACTTCCAACTTTGTTATGAACATAGCAATATCGAAGTTTGAAAAAAAAAAAAAAAAAAAAAAAAAAAAAAAAAAAAAAAAAAAAAAAAAAAAAAAAAAAAAAAAAAAAAAAAAAAAAAAAAAAAAAAAAAAAAAAAAAAAAAAAAAAAAAAAAAAAAAAAAAAAAAAAAAAAAAAAAAAAAAAAAAAAAAAAAAAAAAAAAAAAAAAAAAAAAAAAAAAAAAAAAAAAAAAAAAAAAAAAAAAAAAAAAAAAAAAAAAAAAAAAAAAAAAAAAAAAAAAAAAAAAAAAAAAAAAAAAAAAAAAAAAAAAAAAAAAAAAAAAAAAAAAAAAAAAAAAAAAAAAAAAAAAAAAAAAAAAAAAAAAAAAAAAAAAAAAAAAAAAAAAAAAAAAAAAAAAAAAAAAAAAAAAAAAAAAAAAAAAAAAAAAAAAAAAAAAAAAAAAAAAAAAAAAAAAAAAAAAAAAAAAAAAAAAAAAAAAAAAAAAAAAAAAAAAAAAAAAAAAAAAAAAAAAAAAAAAAAAAAAAAAAAAAAAAAAAAAAAAAAAAAAAAAAAAAAAAAAAAAAAAAAAAAAAAAAAAAAAAAAAAAAAAAAAAAAAAAAAAAAAAAAAAAAAAAAAAAAAAAAAAAAAAAAAAAAAAAAAAAAAAAAAAAAAAAAAAAAAAAAAAAAAAAAAAAAAAAAAAAAAAAAAAAAAAAAAAAAAAAAAAAAAAAAAAAAAAAAAAAAAAAAAAAAAAAAAAAAAAAAAAAAAAAAAAAAAAAAAAAAAAAAAAAAAAAAAAAAAAAAAAAAAAAAAAAAAAAAAAAAAAAAAAAAAAAAAAAAAAAAAAAAAAAAAAAAAAAAAAAAAAAAAAAAAAAAAAAAAAAAAAAAAAAAAAAAAAAAAAAAAAAAAAAAAAAAAAAAAAAAAAAAAAAAAAAAAAAAAAAAAAAAAAAAAAAAAAAAAAAAAAAAAAAAAAAAAAAAAAAAAAAAAAAAAAAAAAAAAAAAAAAAAAAAAAAAAAAAAAAAAAAAAAAAAAAAAAAAAAAAAAAAAAAAAAAAAAAAAAAAAAAAAAAAAAAAAAAAAAAAAAAAAAAAAAAAAAAAAAAAAAAAAAAAAAAAAAAAAAAAAAAAAAAAAAAAAAAAAAAAAAAAAAAAAAAAAAAAAAAAAAAAAAAAAAAAAAAAAAAAAAAAAAAAAAAAAAAAAAAAAAAAAAAAAAAAAAAAAAAAAAAAAAAAAAAAAAAAAAAAAAAAAAAAAAAAAAAAAAAAAAAAAAAAAAAAAAAAAAAAAAAAAAAAAAAAAAAAAAAAAAAAAAAAAAAAAAAAAAAAAAAAAAAAAAAAAAAAAAAAAAAAAAAAAAAAAAAAAAAAAAAAAAAAAAAAAAAAAAAAAAAAAAAAAAAAAAAAAAAAAAAAAAAAAAAAAAAAAAAAAAAAAAAAAAAAAAAAAAAAAAAAAAAAAAAAAAAAAAAAAAAAAAAAAAAAAAAAAAAAAAAAAAAAAAAAAAAAAAAAAAAAAAAAAAAAAAAAAAAAAAAAAAAAAAAAAAAAAAAAAAAAAAAAAAAAAAAAAAAAAAAAAAAAAAAAAAAAAAAAAAAAAAAAAAAAAAAAAAAAAAAAAAAAAAAAAAAAAAAAAAAAAAAAAAAAAAAAAAAAAAAAAAAAAAAAAAAAAAAAAAAAAAAAAAAAAAAAAAAAAAAAAAAAAAAAAAAAAAAAAAAAAAAAAAAAAAAAAAAAAAAAAAAAAAAAAAAAAAAAAAAAAAAAAAAAAAAAAAAAAAAAAAAAAAAAAAAAAAAAAAAAAAAAAAAAAAAAAAAAAAAAAAAAAAAAAAAAAAAAAAAAAAAAAAAAAAAAAAAAAAAAAAAAAAAAAAAAAAAAAAAAAAAAAAAAAAAAAAAAAAAAAAAAAAAAAAAAAAAAAAAAAAAAAAAAAAAAAAAAAAAAAAAAAAAAAAAAAAAAAAAAAAAAAAAAAAAAAAAAAAAAAAAAAAAAAAAAAAAAAAAAAAAAAAAAAAAAAAAAAAAAAAAAAAAAAAAAAAAAAAAAAAAAAAAAAAAAAAAAAAAAAAAAAAAAAAAAAAAAAAAAAAAAAAAAAAAAAAAAAAAAAAAAAAAAAAAAAAAAAAAAAAAAAAAAAAAAAAAAAAAAAAAAAAAAAAAAAAAAAAAAAAAAAAAAAAAAAAAAAAAAAAAAAAAAAAAAAAAAAAAAAAAAAAAAAAAAAAAAAAAAAAAAAAAAAAAAAAAAAAAAAAAAAAAAAAAAAAAAAAAAAAAAAAAAAAAAAAAAAAAAAAAAAAAAAAAAAAAAAAAAAAAAAAAAAAAAAAAAAAAAAAAAAAAAAAAAAAAAAAAAAAAAAAAAAAAAAAAAAAAAAAAAAAAAAAAAAAAAAAAAAAAAAAAAAAAAAAAAAAAAAAAAAAAAAAAAAAAAAAAAAAAAAAAAAAAAAAAAAAAAAAAAAAAAAAAAAAAAAAAAAAAAAAAAAAAAAAAAAAAAAAAAAAAAAAAAAAAAAAAAAAAAAAAAAAAAAAAAAAAAAAAAAAAAAAAAAAAAAAAAAAAAAAAAAAAAAAAAAAAAAAAAAAAAAAAAAAAAAAAAAAAAAAAAAAAAAAAAAAAAAAAAAAAAAAAAAAAAAAAAAAAAAAAAAAAAAAAAAAAAAAAAAAAAAAAAAAAAAAAAAAAAAAAAAAAAAAAAAAAAAAAAAAAAAAAAAAAAAAAAAAAAAAAAAAAAAAAAAAAAAAAAAAAAAAAAAAAAAAAAAAAAAAAAAAAAAAAAAAAAAAAAAAAAAAAAAAAAAAAAAAAAAAAAAAAAAAAAAAAAAAAAAAAAAAAAAAAAAAAAAAAAAAAAAAAAAAAAAAAAAAAAAAAAAAAAAAAAAAAAAAAAAAAAAAAAAAAAAAAAAAAAAAAAAAAAAAAAAAAAAAAAAAAAAAAAAAAAAAAAAAAAAAAAAAAAAAAAAAAAAAAAAAAAAAAAAAAAAAAAAAAAAAAAAAAAAAAAAAAAAAAAAAAAAAAAAAAAAAAAAAAAAAAAAAAAAAAAAAAAAAAAAAAAAAAAAAAAAAAAAAAAAAAAAAAAAAAAAAAAAAAAAAAAAAAAAAAAAAAAAAAAAAAAAAAAAAAAAAAAAAAAAAAAAAAAAAAAAAAAAAAAAAAAAAAAAAAAAAAAAAAAAAAAAAAAAAAAAAAAAAAAAAAAAAAAAAAAAAAAAAAAAAAAAAAAAAAAAAAAAAAAAAAAAAAAAAAAAAAAAAAAAAAAAAAAAAAAAAAAAAAAAAAAATTTTTTTTTTTTTTTTTTTTTTTTTTTTTTTTTTTTTTTTTTTTTTTTTTTTTTTTTTTTTTTTTTTTTTTTTTTTTTTTTTTTTTTTTTTTTTTTTTTTTTTTTTTTTTTTTTTTTTTTTTTTTTTTTTTTTTTTTTTTTTTTTTTTTTTTTTTTTTTTTTTTTTTTTTTTTTTTTTTTTTTTTTTTTTTTTTTTTTTTTTTTTTTTTTTTTTTTTTTTTTTTTTTTTTTTTTTTTTTTTTTTTTTTTTTTTTTTTTTTTTTTTTTTTTTTTTTTTTTTTTTTTTTTTTTTTTTTTTTTTTTTTTTTTTTTTTTTTTTTTTTTTTTTTTTTTTTTTTTTTTTTTTTTTTTTTTTTTTTTTTTTTTTTTTTTTTTTTTTTTTTTTTTTTTTTTTTTTTTTTTTTTTTTTTTTTTTTTTTTTTTTTTTTTTTTTTTTTTTTTTTTTTTTTTTTTTTTTTTTTTTTTTTTTTTTTTTTTTTTTTTTTTTTTTTTTTTTTTTTTTTTTTTTTTTTTTTTTTTTTTTTTTTTTTTTTTTTTTTTTTTTTTTTTTTTTTTTTTTTTTTTTTTTTTTTTTTTTTTTTTTTTTTTTTTTTTAAGAACAAAGCCGCCTCGACCCGTCGCGAGGACGCCATCGGCAATGATCGGCCACCGCTCGGTCACGTCGTCAAGATTGCCGGCGAATAGCTCGCGCGAATCCGTGATCGCCGCTCCGGCGCCGTGGCCTGGCAGAGTCCGCGCTTCGGTTCGGTCGAGGAGGCAAAGCTCGGCGTCGAGGGTCACTTATCGCCGGAAGGCGTGGCGACCGCCGCGAACCTCAATCGTCCGCAGCCGGAGCGTCTGGCAGCTTGAGCGCCCATGATAGCGGGGAAAACGCAGCTAGGCGTCGTGTGAGCCCTTGCGGCGCCGACTCGACCAGCCGAGAACGAAAGAGTCAGGGGTCGTGCGATTCGCGGCCAAGCAAAAGCGCCCGACGCCCTGACTGGCTCCCCTACAAACTCCTCGTTTGCGACCTCGTGTCGTGGACGGGGGCGAGTCACCAAGCTGATTGTTGCATGTTACGCAACTAGCATTACGGGTCAACACGGAATCGGGTTTTTTCCCGCACCTTCAATCGACGCGCCCGGTCCAAGTCCAATAAGGCGCGCGCCGCGGCGCAGAGGCACGTTGACAAGACCGAACGTAACAACTTCCGAGCGGTGTTTAGGAGAAATCAGATGCATTCAATCGGCGAGATCGTAAAGCAGTTCCAATTTGATGTTCGTGAGCTGCCCTACCCAATAAAAGGGAAAATAGTAAAAAACACATCCGCGAAGGGAGAAGGTAAGTACACCTTGTTAATTAGCCACCATTACAAGCCTTCAGTAGGTGCAGGGTCTATTATCCAAGCGCTGTGACAAGCGGCTCCTTAGAAGAGGCGGAAATGCTTTCCGTGCATACGCAGAATCTTTTGTCCCGTATTACGAAGTTATAAAGAACGAATACTTTTGATAGACAGGATCGCTGCGGCGGCGCGCAAGGAGCCTGACATTGACTCGCCCTGAACATGATCTCACTCGTCGGGTGAGTGCTAGCCGGTATGGCGCTGCGAACTAGCGCGCTGACGTGCCCCAGGCGATTGGGGGCGTGCGAATATTCTGCTTGCGCAGACTTGCAAGGCTGGTTAGAACAGACAGTGAACGCTCATTCCGAGCAATCAATCCTCTCAGGGAAATCGAGAAAAATGACAGAGCTTGCCCGCGCGGTAAGCCCGTGGATGCGTCCACGCGACGCCGCGCTCTACATCAACGTGAGCCGGCGAACGGTCGAGCGCGCGATTGCCCTTGGCGTCCTTCCGGCCAAATGGCTTCATGGCGAACGCCGAATCGCAGCGGAGGACTGCCGCCAGTTCCGGGCCAAGATGGTCGAGCTTGCGCGCGAGGCCGTCCAATGAGCCGCTTCGATGACATTGACGACGTGCCGTTCGGTCCCGAGGAAGATGACGAACCATTGTTGGCGCCTGCCCGCCGCCAGAAAACAAAGGAGCCGTTTATCATGATTCCGAAATGGCTGATCGAGTCTCCCAAACTATCGCCAGACATCGCCGGCGGCCCGCGCCGTCTATGTCGATCTTTTCGCCACGTATGACGGGACCAATAACGGCCGGCTGTTCCGCTCTGTCCGCGACTTGAGCGAGCGCTGCAACGTCAACAAGGACACGGCCGGACGGGCGCTAGTTGAGCTTGAGCGCCTTGGGCTGATCGAGAACACCCGACCGCCGCGGCTTGGGCAGAAGGGGCGCCTCGCCGCCGAATGGCCGATTGACGCATCTGCCCTGCAATCTGACCGGACGGCCGCCGTCGCTCACGCCGGCCGCGCAGCCGCGCCGGACATCTCCCGCGCGCCGGCTTAGGTCTTCTGGGGTCGAGCGCGTTCGCCAGATGGACGCCCACCTTCGCGAGGCTGCGGCGTAGGCCAATTGTGGTCAAAATCAGATATCCGAAACGAGGGGACAGTACTGTCCGAAACGGAGGGACAAGCTGTCCCCTAATTTCGGACAGGGCTGTCCGAAACGGAGGGACAGAGGGTAAATTTCGCTGATTTATCAATGGGGCGATCTGTCCGAAACGGAGGGACACATATATATCTCCGTTCCAAGGTCTCTCATCTCCCCCACGATCCAACTCGATTAGTCTCGACGTTGGACGAGGGAGCCCGCCCAACCCTGGCCAGTTCGATCCGCCGCTGGTCTCCATTCGCCGACCTGGCACGGCCTACCCCGCCCGCGGTTGCGGGCCGCCTGATTGCGACACTTTACGGCTTGCGGCGAGGCGCTCTCGCCCGCCAAGGCTGTTCTGTCGAAATGCCGAGAAGGGCTGACGCCCATCCCATCAGGACATCACCCACCCACATATGCCCTCAGCGCCATCCATATCGATACGCGGCTCAAGATGTTCTGGGGACGGCGATTCTCTATAGCCTCGCGCCGCCGCTTCCTGTCCGCCCAAAGCTCGCGGTACTCCTTCCTGATAGTTTTGGCTTCTTGGTTGTCAAGGGACCTAGCCATGCGGGCCTCTTCTTTTAGCGCCCGGAATTTTCGGAGGGACGGCGCATTTTCGTTGTACCACAACCTGATCGGCCGGTTGTGGATTATCCCCGACTTTCTTTTTCTTTGGGCGAGCGTTTGAACGCTGCGGCGCCCAACTCCGACTCGGTCGGCGGCCTCTTGGGAAGTGGTAGTTTCAGAGTGCAGACGTGCACTCTGATCTGATCGTCGATCACCTCCATTTGGGATATTAGCCAGGCTACTGGTGATTATCGCCAAGGCCGAGCTTGCTCATAGCGAATGGCTTCCGATGGTCAGTGATGACTTGCCTTTCGAGGAGGCAACTGCCCGCAAGTTGATGGTTATTGCTGACAACGGCGTGATTTCAAATCGTTCCCAGGGGAACGTTTTGCCGCCGAATTGGCGAACGCCACGCGATGGTCGCCAGCGCCATGCCCGCCCTACTATTCGAGTCGAATGCTTCACGGTTTGAAAGGCACGCCATCAACCTCAGTATTGCTGACCGACACGCTCCCTTCCCCGTCCTTGCCGAGAACGCGCCCCACGTCGGCGAAAAAATCGTGGTCAATAATCACCGCGCCTGGACCATGATGACAGATCACAGTCCCAGGTGGGCAGATAGCCGGAATGTTCACCATGGCGTATGCGCCCGTGACGATTGCGACCACGCCGCCGACTAGCACCCGAAAGGACCAGCGGTTCCAAAACGGCGGCGGTGGGACGGGAGCAGGGGCCGCGTTGAGCTTGACAACGCTTCGCGGCTTTTTCGCAATTTGTTTCTTCATAGCAGGCTTTTTCACAATCAACCTCTTTCACAAAATCAAGGTCGTACTTTATACCATTCGCCGGCTGCGGCGGTCAACAATTTGTATGCGCAACCTCGCTTTGACACAACATATTGGGAATCTAACGGGGATCACCTACGGGGAGGCCGCGCCCCGAAGACAAGAAGTAAATCGACTGGCCGGCGAGACGTATGCGGCCAACTGGTGAGCGCGTTCTGCGGTCCCGATCCGCCGATGGGAGGCCGTTTCATGAGGACGTATCCGTCATGCGGTCGCTGTCATGGACCCGCTTCCGGCCGGAGAACAGAAGCGCGAAAGCGACCGACTCGGCGATGTCGTGGGGATCGGCTGGCGTGAGCTTGGCGTCAGTCATGCGCCGATCATAGCGCGAGAACAAATCAAGAACAAGGGCGCGGGGAGGTCGAATTTTCGAGCTGGTCTTCCTCTAAGCGCATGATTGTCGCGTTCGCCTCGCGCCTCATCCGTTTCGCGCCAGTCAGAGCTAAAGTGAACGCGAACGCAACGGCGATCATGTTTGCCTCTTCGCCGAACGTCAGCGGTACGCCCGAAGTCAGGCGCTCGACTATAGAGCCGGCGTGTTGAGCAATGGTCAGATAGGGAATTAGAAAGCCGGCCAGAAGAAGGCCCGCGCCCACCGTGTTAAAGAATGACGCTCTTAGCTTGATCCGTTCGTTAGTCGCGAGCTTTGATGTCGTCATTGGCGGCTTTCCCTCCCCGTTTCGCAGATAAAGGCGGCGAGTGTTCGCCGCCTTTTCGTTAGTTAGGCCGGGACTGATCGCGTCAACTCATCCCAAGCGTAACTCATCGCTTCCTGGATTTCATTGAGCGCAATCTTAATCTCGCCTTCGCTCATGATCCGCATGGCGTCAACAACAACCAACTGCCGGTCGAGCAAATTGGCAATTCCTTCGCGGTTGTCGGGGCGCTCATTGACAGGTTTGAAACTCATATCAGCATTCCTTCTCGATTGAGATACGGCGCTCATAATAAACATAGTGGTTAATAATAGTCAAGTAGCTATATCTATCAACGCGAAAAACCGAGTACATTTGCACGCACTTGCAGGTATTGCTTGCACCGTCCTTGCATCTTGCACTTGTAGTTGCTTGCACAAAACTTTGCAAACTGGCGCAAGTTGCTTGCGGACGCCGCCGCGCCGCTCTAACTCAGGCCACCTCGCTTTTTCTTTGGGGCGGGCCTCATCCACAGGCCACAGTCGCCCAGCCTCGCTAGAGCGCCCAGGTATAGGATACCTTTTTTTCGCGCTAGGGTGGGGGTCTAGCGCGAAAATACTGACGGTATGCGACACCTACTGAAAATAATCTTCGCCCGGACTCCGATTTTGCTTGCGCAGACTTGCAAGATCGGAGACCCTGTCGTTTGTCGGCGCCGGCCATCTTTCGAGCGCAACCCGCATAGCCCGCGCTGTCGGCGACAACATCGATCACTCGACGCAACCCTATCCTCGCTGGCGACGGTCAGTGAGGCGCCCCGCCGTCATGCTCTCATACGGCGGGGCATCCCTTCTCTGAGAGCCTGAGAGCATGAGGGTAATGGCAAGTCATCTGTTCAACGGCGCGATAGCGCTCCTCGAAGATACTCCGTTGAGCCGCATCACGGTCAGGCCCGGACGCCGGCCCATCAACCAAGAGGCGGTCGATGATCTCACCAAAGACATGGGCGGCCCGCGCGGACTTATGCACCGCATCGTGCTCAACAAGGAGGGCGACTCAGAAGCTCGTGTGCTGGTAGAGGGCAACCATCGCCTCGAAGCCGCGCGCCAGCGAGGATGGCTGACGATCCCGGCCTATGTGCTCGATCTGCCGGAGATCGACGCGAAGTTGTGGGAGATCGCCGAGAACTTGATTCGCTCCGAGTTGGACGGTGAACAGCAAGCCGTTCAGCGCGCCGAGTACGCGAGATCGACCGCCGTCAAGCGCGGGGAACTATCGCCAGACAAGTCAGTGACAAAACTTTTGTCAGTGACCAAAGGCGGAGGACAGAACGGCGAGAACGCGGGCGGCCTCCGCGTTGCCGCTAACGAACTTGGCATCAATCGTGAAACCCTTCGCCTTGCAGTTCATGTCGCCTCCATCCCTCAAGAAATTCGTGACGAAGCCCGCGCAGCCGGGGTGACGACACAATCCGCGCTGCTCGAAGTCGCCGCTGCGGCGCCAGAGAAGCAAATCGAGGTCTTGGCGGGGATCGCGAAGAAGAAGGCCGAGAAGAAGACGAAGGCGAAGGTGCCGAAGGACATCGTTCTCGAAGCCAGCGAGTACACGGTGGAGCCGGTCGAGGTCGAGGAGGCCTGCTCCGCGAGGCTTACTCGCATCAGAAACACGATCACCGTTCCTGGAGAAGCTCGACGGTGAGACACCGGAGCAAAAAGACAGAGCGCCTATTTCTTCACTTCGCCAGCGATGACCTTGAGATATGCAACAAGATCGTTTGGGAACTCGGATTGCAGAGTGTCAAGTCGCGGGCCAGCCTTGATAGAATGCTCAACGCCTCTCAAGACGTGATGTGCGCCTGGGAAAAGGTGAAGCTTAAGTTGAGAAGGCGTTGGGAGGCGGTCGAGCCCGTAGAAGTCTCCGTCAACATGACGCCGACCACCGGGCCGGATGAGCGCTATCGGCGCCGTCAAGAGCGCCGCGCCGCACAGCGAGAGGCAGCATGAGCAAGCAATCAAAGGCAAGGGCGAAGGCGTTCAAGCGCAAGCAAGAGCGGCTTGCCCTGAGGCTTGTTGTCGCGCCTGTAATCGATCCTGGCCCGCGCCTGCCCGCTTGGTCCAAGCCAGTCGTCATCGAGCTTGAGGGCAACGCCGCTGTGATCCGACGCGCCTATGCGCGGTTCTCGCCGGACCACCTATGCCACAGCCGCGAGCCGGACTACGCGGCCGACTATACGTCGCCTGGAGCCGTGGTCCTCGGATACATCCCGGCCGTCACTCCCGCGCCAGCCATGAGGATCGCGGCATGAAACGTAATTCCGTGTCGTTCTACGTCTACGCCCTATTCCACCCGCTCGACCACGACTTCGCCTTCCCGCGCTACATCGGCAAGGGCCACGGAGTCCGCGCATTTTGCAAGCCGGACCGCCGCACCGCGCCCGTTCGCCAGTGGATTGCGGAGCTTGGCGGCGAGGAGCCGCTTTTCGATCTGCTCGCGGCGAACCTCTTTGAGGATGAGGCGCTATCGCTTGAGGTCGATCTCATAAAGCTTTGCGGCCGCCAGTGCGACGGCGGCCCGCTGCTCAACATCTCGGCTGGCGGAACGGGCGTAAGCAACCCGCCGCCATCGGTGCGAGAGAAGATCGGGGCCGCGCAACATGGGCGCAAGAAATCACCCGACGAAATCGCCAAACTCTCTGCGGCTAATAGGGGACGGAAGCATACCGCCGACGCTAGAGCGAAGATTAGCGCCGCACAGCGCGGACGGAAGCGATCTACACACGCAATCGCAAAGACCGCCGCCGCCAATCGTGGTCGGAAGCAATCGCCGGAACATACCGCCGCCTCCGCCGCCGCACAGCGAGGTCGAAAGCAGTCACCTGACGCAATCGCCAAAACGGCCGCCGCGAACCGTGGTCGCAAGTTGAAGCCATTCAGCGCCGAACACCGCGCCCGTATCGCTGCGGCCCGTCGCGGCAAACAGCTATCACCCGAACACCGGGCAGCGATTGGAGATGCTCACCGTGGCCGAAAGCACAGCGCCGAGCATGTTGCCAATCAAGCAGCCGCCAGACGCGCCCGCGTCTTGACGTGGATTCCGCCCGTCACCGCACCTTCCATGCGGGAGGCGGCATGACAAGGCGCGTTGTAATCGACTTCGCTCCTCGCGGTCTCAGCGCCGCCGAGGCCGCCAGATATATTGGCGTCGGCCAGACCTTATTTGAAGAACTTGTGGCCGCCCGCAAAATGCCGCGCCCAAAGCGCGTCGGCTCCCGCGTAATTTACGATAGGTTTGAGGTTGACGCCTGCTTTGCCGAACTAGATGCTGCGCCGAGGAATCGCTTGGACGAACTGTTGAAAGCAGCATAGGGGCAGAATGGAGCCGTCGCCTTACCCTTACGCCCGGCCCTGGCGCGACCGTCATGGGCGCGTCCGCTGGCGCTTTCGTAAGGGGACTCGGACGGTCTACCTCGACGGCGCTCCGGGCAATTCGGGTTTCCTAGTCTCATACGATGCTGCACTCGCCGGCCGGCCGAAGCCCAAGGCGACAGTCACGCGCATATCCACGGGCGCCGCGCCACGGTCTTTGAGGGCCGCGTGGATAGCCTATCAACGGACAAGCCCAGAGTGGAAGGCTGCGGAGGAATGCACGCGCATCCGCGATGGCCGGATAGCCGACGCTTTTTTGCAGCACCAAGTCGTTGAGTCCGCGCCCGATACGTGGGGAGAGATACCCGTCGCCGATCTGAAGCGTCGTCATCTGAAGACGATCATTGCCGAGATGTCAGACAGACCGCACGCCGCGAGGCGATGGCTCATTGTGATTCGCAAGATGATCGGCGCGGCGCTCGACGAAGAGTGGATTGAAAGCGACCCGGCGCATCGGCTGAAATATCGCCCGGCGCCTACGAAGGGCTGGCGCGCGTGGACACCAGGCGAGAGGAAGGCTTTCGAGGAGCGGTGGCCTATCGGTTCCACTCCGCGGCTGTGCTACGCGCTGGCGCTTTGGCTCGGGCCAAGGCGGAAGGATATCGCCGCGCTCGCGACCGCCAGCATTGAAGGCGAGTCGATCACGTTCGAGACGAGCAAGACGGGCCGAGTCGTCTCAGGCCATATCACGCCGATGCTTCGCGAGGTTCTAGACGCCACCGACCTATCAGGCCCGACGATCCTCAAGACGGCCTACGGACTGCCCTTTAGCGGGAAGTCGTTAACGGGGCGCATGGCCGACTGGACCCATGCCGCGGGACTTCCCAAGGGCTGCACGCTCCACGGACTGAGGAAGACGCTCGGCAAGCTCATCGCCGACGCTGGCGGCTCGACGCGCCAATCGATGGCAGCGCTCGGTCACGACGATCTAAAGCAGGCCGAACTCTACAGCGAGGAGTCCGACCGCGAGACTCAGGCGCGCGACGCCATGTCCAAGGTTACGGCGTTGATTCAGCGCCAGAAGGCGACCGGATAACCGGCCTGGATACCCTGACCGGATACCCGCCTAGAACCCAATAAATCCGCTTGTTTCTGGCGCTCCCAAGGGGACTCGAACCCCTGTTTTCGCCGTGAGAGGGCGACGTCCTAGACCGCTAGACGATGGGAGCGGCGTCGTCCACATGCCGGGACACCAACAACTATACATATATGGCAACTGACCAAGTGGCAAGCGCGCCTCGCTGCCACATGGCATTTCACGTCTTCGAGCTTGTGGCGCGGAATTTGCGTCACTAAGATGGATTCGAAGGCAGCGGTACGCGTGACGGAGTTTGTGACTATGCCCCTGGGGAGCCTCGCCCGGCGCCCGAACGTTTTGATAGTTCTGCACCAAGAGCATTCGACCCCGGGCCGCGTAGGCTTAGCGCTTAAGGGCATGGACGTGAGACTAGACATCCGCCGCCCAAGCCTGGGTGAACCGCTACCGGAAACGCTTGCGGACCACGACGGCGTGGTGGTGTTCGGCGGGCCGATGGGCGCCAACGATACACTCGACTGGGTCCGGCGCGAGATCAGTTGGCTGGAGATCCCGCTCGGTGAAGACAAGCCGATACTTGGCTTATGCCTCGGAGCTCAAATGCTGGCTCGCGCGCTCGGCGCGCGGGTGTTCAGCTACGACGATAAGCGCAGCGAGATCGGTTATTACCCGATCCAGCCTACGGCGGCTGGCGAGATTCTCTGCCCTGCGAGATTCCCACGCGCCGTCTACCAATGGCATTCCGACGGCTTCGATCTACCTGAAGGCAGCGAGCTCTTGGCTGTTGGGGGCACTGAATTTCCCCAACCAGGCCTACCGCTATGGCCGGCATGCCGTTGGCCTCCAGTTCCATCCTGAGGTAACCTATCACATGATGTGCCGGTGGACGCATCGCGGGGCCGAGCGTTTGGCACGGCCAGGCGCCTTGAGCCGCGTCGAGCACTTGGCCGGTTGGTTCCAGCATGATGGCCGCGTTGCCGTCTGGCTTGAGGAGTTCTTGCCGGCGTGGCTCGAGAGACGCCTGGCGGAGCCCGCGCCGGAGC
This sequence comes from uncultured Alphaproteobacteria bacterium, assembly GCA_963753135.1. Taxonomy (GTDB): domain Bacteria; phylum Pseudomonadota; class Alphaproteobacteria; order Rhizobiales; family Beijerinckiaceae; genus Roseiarcus. Next base: position 69,227 of record CAVWBA010000018.1, on the reverse strand, counting down.
CACGTCCCGCGAGCCCTCCTGACCGAGCGCCGGAGCGCAGGGAGTCCGTGGTCCACCGAGCTGCTCTTTAGCAAGCAGACGCTGTGCGAATCACCTTCAAAGTCCAACCTTTCGAAATCGAAAAGGCTTAAGCAGCTGCCATCTGCCATGCGCCGAGGCAATGGTCTGTTGGCGGCCTAATATTAGCGGCTACGACCCGGTCGCCAAATAAGATTCGTGCTCACCGCATAATTCCAAACGACGCTCAGCAAGGCGCCGGCAAGCCCGGCCATCCACCAAGTCTGATTGTCGCTATAGAGCCAAGACGCGATGTCGATATTGGCAACAGCACCGACGCTGCATCCGAGGGCAAAACCCACGAACCCCTCGATTAGGCCAAGGCCGCGGTACCTGTACGAGCTATAAGTAATTTCATTGTTCAGGACGAAGTTGCTTGCCATCGCGACAAGGGTGGCGATGAGTTGTCCAGAACCGAAGGTCAGCGCGTCAAACCAGTGAAGAACGGCTGAGAGCGTTACAATATGGACGACCAGACCGCCTGCTCCAATCATCGCGAACAAAACAAACCGGACTGGGAGGACGCCTGCGGTTGCATGATGAATAACCAGTCCAAGGAAATCAATGCCGACCAGAGGCGTGAGCTTGGATTCGCCAGCGTTGCGCTTACCGAACCGGTAGGGGACTTCGATGATATTCAGATCGCCGCCTGCTGAAAGAATCACGTCGACTAAGAATCTTGAAACCGTCCGGCGAGAGGCGCGGAGCCAGACGGGAGACGATCTCTCGTCGAATCATGAAGAAACCGCTCATCGGATCCGTGACTGCTGCTCCTGCGATTCGCCTGAAGAACCAGGCGCCAAGATCGCTGAGCCTCTGTCGCGCCGGAGAGAGACTTCCCTCGTTTGCCGTTCTCAGTCGGGTTCCGATCGCCAAATTGCCGGCCCCCTTGGCGAGGACTTCATACATTTCACGGAGGATGGACTCGTCGTGCTGAAGATCGCCGTCAATGGTTGCCACGAAGTCCGCGCTGGACGACATCCACCCCTCAATGACAGCGCCCGCCAGACCTGAGCGATTGACACGTCTCAAGCAGCGAAGGCGACGGTCCTTCGCAGCGAGCGCAAAGGCGACATTTGAGGTTCCGTCGGGCGAGTCGTCATCGACGACGATCATCTCCCAGGGCAAGCCGTTCAGGGCAACTTTCACCCGTTCGAAAAGAATTGGGATGTTGGCTGATTCTTGATAGGTTGGGACGATGATCGAAAGTGTCGGAGTCGACGGCCAGGGCGTTGCATCGGTAGCCATTCCACGCCACGCTAATTCGTTCGGCGTCGATGAACGCTATCTGCCGGCCGTGCTCGGATAAGGCATGGGAAGCCTGTGCGTCAAGCCGCGGGCCGGGATGAGCGCGAGGGTGATCTCCTGGCGGCCGCGACGACCGAGGGCGTAAAGCTGAGGCTGCCTTAACTCAGCAAATAGGGAGCGGGCGACTGCGAGAGTCGGCGCGAGTTCCGCGGCCGGCGCAACAATGACGCCGTTTTGCCCGACGTACCTTTCGCTTTCGTCCAAGAAAGCCCAGCCGCGCGGGTCGTCCGAAAGGACGAAAACGGGTATCTGAGGCCCGAGGGCGAGTGCGATTTTTCCTGCGTCCGACCATTTCGTCGAGATGACGAAGCTGGGCGCTTGGTCAAAGATCGGCGCATTTTTGAGGTCCCGCCACTCAAAGCTCTCCAACATCGGATCAGCAAAGCGGGAGCCTGCGGTCAAAATCACCCATGGCCAGCCTGTCGAAGCTTGCACGACGGCGACCCCAGCGATCGCCGCCAGCAGCGCAGAGGCCAGGAAGGCGCATCGGCGAAGCGCGCTAACCGAGACGCCGAGTTCATCAATCCATGCGCCCATCAGGGCGAAAGTAAAAAACCAACCAGGCATCGTCCAATGAGGTTGACCGCGGCCGCCCCAAAGCGGCGTCAGGGTGAATAGCACGATAGGCGGCAAGCTCAGGCACAGCAGAAACAGGCGTCGCTCGTCCCGCCAAAGACGGAATGCGTCAGCCAAGCCTGCGACGAGTGGCGCGAATATCCAAGGTGATAAAAAGGCAATTTCGCCGAGGGCCATTGTTGCGAACTGCGCCGGGCGCAGTCCCCCGTCGGGTACGCCCCGCCCGGCCTGAAATTCGAACGATGCCCAACCGTGCCGGGCGTTCCACCAGACGACCGGCGTTATCATCGCGAAAGCAAGAATTGCGGATACGTAGGGCGCGGGATGCTTGAGCCAGCGCCGCTGCTTGTGCGAAAGCACGATGAACGCTGCTAACCCGCTGGCGGTCAGAACTGCGCTGTACTTCGACAGTCCCGCTAAGCCCAGCCCAAGGCCGATAAGGAGCCAAAGCCTCCAGGCCAAAGCCTCATCCAGCGAGTCCTCAAAGAACAAGCGGGCCGCCGCCAGCGCCGTCACAGCCAACCCGAAGAGCAGCGGGCCGTCGGGGACGATCCAACTTCCTGCGGAGGCGAAGAAGAATGGCGTAGCGTTCAGGGCGAAGATTGCGATTAAAGCCGCCCGGGGACTGAATAGCTCACTCGCCAGTCGATAGTAGATCCAACCCGTTGCAAAGAACAGCCCGACAAAGGGGATCCGCACGAGGCCGTTTTCGCCCAGTGCGCGCGCGGCGAAATGGGCGATCCACAGATGCAATGGGGGATGATCAAAGTAGGAGAGGGATAGAGCCCGGGAAATCGCGACTGTGTAGCTTTCATCGATCCCAAGGCCGATGGTGAAAGCAAACAAAAGGCGCGCGACGAAGAATCCAATAAGGATTTCGAGGGCGAGCCGATCTTCTCCGGGTTCGGCATTCAGCACTCGATTTATTCCCAAATCTTGCCCGAAGTTATCGTTGCCGCACCACGTCCAACTCGAAGAGACCGCTTCGTCTAGTGAAGGTCGGTCGCCTCGACCCACCATTCTGGGTGCTCGGCCGCGACAATTCGCCGCGCGACGGCCGCGCTGCGCCGATCGCTGAATAAGGCAAAGCAAGTTGCTCCTGAACCCGACATTCCGGTCGCTTTGGCCCCCGGGATTTGGGACAATCTCTCGATCACAGCAGCGATTGTCGGGGCTACCCGGATCGCTGCAGTTTCCAGGTCGTTACAGCCGAGGGCGCTAAAATCCAAAACCGCGACGGCATCAGATCCCGCTGCGGGAGATGATCGAGGGGAGGGTCCCGCGTTGGATTCTGATGTCAGGTCGAGCGCAGCGAAGACCTTCGGCGTCGGCGCCGGAACCCGCGGGTTGACGAGAACGGCGAAGATATTCGGCAACCGAATCGCCGGACCGAGTTCGTCGCCAATACCCCTGATGATCCGGGCTTGAGGAGAGAGGCAAGCAGGGATATCCGCTCCGGTAGCCCGAGCAGAAGCGCGCACTCGCGGATCGTCAACTGACAATCTAGCCTCGTCCGCGAGCAACCGTAAAGCGGCGGCCGCGTCGGCTGAACCTCCGCCAAGTCCGGCCGCCGCCGGCAATCGCTTGACCAGCCGAAAGCGACCAAGTCTTAACCCGGGTATCTGGTCGGCCAGCGACCGCGCCGCGCGTAGCACAAGATTCTCGGGAACAGGCCCCGCTTCGTTGGCGCCGGGACCAGCGACCTCGAGAATCAGATCGTCGCCGGGCTCAAACGCAACCCAGTCGCATAGGCCGGCAAACGCCACGAGGCTCTCAAGCTCGTGATATCCATCGGCCCGGCGACCGACCACGCGCAGCGTAAGATTGATCTTGGCCGGAGCGCGAAGCCATCGCATTGAGTCTTTGGCCGCAATTTAACCCCCACCCTGTTTCTGCAACGAAGCCTTTGGCGTTGCAGTTTGGGTTGCAGGGTCGGGAAGGCCATTCTCGATCTTCTTCAGGATTGCCGGCAGATCTTCAGGGTCCGGGCCCATGTCACGCGCATGATTCCATTGAAAATGCGCCTCGATTCGGCGGTCGACCCGCCAATATGCGTCCCCAAGATGGTCATTCAGAATCGGGTCGGCAGGCTTCAAGTCAATCGCCTTTTCCAACGTTTCAGCCGCTTCCGGGTACTGCCGAAGCTTGTAGTGCGCCCATCCGAGGCTATCTACAATATACCCGTCGTTCGGCCGCAATTCGACGGCCTTGCGCAGCATTTTAAACGCCTCTTCTAGATTGAGCCCTTTGTCTACCCAAGAATAGCCAAGATAGTTGAGGACGAGCGGCTGGTCCGGATAAAGTTCCAGAGCCTTCTTGAAATCAGCTTCGGCTTTTGGCCACTCTTTGGACCGCTCATAGCAAATCCCCCGGAAATAAAAAAGCGTCCAATTGTCGCGCTGCGGAATTCCGACCGCCGCGATCGCCCTGTCGTAGGTCGCCGCCGCCTCCGCATATTTCTTCGCGGACCGCTGCAACTCGGCCAATGCGCTCAAAGCTTCGACGTCGTGCGGTTTCGACGCCACGATTTCGGAGAGGCGCTGCGTCGCTTCGTCGGTTTTTCCCATGCCCTCGAGTTCAAGCGCGATCTGGATATCGGCGGCCATTTTCAGCGGTGACGACGACGGAACCAATTGGTAGGCCGCGATGACTTGGTCACTTTGCTTTAGCTGCTCGAAAAGACTCGCCAGCGTCACTGCGGTCAAATCGCTTGATGGTCGCAGGTAGAGCGACAACCGGAGGTAAACGAGCGCTGGCAGTTCGTCTCCCTGTCGGCTCCCCGCGCTTCCTAGGCCATAGAGCGTTTCGGCGGCGCCCTCCTTGGCATTGTGTACCAGCGGATCGAGAGTTTGATTCGCCTTTAGATCTGCCAGCGCCCGCTGAATAAGCGGATGGTGAGGAATAACGGCGGAGAACTCCTCGTATATCTTCGTTGCTCCGGCCTGGTCGCCCTGCGCCGACAAAATCCGCGCGTAGGCATCAGCGAAGCGTAGGCTGTTCTTGTCATCATCATACGCGGACTTCAGCCGCCGTTGGGCCTCTGCAGAGCTACCCAACAGACCGGCAATCAGGCCCGCGTGATAGTCGCGAAAAGCGAAGACGGACGGGTCGTGAATGCGGTCGAGCGTGTCCAGCGCGTGGCGGAGGTCGGACTGTCCCGCATAGCACCACGCCGTGAGAAGCGCCGTCGTGACGTCGCGCGCGCGCATGGCGTCGGCGCTCGCCAAGTGGGCTCGCGCAGACGCGAATTGTCCCTGTTCGATATCGCGAACTGCGATCGCGAGTCGCGCGAGGTTGTTGTTGGGATCGCGCGTAAGGAGCCGTTCGCCAAGCGAGCTGGCGCTCGATTCGTCCCCGTTCGACAGAGCCGCAGCGAAGGCGCGTTCGAGCAGATCGGGATTTCGAGGATCGGCTCGGAGGGCTTCCCGGTAATAGACTTCGGCTGCGGGCGTGTCCCGATCGGCGCTGGCGATAAGAGCCGAAAGATAATTTCCGGGTGGGCTACCGCCAATTTCGAGCTTTTCCGATCCGGAGTCAGTCTGGACAGCTGCGGCCAACGCGCCGCCGGATACTGACAAAAGGCAAGCCAACAAAACGGCGACCCGTCGTGTCCAATGTTGAGTCCGGCACTGCATGTCTTACGATTTCCCGCAATGTTAGTCAGCGAGCAGGCTTGCGCGCCGACAAGGAACCCGCCCTGTCCTCTGTGACGAACGAAATGAGCATCCTTGCTGGATCTCTCGCTGACAGTCGAAAACGGCGATTTTGCGCCACAGCTACATATCCGGATAGTTCGGTCCGCCCCCGCCTTCCGGCGGGACCCACTCTATGTTTTTGGCCGGGTCCTTGATGTCGCAAGTTTTGCAATGGACGCAATTCTGCGCGTTGATGACAAAGCGTGGGTCTGCGCGACTCGCCTCGTTCGCGTAAACGACTTCGTACACCCCAGCCGGGCAGTAAAGGCGCGCCGGCTCCCCGAACCGTGGGAGATTGTCACGGATTGGGACGTCGGGATCATGCAGCCGAAGATGAATGGGCTGATCCTCTTCGTGATTTGTGTTGGAAAGATAGACGGAAGACAGTTTGTCGAACGTTAATACAGCGTCAGGCTTCGGGTAGACGATGGGGACGACCTCGGATATCGGCTTCAGAGTTTCGCTGTCCGGCTTGCCGTGCTTAAGCGTGCCGAAAATCGAGGCGTTGAACAACTCGTTCGTCCACATATCGAAACCGCCAAGCCCGACACCCAGGCCAAGACCGAATCGTGACCAGAGCGGTTTGACATTACGAACCCTGTAAAGGTCGCGGCCGATGTCCGAGTCGCGCCAAGAGCTTTCGTAGTCGCTCAGTTCGTCATTGGCCCGACCCGCCGCCAGCGCCTCACGCGCCTTCTCTGCGGCTAGCATTCCCGACAGGATCGCGTTGTGAGACCCCTTTATGCGGGCAAAATTCACAAAACCCGCCGAGCAGCCGATCAAGGCCCCTCCGGGAAAGACCAATTTAGGCGCCGACTGCCAGCCCCCGGACGCTATGACGCGCGCCCCATAGGCTATCCGCTTTCCTCCGGCAAAGGTCCCACGTATCAGCGGATGCGTCTTAAAGCGCTGAAACTCATCGAATGGAGAGAGTGTTGGGTTCTCGTAATTGAGATGGACCACAAATCCGACCGAAACCAGCCGGTCGCCGTAATGATAGACAAATGAGCCACCGCTCGCGCCTTTTGACAACGGCCAGCCAAAAGTATGCTGAACAAGGCCGGGCGAAAAATGGTCCTCGGAGACCTGCCACAGTTCTTTGAGACCGATTCCATACTTCTGAGGCCCGCCGGCGGAATCCAGACTGTAGCGGGCGACCGCCTGTTTCGAGAGGGACCCTCGCGCCCCCTCCGCGAGCAGCACATACTTGCCGAAAAGCTCCATCCCCCGCGTGAAGCCCGGCTTCGGGCGACCCTCGCGGTCGACGCCCATGTCGCCGGTCGCAATGCCTACGACCTCGCCTTTGTCGCCATACAACAGCTCCGTCGCCGCAAAGCCCGGATAGATCTCGACCCCCAGCGTCTCGGCGCGCGCCCCGAGCCATCGCGCGACTGCGCCCAGTGAGCCGATGAAATTGCCGTGATTGCTCATCAATTTCGGCATCGCCCAATTGGGCAGCGGCGCCGCTCGCGTCTCGGTGAGATAGTAGAATTGATCGATAGCCACCTGAGTTTTGAGCGGGCATTCCGGATCCGAGCGCCATTCGGGCGTGAGCCGGTCAAGCCCAATCGGATCGATGACAGCTCCTGAGAGGATATGCGCCCCGACCGTCGAGCCCTTTTCCACGACGACGACAGAGATGTCGGGGTTCAAGGATTTGAGACGGATGGCCGCGGCCAAGCCAGCGGGCCCCGCGCCGACGATCACGACGTCGTAATGCATCGATTCCCGCGCGGGCAATGTCGACTCTAGGGTCATTGTCCCTTTCGCCATCAGGGCTGAGGCGCGCAACAGCTTTGCGCTTTTCCTTGACCAGCCGAATCCTCGCGCGGCGCCGTTCAAGGCTCGATATGATAATTTGTCTCCGCGCAGCCGCGCAAGCGCTTAGCTCAGGCGGACCAAATGGCTTCGACAAAGGATCCCATCGACCTTCAACTCGGTTCGCCCGAGACGATCGAGTCGCTCCAATGGTGGATTCGAGTTGGCGTCACCGATACGCTTGATGATACGCCGCATAATCGTTTCACCGACAGTGTGACCGGAAACGGCGCGCGCGACGCGTCGCGCGCGCCGGAGCTAATGCGCCTGTCTTCGCAGGCCGCATCAGAAACAGGATCCCCCGCGCCTCAAGACGCCGGCGGCGCCAAGCCGCCCGACACCTCGGAGACTTCGGCTCGCGCGCTCGCGCAAGCGGCGACTGACCTGGAAATGCTGCGAGCAATCATGGCGGAATTCGACGGGTGTACGCTCAAGCGGACGGCGACGCAACTTGTGTTCGCGGACGGCGTCCCTGGCTCACGGATAATGTTTATCGGCGAGGCCCCTGGGGAGGGTGAAGATCGAATCGGGCGCCCATTCGTTGGGAGAGCGGGGCAACTGCTAGATCGCATGCTGAGCACGATCGGACTAGATCGACAGAAGGTTTACATCGCGAATGTAGTTCCGTGGCGACCACCAGGCAACCGAACCCCGACTCTTCAGGAGACGCAGATGTGTCTCCCTTTCATTGAGCGACAGATCCACCTAGCGGATCCAGAATACCTTGTTTGTCTTGGCGCGTCGGCGACTCACACAATATTGGGTGTCCGGAAGGGGATTATGCGCGCGCGTGGCTCTTGGTTCACTTATTCCCGCCCAACCGGGCGCGACATCCGCGCGCTCGCTATGCTCCATCCGGCTTTCCTGTTGCGGCAACCCGCGCACAAACGATTTGCCTGGGCGGATATGCGAGCACTCGCAAGCGAGCTTGAACGCCCCGTCCTAGCAAGTTACTGAAAAAGGCCGCCCTTATTGGCGTGACGCTACTCTTGCTCGCAGCCCGAAGAGCGCCGGTCTAAGGCCATTGCAAGACGGCGCTGGAGCCGCCAGATGGAGCGCTTCGGCGTGGGCGGACCTACGGGCGGCTCAGCGCGAACGCAACGAGAGGAAGCTTTGACCATGAGCCAAGTCACCTACACCGTCGTCGAGCACGACGGCGGATGGGCCTATAAGGTCGGGGACGTCTTCTCCGAGACCTTTCGGACGCGCCAGGAGGCTCATGCCGCTGCGAACCGGGCCGCCCAGGAGCAGCGCGTCCCGGGCCAAAGCAGCGCGATCGAGTACGAGGACAGCTCCGGCCGTTGGCATGAGGAAGAGGAAAGCGGCGACGACCGGCCGGACACCGACGTTAAGGACTGACGGCCCAGCGCTGGAGCGACGCGCTATCCGGCGGCGCGGACGGCAAATTTTGATTGGCTTACCGGAGCCTTGGCCAATTGCTCAATCGCGCGCAGGTCATTCACGAAAGCTGCGTAAGCAGAATGCCTCTCCTCGTCATCCTGCAGGCGCAGCAACGCGGACGGATGGATGGTGATGAAGACGCGCAATCCATTCGCCACGTCCAGGACCTTGCCTCGGTTGCTCTGGACGGGGATCGCCCGTTCCGCGAGTCCCTGGGCTGCGGTTGCCCCGAGGGCGACAATAAGCTGCGGACGAATGAGTTCGATTTCTTCCGATAGCCAGCGCCGGCATATTTTGATCTCGCTGGCGTTGGGGCGCTTGTGCAGCCGTCGCTTGCCGCGCGGCTCAAACTTAAAATGCTTAACCGCATTGGTCACGTAAACGCGCCGGCGATCGACGCCCGCCTCCGCGAGCGCCCTATCCAACAGCAGGCCCGCCGGCCCGACAAAGGGACGGCCTTGGAGGTCTTCCTTGTCTCCGGGCTGTTCGCCGACAAACACGATCTCGGCGTCGGCCGGGCCTTCTCCGAACACTGTCTGGGTCGCGTTTTTCCACAAGGGGCAAGCGCGACAGGACGCGGCTTCGCGACGCAAGCTGTCGAGTCTCTCATTCGGCTGGCTATCGTCGCCTGCAGCGCTCACGGTCTCACAAACACCTCGACCAGGATCCAGGCCAGCATGGCCAGCGCGACACTGCCGATGAGTATGTAACGGACATGATGTCCCGTCGAGCCGGCCCGCACGGCGACCTTGTTCTCTTCGGTCACGACCGGACGTTCGTGCGCGTCCATCGAACGCTCCTTTCTCGTGGGCATTGCGAAATCGGCGCTCCATCCCGGCTCAATTTTGGCCGAAATCGGCAGTCCCGACCGCCAAATTGAGCGCTAGGCAGCGCCCTATCACTCGAGAAACGCAGGAGCGTGGGAATCGGTTCCCCTTGTCACGGGGACAACCGGGACGTGTCGGCTAGTGGCGCGATTCATTCATATTGAGGGATAGAGGCTTTTCAGTTTGACGCGAGCACCGTCGGTTGTGAAGCGCCAATCGGCGACGGCATGACAGGCGTTTCGCTTCTCGATTTTAGTTAAAACTTGTTTCAAATTGACGTCTGGTTTGCTTGGTTCAACTTTATTCGCGGCTTAACCAATTGCTTAACTTCGAAATCGGGCTCGACTGGAAATCGTTCAAATTAACGGGGTCGAAATCGGGCAGTCCTAATTTGGACCCCCATCGGCGGCGCGGAAAAGCGGGTTTGCCGCCGAATGGGGTTTCGGAGCAGGAGCAAACAAGTGTTCAAATCCATGAAGAACTTCGCGGCGGACGAATCTGGCGTCACCGCGATCGAGTATGCGCTGATCGCCTCGCTGATCGCCGTCTTCATCATCACAGCGGTCCAGACGGTTGGCACGAAGGTCAGCACAGTGTTCAACGAAGTTGGCGCCACCCTCAAGTAGAGCGACCTCGCTCAAGAGAGTTTCGCGTCGGCGCCGCTACCGCGTCGGCGCGAACCGCTGGCCTTGCCTTCTCCTAGTCAAGGGAAGGTTTAGGCGGGGCCTCTGATCCGCTTCCTAGTAAATCAAACTGAAGAAAATGGCTTCGAGCGTCCTCCATCTTCTGGCTTTCGCCTTCTTTCCCACCGTGATGGCGCTATCAGCGTCCATGGACTTATTGACCTTTACGATACCCAATCGACTTTGTATCATTCTCGCCGTTGGATATTTGATCCTCGCCGCGATGCTCGGGATTCCGGCTGTCGATATTCTGCTAAATGTTTCATGCGCCTTGGCGATCTTAGTCATTACATTCGCCATGTTCAATTTCGGCTGGATCGGCGGCGGAGACGCCAAACTGGCGGCGGCCACGGCCGCGTGGCTCGGATGGACCGCGATCTTCGACTATGGTCTCGCGGCGGCCCTGTTTGGCGGGGGTCTCACTTTGATTCTTCTGGGCGCGCGTATGTTTCCTCTGCCCGCCGTTTTTGGCCGTATGGACTGGCTTGTGCGATTGCACAACGCCAACGCTGGGGTCCCTTATGGAATTGCGTTGGCGGCGGCGGGGTTGATGCAATATCCGAATTCATCGATTTGGGCTGTAGTCACCTAAGCCAGCCCTGTGGCCGTCGACGCCCACGAGTCAGCGCGCGGAAGTCGCCGCTTCGCGATCTGTGCTGGCTGGTTCCGATGGGGTCGCCGACAGTCAACATTCGCTTTCGGTCATTTTCTCGGCAAAGGGATAATATTCGCCTCGATGAAGTGACGAGGGTCGACCTAAGAATTCATCGCACAACTCGGAAAGTGTGAATTCGTTGTTTTTCGGTAATTATCTCAGCTCAGGCTGAATAGCGAAGATTGTTATGCCTATCTCTTCGGAATATCATAGTGACAAAGGTATTCGATGGAGCTTTTGTCGGGCTCTCTCGCCCTCCGGGTACATTTCGATACTTTAAATTAACCGTACCTTGACGATTACGATGTCTAAATCATGCCGCCGGCGGTCAGGGCTTGAAGGACCATGATTCATGAATCGTAGGCTGATCATTGTGGGGGCGATCGCCATTCTGGCGTTCGGCGCGACCTACATGTTTCTGCGCGGCGCTTCGAACTCGGCTCCCCCCACGGCTGAGGTTCAGCCGAAGGTTGACGTTGAGCAGGTCCTTGTCGCGGCTCAGGACCTGTCCATGGGCACGGTCGTCAATGAGGGTGCGACAGTCTGGCACCCTTGGCCAAAGGCGGACGTCTCCGAGCTCATGATCACGAAGTCCGGAAAGCCGGACGCGCTTAAGGACGTAGAGGGCTCAATGACGAGGGTCGCGTTCCTGCGCGGCGAGCCGATCCGGCACGACAAGCTCGTTAAGGCCGGGACGGGCGGCTTTATGTCGGCGATTCTGCCGACTGGAAAGCGCGCAGTCGCGATCAAGATCGACAACGAAGGCGACTCGACGGCTGGCGGATTCATTCTGCCCAACGATCGAGTCGACGTTGTTCGCCTGGCGCGCGACGATGAGGCCACCAAGACCCGAGGGGTCGAGGTCATGACAGCTGAGCCGATCCTGACCAACGTGCGCGTCCTCGCCATCGGTCAGAACGTCGAAGAGCAGAATGGCAAGAAGGTGGTCACGGGGGCGAACGCGACGCTCGAGCTCGACCCGGACCAGGTCGATCTCATCATCCTTGCTCAACATGCCGGCAATTCGAACCTTCATCTTGTTCTCCGCAGTCTCGTCGACAGCGGCGGCCCAGCGAGGACGGTTGTCAGCGCCGACAGCGCGTTGACGGTCGTTCGCTATGGCGCCCCGCAGCAGGCGGCCCGATGATTCGCGTTCCTGTCGGTTGTCGCGTGTTCTGCAGAGACGGAGCCAGGACATGAGGTCCCATCGCATTCAGGGACGGTCGAATATCGCCGTTTGCGTCGTGGCGGCGCTTCTCGCCATCGCGGCGGCTTCGACCGTCCGAGCCGCCGATGGCGACGATTTCGCGCGTATGGGCGCCATGTCGGACGCGACCGCCCAGCCCCTGCAATTGGGCGTCGGACAATCGGTCATACGCGACTTGCCTGAGGAAGCGGGGGAGATCTACGTCGGCGATCCCGCCGTCGCCAATGCGATCGTGCGCACGGCCAAACGCATCTATATCTCCGGCGTCGCCAACGGCCACACAACCATTTTCGCCTTGGCCAAGGACGGGCGACGAATCGCGTCCTTCCAGGTCTCGGTCGGGCGAGCCGTTGGCGAGTTGACGGCGCTCCTCAATGTCGCGATCCCGGGCAACGAGATCCGCGTGCGAACCGTCGAGAACACAATCATTCTCACCGGATCAGTGGCCTCGGCGGAGGAGGCGCAAAAGGCGCTCGACATCGCTTCCGGTTTCGTCAACGATTCGCCAACCTCATCCTCCGGAAGCGGCCCTTCGATCTCCATTTCGAACAGCTCCGGCGGAGGCGGCTCTCCCGGCGGCTCCGCCGGCAAGTCGCCTAGCAGCCCCCAGGGCAAAGTGGTCAACGCGCTTACGATCCGGGGGGCCGACCAGGTCAGTCTGCGCGTCACGGTCGCCGAGATTCGGCGTGACATCATCAAGCAACTGGGCGTCAACCTGAGCGGCACCGGGCCGAATGGAAGCTTCACGCTCGATCCCCCGTTCGCGATCAACGGCGCCGTCGCCACCTCCGAAGGCACCCTAAGCTGGTTCAAGGGCGCCGGGAGCATGAGCGCCACCTTGCAGGCGTTCGAGCGACAGGGGGTCGCCCACACGCTCGCCGAGCCCACCGTTACCGCAGTGTCAGGAGAGACCGCCAAGTTCCTTGCCGGCGGCACGATTCCGATCCTCAATAACATACAATGCAATCCGACCTGCCAGTACGGATTCATCCAGCAGCCCTATGGCGTAACCCTGAATTTTACCCCAGTCGTCTTGTCCGACGGACGAATCCAGCTCCGCATCGCAACCGAAGTCACTGATATCGACTATACGAAGCAAATTACCTTCAGCGGCATTTCGATCCCAGGTTTCCGGACCCGCAACAATACGACCACGGTGGAATTGCCCTCCGGCGGTTCGATCGCCTCGGCTGGCTTGATCAGCACTCAGACGGAACAGGCGATCAATGGCTTTCCGGCGCTGATGAATCTGCCAATCCTTGGGGCTATGTTTCGCTCGCGGGACTATCAGCGCAACGAGACGGAACTCTTGATCGTCGTCACGCCATTCATCGCGCACGCGATCGACCCGAGCCAGGTCGTGAGACCCGACCAGAATTTCCAGGACGCCAGCGATCCCCAGACCTGGTTCCTGGGCCGCGTCAACCGGATCTACTCCGCCTCGCAATCGCTCCAGCCAATGCCTGGCTATTCAGGCAAGATCGGATTCATCACCCAGTAGGCCTTGCGTGCTTCGCCAACAATTTCCTCAGAAAGACAGCTCCAATGGCCGCTTCTCCTGACGCACGATCATCGTCCACGGCGCAAGGCTTGAGGCTGAGCCTGGCCGTCGCCGCGGCGGCCGCTCTCGCCGGCTGCGGCGTTCCCTACGCGTCTTCCGATCCCGTTTACCCTGGCGGCTTTGAGCAGCGCCATCCGATCGTCGTCGCCGCGGCGCCCGCGAGCATGGATCTCTACCCCGTCGGCGGCAGGCTCGACGCGCGCTCGCGGGCGAATGTTCGCGCCTTTGCGGACCGCTATCGCCGCTACGGCTCGGGCGTGGTCATGATTGAGACGCCCGCGGGAACGAATCCAAACTCGATCGCCGTTTACGAGGTCCGCAGGGCGCTTCTCGCGGCTGGCGTCAAAGGCAGGATCGCCGTCGGAGATTATTGGCCCTCGAATGATGGCGCGGCGCCACCGGTGCGCGTGTCGTTCACCGGGCTCAAGGCGATCGTCCCGACGCCGTGCGGTCAATGGCCGGAAGATCTCGCTTCCGGGTCATCGGTCGAAGGATGGAAGAACGAGCCTTACTCGAACTTTGGCTGCGCCACCCAATCGACCATTGCAGCTCAGGTCGATGACCCGCGAGATTTTGTCCAGCCGCGCGCGGTTGGCCCATCCGATGTCGCGATGCGCACCAGAGCCATCGAGGCTGTCCGGAACGGTCAAGATCCGAGCACCAACTGGACGAACGCCGTGCTTACGCCAATCGGCGGCGATCTGCCGACCAACGGAAACTGATCGACCATGAAGGCGCAATACGCTGACGCTGGAAACAACGGCGATACCGCCGTGGATCGGTCGGTTGCGCAAATCGAGCCGGTGCCGCGCGTGTCGATCCAGGCGTTCTGCGAATCGCCCGATATCGCGGCGATCGTTAGCGCCGCGATATCCGATCGGCGAATGGCGAAAGCGCATGTCAAACAGAACATGGGCGGCGCTGCGGCCGCGCTTGAAGCCTATAAGAGCGCCCCGACGCCGAATGTCGTGGTGCTCGAGGCGCCGGGCAATCGAGACGCGCTGCTAGGGCAACTCGAAGAGCTCGCTGAATATTGTGATGCGGGGACCAAGGTCGTCGTCCTTGGCAAGCTCAACGACATCGTCCTCTATCGGCAGTTGATGGCGCGTGGGGTCAGCGAATATCTTGTCGCCCCGTTTGGCGTCGTCGACTTCATTCAGGCGATGTCTCAACTGTTCAGCGTGCCCGGCGCCAAGCCCCTTGGACGGGTGATCGCCGTCGTCGGCGCCAAGGGGGGCGTCGGGGCGTCGACCATCGCCCACAATCTGGCGTGGAGCCTGGCGTCGGTTACCGAAATGGCGACGATCATCGCCGATTTCGATCTTGCCTTTGGAACTGCGGGACTCGACTACAACCAGGATCCGCCTCAGGGCGTTGCGGAGGCGGTGTTCGCCCCGGATCGCGTCGACACCGTCCTGGTGGAACGTCTGCTTTCCAAGTGCGGCGAGAAACTGAGTCTGCTCGCCGCGCCCGCCACTCTGGATCGGGTCCTCGACTTCAGCGAGGCTTCGTTCGACTCGCTGCTCGACGCCATGCGCGCGTCGACGCCCTGGATTGTGCTTGATGTGCCGCACGTGTGGTCGAGCTGGGCCCGGCGAATCCTCGTCTCCGCCGACGAAGTCATCGTCGTCGCGACCCCCGATCTCGCGAATCTGCGCAACACCAAAAATCTGATCGACAACGTCAAGGGCGCACGCCTCAACGACGCGCCGTCACGGCTGGTCCTGAACGGCGTCGGCATGCTGAAGCGGCCGGAAATCGCAGCGGCGGAATTCGCCAAGACGGTTGAAACTGATCCGACTGCAATCATTCCGCACGACGCCAAGCTGTTCGGCGCCGCCGCCAATAATGGGCAAATGATCGCCGAGATCGAGCCAAACGGGAAAACCGCGCAGGCCTTCGTTGATCTTGCCTCGACGCTTGCCGGCCGAGCCGAGGCGCGCAAGCCCAAAAGAGGCATTCTCGAGCCGCTCATCGCCAAGATTGGGCGCAAGAAGAAATGATCGGCTTGCAGACGCATCGCGCCATTTCCGCTGAGCGGTCGCACGAGCGCAAAGGAGCCTGAGCGATGTTCGGCAAGCGTAGTGGGAGCGTCAGCCCCCAGATCGCCGTGTCGCGCGTCGCATCGGTGAGCGCGGTGAACGAGCCGCCCAAACCCGCGTCCGCTCCGCCCCCGCCGGTTCAGACCGAACGAAGATCGGAGACCTATTTTCAGACTAAGTCGCTGATCTTCGGCGCTCTTATCGAGGCGATTGATCTTGCTGCGCTCTCCAAGCTCGATTCCGAGAGCGCGCGCGAAGAGATCCGCGACATCGTGCACGAGATCGTCACCATCAAGAATCTGGTGCTGTCGATCGCCGAGCAGGAAGATCTGCTCGATGACATCTGCAACGACGTGCTCGGATTCGGCCCGCTCGAGCCGCTCTTGGCGCGCGACGACATCGCCGACATCATGGTCAACGGACCGACGCGCTGCTTCATCGAGGTCGGCGGCAAGATCCAACTCACCAACGTCCGTTTTCGCGACGCGTCGCAGTTGATGAACATCTGTCAGCGGATCGTGAGCCAAGTCGGACGTCGCGTCGACGAATCCTCGCCGATTTGCGACGCCCGCCTGCTCGACGGCTCGCGCGTCAATGTCATTGCGCCGCCGCTCGCCATTGATGGCGCGGCGCTCACCATCCGCAAGTTCAAGAAGGACAAGCTGACGCTCGATCAATTGGTGAAGTTCGGCTCGATCTCGCCGGCCGGCGCGGAAATCCTCAAGATCATCGGCCGCGTTCGTTGCAATGTGATCATTTCCGGCGGCACGGGCTCGGGGAAGACGACTCTTCTGAACTGCCTGACGAACTATATCGACGGCGACGAGCGAATCATCACCTGCGAGGACGCCGCCGAGCTCCAGCTTCAGCAAGCCCATGTCGTGCGGCTTGAGACGCGCCCGGCCAATCTGGAAGGCGTCGGCCAGATCACGATGCGAGACCTGGTCAAGAATTGCCTGCGTATGCGGCCCGAACGCATCGTCGTCGGCGAGGTCCGCGGACCCGAGGCGTTCGATCTGCTGCAGGCCATGAACACCGGTCACGATGGGTCGATGGGAACGCTGCACGCGAACTCTCCGCGCGAAGCGCTGAGTCGTATTGAATCGATGATCACGATGGGCGGATATGCGCTGCCGATGAAGACAATTCGCGAAATGGTCACCTCCTCGGTCGACGTGATCATCCAAGCCTCTCGCCTTCGCGATGGCTCTCGCCGGATTACGCACATAACCGAAGTCCTCGGCATGGAAGGCGACGTTGTGATCACGCAGGACCTGTTCGTCTATGAAGTTCTGGGGGAGGACGCTCAGGGCAAGTTGATCGGGCGGCATCGCTCGACCGGGATTGGGCGGCCCCGGTTTTGGGAGCGCGCGCGCATGTATGGAGAGGAAGCCCGTCTGGCGGCGGCGCTGGATATCTCGGACATCGCCGCCGCTTAGAATTCGAGTGAGTAGAGGGTAATCGGCATGATCAATCCGATAGCGGTGGCCGGATGTCTGGCGATTGGATTGGGCGGGCTCGCGTTCGCCTTTGTCGGCGGTGACTCGCGCGCCGACAAGCGGCGTGCGGCCGTCGCAAAAACTGACGCGAAGGCGAGTGTGGCGGTTAGCGTTGATCGCGCGGCGCGCAAGAAGCAGATTGCCGACGGCGTTCGCGATAGCGAATTGAAGGGAAAACGGCGGCGCGTCAGTCTGACGACAAAAATTGAACAGGCCGGACTCTCGATCACCAAACAGCAATATTGGATCGGGAGCGTGCTGCTTGGCCTGATTTGCGGCGCCTTGACCTATATTCAGTCGAGAAGCTTGTTGCTCACGCTTCTTGTTGTCGTCACGGCCACGATCGGGTTGCCCCAACTCACGCTGGCGCGCTTGCGCATTCGGCGCATCAACAAGTTCATCTCCAACTTTCCGACCGCCATCGATATCATAGTACGGGGAATCAAATCCGGCCTTCCCCTTGGCGATACGATCCGAATAGCCGCGAC
The DNA here is from genome assembly GCA_963753135.1 of uncultured Alphaproteobacteria bacterium. Taxonomy (GTDB): domain Bacteria; phylum Pseudomonadota; class Alphaproteobacteria; order Rhizobiales; family Beijerinckiaceae; genus Roseiarcus. The sequence continues at coordinate 51,410 of CAVWBA010000018.1, read as the reverse complement.
GGAAAGCCCCGAGCCGGTGAAGTCGGAGTTTCGAAAAATTGTCGAGGCGCTCTCGATTGGAATGACCCTGTCGGAAGGCATCGAGCGGATGGCGCAGCGCGTTCCGATCGCCGAGACGAACTTCTTTTCGATTGTCATCGCCATCCAGAGCAAGGCGGGCGGCAACCTCTCGGAGGCCTTGGGCAACCTTTCCCGTGTGTTGCGCGAACGCAAGAAGATGAAGGCGAAGATCACCGCCATGTCGATGGAAGCGAAAGCCTCGGCGGCGATTATCGGGGCGGTGCCGTTTATCGTCGTCGGTGCGCTATACGCTTCGTCGCCTAAAATACATTTCGATATTGTGGACGACGAGTCATGGAAAAGTGATCTCGGTGATTGCGATTTTCTGGATGGGGATAGGAGTCGCAATGATGAAGAAGATGATCTCGTTCGACTTCTAACTCGAGCCTAGCCATGCTGGACGAAATCGTCGCTAAATTCTCTGACGCTCACTTCCTGGCGATGCTGTTCGCGGCGATCGGCTCGGCCGCGACTGTGCTTACCGCCGCGATGCCTTGGCTCCAGCCGGACACCTTGTCACGCCGCATCAAGGCGGTCAGCACGGAGCGCGAGCGAATCCGAGCGCGCGAACGCGAGCGGCTGGTCGCGTCGCAGAGCAAAGGCACGTTGAGGGTGAAGCCGACGGGCCTCGTCAAGCAATTGGTCGAGACATTGAACCTGTCGAGCTGGCTCAGCACCGAAAAGGCAAAAATTCAATTGGCGATGGCCGGGTATCGCGGCGCAGGGGCAGAATATACTTTCCTCTCCTTTCGTCTCGTGGCGCCAATCGCCTTCTTCCTCGCCGCCATGATCTACCAGTTTCTGATCATCAAATGGAACCAACCCGCGATGGTCAAGATCGGCATTGCGATCGCGGCCACCTACCTCGGCATCAAAGCTCCTGAGCTGTTCCTGAAGAACAAGACCGGCAAGCGGCAGAAGGAACTCGAGCGGGCGTTTCCCAACACCCTGGACCTCCTGTCTGATTTGCGCGGAATCGGGAATGTCGATCGAACATGCGGTGCGCAAGGTTAGTCAGGAGATCGGCCTCGAAAGCGTTTCGATGGCGGAGGAGATGGGGATTTTGGCTGCGGAAATGTCCTATCTTGCCGAGCGGCGGGTCGCGCTCGAAAATCTGGGCTTAAGAACCGGCCTGGATTCCGTCCGCTCGCTCACCACGGTGCTGTCGCAGTCGGAGAAGTATGGCACGCCGCTCGGCGCCGCGCTCCGGGTTCTCAGCCAAGAAAGCCGGGACCATCGAATGGCCCTGGCTGAGAAAAAAGCCGCGGCGCTGCCGCCGGTTCTGACGGTGCCGATGATCCTCTTCTTTCTGCCGGGACTCTTCGCCGCGATTCTCACGCCTGCCATCGTTCAGATCAACAACTGGAATTAGCTGGGCGTTTTTGCCGAGGCGTGACGTCTCGCAGACGAGCGCCCGTCTCTGCTCGCGACCTCGGCCTGGAAGGCTACCGCTTTGGCTCACACGTTTCGGGTGTCGATCGCGAATGAACTTGTCCGGTTTTGGTAGCCCATCAACTGTCCGCTTCTTCTGGTTCTGTTCTCCTGTGGGCGGGGTGGGCAAGCCGGAGGGAAAACCCAAACCGACCGGCCGGACAAGGCCTCGGCCGCGCTGACAAGGAGGGCGCAGGTTATTACAGGAGTGAAATGTTCTAACGTCGCCACGCAGCCGCCCGCCTGCTGAGGCGGACGGGATGAGGGCAGCCTATGACGCGCCTCGGCGTCCGGGTAGGGCGCCGTTCTGGTCCGCCTGCTCCTTAGGCGGAAAGGGAGCTGCTCCGCCCGCCTCTTCGCCCCACCAGGTGATGAGCCGCGCGCCGCGCTGGTCGCGGGCATAGATCCACAGCCAGTTGATCGCGACGCTCAGGCGATTGCGGACGCCGATCAGAAAGTAGATGTGGGCGAAGCCCCAGAGCCACCAGGCGAGCGCGCCTGTGAGCTTGATCCAGCCGAAGTCGATCACCGCGCGCCCCTTGCCGATCGTGGCGAGGTCGCCCGCGTGCTTGTAGCGGAAAGGCGCAAGCGCGGGCGCGCCGCTGAGCCGCGCGCGGATGACTTTGGCGACATAGGCGCCTTCCTGCTTGGCCGCGGGAGCAATGCCCGGAACCGGCTGTCCATCCGGTCGAAGGACAATCGCTGCGTCGCCGATCGCGAATATCTCCGGACGCCCGGGGACCGTCAGATCGGGTTCAACCTTGAGCCGTCCCACCTTGTCCGCTGGGGCGTCGAGCCAGTGGGCGGCGGGCGAGGACTGCACGCCGGCGGCCCAGATGATCGTCGCCGCGGCGAGCCCCGTGTCGCCGAACACGACGCCTTCGGCGCTGCAATCCGAGACCGCCCGCCCGAGCACGACCTCGACGCCCAGATGTTCAAGCGAGTGCTCGGCATAAGTCGAGAGGTCCTCGGCGAAAGCCGGAAGGACCCGGGGCCCGGCCTCGATCAACACGATGCGGGCCTGCCGCGTATCGATGCGGCGGAAGTCGGTGGGAAGCGTAGCGCGCGCCAGCTCCGCGATCGCGCCAGCAAGCTCGACGCCCGTCGGACCGCCGCCGACGATGACGAAGGTCATGAGCGCCGCGCGCCTCCGCTCGTCGCCTTCGCGCTCCGCCTCCTCAAAGGCGAGGAGAATGCGGCTGCGTATGGTGGTCGCGTCCTCCAGCGTCTTGACGCCCGGAGCGAAGGGCTCCCAGGCGTCATGGCCGAAATAGGCGTGCCGCGCGCCGGTCGCCAGCACGAGCGTATCGTAGGAAAGCGTCGAGCCGTCCTCGAGATGAAGCTCTCGAGCCTCCTTGTTTACCGAACTCGACCGAATCCAGCAAAGTCGTGACATCCGCCCGCCGGCGAAAGAGTTGTCGGATCGGCCAGGCGATTTCTGAGGGTGACAGCGACGCCGTCGCCGCCTGATAGAGAAGCGGCTGAAACAAATGGTGGTTGCGTCGATCGACGATCGTGATCTCAACCGGCGCGCCCGCGAGCCCCTGAACCGTCTCGAGACCGCCGAACCCGGCGCCGACCACGACCACATGATGAGCGTTCATTGTGCCATCCGTTATGCCCGATCATGGCCTCGATCCATGGTCGGCGCGCAAGATGGCGCGAGCGGGGCCGCACGACGAAATCAAGCGCCTGCAATCAGCCGCTCGCGATCGTGGTAGGTACTTTTACCCAGTGCGAATGTCCCAGTGGGGCTGCTAGTCTCTCGTTGAGATGCGGCTGGTGGGAAAATCCTCAAGAATAACGGGAAACTTATCGTCGCTGCATGTGAGCTTGCGAGACATCGACCTGGGCTTTGACGCCGATCAGGTTTGCCGCGTTAGGCAGGCTTGGCTTGCGCCGCGCGCGGCGGGGGTCCGCCTGAGGCCGGCTGGAGGCTTATGGCGTCAAGTCGGGCTTCCCTCACGGAGGGCCGCCCGCGACAGAGCGCGGCGCGCATGATACGGCGGAGAGACTGGCCGGCGCTCAAGACCGGCCTCTCAAGATTGGGAACTCCGCCCATGCGGCGCTATCGGATCGCGGTCATTCCCGGCGACGGGATTGGCAAGGAGGTCATTCCGGCCGGCCTCGAGGTTTTGAAGGCGGTCGCCGAGCGCGAGGGCGGAATCGAGTGGAGTTTCGACCAGTTCGACTGGGGCTCGGACTATTACCGTTCAACCGGCCTCATGATGCCGGACGACGGCCGTGAGCAGATCAAGGACCATGACGCGATCTATTTCGGCGCCGTCGGCTCGCCGGACGTGCCAGACCACATCAGCCTCTGGGGCTTAAGGCTCGCGATCTGCCAGCCGTTCGATCAATACGCCAACGTCCGCCCAGCGCGCGTATTGCCAGGGATAACGAGCCCGCTGCGACGCGTAAGCGGCCCCCAGCTCGACTGGGTGATCGTGCGCGAAAATTCTGAAGGTGAATACGCAGGCGTCGGCGGACGCGTCCATCGCGGCCTGCCAATCGAGGTCGCAACCGACATCTCGATCATGACTCGCGCAGGCGTTGAACGCATCTTCCGCTTCGCTTTCGCGCTCGCCAGGTCGCGCCCGCGCAAACTTCTCACCATCGTCACCAAGTCGAACGCGCAGCGGCACGCCATGGTGATGTGGGACGAGATCGGCGCCGAGGTTGCGCGCGACTTTCCCGACGTGACTTCGGACAAGATGCTGGTCGACGCGATGACCATGCGCATGACGCTCAAGCCCGAGAGCCTGGATACGATCGTCGCCTCGAACCTCCACGCCGACATTCTGTCTGATCTCGCCGCGGCGCTTGCCGGCTCGCTCGGCATCGCGCCGACCGCCAATCTCAATCCGGAACGCCGCTTTCCCTCGATGTTCGAGCCGATCCACGGCTCGGCGTTCGATATCGTCGGCAAGGGAATCGCCAATCCGATCGGCTCGTTCTGGACGGGCGTAATGATGCTCGAACACCTTGGGGAAAAGGCAGCGGCGGATCGCTTGATGCGGGCGATTGAGCGCGTAACGTCGGACCCGTCGCTGCACACGCCCGATCTCGGCGGCAAGGCCACCACACGCGAGGTCACAGACGCGACGATCGCGGCGATTCAGGGGGAAAACGTCTGAGCCTTCCTTCTCCCTTTGGGAGAAGGTGGCCGCGCGGAGCGCGGCCGGATGAGGGCCCCCTCGCCCTCACCCCTAACCCCTCTCCCAGAGGGAGAGAGAGAGAGAGAGAACGGCGCTCACGGCGCCTTGACGCAGCGCTCGACCGAAAAGACGCATTCCTGACCGAGCGGGAATCTGCCGCCGTCGACCGCAGTGTAGCCGATCTCGCTGACGTGGCCGTTGGTCATGACCAGAACGACGTCGCAGCTTCCACCAGGCGCAAAGGGAACCAGATTCGTGTTGAGCAGAAGCGCCCATTGCGGTCCGTAACCGCGCATTTGCCCGCCAACATAGGTCCAGATCTCGGTCGCCTGGCCGGATGAAACGCGTTGGGCCGGCTGGCCTAAGCAAGCGAGAATGTCCCGCTTCGAAAGGCCGATCATCGACTGCTGTGCGACCTGGTCGACTTCGAGCGGCTGGCAGCCGCCGAGCGCAAGCGCAACGAGAAGGCCCGCCGCCGCGACCGATTTTCTCAACTGTCAGCCCCCGGAGTTCGCGACGCGGTTCGGTTCCGGCGACGTTGGCGCAACCCAGCCGGTTTGACAATGCCGGGCAAAATCACTTCCCCGTTGCGGCGCCGGCCTGAAAGATCGCGATCTTTGTGTCGCCGTAGACCCGCTCGTCGACGCGCTCGAGACCGAGCGGCGCGGCGATCTCGATCTTGGCGTCCTCTTCGACGACGCAAAGCGCGTCCGGCTCGAGCCAGCCGCCTTCGACGAGAGAGCGAAGCGCCGGTTCGGCGAGACCCTGGCCGTAAGGCGGGTCAAGGAAGGCTAGTGCAAACGGACCCCCGGCGGGCGCGGAGCCAAGCTTGGTCGCGTCAGCGCGCCAGATGCGCGTCACTCCGCCGAGCGCCAGTGCTTCGACATTGGCGCGCAGAAGCGCGCGCGCCTCGGCGCCGTTGTCGACGAACAGCGCAAAGCGCGCCCCGCGCGAAAGAGCTTCGATCGCCAGCGCCCCCGTTCCCGCGAACAGGTCAACCACGCGCGCGCCCTCGATGTGGCCGGGGAATCGGTGCTCGAGGATATCGAAGATCAACTCGCGCAGGCGCTCCGAAGTCGGGCGAATGGCGCGCGACGCGGGCGCCGACAGCACGCGGCCCTTGAGGCGACCGCCGACGATGCGCATGCGCTACCGTTTTGGCGGCCGCCGGGGGCCTCCGCCGGAGGGCGGACCCTTGCCCGAACCGGGACGGGTGCGCGAGGGCTTCGCGGTTCGGCCGCGATCGCCCTCGGGCCGTCGCCCGCTGCGATCAGCGGGGTGTCCGGCGCTGCGGCTCCGCGGAGAGCCGTCGCGCGGCGCGGGCTCGCCTCCGCGCGACTTGAAGTCCGAGCGCGGACCGCGCTCGGAGCGCCGGTCTCCTTCGCGTCGCGCCGCATCGCGCGGCTCTGAGCGCTCGCCTGTCCGGTCGCTGGACTTGCGCCCCTTCGGCCGTTCGCTGCGTTCCCCGCCGGGCTTGAACGCGCCGCGTGGTCCGGTCCCGCGGCGATCCGGCGCGCCGATGCGCTCGCGGCCCTTGCCGTCTCGTGCGGTCTTCGATTCGAATGGGTTTGGCCGGCGGCCACGCTCCGGCGGCTCGCGGCCTGGCAACCCTAACGTTGCCCCGTGCTCGCGCGAACGGCGCTCGACCGCGACCGTCCGCCCCTTGCGATCCTGCGTCGCGCTTCGCTCGACACGCCTTCGCGGCGCCTTCGCGTCTGAGTCCTCGGCGGCGATCTCGGCCCGCAGCGCCGAGACATGTTTGCGCCTGCGCTCGGGCGTGGACGGCTTCGGTGGCCCGCCCCGCGGCTTCTCGTCCCGCTCGATCCGACCGGCGCCCGCGCTCGCGCGACGATCGGATCGGCCCTGCATCGCGTTCTTGGGTTCGGGACTTTCGCGCCGGCCGCGCTCGCTTCGCGTCCGCGCCGGCTTCTGCTCGGGCGGCGTCTGCTCGCGGGCGATGACCGGCGCGTCGAAATTGGCGTTCGCCTGCTTGGCGAGCTTGACGCCCAATTGGTCGCGCAAGACGCGCGTACGCACTTCCATCACTTCGCCTTCGGGGAGATCGCCAAGCTCGAACGGACCGAAGGAAACGCGGATCAGGCGATTAACCGCAAGACCGAGGTGCTCGAGGATTTTTTTGATCTCGCAATTCTTCCCCTCCCTGAGACCCAACGTGAGCCAGGCGTTCGCGCCCTGCTCGCGGTCGAGCCTGGCTTCGACGCCCTGGTAGTCGACGCCATCGATGGTGACTCCGTCGGCGAGACGATCGAGCGCCGCCTGTTCAATCGTCCCATGCGCCCGCACGCGATAGCGGCGCAGCCAGCCGGTCGACGGCAATTCCAGCACACGCGCGAGCCCGCCATCGTTGGTAAGCAAGATGAGCCCTTCGGTGTTGATATCGAGCCGGCCGACGGCGACCACGCGCGGCAGGTCAGGCGGCAGCGCCGAGAACACGGTCCTCCGGCCCTCCGGATCGCGCGCGGTGGTGACGAGCCCCCGGGGCTTATGGAACAGAAAGAGCCGCGTGCGTTCAGGCGCAGCGAGCGGCTTGCCGTCGACGCGCACGTCGTCATCTTCGGTCACATTGAAGGCTGGGCTCGAGAGCGCCTTGCCGTTGACGGTGACGCGGCCCGCGGCGATCCAGGCCTCGGCGTCGCGGCGGGAGCAAACGCCCGCCCGCGCGATGACCTTAGCGATGCGTTGGCCCGCGCGGACCTCCGAGGCTCCAGCTTGCGTTTCGTCGCTCATGGCTCGCTTCGTTTCCGGCTCCGTCGGCTCATGCATTGCCGGCGGCGACCGCTTGTCCTAAGCCCGAACGCCGTGGGCCGCCAAACGAAAAACGATCTGGACAGCCAAAAGACGGGCCATACGGGAAGCGCGATTTGATTGAAGAGAGCAAGAGCGCCGATCCAATGAGCCTCGCTTTCGCTGAGGCGCGTTCCGCTGAATTGCGCGGCGAAACGCCGATCGGCGCTGTGCTGGCTCGCGACGGAACTGTGATCGCGAGCGCCGGAAACCGCACGCGGGAACTCAGCGATCCGACCGCGCACGCCGAAATGCTGGTGATCCGCGAAGGCGCGTCAAGACTTGGCTCCGAACGGCTCGTTGGCTGCGATCTTTATGTGACCCTCGAGCCTTGCGCGATGTGCGCGGGCGCGATCTCGTTCGCACGCCTCCGTCGCCTCTACTATGCCGCCCCGGACCCCAAGGGCGGCGCCGTCGACAACGGCCCGCGCTTCTTTGGCCAGCCAACCTGCCACCATGCGCCCGAGGTCTACGGCGGCTTACGCGAGAGCGAGGCGGCGGAGATGCTGCGGGCGTTTTTCGGCGCGAAGCGGTGAACAACTCGCCGGATGTGAGCATTCCTTCACGTCCTCGTCCTGAGGAGCGGCGCCGCAGGCGGCGTGTCTCGAAGGGCAATCCAGAGCGCGTCTATCGTCGCCGCCTCCTGGACCATCCTTCGAGACGCGCGCTTCGCCTCGCCCTCAGGATGAGGGGTTTTGTTGTGGCGCCAGGTCGGTCGCTGGTTGCCAATGCGTAGGCCGTCGTGACACATGAGGAGCGCGCCCAAGAACGCCCGAGGGAGGTTCCGATGCCTCATCCCCGCCGTTTCGCGCCGATCACGTCGGCAGCTTCTTGAGACCGGACCGTCTTCGCGCGGCGCGGGAAAAATTCGCCGCCGGGCGCCTCCCCGCCGCCGAACTGCATGCGATCGAGGACGAATGCATTCGCGAAGTCGTGCGCGCGCAAGAGAATGTGGGCCTGAAGGGCGTCACTGACGGCGAATTCCGCCGCACCTTCTTTCACGTCGACTTTTTGGAGCGGCTGCACGGGGTCGAGGTCCGTTACGGCGAGTTCGCGGCGCATTTCAAGAAAAGCGATGGCACGCAGGTCGGCTTCGCGCCGCCGACCATGCATGTCGACAGCAAGGTGAAATGGGCGGGGCCCATTCAAGGGCCCGACTTCGATTTCCTCAAGACGACGACGACGCGAACGCCGAAAGTCTGCATCCCCGCGCCGTCAATGTTGCACTTCCGCGGCGGGCGCGAGGCGATCAGCGAGGCGGTCTACCCGACCCTCGAAAATTTCTACGAGGACCTGACCGCCGCCTATCGAGCCGAGGTCGCCGATCTTGCCGCGCGGGGCTTAAGCTACCTGCAATTCGACGACACCAATCTCGCCTATCTTTGCGATCCCGACATTCGCGCGCGGACCAAAGCGCGTGGCGACGACCCGGACGCGCTGACGCGGCTCTATTGCCGGCTCATCAACGATTCAATCCGCGATCGGCCCGCGGGCATGACCGTCTGCGTTCATCTCTGCCGCGGCAATTTCAAGAGCGCCTGGGTGGCGCAGGGCGGCTATGAGCCGGTCGCCGAAATCCTGCTCAACGAGATGAAGATCGACGGCTTCTTCCTCGAATATGACGACGAGCGCTCCGGCGATTTCGCGCCGCTGCGGTTTGCGCCAAAGGGCGCAACCATCGTGCTTGGCCTCATGAGCTCAAAGAAGGCGGCCGCGGAGCCCAAGGACCTCGTCAAGAAGCGGATCGACGAGGCGACGAAATACATAGCCCTCGAGCAATGCGCGTTGAGCCATCAGTGCGGCTTCTCCTCGACCGCGCACGGCAACGACCTCAGCGAGGCCGATCAGTGGATCAAGCTCGCGCGCCTCGTCGAAATCGCCGAAGAGGTCTGGGGCGCGGTATAATCCGTCCACACGAGGCACATGGATTCACACGGATGCTGGAACGAGTTCGCACGAGCGCAAGGCCGACTTGGTTCGATTCCGACAAGTGCTTCATCGACGGGCGCTGGGTCGAGCCGCAATCGGGGCGCCGCCTTCCGCTCGAAGACCCATCGCGCGGGGTCGAGATCGGGGAGATCGCCCGCGGAGAGGCTGCAGACATCGATGCGGCGGTCGAGGCGGCGGAACGCGCGCTTGGCGGCGAATGGGGCAAGCTCACCGCAACCGAGCGCGGGCGGCTGCTCATGAAGCTCGCGGGACTGATTAACGAGCGGGTCGATGAGTTGGCGCGCATCGAGGCGCTTGACGTCGGCAAGCCCTTGAAGCAGGGCCGTGCGGATGCGCTGGCGATGGCGCGCTACATGGAGTTCTACGCCGGCGCGGCCGACAAGGTGATGGGCGAAACCATCCCCTATCTCGACGGCTACACGGTCTACACTTTGCGCGAGCCGCACGGGGTGACCGGCCACATCGTGCCGTGGAACTATCCGATGCAGATCGCTGGGCGCACCATCGGGGCGGCGCTTGCGATGGGCAACGCCTGTGTGCTCAAGCCTGCGGAGGAAGCCTGCCTCACCTCGCTCGCGCTCGCCGATCTCGCACGCGAGGCAGGTTTTCCGGCAGGCGCGCTCAATGTCGTCCCGGGCCTCGGCGAAGAGGCGGGCGCGGCGCTCGCCGCCCATCCTGGCGTGAGGCATCTCTCCTTTACCGGCTCGGTCACTGTGGGCGCTCTGGTGCAAGAAGCCGCGGCGCGCCACGTCGCGCCGGTGACGCTCGAACTTGGCGGCAAGTCGCCGCAACTTGTGTTCGCCGACGCCGACCTTGAGCGCGCTTTGCCCTTCCTGGTCAATGCCGGCATCCAGAATGCGGGGCAGACCTGTTCCGCCGCCTCGCGCATTCTGGTCGAGCGCAAGCGTTATGGCGAAGTCGTCGAGCGTATGGCGGCGCGCTACAAGACCCTCAAGGTCGGTCCGGCGGACGCGGATCTCGACGTCGGCCCGCTGATCTCCGAGCGGCAGAAGTCGATCGTCAGTCGGTTCATCGCCGAGGGCGCAGATCTCAAGACGGCCGCAACCGGCCAGATCGTGGATGGCGCGCCTGCCGGCGGACATTACGTTGCCCCGACCCTGTTCGCCGATGTCGGACCAGCTCATCGCCTCGCTCAGGAGGAAATCTTCGGTCCCGTCCAGGTCATCATTCCCTTTGATGACGAGGCCGAGGCGATCGCGATCGCCAACGGGACCGGCTACGGCCTCGTGGCCGGCGTCTGGACCGCCGACGGGGGACGGCAGATGCGGCTCGCCAAGGCGTTGCGCGCAGGGCAGGTGTTCCTCAACAATTACGGCGCGGGCGGCGGCGTTGAGCTGCCGTTCGGCGGGGTCGGCAAATCGGGTCACGGCCGCGAGAAGGGCTTCGAGGCGCTCTACGGGTTCTCGGCGCTGAAGACCGTCGCGGCGTGGCACGGCTGAGGCGAACCGCAATCGGAGACAAGAAACAATGATTACGATTACGGCTGTCATCCGCGCTCGCAAAGGTCATGAACGGACGATGTCCAAGGCACTGCTCGACGTCGCGGAGAATGTTCGCAAGAATGAGACTGGCACTGTCGGCTTCTTCGTCTCCCAAGACAACGAAGACCCTTGCGTGTTTACGACGTACGAGCGGTTCATTAATTCGTCGGCGATGGATGCTCATAACAATTCAGAGACCGTTGCGCGCTTTTTTGGCATCGCCAAACCCATTCTCGATGGCGACGTAATCTTGAAGACCTGCACCGAAATTTCTGCCAAGGCCTGACAACATCGAGGCTGAGCCAAATGACGATTGAGTGCTTCGCAGTTCCATGTCCCACGGTTTAGCGCGGCTCGCGAAGCAGGGTTCCGGCGGGAAGTGCGGGAAGCCTCTTCGGATGACCAGGCGCCTTTGCTGCGCGATCGCGTTGATGGTGACGGGATGCGCGACGCCGCCAGTGGTCAAGCGCGACTACCTCTACGAGGCGGCGTGGCGAGGGTCGTCCTTGACCGTGGTCGGCCGCCAGATGGTCGTCGACGCCGCCGCGGGCGCAGCGCCGCAAACGGTGACGCTGATCGATGTCAACCAGCGGGCGAAGGTGACGGGGGACGCGGAACGGCGCGCCCGCATTCTCAATCGGCGGATCGAGAACGTGCAGGCGGAGCTGCGCCGCAACGGGATTGGCCCTGCCGATGTCGGCTTGTGGGCAGGCGCCGGGCCGGACGGCGTCCAGACCTTTCCTCCCGGCGAATTGCAGACAAAACCGATGGTCCTCATCGCCCACTATTGATGGCCGGCATGCGTGGGCCGTCCCGCCGTGTTAGAGACGTTGCTTTAAGGGCGCTGGCGGCGCGCCTTCAAGGAAACTCGCGTGAATCCGATCGTCGTTGTCCTGAACGGCCCCAATCTCAATCTGCTCGGCCAGCGCGAGCCGGAGATCTACGGCCGCGAGACGCTTGCCGACGTGGAAGCGGACTGCCGCCGCCTCGGAACGGAACTCGGGCTTGCGATCGAGTTCCATCAGAGCAACCGCGAATACGAGATCATCGAGTGGATTCACGCCGCCCGTGAGCGCGCCGCCGGCATTGTCATCAATCCGGCCGCCTTCACCCATACGTCGGTCGCCATCCTCGATGCCTTGAACGCCTTCGACGGGCCGATCATCGAAGTGCATATTACCAACGTGCACAGACGAGAGCCTTTCCGGCATCATTCCTATGTTTCGGGCGTCGCCTCGGGCGTCATCGTCGGTTGTGGAACGCAAGGCTACGCGTTCGCGCTGCATCGCCTTGCGAAGCTGATCGACAAGCCGAAGCGGTGATCCTGGTCGGGATGAGAGGGGAGGGAGCGCGAGCGTGAGGATCAAGGCGTTCGTCGACAGAGTTCCGGGCGGCCTGATGCTGGCGCCCCTTATGCTCGGCGCGCTTTGCAAGACCTTCGCACCGAGCGCTCCTGCCTATTTCAAGGGCTTCACCCAGGGAATCATGACCGGCGTCATTCCGATCCTCGCTGTGTGGTTCTTCTGCATGGGGGCGTCGATCACGCTTCGCGCGACCGGGACCGTGCTGCGCAAGTCCGGAACGCTCGTCCTGACCAAATTCTTCGCCGCCTGGCTGATCGTTCTCGTCGCTTCCCGGTTTATTCCGCCAGAGGGCATTCAGACTGGCTTTTTCGCCGGCCTTTCGATTCTCGCCATCGTCTGCGCCGTCGATATGACGAATGGCGGTCTCTACGCGTCGCTTGATGCAAACCTACGGCACGAAGGAGGAAGCAGGCGCTTTCGTCCTGACCTCGATCGAGTCCGGACCCTTGATGAGCATGATCATCCTCGGCGCGTCCGGGGCGGCACATTTCGAGCCGCAGGTCTTTGTCGGCGCCGTGCTTCCGTTCCTGGTCGGCTTCGCGCTCGGCAATCTCGATCCGAAGCTCAGGGAGTTTTTCGCGCCCGGCGGCCAGTTGATGATTCCCTTCTTCGCCTTCGCGCTCGGCAACACGATCGATCTGCACACGCTTCTCTCGCCGCTCGCGGGCCTCGGCGTCGCGCTTGCCTTATCCGTCATTGTGCTGACGGGCGCGCCGCTGATCATCGCCGACAAGCTGATCGGACGGGGAACGGGCACCGCCGGCATCGCCGCGTCATCCACCGCCGGAGCAGCGGCCGCCAACCCGGTGGCGATTGCGGCCGTCGCTCCGCAATTCGCGCCTACGGTACAGCAGGCGACGGTGCTTGTTGCGATCTGCATTGTGGTGACATCGATTGTCGTGCCGATCCTCACCGGTCTTTGGTACCGCCGTTTCGGGCAGGGCATGGCGCGCACAGAAAGCTCAGCGGCTGGGCTGCAGCTCCATCCTGTGGATCGAGCGCTATAGGCAGGGGGCGACGCGCCTCAGTCCACAACGGCCAGCGCGAAGCCGTCCCAACCCTTGGCGCCGACAGTCTGGATTGCGGTCGCGCTCAGCCGTGGCTCGCGCGCCATCAATTCGAACATGCGCCGCACGCCGACGGCGTCCGGGTCGCGGCTTGCCGGGTCGGCCACCTCGCCCTCCCGCACCACATTGTCGACCACGATCACGGTTCCCGGCCGCGACAGGCGCAAGGCCCATTCGAGATAGGCCGCATTATTGGTCTTGTCGGCGTCGATGAACACGAAATCGAATGGGGCGAGCCCTTCGGCCTCGAGCTTGGGGAGGGTCGTGAGCGCCGCGCCAGTTCGGATCTCCACTTTGCTCCCAAGCCCAGCGCGGGCGACGTTGCGGCGCGCGATCTCGGCATGTCTGGGGCTCACTTCGAGCGTGATGAGCCGGCCGTCGTCGGGCAAGGCCCGCGCCAGCCAGATGGTCGAATAGCCGCCCAGCGTCCCGATCTCGAGCGCTTTGCGTGCGCCCGACATGCGCGCGAGCAGATGGATCAGCTTGCCCTGCGGAGCCGAAACATCGATCGACGGCAGCCCGGCCGCAGCGTTGGCAGCCAGCGCCTCCTCAAGCGCCGGGTCTGACCCGATCAGTGTCCTTGGCGAAATAGGCATCGACCTCGCTCCAATTGCGTCTGTTCGTCAATCGTCGTCACCCTTCATGGCATGACCGTCTAACTCACGCTTCCTCCGGCACGACCAGATTGGCGTCACGGGCGATGCGCCAGCGGCCATCGGCGTCCTTGCGCAAGACGGTCATTGCGTAGCCCGACATACGTCGAGGCGCTTGGCCAGTGAAGGTCAGCTCGGCCTGAATATGGTTGCGGATGAAGGCCCGCGGACCGAAGACCTCGATCTCCTGCACATCGGCGCGGGCGTCGATCGCGGCGCCCTTCATGCGTTCGCTGTCGGCTGCGAACTCAGCCTTCCCGAACGGCGGCCGGCCTGGCGTCATGAAGACGACGTCGTCCGTCATCATGTCCATGAGCGCGGGCAGATCATGAGCCTTGCTGGCGGCGATCCAGGAGTCGACGAGCTCACGGATTTGGCGCGCATCGTCTGTCATGGTTCGCCTCTTCACCTCGGCGGCGCGATCAAAACGCTCTGCGCCGCTCAAGGCTCCTCCTTGCCCGCAACGCCCGGCCTCCGCGAAGGTCGCCATGCCGTTGTGGCAGGTGACCGCCGCCTTCACGACGCCGACCGCGAGCGCCCCGCCCGAGCCTTCGCCGAGCCGCATTCCAAGATCGAGCAGCGGAGCTTTGCCGATCAGCTTGAGCGCGTGCCGATGGGCGCGCTCAGCCGAGAGGTGGGCGGCGAGGCAATGGTCGAGCGCGGAATCGTCGAGGGCCAGCAGCACCGCCGCGGCCGCGCACACGACGAAGCCGTCGAGCAGCACCGGCGTTCTGCGTAGGCGTGCGGCGAGGATCGCGCCTGCGATCGCTGCGGTTTCGCGCCCCCCGAGGCGCGCCAGAACCTCGAGCGGATCGTCAAGATAGGGCTTATGAAGCGCGACTGCGGCGCGGACGGCGTCCGCTTTGCGCCTGAGACCCTCATCGTCGACGCCGGTCCCCCGGCCAACCCACTCCTCCGCCTCGCCGCCGTGAAGCGCGTGGTAAATCGCGGCGGCCGCCGTCGTGTTGCCAATGCCCATCTCGCCAAGCACGAGCAGATCGGGTTCGGAGGCGAGCGCCTCCATGCCGAAGGCCATAGTGGCCGCGCAGACTTTTTCGTCGAGCGCCGGCTCCTGCGTGATGTCGCCGGTCGGCTTCTCCAGCGCCAGTTCGTAAACCTTGAGCGAGATGTCAAAGGTCTTGCAGATCTGGTTGATTGCCGCGCCGCCGGCCTGGAAATTCGCCACCATCGCCTGGGTGACCGATGCGGGAAGGCGGAGACGCCTTGGGCGACGACCCCATGATTGCCGGCGAAGACCGCGACCAAGGGCCGATCGACATGCGGCCGCGCCGATCCCTGCCAGGCCGCCATCCATTCGGAAATCTCCTCGAGCCGGCCGAGCGAGCCGGCCGGCTTGGTCAGTTGCCCCTCGCGCTCGCGGGCCGCCGACCGCGCCGCCTCGTCGGCCTTTGGCATTTTCTCGAGAAGCGCGCGGATATCGTCGAAAGGGCGGGTAGCGGTCACGATGGTCTCCAGGAGGATCATGCCGCTATAGTCGATATTGCGCTGCAGTGGAAAACGTTGATTGGGCAAATCGTTCGCTGCGCGGCGAACAGATATTCCCCGACAAGAGGTTCTACGAAGGCCTGTCGATGATGCCGACATCGGCGGCGAACGGTTCAGCGACCGCCGTGTGCCTCACCCCTGCTCATGTCGAGCGGGTTTTGCGCGACGCCGGCTTCAGGATCGAGGCACGGAGGTCATGCTGCCCGGGATCACGATGCTGATCAGGGCGAGTAAACCTGCTTGAGTGAAATCGGCCGTCGGAGACGCGTGTCTTTCGACGGCCTATCGAGAATGACGACGCCTATCGCCGCCTCGGCTCGCCTGTATCGGCCACGCTCGGCGACAGTGTTTTTCCCTTCTATTTGTAATTGTCAGGATTCTCGATACATTTATTCCATTCGCTCTTGTATGCCTCCCCTTTCAGATTCTTCGAACCAACGAGGGTGTGACATTGCATACTCTTCTGACCTGTTCCCCTCGTGCCTTTGCACGTCGTACAAGCCTCACTTGCATTCACAATGAACATTACCGCTGCAATTGCGATCGATATTCGTAACATGAAAATTCTCCTTGCCGGAGTTGCTACGTTCTCCAGCGTAATTATGTGGTCGTTTCCTGTCAACTCGAATTTGACGCAGCAACGCGGTTCATCCTCCTCTACTCTGTCAACTCGAGCATTGCGCCGTAGCGCGTGAATTGCGCCCACGAAATCGGGCGAGCCGAGCCAACCCTCAGTCCGCCTACTTCATCTGCTCCAGGAGATGCGCAGCGCTCGAAATGTCGGCTTGGCCGGGCGAGGGCTCGATGTTGAGCTCTTTCACCACTCCGTCCTCCACCAACATGGCGTATCGCTTGGAGCGCAAGCCCAGGCCGCCGGCTGAAGCGTCAAACTCGAGGCCAAGCGCCTTGGCGAAGTCGCCGGCCCCGTCAGCGAGAAAATCGATGTGGCCCTTGGCGCCCGTCGCGTCCGACCAGGCCTGGAGCACGAAATGGTCGTTGACCGAGGTCATGGCGATCGCATCGACTCCCTTGGCCTTGAACGCAGCCTCGCTGACAATGAAGCCGGGCAGATGGTTTTTGTGGCAGGTCGGGGTGAAGGCGCCCGGCAGGCCGAACAGAACGATTTCTTGCCGGCGAAGTAATCCTTCGTTTCCACCGGCTTCGGCCCGTCAGGGGTCACGAGACGCACGGTGACGTTGGGCAGGCGATCGCCGACTTTGATGGTCATGGGGCGCAGTCCTCGGTTGCAGGTTGGTCGCGCCGCGGACGCAGACGCGGCGGGACACTAGACGACGGGCGCTTCGCCCGTAAAGCGGGGCTGACGCCGCAAGGGATTGGTGAAAACAGGCGCCTAAGTTTTCGGCGCGGCCTGGATCGTCGTCTCCACCGGCCCTGCGCCGCCGGTCAGCGTAAGGCGCAGCGCAACCGGAAAGGCGGCGTCCTTGGGCTTGTCGCCGATCGTCAGCGTGAAGCAATCCCGGCCTCCGTCGGCATGCGCGGGCGTCGTCTTCATCCACCAGCCCTCCGGCGCCTCGACGAACAGGTCGCGCGGTGGGCCGTCCTCATGGGCCGAGCAGAGGCGCCAGCTATCCGCGTCGAGCGCCTCGAGCGCGCCGAAATCCTTCGGCGGAACGGCGCGTGGGACGGCGGCGAGCGCCGCATTGATCGCGCTTGCGTGAGGCGAGGCTCCGAGCCGAGGGAAGCTTAAGCTCGAGATGCGCCTTGGCCGGCAGGCACACTTTCTCGCACACGGCGAAATCGGCGTTGAGCTTGAGCGTTACAGGCTTCGCGGGGTCGCGAGGCTTGACTCGCAGGGGAAAGACAACCCCGCCATCGTAGCCGAACGCCTCGCCGCCGTCGGCCTCTCTGATACGCTTCGGCGCGGGAAACTCCGGTTCGACGCTCGCGACATTGTCGGAGGCAGAAAAATCCAGCGTCGGCGGCAGGCCGGCGTCGCCGGGATCGCGCCAATAGGTGATCGCGCCCGGCGCGAGAGCGATCTCGAAACCGGCGAGATCGCCGCCGCCTGCGATGAGGCGCGCCTGAGACTTCGCGGCCGGCGCCCAATCGGTCGAGAACGCATCGGCGGCAAACGCCGGCATGGCAGGTAGGACAAGCGACAGCCCGACAGCGAGCGCGCCTGCAATCGGCAGGCCTCCCGCGGCGGCGCGACGCCGCTTAACCAACTGATCTGCGCTCATTTTGCTCTGCCTATACCATGCCACGAATTTCAACTAGCATCGACTGTTGATGCCGCAAGCGCGACCATAAAGAGGCGACCATGAGACGGGCGGATCCCCCGCCGCCAACCAGTCTGGAAGGACAGTTCCTGATTGCTATGCCCTCGCTTCGGGAAGGTCCTTTCGCGCGCTCCGTCGTCTATATGTGCGCCCATCGCGAAGACGGCGCCATGGGCATCGTCATCAATCACCGGGCGGAGGAGATCGATTTCGGCCAACTTCTGGCCCAGCTCGACATCGTGCCGGAAGCCGAGGCGATCCGCCTGCCGCCGAGCGCGCGAGGCGTGCGCGTGTTGCGGGGCGGGCCGGTCGAGACGGGACGCGGCTTCGTTCTCCATTCGAGCGACTACGACGTCAATGATTCGACGGTCAAGATCGGCGATGTCTGCCTGACCGCCACGCTCGACATCCTGCGAGCCATCGCCCAGGGCACAGGTCCGTCGCAGGCCGTGCTTGCGCTCGGCTACGCCGGCTGGGCCTCCGGGCAGCTCGAGAGCGAGATCCTGGCCAACGGCTGGCTCACCTGCCCCGCCGACGCCGGCCTCATTTTCGACCTCGATTTCGGCCGCAAATACGATCGGGCGCTGGCGATCCTTGGCGTCCACGAAGGGATGCTGTCCTCCGACGCTGGCCACGCGTAGGGCGTTCGGAAGAACGCCCGTCTCTCGCCGGGCTATAGGGCGTTCGGAAGAACGCCCGTCTCTTCGCCAAGCTATTGAGTGCGCCCTGAGAGAGCTTTGTCGGGAGGGCGTCATGCCCGCCGCCGCCACTATTATTGTCGCGACCGCCGCCGCGGCCGCTTGCGCGTTCACAGGGGCGCCGTCCTGATGCGCGCGATGTCCGTAGAGGCCGTCAAAGAATTGTGTCGATGCCCTTGGCGTCGGCGAGGGCGAGGAGCTTGAGGGAGGGGCCGCTCGGATGCACTTCGCCTCGCTCCCATTTGCTGACGAGCATCTTCGGCACGTTCAACGCCAAGGCGAAGGTCGCTTGGCTCATATGAGCCTTCTCGCGAATTCGTCTGATCGCTTCGGGCGCGAGTTTCTCCACGGGCGTCAGGCAACCAAGGTCAAAGTCACGCATCGTGGCCTTGTCGATCGCGCCGACCTCGTGGAGGTCCTCCATCACCTCGTGAAGCGACTGGAGCGCGGGGCTTCGGTAGCGCTTCGACTGGGTCATATTTCTAATTCTCTCCATCCTCGCTTGGCGCTCAGGGCGGTCAGCTCTTTGTCCGTGAGCTTCGCAAGTTCCTGACCCGCTCGTGAATACATGGCCAGTTCCGACTTGGTCAGGTTGGCCTTTTTGCTCTTGGGGAAGATGTGCAGGAACACCGCGACTTTTCCCCGCCTGTAGGAGACAACGGCTCGCGAGCCTCTCGCCGCGCCCTGGTTGCCTCTAGAAATTCTCTGTTTAATGAGACCCTGTCCAAGGTCTGCATCGATCAGGCCGCTTTCGGCCCTCCGGATCGCCTCTCGGCAATCCTCGTCAGAAACACCGTTGCTGTCCGCTTCGCGCTGAAAAGACTTTGGAAGATAGGCGTTCATTGAGATGCTTTCTCCGCCTTTCGGGCGGGCTGTAAGGTCTGATTGTCATTGATCTCTCCTAGCTAAGATTATTGCGGGTCAGATATAACCCAGATGGTTATAGAAAGCAAGGTAAAATGTTGGCTCGGGCGATACACCGCGCCGCCTCAAGGTTGTTCCCGTCCGTTTCGGTTCTTGAGCGATCCGCGGAGCCGCCGCAGTGATAATTTCGATAATCAAAAAAACTGTAGCAAATTCTTCTCTATTGCAGAAATCGTTGCTAAAGTGGCCAGATCGAAAGAGCGCTCCTTCGCCCACGGCGGAACTTTTGGCGGAAAAGAGCCTGCGACAGACCGGCGAAACGAAATGAGCCTGAACCCATTGAAAACAAACGATTCGGCGAAATGGCTGAATCGGGCGCCTAAATGATTTCAAGGACTTGCGTCCCCGTTGCGAAACGATTCGTTTCGTTTGGCGAAATGAATTGCTTCTTTCGAGGGCCTGTCTAACCAAGCATCGCGCAGGCCGGCCCCAAGAAGGCCTCGCGCAAGTCGGTCCTGCCGGCGGGCCTGAAGCGAGGTCGCTGGAACGAGAGCAAGGCCCGCGAGAAATCTCAGGGGGACAACGACTCGTTAATCGTGCGGCAAGTCGTTGAAATCGCTAAAAACGGACTCGCTAATGGCGGCCGTCTCCAGTTCAGGGAGCGGGCTGTGGGTCTGAGAGCCTGACCCCCGCCGTCGCCGAAACCTCGAACATCTCCGCTCGGCCCTTAAGCTCGGCGAACACCGCCGGATCGGCGCCGGTGAGGAACACCTGGCCGCCGAGGCGCGCGAGCGCGTCGTAGAGCGCGGCGCGGCGGCGTGGATCGAAATGGGCGGCAATCTCGTCGAGGAGCGCGAGGGGCGCAATCCCCGACATCTCTGCGACCAGGCGCGCATGGGCGAGCGCGAGCCCGACGATCAGCGCCTTCTGCTCGCCGGTCGAGGAGGCGGCGGCGAGCGCCTGTTTCGGCCCGTGCCAGACCAGAAGATCGCTGAGATGCGGGCCGATGAGGGTGCGGCCGGCGGCGGCGTCGCGGCTCCGATTGTCGCGCAAGCTCGCCCGGTAGCTTTCTTCCGCCTTGAGCGCCGGCCCATTGTCGGTGATGGCCTCGATATCGCCCTGAAGCGCAAGCTTCGCCCACGGAAAGGGCGACGAATCGTCGCGCTCGGCGGCGATGAGCGCTTCGAGCCGGCGCACGCAGTCGAGCCGCGCCGCGGCGACCGCGACGCCAAGCTCGGCCGCCTCGCGCTCGATCGCGTCGAGCCATTGGGCGTTGCGCCCTCCCTCTTCCAGGAGCCGGTTGCGCCCGCGCAAAGCCCGCTCGAACTGGGAGACCCGCGCGCCGTGACCCGGGTCGATCGCCAGCACGAAGCGATCGAGAAAGCGGCGCCGCTCGCTCGCCGGCCCGGCGAACAGCGAATCCATCGCCGGCGTCAGCCAGACGAGACGCACATGGTCGCAAAAGGCGCGCGACGAGGCGACGGCGGCCCGGTCGATGCGGTTCACCCGCTCGGCCGCCTCGCCGTTTAAGCCCGGTTTCCAGCCGGAGCCCAGCTGATGAGTCTCGCCGTCCTCCTCGACCTCGATCGATAGCGCGAAGCCGCCCGCGCCGCCGACCCGCGCGCAGTCCTTAAGCTCCGCCCGGCGTAGGCCGCGTCCGGGCGCGAACAGCGACAAAGCTTCGAGGAGATTGGTCTTGCCGGCGCCGTTCTCGCCGCATAGGACGACGAGACCGCCTCGGACTGCGAGATCGAGCGCGGCGTAAGAACGAAAATCATTGAGCATGACGCGCCGCACGCGCGGACGCCGTCGGGCTTGGGGGTCGCCGTCAAGGCTGGTCATGAGCCGGGCCGTGTGCCACGTCCGGCGGCCTCGCGAAAGTGCGAAAGACAGGAGCCTTGCCGATGAAGTCCCTCGATGTCCTGATGCCCGCCAAAGGCATGGCCCTGATCGAAGATCAGATCAGCGCGCGGCTCAAGCTGCACCGCCTGTGGCTCGAGCCCAATCCCGACCTCTGGCTCGCCGAATGGGGGCCGCGAATTGGCGCGGTGGCGATGACCGGAGCGCACGCGCCGCTCGACGAAGCCTACATGCGCCAGTTCCCCAACCTCGAGATCATCTCGAGCTTCGGCGTCGGCTACGACAATATCGACGCCAAGGCCGCGGCGCGGCTCGGAATCATCGTCACCAACACCCCGGGCGTGCTCGACGACGAAGTCGCCGACACCGCGCTCGGCCTCATGATCATGACCGTGCGCCAGCTGCCGCAGGCGGAGCGATATTTGCGCGCCGGGCAATGGGCGGCGAAGGGCGCTTTCCCGCTCAGCCCCTCGCTGAGGGGCCGCACAGTGGGCATTTTGGGGCTGGGCCGCATCGGCAAGGCGATCGCTGAGCGCGTTACCGCATTCGGGCTCTCCGTCGTCTATCATGGCCGACACGCCCAAGCCGACGTTCCTTATCGCTACTATTCTTCGCTCATCGACATGGCCAAGGCTGCTGACGTGCTGATCGTCGTCGCTCCGGGCGGCAGCGCGACTCGCCACATCATCAACGCCGAAGTGCTGGAGGCGCTCGGTCCCGACGGCGTGCTGATCAATATGGCGCGCGGCTCCCTGGTCGACGAGAAGGCGCTGATCGAGGCGCTGCGGAGCAAGAAGATTTTGGCCGCGGGTCTCGACGTATTCGAGAACGAGCCCAACGTGCCGCAAGAGCTCATAAAGCTCGACAACGCTGTGCTCCTGCCCCATGTCGGCTCGGCGTCGGTCAAGACGCGCCAGGCGATGGCCGAATGCGTCGTCTCGAACGTGTTCGCCTGGGCCGACGGCAAGGCGCCGCTGACTCCAGTGCCCGAGACGCCATGGCGGGGTCAGTGGGCGAAGGGCGGGTAGGGAGGGATATTCTCGGGGTCGGGCCAGAGCCGTCATTGCGAGCGAAGCGAAGCAATCCAGGAGGCGGGCGCCCGACGGGCCCTGGATCGCCGCGTCGCTTCGCTCCTCGCGATGGACGAAACCTCGTCCCTTGAGCAGGGCGAAACCGCCCAGGGCAATCGTCGCTAGGCCGTATAGTTGGCGCTGTCGCCGCCGGTCACATCATAGGTCGCCCCGCTCACCATGTAGGCTTCGTCGGATGCGAGGAACAGAACTGCGGGCGCAATCGCCTCGGGCTCGATCCATGGGATCCCGAGCGGCGACTTTGCGCTGAGCTTCGTCTTCGCTTCGGCCTCCAAAACGCCGGTCGGCTGGGTGGAATCGAAATCGTCAACGGCCTGCGCGTAGCGCTGGCGGTGTCGGGTGAGAGCGGTGTCGATGAGGCCGGGGATGACGGCGTTGACGGTGATCTTGTGGACGCCGAGCTCGAGCGCCGCTGATTTCATCAGCCCAATGATTCCCCACTTGGAGGCGGAATAGGCGGCGCCGAATTTCGTGCCGTGCCGGCCTTGCGTGGAAGCGGTGACGATGATCCGTCCGCCGCCATTCTTGACCAGATGCGGCGCAACCGCGCGGATCGCGTTGCAGGTCCCGGTCAGGTTGACGTCGATGGTGTCCTGCCAGTCCGCGTCTTGCCAGTCGAGGATCGGTTTGAACGCCTGGATGCCGGCGTTGGCGAACAGGATGTCGAGCCGGCCAAAAGCTGCGCGCGCCTCGTCGGCGGCGGCGCGCAGCGCGGAGAGATCGCGCTGGTCGAGACGCGCCTCGAGCCATCGCGCTCCGGCGGCTTTGACCATGCGTCCCGTCTCCGCCAGGTCTTCGGGTGTGGCTGGCGCGACCTCGAGCGTCGCGCTGACCGGTCCGGCGATGTCAACGCCCATGACATCGGCGCCCTCCCGGGCGAAGGTGACCGCCGTCGCGCGTCCGATCCCGCGGGCGGCCCCAGTCACGATGGCGGCCTTGCCGCGCAGACGACCTCCTTGCAGCTCCTGAGTGGTTGCGGCCATGATCCTCTCCTCGTGGTCCTGACGGCTCACATTGGCGCCGGCAGCCAACCGATGTACGAGTGAGGCGTCAAGCAGGGCCGGGTTCCTCGTTCGCGAGGCTGGCCCGCGGGGATGCTTATCGAGGGGAGGTTATTGTGCCAGGAGATGTCTTAACGCGCCGCGCTGCACTGATCGGTCTGGGGGCTTTCGCCTCTGCGGGCTTGAGCGGCTTGCAACACGACGCCCACCGCCGGAATCCAACCTGTCGCCGCCTCCGGCGGCGGCGCGATCGAGGTCGATACGTCGCCGTTGGTCGCTTATGTCGGCAATCCCACTGCGGGCTGGGTGCAACAGTCGTTGCCAGGCGCCCTCGCCCAGGCTCTCGGGTCGGCGGCGCCCGCCGGACTTCGGGTGCGCATCGACACGCTCTATCTCGGCGGCGGCGGGCCGGCCGATCCCGACCGGATGAGAGGCGTCGCGACGTTGGGCGGCAGGACGATCAGCGTTCGCGCGGTCTCGACCTATATTGCAAACCCCACGGACCAGGCCCTACCTGAACAGGCGCTGCAGGGCCGCGTGCAGGCGCTGTCGGTCGCCTTCGCTTACCGGCTGAAACGCAAAATCCGGGCTTGAACTCGGCGGCCTGCTAGCCAGTGTATTCTACGCGCGGCGCTTGCGTGTCGCGGCGCGTCTGACGCAGGCGGCCTAGAGTTCCCCGCGCTTGCGTTTGGTTTCGACGGCTTTGGCCGCGGCTTCCTTGCGATGGGGCTGGGGGTGAACGCCCAGCTCGCGCCATGACGACTCGGCAAGCTCGACGTCATAGTGCTCGGCGGCCTTCTTGATGTTGGCGAAGGCCAGGGCCCTGTCTTCATCAGACACGTCCGTGACCTGGTCGAAGCGCGCGACGGCGTTGCGGACGTGCTTCGCGTCGGTCAGCGGCTCCTTGCGCTGTTTCGGAAAGGCGAAGACGGTGTCGGGCAAGTCGCCTTTGGCCGTGAGCTGCCCATGCTTCTCATGAGGCTTCCAGGTCGCGTGCATCGGGAACTCCTTGATTGCGCCTTGGGCGCGGACCGCGCGCCACGGGTTGCTTTGGTTAGAACCCGCAAGGGTCTGTTTTGTGTCGCAAGGTTCAGCGCATGCTCGGGCATGGCCGCGCCTAGGTCAGCCGCCAGCCGCGCCGGGCGCGAGATATTGGACGCCGCGCGCGGGCCCGCGATAGAGCGCAAGCGTTGCGATCAGCCCGCAGAGCGCTGCGAAGCTCATCCAATAGCCGGGCGCGGCTTTGTCGCCTGTGTGGGCGATCAGCCAGGTCGAAACCAGGAGCGACGAGCCGCCGAGCGTGGTCGCGAGGCTATAGGCGAGCGAAAACCCCGACGTCCGCACCGAAGCCGGGATGACTTCGGTCAGCGCCACGACCATCGCGCCGTTGTAGCAGGCGTAAATGAACGACAGCCACAGCTCGACTGTGAGCATCCGGTCGAAGGTCGGGGCCTTCACCAACCAGGCGAGCGCCGGATAGGCGGTCAGAAGGGCGAGAACGGAGAAGGCGATGAGGATCGGTTTGCGGCCGATGCGGTCCGACATCGCGCCCGAGATTGGCAGCCAGAAGAAATTCGACGCCGCGATCGCCATCGTCACCAAGAGCGCATTGGACTCAGTGAGATTGAGCACGCGTCTGCCGAAGGTCGGCGTGTAGACGGTGATGAGATAGAACGACACCGTCGTCATGATCACCATCGCCATGCCCCCGAGCACGATCGGCCAGTTGGCGCCAAGCGTGGCGAAGATCTGCGCCGTCGTCGGATGAACCTTTCGCGCCGCAAATTCGGGCGTCTCCTGCAGCCTCCGGCGGATGATGTAGAGGAACGGCACGATGGCGCAGCCGATGAAGAACGGAATTCGCCAGCCCCAGGCGGAGGCTGCTTCGGGCGCCATCAAATTGGCGATCGCGAAGCCGATGAGCGCCGCGAACACGACCGCGACCTGCTGGCTCGCCGATTGCCAGGAAACATAGAAGCCCTTGGCGCCGGGCGTCGCGATCTCCGAGAGATAGACCGACACGCCGCCAAGCTCGACGCCGGCCGAGAATCCCTGCAAGATCCGCCCTAGCACCACGAGCATCGGGGCGAGCACGCCGATGGTCGCATAACCGGGCACGAAGGCGATGAGAATGGTGCCGCAGGCCATGATCGAGAGCGTGACGATAAGCCCCTTGCGCCGGCCGATGCGGTCGACGTACGGCCCCAATACAAGCGCGCCGATCGGGCGCATCGCGAACCCGGCGGCGAAACTCAAGAAGGTCGCCATCAGCGAGGCGTAAGGGTCGTGGCTCGGGAAGAAGGTCTGCGCGATCTGCCGGGCATAGATGCCGAACAGAAAGAAGTCGTACATTTCAAGGAAATTGCCGCTGGTGACGCGCAGAACGGTCTTGGCTTTCTCGAAGCCTGTCTGGCCCATGGCGTTTCCTTCCGCCGGCGCTTTCCTCACGTGAAGCTTACGCGCGCCGTCTGCCTCGGCGCAAATGAACCCCAGCTGGATAGCGGGGCGGCCCGTCACGCGTATACTCGCCGAGCCAATCGTGGAGACGCCGCCGATGGCCGACGCCGCCTTGTTCCGCCGCATCGCGCTCTCGTTCGAGGGGGCTGGAGAATATCCGCACTTTGATCGCCGCGCCTTCAAGGCCCGCGTCACCTTCGCGACGCTCGCGCCGGATGAACGCACCGCCAACATCAAATTCGCGCCCGGACGAGCAGGCGCTCAAATGCGCTGTCGCTTCCGACGCTTTCTCAGCCCTCGACAACGCATGGGGGCGGCGCGGCTGGACATGCGCGACGCTTGCCCTTTTGAGCGAAGCCGAACTCAAGGCGGCCTTGGAAATGGCCTGGCGCCATGCGGCGCCGAAGGCGAAGGCGCGCAAGCCGCGCTGAAGCTTGACGTGCTTCGACGGCGGCGTTTCCGTCATTGCGACCTCCAGATCACAGTCCGGGGGGAAGCAATCCATTGCCGCCGCGGCCGTTCTTCAATCGTGGATTGCTTCGTCGCCCACGCTCCTCGCGCAATGACGTTTGGATTCATTTCACCATCACGGGGCTGGCCAGGGCCTCGCTCTCAGCCCAAAGGCGCTTCGCCGCGGCGTCGTCCTGCGCCGCCGCGGACGGTTCGGTCATCTTCCGCTTGACGAAATATCCGCCGCTCGTGTTGGCGACTTCGGGCGAGGAGGCAAGGTAAATGATCGTGTCGGCGCCCTGTTCGGGCGAGATGAAGAACAGCCTCAGCACCGGCAACAGACGGCCGACCCAGCCGCCGCTCGACTCGCCAAATCGGGTCGCGACGGCGCCGGGATGGAGGCAATTGGCCGTCACGCCCGTGCCGGCCAGCCGCCGGGCGAGTTCGCGGGTGAACAGGATATTGGCGAGCTTCGAGCGACCGTAGACTTTGAACCCGCCGTAGTCGTTGGCGCTCTGCAAGTCGCCGAAATCGAGGCTCACGCCCCGGTGGGCGGAGGAAGACGTGGAGACGATCCGCGCCGGCGCGGAAGCGATGAGCTTCTCGCGCAGCGCTTCGGTCAGCACGAAATAGGCCATGTGGTTGAGGGCGAAGGTGAGCTCGAGACCCTCGGGCGTCACCCGCCGGTGGGAAAAGAGAGCGCCGGCGTTGTTGATGAGCACATCGATGCGCGGCTCATTTGCCGCGATCGCCGCGCCGACCTTGCGCGTTTCCGCCATGCTCGAGAGATCCGCGAGATGCATGCGATGGCCGAGCCCGGGCGCTTTGGTCTCGAGCTTGCGCATCGTCGCCTGCGCGCGAGCTTCGTCGCGCGCGATGAAAACAATTCGCGCGCCTAAACCAGCAAGCGCGAGGACGGCGACTTCCCCGATGCCGGAGGTCGCGCCGGTGGCGACGATGGTCTTGCCCTTCATCAAACGATCCTTTGGTTCCCCGAAACTCCCGCCATCTAGTGGCGCTCAGCCGATGCAGAAAGAGGAGGCCCGATCAAATGCCAGCGACGAGGCGCGCCTGCGCCCCGGGTTCCCGGCGCCGCCCGCTCGCGTTATGGTGATGGACGAAGGACCCAACAATGGCCAAAGACCAGCAGGGGCTGGCGCTCGCGGGCGCACCTGAGTCCGCCGCTGCGTTCGATCGCGCGATCGCCGACTATTACGGGCTGACCGGCGATCCGGTCGGCGTGCTGAAGTCGGCGCTCGCGCGCGACCCCGATTTCGCGTTGGGCGGCGTCGCGATTGCGACGCTTTACATGATCGGCGGCTTTCGCGGCGACCATCCGGAGGTCGTGAACGCGCTCGGCGCGGCCGAAGCGGGAACCGGGCGCGCCACGGAGCGTGAGCGGCTCCACCTGGCCGCCGCCAAGGCGTGGGCGCAGGGGCAAACGTCGCACGCGATCCTCGGCTGGGAGACGATCCTCAACGATCATCCCACCGACGCGCTCGCTCTGCGCCTGGCGCAGGACGCTTACTTCTTCCTCGGCCGGTCGGCGGCCATTCGCGACACCGCCGCGCGGACCTTGGCGGCCTGGGATCGCGACAATCCGCTCACGAGCTTCGTCCATGGGCTTTACGCCTTCGGTCTCGAAGAGACCGGCGACCTCAAGCGCGCGGAGGACTTCGGCCGCGAGGCGCTCGCCCGCAATCCGCGCGACGCCTGGGCGACGCATGCTCTGGCCCACGTGATGGAGACCGCGAACCGCCATGAGGAAGGTGTGGCCTTTCTCAGGTCCACGCGGTCGGATTGGAAGCATGCCCATTTCATGGCCCACCACAACGGCTGGCACCTCGCCTTGTTTCTGATCGAACAGGGGCGGTTCGACGAGGTTCTCGCTGATTACGACCGCTTGACGGCGCCCAAGCTCGCTGACGACGCGACGCTCGACCGTATCGACGCGGCTTCGCTTCTGTGGCGGCTCGAACTCGAAGGCGTCGACGTCGGCGATCGCTGGGCGCCGGTCGCCGACGCATGGATGGCGCATGCCCACGACCATGTGCTCGCCTTCAACGATCTGCACTGCGCCTTCGCCGCCGCTCGCTCGCCCGACCTCGACCACGCGACACGCCTCGTCCGGTCCCTCGACGACTACGAGCGCGTTGGCTCAGGCGACAATCGGCAAGTGACGGCGGAGGTCGGCCGGCGCCTGATCGATGGCGCGTCTTGCTTTCGCGGCGGCCCAATATGCGCAGGCCGTCGAGGCGATCCTGCCAGTTCGCATGGAGGCGATTCGAATCGGCGGCAGCCACGCCCAGCGCGACATCGTCAATTTGACGCTGATCGCTGCGGCGGAGCGATCTCATCAGTGGGGCCTGGCGCGGGCGCTCCTGGCCGAGCGCGTCCGCGCCCGGCCGACGCCGCGCACCAAGGCCCAGCATCGCCGAACGCTGACCCACATTCAGCAACGGCCGCGCCGATAGCGAATGGCTCCGCGGGGATGGCCGTTGCCGCCATGCAACACATTGAAAAAATGGGAAATTAATACGCCAAACGCTCGCTTGCGCCGGCTAGCCTCCGGCCGCGGACTGCGTTAAGGAAGGCTCAACGCATACGCTCTATTTTGATTCAATTGGGACAGCGTAGGCGTAGGGCTAGGGATGCAGGGGATCGAGGCTACATTCGACGACCTTTCGTTCGAGGGCGGGGATAGTCCTCAACGGGTCCTTCCAAAAAAGGTTCCCTTCGGGGCCGCCCTGGCCTTCGCGGGGGCCGTCAGCGTCTGCGCGTTGCACTGGGTCAGCCCGGGAATTCCCGAAGCTTTGTTGTCCCGGTGGGTCCCGGCCTCGACAATGGCGCCGGCCATCTCGAAACCGTTCGCTGACATTGCCATTGACGCTAATCTGCTTGCTCAATTGAAGGCAGCCGCGCCGGCAGCCCCGTCACAACAAGTCGCGAGCCTCGAAGCCGCGCCGTCCGTTTCGTTGGCCCCCTTCCCGCTGCCGCGGCTCGAACCTTTCCCCCCCGCTCCGGCGATCCCGCCGGCCGCGAGCGTGCCGCTGCCGCCAGGGCGCGATGCGCCCGAGGTCAGCGAGACGGAAAGCTTCCCCTTGCCGCCGGTTCGTCCGCCTGGGTTCGGCGCTCCGACGCAGTCCACGACGCCTGAGCGCCATGCGTCGCGTCCCGAGGTGACGGTTGCTCCGCCTGCCGCTCCGACGGACAATCGCAACGTCATCGAGAAACTGTTCGGATGGTCGCATTCATCCTCGCCCGTCGTCGCTTCCACCACCCAAGCGCGCACCGCCGCCACCCAGCCGGTCGTCGCTCAGCAACGGGAGCGAGAATCACCCTTCGGCCTTGGCAGAGGCCCGCTGTTCAGCTTCCCGTCGCCCTTTGGAAATTCCGCCCCGACTTCCGGCTATGACCGATACACCGCCGTCTATGACATCTCGGCCCGCGTCGTCTATCTGCCCGACGGAACGCGGCTCGAAGCCCATTCAGGTCTCGGGGCGGCGCTCGACAATCCGCGCTACGTGGCCGAGCGCGCAGTGGGCCCGACGCCGCCGCATGTCTACGAGCTGACGCTGCGGGAAGGCTCCTTCCACGGCGTCCAGGCGATACGGCTCAATCCGGTCGGAGAAGGCGGTATCTATGGGCGCGCCGGATTGCTCGCCCACCCGTTCATGCTCGGTCCCAACGGCGACTCGAACGGCTGCGTGTCGTTCAAGGACTACAACGCCTTCCTGCGGGCCTATGAGAACGGGCAGGTCAAGAAGCTCGCCGTCGTCGCCAAGCTGTGACACGATAGAGTCGCGCTCGCCCGAGTGCGGCCCAGGTCCCCGCCGATTAATGGATAAGCCAGCGGCAGACGGACGCCTGCCCGCCTCCTCGCGCGTTGACGCGCCAAGTCGGCCCCCAGTATAGTTTTTATCAATCGGCGATCGACTGACCTTGAACCTTGCAGGCAGCGCCTAAGCAAGGGCCGGATCGGATCGCCGTAAAATAGAGATGTCGCGACGCGCGCGGCGCCGACCAGACCGGGAGGA
Organism: uncultured Alphaproteobacteria bacterium; assembly: GCA_963753135.1. Lineage (GTDB taxonomy): Bacteria > Pseudomonadota > Alphaproteobacteria > Rhizobiales > Beijerinckiaceae > Roseiarcus. The sequence continues at coordinate 21,216 of CAVWBA010000018.1, read as the reverse complement.
AGCGGAGTATGACGAAAATTTTGAGCATATCGACGGCGATCGCGGGGGCGATGTTCGCGCTCGCGTCGTCGATGGGCGCTGAGGCCGGAGAGTTCGACGGCGTCACGGTGAACGTGATGACGCAGACCGGCGCGATTCAGGAGCCGCTGCAGCGGCGCGCACCCGAATTCGAGAAGCTGACCGGCGCCAAGATCAACATTATCGCGGTTCCGTTCTCCGACCTCTACCAGAAAGTGCTTACCGACTGGGCGAGCGGCACCAATTCGGTCGACGCTGCGGTGTTCGCGCCGCAATGGATGGTCGACTATGTCTCCGGCGGCTATCTCGAGGAGCTGGGACCGCGGATCGCCAAGGACAAGGCGATCGACTGGGATCAGATCGGCCCGTTCTTCCGCAATTTCTCGGCGACCTACAACGGCAAGATCTACCTCGTCCCGCTCGATGGCGACTTTCATATGCTCTACTATCGGACGGATATTCTGGACAAGTTGGGCCTGAAGCCGCCGAAAACCTGGGAGGAGTATCTCGAGGTCGCCAAGGCTGCGAACGGCAAGGAGTTCGACGGAACCAAGGTCTACGGCTCGTGCATCGCCAAGAAGCGCAACGCCCAGAGCTATTGGTTCATCACCGACATAACGAGCTCCATGGTGCAGTCCAAGGGGACGAGCCAGGGCACGTTCTTCGACACCAAGGACATGAAACCGCTCATCGACAACGAGGCCTTCCGCAAGGCGCTCCGTTTCCTGAAGGAATCAGGCAAGTATGGTCCGCCGGATGAACTCAACCTGGACGTCAGCGACACGCGTCCGCTGTTCGTCTCGGGAAAATGTGCGCTGAACCTCGACTGGGGTGATGTCGGCGTCATGGCGATCGATCCGAAGATCTCGAAGGTGATCGACAAGACGGGTTCGGTCGTCACGCCCGGCTCGAAAGAAGTGCTGAACTGGTCGACCGGCAAGCTCGATGCTTGCACCAAGGATGCGTGTCCCTACGCCATCGACGGCGTCAACCATTCGCCTTACGCCGCGTTCGGCGGCTGGAGCGGCGGCATCAACGTCAAGGCCAAGCCCAAGGTGAAGGACGCGGCCTATGCGTTCCTCTCCTTCATGTCGCAGCCGAAACAGTCGGATGTGGACGTGACGATCGGCAAGAGCGGCTTCAATCCTTATCGGACCTCGCAGTTCACCTACAACGACACCTGGAAGAACGCCGGCATGAGCAAGGTGGCTGGAGACAGCTATCTCGGCGCCATCAAGGACAGTCTCGACAGCCCGAACATGGTCCTCGATCTGCGCATCCCGCAGAACCAGAAATATCAGCAGGTGGTGCTCGACGAAGCGATCGCCCGCTATCTCGCTGGCGAGCTCGACGAGGACGGGACGGTCAAGGCCGTGCTCGACGGCTGGAACGATCTCAACGAGCAGATCGGCGTCGAGAGCCAGCTCAAATTCTACAAGGGCACGCTCGGCATCCAGCGCTGACGGGATTACCCTTGTCGGCGCGTCGCGGCGCGCCGGCAAGGCTCTATCCAACCTGAACCGCATCGTGAGCGAGAGCAGCGCGCCGAGGGCCGCAAACGTCTTAAGGACAAATGACCCTAGCTCAGGCAGCGCATACCGAAACGAGCGCGCGCGAGACCCGCGACGAATGGATCGACCGTCATTCCGGCCGCATCATGGTGCTGCCGGCGGTGATCATTCTCCTCTGCTTTGCGATCTTCCCGCTCATCGTTTCAATCTACCTGTCGCTCTGCCGCTTTGCGCTCGCGGGCGGCAGTTTCACGCTGACCTTCATCGGCCTCTATAACTACAGACGCCTGCTGTTCGGGAGCCAGCAATATCATCTCATCGGCACGCTGAAGCCGATCGAGACATCTGGGTGGATAGCCTTCGCGGTGTACGCCGCGGCGGTTCTTTATTGGCTCGTCCGCTACGCCAGGACGGAATTCACCGTGCTCGGCTTCGTCGGGCGGCTCATTTCCGTCGCGCTCGCGACCGGCCTGATGCTGGCGCTGCTCGCGACGCTGCCGCCGCACGCCTATCAGGGCACGCTCCTGACGACATGCATGTACGTCCTCTTCGGCGTGACTGCGCAATTCGCGCTCGGCCTCGGGCTTGCGCTTCTCTGCGCGCAGCCGATCCGCGGGCGCGGCTTCTTCCGGGTCGTGTTCTTCATTCCGCTGATGGTGACGCCGGTCGGCGTCGCCTACATGTTCCGCATGCTCGCCGACATGCAGAAGGGGCCGTTCGCGCCATTGAGTTCGGCGCTCGGCCTCGGAGCATGGTCCTGGGCGGACCAGGCCTGGTCGGCGCGGCTCATGGTGCTGGTCGGCGACACCTGGCAGTGGACGCCGTTTATGTTCATCGTGCTGCTTGCCGCGATCGAGAACCAGCCGCGCGACCAGCTCGAGGCGGCCCGGCTTGACGGGGCGAGCGGTTTCCAGATCTTCCGCGACATCACCTGGCCCGCGATCGCGCCGATCGCGGCGACCGTGGTCCTTATTCGGCTGATCGAGGCCTTCAAGATCATCGACATTCCCAATGTTTTGACCGCGGGCGGTCCCGGCCTCGCGACGGAATCGATGACGCTGCATTCCTTCATCGCCTGGAGGACTCAGGACCTCGGCGGCTCCGCGGCGATCGGCTATCTCTTGCTGTTTGTCTCCACGATCACCTGCGTGTCGTTCTTCAACTATGTCGTCCGCTGGACGCGGAGATATCAGTGAGCGGCGCCGCCGAACCCCGCGGGCTCATGAGCAGCCTGTTCGAGGCGAAAAGCCTCGAGGAGATGTCGGCGCCGACGACAATCGTCGTTTACGCGGTCCTCGCCTTATGGACGCTCGTTGTTCTCTTTCCCCTTTACTGGGTGTTTGTGACCTCGTTCAAGGTCGAGGTTCAGGTCGACAGCGGCCCCTTCTACGTTCCGTTCTTCGACTTCAAGCCGACGCTCGACGCATGGAATTTCATGCTTGTACAGAACAACACCGTCGGCCCCTATCTGAACTCGATTGTGGTGACGCTCTCGAGCACGGTGCTTGCGCTCATCATCGGCGCGCTTGCGGCCTACGCGCTGGTGCGCATCCGCTTTGAGGTCAAGCTTGCGGCGATCCTGACTTTCCTGGTGCTTCTGATCGCCGTGATCGTCGCGATCGCTGCCCTGCACCTGCCTTGGCAGATTGCGGGGATTGTCGCGATTGCGCTCTTCCTGCTTGCGCTCGGCACGTTCGTGCGTCGCTTCAAGGCGGCGGTCGGCAACAACGACATCGAGTTCTGGATGATCTCCAATCGGATCATGCCCCCGATCGTCGCCGTGCTGCCGATCTATGTGATGTTCCAGCATCTCCAGTTGCTCGACACCAAATTTGCGCTGATTGCGACCTATACCGGCGTCAACCTGCCGATCGTCGTCTGGCTGACGCGCGACTTCTTCGCCGGCGTGCCGCTCGACCTCGAGGAGAGCGCGGAGATCGACGGCGCTTCGAAGTTCCGGGTGTTCTTCACGATCGCGCTGCCGCTTGTGCGATCCGGCCTTGCCGCAACCTTCATGCTCGTGTTCATCCTGGCGTGGAACGAGTTCCTGCTCGCGCTTTTCCTCACGAATGCGAACGCTCAGACCATGCCGGTGCTTGTCGCGGCGCAGAACACCACGCGCGGGCCGCAGTGGTGGTACATGTCGGTGCTGATCGTCATCATGATCGCGCCGGTCATTGTCATCGCCGCCTTCCTGCAGAAGCACATTGCGCGGGGCCTGCTCGTCGGCGCGGTCAAGGGGTAGCGCCGATGCGCGTGAGGCTCGACAACATCTACAAGTCTTTCGGATCGGTGGAGGTGGTCAAGGGGCTCAACCTCGAAGTGCAGGACGGAGAATTCCTCGTCCTGCTCGGAGCGTCGGGATCGGGCAAGACGACGGCGCTTCGCATGATCGCCGGCCTCGAAAAGGTTTCCTCCGGCTCAATCCGCATCGGTGATCGTGACGTCACCAATGTGCTGCCGAAATATCGCGACGTCGCGATGGTCTTCCAGTCTTACGCGCTCTACCCGCATATGACCGTGTTCGCCAACATCGCCTATCCGCTGACGGTGCGCGGCCAGCCCAAGGCTGAGGTCGAGGCGGCGGTCAAGGATGTGGCGCGGCAGGTGCAGCTCGATATGCTGCTCGATCGCTATCCCCGCCAGCTCTCCGGCGGCCAGCGTCAGCGCGTCGCGCTCGCGCGCGCGATGATCCGCCGTCCCGCGGCCTTCCTGATGGACGAGCCCCTCTCCAATCTCGACGCCAAGCTGCGCGGCTACATGCGCGCCGAGCTCAAACACATGCAGCATCAGCTCGGCATCACGACTCTTTATGTGACGCACGACCAGATCGAGGCGATGACGCTCGCGCATCGTGTGGCTCTGCTCGAGAAAGGCGTGCTGCAGCAGCTGGACACGCCGGCCAACATGTACAATGCGCCCGCCAACCTGTTCGTCGCCGGCTTCATCGGGTCGCCGCCGATGAATTTCATGGACGGCGCCCTGGCCGAGGGGCGCTTTTCGGGACCGGCCGGAACCTTCGGGACAAAGATTCGCGGTTCGCAAGCTTGCGCGGTCGCCGGCGTCCGTCCCGAGGATTGCAAGGTCACGGAGCCGAATGCAGGCAAAATCACCGGTGAGGTCTATGCGACCGAGCTCATGGGCGATCACACCCTGGTCACTTGCCGGGTCGACGGCGGCACGATCACGGTCAAGGCCGACAAGTCCTTCGACCGCCGCGATGGCGCCCCGATCGGCGTCGATTTCGCTGACGCGAGCGTCCATGTGTTTGACAAGGGTACGGGCGACCGCATCCGTTGACCCTGTCGGGCCTTGCGGCCAAAGGCGCGCGATCGTCCGGCCGATTGCGGCGGGCGCAAACCTCGGGCAGTGTGGCGGGATCGGCGGGGGAAACGAAGGCGGGAAGCCTAAGCCATGTTCGCCTTGACTGCAGACCATCTCGCCGTCCGCGACATGGCGAAATCATTCGCCGACGCCCGCATCGCGCCCAATGCGCTGAGCTGGGACGAGACCGAGCATTTTCCCGTCGACGTGTTGCGCGAGGCGGCGGCTTTGGGCATGGCCGCCATCTATGTCGGCGAACAGCACGGCGGCAGCGGCATGACCCGCCTCGATGCGGCGCTGATCTTCGAGGCTTTGTCGACCGGCTGCCCGTGCGTCGCGTCGTTCCTGTCCATCCACAACATGGTCGCCTGGGTCATCGACGGCTTCGGCTCGCCGGAGCTCAAAAGCCGCTATCTGCCTCGCCTCGCCTCGATGGAGCTCATCGCCAGCTATTGCCTGACTGAGCCAGGGTCGGGCTCCGACGCCGCGGCGCTGACGACGCGAGCGCGGCGCGACGGCGACGATTATGTGCTCGACGGCGTCAAGCAGTTCATCTCCGGCGCCGGCGTCAGCGACCTCTATCTCGTCATGGCGCGCACCGGCGAGGGCGGCGCGAGCGGAATCTCCGCCTTCCTGGTCGAGAATAATGCGCCCGGTTTGAGCTTCGGGGCGAAAGAGAAGAAGATGGGCTGGCGCGCGCAGCCGACCCGCCAGGTGATCATGGAGGGCGTGCGCGTTCCGGCGGCCAACCGGGTCGGCGCCGAAGGGATCGGCTTCAAGATCGCGATGGCGGGACTCGACGGGGGACGCCTCAACATCGGCGCCTGCTCGATCGGCGGCGGCCAATCCGCGCTCGACAAGGCGCTTCGCTACATGCGCGAGCGCAAGGCGTTTGGCCGGCGCATCGCCGACTTCCAGGCCCTGCAATTCCGCGTCGCCGATATTGCGACTTCGCTCGAGACCGCCCGCTCCGTCCTGTGGCGCGCCGCGAGCGCGCTCGACGAGAAGTCGCCCGAGGCGACGCGCCTCTGCGCCATGGCCAAGCGCGTCGCGACCGATACGGGCTTCGACGCGGCCAATGACGCGCTGCAATTGTTCGGCGGCTACGGCTATCTCGCCGATTACGGGGTGGAGAAGATCGTGCGCGACCTGCGCGTCCACCAGATCCTCGAGGGCACGAACGAGATCATGCGGGTGATCGTGGCGCGCGGGCTGGTGGAGAATTAGCGGTTTGAGCGTGGGGACTGAATGCCTGATCGGGTCGGTCAGTCACACGGCGCCGCCCAGCGCGTGCGCGACAGCGCGGCTATGGCGAAGCGCGGATCGAATCCTTCTTGTCGAGCGCAAAGCGCCGGTCGTCCGTGACAATTTGCTTGCGGAAAAGCAGAAACAGAGTTAAGCTCGCCTCATGATCGATTCCGCCCTCCGGAACCCCAAAACGCTCGAGCCGGCTCGCGCCCGGGCGGCTTCAATGGCCAGAGGGCGCGTGAAATTATCTTCGGCGAAAATCCCGCGTAACCCATTGATAAGTCTCGATCAGGACGAGAGAATCCAAGGAAATCCAAGCTTTTCCAACCCCTGAATCTGGGGATTCCAAAGCGAAACAGCCGGGAATCAAGAAATTCCAAATCGGCCGTCCGCGAGCGCGGCCGGCGGCCGAAGGACGGCCACGACCAAGCGGCTTCACACGACCGCCCTCGACGCGAGGTGAGCGCCGAGCACCAGCAATCCTCCGAAGAAGACCCGCCGGAACGTCTGCTCGCTGAACCGGCCGCGCAGGGCTCCGCCGGCAGCCAGGCCGAGGAGCGCGGGCGCGAGCGCGGCGGTTGAAGCCCCGATGTCCCCAAGCGCAAAGGCCCCGCCCGCGGCGAGCGCAGCCGCCAGCGCGATGGTGGAGATTGTGAAGGACAGGCCCAGCGCCTGGATCATGTCCTCCTTGTCCAGATTGAGCGCCCCGAGATACGGCACGGCGGGGATAGCAAACACGCCTGTCGCGGCGGTGGCGAGGCCCGTGAGCGCGCCGATCAGAGGCCCCAGCCACCATTCAGCCGTTGGGGATACGGCGAAGCGCACCGAGGTGAGGCCGAGCCCGGCGTAGAGCATGAGCAAAAGCCCGAGCGCGACAGCGGCTTGCCCTGCATGGCTTCCCGTCAGCAACCCGGTTCCGGCGAGGGCGCCGAGGACAATGCCCGCCAGCATGGGCCAAAGCCGACGCGCCAACCGCCTGAAACTCGGGCCCGCCGCCAATTGCCAGACATTGGTGACGAAGGACGGCACGACCAGGAGCGAAGCGGCTTTGGCAGGCGCCATCATGAGGCTGAGCAAACCCATCGAGACGGTCGGCAGTCCGAGCCCGATCACGCCTTTCACGAACCCCGCAAGCAGGAACGTGACCGTTGCGACGGCAAAGGGGATGGGTTGGATAGAAGGCATCGAGAGACAGTGTCTACAACGCTGCGGAGCTAAGCCGAATTCGGCCGCGGCAACGAACCCGCAAGATGAGTTGCGACGACGTGAATAAGGGCGGGGGCATTGATCCGGCTAGAGCGCGGTCCATAGGGCGTCCGTAAGACGCCCATCTATCGACGGGCTCATCGACCGCGCCCTACAATTGTTCGGCGCTTTGCGGCCCTCGGGAGGACTCATGTCGAACATCGCATTCATCGGTCTCGGCAATATGGGGCTCCCGATGGCCGCCAATCTCGTCAAGGCGGGCCACGCGGTCATCGGCTTCGATCTCGTCGACGCGGCGAAGACGGCGGCCGCCGCGTCCGGCGTCTCCATTGCGGGAACCGCCCGCGAGGCCGTCGCTAAGGCTGATACAGTCGTGACCATGCTGCCGGCCGGCAGCCATGTTCTCGCAGCTCACGCGGACCTTCTTCCCGCCACGCCCAAGGGCGTCCTCGTCATCGATTGCTCGACCATTGACGTCTTGAGCGCGAGACAAGCGCATGAGGCGGGCGCCGCGGCGGGCGTCCTGACCCTCGACGCGCCGGTCTCAGGCGGTGTGGGCGGCGCGACCGCAGGCACCCTCACCTTCATGTGCGGCGGCTCGGACGAAGCGTTCGCGCGAGCGAAGCCGATCCTGGAAAATATGGGCAAGCGCATCGTCCATTGCGGCGGGGCGGGGGCAGGGCAGGCGGCCAAGATCTGCAACAACATGATCCTCGGCGCGACCATGATCGTCACTTGCGAGGCCTTCGCGCTCGCCGAAAAGCTGGGCCTGTCGGCGCAAGCCTTGTTTGACGTCGCCTCCACCGCATCCGGCCAGTCGTGGTCGCTCACCACCTATTGCCCGGTGCCAGGGCCGGTTCCCGCTTCCCCCGCCAATCGCGACTATAAACCCGGATTTGCCGCAGCTCTCATGCTCAAGGATTTGCGATTGGCGCAGGAGGCGGCGTCGAGCGTCGCGGCCCTAACCCCGCTCGGCGCCGAGGCCGCGCAGCTCTACGCTCTCTATGTTGCGGCCGACCACGGCGGCGACGATTTCTCGGGGATCATCAATTTTTTGCGCGGGTCGGTGAAGAAACCCTAGACCTTTTTGCGTCACGACATAGTTCTAGGCCGAGGACGCGGCGATGCTGGCCGACCAACGGGAGGACATTCCCATGCGTGTTTCGATCAAGAAGACCGTAGTTGCGGCCGTTGCCGCGCTCGGAATGGCGACGGCGACCGCCTCGATTCCCACGCCCGCTGAGGCCCAATTCCATGGCGGCGGTGGTTTTCACGGCGGCGGCTTTCATGGCGGCTTTGGCGGCGGCGGTTTTCGCGGCGGCGGTTGGCGCGGTGGCGGCTGGGGCGGAGGCTGGCGCGGCGGCTGGGGCCGACCCGGCTGGGGCGGCGGCTGGGGCAGAGGCTGGGGCGGCGGTTGGGGCTGGGGCGGTGGCTGCTGGAATTGCGGCTGGGGTTGGGGATTGGCGACTGGCGCGCTCCTCGGCGCGGCCGCTACTTATCCTTATTATGGCTACGGGTATGGATATCCATACCCGTATTACGGCGCAGGCTACGCTTATGGCGGCGGACCCGGTTGCTGGGTCAGGAGGCGGGTGTGGACGGCTGGCGGCCATTATCTCGGCCGGCGGCTTGTAAACATCTGCTACTGAGCCTGATCGCGGGTTTCAGGCCGCCAAGCCGGCTTCAGGTAAAGAAAAATTGAAACTGCAACCCTGAAGTCGCCATCCTGGATGTTTGTTCAGCATATACTATGAACATCCATTCAGGAATTGCTTGGTACGCTGCAGTCTGGAGACAAATCTTGCCCTGCCGCCCAAACGACGCGTGGTCGTCAAACCGCTGCCGGAATTGCGGGGCAAGTTAACAAACACGCCGCGGTTAGGTCCTTTGTTCCCGGCGGCGACTGGGTTCACCCGACGGTTCAGCGTCGGTCCATATGGAGGCTATGATGGTCAGGATTTCGAAGACGATTGTCGCCGGGATCTCGGCGCTTGCGATGGCCGCGGCCGTCGTTCTGCCGACGACTCCGGCTTCGGCGGGTGGCTTTAGGGCCGGCGGCGGCTTTCACGGCGGCGGCTTCCACGGCGGCTGGGGCGGCGGTGGTTGGCGCGGTGGCGGCTGGCATGGCGGCGGGTGGGGTGGCCGTGGCGTGTGGCATTCGGGCTATTGGCGCGGCGGCAACTGGTACGGCGGCTGGTGGGGCCCCGCGGTGGCCGCCGGCGTGCTGACCGGCGCGGCTATCGCCAGCTACCCCTATTGGGGTGGCGGCTATGGGTATGGCGGATATGGTTATGGCGGCGGCTGCTGGCAGTATCGGCCGACCTATGACGGTTACGGCAATTACCTCGGCCAGCAGGCCGTGAACGTCTGCTGACGTTGGCGCCCTCGCGCTTTCAACCGGGGCCTCGCGCAAGCGGGGCCCTTGTCATTTGGCCGCCGGCCAGAAGACGCCGCCGGTCATCGGCTTTGGCGCGCCGGTCGTGGTCGGAAAGGAAATCGGCAGGCCACGCCGCGAGCGCAGAGCGCAATAGGCGAAACATTGCGCCTCGATGCTGTCGCCGTCGAAGCCGATCGCCTCGACCGGCTCGACCTTGACTTGCAGGCGCTCGGCGAGCCGGCGCATGAGGTTCGGGTTTCGCCGGCCGCCGCCGCCGACCAGCCAGCGCGCCGGCGCCTGCGGGACATGCTTCAGCGCGGCCGCAGTCGACTCGACCGTGAACGCGCCGAGCGTCGCCGCGCCATCTGTGTCGCTCAGTCGCTTGACGCAGGCCGCGGCGGCGTTGAAGTGATTGCGGTCGAGCGATTTGGGCGCCGGCCGGTCGAAATAGGGGTCGCTCATCAGAGTTGCGAGCGCGGTTGCGTCGACGCGCCCGGCTGCGCCCAAGGCACCGTTTTCGTCGAACGCCAGTCCCCGCCTTGAGAGAAGAAAGTCGTCGATCAGCGCATTGGCGGGGCCGGTGTCGAACGCGATGATCTCTCCATGAGGCCCAAGATAAGTGACGTTGCCGACCCCGCCCCAGTTGAGAATCATGAGCGGTCGCTCGAGGCGAGCGGCCATCGCCGCGTGATAGACGGGCGCGAGCGGCGCGCCTTCCCCTCCAGCGGAGACATCGGCCGAACGAAAGTTCGAGACCACGTCGATCTTGAGCGCCGCGGCGGCGCGCGCGCCGTCGCAGAGCTGCCGCGTCAGGCCTGCGCGCGGCCGATGCAGAATGGTCTGGCCGTGCAGGCCAACGAGCGCGACGCGCTCGCGGGGAACCGAAAACTGCTCGAGAAACGCCTCGACAGCCCCGACATGGGCGTCGGTCACGAGCCGCTCGAGTTCGAGTTGCGGCGCCTGGGCTTCGCTCAGATCGGCGACCACCGCGCGCAGGCGCTGCGCGACCTTTGGCGGGTAGGGGAACGTCGCCGACGGTCCGGTCTTGAGCTCAGCCTCGCCGTCGCTTTCGATCAGCGCGACGTCGATCCCGTCCATCGAGGTGCCGCTGATGACGCCGATCGCGGTCTTGAGGGCGGAGTCCGTCGAACCGGGCTTTGTAGACGCAGTCCATGGCCCGTCAGTAGACGGGCGTCCTTTGGACCGCGTCCCCGCGCTCGAGCTGAGCGCGGCTACAATTGGCCGGGGCGACCCAAACGCGAGTTCCTCTTTATCGCTCATCGTCTTCGGTCTGATCCTGGCTTTCGCTTTGGTTGGCGCCGGGCGTCCACAGCACGTCCGACCTGCCGAAATCGTTGGCCGCGCGCGCGGCGACGAAGAGATAATCGGACAGCCGATTGACATAGGCGAGCGCAGCCTCGCCGACTTCCTCACCCTCGATCTCCGCCAGCGCGACCATGGCTCGCTCCGCCCGCCGGCAGACCGCGCGCGCCTGATGCAAGGCGGCGGCCGCCGCCGTCCCGCCCGGCAGCACGAACGAGCGCAGCGGATGAAGCTTCGCGTTCAAGGCGTCGATGGCATGCTCGAGCGCTTGAACTTGAGACGGGGCGACGCGCAGGACCGCGCCCGGCGCTTCGTGCGCTTGGCGCGGAACGCAGAGGTCGGCGCCCAAATCGAACAGATCGTTCTGGATGCGCATAAGCACCGGCTCGATCGCGAGATCGGCGGCGTCGCCCGCATTGCGCACGGCAAGGACCGCGAGACCGATCGCGCAATTCGCCTCGTCGACTTCGCCCATGGCTGCGACGCGCGCGTCGCTCTTCGAACGCCGCGACCCATCGCCAAGCCCGGTCTCGCCCCTGTCCCCGGTGCGCGTGTAGATGACGTTGAGCTTGACCATGCGTCTCCCGCGTCTGGCGGCGCGGAGAGCGAGCCGCCCCGCGCTCCCCAGGTCTCCCGCGTAGCGTGGCGCAGCGCTCGCGTCCACTCTTCCCGCTTCAATTGACCCTGCGGTCGCGACCCTTCCAATAGGGCTCGCGCAATTCCCGCCGAAGGATTTTCCCTGTGGCGTTGCGCGGGATCAAGTCGACGAAATCGACCGACTTCGGCGCCTTGAAATGGGCGATGCGCCCGCGCGTCCAGGCGATGATGTCGGCTGCGTCTGGCGGCGCTCCGGGCCTCAAGACGATCAGCGCCTTCACCGTCTCGCCCCAGGTGTGGTCGGGGACGCCGATCACGGCAATGTCGGCTATCGCGGGATGGCCGGAGAGCGCATTCTCGACCTCGGCCGGATAGACGCTCTCGCCGCCCGTCCGGATCATGTCCTTCACGCGGTCGTAGATGAAGACATAGCCGTCCTCGTCCATGTAGGCGGCGTCACCGGTCAGCATCCAGCCGTCTTGGATCGCGGCCGCGGTTGCTTCAGGCTTGTTCCAATACCCTTTCATCACCACGGGAGACCGGATCAGGACTTCGCCAACTGCACCGCGCACGACCTCGGTTCCGTCATCGCCGACGATCTTAAGCTGAAGACCTGGCCACGCCACCCCGCACGAGCGCACTTTCCCCTTCGCCGGATCATGATCCGCATGAGAGAGGAACGTGCCCGCGCCGCATGTCTCGGTCATGCCGTAAAGCTGAACGAACTCGCAGCGAAAACGCGCGGACGCGCGCTTGAGCAGATCCTCGGAGATCGGCGACGCGCCATAGGTCAGTGTTCGCATGCTCGACAGGTCGGCGCTCTCGATTTCCGTCGCCTGTATCAGCATCTGGATAAGGGCGGGCGCAAGGAACGCATGATTAATTTGCTCCCTTCCGATCAGATCGAGAATGAGCTGCGGCGCGGCGTCCCTGAGGATCGCTGACCGCGCGCCGCTCGCCATGGCGATGAGCGCGATATTGGCGCCCGCAACATGGAAGAACGGCATTGCCGCCAGCACCGTGTCGCCGGGTTCATAATTCAAGCCGCCCGAACCCATCGTGAGCTTGAAGGCCGTTAGGTAGTTGCGATTGGTCAACCGGACCCCTTTGGGAGCGCCGGTGGTGCCCGAGGTGTAGACCTGGATGACGTCGTCCTCCGGGTCTGCCTCAAGCCCCGGGTCGCGGGGCTTCGCGTCTTCAATCCACGCCTCAAGCGACTCGTAGCCGTCGCGGTCAAAGCCGAGGGCGATCATCCGAGGCTTCGAGGCGAGCGAGGCGACCGCCTGGTCGGCAAGATCCGCGACATCCGGGCCAATCATGAAAATGCTGGCGCCACTGTCCTCGAGGAGGCGCGTGATTTCAGGGGCGGCGAGGCGAAAGTTGAACGGCGTGAGCGTCGCGCGCGCTTTGCAGGCGCCAAGCAGGCAGGGCAGGAAATGATCGTCATTCTTGCCGAGATAGGCGATCCGCTCCTGCGTCCGGACCCCGGACGCGATCAGCGCGTTGGCGATGCGCGAGGCCATCGCGTCGACCTCGGCGAACGTCGCTGTCTCGCCCTCGAATATAAGCGCTGGCGCGCCGCCGCGACGGAAAGCCTGCACGCGCGGCACATCCGCCACGCAGGCGAGGCCCTCGAGTTCGATCATCGCGTTTCCGCCCGGTGGTCGTACGGCGATGTCAAACATACGAAACGGATCTCGTCGACGGCCTTGCTTCTATTTATTATGCGCGGCTTTTGCGGCCGCGCAATCCATCATGCGGCCGCGCGAAAAAATCGCTGCCGGTCGCGCACGAGCTCCAGGCAAATTATGGCCAAGCGACTGAAGACCTCCGTTGCAGGCAAAGCGCCTGCACGCCGAGTTGCCCTTAAGGCCCTGAGTCCCGCTTGATCAGACGTTCGAGGTAGTCGCGCTCATCCACCGCGCGGTTGGGATCGGCAAGGCGACGGCGCAGCTCTTCCATGACCCGGCGCGCGCGCTCGACTGCGCCCGCTGACTCCTTGAGCGGCCCATCCTCACGGCCTTTCTCGCCTTCCGCTCCCCGGCCGAGGGGGTCGTCGCTCGGCATTTCGCCCGACCGGGACCTGCGCGCGACATAATTGCCCCTGCCGTTGCGGCCCTTGCCCTGCCCACCTTGGCCTTCCATCTGCTTCTGCAGCCCCTGGGCGCCGTCGCGCAAAGCCTCGAGCGCGCGTCCCTGCGCGTCGACCGCGGCGCCCTTGCCGCCGCTCTGCCCGCTCTGGCCGGCTTTGCCCTGACCGCCCTTGAGGTCCCCTTCCGCTTCCTTCATGTCGCCTTGCGCGTCGTCGAAACCCTTCTCGCCCTTCATGCCTAAGCTCTTCAGCTTGCGCTGCAATTCGGCCAAGCGGTCGCGCAGCTCCTGCTGGCGGTCCCCAAGCTGCGGTTGGCCCTGTTGGCCCTGGTCAGCCTGGTCCTGACCCTGTTGGTCGGACTGATCGGAATCATTGTCGCCCTGGTCGGGCGCGTTCGAGCCATCCTGGTCCTGTTGTCCCTGGGAGTCCTGCTGATCCGGCGACGATTGGTTGCGCCGTGCCCGCTTGCGCGCGCGGTCTTTCTGGTCGCTGCGGAACGTGTCGTCGCGCAAAGCCTGCTGGTCGCGAAGGAGTTTTTCGAGCTCGCCGATCTGCTTGCGCATTTCGCGTTCGGCCGGGCTTTCCTGGCCGTCCTGCGCGCTGCGCATGTTCTCGAACATCTCCTGCATCTGGTCGAGCATGGCCTGCGCGTCTTCGCGCGAGCCGTTGCGCGCGGCATCCTCCATCCGGTCCATCATCTTGTCCATATCTTGCGACTGAACGTTCTGGTCCTCGGGACTGCTCTCTGGCGAGTTGCGCGCCATTTCGCTCATGAAGCGGTTGGCGGCCTCTCGCAATTGCTGCATGAGCTTCTTGATTTCCTCATCGCTCGCGCCGCGCTGCAGCGCCTCGCGTAGCGCCTGCTCGGCAGCGCGCAGGTCGCGCTGGGCCTGCGTGGCGTCGCCGTTCTCGAGCTGCTGCGCCATCGCCCACAAGAGCGCCGCGACGTCAAGCAGATCAGCGTCGCTGCGGGCGTGGTCGAGCGAGGTCTTGGCCTGCTTGAGACCGAGATAGATATTGGCGGGCGTGTCGAACAATTCCGGCGCGACCGAGAGTCCGGTCAGCGCCGTCGCGACGCGTTTGGGCTCATGATCCGGGTCCATGATCAGGTTGCGGCGCTGCTCGACGAGAGCGCGGGCGAGCGGATTGTGGAAGATCCGCTGCGGCAGCGTCACTTCGATCGGCGCGCTCTCGCCGGTCTTGCCTGAGATGCTGACTGCGCTGAGCCGCATCGTCACTTTGGCCCCCGCCCAAGGGTGCTCCGAGAGGTCGACAGTCGTACGCCCGTCACCGACGCCGTTGGCGGTCGGCGGCAGCTGCAGGGCCGCCTGCGGCGGCGGCGCCAGGGTACGCAGCGCAGGGCCGGAACCCTCCTGGAGACGGGCGAAGTCCGCCCGGGCGGTGGCGAGCCCAAACCGATCCTGGGTCCGGTAGGCAAGCGTCAACGTGCCGCTGAGATTGGCGCGAGGGTCCTCGGTTGAGACAATCGTCGGAACGCCGGCCGGGGTGACGGCGAAGACGGCGACCGCCGCGGGTTGGCCGCCGCGCAGAATCGTCGCCTTGCCGGGCCCATGGATGGTCCACCGCTTTTCGGTCGGAGCGCTCGCGGCTGAGGCGCTGGCAGGCGCGCCGCTCGCCGGGGCGGCGGCTTTCTGTTCCGTCGCGGCGCTCGGATGCGTTTGGTTTTTCTGTTCCGACGGCGCGACGCCTCCTTCGACGCGCGTATCGACAACGCTCGGATCGCCGTGCACCACCAGAACCGAGTTTTCCGGAACGGTCAGCGTCTGCGGATCGGCCGTCTTGAAATCGATGACCAGCGGCGGCTGGCCGGCGTAGGGCGGCGGGTCGATCCACGCGTCGATGCGGCTTTCCGCCACCGCCGCGACGGCCACTTCGCTGCGCCAGTCGAAAGCGGCGGCGAAGCGGCCGTACATCTCGGGTCCAGCGATGACCGCCGTTGCGAAGGCGAGCAACGCGACGCCGAAGCGCAACGCATAGGGGTCCCGGTCGGCCATGCCGGGCGAGGGCGGGGAAACGCGGATGGCGTCCACTTCGCGCTCGAGCCGCGCCCGATGGGCCGCCCAAAGGGCCTCAGTGGCCGGGTCGCCATGATCGTTGGCGAGCGAATTGGCGAGCGAGGAGGCAGGGCGATGGCTCACCTTGGAGTCGCGATCGAGCCGGGCCAAAGCGTCGCGCGCCGCAGGCCGGCGCAATCGCGCGAGCGGCGAAAGAGCGACTCCGGCGCCCAGCGCGAACAGGACGACGCCTGCGATGCGAATGACCCGGGGCGCGAACTGCCAGGCGCCTGCCCATGAGGCGGCGAGAAACAGGATCAAGACCGCGAGCGCAAAGACGAGCGGCGGCCACACGCGCTCGACCAGAAGCGCGCGTCGCGCCAAGACCACGAGCGCCGCGAGCCGTCCGCCGATCGATGGGTTGTCCGAGTCCTTCACCGCGATGCCGTGATCCGTCTTTGGTGAGTTAGATTGTGCGCGAATCCCCTCCGCGCAAGTTTCAGGCCAAAGCGCCGCAAAAGGAACGCTCGGCCCTGATTCCAGTTCCCGTAACCGTCACTTGAACCACGGCGGAAGTGTGTCGAGGCCGATCAATTCCTCATAAGTCCGCCTCGGCCTCACAACCGCATAGTCTGCGCCTTTCACCAGCACTTCGGGAACGAGAAGGCGGGTGTTGTATGTCCCTGCCTGCACGGCGCCATAGGCGCCGGCGCTCATCACCGCGATCAGGTCGCCCGCGGCAAGGTCGGGCAAGTCGCGGTCAAGCGCGAGATAATCGCCGCTTTCGCAGACCGGGCCAACTACGTCGCTTCGCGAGAGATAAGCGCCCGGCTGCGACTCATTCACCGGCAGAATCTCATGATGCGCGTCGTAAAGCGTGGGCCGGACAAGATCGTTCATCGCGGCGTCGACGATGACGAAACGCTTGTTCTCGCCCTTCTTGAGATAAATGACCGAAGCGACCAACGCTCCCGCATTGCCGACGATCGCTCGGCCCGGCTCCAGGATCACCTGGCAGCCGAGCGCCGCGGTGCGCTTCGCGACGACTTTGGCGTATTGCTCCGGCGATGGAGGCGGATTGTTGTCGTTGCGATAAGCGATGCCGAGGCCGCCGCCCAGATCGACATGCTCGATAGTGTGCCCATCAGCCCTCAGCGCATGGACGAAGTCGGCGAGCAGCGCGAAGGCGTCATCGAACGGCTGAAGGTCGGTGATCTGCGAGCCGATATGCATGTCGACCCCGTGGACGCTTAAGCCCGGAAGGGTGCGGGCGTAGGCGTACACATCACGGGCGCGCGAGATCGGCACGCCGAACTTGTTCTCGGACTTGCCGGTCGCGATCTTGGCGTGGGTCAGCGCATCGATGTCGGGATTGACGCGGATGGCGATCGGCGCAACGGCGCCGCGGCTTGAGGCCGCTCGCGAAAGCGCCTCCAGTTCCGGCTCCGACTCGATGTTGAAGCAGAAGATTTTCTCGGTGAGCCCAAGGTTCATCTCGGCCAGCGTTTTGCCGACGCCGGAGAAGATGATCCGCTCTCCGGGCACGCCCACGGCCAAAGATCGTCTCAGTTCCCCCTCGCTGACGACATCCATGCCCGCGCCCAGCTTGGCCAGCGTCGTCAGCACCGCCTGATTCGAATTGGCCTTCATCGCATAGGAAATGAGCGCGTTCTGCCCAGCGAACGCGTCCCGAAACGCCTCGAAACTCCCCGCAATCGCCGCGCTCGAGTAACAGTAGAAGGGCGTGCCGACGGCTTCAGCGATCGCCGCCAAAGGGACGTCCTCGGCGTGAAGAGCGCCGTTGCGATAGGTGAAAGGACGCATTGGTCTGGTTGGCTTATTTCAGCAGGAAATCGAGGAAGAACGGCTGCTTCGGCGGCAGGATCGGAGGGATCGACGGCTTGGCCAGGACGTTCATTTGGTTCGGGTTCGAGCTCGTATTGGCGGGTTTGGGCGGCGCATTGGGGTCGGGCGGCGGCTCCAGCGCGCCATATTTGCCGCAACCCGCCAGACAAAGCGCGAGCAGCGCGGCGAGCGCCTTCAAGCGCGTGCGCGAGCCGAAAGAACACGAGAATTGAGCGGGCACCAGCGACTCCGATCGGTCGCGGGCACTATACAGAAACGGCGCGCGGAGGCGAGGCGGCGCCCTTGTCCCGGGCAACCGAGAGGGCGGGGCTCTTACCTGCTCACTGACGCGGGCCACCTGAAAGGGAGCTGACCGCGGCGATTGCAATGGCGAGAAGGACGAAGATTACGACGAGAACAAGCCAGATCAGGTGCACTTCGTTCGATTGGGGCGCCTACGGATTTTCCGGTCCATTTTTGAAAACCCTCGATGAGTTTTGTACTTGCGTATTACGACCTGTTCGGCCCCGAGACCGGTTGTCACCGTTGGCGGCTCCGAGGCCGCCTTGACGTGCAAGCGGGGCGCCCTTTTAGGGACGCCCCGCTCACGAAGACTTGGGCTAAGAGCCGCCGCTCTTTTGAAGAGTTAGTCGCGCGGCGGAGCGGGCGGCTGGGCTTGCGAATCCGGCTCGGAGGGCCGGTTGCGCCGCTCGGTCATGAACTGATCGAACTCGGCCCGGTCCCTGGCGAAGCGCAGCCGGCCAAGGAAATCCTTGAACTCCCGCTGCTCCTCCTCGAGGCGCTTCAGCGTCTCGGCGCGATAGTCGTCGAAGGCGCGGTTGCCGCTCGTCGTCGGGCCAAACCAGTCGCCCGCGCCTCTGAAGCGATCCACGCGGTCCCGCACCTTGTCCATTTTGTCCTGCAGGCGGGTCATCTTGCGTTCCCACCGGTCCCGGCCGCGATCCCTGTCAAACATCGGCGAATCCCCTGCGTAAGAGAGATGGCGCCAGCACCCGAACTTCCCCCGTCCGAGAAAGAGAGCCAGGAGCACGAGGCCGATCGGCCACCACCACATGAACCCCAAAACCGTCAGAATGATTGGCATGGCGCGTCCTCGCGTGTGAATGTAATGAACATTTACTTCAAGACTGTTTGCTGTCAAGCTGGTTTGGTCCGCGACCTCGACGGCGGAGGCGGAAGATCCTCACGGCCCGGCATTCACCCCGAGCCCGCGCAAATAGACCAGCACATGCGCCTCGAGGAGTTCCGCCGCCGACATGGGCAGGGCGCGTTGCGCGCCGTCGGCGCGTCCGAAGAGCGACGCCACCCCATGGGCGATGGCCCAGATGTGGAGCGCGACCATGAGCGCGGGCGGACGGCCTGCCGAGGGCATTGCAGCGCAGATCGCTTCGGCCGCGCCGCGCAATACGGCGAAAGCGCGTTCGCCGGCGTCCCGCAGCGCAGGGTTGGCGCCGACCGGAACGCCGGCCTCGAACATTGCCGAATAGAAGGCCGGCTCGCCGTGCGCGAAGTCGAGATAGGCCTTGCCGAGCCGATCCAAGGCGGTGAAGGCGTCCGGACGCCCGCCATCCCACGCGCGCTTGAGCGCCGCCTCGAACTGCTCGAAGCCGCGCAAAGCCACGCTCGCCATCAATTCATCGCGGTCGCGGAAATGCCGATAGGGCGCCGCGGGGCTCACCCCGGCGAAGCGGGCCGCCTCGGCGAAGGTGAATCCGGCCGTCCCCTTGGTCGCGATCAATTCCAGCGCGGCGCGGATCAGCGCCTCGCGCAAATTGCCGTGATGATAGCCGCGCGGGCCATCGCGCTCGCCGGGCTTGTCCTTCCAGCTCATGTAAGGAATGCTTACATCACGGCGGCCAAAGTGTCGATGCTATTCATCTCCGCGCTCGACGCCGATCGCGACAGCCGCGGCGTCTTTGAGGTGACGCGAGGCGTGGGCGACGCTCTTGGCGTGTGAGCTGGCTCGTAGGTCTTTCTGGCTACCGGTCGCGATAGGGGTGAGTCCCGCAAACGGCTCCGCCCGCCTCTTGTCCGCCGCGAGAGGGTAATGATAGTCGTCTCGTTCGGGGAGAATGACCCATGAACAGGAAGCTAAGTCTCGCGGCTTTCGTGGTTGCCCTGGCCTGCGCGTGCACGCCTGCGGCCGCCGCCTATACGGCCATTTTTGCGTTTGGCGACAGCCTTTCGGACGCCGGCAACCTTTACTCCGAATCCGCGGGCGCGATTCCGCTCGCGCCCTATGTCGACGGCCATTTCAGCAACGGCCCGACCTGGGTGGAGGATCTGTCGCAAATGCTGGGCCTTGGCCCGATGAAGCCATTTCTCACGTCTAACGACGGAACCAATTACGCCTTCGGGGGCGCGCAGACCGGGCCGACCGACATCAATCCGTTCGACCCGAACAGCCCGATCCACATCGATCTTCCCGACCAGATCAGCGCATTCAATCTTGTGGACCCGAATCCAGTCAAAGGCGCGCTCTATACGCTCGACATTGGCGCCAATGACATCATGAACGCGTTGGGGGAATTCGTCGGGGGCAAGATCTCGCTGTCGGAAGTTCAGACGGTTGTCTCCCAGGCCGAGACCAACACGATCGACTCCGTCAAGACCCTGGTTGGGCTTGGAGCGCAATCGTTGCTGTTCTACGAAGTGCCGAACCTCGGGCTGACCCCGCGCTTCGACGGCACGGCGCTTCAGGGTCTCGCGAGCGGCCTGGCGGCATCGTTCAACGTCTCGGTGCTCGAGGGTCTCACGCAGCTGGATGGACTGAAGGTCTTTACCCTGGACACCTACGATCTGCTCGGAGAGATTAAGGCTGATCCCTCCGAATTTGGCTTCACCAACGTGAGCGATCCGTGCTGGACCGGCAGCTTCACCGATCCCAACTCAGGCACGCTTTGCTCAACGGATCCGTCTGACCAGAACAAGTATCTTTTCTGGGACGACGTTCACCCGACCGCCGCCGGCCATCTCTTGGCGGCGGAATTCGCCCTCAACGCGCTCAATGCGGTCCCCGAGCCCTCGACCTGGGCGATGATGCTGGTCGGCTTTGCGGGCCTCGGCTTTGTGGGCTATCGAGCGTCGCGCAAAGGATCCATCACGGCTAAATTCGATCGCCCTTAACCCGGCATCCGCTCGAAAACCCTAAAACCCGGCGGGATGATCGCCCAATCCGGCCGGTCTTCGGCGAAGATGGCGATGGTCGGGTGGAACGCCGAGGGGTCGTCGAGCGAGCCGGCGTAGAGCGTGTACGAGTTCGGTCTTATCCAGCTCGCCGCCGAACACGAGGCTCATGCATAGGGCGCAGCGGTTGCGGACCGCGTCGCCGCCATTGGCCGCTTTCGAGCGGAACGCGCGCGCTTCGCCGGCGAAGCGGACGGCCTCGGCCTTGAAGCCCATGAAGGGGATGAAGCCCGAGCCCGACGCCCTGCGGCAATCGACGCAATAGCAATGGCCCGAGGCGATCGGCTCGCCGATCGCCTCATAGCGCAACGCCCCGCACAGGCAGCCGCCGGTGGCGCGCTTTGGTTCACTGTTCATTTGGACGCTCGCCACTCAGGAAGCCTGAGCCGTATCAAATGGAATCGACGGAGCTTCGACGCAACCGGGGAATCGCCCAATTAGCGGTCTCGGTGC
>CAVWBA010000017.1:0-258739 GCA_963753135.1 uncultured Alphaproteobacteria bacterium | reverse complement strand
TCGTCCGTGGCGGAATGTGCAGGCCGGTCAGGTTGTGGACGAGATTGGCGTCTTGATCATCGAGATAGTGCGACTTGATGTGCAACTTCACGTTCAAGATTGCCGACGCAAGAACTGCGTCTTTGCCATGATATTCCTTATACAGCTCATCAAGCCGAACAATCGTTGATCTGAGCTTGAGGAAATGATCACTTCGGAGTTGGGTCTCCGATATGTCAAAATACTCGCACATGAGCCGAATTGCCTTCAGAAACCTCAGATGCTGTTCATCATCCAGGCTTTTGAAGTCAGGCAAAGAATTCTCGAACTCTTGAAGTAGAGTGGGCCTTCGGGATTTCTCCGAGTGCTCCGTTGCGCTCCTGGGCATGTCGTCACTTGCGTAAGTCGGCGCCCCCCTTGCGTCACTCCTTACGCCTGCTTGCCTAGAAAACCGTTAAGACGAGAGCTGGAGCCGCCCATCGCAATCTCCCCTCAGTAAGTCGCCCGCAAGCGCCCTACCGCTCCGCCGCTCTTTCTCGGCGGCTCGGGGGCGAAGCTGAGCCGGCTTTTGGCGGTGAGCCGGATGAGCGCGCCGCCGACATTCGCGGCATAGGCTCGCCGCTCTTTGAGGGCGTCGCGGAGGCCCGTGGCGAGCGCCTCGATCTTCTCGAGCCCGATGCGGCTCCCATCGCGACCGCCCGCCTTGGCGATGCGCCGCGCCAGAATCCGGTACGCAATCGCGATCGGCGCGGCGAACAGCGCGCGCGCGTCGAGCGGCCCGTCCGAGCCGAGACGCGCCTCGACTTCGGCCGTCAGATGCGCCAGCGCCTCTTCCGTCTCGCGCGCGCGGCGCGCGAGACGATCGAGCGCCTCCGCGTCGAGGCCTTCCTCCCCGAGGCGGGCTAGGAGCGCGCGCAGGCGGGTGCGGGCGAAGCGCGGGTCGGTGTTGGACGGGTCGTCGATGAACGGCGCGCCGCGCGCATTGGCGAAGGCGATGAGGTCGCGCTTCTTCAAGCCCATGAGCGGCCGGGCGATCGTCATGCCGTCGCGCGCGCTCATGATGTCCATGCCGCGCAGTCCCGCGAACCCGGAGCCGCGCAACAGACGGAAGAGCACGGTCTCCGCCTGATCGTCGGCATGATGAGCGGTCACGACCGCGTCGGCGCCGATCGCCTTGGCGTGGTCGACGAGCAGGCGGTAGCGCGCCTCGCGCGCCCGCTCCTGCAGGCGGGTCGTTGGCTTTGCGCCCTTCCATTGAAGGACGCGGTGGGCGATTCCGA
This sequence comes from uncultured Alphaproteobacteria bacterium, assembly GCA_963753135.1. Lineage (GTDB taxonomy): Bacteria > Pseudomonadota > Alphaproteobacteria > Rhizobiales > Beijerinckiaceae > Roseiarcus. Next base: position 257,480 of record CAVWBA010000017.1, on the reverse strand, counting down.
GCCGCGCGCATAAGCTCGCGACCGCCTTCGCCTCATCCGCGCTTTCCGGCCGAAGTCCGTGGTCGACCGTCGCCGCCTCGATCCGCGGCTTGCCGCGGCGTTTCGCCCATTCGGCCGCCATCAAGAGGAGCGCCGTCGAATCGGGACCGCCGGAGACGGCGATCAGAAGCGCCTTCGCGCGAACGAACGGGGCGAACAGCGCGTCGATGTCGGCCGACGAGAGAGCGTGCGAGCGCGTGGCGCTCAACAATGGTCCTTGGCGCTCTCGTGCTCGGCGAGCTTCTTCACCGAAGCCGACGCGGTCGGGTAGCGCTTGCCGAATTCGGTCAGCGTCGCGCAGGCCTGGTCGGAATTGCCGAGCGCCGCGAGAGTCTGGCCGAGCCGCACCATGCTCTCAGGAGCGCCGCGACGATTTGGAATAGTCGGTGGTGACCTTGAGATATTGCTCGGCCGCCTCGCGGGGGCGCGAGCGCTGAAGGTAGGATTCGCCGATATAGAAGAGCGCGTCCGGCGTTAAGCGGTGGTCTGGATTGGCGGCGAGGAACGCCTTGAACCCGGCCTCCGCCTCCGGATATTGCTTCGCCTGAAACGCCGCCAGCGCCGCATTGAACTGCTCACGCGGCTGATCGAGCATCGCCACGCCGGAGCCGACGACGGTCGGTCCACTTGGCTGTGGGGCGGGCGCCTGCCCTCTGCCGAGTTCGAGCGGCGGACCAGCCTCGCGCGCCAGAGGCGCTGGCGATTCGCGCACGAGCGGCGCGCTCGGCTCCGTGGTTCCGAGCGGGCGCGGCGCGCCGGGCGCATTCGGATCAGCGTTGGGATCGAAGGCGTCCGACCTCCTCGGCCTTGGCGGGACGCCCGGCTGGGCTGGGGCCAAGGGCGCCTCGGCGACGTCCGGCCCGGGCGGCGCGCCCTCGGAGCGATCGCCAAAGCGGTATTCCACGTCCTGGCGGAACTTCTGCAACTGCGCCTCGAGCCGGTGCTCGGCGTTCTCCAATTCCTCGATCCGGCCGTTCGCCTGGCGAAGCGCTTCCTCAAGGCGGTTGACCCGCAACACGAGTTCGGCGGCGTCGCCCTCCCCGCCGCCCGGAATGTCGGCGGGCGGGGGAGCCTGACGGTGGAAGATATCGAACTGCGCTTGAGCAGGCGCGGCAATCGCGAGGCAGGCGACGAACGCCGCGACGAGGCTAAGACGAAACGACGACTTCACTGGAATGATCCCGATTGCCTTCGCTTGACTCGGCCCATATGCGCGGCGTCTGTCGATTTTAAGTCGCGGCGCGATTGAGCGCGCTGCGGCTTGCGCGCGGTTCTCAACTGCCGGCCGTCCCGTTGAGCACTGTAACGGCGCGACGGTTCTGGGACCAGCAGGAGATGTCGTCGCAGACCGCGACCGGCCGCTCCTTGCCATAACTGATTGTCTTCATGCGCGAAGCGGAGATTCCCTTGGCGACGAGATAATCGTGCACCGCTTGCGCGCGGCGCCAGCCAAGCGCGAAATTGTAGTCACGCGTGCCGCGCTCGTCGGCGTGGCCCTCAATGGTGAAGCTGTATTTGTTGTATTGATTGAGCCACGCCGCCTGCTTGTCGAGCGTCGCCTGGGCGGTCGACGAGAGATCGGTCTGATCGGTGGTGAAGAAGACGCGGTCGCCGACGGTCTGGTTGAATTCCTGCACGCTGCCCGGAATGGCTGCGCCATAGCCCGTCGCAAGGTTGTTCTGGTTATTGTGCGCACAGGCGCTCAAGGCGAGGCCGAGCGCCAGCGCCGCGGCCAATGCAATCGAACTCCGGCTCACGTTCGCGAACATGGCTCACACTCCTGACGACCCCTCGCCCGCCCGCGAGCTAGCCGCCCCAAGAGTTAACGCAAGGTTCCGATAAGCTTACCGGTCCATTGCCAACGGATTACGAACGGTGTCTAACGCGGCGGCAGCGTTAACAGCGGATTAATGGCTATATTGCGGCGCAATATGCCTTGTGCCTGCCTCGTTCGATCGGCATCATCACGGGGCCGTGAAGGCGAGTTGCTGTGGGGATTTACGGGATTCTTATTGGGATGAAGCGCTTCAGAGTGAGACGCACGGCTCTTCTCGCGCTGGCGATGGTCTTCCTGGTCGTCGCCTGGGTGTGGGACGCTTTGGTCGCGATAGGGCGGACGATCGCCGGTTTCGTCCCTTGGGCGCGGTTTAAACAGTCCTTCGCCAGGCTGGTCGACCGCCTGCCGGCGCCGTTGGTCCTGCTGATTTTTCTGGTGCCGTTCCTGATCGTCGAGCCGCTTCTGGTCGTGGCGACGGTCGCGATCGCCATGGGCTATGTCCTCTCCGGGGCAATCGCATGGATCGTCTTGAAGTTTCTCGCCGTCGCGCTCATCCCGGCGATCTTCGATCTGACGAAGCACAGGCTGATGACCATGCCCTGGTTCGTCCGGGCCTATGAGAAGGTGATGGCGTTTCATGATTACGCCGACCAGATCGTCGCCCCTTACAGGCAGGCTGCCGCCGCGGTGCTCCGCCATTGGCGTATGCGCGCCGGCACGGTGACCAGTCGCGTCCCCGGCCTCGCCCATCTTGCGGCGCGCTTCGCCGCCCGCAAGCGCGCGGCGAATGGCAGACCGCCGGTGGCGGAGCGGGGGTAGAAGAGCGCCTACACCACTTCGACTCTCGCACGATGGCGCGCGGCGCTGGCAATACGGCGGTCGCGGGTCAAAAGCGGCGCGCCGAGCGCTTCCGCAAGTGCGACATAGACAGCATCATAGGCGGTAAGATTGGCGCGCAACTCCCACGCGCGCGGTAAGAAGATGTCATGAGGATAGCGTCGGACTGAAAGGTCCGCGAGATCCTCAAGCGCTTCGAGGCCTCGCTCCGCGCTCATGTCGCCGGCCGCGGCGTAGCGGCGAAGCACATGGGTGATCTCGATGTCGATGAGATGTGGCGCGTGGAGCGACTCGCCGGGGGCGAACAATCGCCCCTCGATCGCCAAGGCGACGGGCGTGCGCAAGAGCCCCTCGAGGACGGCCGAGGCGTCGACGACGATCACGGCTGGTCGCGTTCGGCGCGCACCGCGAGGGCTGGCTCTATCGAAGGAGCGACCCGAGAACGCCTTGCCAAGCGGGCGCGCAATTCCTCGACAGTCGGCCGTTCGGCGGCGTCGCGAATTTCCTTGAGCAGGTAGTCCGACAACGACTTGCCCTCGAGCGCCGCGCGCGCTTTCAGGCGCCGATGCAGCGCGTCCGGCACGTTGCGGATCTGGATCATTCTGGACATGCGCAAAACATAGAAACATGTGCTGCGCATGTAAAACCCGTGGGCGGCTTAGATCGTCCTTCCTCGGGGCGGGGAGGCGGCGCTTTTGCGACAAGCCACAAAGCGGCCGCGGCGGAGCGGCCTGCTACAGGCCCCCTGTTGACAGCCCGAGCCGGCAGGACCACATTGATGCCGCTCGAGGGGTGTCCCGAACGGGGCTGAGACGGCGAGAAGCCGAACCCTTTGAACCTGATCCGGGTCATGCCGGCGAAGGGACTGAAGCGGCCTAGCTCCTATTTGGACCGCCCGTTCCCACCGTCATGGGCTCGTGCGCGAGGAGACGGCCATGAACGAGATTCCCAAATTCGCCGCGCCGCGTAGCGTCACGACGGGACCGATCGCGGGCTCCCGCAAGGTGTATGCCTCGCTCAAGGGCAGCGCCGGCATCCGCATCCCATTTCGCGAGATCGCGCTCTCCGACCCGAACGAGGCGCCGGTCAGGGTCTACGATCCGTCCGGGCCTTACACTGAGAGCAACGCGATCATCGACCTCGCAGCCGGTTTGCCCTCGGTGCGCGAGGCCTGGATCGAGGCTCGAGGCCTTGCCGTAACGGAGCCGCGCGCGATCAAGCCCGAGGACAACGGTAACGTCTCGGCAGACCGTCTCGCGCCGCTCTGTCCCGCGGAGCGCAGGCTGCGGGCGGGCAAGCCGGGCCAGCTCGTGACCCAGCTCGAGTTCGCGCGCGCCGGCGTCATCACCGAAGAGATGATCTATGTCGCCCATCGCGAGAACCTCGCGCGCGAGGCGGCGGTTGAGGGCGCAATGGAGCGACTTGCCGACGGCGAGAGCTTCGGCGCAGCCATCCCTGAGTTCATCACGCCGGAGTTCGTGCGCGAGGAGGTCGCGCGCGGGCGAGCGATCATTCCCGCCAACATCAATCACCTCGAACTCGAGCCGATGGCGATCGGCCGGAACTTTCTGGTCAAGGTCAACGCCAACATCGGCAATTCGGCGGTGAGCTCGGGCGTCGCCGAGGAAGTGGAGAAGATGGTTTGGGCGATCCGTTGGGGCGCCGACACGGTGATGGACCTCTCCACCGGCCGCAACATCCACAACATCCGCTCCTGGATCCTGCGCAACGCGCCCATCCCGATCGGAACGGTGCCGATCTACCAGGCGCTGGAAAAGGTCGGCGGCGATCCGCTCAAGCTCGACTGGGAAGTGTTCAAGGACACGCTGATCGAGCAGGCCGAACAGGGGGTGGACTATTTCACCATCCATGCCGGCGTGCGGCTCGCCTACGTGCCGCTGACCGCGAAGCGCGTCACCGGCATCGTCTCGCGTGGCGGCTCGATCATGGCGCGCTGGTGTCTTGCGGGCCATCGCGAGAGCTTCCTCTACGAGAAGTTCGACGAGATCTGCGACATCATGCGCAAGTATGACGTATCCTTCTCGCTCGGCGACGGCCTGCGTCCCGGCTCGATCGCCGACGCCAACGACCGCGCGCAATTCGCCGAGCTGGAGACCCTTGGCGAACTGACCAAAGTCGCCTGGGACAAGGGCTGCCAGGTGATGATCGAGGGCCCCGGCCACGTGCCGATGCACAAGATCAAGGTGAACATGGAGAAGCAGCTTCGCGAATGCGGCGAGGCGCCTTTCTATACGCTTGGGCCGCTGACGACGGACATCGCGCCCGGCTACGACCACATCACGTCGGGCATTGGCGCGGCGATGATCGGCTGGTTCGGCACCGCCATGCTCTGCTACGTGACGCCCAAGGAACACCTTGGCCTGCCCGACCGCGAGGACGTCAAGACCGGCGTCATCACCTATCGAATCGCCGCGCACGCGGCCGACCTCGCCAAGGGCCATCCGGCAGCGCAAATTCGCGATGATGCGGTGTCTCGGGCGCGCTTCGACTTCCGCTGGGAGGATCAGTTCAACCTGTCGCTCGACCCCGACACGGCGCGAAAGTTCCACGACGAGACCTTGCCGAAGGACAGCCACAAGGTGGCGCATTTCTGCTCGATGTGCGGGCCGAAATTCTGCTCGATGCAGATCACTCAGGATCTTCGTAAGGAAGCCGAGGCGATGGCCGGCATGGCGGAGAAGTCGCGCGAGTTCCTAGAGGGCGGCGCCGCCCTCTACGTGAAGGCGGCGGAGTGAGGCGATGCGCGCGACTGTCGTCGGTGCTGGCGTCGTCGGCCTGACGACCGCCGTTACGCTAGCCGAGCGCGGCGCGCAGGTTACGCTTATCGAGCGCTCGCGCGAGCTGGGCGCCAACGCGTCCTGGTTGGCGGGCGGCATGCTCGCGCCGTTCTGCGAGGGCGAAAGCGCGCCGCAAAGCGTCGTCGAACTCGGCCAAGGCGCGATCGACTGGTGGGACGCGCGCGTTCCAGGTGTGACGCGCCAAGGAACGCTGGTGGTCGCGCCGCCGCGCGACGCGGGCGAGATCGACCGCTTCGCGGCGCGAACGAGGGCGCATGCGGCAGTGGACGAAGCGCGCATCGCCGAGCTTGAGCCGGATCTCGCGGGCCGTTTCCGTAAAGGTCTGTTCTTCGCCGACGAAGGCCATCTCGATCCGCGCGTCGCGTTGTCGGCGCTGACCGAGCGCTTGCGCGCGAAGGGCGGCGAGATCCGCTTTGGCGTGGATGGCGACGCGCTTGGCGAGGGGGATGTTGTGATCGATTGCCGCGGTTGGGCGGCTCGCAAGGCGCTTCCGGAACTGCGCGGCGTGCGCGGCGAAATGATGCGCATTCGCTCCCGCGAGGTGCAACTCGCCCGCGCGGTGCGCTTCCTGCATCCTCGCATCCCGCTCTATATCGTGCCGCGCGCCAACAACGAATTCATGATCGGCGCGACCATGATCGAGAGCGCGGAGAAGGGCGCCGTCAGCGTGCGCTCGGCGATCGAGCTTCTGAGCGCGGCTTACGCTCTTCACCCGGCCTTTGGCGAGGCTGAGATCCTCGAGATGAGCGCCGACGTCCGCCCGGCCTTCCCCGACAACGAGCCGCGCGTCGATGAGCGCGGCGGCCGGATATTCGTCAACGGCTTTTTTCGCCACGGCTTCCTGCTCGCGCCGGCTTTCGCCGAACGCGCGGCGAGGCTGGCGATCGAAGGCATGAAGGCGCTCGCATGAAGCTCGTCGTCAACGGCGAACCGCAGGAAGTTCGAGCCGGGACGCTTGCGGAAGCTCTGCAATCGCTCGCCTTTGGCGAGGCCAAGGTCGCGACCGCGCTCAACGGCGAGTTCGTGCCGGCGCGAGCGCGTGAAACGACGCCGCTCAAGGACGGCGATCGCATCGAGATCGTCGCGCCGCGCCAGGGAGGCTGACGGAAACGTTGTAAGCAGATGACGATCGGCATATATAATCTAGTCTAGACTGGATCAGTTGACGCAGGACGCGCATGTGGACGGTGCAGGAGGCGAAATCCAAACTTTCGGAAGTGCTCGACCGCGCCCGCAAGGGAAAGGCGCAGATTGTCGGGACGCGGGATCCTTGCGTCGTCATTTCGATGGCAGAGTACGAGCGGCTGCGCGGCCGGGAGGATGAGCCTCATCTCGGGCGGTGGCTGGTTCAGAACGCGCCCCGCATCGGCGATATTGAGTTGCCGCCGCGCACGAAGAACCAATCCGATCCTTTGGATGGAATTCTGGATGACGGCGAGCGTTGATGGATGTCTTTTTCGACACCAACGTGGTTTCGGAGCTTTTCCGCAAACGGCCAGCGCAGCCAGTCTTGGACTTCATCGAGAACTGCTCCGAGCCATGGATCAGCGTGGCTGTCTTTCACGAACTCACCTTCGGGATCGAGCGTCTGCCGGAATCCGTGGGCCGGATGCGCCTGGCGCTGTTTGTGGATCAGCTGCGAGAGCGGTTTCGGCGCCGCACGGTCGATGTTGACCTGGCCATCGCTGAATCCGCGGGGACCATGCGCGGCTCCGCGATCCGGCAAGGATGGGTTCTGTCAGAAATGGATTCGCTCATCGCGGCGACCGCCGTGGTCCACCACGCTCTGCTCGCGACGCGGAATACCCGCGATTTCGAGAGGCTTGGGATTCCACTGATTGATCCTTGGCGAACCTGACGGACCTGTGCATGACCGTGTCCGCCTCCGACTTCACCCTCTACGGCGCGAGCTTTCGTTCACGGCTGATGCTTGGGACGTCGCAATATCCGTCGCCCGCGATCCTCGCCGAGGCCGCGCGCGCGTCGGGGGCGGAAATCCTTACCGTGTCGCTCAGGCGCGAGTCGGCCCGCCTCAAGGAGGGGCAGGATTTCTGGCGGCTGATCCGCGACATCGGCGCCCGCGTGCTGCCGAACACCGCCGGCTGCCATAGCGTGAAAGAGGCGGTGACGACGGCTGAGATGGCGCGCGAAGTTTTCGGCGCGCCCTGGGTCAAGCTCGAAGTGATCGGCGAAGCCGACACGCTGCAGCCTGACGTGTTTGGCCTCGTCGAGGCCGCGCGGATTCTTGTCAGCGACGGCTTCGAAGTCTTCCCCTATACGACCGAGGATCTCGTCGTCGCCGAGCGGCTGATCGAAGCCGGATGCAAAGTGCTGATGCCCTGGGGCGCGCCGATCGGCTCCGGCAAAGGGCTCAACAATGTGTTCGGCTTGAGGGCGATGCGCGCTCACTTTCCAGATGTTCCGCTGATCGTCGACGCCGGCGTCGGCCTGCCGTCGCATGCGGCGGCCGCGATGGAGCTCGGCTACGACGGCGTGCTGCTCAATACCGCCGTCGCCAAGGCGGGCGATCCTGTGGCGATGGCGCGCGCCTTCGGCTTGGGCGTCGAAGCCGGCCGCAAGGCCTTCCTCGCCGGGCCGATGCAGCCGCGCGACATGGCGGAACCCTCGACGCCGGTGGTTGGAAGAGCGGTGCTGACGTGAGCACGCCCTCATCCGGCGCTTCGCGCCCCCTTCTCCCAGAGGGAGAAGGGCGCCCCCTCTCCCTCGGGGAGAGGGTTGGGGCGAGGGCTCGCCTCGACCCGTTCTACCCGATCGTCGACAGCGCAGCGTGGGTGGCGCGTCTGACCGGCGTTGGCGCGCGGTTGATCCAGCTGCGCGTCAAGGAGAAGGACGAAGCGTCGGCAGCGCGCGAAACGCGCGAGGCGCTGGCGATCTGCGGGAAAGCGGGCGCGGCGCTGGTCGTCAACGACTACTGGCGCGTCGCGATCGACGAAGGCGCGCCTTGGGTCCATCTCGGCCAGACTGATCTCGATGACGCGGATGTCGGCGCGATCCGCAAGGCCGGGGTGAAGCTTGGGGTCAGCACGCATGACCAAGTGGAGCTTGAGCGCGCGCTCAAGCTCGAGCCGGATTATGTCGCGCTCGGGCCGATCTATTTCACGCGGCTCAAGGCCATGGCGTTCGCGCCGCAGGGTCTCGAGAAGATCGGCGAGTGGAAGCGCCGCGTCGGCGCCATGCCGCTGGTCGCGATCGGCGGACTGACTGTCGAACGGGCGAAGCTGTGTCTCGCCGCTGGCGCGGACGTCGTCTCCGTCGTGACCGACATCACGCTTCATCCCGATCCGGAGGCGCGCGCGCGCGAATGGGTGGCGGCGACGCGGCCGGCGTGACTGCGAGACTGCCGATCGCGCTGACCATCGCCGGCTCGGATTCGGGCGCCGGCGCAGGGATTCAGGCTGACATCAAGACCTTCGCGGCGCTCGGCGTCTATGGGGCGAGCGTGGTGACCGCGCTCACCGCCCAGAACACGCGGGGAGTGCGGGCCATCCACTATCCGCCGCTTGAAATCGTTGCCGCGCAGATCGACGCGGTCCTAGAGGACTTCGACGTCGCGGCGATCAAGCTCGGCATGCTGGGGATGGCGGCGATTGTCGAAATGGTGGCGGACAGGCTCTCTGCGCCTTTGTGGAGAGGGGTTGCGAGTGAGGGTTGGCGCGCCAAGCGCGTCCGCGCCATCGGCCCCGGCCCTCATCCGGGCGACTACTTCGGCCACCTTCTCCCGGAGGGAGAAGGCAAACGGAGCCTTCATCGTCTACGATCCCGTCATGGCCGCCTCCTCCGGCGATCCGCTCGAGCGGCGCTGAGCTTCGTCGAGACAGTACGGGCGAGGCTGCTGCCGCTCGTCGATTGCCTCACTCCCAATCTCGCCGAGGCCGCCGCGCTGCTCGGCGAGCCAGGATCGCGCGGAGCGAAGCGGACATGGCGCGCCAGGGCGAGGCGCTGCTCAAGCTCGGTCCGCGCGCGGTGCTGATGAAGGGCGGACATCTTAAGAGCGAGGAGGCGATCGACCTCATGGTGACAGAAGGCGATGTTCGCCGTTTCGCAGCGCCCAGGCTTCTCTCCAAGAACCTGCACGGAACCGGCTGCACGCTCTCGAGCGCCATCGCCGCCAACATCGTTCTCGGCGCCCCATTGCCGGAGGCTGTGGCGGCGTCCAAGGCTTTCGTTCGGCAAGCGATCGAGCGCGGCCGGGACGTTGCGCTGGGCTCGGGAGCCGGGCCGCTGATCCAGATCGGGCTCCGTTCGAAACTCTGATGCATTCGATCCGTATGTCCATTTCGTTGACGGCGTGAGCGGAGGCTATACGATGGCGGCCAAGGCTATGAAGGCGCGGCGGGACGCACCGGCGCCCGCGGCGTAAGGCCTGTGGCTCAAGGCCGTCATAAGGAGGATGCTCGATGCGCAGCGCATATTTCTCCATTGCAGCCGTCGCAACAGCGGCCTTGGCGACCGCGCTTGGCGGGCCTCCGCGCGCAAGCCGATGTTGCGCCGCCGCAGCCTGCCGCGCTGGCGGTCCTCAATCTCGACTATGTCGACACGTCCGGCGAGCCGACCGATCAGACGGCGGCCCATCAACGGCGCGCCGCGGATTTCGTCAGCGCGTTGCAGCGCGATCTCGCGGCGAACGGCCAGTACCGGATTGTTCCGATGTCTTGCGGGTCTGGCCCATGCGATCCGGCGATGAACCCTTCCGAGCTTCAGAAGGCGGCGCGCGCGGCCGGCGCAAAGCTCGTCCTGCTCGGCGGCGTGCACAAAATGAGCTCCCTCGTTCAGTGGGCGAAGATCCAAATCGCCGACGAGGATGCAGGGTCGGATTGTTTTTGACCGGTTGCTGACTTTCCGCGGCGACACGGACGAGGCCTGGCAAAAGGCGGAATCCTTTCTCGCGCGTGATGTTCTTCAGTCTGCGCCGACGCTCGACAAACCGGCCGAAACGGTCGCGCCGGTCAAGATTGCCGTCTTCGACTTCGAACTGGAGGATTTCAGTGGCGGCGCCGGGATTATCCCTGAAAGCGACCAAGACCGGGAGCAGCTGAGACTGGCGACGGAGACAGTGCGCCGGCTGCTCACGGAATCCGGCCGGTATAGTCTCGTTGACGTCAGCCATGCCGACGCGCCGGAGGTGAAGGCGGGGAGCCTGCACAAATGCGACGATTGCGACGTCCCGATCGCTCGCAAACTCGGCGCCGATCAATCTCTTGTCGGGATCGTGAACCGGGTCAGCCGGATGGAGTACGGCGTCACGTTTCGGCTCCGTGACGCACGAACCGGCGCGCTCATTTCCGTCGAGCGGACCGACTTGCGCATGGGCGCCAACTACTCCTGGAATCGAGGCGCCGGCTGGCTCGTCAAGAACCGGCTCCTGGAGAAACAAGCGGCGCGAGTGCAGACGCCGTAAGCGCGGCGGGCAACGGCTCAAGCAACCCGTGGATAGCGCGGGCGGCGGCGCTGCGCCGACCCGGCCGATTTGCTAGGCTTGAAGCGATGGACGCCTCCAGCGACAGCCCCGATTCCAGCACGGCCAGCGTGCGCGTCACGCCGATGATGGCGCAGTATTTGGAAATCAAGGCGGTCAATCCGGGTTGCCTGTTGTTCTACCGGATGGGCGATTTCTACGAGTTGTTCTTCGACGACGCGGAAATCGCGAGCCGGGCGCTCGGGATCGTCCTCACCAAGCGCGGCAAGCACGAGGGCGAGGACATCCGGATGTGCGGGGTGCCGGTCGAGCGCGCCGACGACTACCTCAACCGGCTGATCGCGCTCGGCCATCGCGTCGCCGTCTGCGAGCAGATGGAGGACCCGGCGGCGGCGAAGAAGCGCGGACCGAAATCGGTCGTCAAGCGCGACGTCGTGCGGCTCGTCACACCCGGCACGATCACCGAGGAACGGCTGCTTGAGCCCGGTCGCGCGCGTCTTTTGGCGGCCGTCCAGAAGGTGCGCGCGAGCGCGGGAGGTCAAGTTTACGGTCTCGCCGCGCTCGATCTGTCGACCGGCTCGATTGCGCTGAGCGAGACGGACGAAGCGGGTCTTTCGACAGAGATCGCGCGCCTCGAGCCGAGCGAGGTGGTCGCGTCGCAAGGCGTGTATGACGAGCCTTTGTTTTCCCAGATCGTCGGCGCGATGCGCGTTCCCGCCACGCCGCTTGCGCGCGACGGGGGCGACGGCGCGGCGGCTGAACGCCGCGTCTGCGAGTTCTATGGCGTCGAAACCCTCGACGGCTTCGGCGCATTCACCCGCGCCGAGATCGCCGCCGCGGCCCTGGCGCTCGCCTATGTCAAGCGCACTCAGTTCGAAGCCCGGCCCGCGCTCTCAGCCCCGACGCGGCGCGCGCGTGGGACGAGCCTCGAGATTGATCCGGCGACCCGCGCCAACCTCGAGCTCACGCGAACCTTAAGCGGCGCGCGCGACGGTTCGCTCCTGGCGACGATCGACTTGACCGTAACCCCCGCCGGGGCGCGTCTCCTCGCCGAGCGGCTGGCGAGTCCTCTGACCGACCCAGACGCAATCAACCGGCGGCTCGATTCGCTTGAGTTCCTGGTCGAGGCGGCGCCGATGCGCGACGCCTTGCGGCGAGCGCTCGGGCATGCCCCCGACTTTCTGCGGGCTCTCTCGCGCTTGAGCCTCGACCGCGGCGGTCCGCGCGACCTCGCCGCCGTCCGTGACGGCCTTGCCGCGGCGAAGACTCTGGCCACCATTCTCGAAGCGGCCGAGGAACTGCCGCCCGAACTCTTGAGCGCTTACGCCCGGTTGCGCGCCGATTGCGGCGAACTTGAGCGCGATCTTGAAGCCACGCTCGCCGACGATTTGCCGCTGCTCAAGCGCGAGGGCGGGTTTGTCCGCGCCGGCGCTCTGTCGGCGCTCGATGAAGCGCGGAGCCTGCGCGACGAAAGCCGTCGCGTCATCGCCGAACTGCAGGCGTCCTACGCCAACGACGCTGGCGTCAAGCAGCTCAAGATCAAGCACAACAATTTCCTCGGCTATTTCATCGAGACGCCACAGGCGGCCGGCGAGACGCTGCTCAAGGCGCCGCATAGCGCGACCTTCATCCATCGCCAGACGATGGCCGGCGCGATGCGCTTCACCACCAATGCGCTGACCGATCTCGAGCAGCGTATCGCCTCCGCGGCGGACCGCGCCCTCGCGCTCGAACTCGAGGCGTTCGAGCGTCTGCGTCAGGCCTGCGTCGCGGAGGGTGAACGCTTGCGTGGCTTCGGCGTCGCGCTGGCCGAAATCGACGTCGCAGCCGCGCTCGCCGAACTTGCGGTCAAGCGCAACTGGACGCGTCCGCTGGTCGACGCCTCGTTGAGCTTCAGGATCGAGGGCGGGCGCCATCCGGTGGTCGAGGCGGCGCTGAGAGAAGCGGGCGAGCCGTTCGTCGCCAACGATTGCGATCTTACCGGAGAAGCAGGGGAGGGCGGGCGCATCGCCATCGTCACCGGCCCCAACATGGCGGGCAAGTCGACGTACCTGAGGCAGAACGCGCTGATCGCGCTGATCGCGCAGATGGGCGCTTATGTGCCGGCGACTCGCGCGCATATCGGGATCGTCGACCGGCTGTTCTCGCGCGTCGGCGCCGCGGATGATCTCGCGCGCGGCCGCTCGACCTTCATGGTCGAAATGGTCGAGACCGCGGCCATTCTCAACCAGGCGACCACGCGCTCGCTGGTGATCCTGGACGAGATCGGCCGTGGCACGGCGACCTTCGACGGCCTCTCGATCGCCTACGCCTGCGTCGAGCATTTGAGCGCCGTCAACCGATCACGGGCTTTGTTCGCCACCCATTTCCACGAGCTGACGGCGCTCGCCGAGACGCTGCCCCGGCTCGTCAACCTCACCATGCGGGTCACCGAGTTCAAAGGGACGCTCGCGTTCCTGCACGAGGTTGTCCCTGGCGCCGCCGACCGCTCCTATGGCATCCAGGTCGCGAAGCTCGCGGGCCTGCCGGCCTCCGTCGTCAAGCGGGCGCGCCAAGTGCTCGCCAGCCTCGAGGCGTCCCGTTCGAGCAGTTCTCTCGACGCCTTGCCGCTCTTCTCCTACGAGCCGCACGAACCGCCTGCGGCGCCCGCGCCTGACGAACTGCGCATGGCGCTCGCAGCGCTCGATCCCGACGCGCTCACGCCCCGCGACGCGCTCGAGGCCCTGTACAAGTTGAAGCGGCTCATCGAGGATAAGCCCGAATGACCGATCCCAAGATTCTCCTCGCTTCGCTCGCCGCGGCCTATCTTTATGTCGTCACGCCGGGGCCTGCGTTCCTCGCTCTGTTCACGCTTGCCGCATCGCGTGGGCGCGCGTCGGGCGCCTGGTTCATCTGCGGTCACCTCGTGGGCGATGTGACCTGGGGCGCGCTTGCGGTCGCGGCGATTGTCGGGGCGAACCGCATCGGTCCCGCTTTGTTCGAGCTGCTCGGCTTCGTTTGCGGGCTCTACCTCCTCTATCTCGGCGCGCGGGCGGTCATGACGAAGAAGGACACGGCCCCGCGCACGATCGGGGCCAAGCGGCCGCTAGCGACCGGCATGGCCTTCGGCCTCACCAACCCCAAATCCTATCCGGTGGCGCTGGCGATGTTCTCGGCCATCGTCGCCCCCTATATCGGGGCGCTGAAACTGGCCGACGCGCCCCAGATGTTCGTCGCCGCTTTCGCGGGTTTCCTGCTCGCTGACGTGACCTTGGTCTTCGCCGCTGGCTTGGCCCCGGTGCGGCGGTTCTTTCTCACGCATGGCGTCGCGGTGACGCGGCTTGTCGGTGTGATCTTCATCCTGTTCGGCGCCCGCTCGATCGCGGACGCAGCCGGCGGGGCGATGCGGCGCACCGCGTGACAGCGCGGGCATAAGCGCTAATAAACGAGCACAAACGCTAGTAAATTCGACTCACAATACAGCTGAATTAATGCTGACTTTTCGTCGGCTAGTTCCAAAAAACCGGCTTCACTTTGTCTGAGATGCGCCAGATGAACTCCGGCATGAGGTCGAGCCGCGGATATTCTCGCGGGTGGACCTCTTTGAGAATTTGATTGAGCCGCATGATTAAATACACCTCTTTGCCGCCGATGGAGGTGGAGTGCCTTACAGAACCAACGATGGGGTCAACTCGGCCATCCATATCGACCGAGATCAGCGACTGAAGGAATGTGATTTTCTCGACAAGATTGTCGTCTTTCAACCCGGTGCAGCTTCCGTTGACATTCGTTTTGGCAAAAGCCTCTTTAATGGATTGCCCTTTCGCCCCCGCGCCGGTGACCTTTGCCACTCGATCAAGACCATTCCATTTGGAAGCTTTGTAGAGACACCATTGCACGAACATCACGTCGTCGAGTTTGTTGGCGCCGCGGAATCCTACAGTTCCGTCCAAATTCCAGTAGAATAATCGCCCGCCGCTCGTGGTCTCTGCGAAAGCCGGGAACATTTGAATCCCCTCCGCTCCCACGTTAGCAAAATGGCAGCCGGTCGGACTGGCAGACTGCGCCATTGCAAGGCCAATTGACAAGCAAAAACCGTCTCCCCGATGTTGAACGACGGAGGTCGTTACGGCGTACGGGACCAGCAAGATTGATAAGTCCTGGAGAAGGCAATCATGAAGATCGCCTATGGTGATCTGCTCGCGATCGAGATTCTCGATGCATCCTGCCGAGTCACCGACGCTCGCAAGATCGAGTACGAGACGACCTGAATCGGGACCTTACCGGCCCTCGCCGCCCTCACCGCGCCGGCGCCATGGCCCCGAGCGACGGCGCCGTAGCCTCAGGCCGCGCTTCCGCCTCAGCCTTCCCTTCCTGCGCCCAGCGCCGCGCCAGCACGGCGCAGACCATGAGCTGCATCTGGTGGAAGAGCATGGTCGGCAGGAGGATCATGCCGAGGTTGGGGCCGGGGAACAGCACGCCCGCCATCGGCACGCCGGCCGCCAAGCTTTTCTTCGAGCCACAGAAGACGATGGCGATCGTGTCCTCCCTGTTGAAGCCCAAAGTCTTGGCGGTGAAGCGGGTGGCGAAGAGCATGAAGGCCAGAACCATGGCCTCGATGACGAGCATGATTGCGAAGCCGCTCAGCGGCAGCGCGCGCCAGAGCCCGGCGCTGACCGCGTGGCCGAAGGCGCCGTAGACCACGAGCAGGATCGAGCCGCGGTCGGTCGCGGACAGAATCGCCTTGTGGCGGAGGACGAAGTCGCCGATCCAAGGGCGTAAGCATTGGCCCGCGAGCAACGGCGCAACCAGGAGGAGGCCGATCTCGCGGATCGCATCGCCGGTCGGAGCGCCTCCGCGTGTCGCGGCGAAAATCCCGACGAGAAGCGGCGTCGCGATTGTGCCGACCAGGCTCGACAGTGTCGCCGAGCACATTGCGGCGGGAACATTGCCGCCGGCGATCGAAGTGAAGGCGAGCGAGGATTGGATCGTCGACGGCAGGAGGCAGAGATAGAGCATGCCCAAAGCCAGCGGGCCGGGCACGAGCCATTGCGGGAGACAATGGAAAAGGAGGAGGCCGACGAGCGGGAACATCACGAAGGTCGACGCGAGCACCAAAGCGTGCAGGCGCCAATGCGCGAGCCCTGCGACCACATTCGACGTCGCCAGCCGCGCGCCATAGAGGAAGAACATGAAGGCGATCGCGACGTCGGTCGCGATCTTGACCGGCGTCTCGAACGCCGCCGTCGGCGGCGCCACGCTCGCCAACACGACGGTCGCGACCAGCAGCAGGGTGAAAGTGTCGGGCGCGATGCGAGAGAGAGTCTGGCGCATGATGCTGCAACATGCCTCGCCTCAGCGCTCATTCGGAATGACGTTCTCCGTGGTTTCAGTTATCATGCCTCGTGATGGCGGAAACCTACGATCCCGACCTGCTCGTGACCTTCCTCGCGGTCGCGGAGACCGGGTCTTTCTCGGAAGCCGCGCGCCGGCGGGGCGTGCGCCAGTCGACGGTGAGCCAGCAGGTGCGCCGGCTCGAAGCGGAGACGCGCCGGCGTTTGTTCGATCGCGACACCCACAAGGTGTCGCTCACGGTCGACGGGCAGGCCTTGACTGTGCTTGCCGGCGAGATTCTCGCCGCCTATTCCCGCGCGGAGCGCTATTTCTCGAACGCCGAGCTCAGGGGCCGGGTCCGCTTCGGCGCTTCGGAGGATTTCGCGCTCTCGAGCCTTCTGCCGCAGGTCCTGCGCGCGTTCTCGTCCAGGCACCCCGGGGTCGACATCGAGATGACGGTCGGGCTCGCCGCCGACCTCTACGAACGCATGGACGAGGGCGCGCTCGATCTCATTTTCGCCAAGCGAAAGGCGGGCGACGGCCGCGGCCGCATGGTGTGGCGCGAGGACATGGTCTGGATCGCCGCGCCGGACTGGCGGCGGGATCGCGAGCGCCCGCTGCCGCTCGTCCTCTATCCGCCGCGCAGCATCACCCGCGAGGCCGTTCTCGCGGCGCTCGAGAAGGCCAATGTTTCCTGGCGCATCGCTTGCACTTGCGGCTCGCTTTCGGGCCTGGTCGGCGCCGTCCTCGGCGGGCTTGGCGTCGGCGCGCAATCGGCCCGTCTCAAGGCGGAAGGGACCGTCGCCGTCGGGCCGGAGGCGGGGCTGCCGCCGCTCGGCGAGACCGAATTCGTCGTCGTGCCCGCGCTCGGCCGGCCGAGCGCCCCGGTTCAGGCGATGGCCGACACGATCCTCGAGTTCGGCCAAGCCTTTCATGCTCAGGCGGCTTGAGGGCCACAGGTTCAGAATTGCATCGCAAGGACCGGAGTTCGGCCGCTTAGGGATCGGCGTAGACGGGGAGCCAAGACAAAGCCGGGAGCTATCCTTATGTCTATGCCCATGACCGAAACGCGTGAGCCCAACACCGCATGGGCGCCGGCTCGCGACGAGGAGCACTGGCAGGCGGTCAAGCGCCGCGATTCCGCGTTCGACGGCAAGTTCTTTTTCGCCGTGCGCACGACCGGCGTCTATTGCCGGCCGAGCTGCGCCTCGCGGTCGGCGAAGCGGGAGAACGTCTCATTCTTTTCGACTGTCGCGGAGGCGGAGAAGGCGGGCTACCGCGCCTGCAAGCGCTGCCGGCCGGACAAGCTTGGCGCGCCCGATCCGCAAATCGAGGCGGTCAGCCAAGCGTGCGAGCGGATCGATGAGGCGGAAGAGGCGCCCAAGCTTGCCGAGCTTGCGGCGGGCGCGGGCTTGAGCCCCTATCACTTCCATCGCGTCTTCAAGGCGATCACCGGCGTGACCCCGAAGGCCTATGCGGCCGAGAGACGGGCGCGCCGCGCGGCCGACAAGCTGCGCACGGCGGGGACGGTCACCGAAGCGATCTACGACGCCGGGTTCAACTCTTCGAGCCGCTTCTACGAGAGCATGGGCGTACGGCTCGGCATGACCCCAAGCGCGGTTAAGCGCGGCGGGGAGGGCGCTCGCATTCGCTTCGCGGTCGGGCAGGCGTCGCTTGGCGCGGTGCTGGTCGCGGCCACGAACAAAGGCGTGTGCGCCATCATGCTGGGCGACAATCCGGACGCGCTGGTGCGCGAGCTGCAGGACCGCTTCCCGCGCGCGGAGTTCGAAGGCGGCGACGCCGAATTCGAGCAAATGGTCGCGCAAGTGGTCGGTCTCGTCGAGGCGCCCGGCCAGCGCCTGGATCTTCCGCTCGACATCCGCGGCACCGCGTTCCAGCAACGGGTCTGGGCGGCTTTGCGCGCCATCCCTGCCGGAAAGACGGCGACCTACAAGGAGATTGCGCGCGCCATCGGCCAGCCGAAAGCCGTGCGCGCGGTCGCGCAGGCCTGCGGCGCCAACCCGCTCGCGATCGCGATTCCCTGCCACCGCGTGGTGCGCACCGACGGCGACGTTTCCGGCTATCGCTGGGGCGTCGAGCGCAAGCGCAAGCTCATCGACCGGGAGGCGGCGTGATGAAGGCCCGCGCCCTCACCCCCAACGCCCTTCTCCAATGTCCTCGTCGAGGAGCGGGCGTCTTTCGGCGCTCCATGGGGAGAGGGCAGCGCGCACCCTTCTCCCCCGGAGAAGGCGGCCGACGCATCGGCCGATGAGGGCGGCCGGATGAGGGCCGCAACGATCGACGCGCTCGATTGGCCAGCGATCGAGCGCGACCTCGACGCCTACGGCTGCGCGGTCGCGCCGAAGCTCATCTCGCCCGAGACCTGTCGCGAGCTTCAGGCGCTCTATCCCGACGACGCGCGCTTCCGCTCGCGCATCGTGATGGGGGCGCATGGCTTCGGGCGAGGCGAGTACAAATATTTCGCCTATCCGCTGCCTGAGCCGATCGTTGCGCTTCGCCGCGGCTTCTATTCGAGGCTCGCAGCCGATAGCGGACCGGTGGAACGAGGCTATGGGCGTTTCTGTGCGCTATCCGGCCGAGCACGACGCGTTCCTCGCGCGCTGCCGTGAGGCGGATCAGACGCGCCCAACGCCGCTCCTCCTGCGCTATGGGCCGGGCGACTACAATTGCCTGCACCAGGACGTCTACGGCGAGCATCTCTTTCCCCTCCAGGTCGCGATCCTGCTGTCAGAGCCCGGCCGCGACTTTGCCGGCGGCGAATTCGTGCTGACCGAGCAGCGGCCGCGCATGCAGTCGCGCGCCGAAGTGGTGAGTCCTGACCCAAGGCGACGGCGTGATCTTCGCCGTGCGCGAGCGGCCGGTGCAGGGAACGCGCGGGACCTATCGCGTCAATCTGCGCCATGGTGTCAGCCGCATCAAAAGCGGCGAACGCTTCACGCTCGGAATCATCCTTCACGACGCCAAGTGACGCCTTTCTTCGATTGCGAAAGCAAGGAACGGGAAGACGGCGTCGCGCGCTGCGCAAGTGCAGGGCCCACGTCGGAGCTGCGAACACTACAATCAGGGAAATCGCCATGTCCTTCCAAATTAGCCGGGTCTCGACGCGCGCACCCCTTCCGCCGCTTCTACGGGCTTTCCGATCGACGAGCTGCAAAGCGTTCGGCGCGAAGGCTCTCGACCGCCGACTGGAGAAAGCCTCGGCTTTCGCCGATCGTATCGAGCTCAGGGATGGTCGAAGATGGGCGAAGTCGGATGTTGCTGCTCAACGATCTGCACCTGCCGGCGTGACATGGCCTACAAAGCGAAGTTCCACGCCATTTTTGTCCGCGATGGGCCAAGAGCTCCGTATCGAGCCAAAGACGAAACGCCGGAGGTCTCTGTGCGATCCGCCCGATTTCGCTTCGACGCCTTTGACCTGTCCGGGGACATGATCGACGCCGATCTCACGGCGGAGGCGATCGTGCAGCCAGCGATCGCGCGCCTGTTCGCCAATCGGAGGCGGTCTTGATATCCACGCGCATTACGCTAACGCGCGGTTGCTATGCGGCCCGGATCGATCGGACATGACAGGCGCTCGGGCGCGGCATTGCGCCTCGCGCCGCGTGACTTAAGTCCATGGGAGCCAACGAGACCCTGAGGTTCCCATGCCCGCTGTCCGCCAACCCGTGATCTTCGTGCCGCACGGCGGCGGCCCCTGCTTCTGGATGGACTGGCCGCCGCCTTTCGGCCCGCATGCCTGGGACGGCCTTAAGCACTATCTCGCCGGCGTTCTCAAATCGCTGCCCGAGCGGCCGAAGGCGTTCCTGGTCGTGACCGCCCATTGGGAGGCGGACAAGCCGACGGTCAGCGTCAACCCGAAGCCGGGCATGCTCTACGACTATTACGGCTTTCCCGAGCACACTTATAAGCTCTCCTATCCCGCGCCGGGCGATCCGGAACTGGCGGCGGAGGTCAAACGCCTCATCGAGGCGGCGGGGCTGCCGGTCGCGACCGACGGCGAGCGCGGCTTCGACCATGGGGTGTTCGTGCCGTTCCTCATCGTCGATCCGAAGGCCGAGATCCCGGTCGTCATGCTGTCGCTTGCGCAAGGACCTCGATCCGGCCTTCCACATCAAGCTCGGCAAGGCGCTCGAGCCCCTGCGCGATCAGGGAGTCGCGATCGTCGGCAGCGGCATGAGCTTCCATGACCTGCGCCATTTCCGCGACGGCGACACGACGGCCTCCGCCGCCTTCGACGCCTGGCTCGACGAGACGGCGAAGGCGCCGGAAGCCGAGCGCGAGGCGCGGCTTACGCATTGGGACAAGGCGCCGTCGGCGCGCGCCTGCCATCCGCGCGAGGAGCACCTCTTGCCGCTGATGGTGGTCGCCGGCGCCGCCGGCGACAGCAAAGGAACGCGCGACTTCAACGCCAAGATCGGCGGCAAGATGATCTCGGGCTTTAGGTTCGGGTGACGGCTGGGTAGGTCGCGGGCTAACCATCATTGATTAAGGATTTTTGATCTTGCCGGGCGCGGAGATGCGCCGCGCAGCGACATAGAGCCCGCGCGCTTGCCCAGCTCGTGAGAGTCTGGCTCCGCACCCCAAAAACAACGCCGCCGTCCGCCCGAGCACCTTCCCGGGCAGGAAACTCCGGACCGCTTTGACGTCCTCTTTGTCGAGTTCAAGCAGCTTCGGCGAAATCGCCGGCGCGGCCGGAGCGTCGCCGATCGCTCTCCTCCAATCAGCTCAGTGAGATTAGCGGAGCGGCGAGTTTTCCGGACGTGAGCTGGATCAATGCGGAGAGTCGGCGTCCATTCCGACAAGAACCTTCAATTCGTTGTTACTTGAAGTTAACCAAACCTTTAACTTACGACGATCGCGCCGATATTGAAGAAATCGCCTCGGATACCAAATTGGAACGGACCGCATCTTCATGCGTTACTGGAGGCAAGGCAGGTGGAACGATCACAAAGACGTGGGGCCGACCGCGTTGGCATACGCCTTGCAACGGTTTTTTTACCGAAATGTGACGACTATGTATCCACGTCACAAATGTGTTTGGAGGTGTTAACAGGTAAATCCATGAACGCCATGATTCTCCATCTCACTCCTGAAGTCCGCGAAGCCGCGCTCGATCTCAAGGCGTTGCGCCGAAAGATAAAAGAGGCCGGCGAGCGGGCCTAGGAGTGGTTTCCGGCCGAAGCCAATGCGCGGCAGCGCATGCTCTGCCTAAGTTTTGAGCAGACAGACGATCAAGAGGCATTGAGCAGCCGACAAACGCCGCCGCCAAAGCCAGGCGAAGGCTTTCTCAAGCTGGCGGGAACCAAAGCCTCCTAAAGGTTGGGAGCCTGGGGGCCAGACCGATCCCTTCTTGGAGAGAGACGGAGATAATCAACATACATGTTATGTTGTTCGTTGCTGCTCCGCGCGATCCCGCGCCGAGGCCAACGCGCCGATTTTGAGGGGCGGAACTAAACGGGGTCGTAACAGACTGAAATCATTAGGGGGCGCCGGTAAAATTGCCGCTGCGCCGCCGCCGTGCCCTCGCGCTGCTGAGCTATCTCTCAATCCGGCGGCCACACCGGATCGAACCTCGGCGCGAGATGAAGATCGTGGCCAGTCCATGGATGCGCGAGCGCTGCCTCCTCGTCGAGTTCGACGCCGAGCCCCGGCTCTTCCGGCGGAATGACGAAGCCCTCCTCCCAGCGGATCGGCTTCTTGAGAATCTCGGCGTGGAAACCGTCCCAGCGCTCGATGCTCTCGAGGATGAGAAAATTCGGGCTGCATGCCGCAAGCTGGACGTTGGCCGCGCCGACGATCGGCCCGCAATAGAGATGCGGCGCGATCTGCGCGTAATGCGCTTCCGCCATCCCCGCGATCTTCTTTGCTTCCAGGATGCCGCCGACGCGGCCCAGGTTCATCTGCAGGATTGACGCCGCGCCCGTTTCGAGGACGCGCGCGAACTCATACTTCGTCGTGAGGCGCTCGCCGGTTGCGATCGGCATGCGGCACTGGGCTGCGACCCTGGCCATCTCCTCCGGCGCTTCGGGCGGCGTCGGCTCCTCGAACCACAAAGGCTCGTAAGCCTCGATCCGCCGCGCCAGACGCAGCGCGCCGGAGTCGTGAACTGGCCGTGCGTCCCGAACAGAAGATCGCATTTGGTCCCCACCGCCTCGCGCAAGGTCTTCAGGAACGCTTCGCAAAGCTCGAGCCGTTCGAGGCTCGGCTGGCGCGGATCGAAGGTCGAGTAGGGTCCGGCCGAATCGAACTTCACCGCGGTGAAGCCCTGCGCCATATATTTGAGCGCGCGTTTCGCCGCGGCGTCCGGATTCGAATAGACAGGGCTATCGGAATAGGCGTGCGAGCCGGGCTCGTCGGGATAGAGATAGGTGTAGCTGCGAAGGCGTTCATGGACCTTGCCGCCGAGCAGCGCATAAACCGGCTTCATGACCGCCTTGCCGACGATGTCCCAGAGCGCCATCTCGATGCCGGAGAGGACGCCCATCAGCGAAATGTCGGGCCGGCCTGAATAGCCACGGCCGTAGACGTTGCGCCAGAGCGCCTCGATGCGGAACGGATCGGCGCCCTCGACGTGACGCTCGAACACATCCTCGATCATCGCGACGACCGCCTTGGGCGCGAAGCTCGCGGCGTAGACTTCGCCCACGCCCTCGATCCCGCAGGCAGTCTTGAGCTTGAGGAAGACGAAGTAGCGGCCGCCGAAGGCGGGCGGCGGATTGCCGACGACGAAGGTCTTGAGTTCGGCGATTTTCATGGGTGCAGGCGGCCGGAGAGAGGGATGCACGAGAACCCAGCGCTCTCGCGTTCGCGCGCGCCTCTGGATGTGGTAACTCGCCGCGCGTCTCTGTCCAAGTCTCCGCCCGTGCGCGTCAGGAGCCCATGATGGCCGAAACGATCGCCTTCGTCCTGCGCAACCTGCCGGTGTTCCTGTTCGTGGCGGCGCTGGCGCTTGCGGCGGCGCGGCGAACCGGCGCGCCAGCCGCCGATCGTTTGCTCGCGTGGATTCTGCTCTTGCCGGTCGGCGTAACGGGCCTCTGGGCGGCCGCCTTTCATCTCTTCTTTCCCCAAATCGCGGCGGCGGACATTGGCTGGGAGGTCAGTCCGTTTCAGTTCGAGGTGGGTCTGGCGGACCTTGCGATTGGCGCGACCGCCTGCGTGAGCTTCTGGCGCAGCCTGGACTTCAAGGCGGCGGCGGTCATGGTGAGTTCGATCTTCCTCCTCGGCGACGCGGTCGGCCATGTGAAACAGATGGTCGTCGCCGGCAATTTCGCTCCCGGCAACGCGGGCGTTCCCTTTTACAGCGACATCGCTTTTCCCGTGCTGGCGATCATTCTCCTCATCATCGCGCGTCGGTCTCGGGCGGCGGAGCGGATGTTTTAAAGTCGCTCAGAACACGATCACGTTGCGCACCGCAGCGCCGGAGCGCGAAGAGGCGAGGGCTTCGTTGATCGATTCGAGCCGATAGCGCCCGCTGATCAATTGGTCGAGCTTGAGCCGCCCCTCGCGGTAGAGCTTGACGATCATCGGCACGTCGATCGCCGGGCGGGCCGAGCCCATTTTGGAGCCGAGAATCCTTTGGCCGTCGGCGGCGATTGAGCCCGGATCGATCACCGCCTTGACCCCCGAAGGCGGCATGCCGACCAGCACGGTCGCGCCATTGCGCTTCATCAGCGAAACGCCCTGTTCGGCCGCGCCTTTGACGCCCACGCTGACGAAAACCCAGTCGGCCTTGCGCCCCCCGTTCAGCGCCGCCGCACGCTCGGCGACATTTTCGCTTTTCGCGTTGATCGTCTCCGTCGCGCCGAATTCGCGCGCCGCAGCGAGCTTCAAGGGCTCGACGTCGACGGCGATGATCGGGGAAGCGCCGGCGAGCCGCGCGCCCTGGATGGAATTGAGGCCGACGCCGCCGCAGCCGATGACGACGACGCTAGAGCCCGCTTTCACGCCGGCCGTGTTAACGACCGCGCCCAGCCCCGTCAGCACGCCGCAGGCGATGAGCGCGGCGCTGTCGAGGGCCATGTCCTTCGGAATCGCGACCGCCTGCGACTGGTCGACAACCATATGCTCGGCGAAGGCGCCGGTGCGCAGTCCGTGAACGATCGGCTTGCCGGCGCCGTCGCGCAGGGGGCTCTTGCGGTCGAGCGGGAACACTTCCTCGCAGAAGACCGGCGCGCCCTCGGTGCAGGCGGGGCAGAAGCCGCAATTGCGGATGAGCGTCGCCACCACATGGTCGCCGACTTTCAGGCGCGTCACACCCTCTCCGACCGCCTCGACGACGCCGGCCGCCTCATGTCCATAGACCGCCGGCAATTCGCCGCCCCAGGCGCCGTCGACGTAAAAAATGTCGCTGTGGCAAATCGCGCAGGCCGCCGTCCTTATCTGCACCTCGCCTGGCCCCGGGTCGGCAAGCTCGACCATCTCGACGGTCAAGGGCGCGCCGAAGGCGCGGCAGACGGCGGCTTTGGTTTTCATGGGGCGCGGGTCCCGGCGGAGACTCTGTTGCGGCGAGCAACCGGGGTTTTGCGATGAGCGGCCTCAAGATCAAGCGCAGTCTTGAGGGGAGGGGGAATAATTTTTGTGGGCGGCGGCTGAGCTCGAGGAGCGACCGCTCAGCGGTTCAAGCCCGCGGCCCGGCGGCCGCGTGATTGCTTGACGTTGGCTGGTAAAAAATAATCTGGCTTCCCGTTCGCTCGAAGTCGACGGAAATGGCGCGCAATTTCGGCAAGGCATGGCGGATCGCCTCGTGCCGATCCTCAGGCGCGAAGAGGGCGAGAAAACCGCCGGCGCCCGCGCCGAGGATCTTGCCCCCGATAGCGCCATGTTTTCGCGCAGTCTCGTACCAGTCGTCGATGTCGGAAGTGGAAACGCCAGGCGCCATATCGCGCTTGAGCATCCAGGCTTCGTGGAGAATCTGGCCAAACGAATCCAGATTGTCGTTCCGAATTTCGGACAGCAGTTGATAGCAGAGCGAGACCATCCGCTTCATGGCGGACTTCTTATCGACATTGGTCGCCAGCTCCGATGACTGCTGCTTGAGAATTGTCGAGGCGCCTCTCGTTATCCCGGTATAGAGGACCAGCATCTGTCTTCTGATTCCGGCGATGGTCTCCGGCTTGCAAATGACCGGCGAGACGGTGACCGTATCGTTCGGATTGAATTCGTAGAGATTGAAGCCGCCGTAAGCGGCGGCGTACTGATCCTGCTTGCCGATCGGTTCGCCGCAGACGTCGATTTCGATGTGGCAGGCCTGTTCCGCCAATTCCTGGCGAGTCGAATGGCGGCCGAGAAAAGCGTAGAGCGCGTGCAAAAGCGCGACCGTGAAGGTGCTCGATGAACCGAGGCCCGTTCCTCGCGAGGGGATATCCGCAACGGTTGTGATCTCGACGCCGCCCGGAACCCCGGCCATGTTCAGCGCCGCGCGCACCAGTTGGTGCTCGATCTCGGGAACCGAGTTCACCTCTTCGACCCGCGAATAGGCCACGCGAATTCCGCTATCGAATTTGCGGTTCATCGTGACATAGACATATTTGTCGATCGCCGTGCTGACGACCGCGCCGCCATATTCCCGGTAATAGGATGGCAAGTCGCTTCCGCCCCCGACGAAGCTCATGCGCAACGGCGTGCGACTGATGATCATGGCGCCGTTCCCTTCGCGAGGATGGACTCGATCTGGCAGGCGTCGAGATTGATCTGCACGGGCGAACTCGTCGATGGCTCCGGAACCTGTTCTGCACGCGCGCCGGCAAAGAGGCTCTTGGCGCGCGCCGCGGGAATGCCTTGTCGTTCGCATAAGTGCATGAAGCGCGCATGTCGGGCGGCTTCGCTCGAGACGACGTTGATCGTGTGAGCGGTCCGGCCAAGAGACGCCGCGAGCTCCGCGGCAAAGACGCCTTCCCAGATTAGGACGTCGTCAGGCGCCAGTTTGATCTCCAGTTGGCCCGCGCGGCCAGCCGGAAGCATGAGTGTGACGGATAGGTTGTTCCCGCGCTCCGCCGCTTTCGCGACTGCCGCTTTGAGACCCGTCATGTCGAAGGGCTTGAGCGCATGCCGGTCATCGTCGTCCTCAAACCAGCGATCCGTGTGAATGACTTCGCGCGCGGCGCCCCTGCAACCGCAACTCCCGCTCAAACGTCGCTGCGACTGTCGATTTGCCGGCGCTCGGCAGCCCGCCGATGAACCAATCGTCGCTTGACGCCATTGCGGCGATTTGAGGAGCGAGGACCTTCGCGATCTTCGGATAGACGTCAAGAATGAAGGCTGCCGCCTCTGAAACATTGGCGACGGTGAATCTCGCTTCGTGAGGATAGCGGCGATCGAGGCCGCCGTGTCCGGTTTCAACCAGAATAGAGGAAACCCCCGCCTTTTCGGCCGCCCCCAGATCCGCCGTCGAGTCGCCGATATACCAAGAGCGGGCGAGATCGATGTTGAGATCTTTCTGAGCGTTGAAGATCAGGCCGGGCTCCGGCTTTCGGCAATCGCATCGGATCTTGAGCTCGATGCGTTCGCCCGGAAACCCGCGATCCGGGTGATGGGGGCAAATGTAGATTCGGTCGAAATAGGCATGATCGCGGCCGATTTCCGTTTCCAGCCGAGCATGGATATGGCGCAACTCAGCTTCGGTGACCTCGCCGCGCGCGATGACCGGCTGATTGCTGACGAGAACAGTCCGCCATTCGGCTTCGTTCAGCCGTCGGATCGCAGATCCGGCAAACGGGAACACCTCGAGATCCTCGGGGCGGCGAATGAGCCCGTATTCGACATTGAGGGTGCCGTCGCGATCCAGAAAGACGGCTTTCTGAGGCTTGTCGAGCGATGCGCGACGAATTGCGCCTGACGTCAGCGCGTTGCGAACGCGCTCCAGCCGTCCGGGGGTGCCCGCGTCCTTGATGTATTCGGGCGAGGCGTATCCCCTCAAAGCCGCTCCAGCCGCCAGCATGCGCGGGAAAAGGTCCTTCGCGAAATCGAGAGGGGCGGCCGTTTCGCTCCAACTGCGCAGGCTCTCGCGCCGCACGACGTAGAGCGCGGCGTTCACAAGGTTGGGCAACCAGGCATCCGCCGGGTGGGGGTAGGCGTGGAACGCAACAATGCGCCCGGTTTCGTCGATTTCGACCAGGTCCGAGTCATGCGGATGGTCGTTTGGGTGAAGAAAGAGCGAAACGTCAGCGCCGGGGACCGCGCGATGCCAGGCCCAAAACCGCGTCAGATCGACGCAAAGCATCGTGTCGCCGTACATCACAAGAAATTCGGGCTCGAGCTCGTGAAGTGCCGCCAGGACAGCGCCCGCCGTTCCTCGAGGTTCGCCGTCGTCGATCAATCGAACGGAAATCGGCAGGTCGACGCCATTGAGCCATTCGCGAATCGCCTCGGCCCTATGGTTGACCATCACGACCGCGTCGGTGAAACCATGCGCGCACAGAAGTTCGAGCTGATGCAAAAGGAGCGGCTTGCCGCACACGTCCACGAGCGGCTTCGGCAGGCCGTTGAGCACGGAGGCGAGCCGCGTGCCCTTTCCTCCGGCGAGAATGACCGCCTGCTTCACCGCGGGTTTTCCTGACCGTTGATCTCGCCGATCGCTCGTCGGACAGCTTCGAGCGAACTAAGCTTCGGCGTCCAACCGAGCGCGGAGAGCTTCGCCGTCGAATAGGCGAAGCAGGGCACGTCGCCGACCCAGCCCTTGTTGTCCGTCCCAAAACTCAGCCGTGCGCCGGGCGCAACCACGGCAACGGTTTCGCGGGCAATGTCGCGCACGTGGACCCCAGCGTCAGTCGGGCCGATGTTGAAGACGTCGACCCTCTTGGTGACGCGCCCCTGGATGAAGAGCATGGCCTCGACGAGTTCAGTCACGTGCAAGTAGGACTTCCGCTGCGAGCCGTCTCCCAGGACGTCGAGATGGTCTGGGTCCGAACGCAGCCTCCGGATGAAGTCGAGAATCACGCCGTGGGTCGCGGGCAGTCCCACCACGTTGGGAAAACGGAACAGCAAGGCTCGGCCAAGAAACTTCTCCACCGCCGCGGTAATCATCGCTTCCGACGCAAGCTTCATGGCGCCGTAGTTCGAAATCGGAAACAGAGGACCGGTGCTTTCGGTCAGTTCCTGGTTTCCGAGATCGCCGTAGATCGCTGAGCTTGACGCGAAGAGCAATTCTCCAATCCTCCGCTCCTCCATGATCCGCAGGACATTGAAGGTCGTCATGAACGTATCGCGCAAATCGACTCCCGGATCCGCGATCCCCGCCGGAATGTCGGAATTGGCCGCGAGATGCCAGACTTCCGAAATCGGGCCAAGGTCGCCATGAGAATCAAGACAGGATCGGAAGGCGTCGAGATCGGCGAGATCGACCGCCGAAAACCTGAAGCTGTTTTTCTCGGCGAAGCGCGCGACGTTAGCGGTCGTCCCGCGGCAGAGGTTGTCAAGACAGATGACGGTTTCGCCGCGCGAAAGGATGGACTCCACCAGCGTGTTGGCGATGAATCCCGCCCCGCCGGTAACCAAAGTCGTCATCCCGCGCAATCCGCCTACTGAACGGGGCGCGATCAACCCGAACGCGCCCGCTTTGAACCGACGGGTCTATCGACCAGACGTCAAAACTTCTTTTCGCCAAGCAATTTGTGATCGACAAGGTGTCTGTGTCGAACGTACTGGGCCAGCACATGCATCATCGACTGGTGTATGTCCTCGACGATTCCGTAATTGTGCGCGTCGACATGAAGGTTGATGTCCGCCGCCTTCGCCGAAGCGCCGCCCTTGAACCCCGTCATTGCGATGGTTCGCAATCCGTTGGCCTTGGCCCAGGTGATCGCGTTCACGATATTCCGAGACTCGCCGGACGAACTGATCGTGATCAGCACGTCGCCCGGTCGGGCGAGCGACGAAAGCTGGAAGCTGAAAATGTCGTCGTAGCCGATGTCGTTGGCGATTGCGGTGATCAATTCGACCGTCGCCGACAGGCTCGAGACCCTTGGCTTTATCGTCGTGTCCGTTCTGACGCCTTTTAGACAGTCGCAAGCCAAGTGATTGGCGATTGCCGCGGAGCCGCCGTTGCCGCACGAGAAGATCGTCCCATTGCGGGCGACGACGTCGATGATCGCGTCCGCCGCAGCCTGCATTCGCTCGCGCGCCACCGTAGCAGCAGCCGCGCGGAAATGGTCAAAGTAGGCGTCGAGGTAGCCCGCCATGCCGTCATAAAGTCGTTCGGGGAAGAAAGCCAGGATAAACCCCTCTCGCAAAAAGCGGTGTCTTGTAACCCTGTACGATGTTCTCGTTTGTTCTCGTGATGACTGAAACGCGTTTCTTAACGAAACGCACCGAGATCTCGTCTGCAGTCAAGGAACAGCAGCGGTCTCGGACAAAACCCGCGTGGGCTGCTCGGTCCGGCCCAACACGCGCTCCAGACCGGCGCGATACGTCTCGGCGATCGCTTTCCGTTTGAACCGGTCCAACCCGCCGCGCTCATGAAGAGCGGCAATGGATCGTTTGAAGCGCTCTTGTTCCGTCAACAGGCGGGCGACGCCCGACTCGATGTCATCGAGGCTCGTCGGATCGCACGCATATCCGACTTCGTCACTGGCAAAAAATCCGTCGATGCCCCACCCTCTGGTATGCAGCAGGGGCAGGCCGGAGAACAGAGCCTCGATAAACACCATGCCAAACGTTTCCCGACGGGTTGGCAAGAGGAAAGCTGCGTAATCCCCGAGGACTGTCGTAAATCCGTCGCTCGGCAACGGTCCCTTTAGCGTGACGTTCTTGGCCTTGGACTTTTCAACGATTTGAGAAACCTCGAACATCGTCTTGGGCGAACCTTTGCCGTAGACGTCGAGCGAAATGCCGGGAATTCGCTGGGACATGCGGTCGATGACCGTAACAAGCGCCGCCAAGTTTTTCCGACGATGAACGTCCAGATTGAAAAGAGTAACAAACCGAGGTTCAGAGACGACTGGAGACGGTGTGAAGTGCTCGTGCTGGGTAATTGCGGGCAATATTATCGATTTCGAGCGATCGAGGCCGAACAACGCGTCAAACCGCTTTTCGACCCAAGGCGTATGCGGGATGATGAGAGCCGCCTGGTCGAGTATTGATTTCCAGGTCGCCTTCAAGTCCGGACGATATTTTACGACCTTAAGATCCGTATCGCCCCAGAGATTGACGATAAACGGGCGTTTGAGGCTTCGGGCGATTTTCTGGCCAACCAAACCTTCGACGGAGAACTTGTGCAGATGGAGCGCGTCCACCGGAATGCCGCGGCTTTGGATATCCTTGAGGATCCAGTCGGACACGCGGTCCAGATAAGTCGCGAGAAAAAGTCCCTTGGGCGGCGCCCCGTAGGCGATCGCCTTGCGGTCGGGGCCGAAATCGACGGCGACTATGCCTGAGACGAGGCTGATGCGATTGAGGGAATACACGATATGACGATATCCCTCGGTGGCCTTGATGAGGTTGGCGACCGAATTCGTCTTGGCCGACACCATTGAGTTCAGGAAAATCAGCACTAATGTGAACGATGGCTTTACTGCTCATGCCTTAATCTAACCTTTTCATGGTCGGGAGACTAGACCAGAAACAGACCATTCGCTCGGTGATTTCCTCAAATCTAACCCATCGGGTCAAACCAGTTGAAATTGGCGGTTGTTTGGGATTGCGCCAGGCTAGACTTCCGGAGAGTTGAAGTTTGCGAGCCCGATTGGCAGTTCAATCCGCCATGCGAATATCACTCCGGCATACACGTGTCAAAGCTGCGCACCGGAGCCAAATGAATCACAGAAGTGTCGGGTCGGCGCCGCCGGACGTCTGAAGCCGCCGCTCGACATCGCCGGGATGCAGGCAGGCAAACAAGACGGCGACCGGACGGAAATCGCGCTTGCCTGCAGTCGCCCCTCATCCGCCCCGGCCGAGAGGCGAAGCTTTACAATGCCCTTTGCTTGGATCACACCCAGACCCAACCGCAAACGCGGCGGCCTCGACGCCACTAGCAACGCCAGACACGGCGCCGCCGCCAACCGCGGCGCGGACCAGGCCCCACCCAAACCTGCATCTTCTCGATCCAATCATCGAGGGAGCCCGGGATGCTGTCCTCGAGCGGCGTCGCGCTTGCCGTTCCAGAGGGCCCGGCCAGACCCGTGGCGGCGATAGCGGCGCCAAACAAACTCCCGCGCGTCAAAACGCGGCGGTCAATCTGCTTCATCGAACGATTCCTCCCAAGAGTTGTCCGACCAACCCACTCTCCTCTTAGTCTAGGGCGGCGCCGACTCGATCGTGATCACGATTGCGTTACCAGATGATCTCGGGGACGAAGTTGCGATTGACCCAATTGCCCATGCGTAAGAAGAAAGATAATACTGATAAGCGCGCAAAATAGCTACAAGACTCAAACCGGGGGGAGACGTAGGATGGAGCGTAAATCCCTGGTCGCCGCGTTGGCGCTGACAGTGCTCCCGGCGTTCACGGCATCAGCCGCGACCACGTTTTCCTTTGCGGGCACCCTCGAAGGATCTAATTTTGGCACCTTCGCCGCACCGTTCGACCTGTCTCCCGGAACATACGATCTGTCCGCTTTAGGACGTTTTTCTCTTAACTTCTTCTTCGGCCCCGAGCTCACATTCTCAACAATGGATATTGTAACGCCGCTCGACCAAGTCGCGGTGAAGATCACGCCCTTCGCACCCGGCGTCGAGAGCCTCGTTTTTGTTCCGACGTGTTGCAACAAGACGGTATATATATACCGCTTTGGAGTTGACGAATTCCGCCCTGTGGAGTTTGCTCTTCGTGGCAACCCCGGACGGAGAAAACAGCTTCCTTTGGGAGCTTACCCCCGAGGGTCCGGGTTTCGGGAATTACTTGGCCCTCAGCCCGGTAGTCCCAGAGCCCTCGACTTGGACCATGATGCTGCTCGGTTTTGCTGGCCTGGGTTTCGTAGGGTATCGAGCCTCGCGCAAGAGCGCCAAAGTGCCGCTTGAGCAGCGGCGCGTTGCCGAGATACTTCCCCCCTTGCATCTGCATCCCGAACCCGCTATGGAGCGCGTTTGGGGCCGACGGCGCGATGGCCTCAAATCAAACATGGCTACCGCCCTGCAAAGATGAAACCGGTTACGGCTGATCGGAGCGGGAGCGGCGGAAAGGGCCGGAGGACGGAAAGGGTAAGCCTTTGCGTCCATTCCGGCTTTGTCCTGTCCGAGACTGCCGGTGCGTAACCCCGTTGGGGAAGCGCTTAATTCCTGAGCCCTTTGGGCGGGAGCCAGCATAGACGGGGAAGACCGAGTTTCTCCATCCGTCCGGCGCTTTCCGGACGGTGAAAACGGTTCGAACCTTCTGTCCGGCGCCGGGCGTTTTTCGCCCGCCTCCGGGGACAGGCGCAAGTGGCCGCGGCGTTCGGTGCGGGTGACCGTATCGGGCGCGCGGTGTGTGCAACAGGCGGGTTTTGAGCTTTTCGAGGCTCGCCGACCGGAGATGAGCACCGTGGATAGAACGGAAAAGAAGGAAGCCGTCGCGGCCCTTCACGACGTTTTTTCGAAAACGTCGGTCGTGGTCGTGGCGCATTATTCCGGCCTGACCGTCGCCCAGATGCAGCGGCTGCGCAAGCAGATGCGGCA
This sequence comes from uncultured Alphaproteobacteria bacterium, assembly GCA_963753135.1. Taxonomy (GTDB): domain Bacteria; phylum Pseudomonadota; class Alphaproteobacteria; order Rhizobiales; family Beijerinckiaceae; genus Roseiarcus. The sequence goes on along the minus strand of CAVWBA010000017.1, from coordinate 224,654 downwards.
GGCGGGCGCGAAAGTTCAGGTCGCCAAAAATAGCCTGGCTCAAATTGCTGTCAAAGGCACCGACGTCGCGTCGATCGGTCCCCTGCTCAAGGGCCCAACCCTGATCGCTCATTCGGTCGATCCGGTGGCGGCGGCCAAGGCCGCGGTGGCTTTCGCCAAGGATCACGAGAAATTCGTGCTCTTAGGGGGAGCCATGGGCAAGACGGCCCTCGATGTCGACGGCGTCAAGGCGCTGGCGACCCTGCCATCGCTCGACGAGCTGCGGGCGAAACTGCTGGGGCTTCTGACTGCCCCCGCAACCAAGCTCGCCCAGCTCGCCACCGCGCCAGCCGCCAAGCTCGCCCGCGTGGTCGGGGCCTATGCCGCCAAAGACGCAGCCTAAAGCCAGGCTCTTCACAATCATTCGAACCGCACTACATAAGGAAGTCTATCAATGGCAAATCTCGAAAAAATCGTCGACGAACTCTCGAGCCTTACGGTCCTGGAGGCCGCGGAGCTCGCCAAACTGCTTGAAGGTAAGTGGGGCGTCTCGGCCGCCGCTGCGGTGGCGGTGGCCGCCGCTCCGGCCGCTGGCGGCGCAGCCGCCGCGCCGGTCGAGGAGCAGACCGAGTTTTCTGTCATCCTTTCGGCGATCGGCGACAAGAAGATCGAAGTGATCAAGGAAGTGCGCGCCATCACCGCGCTTGGGCTGAAGGAAGCCAAGGACCTGGTCGAAGCCGCGCCGAAGCCGGTTAAGGAAGGCGTAAGCAAGGAAGAAGCCGAGAAGATCAAGGCTGCTTTGGAAAAGGCGGGAGCGAAGGTCGAGCTCAAGTAGTGAGCCGCCCGCTGACGCGGGGCTCGGCTGATCAAAAGTGGGGACGGTCCCGGCCATCGGCCAGGGGCCGTTCCGGTGTTTCCAAGGCGTTTACGGTGAGTGAGCGTCGTCAACCGGCCGCTGATAGCGTTTGAGGCTGTCCGGTCGAGGTTTGAGTGAAGAGGAGCGTTGGCGACGCTCCGAGAGGGCCCGCCGAGGGTCTGGCGCGTCCGGGCGCGACGGGGCCAAGAGCGGCGGGCAAGCGAGCTTTAGAGGAGCGACATGGCGCAGACATTCACTGGCCGCAAGCGCGTTCGCAAGGTGTTCGGGCACGTCAAGGAAGTCGGCGAGATGCCGAACCTGATCGAAGTCCAGAAGGCCTCGTACGATCAGTTTTTGCTGATGGACCCGCCGAAGGGCGGGCGTCCAAACGAGGGTCTGCAGGCGGTGTTCAAGTCGGTGTTCCCGATCAAGGACTTCGCTGACACCGCCCATCTCGAATTCGTCAAATATGAGTATGAAGCGCCGAAATACGACGTCGACGAGTGCCGCCAGCGCGGCATGACCTATTCCGCGCCGCTCAAGGTGACGCTGCGCCTTATCGTGTTCGACGTCGACCCCGAGACCCAGGCCAAGTCGGTCAAGGACATCAAGGAGCAGGATGTGTACATGGGCGACATGCCGCTCATGACGACAAACGGCACCTTCATTGTCAACGGCACCGAGCGGGTCATCGTCTCGCAGATGCATCGCAGCCCGGGCGTGTTCTTCGATCACGACAAGGGCAAGAGCCATTCCTCGGGCAAGCTTCTGTTCGCCGCCCGCATCATCCCGTATCGCGGCTCGTGGCTCGACATCGAGTTTGACGCCAAGGACATCGTCTATGCGCGCATCGATCGGCGCCGCAAGATTCCGGTGACGTCGCTGCTTTACGCGCTTGGCTTCGACGGTGAAGCGGTGCTGTCGACCTTCTATCGCAAGATCGTCTACAGCCGTCTCAAGGACGGCGGTTGGCGCGTGCCTTACGAAGCCGAGCGCATGAGGGGCGTCAAGGCCTCCGTCGACCTCATCGACGCCGACACCGGCGAAGTCGCGGTCGAATCCGGGCGCAAGTTGACCGTGCGCGCCGCGCGTCAGCTGGCCGAGAAGGGCCTCAAGGCGCTGCGCGCGAGCGATTCCGATCTCTATGGCCAGTATATCGCCGAGGACCTCTACAACCCGCAGACCGGCGAAATCTATGCCGAGGCCGGCGACGAGATCACGGAGAAATCGCTGGCGCAATTGCTCGAGGTCGGCTTTACCGAGTTGCCGGTGCTCGACATCGACCACGTCAATATCGGCGCCTATATCCGCAACACGCTCAAGGTCGACAAGAATTCCTCGCGCGAGGACGCTCTCTTCGACATCTATCGCGTCATGCGCCCTGGCGAGCCGCCGACCATCGAAAGCGCGGAGGCGATGTTCCAGTCGCTGTTCTTCGATTCCGAGCGCTACGACCTCTCTGCGGTCGGACGGGTCAAGATGAACATGCGCCTCGACCTCGACGCGCCCGACACCCAGCGCACCCTGCGCAAGGATGACATCCTGGCGGTGGTCAAGGCGCTGGTGAACCTACGCGACGGTCGTGGCGAGATCGACGACATCGACCATCTCGGCAACCGCCGGGTGCGCTCGGTCGGCGAGTTGATGGAGAACCAATATCGCATTGGCCTCCTGCGCATGGAGCGGGCGATCAAGGAGCGCATGTCGTCGGTCGAGATCGACACGATCATGCCGCAGGACCTCATCAACGCGAAGCCCGCGGCGGCGGCGGTGCGCGAGTTCTTCGGCTCGTCGCAATTGTCGCAGTTCATGGATCAGACCAATCCGCTCTCGGAGATCACCCACAAGCGCCGGCTTTCGGCCTTGGGGCCGGGCGGTCTCACGCGCGAGCGCGCCGGCTTCGAGGTGCGCGACGTGCATCCGACGCACTATGGCCGCATCTGCCCGATCGAGACGCCGGAAGGCCCTAACATCGGGCTCATCAACTCGCTTGCGACCTTCGCGCGCGTCAACAAATACGGCTTCATCGAATCACCCTACCGCAAGGTGCGCGAAGGCAAGGTGACCGAGGACGTCGCCTATCTGTCGGCGATGGAGGAGCAGAAGTATTCGGTCGCCCAGGCCGATACGCCCATCGACGCGAACGGCATGCTGGTGGGCGATCTCATTGTCTGCCGTCATGCGGGCGATGTGGTGTTCCTGCCCGGCGACCGCGTCGACTACATGGACGTGTCGCCGAAGCAGCTCGTCTCGGTCGCGGCGGCGCTCATTCCGTTCCTCGAGAACGACGACGCCAACCGCGCGCTCATGGGCTCGAACATGCAGCGCCAGGCGGTGCCATTGGTGCGATCTGACGCGCCTTTGGTCGGCACCGGCATGGAGGCGATCGTGGCGCGCGATTTGGGCGCGGCGATCGCGGCGCGCCGCGCGGGAATCATCGACCAGATCGACGCCACCCGCATCGTCGTGCGCGCGACCGAGGAGGCCGACGCCGCCAAGCCCGGCGTCGACATCTATCGTCTGATGAAGTTCCAGCGCTCGAACCAGTCGACCTGCATCAACCAGAAGCCGCTGGTCAAGGTGGGAGACCGGGTCGAGAAGGGTGACATCATCGCCGACGGTCCGTCTACGGATCTCGGCGATCTGGCGCTCGGCCGCAACGTCCTCGTCGCCTTCATGCCGTGGAACGGCTACAACTTCGAGGATTCGATCCTGCTCTCCGAGCGCATCGTCAAGGACGACGTCTTCACCTCGATCCACATCGAGGAATTCGAAGCGATGGCCCGCGACACCAAGCTCGGGCCCGAGGAGATCACGCGCGACATTCCGAACGTCTCGGAAGAGGCGCTGAAGAACCTCGACGAAGCGGGCATCGTCTATATCGGCGCCGAGGTCGTGGCTGGCGACATCCTGGTCGGCAAGATCACGCCCAAGGGCGAAAGTCCGATGACGCCGGAAGAGAAGCTTCTGCGCGCGATCTTCGGCGAGAAGGCCTCGGACGTGCGCGACACGTCGTTGCGCGTTCCTCCGGGCGTGCAGGGGACGATCGTCGAGGTCAGGGTCTTCAACCGCCACGGCGTCGACAAAGACGAGCGCGCGCAGGCGATCGAGCGCGAGGAAATCGAACGCCTCGCCAAGGACCGCGATGACGAGCAGGCGATCCTGGATCGCAACGTCTACGCGCGTCTCGCCGAGACGCTCGAAGGCAAGCGGGCTTTGTCCGGACCCAAGGGCTTCAAGAAGGATCAGGTGCTGACCAAGGCGCTGCTCGAGGAGCAGCCGCGCTCGCAATGGTGGGGTTTTGCGCTCGAGTCCGATCAGACGATGTCGGAGATCGAGGCAATGCGCAAGCAATACGACGAGTCGAAGAAGTCGCTGGAAAGCCGCTTCCTCGACAAGGTCGAGAAGCTGCAGCGCGGCGACGAGCTGCCCCCCGGCGTGATGAAGATGGCCAAGGTCTTCATCGCGGTGAAGCGCAAGATCCAGCCCGGCGACAAGATGGCGGGACGCCACGGCAACAAGGGCGTCGTGTCGCGCATCGTGCCGCAGGAGGACATGCCGTTCCTCGCCGATGGCACCCCGGTCGACATCGTGCTCAATCCGCTCGGCGTGCCGAGCCGCATGAATGTCGGGCAGATCCTCGAGACCCATCTCGGCTGGGCCTGCGCCGGTCTCGGCCGGCAAGTGGGCGAGGCGGTGGACGCCTATCTGCGCTCGAACGATGTGAAGCCGCTGCGCGGCAAGCTGAAGGAGATCTATGGCGAGAACGAGACGATCAAGGCGCTCGACGACAAGAGCCTCGCTGAACTCGGCGAGAATCTCCGTCGCGGCGTGCCGATCGCGACGCCCGTCTTCGACGGCGCGCGCGAGAAGGACATCGTCGAGATGCTCGACAAGGCGGGTCTCGATTCATCGGGCCAAGTGACGCTCTACGACGGGCGCACGGGCGATGCTTTCGACCGCAAGGTGACGGTGGGCTACATCTACATGCTGAAGCTCCACCATCTTGTCGACGACAAGATCCATGCGCGCTCGATCGGTCCCTACAGCCTCGTCACCCAGCAGCCGCTGGGCGGCAAGGCGCAGTTCGGCGGCCAGCGCTTCGGCGAAATGGAGGTCTGGGCGCTGGAAGCGTACGGCGCCGCCTACACGCTGCAGGAGATGCTGACGGTCAAGTCGGACGACGTCGCCGGCCGCACCAAGGTGTACGAAGCGATCGTGCGCGGCGACGACACGTTCGAATCGGGCATTCCGGAAAGCTTCAACGTGCTCGTGAAGGAGATGCGGTCGCTCGGCCTGAACGTCGAGCTCGCGTCGATCAAGCGCGCGCCCGAGGACTTGCCGCTGCCGCCCGCGGAGGCCGCCGAGTAACGCGCTTTGGCCTTAGCCGCCCTCGAGCGATTCGTGCTCGCGGGCGGCGTCGCGCCTTTGTTTCCATGAATGCGGGTTCCGCGCCCTTGAAGCGCCGACCTCGCGGGAGACCAGAATGAACCAGGAAATCACCAATCCCTTCGCCCCCGTCGCCGCTCCGCAGGCGTTCGATCAGATCCAGATCGCGATCGCGAGCCCGGAAAAGATCCTGTCGTGGTCGTTCGGCGAGATCAAGAAGCCCGAGACGATCAACTACCGAACGTTCAAGCCCGAGCGTGACGGCTTGTTCTGCGCCCGCATCTTCGGGCCGATCAAGGACTACGAGTGCCTGTGCGGCAAATATAAGCGGATGAAGTACAAGGGCGTCATCTGCGAGAAGTGCGGCGTCGAGGTGACGCTGTCGCGCGTGCGCCGCGAGCGCATGGGCCACATCTCGTTGGCGGCGCCAGTCGCGCACATCTGGTTCCTGAAGTCGTTGCCGTCGCGGATCGGGCTTTTGCTCGACATGACGCTGAAGGACCTCGAGCGCATCCTTTACTTCGAATCCTACATCGTGCTCGACCCGGGCTTGACGCCGCTCAAGGACCGCCAGCTCCTGAACGAGGACGATTATCTGCGTGCGGTCGACGAGTACGGCCAGGACAGCTTCACCGCGATGATCGGCGCGGAGGCGATCCGCGAGATTCTCAAGGGCATGAACCTGCAGAAGATCGCCGAGGACCTGAAGGTTGAGATCGCCCAATCGAAGAGCGAGCTCAAGCCCAAGCGCCTCGCCAAGCGGCTGAAGATCATCGAGGCCTTCATGCACTCGGGCAACAAGCCGGAGTGGATGATCCTGACCGAGGTGCCGGTGATTCCGCCGGACTTGCGGCCGCTGGTGCCGCTCGATGGCGGGCGCTTCGCCACCTCCGACCTCAACGATCTCTACCGCCGCGTCATCAACCGCAACAATCGCTTGAAGCGGCTGATGGAGTTGCGCGCGCCTGACATCATCATCCGCAACGAAAAGCGCATGTTGCAGGAGTCGGTCGACGCACTGTTCGACAACGGACGGCGCGGGCGCGTCATCACCGGCGCCAACAAGCGGCCGCTGAAGTCGCTCGCCGACATGCTCAAGGGCAAGCAGGGCCGGTTCCGCCAGAACCTGCTCGGCAAGCGCGTCGACTATTCGGGCCGCTCGGTGATCGTCGTCGGCCCCGAGCTCAAGCTGCATCAGTGCGGCCTGCCAAAGAAGATGGCGCTCGAACTGTTCAAGCCGTTCATCTATTCGCGCCTCGACGCCAAGGGCCTGTCCGCCACGGTCAAGCAGGCCAAGAAGCTGGTCGAAAAAGAGAAGCCGGAAGTTTGGGACATCCTCGATGAGGTGATCCGCGAGCATCCGGTGATGCTCAATCGCGCGCCTACGCTGCATCGCCTGGGCATTCAGGCTTTCGAGCCGGTGTTGATCGAGGGCAAGGCGATCCAGCTGCATCCGCTGGTCTGCTCGGCGTTCAACGCCGACTTCGACGGCGATCAGATGGCCGTGCACGTGCCGCTGTCGCTCGAGGCGCAACTCGAGGCGCGGGTGTTGATGATGTCGACCAACAACATCCTTCATCCCGCCAACGGCCAGCCGATCATCGTGCCGAGCCAGGACATCGTGCTCGGTCTCTATTACGTCTCGCTGATGCGCGACGGAGACCCCGGCCAGTACGAGGAAGATCCGAAGACCAAGCGTCCGATCCGCGGCGTCTACAGCGACATCGGCGAGATCGAGCATGCGCTCGCCGCCGGGACGGTGACGCTGCACACGAAGGTCAAGGGTCGCGCCTGGACCTATAATGAGAAAGGCGAGCGGGTGGCGAAGATCTTCGACACCACGCCCGGGCGTTTGTTTCTCGGCCAGCTCCTGCCCGAGAACGTCAAGATTCCTTTCGACGTCGTCAACAAGCTGATGACGAAGAAGGAAATCTCCAACATGATCGACATCGTCTACCGCAACTGCGGTCAGAAGGAGACGGTCATTTTCTGCGACCGCATCATGTCGCTCGGCTTCCGCGAGGCGTTCAAGGCGGGCATTTCGTTCGGCAAGGACGACATGGTGGTGCCGGACTCCAAGCCGAGATTCATCTCCGAAACGTCTGCGTTGGCGAAGGAGTACGAACAGCAATACAACGACGGCCTCATCACGCAGGGCGAGAAGTACAACAAGGTCGTCGACGCCTGGGCGAAGTGCTCTGACCGGCTGGCCGAGGAGATGATGGCCGGCATCTCGGCTGTGCGGAAGGACGACCACGGTCGCGACAGGCCGATCAACTCGATCTACATGATGTCGCACTCCGGCGCGCGCGGCTCGCCGACGCAGATGCGTCAGCTCGCCGCCATGCGCGGCCTGATGGCGAAGCCCTCGGGCGAGATCATCGAGAGCCCGATCATCTCCAACTTCAAGGAGGGCCTGTCGGTTCTCGAGTACTTCAACTCGACCCACGGCGCCCGCAAGGGACTGGCGGACACCGCATTGAAGACTGCGAACTCCGGCTACCTCACCCGCCGTTTGGTGGACGTCGCGCAGGATTCGATCATCACCATGCCCGATTGCGGCTCGACGAACGGCATCAGCATGCGCGCGATCATTGACGCGGGCACGGTGGTGGCGTCGCTCGCCTCGCGCATTCTCGGCCGCACCTCGGCGGATACGCTGCGTGACCCCGATGGCAAGGTGATCGTCGAAGCCGGGCGCATGATCGTCGAAGAGGACATGCCGGCGATCAATGCGGCCGGAATCCAGGAGGTGAAGATCCGTTCGGTCTTGACCTGCGAGGCGAAGAACGGCGTCTGCGGCGCGTGCTACGGGCGGGACCTGGCGCGCGGCACTCCGGTCAACATGGGCGAGGCGGTCGGTGTCATCGCCGCCCAGTCGATCGGCGAACCGGGCACCCAGCTGACCATGCGCACCTTCCACATCGGCGGCGCGGCTCAGCTCGCGGACCAGTCTTTCATCGAGTTGAATTTCGACGGCGAGGTGAAGATCCGTAACCGCAACCTCGCGCGCAACTCAAACGGCGACCTCATGGCGATGGCGCGCAACGTGGCGGTCGTCATCACCGATCGCAGCGGCGTCGAGCGCGCCGTGCACCGCGTCCAGTATGGCGCGCGGCTCAAGGTCGACGAGGGCGACAAGATCAAGCGCGGCCAAAGGATCGCCGAGTGGGATCCGTTCACCCGGCCGATACTGACCGAAATCGACGGCGTGATTGGGTTCGAGGACCTGGTCGAGGGCGTCTCGATGTCGGAGCAGGTCGACGAGGCGACGGGCATCGCCAAGCGCATCGTCACCGATTGGCGTTCGACGCCGCGCACCGCGGGCCTCAAGCCGGCGATGGTGATCAAAGGCAAGGACGGCAAGATCGCCAAGCTGCCGCGCGGCGGCGACGCGCGGTATCTGCTGTCGGTTGAATCGATCATTTCGTTCGAGCCGGGCGCGACGGTGCGCGCGGGCGACGTGATCGCGCGCATCTCGATCAACAGCGCGAAGACCCGCGACATCACGGGCGGTCTGCCGCGCGTGGCGGAATTGTTCGAGGCGCGCCGGCCGAAGGATCACGCGATCATCGCCGAAATTTCCGGCACGATACGGTTCGGCAAAGACTTTAAGAACAAGCAGCGCCTGACCATCGAGCCGAGTGAGGAGGGCGCCGAGGCGGTCGAGTACCTGATCCCGAAGGCGAAGCACATTCACCTTCAGGACGGCGACGTGATCGAGAAGGGCGAGTATATCGTCGACGGCAATCCCGCCCCGCACGACATTCTCGCCATCAAGGGCGTTGAGGAGCTGGCCGCGTATCTCGTCAATGAGATTCAGGAGGTCTACCGCCTGCAGGGCGTCAGCATCAACGACAAGCACATCGAGGTGATCGTGCGCCAGATGCTGCAGAAGGTCGACATCGTCGACGCCGGCGAAACCGACTTCCTGGTCGGCGAGCAGGTCGACGCGTCCGACCTCGAGGCGGCGAACGAAGCGGTGACCGCCGAGGGCAAGAAGCCCGCCGTCGGAACGCCGGTGTTGCTCGGCATCACCAAGGCGAGCCTGCAGACGCGTTCGTTCATCTCGGCGGCGTCGTTCCAGGAGACGACGCGCGTTTTGACCGAGGCGGCTGTCAACGGCAAGGTCGATACGCTCGAAGGGCTCAAGGAGAACGTCATCGTCGGCCGGCTCATCCCGGCCGGGACGGGCGCGGCGGTGGCGAAGCTGCGCCAGATCGCGGCGATGCGCGACACCCTGATCCTGGCGCAGAAGGCCGAGGCGGCTGCCGCCGCTCCCGCCCTGCCGCTCGCTGCCCCTCAGCCGGAGCCGTCGGCCCCGGCGCCGCGCAGCAGGGCGCGCGCCCCGGCCGAGTGAGGCAGAAGGCGATAGACCGGCATCGACGAACCTCGCCGGCCTCCGGCGGGGTTTTTCGTTTGCGGGGTCTATCGACGCGCTCGGTTCCCTTCTCCCCCTGGGAGAAGGGGCGCCATAGCCCGTCGAAAGACGCCCGCCTTTCGACGGGCTATGGCGCTGGATGAGGGAGTTGCCCGCAACGCCGGCGCTTGGCGCGCGGACGCCCGACGCCTCTCTCCGAGGGAGAGGGAGACTCTAAGCCCGCGCGAGGACCTGCACAGCGCGATCGAGCTGAGGGTCACCGCCTGCCGCATAGCGCCAGTCGAACGGAACTTCGATCGTCGGGGTGACGCCGACCCCTTCGAGGCGTTGGCCGTCCACCAGCACATCCTCGATAGCGAGCAGGAGCAGGCCGTCGTCGCCGATCAGGAACGCGGTCGCCGCCAGCACCGCCCCTTCGGTGCGATGGCCGATGAGCTCGCCGAGCCGGTACTCCTTGAACCCGTAGGCGAGCACCTCCTTGCCGCTGCGTGTGCCCTCATTGATCAGCATGGCGACGGGCTTGCGCCATTTGACGTCGACGAAGCCGGTCTCGCCGTTGCGGTCCTTGACCAGCATCGTCGGCGCGCGCGGATTGAACAGGTCGAGATATTGGGGCTGCGCGCCGCCCCATCCGCCGCGCAGGTCCCAGACCAGCCCATCGGCGTCCTTGAGCGGGCCATCGGACATCAGATCCTCGAGCGCGGACTGAATCCGGCGGCTCGCATAGGACCACACATGCACGTACCCGATTTTGGCCTTGTCCGTAGCAATAATGCGCGCGCTGTCTTTGAGGCCGCGCAAGAACATTTCGTTCGGGTGAAGATCGGCGGGCGATGCGCTGATCGCGATCGGCGTCGCGCCGGACGCGCGTCGAATCTGGAGCGAGACCGACTGACCGATCTTGCCGCGGAACGAATCGACCGCATGGAACGGGCGATCGTCTACCGACACAATTTCGTCGCCGAGCAGAACGCCCGCCCCATGCGCGGGCGCGCCTTCGATGACTCCGGTTACGAACGTGCGGCCCTGATGGTCGGCGTCGGTGAACACGCCGATTCCCGGATAGGTTACGTCCCCCCTCGGGAACACTCGCTCGAGGCCGCGATGCTCGAGCGCGCCTGCGAAAATGTCGGCGAGTTGGTAATAGGCGGGATCCTCGGGCGTATAATAATGGGTGTGGGAGGCGTTGAGCTTGGCCAGCATCGCGTTGATCACAGCCGCTCCGTCCTCACGTGACCGCGCGGACGCCGCTTGAGGGCGAAAGCGGGCGCGCTCTTCTTGCCAATCGAGCCCATTGAGATGAGGATCGAAGAAGCGGTCGCGCACGAGTTGCCAGACCTGGTCGAAGTCCGCTTGATTTGACGTGGCGTGCGCCTCATCGGGCTGGCTTGCGGTCTCGGCCCTCGCGGGCCACACGCCGAGCGCGCCCATTGCCGCAAGGGCCAGGATTTCCCTGCGTGTCGTTTTCATCTCTTTTCGTAAGCTCCGGATGGCTCGGATCGCCGAATGGCGCGGCGGCTAAAATTGCTCTTACGGCTCGCTATCGTCGAATCCCGGCCCATCTATGATGGTCTGCGGCGTTTTCGCGACCCGCTGTAGACGAGACGCGCGTGAAACTCGGGGGCGCAGCGACGAATTTTCTGCGCTCCGCTGATTATGACAGTCGAAAGGGGTTGACGCAGGTAGACGGCTTGAATATGTTCCGCGCGCTTTCGGCAGGCCGTAGAGCTTCGCTGTATTCGACGACGCGTCGGATACCCAACGGCTCTAGACGCTGACGATCCTACCGACGACGAGCCATACCGGCCCTCAGGGGCCGGTTCTGTTTCGCATGATCGCGGGCCTTAGGTCCCGTGATCCTCTGCTTCTCTAGCGGCGCCCAAACCCAAATCGGGTTTTAGGGCGCTGTTGGTTTCGCGCGTTGCCTTGCAGGCTTCGCGCGAAGGTCGAGCGGTGGAAAGTGGATTTTCTGTCCGGTTTTAACACCGGACGCAGAAGCGAACGTAAGGTTTAGAGGCGACATGCCGACGATCAGCCAGTTGATCCGCAAGCCGCGGCAACCGAAGACCTACCGCGAGAAGGCCCGCCATCTTCAGGCGAGCCCGCAGAAGCGTGGCGTCTGCACGCGCGTCTATACGACGACGCCGAAGAAGCCGAATTCGGCGCTGCGCAAGGTCGCCAAGGTGCGGCTGACCAACGGCTTCGAGGTCATCGGCTATATCCCCGGCGAAGGCCACAATTTGCAGGAACATTCGGTGGTCATGATCCGTGGCGGCCGCGTCAAGGATCTGCCCGGCGTCCGCTATCACATCCTGCGCGGCGTGCTCGATACGCAGGGGGTCAAGGACCGCAAGCAGCGTCGTTCGAAATACGGCGCCAAGCGGCCGAAGTGACCTGAGCGAAGCGAAGGTCATCCCCGGACGGAGCGAAGCGACGATCCGGGATCCAGATAGAACGAATTTCACGGCCGGTTTACCGGCTCTGACGAAGAGAGAGTTAGGCGATGTCACGCCGTCATAGCGCCGAGAAACGCGACATCATCCCCGACGCCAAATACGGCGACGTGGTGGTGGCGAAGTTCATGAATACGATCATGTACGAGGGCAAGAAGTCGGTCGCCGAGTCGATCGTCTATGGCGCGCTGGACAGCGTCGAGGCCAAGGCGAAGACCGATCCGCTGGCCGTTTTCAAGCAGGCGCTGGAGAACGTCGCCCCGTCCGTCGAGGTTCGTTCGCGCCGGGTCGGCGGCGCGACTTATCAGGTGCCGGTCGAAGTGCGCACAGACCGCCGTCAGGCTCTGGCGATCCGCTGGATCATCAGCGCGGCGCGCGACCGCAACGACAAGACGATGGTCGACCGGCTCTCGGCCGAATTGCTCGACGCCTCGAACAATCGTGGCGCTGCGGTCAAGAAACGCGAGGACACGCACAGGATGGCGGAAGCCAACCGCGCCTTCGCCCACTACCGCTGGTAAGCGGCGGTTCTGGCCAAGGCAATCGGGATCAAGGATCATGGCGCGCAGCCACGCTATCGAGGACTATCGTAATTTCGGCATCATGGCTCACATCGATGCCGGAAAGACGACGACCACTGAGCGCATCCTCTATTACTCCGGCAAGTCGCATAAGATCGGCGAAGTGCACGACGGCGCTGCGACTATGGACTGGATGGAGCAGGAGCAGGAGCGCGGCATCACGATTACGTCCGCCGCTACCACCACGTTCTGGCAGGACAAGCGTCTCAACATCATCGACACGCCCGGCCACGTCGACTTCACCATCGAGGTCGAGCGGTCGTTGCGCGTGCTCGACGGGGCGGTATGCGTGCTCGACGGCAATCAGGGCGTCGAGCCGCAGACGGAGACCGTGTGGCGACAGGCCGATAAATATAACGTTCCGCGCGTCGTGTTCGTCAACAAGATGGACAAGATCGGCGCCGATTTCTTTCGCTGCGTCGAGGAGATCAACACGAAGGTCGGTGGTCGTCCGGTCTGTATTCAGCTGCCGATCGGCTCGGAATCGAACTTCAAGGGCGTCGTCGATCTTTTGCGAATGAAGGCGGTCGTCTGGGAGGACGAAGGTCTCGGCGCGAAGTATCACGACGAGGAGATTCCGGCCGAGCTCAAAACCCAGGCGGAAGAATATCGGCATACGCTGATCGAGGCCGCGGTCGAACTCGACGACGACGTAATGACCGCCTATCTGGACGGGCAGGAGCCAGACGTCGACACGCTGAAGCGCCTCATCCGCAAGGCGGTCAAACAGATTACATTCGTGCCGGTGCTCTGCGGCTCGGCGTTCAAGAACAAGGGCGTGCAGCCGCTCCTGGACGCGGTCGTCGACTATCTTCCTTCGCCGGTCGATCGCGGCGGCATCAATGGCGTCGATGTCAACAGCGGCAAGGAAGTCGTTCGCATGCCGAGCGATTCCGAGCCGTTCTCCATGCTCGGCTTCAAGATCATGGACGATCCGTTCGTCGGCACCATTACGTTCTGCCGCGTCTATTCGGGCAAGATCGAATCCGGCTCGACTGTGCTCAACTCGACCAAGGACAAGCGCGAGCGTGTCGGCCGCATGCTGCTCATGCACGCCAACAACCGCGAGGACATCAAGGAGGCCTTCGCCGGCGACATTGTCGCGCTCGCGGGACTCAAGGACACGCGCACCGGCGACACGCTGTGCGACATGCAGAAGCCGGTCATCCTGGAAAAGATGGAGTTCCCGGAGCCGGTGATCGAGATCGCGATCGAGCCGAAGTCGAAGGCCGACCAGGAGAAGCTCGGCGTCGCATTGTCGAAGCTGGCCGCCGAGGATCCCTCGTTCCGGGTGTCGACGGACCCCGAGTCCGGCCAGACCATCCTCAAGGGAATGGGCGAACTGCACCTCGACATCAAAGTCGACATCTTGAAGCGCACCTACAAGGTCGACGCCAATATCGGCGCGCCTCAGGTCGCTTATCGAGAGACGCTGAGCAAGAAGAGCGAAATCAACTACACGCATAAGAAACAGTCGGGCGGCTCGGGCCAGTTCGCGCGTGTGGTGATGACGTTCGAGCCCGCGGGTGCCGGCTCCGGCTCCTCCTTCGAATCGAAGATCGTCGGTGGCGCGGTGCCGAAGGAATACATTCCCGGCGTCGAAAAAGGCGTCGAGAGCGTGCTGACGTCGGGCGTGCTGGCCGGCTTCCCGGTCGTCGACGTGAAGGCGACGCTCGTCGACGGCGCCTATCATGACGTCGACTCGTCGGCGCTCGCGTTTGAGATCGCGGCCCGCGCGGCTTTCCGTGAGGGTCTGCAGAAGGGCGGCTCGGTCCTGCTCGAGCCGATCATGAAGGTCGAGGTGGTGACTCCTGAGGAGCACACCGGCTTCGTGATGGGCGATCTTCTGTCCCGGCGGGGCCAGGTGCAGGGGCAGGACATGCGAGCCAATGCGGTCGTCATCAATGCGATGGTGCCGCTCTCCAACATGTTCGGCTATGTCAACCAGTTGCGCTCCGGCACACAGGGCCGAGCCAACTTCACCATGCAGTTCGATCACTACGAGCAGGTCCCGGCGAGCATCGCGTCCGAGATCATCGAGAAATTCAAGTGAGGCGGCGTTCCGCCTCTTGAGAATGAAGGGCCACGAGAAGGAGTCCGGCTATGGCCAAAGAAAAGTTTGCGCGTAACAAGCCCCATTGCAACATTGGCACGATCGGCCACGTCGACCATGGCAAGACGTCGCTCACGGCTGCGATCACCAAGGTTCTCGCGGAGACGGGCGGCGCGACTTTTACCGCCTACGACCAGATCGACAAGGCGCCCGAAGAGAAGGCCCGTGGCATCACGATTTCGACCGCGCATGTCGAATACGAGACGAAGAAGCGTCATTACGCGCATGTCGACTGCCCCGGCCACGCCGACTACGTGAAGAACATGATTACCGGCGCCGCCCAGATGGATGGCGCGATTCTCGTCGTCTCGGCTGCTGACGGCCCGATGCCGCAGACTCGCGAGCATATCCTTCTTGCCCGCCAGGTCGGTGTGCCGGCGCTCGTCGTCTATCTCAACAAGGTCGACATGGTCGACGATCCGGAGCTGCTCGAGCTCGTCGAGCTCGAGGTCCGCGAACTCCTGTCGCGCTACGAGTTCCCCGGCGATGACATTCCGATCGTAAAGGGCTCGGCCCTGATGGCGCTTGAGAACAAGTCGCCTGAGATGGGGCACGATTCGATCCTCAAGCTGATGGACGCTGTCGACGCATACATCCCTCAGCCCGAGCGTCCGAAGGACCAGCCGTTCCTTATGCCGGTCGAAGACGTGTTCTCGATCTCGGGTCGCGGCACTGTCGTGACCGGACGTATCGAGCGCGGAATCATCAAGGTCGGCGAGGAAGTCGAGATTGTCGGCCTGCGTCCGACTACGAAGACCACCGTCACGGGCGTCGAGATGTTCCGCAAGCTGCTCGATCAGGGCGAGGCGGGCGACAACGTTGGCTGCCTGCTGCGCGGCACGAAACGCGAAGAGGTCGAGCGGGGCCAAGTGCTGTGCAAGCCCGGCACGGTCAAGCCGCACACCAAGTTCAAGGCTGAGGCCTATATCCTCACCAAGGAAGAGGGTGGCCGGCACACGCCGTTCTTCACCAACTACCGTCCGCAGTTCTATTTCCGCACGACCGACGTGACCGGCATTGTCGAGTTGCCTCAGGGCACGGAAATGGTGATGCCGGGCGACAATGTGACGATCGATGTCTCGCTTATCGTTCCGATCGCGATGGAGGAGAAGCTGCGCTTCGCCATCCGCGAGGGTGGCCGCACGGTCGGTTCGGGCGTCGTCGTTTCGATCACAGAATGAGGCGTTGCGGCTAGGGAATGGCGGCGGGGCCAAGCGCTCCGCTGCTCGGACCGGCAGGGATTTGATAGATGAACACGCAAAATATCCGCATCCGTCTGAAGGCGTTCGATCACCGCGTGCTCGACGCCTCGACGAAGGAGATCGTGTCCACGGCCAAGCGCACCGGCGCCAGGGTTCGCGGGCCAATTCCCCTGCCGACCCGGATCGAGAAATTCACCGTCAACCGCTCGCCGCACGTCGACAAGAAGTCGCGCGAGCAGTTCGAAATTCGCACGCACAAGCGGGTGCTCGACATCGTCGACCCGACGCCACAGACGGTCGATGCTCTGATGAAGCTCGATCTCGCCGCCGGCGTCGACGTCGAAATCAAGTTGTAAGGGGATTTGGCGAGCGTCTCTGAGGGGTTCTCCTCAAAGGCGCTCACGAAGGATCATCGCAATGCGTTCAGGCATTATCGCAAAGAAGCTGGGCATGTCCCGCGTCTTCACGGACGCAGGGGACCACGTGCCGGTCACCGTCCTCCAGGTCGAGGGTTGCCAGGTGGTCGCGCATCGCACCCAGGAAAAGAACGGTTACACCGCGCTTCAGCTCGGCGTCGGCAAGGCGAAGGTGAAGAACGTGTCGAAGGCCGAGCGCGGCCGTTTCGCGGTCGCTCATGTCGAGCCGAAGATGCGGCTCGCCGAGTTCCGCGTCGAAGAGGACAAGATGATCCCCGTCGGAGCAGAGATCACTGCCGACCACTTCATGGTTGGGCAATATGTCGACGTCACCGGCGTGACCATCGGCAAGGGTTTCGCCGGCCCGATGAAGCGCTGGAACTTCGGCGGCTTGCGCGCCACGCACGGCGTGTCGATCTCGCACCGCTCGCATGGGTCTACCGGCGGCCGCCAGGACCCGGGCAAGACCTGGAAGAACAAGAAGATGGCTGGCCATATGGGTACGGATCGCGTGACGACGCAGAACCTTCGCGTCGTGCGCACCGATCCCGAGCGCGGCCTTATCCTGGTCGAAGGCGCGGTGCCGGGCCACGCTGGCGGGTGGATCGCGGTGCGCGACGCGGTGAAGAAGCCGTTGCCGAAAGACGCGCCGCTGCCCGGCAAGTTTCGCGTTCAGTCCGATGGGCCTGCCGTTGCGCCCTCGGCCGAAGCGGCGAAGGGAGAGTGACGCCGATGAAATTCGACATGACGTCGATCGACGGCTCGGCCGCTGGTTCGCTCGAGCTTAGCGACGCCGTATTCGGCCTTGAGCCTCGCGCGGACTTGATTGCGCGCATGGTGCGCTGGCAGCTCGCCAAGCGCCAGGCCGGGACGCACAAGACGCTGGGTCGCGCCGAGATCCATCGCACCGGCAAGAAGATGTACAAGCAGAAGGGCACAGGCGGCGCCCGTCACGGCTCGGCGCGCGTGCCGCAGTTCCGCGGCGGTGGACGCGCGATGGGCCCAGTCGTGCGCAGCCATGAGCATGACTTGCCCAAGAAGGTGCGGGCGCTTGCGCTTCGGCACGCGCTCTCGGCCAAGGTCCGCGCTGGTGGGCTTGTGGTGTGGGAAAGCGCTCACATCGAAGAGGCCAAGACGAAGACGCTGCGCGTTTCGTTCGAAAAGGCGGCGCTCAAGAATGCGCTCATCATCGACGGCGCCGAGCCGCGGACGAAGTTCGCCGTCGCGGCTCGCAACTTGCCGGAGATCGACGTGCTGCCGATCCAGGGCGTCAACGTCTACGACATCATGCGTCGCGAGAAGCTGGTTTTGACCAAGGCGGCGGTTGAAGCGCTGGAGGCGCGGTTCAAATGATCAAGGACGTGCGCCATTACGAGGCGATCGTCGCCCCCGTGATCACGGAGAAGGCGACCATCGCCTCGGAAAGCAACCAGTTCGTATTCAAGGTCGCGCGCAACGCGACCAAACCGCAGATCAAGGCGGCGATCGAGCAATTGTTCGACGTCAAGGTGACGGCGGTCAATACGCTCTTGCGCAAAGGCAAGAACAAGGCGTTTCGAGGCATTCGCGGACGCCAGCAGGACATGAAGAAAGCGATCGTCACGCTTGCCGACGGCTATCGCATCGACATGACCACCGGTCTCTAGAGGGGCGAGAGTCATGGCGCTCAAAACTTTTAAGCCGACCACCCCGAGCCTTCGGCAGCTCGTCATCGTCGACCGCAGCGAGCTCTACAAGGGCAAGCCGGTGAAGGCGCTGACTGTTGGCAAGTCCGAGAAGGGTGGACGCAACAACGCTGGCCGGATCACCGTGCGGTTCCGCGGCGGTGGTCACAAACAGACCTACCGCATCGTCGATTTCAAGCGGCGCAAGCTCGACGTTGCGGGCAAGGTCGAGCGGCTGGAATATGATCCCAATCGCACGAGCTTCATCGCGCTGATCAAATATGCCGACGGCGAGCAGGCCTACATCATTGCGCCGCAGCGTCTGTCTCCCGGAGACGAGGTGATCGCCGGCGCTCAGGTCGATGTTAAGCCTGGCAACGCGATGCCGCTTGCGAACATTCCCGTCGGGACCATCGTACACAATGTCGAGATGAAGATCGGCAAGGGCGGCGCGATTGCCCGTTCAGCCGGTTCGTACGCGCAGATCGTGAGTTGCGATCAGGGCTACGTGTCTCTGCGTCTCAGCTCTGGCGAGCAGCGACTCATTCATGGCCAATGCTTCGCCTCGATCGGCGCGGTGTCGAACCCCGATCACATGAATACGTCGATCAGCAAGGCCGGCCGCAGTCGCTGGTTCGGACGCCGTCCGCACAATCGCGGCGTCGTCATGAACCCGGTCGACCATCCGCACGGCGGCGGCGAGGGCAAATCGTCGGGCGGCCGGCATCCGGTGAGCCCGTGGGGAAAGCCGACCAAGGGCAAGAAGACCCGGTCGAACAAGGCGACCGACAAGTTCATCGTCGCATCGCGCCATGTGCGCAAGAAGAGAGGCTGACCCATGACGCGATCGATCTGGAAGGGCCCGTTCGTCGACGGTTATATGCTCCGGAAGGCTGACGCCGCGCGGGCGTCCGGCCGCTCCGACATCATCAAGATCTGGAGCCGGCGCTCGACGATTCTGCCGCAGTTCGTGGGTCTGACGTTCGGCGTCTATAACGGCCACAAGCACATTCCGGTGCTCGTGTCCGAGGAGATGATCGGCCACAAGTTCGGCGAATTCGCACCGACCCGCACCTTTCACGGCCATTCCGCCGACAAGAAGGCCAAGAGGGCCTAATCACCGATGTCCAAACCGTCCAACCCACGCCGTCAGGCGGAGAACGAAGCCAAGGCGACGACGCGCATGCTGCGCGTCAGCCCGCAGAAGCTCAACCTTCTAGCCCAGCTGATCCGGGGCAAGAAGGTCGCGACCGCGCTCGCCGATCTCGAGTTCTCCAACAAGCGGATTTCGGTCGAGGTCAAGAAGACGCTCGAATCCGCAATCGCCAACGCCGAGAACAACCATGAACTCGACGTCGACGATCTCGTTGTCGCTCAAGCCTGGGTCGGCAAGGACATCGTGTTGAAGCGCTTCAGTCCGCGCGCGCGCGGCCGGGCTGGGCGGATCGAAAAGCCGTTCGCCAACATCACGATCGTCGTGCGCGAAGTCGCCGCCGCCGAGGCCGCTTAGAGAGAGTCGAGATGGGACAGAAAATCAATCCGATCGGGCTGCGCCTCGGCGTCAACCGCACCTGGGATTCGCGCTGGTTTTCCGGCAAGGGCGAATACGGCAAGCTGTTGCACGAGGACATGAAGATCCGCGAGTTGCTGACCAAGGGGCTCAAGCAAGCGGCGATTTCGAAGATCGTCATCGAGCGCCCGCACAAGAAGGCCCGCATCAACATTCACTCCGCCCGTCCCGGCGTGGTCATCGGCAAGAAGGGTGCCGACATCGAAAAGTTGCGCAAGCAGGTCGCCAAGCTGACGAGCTCGGAAGTGGCGATCAACATCGTCGAAGTCCGCAAGCCGGAAGTCGATGCGACCCTGGTCGCCGAGTCCATCGCTCAACAGCTCGAGCGCCGCGTGGCGTTCCGGCGGGCGATGAAGCGCGCGGTGCAGTCTGCGATGCGCCTCGGCGCCGAAGGCATCCGCATCAATTGCTCGGGCCGGCTGGGCGGCGCGGAAATCGCGCGGCTCGAATGGTATCGCGAGGGTCGCGTGCCGCTGCACACCTTGCGCGCCGACGTCGACTATGGCGTCGCCACCGCGCACACCGCCTATGGCACGTGCGGCATCAAGGTTTGGATCTTCAAGGGCGAGATCCTCGAGCACGACCCCATGGCCCAGGACAAGCGCCTGGCCGAGGCCGACCATTCCTCCACCCATCGTCCGCGCCGCGAACCACGCGAGCGTGAACGCGAATCCCTCTGACGGGCGCGCAGCTTAAGAGTACGCCATCATGATGCAGCCTAAGAAAACAAAGTTCCGCAAAGCCTTCAAAGGCCGCATTCGCGGCAATGCGAAGGGCGGCTTCGCGCTCAATTTTGGCGAGTTCGGGCTCAAGGCGATGGAGCCGGAGCGCGTCACCGCGCGTCAGATCGAGGCCGCCCGTCGAGCGCTCACCCGTCACATGAAGCGCGCCGGCCGTGTCTGGATCCGCGTCTTCCCCGACGTGCCGGTGTCGAAGAAGCCGATCGAGGTGCGCATGGGCAAGGGCAAGGGCGCGCCGGAATTCTGGGTTGTGCGCGTCGCGCCGGGCCGCATCATGTTCGAAATCGACGGTGTGCCGGAGCCGCTTGCGCGCGAGGCGTTCGGCCTGGCGGCGGCGAAGCTGCCGATCAAGACGCGCTTCATTCAGCGCATCGCGGAATAGGAGGCGCTTCAAGCCATGAAAACCGCCAGCCGTCTTTCCGACATTCGCGTCATGACCGAGGATCAGCTCAGCGACGAGGCGCTCAAGCTCAAGAAGGAGCAGTTCAACCTGCGCTTTCAGAAGGCGAGCGGGCAGTTGCAGGACACCGCGCGGGTGCGCGTCGTGCGCCGAGATATCGCCCGCGTCATGACCGTCGCCGCGCAGAAGCGCGCCGCGGCGAAGGCCAAGGACTGAGACTTATGCCGAAGAGAATTTTGCAGGGCGTCGTCGTCAGCGACAAGCAGGAGAAGACGCTCGTCGTGAAGGTCGAGCGCCGGTTCACTCATCCGCTGCTCAAGAAGACCGTGCGCCGGTCGAAGAACTACCACGCGCATGTCGAAAACAAGACCCAGAAGGTCGGCGACACCGTCTCGATCGAGGAGACGCGGCCGATCTCGAAACTCAAGCGCTGGATCGTCGTCGGCGAGACGGCGCCAAAGGCGTAATTCAAGAAGGCGGTTAGGCCATGATACAGATGCAGACCAATCTCGACGTCGCCGACAATTCCGGCGCGCGGCGCGTGATGTGCATCAAGGTTTTGGGCGGATCGAAGCGCCGTTACGCCTCGATCGGCGACATCATTGTCGTCTCGATCAAGGAAGCGATCCCGCGCGGCCGCGTCAAGAAGGGCGACGTGATGAAAGCGGTGGTGGTGCGCACCGCCAAGGACATCCGCCGCGCCGACGGGTCGGTGATCCGGTTCGATTCGAACGCGGCCGTCTTGATCAACAATCAGTCCGAGCCGGTCGGCACCCGCATCTTCGGGCCGGTGCCGCGCGAACTTCGGGCCAAGAACCACGTGAAGATTATCTCGCTTGCGCCAGAGGTGCTCTGATGGCCGCTAAGATCAAGAAGGGCGACCGCGTGATCGTCACCGCTGGCCGTGACAAGGGCAAGCGGGGCGAGGTTCGCCAGGTGATGCCCGAAGAGAGTCGGGCGATTGTCGCGGGCGTCAATCTCGTGCGTCGCCATACGCGCCAGACGGCGCAGACGGAAGGCGGGATCATCAGCAAGGAAGCGACAATCCATTTGTCGAACCTGGCGATTCTCGATCCCAAGACAGGCAAGCCGACGCGGGTCGGATTTAAGATTCTCGACGACGGCCGAAAAGTACGCGTCGCCAGGAGTTCCGGAGATTTGATCGATGGCTGACACCAAGGGCGATAAAGGCGCTAAGGGCGCCAAGCCCGGCAAGACCGATAAGCCAGCCGCAAAGGGCGGCAAGTCGGAGACGGCTGCGGGTGCAAAGGACGCGAAGGCTAAGCTGCGCAAGGAAACCGGCGCGGAGATCGCCTCGGCCGGCGCGGTCAAGGCCGCGCCGAAGGACTATGTCGCGCGCCTCAAAAAGCTTTATCGCGACGAGATCGTGCCTCAGCTCACCAAGGAGTTTGGCTACAAGAATCCGCTCGAGGTGCCGAGGCTCGACAAGGTCGTGCTCAACATGGGCGTGGGCGAGGCGGTCAACGACACCAAGAAGGTGACCTCCGCCGCCGCGGACCTCGCGCTGATCGCCGGGCAGAAGCCGGTCGTCACCAGGGCCCGCAAGGCGATCTCGACCTTCAAAGTGCGCGAGAACATGCCGATCGGCGCCAAGGTGACGCTGCGCCGGACGCGGATGTACGAGTTTCTCGATCGTCTGGTGACGGTTGCGCTGCCGCGCGTGCGCGATTTCCGTGGCCTTGACCCGAAGTCATTCGATGGGCGCGGCAATTATGCGCTCGGCGTCAAGGAGCACATCATTTTTCCCGAGATCGACTACGACAAGGCCGAGGCCCAACTGGGTCTCGACATCGTGGTCTGCACGACCGCCAAGACCGACGCAGAAGCGCAGGCCTTGCTGCGGGCTTTCAACTTCCCCTTCCGGCAGTGAGCCTAGCGCTCAGACGCGGAAAATGGAGCCGATGAATGGCAAAGAAGAGTGCGATTGAGAATAATCTGCGCAAGCAGCGTCTGGCGAAGAAATTCGCCGCTCGCCGCAAGCGCCTGCTGGACATAGCCAATGATCAAGCCAATCCGATGGAGGAGCGCTTCGAGGCGCGCATCCGCCTCGCGGCGCTGCCGCGCAACGGCGCGATCATTCGCGTGCGCAATCGGTGCGAAGTGACCGGAAGGCCGCGCGGCTTCTACCGCAAGATGAAGATGTCGCGCATCGCGCTGCGCGAGCTTGGCAACCAGGGCCTGATTCCGGGCCTCGTCAAGTCGAGCTGGTGAGGAGGCAGAGATCATGGCGACGAACGATCCCCTCGGCGATATGCTCACCCGCATCCGCAACGCTCAGATGCGCAAGCGCGGCAAGGTTTCCACGCCTGGCTCATCGCTGCGCAAGAACGTGCTCGACGTTCTCGAGTTCGGAAGGCTATATCCGCGGCTATTCGACCACGGATTATGGCAATGGCCGCACCGAATTTGAAATCGAGCTGAAGTATTTCGACGACCAGCCTGTCATTCGCAAAATCGAGCGTGTGTCCAAGCCCGGCCGTCGGGTCTATGTGACGGTTGACGCGATGCCGCGCGTCGCCAACGGGCTTGGCGTGTCGATCGTGTCGACGCCGAAAGGCGTGATGGCCGACCATTCCGCTCGCGAGAACAACGTCGGCGGCGAGGTCCTGTGCACCGTCTTCTAGGCGGCGCTTAAGTTTGAGCAAACGGATTTAGAGCAATGTCCCGTATCGGCAAAAAGCCCATCGTCATCCCGTCCGGCGTCACCGCCAAGCTCGACGGGCAGACGATCGCCGTCAAAGGCGCCAAGGGCGAATTGAAATTCACCGCGCCCGATGAAGTCGCGGTTTCGATCGAGAGCGGCGCCGTGCATGTCAAGCCGCATGGCGAGGACAAGCGCTCGCGCGCCATGTGGGGCACCGCGCGCGCCCAGGTGCAGAACCTGGTGGGCGGCGTCACCAAGGGATTCGAGAAGAAGCTCGAGATCAATGGCGTCGGCTACAAGGCCGCCGTCGCCGGCAAGAACCTGCAGCTCTCGCTCGGCTACAGCCACGACATCATGTTTCCCATTCCTGCCGGTGTGACGATCACCGCGGCCAAACCGACGGAAATTACTGTTGCCGGCATCGATAAGCGGCAAGTCGGCCAAGTCGCCGCGGAGATCCGGGCGTTCAGGGGCCCGGAACCCTACAAAGGGAAAGGCGTGAAATACGCCGGCGAATTTATCTTCCGCAAGGAAGGCAAGAAGAAATAAGAGGCGACGGCAATGGCTCACTCCAACACCACTGCGGATCGACGCAAAGCGCGCGTGCGTCGCGCGGTTCTCGCCCATTCGGGCGGTCGCCCGCGGCTCAGCGTGTTCCGCTCCTCGAAGCAGATCTACGCTCAGGTCATCGACGATGCGCGCGGCCATACGATTGCGGCCGCTTCCTCGCTCGAAAAGACATTGCGCGAATTGATGAAGACCGGCGCCAACATTGACGCCGCGCGACGCGTCGGCAAGGAACTCGCCGATCGGGCGAAGAAGGCTGGCGTCGACAAGGTGGTGTTCGACCGCGGCGGCTACATGTATCACGGGCGCGTCAAAGCGCTGGCGGATGGCGCCCGCGAGGGCGGCTTGGACTTTTGACGGGAAAGCATCGGAACCGAACGGCGCCGTCAATGCGCCTCGCTAATTTGACTGATGGATGAATCGAATGGCGCGTGAAGGAGAAGGCGGCCGCGGCCGCGATCGCAACCGCGAGGAGCGCGACAGCGAATTTGTCGATCGCCTCGTGCATATCAATCGAGTTGCGAAGGTCGTGAAGGGCGGCCGTCGCTTCGGCTTCGCCGCGCTTGTCGTCGTCGGCGACCAGAAGGGACGGGTCGGTTTCGGCCATGGCAAGGCGCGCGAGGTGCCGGAGGCCATCCGCAAGGCGACCGAGGCCGCGAAGCGCGGCGTCGTGCGCGTGCCGTTGCGCGAAGGCCGGACCCTGCATCACGACGTCAACGGCCGTCACGGCGCAGGCCGCGTTGTGCTGCGCGCGGCGCCAGCCGGCACCGGCATCATTGCGGGCGGCCCGATGCGCGCCGTCTTCGAGTTGCTGGGCGTGCACGACGTCGTCGCCAAGAGCCAGGGCTCGTCGAACCCATATAACATGATCCGCGCGACCTTCGACGCGCTGGCGCGCGAAGACAGTCCGCGCTCGGTCGCCCAACGTCGCAACCTCAAGGTGTCATCGCTGCAGTCGCGCCGCCAGGGCGTCGAGGCGGACGCCTCTGATTCGTGAGATGAGAACGATGACCGCCGACAAGACCATTACACTCGAGCAGACCGCCAGCGCCATCGGCCGCCCCGGCTCGCAGCGCGAGACGCTCAAGGGCTTGGGCCTCAACCGGATCGGGCGGAGGTCACGCCTCGCCGACACGCCCGCCACTCGCGGCATGATCGCCAAGGTCGCGCATCTCGTGCGCGTTGTCGACAGCCGTTAAGGATCGCCGCCCATGAAACTCAACGAAGTCAGAGACAACCCCGGATCGTCCAAGTCGCGCATCCGCGTCGGGCGCGGCATCGGTTCAGGCAAGGGCAAGCAGGCTGGCCGTGGCGGCAAGGGCCAGACGGCTCGCTCGGGCGTCCGCATCAAGGGCTTCGAGGGTGGTCAGATGCCCCTGCATCGCCGTCAGCCCAAGCGCGGCTTCAATCCGCCCGCGCGCCTCGACTACAATGAGGTCAACCTGGGGCGCATTCAAAAGGCCATCGACGCCGGCAAGCTGAGCGCGGCCGAGCCGATTACGGTCGACAGCCTTATGAGCGCTGGGGTCGTCACGCGCCGGCGCGACGGGGTCAAGGTTCTTGGCGTTGGCGAATGGACGACGAGGGCGACGTTCGAAGTTGCGGCTGCGTCCAAAAGCGCCGCCGCGGCGATCGAGAAAGCCGGGGGCGCCATCAAGACTCTGCGGCAACGGGACGAACCGGCTTCTTCCGCCGTTTGAGCATCGATCGCGGGGATGGCATTGGCTCGCGCCGCGACCATATGCTAGGGGCGTTTCCGCCAATGCCGGGTCCGGCTGGCGGGAGTGACATGTTGTAAGATGAGGCGCTGTTCCTAAAAAGCGCCGCCCGGAGCGAATCCGCCATGGCGTCGGCCGCCGAACAACTCGCAGCCAATATCAACTGGTCGGCCTTCGCCAAGGCCGACGAGCTCAAGAAGCGCATCTGGTTCACGCTCGGCGCGTTGGTCATCTTCCGGCTCGGGACGTACATCCCGCTTCCCGGAATTCGACTCGAACGCGTTCCAGGCCGCGTTCCTGGGGCAGAAGCAGGGCGTGCTCGACATGTTCAACATGTTTTCGGGCGGCGCCGTGCAGCGCATGGCGATCTTCGCTCTCAACATCATGCCCTACATCTCCGCCTCGATCATCATCCAGCTCTTGAGCTCGGTGGTGCCGTCGCTCGAGGCGATCAAGAAAGAGGGCGAGCAGGGGCGCAAGGTTCTCAATCAGTACACCCGCTACCTGACCGTCGTGCTGGCGGTCTTCCAGGCTTACGGCATCTCCATCGGGCTCGAGGGGCGGCCCGGCATCGTCAGTGATCCGGGGCTGATGTTCCGCCTCTCGACCATCGTGACCCTGACCGGCGGCACGATGTTTCTGGTCTGGCTCGGCGAGCAGATCACGTCGCGTGGGGTCGGCAATGGATCCTCGCTCATCATCTTCGCCGGTATCGTTGCCCGCTTGCCGCAAGCTGTGGTGCAATTGTTCGAGCTAGGCCGACAAGGATCGATCTCCACTGGGCTCGTGCTGGCGGTCATCATCATGGTGTTCGTCGTTGTCGCGTTCATCGTGTTCATGGAGCGGGCGCAACGCCGGGTGCCGATCACCTATCCTCGCCGGCAAGTCGGCAACAAGATGTACGAGGGACAGAGTTCGTTCCTGCCGCTGAAGCTCAACACCTCCGGCGTCATTCCGCCGATCTTCGCCTCCTCGCTGCTGCTGTTGCCTACGACCGTCGCTAATTTCGCCCAAGGCTCGACGAGCTCGGGCATATTGTCGACCATCTCGGCGCTCTTGGGGCGCGGCAGCGCGCTCTACCTCATCCTCTACGCGGCGCTGATCATCTTCTTCGCTTTCTTCTACACTGCGACCGTGTTCAATCCCTCCGACACTGCGGATAATTTGAAGAAGCACGGCGGCTTCATCCCAGGCGTCAGGCCGGGCGAGCGCACCGCGCAATATATCGATTATGTACTGACTCAAATCACGGTTCTCGGCGCGCTCTATCTTGCCGTGATCTGCCTTCTGCCCGAATGGCTTATTTCCTATGCGGCGCTGCCGTTCTATTTTGGCGGCACCTCGCTTTTGATCGTGGTCAATGTGACGATGGACACCGTCGCGCAGATTCATGGTCATCTGCAGGCGCATCAATATGAAGGCCTGATTCGAAAGGCCAGGTTGAAAGGGCGGAAACGATGAGGCTGATATTGCTCGGGCCGCCGGGGGCGGGCAAGGGCACGCAGGCGCAGAGACTGGCCAAGACTCACAACATCCCCCAATTGTCGACCGGGGACATGTTGCGCGCGGCGGCCGCGGCGGGAACGCCGATCGGGCTTAAGGCGAAGGCGGTGATGGATTCGGGCGCGTTGGTGTCGGACGACATCGTCATTGACATCATCAAGGACCGGATCGATGAGCCGGACGCGAAACGGGGCTTTATCCTCGATGGATTTCCGCGCACGCTGGCGCAGGCGCGCGCGCTGGAGGCGATGCTCGCCGCCAAGCGACTGAAGCTCGACGCCGCGATCGAACTGAGGGCCGATGCGCCCAAGCTGGTCGAGCGCATTGTCCGGCGCGCCGAAGAAGCGAAGGCCGCCGGACAGCCTGTGCGCAAGGACGATGACCCGGAAGTGTTCAAATCGCGGCTCGCGGCCTACGAACGCGACACCGCCGCGGTGGCGCCTTTCTATCGCGAGAGAGCTCTCTTGCGCGAGGTCAACGGCATGGCCCCGGTCGACGATGTCGCCAAGGCGATCGACGCGGTCCTCTCGGAGGTCGCCGCGGCGTGACGGCGCCGTCGGCAGACGCGGAGGCGCTCATCGAGCGCCGAGGCCTTGCCGGCGTTATTGTGCTGAACCGCCCGAAGGCGCTGAACGCGCTGACCCTCGCGATGGTCAGGCTGATCTCAGTTGCTCTCGACGAATGGGAGAGGGACAGCGCCGTCGATCGGATTGTCCTCCTCGGGGCAGGCGAGCGGGCTTTTTGCGCCGGCGGGGACATTCGCCGCCTCTACGACCTTGGCCGTGCGGGCGATCATGATGCCCAACTGACCTTCTGGCGTGAGGAATATCAGCTCAATCGGCGGATCAAGACCTATCCGAAGCCGATTGTTGCGCTAGTCGACGGCATCGTGATGGGCGGAGGCGTCGGTCTCGCGATGCATGCGGCGCACACGGTCGTGGGCGAGCGTTTTGTCTTCGCCATGCCGGAGGTCGGCATCGGCTTTTTCCCCGATGTCGGCGCCGCCTGGATCCTGCCGCGTCTCCAGTCTCACGTTGGCGTCTATTTCGCGCTGACAGGCTTGCGGGCCGATGCTGGCGACGCCCTGGCGCTGGGTCTCGGTCAGACGTTCGTTCCGAGCTCCGCGTTCCCGGCGCTGGCTCAGGGCCTGGAACGCGATGAGCTCGTTCAGTCTGCGCTTGCTCGCCTCTCGACGACGCCGCCGCGTTCAAAGTTGATCGGCGATGCCGAAGCCATCGAGTTCCTGCTTCTCCCAGCCGGATCGAGCCGCGATCCTCGCGGCCTTGCGCGGAGCGGAGACGCAGGGCCGCCCCTTTGCGGCGCCGGCGCGCGCGGCGATGATCGAGAAGTCGCCGACCAGCCAGGCGATCGCGCTCAAGCAGATGGCGTTGGGCGCGACGATTGATTTTGACGAGGCTTTGCGCATGGACTACCGCATCGTCTCGAGAATTTGTCGCGGTCATGACTTTTATGAGGGCGTGCGCGCGGTGATCGTCGACAAGGACAATCGCCCGAACTGGGCGCCGGCGCCCTCGCGGACGGAGGTCGACGCCTATTTTACGCCCCTCGGCGATGGCGAACTCAAGTTTCCGGGGCGGGACGCATGAAATACATCATGCGCCAGAGCCGTGACGGAGCGATCGAGCTGGTCGATCGATCGCCGGTCACGACCGAAAACAACGACCTCATGTCGTCGATTTCCCGAGTTGGTTGGGAGCACGCGCTCATCTGGTATATGCGCACGCTGGCTTGGGTCTGGATGGCTAAGGGTCTGTTCCATTGGGCTATCATTCTCGGCGCCTTCCCGGCGCTTGGCCAATTCACGACCATGGCGCTCCCTCTGCAGGCGACGATTGTCGCTTTCGCCTGCCTCGATTTGCTGGCGGCGATCGGCCTCTGGCTCGCCGCGGCCTGGGGCGGAGCCATTTGGCTCCTCTGCGCGGTGGTCGAGGCCGCGTCCCCAATCTTAAGTCCGCGGGCGGCCGCGATCGGATATGGCGGCGCTCTGCTCAATATCGCGCTGGTGACAGGCTATTTCCTGTTAAGCTGGCGGGCGGCGCGCGAAAGGGCTTGACGCCCAGCTCCCTTGCGTTCGCCTGACGAACGGCCTTGGGCCGGCTTACGTTTGCCTCCTGTCAACG
The DNA here is from genome assembly GCA_963753135.1 of uncultured Alphaproteobacteria bacterium. GTDB lineage: Bacteria > Pseudomonadota > Alphaproteobacteria > Rhizobiales > Beijerinckiaceae > Roseiarcus. The sequence continues at coordinate 195,316 of CAVWBA010000017.1, read as the reverse complement.
TAAACAAAGCCTTTGATTCAGTTGAAATTTACCAGCCTCTGGAAACTTTGGATTCATCCTGACTCTTAAACTCGTATTCACGCGCTTCCGTTACATTCTACTCATAAGAAGACCGAAGAAACGCTCGGCAGCTGAGAGGCGAAGAGGCGGGTGCGCAATGATTAACGCAGTCAAAACACAAGATATTGCCGTTCGGGCGGAGCCTGACCTTCGGGTGTCCGGCTTGTACCTAGAGACTTTGACGATGGTCGAGCGGCTTCATCGTCGTCTGCTCGACGTTATCAAGGATGAGTTCGACCGTCGCGGCCGCTCCGACGTCAATGCGGTGCAGGCGTTGCTCTTGTACAATATCGGCGACAAGGAATTGACCGCCGGCGAATTGCGCACGCGCGGCTATTATCTCGGCTCGAATGTTTCCTATAATGTCAAGAAGCTGGTCGAGATCGGCTTCCTTCACCATTCCCGCTCCCGCGTCGACCGTCGCTCGGTCCGGATCAGCCTGACCGAACGGGGCAAGGAAGTCCACCGCATCGTCGCGGGGATCTATGAGAAGCATGCGCGTACGATCGAACAGATCGGCGGCATCCCCGGCGACGACTTCGTGCGGATGAACGCATCCCTGTTGCGCCTCGAGCGATACTGGACCGACCAGATCAAGTATCGGCTCTGACACCGCCGGCGCTCTCCTGCCCGACAAGCGAGCCGGGGCGTCCCTTCTCGGGAGCGCCCCGGCTTTGCGTTTATCTCCCGTTAACGGAGCGGCCATAAAAACGCCTGACTAGAACCTATGTTGGGCGTGGAAGCGCGAAGGCTTTTCGCGGTCGTCGTTACGCACTTCTGACATAGGGCGGCGCGGCTAGGGATCGGGGACGAAAGCCGTTCGTTTTTGGAGATCTCAGTTGATGGGTGGCAGGGTCAACTTGCGGCTTGCGCGCCGCGCATTGTTTAGCGCGACGGCATGCGCTGGTTTCGCCGTCGTTCTCGGATCGACCGCCCTGAAGGCCCAGGAACAGGACGTCAGTCAAGCGGAATGGCCGCAGAGCTACGAAGTGTCGCCACACATGGCGGTCGCGCGAGAGGCGACTCCCATCCTGTCCTCGGCGACGGTTGATGCGACCCAGGCCGCCATTCAGAACTACCAGAATATTGTCGACCACGGCGGATGGGAGACCGTGCCCGGCGGGCCCGAACTGAGAGTGGGCTCGAAGGGCGGCGCGGTCGAGGCCCTGCGACAGCGGCTGGTCGCGACCGGCGATCTCGACCCGGTCGCGGGCTCGGGGCCGGTTTATGATTCTTTTGTCGAGGCTGGGGTCAAGCGATTCCAGGCCCGCGACGGCCTCAACCGGAGTGGCGTGGTCGACAAGGAGACGCTGGCGGCACTCAACGTGTCGGCCGCCGCCCGTCTGCAGCAGCTTGAGACGAACCTCATTCGGCTAAAGGCCTATTCGGGTGACCTTGGCGAGCGCTTCGTGATCGTCAACTTGCCGGCGGCTTCGGTCGAGACAGTCGAGAACGGCGTCGTCTATTCGCATCATCGCGCCGGCGTCGGCCGCATGGACCGTCAGTCGCCGATCATGCAGACCAAGGCGACGGAGATCAATTTCAACCCCTACTGGCACGTGCCGCCTTCGCTCATCAAGAAGGACCTCATTCCGAAGATGAAGGCGGACCCGAACTATCTCGTCGAGGAGAAGATCCATATCCTCGACAAGGACGGGCAGGAGGTTTCTCCATCCTCGATCAACTGGAACTCCGACGAGGCGACGCATTTCAGCTATCGCCAGGATCCCGGCAGCGAACTTGACGCGCTGGGCTTCGTGCGCATCAACATTCCGAACCCCTATGGCGTCTACATGCATGATACGCCGGAAAAGGGCGTGTTCGGGGACGACTTCCGCTTCGTGTCGTCGGGCTGCGTGCGTGTGCAGGACGTGCGCGACTATGTCGCCTGGCTGCTCAAGGACAATCCCGGCTGGACCCGCGACCAGATCGACGCAGTCATCCGCTCCGGCGAGCAGCAGAACGTGAAGCTCACGCAGCCAGTCCCAGTCTATTGGGTCTACATCACCGCCTGGGCGACGCCGGACGGACTGGTGCAGTTCCGGCCCGACATCTATCAGCGCGACGGCGCGGGGCCGGGCCCGGTGGCCTCGGCCGTTCCGATTCAGCCGCTCGCGCTGCCCCAGGAATAGCCTCCCGAAGCCGCCTGGCGATGGCCGGAGGCCGAGCCGCGCGAGAGGAGAGGCTGGCTGGCTGAGACACAACCGGCATGAGGCGCTACCCAGGCGCTTATGGCGCGGCTACGACGATGCAGGCTACGGAGGCGCGGGCTAGGTCGAACTAGGGTCGTCATCGCGAGAGTGCGCGGAGCGATCCAAGAGTCGTCGCGCGCCCTGCGGCTCCTGGATCGCCACGCCGCTTTGCTCCTCGCAATGACGATTCTAATCGAACGCAGGGGATCGCCCGCCAACGCGGGAGCCTATCGGCCGCCGCTCGACAAATCGGCCGGCTTGAGGAAAGCTCCGATGGCGCGCGGCGCGGGTTGCAGCCTTGTGATGCGGCTCACGAACTCAACGAGCGATGACGAGTACGGTTCGACCCGATTCAATCATGCCATAGCGGGGGCGAACCCTCATGACGAACAGCAATCTGGCAGCTATGCGCAACGTTTTCGGGGCGGTTTTTATCGCCGCGGCCACGTTCGTGGCGGCGACCGCCGGATCGCTCCCCGCTCAAGCCGCCGGCGCCTGCGCGCTTGTCCCCAACGACAAGATGCCGTCCGAAAAGATGCTTCAATGCGGTGGAAATCTGACTGTCCGAGCCGCTACAGGCGCTCGCTATCAGCCCTTGTATAAGAAAGGCGACCCCCTCCCGGTCGGAATCCGGCTCAACGAGGGCGCGTTGCTGATTGAGTTTCAGCCAGCCCGATGGGGCCAGGGCTTTCAGATTCTAACCCCGCTCGCCATTGCAGCGGTCCGCGGCACGGAATGGGCTGTGGATGTCGCGAAAGCCCGCACGTCCGTTCTGGTCATAGACGGCTCAGTGGGGGTGACCAACCGCCGCCTGAACCAGTATGTCATTGTTACAGAGGGAGAGGGCGTCGATATCACTCCAGCTGATACGTCCACCGTCCAGAAAACCTGGGGCGAGGACAGAAAGCGGGCGCTGCTCGCCCGTTTCGGAGAGTGAATGGCGATCGAGCGGCCGGGAGTTTCCTGGCTCTTGACCGGTGGCTTTCTCGCCGCAGCGGTCATCGCCGGCGCCGCGCTCGGGGCCTTGGAACTCAACGGTGTCGCTTCGCCGTTGGACCGGATCGAAAACCTAACTCTCGATTGGCGCTTTCTTCTCGCCGGCCCGCGTCCCGCGCCGGCGGACGTCGTTATTGTAGCGATCGACGATGAGGCGCTCAGCGAAGCGGGAAGCGATGCGCCCCCGCGCGAAATGATCGCCCGCCTCGTGTCGGCCTTGACCGGCTTCCATCCTCGAGCGATCGCGATCGATATCGCCTTCCTCAATTCGAAGGACGAGGCGACGGACGCGGAACTCGCTCGCGCGCTCAAGGCGGCGCCAGCCGTCGTCGCGGCGATCGGGGTGTTCGACCCAGCGCATCGTTCGAGCGGAGAGACCGAGCCGAGCGACTTGGCTCTGGCGCCGAAGCCGTCCTCCGTTCTCTGGCCAATTCAAGCGATCCGCGATGCGACGCAAGTGGGCCTTGCCAATGTTTCGACCGACTCGAGCGGCGTGCCACGCTATATTCCGATGATCTATCAGACGCCGGACGGCGTGCTTCCGTCTTTCGCGCTCGCCGCGGCGTCCCAGGCGCTTGAGGCCGAGCCGGTCTTCGGTCCTGATCGGATCGAGATCGCGGGGCGCTCGAGAGCAATGGACCTCGGCTATCACATGCCGGTGCGTTTCTACGGCCCGGAGGGAAGCTTCAGGCGCATCAGCGCAACTGAGGTCCTCCGCGGAAATCTCGATCCGCAAGCGCTGCGCGGCAAAGTCGTGGTCGTGGGCGTGACGGCGACGGGCGCGTCGGACACGTTCGCGACCCCGTTCGACCGCGTCGCGCCAGGGGCGGAAGTCTTCGCCACCGCGATCGGCAATCTCTCTGGCCGGCGACGGATTGGCGCGGACGCCCTCGACCCGCCGGATCGACGCGGTCGCGGCGGTTGCGCTTCCCTTTGTCATGATCGCGCTGATGGCGATGCGCCGTGCGGCGATCGGGCTCGTCCTCGCAAGCCTGGTTTTCGTCCTCTGGCTCGCTTGGATCTTTCTCGCCTTCGTCCACGGCTACTGGCTGAGCGCCGCGTCGCCGCTCGCCTCGGCCCTGCCGTTGACCGTCGTCTTCGCCGCGGCCCGCTCCATTGTCGAACGCCGGGCCGGGACGAGGATCGCCGCCGAGAAGTTGACGCTCGCCAGGTTTCACTCGCCGCTGCTTCTCGACCACCTTTCGAGAGAGCCCGATTTTCTGGAGAAGCCTGTCCGCCAGAATGTCGCGGTGATGTTCCTGGATCTTTCGGGATCGACAGGCGTCAGCGGAGGCGCTTGGACCCGAGGCGACGCGAGAGCTTTTCAGCGGGATGCAGACCCTGGTCGAGGGCGAGGTGACCGCGCATGGAGGCGTGGTCATCACCTATATGGGCGATGGGGTTCTCGCGGTGTTCGGTTTGCCGAAGCCGCGAAGCGATGACGCCGCGAGAGCATTGGCCGCGGTCGAGGCGCTTCGCTTCTCGATGACCGCCTGGCTCGCCGAACTGCCGCCTGCGGCGCGCGATCGTCTGGATTTCCGGATCGGCCTCAATTACGGGCCCGCCATTCTGTCCCGGCTCGGTTCGCCGACCCAGCAGCAGATCACCGCGACGGGCGACACGGTCAATGTCGCGAGCCGGCTTTTGGAAGTGGCCAAAGAGCAGCAGCGCCGCGTCGTCGTCACCGAGGACCTTTTCCAGGCCGTGAACGCCGAGACGCCGGCGCCGCGCGATACAGCAGCCTACGCGCCGCTCACCGTTGCGATCCGCGGTCGAGCGAGCGATTTGCGGGTTCGCATGCGAAACTGAGCCTCCCTCTCCCCTCTCCCCGTATAGGGCGTTCGCAAGAACGCCCGTCTCTCGACGGGCTATCGGGAGAGGGGCCGGGGGTGAGGGCCTGGACGCCTTAAGTCGGGGCGCGTCTGTCGACGTCGCGCACCAGCCAGTACACGCCGCCGAGCGCCAGTATGGCCGCGGCAAGGGCGAAGAGCTCTCCCGAGCCGCCGCTGGTCAGATCAAGAACGATCAGCTTGCGCACAATCGCCAGCATCGCCACCAGGATGACGGCGCGGACATGAACGATGCTCTGCTGGCGCTCGGTGATGACGAGCAAGGTTCGGCGGAACTCGAGCGCGATGATCACGGTGAAAATCATGCCAAAAATGTTTTGAAAGACCGCCGGATCCGTTGTGCTGATCGAGCCCAAGTCGAGCACAATGGCGACCACCTTCAGAATGAGGCTCCAGACCGTCAGCAAGACGATGACGGCGATCACCGCGCTCAAAGTGAGCACGATAGCGTCTTCGAACCGCACCTCGAGCGGCAAACCGCGCCACCTCAAGCGCCATTTGTCCGGGTCGGCCGGCGGCGCGGCGATCTTGTCGTTCGGCGAACCCGATTGATCCTTGGGCGCGATCATCGCAAGCCTCGTCGGCCAATTGTGTGGACGGCTTCGATCTATGCCAAGCCGGTGTAAGCGCAAAACCCCTTGTCAGCCCGGGCGCCCGGCGCTCGCGCCTCAATAACTCGCCGCCTGATCTGCGATCCGCCCGAGGCTCTCCTCGCGCCCGAGCACCTCGAGCACGTCGAAGATTCCGGGCGAGGTCGAGCGGCCGGTGAGCGCGGCGCGTAACGGCTGGGCGACGACGCCGAGCTTTGCGCCCTGCTCCTCGGCATAGGCGCGGACGACGGCCTCTGCGTTGGCCGCCGTCCAGTCGGTCAGCGCGGTGAGGCGCGGCAGCAGGTTCTTGAGATGAAGGCGCCCGGCGCGAGCGAGAATCTCCTCGGCCTTCGCGTCCATGTTGAGCGGCCGCGTCGCGAACAGGAAGCCTGCGCCGTCGAGCAGTTCGACCAGCGTCTTGGCCCGCTCTTTCAAGCCCGGAATCGCCGCCCGAAGCTGGCCTCGCTTATGCTCGTCGAGTCTCGCCGCGACCTCCGGTCCGCCGGGCAGATAGGGCAGGGCGGCGATCAGCGCGTCGAACAGCTCGTCGTCGCTCGACGCGCGCATATAATGGCCGTTGACGTTCTCGAGCTTGGCGGTGTCGAAGCGCGACGGCGAGCGGCCGACAGCCCCAAGATCGAACGCGGCGATCAGCTCTTCCGTGGTGAAGAACTCCTTGTCGCCGTGGCTCCAGCCGAGCCGCGCCAGATAATTGCGCAGCGCGGCCGGCAGGTAGCCCATCGCGCGATAGGCGTCGACGCCGAGCGCGCCGTGGCGCTTCGAAAGCTTGGCGCCGTCCGGCCCGTGGATGAGCGGGATATGCGCCATCACGGGAACATCCCAGCCGAGCGCCTGATAGATCTGCGTCTGCCGCGCGGCGTTGGTCAGATGATCGTCGCCTCGGATGATGTGCGTCACGCCCATGTCGTGATCGTCGACGACGACGGCCAGCATGTAGGTCGGATTGCCGTCCGAGCGTAAGAGCACGAGGTCGTCGAGGTCCTTGTTGGCGAAGACGACCTTGCCCTGCACCTTGTCGTCGATGATTGTCTCGCCCTCTTGTTGTGCGCGCAGCCGGATCACCGGCTTGACGCCGGCGGGCGCTTCGGCCGGATCGCGGTCGCGCCAGCGGCCGTCATAGCGCATCGGCTTGCCTTCGAGGCGGGCCTTCTCGCGCATTTGCCTCGAGCTCTTCCACGCTGGCGTAACAGCGGTAGGCGCCGCCTGAGGCAAGCAGCTGATAGGCGACCTCGCGATGACGCTCGGCGCGCTGAAATTGGCTGATCGCCTCGCCATCCCAGTCGAGGCCGAGCCATTTGAGCCCGTCGATGATCGCGTCAACCGCGGCTTGCGTCGAACGTTCGCGATCGGTGTCCTCGATGCGCAGCAGGAACTTGCCGCCGACATGCTTGGCGTAGAGCCAGTTGAACAAAGCCGTGCGCGCGCCGCCGATGTGCAGGAAACCTGTCGGCGAAGGCGCGAAACGGGTGATGACGGCGGACATGAACCGATCCCGTGAGACGGAATTTATGAATTTGGACCGCGCGCTCTAGCAGAACGAAGCAGGCGCTGCAAAGTCCAGCCAAGGCGCATATAGTCTTGATTGCGATTGCGGGAAGCTCTTTGGCGCGGGGTTTGTTAGGCTCGAGGGGATCTCCGCGGAACGGCGCCTCTTAAGATGGACTTCGTCTTCATGTTGACGCGCAACGACGCGACGGTCGAGAACGCGCTCGACGTCGTCGAGATCGCGCGGCCGCTCGGTTTGAAGCACATCGGCTTCAAGGATGTCGGCGCCGACTCGGGCCTACTGCGTCGCCTGACGGCGGCCATCCGCGAAGCGGGCGCGAGCCCGTGGATGGAGATCGTGGCGACGACCCGCGAAGCGGAATTGCGCGGAGTTAAGCTTGGCCGCGACCTCGGCGTCGCAATGCTCATGGGCGGCGTCCACGTGGAGGAGGCGCTCAAGATCCTCGATGGCTCGGCGACCCGCTACCTGCCGTTCGCCGGCGCGCCAAGCGGCCATCCGACGCGGCTCGGCGGCTCGGCGCCGGACGTCGAGGCGCAGTGCCGAAGCTTCGCGCGACAAGGCTGCGCGGGCGTCGACATTCTTGCTTATCGCGCGACCGAGGCCGAGCCGCTCGACCTCGTCGCCGCATGCCGGCGCGGATTTCTCGACTCCGGCACGGTCGTGGTCGCTGGAAGCATCAATTCCGCGCAGCGCGTCGCCGCCGTTCGCGCCGCGGGCGCCGACGCCTTCACCATCGGCGCCGCGGCGATCGAGGGTTCCTACGCGCCCGGCGCCGGACCGCTTGCAGCGCAGCTCAAGGCGGTGCTCGCGGACTGCGGACGCTCTCGATGAGGGATCGGATGTCGGCGTATTGTTTGCGTCCCACTGGAAGCGGAAGCCATCGGTATCTTTCGATAGGTGACGAAGGGCGCAACGAGCGCTCGGTTTGATCCAAATCAATGAGGTCGGACGGCGGAGGAGATAGTGCGGGCGCAGCCGAAGACAGGCGCCGAAGAAGGTGAATGAGAGGGTTCCGAGTGTCCGGCGGGCAGCTTGTCGCTTATCGAGTTTGGGACGCTCCAACCCGGTGGTTCCACTGGGTTAACGCGTTGTCGGTGCTGGGCCTGATGGCGACTGGGCTTATCATCCTATTCTCCGGCGACCTCGGCGTATCCTCAGCCGGGAAAGTAACGCTCAAAACAATCCATGTCTGGATCGGATACGTGATGACCGTCAATCTGCTTTGGCGGTTCGTCTGGGCGTTTTTCGGCAATCGGTACGCCCGTTGGAAAGCGATCCTGCCGGGTGGGCGAGGGTACTTGACGTCGCTGGAAGCCTATGTCTCGGCGTTTCTCGCCGGCCAGCCGAAACACTATCTCGGCCATAATCCAATCGGCCGCTTGGCTGTTTTCGTCATCCTCTTGCTTCTCATCTTCCAGGCCGGGACTGGACTCCTCTTGGCCGGTACGGACATCTTCTATCCGCCTTTCGGGAAGTGGATCGTCGGTTGGATCGCGGCTCCAAATATCGACCCTGCCACACTTACGCCGCTTGCGCGCGATCTGATCAATCCCAAAGCCTACGCGGCGATGCGCTCGTTCCGCGCCCCATTCGCCGAGTTGCACGAAATCGGCTTCTATCTGCTTGCGGGCATCGTCTTCGTGCACATAGTCGCCGTGGTTGTGACCGAGTTGCGCGAAGGCGGGACTTTGGTTTCGGCGATGGTGACCGGCCGGAAGATCGTTCCTGGCCGGCCGGAGGATGATTGAGGACCGTCGAAACATCGAAATGGGAGGTCCCTTCGATGAGGGCAAAATTTGCCGCCGTATTGGCTTTCGGGTGCTGCTTCACGGCTTCAGCCTTCGCGCAAGAGGATTTGATGGCGCGCGCAAAGCAGCAGTTTCAGCCGATTCCGACCACTCCTCCGGAGCTTCCCGGCAACCCCGCGTCGCCGGCCAAGGTCGAGCTTGGCAAGATGCTGTATTTCGACCCGCGTCTCTCCGCGAGCCACGTCATCAGCTGCAACTCGTGTCACAATATCGGGCTCGGCGGCGTGGACGCTGAGTTCGACCTCAGTCGGCCACCGCTGGCAGCACGGCGGGCGCAATGCGCCGACGGTGTTCAACGCGGTCTTCAACACCGCACAGTTCTGGGACGGACGGGCAAAAGACCTCGAGCAGCAGGCCGGCGGCCCGATGGTCAATCCGGTCGAGATGGCCTCGCCATCCGCCCATGTGGCGGAACAGCTGAAAGGCACGCCGGGGTATCGCGACGCTTTCGCCAATGCGTTTCCGGGCGACAAGGATCCGATCACGCTCGCGAATGTGCAAAAGGCCATCGCCGTGTTCGAGGCCACGCTGATCACGCCGAACGCACCGTTCGACAAGTTCCTTCGAGGCGACGCCAATGCGCTTTCAGACGCGCAGAAGCAGGGGCTCGCCCTGTTCATGGACAAGGGGTGCGCCGCCTGCCACGGCGGCATCAATGTCGGCGGCGGAATGTACGCGCCGTTCGGCGTCGTCGAGAAGCCTGGGGCGAGTTTCTTGCCGCCTGAGGATAAAGGGCGCTTCATGGTGACGAAGACGCCGAGCGACGAATATGTCTTCAAAGTCCCGACGCTGCGGAACATCGCGCTCACGGCCCCGTATTTTCACACGGGCCAGGCTTGGGATCTGCGACAGGCGGTGGCGGTCATGGGGGTCAGCCAGTTGGGCGCTCAGCTGACCGGAGACGAGATCGACAAGATCGTCAGCTTCCTCGACAGTCTGACGGGCGAGCAACCGCAGGTGACCTATCCCATTCTTCCGCCGAGCGGCCCCGGAACTCCGCAGCCGCAGCCTTAGTTGGTCAGCTTCCGCCAGGCCTGCGCCTCCGCCTCGTCGACGAATACGTCCGGGTCCCAGTTCTCCTGGAGCGCCTGGCGCATCAGGTCCTGCTGGCTCTTCGGCGCCATGCCGCCTTTCGGCGGATCGCGGTCGAGATTGGTCGGGAAGGAATAGCCCTCGGCTGAAGCCGCGATCGCGTTGTCGGCCTCCGCCGCCGTGATCGCGCTGTCGGCGATGAGGCCCTTGAGCGCCGGGTAGAGCCTCAAGCTCATCTTGAGACGGTCGACGCTCTCCATGGCGCGGCCGAAGGCGGACGACACCTGCAAGAGATTGGCGATGCGCCGCACGTCTTTCGAGCGGTTCGTTCCCGCCGCATGGAACAAGGCCGGATTGAAGAACACCGCATCGCCCTTGGCGAGCGGCAGCTGGACATGATGCTTGTCGAAATAGTCGCGAAACTCCGGCCGCGCGGTCGCCATATAGCCGGGCAGGTAGCTCTGCGAGAACGGTAGGTAGAGCGTGGGTCCAGTCTCGAGCGGCATGTCGCAATGGGCGACTGCGCCTTGCAGCGTCAGCATGGGCGAGAGACGGTGGACGTGGACGGGAAAGCGCTCGATCGCCTCCGCCGACTGGAAGCCGAGGTGATAGTCGCGATGCGCCACCTGCGCCGCGCCGCCTGGATTGACGACATTGAGCTGCGAAGTGATCTGATAAGCCGGGCCGAGCCACGCTTCGCTTACGAGCGCGATGACCGGGTTGCCGTAATAGGCGGCGAAGACCGCGGGGTCGCGCAGGCACAGCTTTTCGAGCGCGTTCCAGACGCGGTCGTTGGCGCCGGGCTTGGCGAAATGATCGCCCCCGCCGACGTTGTTCAGGCGCTCTTCCTCGATGATCGCCCAATAATGCGCGTTGGACTGATCGATCGCGGTGAGGTCGGCGAAGGCGCCGCGAATGGCGATGATGCCCGGTCCGTCAATCAGCGCCTCGACCCATTCCGCCATCAATTCCTTTCGGGCTTCGGGGGAGGTTGCAGCGCCGCGCGCTTCGAGGCCGTCATAGATGGGCACGTTCGACACAACATCGCTGGCGAACGGATAGTCGGCGCGATTGACGGAACGCTCGACCAGCCCTTTGAACTCGTCGAGGTCGCATGAGTCAGGGTTGAGCCAAACGCGATTGCCTCGCATCCGCTTGACATTGTCGTCCTTCATGGGGGCCTTCCTCCGCGTATCGCGCAACCCGCATTATACAACGGCGCCGACACCGGGACAGGGTGGAGACTGGTGTGCGTCAGCTCAGGCCGCGCGCCGCCAGATCGTCATCTCGAGATCATGCGCCGGATCGAGCGGAATTGTCTTGCTGAGCCTGAGGCCGTGCTGTTCGAGCACGGTCGTGGCGGGGACGCCGGCGTCGCAGGCGGAAAAGACGGAACGCCCGCCCGGAAGCTTCACCCCATGCGCGCGCGACAAGTGAAATCCGCTATAGCCGATCATGAGGAAGAGATCGAACACCACCTGGCCGCCGCCCACGGCGACGACGCCGCCCATTGGCAGGATCCGCGCCGCGACCTCTTCCCAGGTCGTGCGCCGCGGGTCCCACCACCAACCGTCCGGGCGCTCCTCGAGCCCCGCCGCCTCACGCGAGACGACAAGACGCATGGTCTTATGGATATTGGGCTCAAGCTCGTGGCTGCGCCGCGCGAAGACGACAAGGTTCGCGAGCACCTGCGCGCGCTGGTAGAGTTCCCAGTCCTTTTCGTTGCGCAGCGAAGCCGGCGTCAATCCGTCGGCGCCGGCGATCTTGTCATCGTCCGAAACGATCGCGTAGCCGGTGATGTCCAGGTTCCCCGACATGAACGAATGGCCCCTCTGGCGCGAGCTTATGATAGCGAAAGCTCAATGTCTCCGCCATGGCGAGCCGCCCCAGCGTCGCGACCGTTCCTCAATCCCCCGCGAGGACCTGCGCCTCCTTGAGCTCAGCCTCGGTGATCGGGATCATCTTTCCGCGTCCTTGGTGGTGAATTGATCCGCGTCCTGATCGGCTGGCCGGCCAAAGAAAAGTCAGCTTAGCCGCAGCCCTCGCGGGACCGGCGACAAGGCGAGACCGCAAAAGCGCCGGCATCTGTTTTCCGCGCCGCGCCTCGATCCTTCTTCACGCCGCAAGCGTATCGAGCGTCCGCTGCATCGCCGCCATTCCCGCTTTGATCGCCTGGGACATGAAGTCGCTGATGTCGTCGGGCAGGAAATCGGCGGTCCAGACGACGGACGTGGTTCCGTCCCGCAGCTCGGCGACCTGGAGGGCGCCGTTGTAATGGCGGGCTCGGCCGCCGTCGTGGGTCCAGACCAGCCGCCGCGCCTCGTCGTCGAGGGTGACGATCGGCTCGCGCAGGACTGTGCCGTTCACGAAGGTCACGATCCGCGCGCCCGGCTCGAGTTTCGTGTCGGTGACGAAGCCCGGGACAAGTCGCGTGTGCAATGCGCCGACGTCGCGGATCGCCGACCAGACTTCGCTTGGCTTGGCGCGGGTTTTGATTTCCGATCGAATCGTCGCCATGCGCTATTTCCCACCGTAATAGGCTTCGAGCCTGTAGCCTTCGGGGTCATGAACGAAGGCCGCGTAATAGTTCGGCCCATAGTCCTTGCGGAGGCCAGGCTTGCCGTTGTCGCGTCCGCCATGCGTCATCGCCGCCTTGTGGAACGCCTCGACGCTCTGCCGGCTTGGCGCGGTGAAGCAGAAATGGAGCCCGGACTTGGGATCGTCGGGAATGGGGTGCTCCGCCGCGTTGACCCAGAAGCGGGGAGCCTCTTCGCCGTAGCCGAGCGAAGCTTCATCGGCGCTTAGGCAAGTGATCCCCAGAGGCTTCAGCGCCGCGTCGTAGAACGCCTTGGCCTTCGCAACGTCGCGAACCCCGATCGATATGTGATCGAACATAAGTGTCTCCTGATGCAAGCAGCGACGAGCCGACGAGGCTGGTTGTCCGCGTGAGGACGAACCCTAGGCTCGCCTGGCGTTCCAGGGCTTGGGGAAAATTGCTATCCTGCGCCCATGCAAGGCGAAGTCCGATCCCTTGGCGCACGCACGCCCACGCCGCCTGACGGGGCGACGCCCAAGCGAGCGCTGGCGGCCGGAGACGGCTGGAGCGTCCAGGAAATCGTCTGCCGCGCAGGGCCATCCGACAGGCCCTTCGAGGAACGGCACGAAGGGTTCAGCGTTTCGGCCGTCCTCGAGGGCGCCTTCACCTATCGTTCGGACGCCGGCCATGGGCTTCTCTATCCAGGCGCATTGCTGCTGGGAAACAATGGCCGGTGTTTCGAATGCGGTCACGCGCATGGGACCGGCGATCGCTGCGTTTCGTTGAACGTTCGCGAGGACCAGTTCGGCGAGATCGCGGCGGCTGAGGCCTCGACCAGCCGCTTTCGCTTTTCGGCCCCGAGCCTGCCCCCGTCTGCGAAAACGCTGCCGGTCATCGCGCATATGGAGGCTTTGTCTTGCGCCCCCTCCTCGCTTCGCTGCGAGGAGCTGGCGCTGGGACTGATCGAGCGGGTCGTCGCGGCCATGGCCAGCGATCGACGCACGCAGCCCACGCCCACCGGGCGCGAGACGCGACGGGTGGTCGAAGCGATCCGGCTGGTCGAATCCGACGCAGGCCGCCCGCTTGAGCTCAAGGAGATGGCGGCAAGCGCGGGCATGAGCAAATATCACTTCCTGCGCGTCTTCCGCCGGCTGACCGGCGCGACGCCGCATCAATATCTGATCAGCGCCCGGCTGCGCCGCGCCGCGCTTGCGCTCGCCTCGTCCCGCCGCCCGATTCTCGCCGTCGCGCTCGACAGCGGTTTCGGCGACCTCTCCACCTTCAACAAAACCTTCCGCGCCACGTTCGGCCTGACGCCGACGCAATATCGGGACTTGCGGGGGTAGGGTCAAAACACAATCGCTGCTATGGCGGCGACCGCTCTGGGCGAGGTCTCCATACAGGTGTCCCTTCTTCGCAGGATCAGAGACGACGTGGAGAAAGCCGAATTAAAGGCGGACAGGGACGCGAGCGTATATTCGGTTTTGTTTTTCCTCAGTAGCGACTTATTTTTTACATAATAAATACGAGTTATGCTTCCGAGCGTGAACGTCTACCTTAAGGATCGAAATGGCATGGCGTTGCCCCGCGAAAACAAAACTGCAAAGGTAATTGAGGTCAATGACGCGATAAATAGGATGTCGCCTCAAGAACTCGCGGCATTGCCGAACCTAGATGAAGCCGATTTCAGCGTCTTCGGTACACTCATACAGCACTTTTGTTTTATCGACCTGAACCTTCTCCGGGCATTGGAAGTCTTCGCAATTGCAAAGATTTTGCCGAAGAGCGTCAAAAACCGGTATCCTAAATTGGCCGATTCGGAACTAGCGGGAGTACTTGTCGAAGTTGTGAAAGACATGGACGCGACAGTGGAGGATATCCCGAGAGCATTGACTTTTATTGAATGTATATCGAAGACTCGCGCGTACAGAAATCTTGTAGGGCACTTCGCAGGGAAGCGTTTCCCTAACAATGATGTTTACGTTTTCGTCAGCAAGAGCGATAAAGATGCACGTAAAGCAGGCATTAGTCTCAAATCTGGTCATGTGTATACGGCTGTTGTGGGGCGATCCGAGTTTTTAGCTATGACGGATACAGTCGGGCAGGCTCAGTTGTGGCTTGCAACGAAATATCATGAATGGGAACAGCGCTACACCTAAGCCGTCACGGGGTAATAAAGGCAAGTTCATAAAGACTGTCCTGTACCGAGTTTTTTCACGTCGGCGAGACGAATGGCAACATCTCCAAGGGGGTCGAAACCCGTTCAATCGGATTTTGACCCACCGCCTAGCCAAATCGGCCGGTTTTCCCCAGGGTCGCGCTGGCGTTAGTCTCATCCCCAAATGGCCACACCTGCCCGCACTGGCGTGCTCGCCGCGGCGGCCGGCTTCACGCGCGTCGCCGCGTGGGCGCCGGACTGGCGCGGCGCGTTCGCGACCGCGCTTGCGCGCGAGGTCGAGGAGCGGCGCTTCTTCCTATGGATACCGGTCGCGGCGATGGGCGGCGTGGCGCTCAATCTGGCGGCCGACCGCGAGCCGGTGATGTGGCTGCCGGCGCTGATGATCGCCGTCTTCGCTGCGCTCGCATGGGCGTGCCGCGCTCGGCCCCTCGCTCTCGGTCTCTCGCTCGCGATCGTCGCGCTGTTCGCCGGTTTCCTGTCGATGTCGCTGCGCACGGCGCGGGTCGCCGCCCCGGTGCTCGACCGCGTCCGCATCGTCTCGCTGCAGGGCTTTGTCGAGGAAGTGGACTTGAGGACCGTCGGAGCGCGCATGGTGATCGGCGTCGTCAGCGCCGACGGCATGCCGCAGGCGAAGGTTCCGCGCCGGGTCCGGGTGACGACGCGAAACACGCCCGACGTCGCGGCGGGCGATTACGTTCAGTTCAAAGCGCGCCTGCTGCCGCCCTCGCGCGCAACTCTGCCGGGCGGCTATGACTTCGCCCGCGACGCGTTCTTCGCGGGCGTGGGCGCAGTCGGCTCGACATTGGGGCCGATCCAGCGCGTGCCTCCGCCGGGCGACGCCAGTTGGCGCCAGCGCTTCGACGCGACAATTGATCAGGCGCGCAATCGCCTGGCGGTCAGGGTCAACGCGATCATCGGCGGGGACGAGGGCGCAATCGCGGCCGCGATGGTGACGGGAAAGCGCGACTTTCTCTCCAATGACGCCCGCGATCTGATCCGTGAAGCCGGCATCTTCCACATCATTACGATTTCCGGCGTGCAGATGACGCTGGTGGCGGGCATCATCTTTATCGTCGCCCGGCGGCTCATGGCGATCTCGCCGACGCTGGCGCTTTCATATCCGATCAAGAAATGGGCGGCGGCGGTCGCGATGGCGGGCTCGGTCTTGTACGACATCGCGACCGGGTCGCGCGTGGGCACCGAACGGGCGCTGATCATGACGCTGATCGTGCTCTCAGCCGTGATCATGAACCGGCGGGCGCTGACCATGCGCAATCTCGCCTTCGCGGTTCTCGCCGTCGTCGCCATCGAGCCGGAGGCCATTCTCGGCGTGAGCTTCCAGCTCTCGTTCGCCGCTGTCGCCGCGCTGGTCTCGGTGATGGAGTTGCGGATGGCGGCTTTGGACATCGATCCCGATCCATTCGTCCCCAAGCGGGGCGCGGCCGCAAAGCCCAGTTTTCTCGGCGCCCATCTCATCGAGAAGCCGCTCGCGCTCCTCGTCGCGACCGCCTTCGCGACCTCGGCCACCGCCTCGTTCATGGCCTATCACTTCCACGATCTCAGCCCCTATGTGCTGATAGGCAATCCGCTGACGCTCACCGTCATCGAGGTGTTCGCCGTGCCCGGAGCGCTGCTTGGCGCTGCGCTCTATCCGCTCGGCCTCGACGGGCCGGTGTGGATCTATGTCGGGGCCGGCATCAAGCTGATCCTGTGGGTCGCGCGCTTCATCGCCGAGGCGCCCGCTTCGACGGTGCATTTGAGGGCGTTCGCGCCTTACGCGCTGCCGTTCCTGGCGCTGGCGGTGATGAGCGCGACCATCTGGCGCACCTGGACGTTCAGGCTCAGCGCCATTCCGCTCGTCCTCATCGGCATCGTCGGCGCGACGCAGGGGCCGCGCTACGACGTCATCGTCGCGCCATCCGGCGACCTGGCCGCGGTTCGCGACGCTGACGGCGCGCTCGAGGTGGTCGGCAAGCGCTTCAACGCCTTCGCCGCCGAGCAATGGCTGACCGCGGACGGCGACGGGCGCGATCCCGCTTCTGCGCGCGCTTTCGACGCGCCCTGCGACCGCCTCGGCTGCGTCGCGGCCCTGCCGGAGGGGGAATCGCTCTCCATCGTCCTCGACCGGCTCGCGTTCGACGAGGATTGCTCGCGGGCCGAAGTCGTGGTGAGCGCGCTCAGCGCGCCTGACGGCTGCAAGGCGAAGTTCCTGTTCGACGAACAGACGCTCAAGCGTTTGGGCGCCGTCGGTCTGACATGGAGCGAAAACGGCTTCACGTTGGCGAGCGACCGAAGCCCGCTTGAGAACCGGCCTTGGTCGCCCGCGCCGGCGCCTCCGCGCGACGACAGGATCGTTCGCCCCGGCCATGGCGGCTCGCGCGGCGCCGACCCGGCCGATCCGGCGGACGAGCCGGCGGAGGGGCGGTAGGAGAATTGCGCCGAACTGGAAGACGCGCCGCGCTGCGGTCGCCCGAAGCGGGCTGGACGATGGTGAACAGGAGCTTTGCAAGCGAATTCAATTCGGTCTTTTCCTAAAGCCCGGCTCACGGCAACGCGCGACGCTTCCAATGGTTGGGGTTTCGCTCTAACGCAAAAAAGCTTTAAAGAGCTCTCGCGCTACGGCAAAGGGGAGCAGTCGAGCGTCAAAATGGACAAACCCCTTCCTACGCCAGTTCAAGCCTATCGCGGTCTGATCGCGGGCTATACCGAAGCGATCCGGTCCAGCGACTTCAAGGCGAATATCGCGTTCCTGTTCGTTGCGTTCACGATGGGTTCGGTCCTCTGGAACTACACGTCCTTTCCGAGCTATCTCCCGATCCAGCTCGTGCTGCTGCCGTTCCTGGTCGTCTACTTCTTTTTGTTCATGGTTCTTATTCCGCGCTACCCCAAGCGCGGCGCCAAGACCTTTCTCGTCGCCCGAAATCTCACGCCTGCGGATTTCGAGTTCGTCGCTCAGACAGTCGACGATGTCGAACAATTGAAGCTGACCTGTGCGGTGCTATCCGACATTCTCTGGTGGAAGACACAGTGTATTCGCGCCGGCTTTCTGGTGGCGATGGTTTGCGTAGGCCTGGCTATGGTTCTGCTTCTTTACGTCTCGCTCGCCTAATGCCGGGACGCGCGCGCCGCGTAAGTCGGAGCCTCTGATGGCCCAAGACAAAAACGCCCAAATGCGCAATCTCATCGCCGGATACCGCGACTTGATGATGCTGAGCGACATCAAGGCGCTCATCGCAGTGCTGTTCGTGGCGATCATGATGGGAACGGTGCTCCAGTACCGAGCGCACTATCCTTGGTATTTGACCCCGCTGGTTATCCTTGCCCCGTTCCTGATCATCTACCTGAGCCTGTTGATTTCGGTCTATCCGCGATTCCCCCGCGCCGGGCGGCGCCGGTTTCCAATTTGGCGCAACGCGGATCCGAAGGATTTTGACTTCGTCGCCGATACCGAGGCCGAGCTCGAGGCGCTCCCCGCTCTATGCGCAGGTCTCTCGCGCATCCTCTGGTGGAAGAACATAACGCTGCTGACAGCCAACATTCTCTCGATCGCCTGCCTCGCGGCGGGTTTGATCCTGCTGTTCATTGGATGGCTCTAGGCTCGGCGAGCCAACAAAAAAGGCGCCCGCGAAGGCGCCCTTTGATTTCGAGAAGCAAGGAAGCCCGCTTACTTGATCTTCGTCTCCTTGAACTCGACGTGCTTGCGCGCGATCGGATCGTATTTCTTGAAAGTGAACTTCTCGGTCTTGGTGCGGGCGTTCTTCTGAGTGACGTAGAAATAGCCGGTGTCGGCGGTCGACAGCAGCTTGATCTTGAGCGAGGCGGCCTTGGCCATGGGCGTTGCGTCCTTCACGAGGCGGCGCGTCGGACGCGCCAAAAAAGGCCCGCGAGGGATCGCGGGCCGCTGTTTGCCGGCAAAATAGTGAGGCTCCCGGCGAAGTCAAGGCCGAGTGTTCATCCGCGCCAGACCTGCGAGGTCGCGTCTGGAATTGCGAATTTCAGTTCCCCCCGCTCCGGCCGGGGCTATCATCGGGTGTTCCGCGGCGAGTGCGGAGCGGGAGAACGGATGTGAACAGTAGCCTCTTTGCCGGCCCGGTGTTCCAAATGGCCCGCGATCAGCTCAGGGTCATTTGCGATCATCTCAGCATCCCTGAGGACGAGCGCGACTGGCTGCTCTATCCGAAGCGCGCGATCGTCGTCACCTGTCCGGTCCGCATGGAGGACAATCGGACAGAGCTCTTCGTGGGCTACCGGGTCCAGCATCATCTGGCGCTTGGCCCCGCCAAGGGCGGCACGCGCTTCGCGCCCAGTGTCGACATCAGCGAAATCGCCGCGCTCGCCATCTGGATGAGCTGGAAATGCGCGCTCGCCGATCTTCCCTTCGGCGGCGGCAAGGGCGGCGTCGCGGTCGACCCGCGCGCGCTCAAGCCCAAGGAGCTCGAGAACCTCAGCCGCCGCTACATGCAGGAGATGATTCCCTTCGTCGGCCCGAGGGTCGACGTCATGGCGCCGGACATGGGCACTAACGAACAGGTGATGGCCTGGTTCATGGACACCTATTCGATGTACCAGGGCGTGACCGTGCCGGAGATCGTCACCGGCAAGCCGGTCGGCTCCGGCGGCACCCTCGGCCGGCGTGAGGCGACCGGTCACGGCGTGGCCTTCCTCGCCTTTCGCGCGCTGGACAGCCTCGACATCGCGCCGGCCAGCGCGACCGCCATCATCCAGGGCTTCGGCAATGTCGGCTCCCATGCCGCGCTCGGCTTATCGGCGCGTGGAGTCAGGGTGATCGGGGTCAGCGACCACACGGCCGCCTACTACGATCCCAAGGGCTTCGATGTGAAGGCGCTTGTCTCCCACGCCGCAAGCAACCGAGAGCTGGCCGGCTATTCGAGCGAGGCTGCGATCGACCCCCGTATGCTGCTCGAGCAACCCTGCGACGTGCTGGCGCCATGCGCGATCGAGCGGGTGATCGACGCCGATCTTGCGCGCCGCCTGCGCTGTCGCATTATCGCCGAAGGCGCCAATGGCCCGACCACGCCCGAGGCCGACCGCGTGCTCGCCGAGCGCAACGACGAGGTCTTCGTCATTCCCGACATCTTATGCAATGCCGGCGGCGTCATCGTCAGCTATTTCGAGTGGGTGCAGGACTTGCAGCAATATTTCTGGTCGCGCGACGAAGTGATGGACCGGCTGGAGCGGGCGCTCGACCGGTCTTGGGCGCTGGTCGTGGCGCGCGCCAAGCGCGACGGCGTCTCCAATCGCACGGCGGCGATGGCGATCGGGGTCGAGCGCGTGGTGAGGACCAAGCAGATGCGCGGGCTATTCCCGTAATGGGTTGGCGCCTAAGGTCAGCGGATAGCCAAGTCCGTTGAGCTTGTAAGCCCAATGGCTGCATCACATTGCGCAATCGTCGTTCGCGCCGCAAGCGAATCCGACATGGGCTCGGTTCGCGACATCTACGCTCACTATGTCCTTCATTCGCTCGCGACCTTCGAGGAGACGCCGCCGACGATCGAGGAGATGCTGGCGCGACGCCGCACCTCCGTCGACCTCGGCCTGCCGTATCTGGTCGCCGAAGCCGAAGCGAAGCTCCTGGGCTTCGCCTACGCCGCGGCCTATCGTCCGAGGCCGGCCTATCGCTTCGCCATCGAAGACTTGGTCTATGTCGCCGACGGTTTTGGCGGCGGAGGCATCGGCTCCGCGCTGCTTGGCGAACTCATCGCCGCCTGCGAGAAGGGGCCTTGGCGCCAGATGGTCGCGATTGTCGGCGACAGCGCCAATTCAGCCTCCATCGCGCTTCACAGGCGCTTCGGGTTTCAGCTCGCGGGAACATTGCGATCGATCGGCTTCAAGCACGGACGCTGGGTCGATACGCCAATTCTGCAGCGTGCGCTCGGGGCTGCGAAGCCGTAGACGCGCGCCTACGGCTTCCCCGCCGCTCCTGGCTGCACGACGCCGACAATCGGCCCGATCGGCGTGAGCTCGTCGTCGCGGTCGAGTTCCGGCGCATAGAGCGATGACACCGAGCCGTCGAGGAAGAGAGCGTTCTGGCAGCCGAGGCCGTCGCGGAACAGCCGCGCGAACGTGTCGAAGGTCACCGGATCGTCGGCGATGGCGAAACTGACCGCGCCTCCCTTGCACGCGCCGACGCCGTTGCGGATCTTCTGCGAGGCGCCGTCCGGCCGGATTTTCGGATGCACCTTGCCGTCGATGATCAACATTGGCCCTGACTGCGTCGCATAGCGTGTGGCCGGCGGACTGGCGAGGTAGCGGCTGGTCTCGGTCACGCCCGCGACGCCCTCGCCAATCCAGAACACGCCATTCGGTTTCATGTGAAAATTTGATGCGCCGCCGCGCGTGTCGGCCTCGTGCAGCTTGCGCCGGTCCTCGACATAGAGGCCGACGGGGAACTGGTCCTCCCCGAACATGCCGGCGTTCATCGCGAACGCAAGCTTCTCGCCTTTCTGCTTCAGCTCGGAGGCGAGCGCGGCCAGCGATCCATACGGCTTCTCGTCCGGCCCGCTGAGGAACAGGCGAATGTCGTCATGACGCGGATCGAACGTGCAGACGGTGAACTTGGCGCTGTCGAAATCTTTCGGCGCGCAGGCGGCCAAAACCGTTCCGCTCGACGCGCCGAAGCCGAGCGCAAGAAGGATGCTCAAGGCCCCGGCGCGGCGGCGCATGGAGCCTTGCCGCCGCCGTCCGAAGCTCATCGCTGCTACCGAACAATTCATGCGCCGTGACACTACATGATTCGCGAATGCTGTGAGTGCAGCCCAGGCGCGCTTGCGTTGGCGTGGCGGAGCGGCTAACTGCCCCGACCTTGCCTTGGGGGTGGGTATGAGTCCACTTGAGTTCGCGATTGCTGTCGCGGTCGCCATGTTCGCCGCCGGATTGCTCGGCCTCGTCCTGCAGCGCGCGTTGCCTGAGCATCACACGACCGGCGGTTCGCGTGACCTGATCGCCGCGGTCGTCGGGCTTCTGACGCTTTTGTGCGCCCTGGTCGCCGGCCTTCTGATCTGGACCGCGTATGGGGTGTACTCAGGCCAAAATACGCAAATCCAGTCTGTGGCGTCCAAGGTCATGGAACTCGACTTGGCGCTCTCGGATTATGGGCCGGAGGCCAACCCCGCGCGCGCGCAACTCAGAGATGCTCTGGGGAAGACCATCGATGAGGTCTGGGGCGCGAACGTGAGCGACAGCAATTTTGTCGCGAACAATTTCGCCGCGGCGATTTAGAACTTGCGGGCCCGGGAAAAAGTCTTGTTGAACCTACACCCCTCGACCGATGAACAAAAACAGGCGCTCGCCGCCGCCATGTCAGCGTCCAATGCGCTTAGTCAGGCGAGGATGCAGATGGCTTTCGCGCTCACCGCTCCAGTTTCCTATCCGCTGGTGCTGACGGTCGTCGGATGGGTCGTCTGTCTTTTCTGCGGCTTCGGGCTGACGTCGCGCGGCACCTGGACCTCGGTGATTGCGCTGGCAGTCGGCGCCATCGCGGTCGCGAGCGCCGTCCTCTTGATTCTGGAGCTCTCAACCCCCTATTCGGGGCTGTTTCGCGCCTCGTCTGCGCCATTGGAGCAGGCGCTCGCCGTCATGGGCAAGGAGTGACGGGCCAGGGCGACCTCACAGCACCTTGCCCGGATTCATCACCCCGTTCGGGTCGAGCGCCGCCTTGATCTGGCGCATCACGGCGAGCGAGGCGGGGTCCTTCCATCGTGCGAGCAGCCCGCGCTTGAGTTGACCCACGCCGTGTTCGGCTGAGTAGGAGCCCCCGAGGCGGGCGACGATCCCGTGCACGATCTCGTTCATCGCATCCCAGCGATCGAGAAAGGCTTGGCTGTCGGCGCCGACCGGCTGCGACACGTTGAAGTGGATATTGCCGTCGCCTAGGTGGCCGAAGGCGACCACCCGCGCCCCCGGCGCGGAGGCTTCCACTGCGGGCGTCGCTTCCCTGATCAAAGTCGGCACGAGTCCAACCGCGACGGACACGTCGTGCTTGATCGACGCCCCCTCCTTGCTTTGCGCGTCGGACAGGCACTCGCGCAATTGCCAGAAATCCGCGCGCTGCTCGAGCGAGGCGGCGATCGAAGCGTCCTCGATGACGCCCTGCTCGAGAGCCGCCTCGAGCGCGCCGGCGAAGGCTTCGTCGAGTTCCGCTCGGCGCCTGCGATGACGCCTCGATGAGAACGTACCAGTCGTGTGCGCCGTTGAGCGGAGCGCGCGCTCCGCCGTGTCGAATTCCGATGTCGTACGCGTTGCGACCGATCAGCTCGAAGCTCGTGATCGCCGCGCCAATACGCTCGCGGGCTATTCTCAAGAGCTTCAGCGCGTCGTCGGGACTCTTCAAACCGACAAAGGCCGTCGCCTGCGCGCGCGGATTGGGAAAGAGCCGGAGCGAGGCGGCCGTGACGATGCCGAGCGTTCCTTCGGCGCCGATGAAGAGGCTCTTCACATCGTAGCCGGTGTTGTCCTT
The DNA here is from genome assembly GCA_963753135.1 of uncultured Alphaproteobacteria bacterium. Classification (GTDB taxonomy): domain Bacteria; phylum Pseudomonadota; class Alphaproteobacteria; order Rhizobiales; family Beijerinckiaceae; genus Roseiarcus. Next base: position 172,069 of record CAVWBA010000017.1, on the reverse strand, counting down.
GCGCAACTTGCTCAAGGCGTTGACGATGCGGCCGTCAGCGAGAACGGCTTCGACGCCGGTTACGAGGTCGCGCGTATTACCGTAGGCGATGACATTCAAGCCGCCGGCGTTGGTAGAGATGTTTCCGCCGACCGTGCATGTGCCTTCCGACGCCAGCGACAGCGGAAATAGCCGATCGGCGGCGAGCGCCGCCGCCTGCGCCTCGCCAAGCGTGACGCCCGATTCGCAAATCATCACATTGCTGTCGATGTCGACCTCGCGAATCGCGCGCAAGCGCTGGGTCGAAACGATGATCTCATTGCCGCTTGAGTTGGGGGTCTGTCCGCCGACGAGCCCGGTGTTTCCTCCCTGGGGGACCATGGCCACTCGCGCCTCGTTGCAGAAGGCAGCGACGTCCGCGACTTCCTTGGTCGAACCCGGCCGCACCAACGCAAGCGCTTGTCCCTTATAGAGCTTCCGTGGCTCAACGAGCGCGCCCGCGAAGAGCGCCGGGTCGGTCAGCACATGCCGCGAGCCCACGATATTTTGCAGGCCGGCGAGAATGGTTTCTCGTTCTGTCGCGTCCACCTAGAGGAGCCTCCGCGCCCGCGCTTTCGGTTTCAATCGGCGAAAGACGGCGGCGATTTCGACATGGGCAGAAAAGTGAAACTGGTCAAGCTTAGCCTTGGCGCCCCAGCAACCATCCGAACGCCTTGCGGACGAAAGCCGATCCGTCCGTCGTGACCAGTTCGCCGTGAGCGATCACCACGCGCTCGATCGGCCAGGCGAGAATCCGCTCGAGCGAAGCGCGCGCCGCGCGGCGGTTCAGGAAGCTCGCCCTCCATTCGCGAGGCGCGCCCGGATTGGGGGCTGAGACGCCATCCAGGCGCGCCACGACCCCGCGCCACCCGGACACCCAATCGGGAGGAAGATTTTGCAATAGGTCGGTAAAGATCGCCGTACGGCTCGGGCGGTGGAAAAACTCGACCTCCGTGAGGAAACTTCCGTGCACCGGGACCTGGTCGATATCAGCCGCCCATCCCGGCTCTGGCATTTCGCCAAGCTCGCCGTCGAAAGAGAGATCCTTGCGCTTTCTGCGCAGGCCCGGCGACGCATAGAGCTTCGCCTGCGGATAGGCCGATTTCCATTCCCCGAGGAACAGGTGGTGGAGGCGGTTCGGCGACACGAGGTAGCGCACCGGACCGAGGGCGTCGACATGATCTTTTAGATCAGGAGAGAGCGCAATCGGCGACCAGACGAACAGACCGCCATCCGCGAGCCGGATCAAAGCCATGCGCGTCGGGTAGGGGAAGGTGTAGAACGATACAGACGGTCCGTCCGCGATCCAGATCCCGGGGCCGAATTCATTGAACGACATCTCTGTCATGCTGCGCCCGGGCCGACTGGCAATCTTTCGCAGGAAGCGGGAATGGTTTCTCCTCTCGTCGCGTCCGCCTAGAGAAGCCTCCGCCCGCGCGCCTTCTTCGGTTGGCGAAAGACGGCGGCGATTTCGACATGGGCAGAAAAGCGAAACTGGTCAAGCGGGGTCACCAATTCAATCTGAAAGCCGCCGTCGACGAGAATGCGCGCGTCCCGGGCGAAGGTTTCCGCATTGCACGAGATGGACACGACGAGCGGCAGGGTGGAGGCGGCGAGCGCGCGCGCCTGTTCGATCGCGCCGGCGCGCGGCGGATCGATGAGCGCGGCGTCGAACGCGGCCAGTTCTTGCGCCTGCAGGGGACGACGAAAGAGATCGCGCGTCTCGGCTTGAAGCTTGCGCAGGCCCGGCGTCGCCGCCGCGGCGCGGGAGAGCGCGGCGACGGCGGCAGGGTCAGCGTCAGCGCCGAAAACCTCATGTCGACGGGCGAGCCTCAGCGCGAACGCGCCCGCGCCACAGAACAGGTCCGCGACCCTTTTCGCGTCCGCGAGCGCCCGCTCGGCAAAGTCTGCGAGCCATGCTTCTCCGGCCTCGGTCGCTTGCAGGAAGCCGCCGGGCGGCAGTTTCACCAGCGCCTCGCCGAATGCGACGCGCGGAGGCCGGCGCTCGATCGCGGTTTCGCCGTGATTGGAGACGCGCGCGAGATCGAGCGCTTGCGCTGTCCGCGCCAGCTTCTGCCCTTCGTCGCGTCCGAGCGGCCCCGAGCCGCGCAGGTCGACATCGAGCCCGTCGAGCGTGGCGGTGACACTAATGTCAAGCGGCTTCATCAATCCACGCAGATCGCCACTTAGCGCGCGCGCGGCTGGAACCGCGCCCGCCATGCCCGGGCTGAACAGCGGGCAAGCGTCGATGGCGATGATGTCGTGCGACCGCGCGCGCATAAAGCCGACCTCGTCCGGTTCCCCGTGGGGAAAGCGGGCGTGAAACGTCGCGCGGCGCCGGCCCGAGCCATGCGCATCGACCAGCTCTCCAACCTTGACGGCGACGCCTTCGCGCTTCAACGCTTCGACCACCAGTCCGCGTTTCCATGCGTGACAGAGCGAAGCCGACATATGTTGTGCGACACAGCCGCCGCAAGTTCCGAACCATCGGCAGATGGGCTCGGCGCGCTCGGGCGAAGGGTTGAGCGTCTCGAGAAGCTCGGCGCGCTTGTCCTCAAGCTTGACCAGCGCCCGCTCGCCGGGCAGGGCGCCGGGAATGATCGCGCCATTGGCGGTCAGCCCATGCCCATGCGCGTCGAGCGCGACGATGGAAACCTGTTCGAGCGGTTCAGTCATGGCGCGCGGCGATGAGGAATTCCCGAGCGCCCGCGCCGCCAAGGATCGGCGAAGGAATGAGGCCGAGCACCGTCCAACCTTGCGCTTCGATTGCGGCGCGCACGGCGGCGCACGCGCGCTCAAGCGCCGCTTCGCTCGTGACCCGGCCCTTGACGAGATCGGCGCGGTCGAGCTCGAACTGCGGCTTGATCGAGGCTCACCAGCCACCCGCGCTGAGCGGCGAGCTTGAGCACATGCGGCAGCACCAGTCGTTGCGAAATGAAAGCTCACGTCGATGACAATCGCATCCGGCGTTTCGCCGAGCATCTCGGCTGTCAGCGCGCGCGCGTCAACGCCCTCGAGCGAACGGACGCGCGGGTCCGCCGCAAGACGCGGATCGAGCTGTCCGTGGCCGACATCGACCGCAATCGACCTTGGCCGCGTCACGCGCGAGCAGAACGTCTGTGAAACCTCCGGTCGAGGCGCCGAGGTCGAGGCAGACGAGGCCCTTCGGATCGAGCGCGAAGGCGTCGAGCGCAGCGGCAAGCTTGATCCCGCCCCGCGACGCCCAGGGGTGGGGCGCCTCGGCTTCGATCGGCGCGTCGCCGGCAACTTCCTCCGAAGCCTTCTTGAGCGTGATCCCGCCGACGCTGACCAGTCCGGCTGCGATTGCGGCCTGGGCGCGGGCGCGACTTGAAAAGAAACCGCGCTTGACAAGAAGGATATCCGCACGCTTGCGCATGGGCGCCCTTAACGAACCGAGTGGGGTCATTGTCAATGAAAATCCCAACTTCCAGGGCGCCTCGGCCGACTGGGAACGAAGATCGGACAGCGGCGTTCTGTGAAGCGGACAAAACGAGGCTGCTTCGGTCGTGGCGATGATCCCCATCCCCTATGCGCTCGACGCAGTCAACTTCCTCGCCTCCGATGTCCGAAACCTGTTCGGGCCGTTCGTCAATGTATTCCTGGTTACAGGTCAGCATTGGAGCCAGACGGATGTCGGCCTTCTAACCACCGCCAGTGGACTGCTCGGAATTGCGCTCCAGACCCCGATCGGCGCCGCGATTGACGTGACGCGCGCCAAGCGCGGCGTCATCGTGCTGACCATGGCGGCGATGACTATTGGCGCCATCATCATCTTTGTCTCTCCGAGCTTCTGGCCGATGGCGCTTGCCTTAAGCGTGCTCGCGGTCGCCGGCGACGCCTTCGCTCCCGCCGTCTCGGCTCTTACGCTTGGTCTGGTCACAAGAGACAAGCTCGCGCGCAGGCTCGGCCGCAACTCCGCCTACGATCACGGCGGAAATATCGCCATTGCGCTTTTGGCTGGCGCGGTCGGCTACGCGTTCTCCCAGCGCGCGGTCTTTCTCATGGTTCCCGTATTCGCCGCCTTGACGTCGGCGGCCGTGCTCGCCATTCCAGCCAACAAGATCAACCACGACCGGGCGAGGGATTTGACTTCCGATGACGAAGCTAAAGGCTCAGCGGCCGGATATCGCGTTCTGTTTCAGACGCGTCCGCTCGTGATTTTTTCTCTTTGCGCCATGCTGTTCCACTTCGCCAACGCGCCGCTGTTGCCGTTGGTCGGGCAGAAGCTGGCGCTCCAGTTCCCGAAAGAAGCGACAGCGATGATGTCGTTCTGCATGGTGGCCGCGCAGGGCGTGATGCTGCCGATCGCGATTCTTGTCGGGCGAAACGCCGACAAATGGGGACGGAGGCCAATCTTTCTTATTGCATTCGCTGTCCTGCCGATCCGCGCCGCCCTCTATACGCTGTCGGACAACGCATTTTGGCTGATCGGAGTCCAGTTGCTCGACGGGGTCGGCGCCGGCATCTATGGGGCGCTGACGCCGCTGGTCATTTCCGACATGATGCGCGGCACGGGCCGTTTCAATCTCGCGCAAGGCGCCGTCGCGACCACGATGGGAATCGGCGCCTCGACCAGCGGATTGGCGGCTGGTGTCGCTGTCGACCATTTCGGCTATAGCGTCTCATTTCTTGCTTTCGGCGCCGCTGCGGCCGTCGCCTTTCTCGTCTTCTTTGGCTTCATGCCCGAGACCCGGGATGAGCGCGCAGTCACGCACGCAGACAAGCCGGTCGCGATCGAGGGAGCGGCGGCCGGAGAATGAGTCCCGAAAGCGTAGTTGCGCTGGTCATCCTTGTCTTGACCTATGTCGGCGTCGCCGTGGGCCGCATTCCGGGGCTGCGCCTCGACCGCGCGGGGATCGCCTTCCTCGGCGGCGCCGCGATGATCGCGCTGGGGCCCTTGAGCCTCGAGGACGCCTTCCGCGCCATCGATTTCGACACGATCGCCCTCCTACTCGGCATGATGATCGTGGTCGCGCACCTCAAGGTTTCCGGCGCATTCCGGGCGCTTGGCGGATTCGCCATCGATCACGCCCATGCGCCGTTCGTGCTGCTCGTCACCGTGACATTGATGGCCGGCGTCCTGTCGGCCTTTCTGGTCAATGACGCCATCTGCCTCGTCATGACGCCGATTGTGCTGCAGGTGGTGCGTTCGCTCGGCCGCAATCCTCTGCCCTACCTGGTCGCGGTCGCGACTGCGTCCAATTGCGGCAGCGTCGCGACGATCACCGGCAACCCGCAGAACATGGTGATCGGGACGCTCTCCCGCATATCCTATCCGGCGTTTGCCGCATCGCTCGCGCCTGTAGCCGCCTTCGGCCTCGTCGCCGTCATCGTCATGGTGCGCCTCGTTTATGCGAAGGAGTTCGCTTTCAAGGGCGAGCTTGAGCCGCATTCCTTCCGCGGCCACATGCATGGCGGCCAAGTTCTCAAGGCGAGCGTAACCTGCGTTGCGCTTGCGATCGCGTTCTTCGCCGGGGTCGCTCCCGCCAAGGCGGCCATTATAGCCGGCGCGTTTCTGCTCCTGACGCGCCAGATCAAGCCTCACCGCATCTATCGCGAGCTCGACGGACCGCTTCTCATCCTGTTTGCCGGCATGTTCGTCGTTGTCGCAGGCGCGGAAAAGGCGCTGCTGACGCCCGACCGGATCGCGATGGCGAAGACGCTCGGCCTCGATATGGTCTGGCGCCTATCGCTGTTCACCGCCGTGCTTTCCAACATCGTGAGCAATGTGCCGGCGGTGCTGGCGCTGAGGCCGTTCATTCCGACGTTCCCGGATCCCGAGCGCGCCTGGCTCGTGGTCGCGATGAGCTCGACCCTCGCTGGAAACTTCACGCTGCTCGGATCGGTCGCAAATCTGATCGTCGCCGAGCGCGCTCGCGCGGAGGGGATGCCGATCAGCTTCTGGGCCTATTTCAAAGTCGGCGCGCCGCTGACGATCATCACGCTCGCGGCGGGAACGTGGTGGCTGACTTGGCGGTAGCGCCAGACCGACGGCGCATGTCTCATAAGCCGCGCTTATAAAACTTCGACGACATCCCGTGTCACGCCTGCGTCATGCGGACTCGATAGCGCCCTTTCTCCTCAGAACTTGAGGAACATTTCCCGATGCGCGATTTGAGGTTTTACCGTTATCTGCTGGCCGCCGGTTGCAGCGGCCTTGCTCTTGTCGTTGGGGCGAACGGGGCGCGCGCTACCGACTATATCGCCGGCGACTCGCTGCTCATTTCGACGACGACGTACCAGGACGTCGGCGCGGTTGCGAACCTCGTCGCCGGCCAATCGCTGCTTCCCGGAAGCAATGCGGGCCAAACCTCAACAGCGGTGTCGAACGGCGCCCTCAACACGGTTTGGAACAACGCGTCGGGCGATCCATCGTTCGGGGTCACCTCGGCGATCAGCCTTTCCGACCTCAACGTCAACACCGGCGCGGTCCTGGCCTCGACCACCATCAACCCGAGCATCGTCTCGACCAGCTTCAGCTCGAAGTCCGAGCTTGGCCTCAACCTGACCAAAACCTCGAGCGGATATGTCGCCACCTTCATGGGCTACGCCGGAGGCGGCGTGGGCAATCTCGACGTCTCGAACTCGGACACCACCGCCTACAAGAATCCGACCAACCCGGTGACGTCGTTCTTCGCGCCGGGCGCCAATCAGACTTACGCGTTCAATCGCTCGGTGGTCGCGTTCAGCGCCAATGGCAGCTATACGGCCACGCAGACGCTGGCCTATGGCGGCAATAACGGCCGCTCCGCGGTGCTCGCGCCGAACGGCCTCTACTATACGGTCGGAAATTCCAACAACGGATCGGGAACGCCGACCCAACTGACGACGACGACCGGCCTCGAGGTGGCGACGCCGGGTGCGACTCCGAACTCCACGATGATCAATCCGACCTATAAGTCCATTCCGAGCGACAAAGCGGGCAAGGACAACAATTTCCGCGGACTCACCGACTACAATGGAAGCCTCTATTTCACCAAAGGCAGCGGCAGCAACGGTATCGACACAGTCTACACCGTCAGCAATCCGAAGCGGCGAGCTTCCGACTTCGGCGACCGCGTCGGACGCGAGCATCTCTATTTTGCCCGGGTTTCCGACCGACCGCGCCAAGACGGGACCGGACTACACTCCATTCGGCCTCTTCTTCGCCAACCCGACGACGCTCTATGTCGCCGACGAGGGCACAGGAGACACGGTTGATCAAACCGACCACGCAGGTCTTGAGAAATGGACGCTGTCGGATGGGACCTGGTCGCTCGACTATACGTTGCAGGCGGGCCTGATCGGCGACACCTATACCGTCCCCGGCTGGGATTTCGGCGAAACCACCATCGGCCTGCGCAACCTTACCGGCGAGGTCAATGCAAACGGGACCGTCACGTTCTGGGCGACGACCGCGACCGGCAGCGGCTCGGGAGACAACGGCGCCGATCCGAACGAGATCGTCGAGATCACCGACGCTCTCGGCGATACGTCGCTGCCGACGGGCGAACAGTTCTCGGTTTATGACGGCCCTGTGGCTGGACTTCGTTATGGCGGCGTCGCCTTCGCAGCCGCGCCCGAGCCTTCAACCTGGGCGATGTTGCTGCTCGGCTTCGGTGGCCTTGGCTTTGCGGGCTATCGAAAGAGATCGGCTCTTTCGCTCGGCTGATCAGCCGGGCTCGTCGCAAGCCACTCGCCCAATCTCCCCTCTCTCTCAAGAGAGGGCGTCTTCTCACGCCTCGGCGTTGTGCGTGAAATAGTCCGGCGGGTTCGGCCCCCACACGTAGAACGAATCCTCCGGCGCATGGTCGCCGCCCTCCCAGTCGCAATCGGCCGGCACAAAATCGATGCCGGCCGAATATTCGCTGAAAGAGCCCCATGGGTCGCCGACGTAGTGGAAAAAGTTGGAGCCCAGGACATGCCGTCCGAGGCCCCACCCCTTGGCGAAGCCCTTGCCGAGCATATGCGTGGCGCCCCGACCGATGTCGTCGACGGAGCCTACGTCCCAGCTCAGATGATGCAGCCCCGGCGCGCTCGATGTGACGAACGCGATCATGTGATGATCGCTGCCGTGAATACCGTGCAGAAAGGCGATGCCGTCACCGGACCGGTCGGAGAGGCGCAAGCCCAGCGTGCGGGTATAGAATTGAACCGCCTTCTCGACGTCGCGCGTGAACAGGAGCACATGCGCCAGGCGCCGCGGCCTCACGCGCGCAACGTCGCGCCGGAAAGGCGCGCCGCGCTGGCCCGGCCCGGCGGCGACCTCGGCGAAATCCGACTTCTCGCTGGGCGAGGATTTGGCCGCGACCTTGATCTCGACCAGGTTGCCGTCGTGATCGTGAAACCATAGGCCGTTCGTTTCGACGCCGGGCGGCGGGTCGAGCCGCTTGACGCCCAGCGCTTGAAGCCGCTCGGCGAAGCGGTCGAAATCATCGTCGAACGCGCCGAACGAGATATGCCCGAGCTTCTTGCGCGGGCCCTCGCTCAGCGTGACCCAGACATGTGGGTTGTTGGGCGTCTTCATAGCCAGAAGACCGCCGTCCTCGTCGATCTCAAGTCCGAACTCGCCGTAGAAATTCTTTGCGACCTTAAGATCGGGAACAGCGAAATGAAACCGGTCGACGGAATGAACGCCGAGTTCGCCTGGACGTCGGGTCGGCTTGATGGCGCTCAGAATGGCGGTCATGGGCGTATCCTCTCGTTATCCCGTGTCGAGCTCGCGGCCGCGCGACCGGTCGCTCGACGGGCTTTGGGCCAACGTTACCGCAGGATGAGCGAAGCAGCCAAGGTCAGCGAGAGCGGGCGTTGCCGGTAGTCGATGACGGATCGGGCGCCGGCTCGAAGGGCGTTGTCGGCTGCGTGTCGGGCGCGGGCGTCGCAACAACGGTCGGCGGAGGCTTCGGCTTCTTCTTTTTCGCCGGCTGCGCGGGCGGCGGAGCCGGTTGCTCGGCCGAGGCAGCAGCGGTTCCGGGATCGGTCGGCGGACTTTCGTCCGGATTCGGCGCCGAGGCTTCGGCCGCGGGCGCATCGTGAATCACCACCGTGCCGCCTTTGCAGGCGGTCAGCCAAATATCGAAAATCGGATGCTCGATGCCGTTCAGTCCTGGACTGTCGGCGAACATCCAACCCGAGAAGATGCGCTTGACCTCCTTCTTTTCGTCGATCTCGTCGACCTGGGCGAAGGCGTCGGTCTGCGGCGCGTCGGTCGGCGGGCGGGAATAGCAGACGCGCGGGGTGATCTGCAATGCGCCGAATTGCACCGTCTCGTTGATCGCCACTTCGAACGAGATGATGCGGCCGGTGATCTTGTCGAGGCCGTCGAAGACGGCGATCGGGTTGCTGATCTTGTCGGCGAGCGCCGCGTCGGGCGCGGTCAGCGCTGAAAGCGCGGCCAGCGCCCCGCCGGCAAGCGTTGGCTTCATCCTCGCGATCGCGGGACAAGCGCGGCGTCCGACCGCGTGGGCCAAGCGGATGAGATCCATGACGGGCGCTTTGATGCGGAAGGGCGGCAGAATGAAGGCGCTCAGGGGCCGGGGCTCCAGGCCTCGTAATCGCCGCCGGTGGGCTGGCGCGGACCGGGCCTGAGGGTCGACCCGTCAGGCCGGATCGCGGCCGGCGTGCCGGTCGGGTTTCCCATATGCGGCTTTTCCCAGGGGTAGGGCTTATAGTTTTCCTCGGTCGGCGCGACATCGACCGTATGATGAAGCCAGCCGTTCCAGCCCGGCGGTGTCATCGAGGCCTCCGAGACGCCGTTGTAGATCACCCAGCGCCGTTCGAAGCCGAGCGCCGGGTCGATGCCGGGCTTTCGATAGTAGGCGTTGCCGAACTCGTCATGGCCCACCAGGACGCCGAAGCGGCGGGTGTAGAAGCGCGTGTTGAAATTCGCGCCATTCCACCAAGTGAAATAGTGCAGCAGAAATTGTTGGATCTGTTCCAGCATCCGTGGAGCGCCGTTTTCACCGGGAAATAAGCGCAAGCCTTGCGCGCGGCGGACTATGGCGAGGAGGGGCTCGCGAGGCAAGCCGAACTTCTCTCCAGATATGGCCGAAAATCTCTCTTGCGGGCTCTCCCCAACTCGTTGGATGTTGACCGTTCGGCTTGCGGTTAAGCTCTAGTTATCCACGTTTTCCACAATATATAGTGTCGAGGCGCCGGTTCGGATACAAATTGTTGACGTCTCTGTCACCGCGTTGTAATATGCGTTCGTTTCCGGAATCGCGTGGGGATCAAGCCCGGGAAGCAGCGGTTTAAGGCCTGTCAGGCTGCGCTGGGGCGCACAAACTGAGCCAGGCGCGGGTTAGTGAAGCTTGAGGCGAGTAAGGGGGCGGGCGGCGTCCAAGCCGGCCAAGGGCGGCTTGCGCGCTTTGGCGGGCGCTTCCAGGCGCCCATCCTGTTCGAGATGGGGATCAACGCGACCGATCGGCGATGAGGGCCAAGGTCGCAAGAATGGGGTCGAAGGCGATGCGCATCGAACGGCACTACACGCAACCGGGCGTCTCGCCCTATGACCTGATCTCCTTCGCGACCACCAAGAGCGAGATCCGCAATCCCGACGGCTCGGTCGTGTTTTCGCTTGAGGGTGTCGAAGTCCCGGCCGCCTGGAGCCAGGTCGCGGCCGACGTGCTGGCGCAGAAATATTTCCGTAAAGCGGGCGTGCCGGCGCGCGTGAAGCGCGTCGAGGAGGAGAGCGTTCCCTCTTTCCTGTGGCGCTCGGTCCCCGATGAGACGGCGCTGAGCTCGCTGCCGAAGGAAGAGCGCATGGGCTCGGAGACTTCGGCCAAGCAGGTGTTCGACCGGCTCGCTGGCGCCTGGGCCTATTGGGGCTGGAGGTGCGGCTATTTCGACGGCGAAGAGGACGCGCGCGCCTATTACGACGAAATGCGCCTCATGCTGGCGCGCCAGATGGCCGCGCCCAATTCGCCGCAATGGTTCAACACCGGCCTCCATTGGGCCTATGGCGTCGATGGGCCGAGCCAGGGCCATTATTACGTCGACTTCGAGACGGGCAAGCTCGTCAAGTCGAAGTCGGCTTACGAGCACCCGCAGCCGCACGCCTGCTTCATCCAGTCGGTCGCCGACGATCTCGTCAACGAGGGCGGGATCATGGACTTGTGGGTGCGTGAGGCGCGCCTGTTCAAATATGGCTCCGGCACCGGATCGAACTTCTCGCTGCTGCGCGGCGAGAACGAGAAACTCTCGGGCGGCGGCCGGTCGTCCGGCCTCATGTCCTTCCTGAAGATCGGCGACCGCGCGGCGGGCGCGATCAAGTCGGGCGGCACCACGCGCCGGGCGGCGAAGATGGTCGTCGTCGACGCCGATCATCCCGATATCGAATTGTTCATCGACTGGAAGGTGAAGGAAGAGCGCAAGGTCGCGGCGCTCGCCGCCGGCTCCAAGGTCGTCAAGCGCCATCTGAAAGCGATCCTCAAAGCCTGCCTCAATTGCGAGGGCTCGGGCGACGATTGCTTCACGATCGAGAAGAACCCCGCGCTCAAGCGCGAGGTGAAGGCCGCGCGCCGCGACGACGTGCCGGACGGCGTGATCAAGCAGGTCATCCAATACGCCCGCCAGGGCTATACGAAGATCGAATTCGAGGAATACGACACCGACTGGGAGTCGGAGGCCTATCTCACCGTCTCGGGCCAGAACTCGAACAATTCGGTGCGCCTGACCGACGCGTTCCTGCACGCGGTCGAGACCGACGGCGAGTGGAATCTCACCCGCCGCCTCGACGGCAAGGTTGCGAAGACGCTGAAAGCGCGCGATCTTTGGGAGAAGATCGGCTACGCCGCTTGGGCCTCCGCCGATCCCGGCCTGCAATATCACACCACCATCAACGACTGGCACACCTGCCCTGAGTTGGGGCCGATCCGCGCGTCGAACCCCTGCTCGGAATACATGTTCCTCGACGACACGGCCTGCAATCTGGCGTCGCTCAATCTGCTGCAGTTCCGCGACTCGGCGACCAAGTCGTTCGACGTCAAAGGCTATGAGCACGCGATTCGCCTGTGGACGCTGACGCTCGAAATCTCGGTCGCGATGGCGCAGTTCCCCTCACGCGAGATCGCGCGCCTCTCTTACGACTACCGCACCCTCGGCCTCGGCTACGCCAATATCGGCGGCCTCTTGATGTCGTCCGGCATCCCATACGACAGCGACCACGGCCGGGCGATCTGCGCGGCGCTCTCCTCGATCCTCACCGGCCGGTCTTACGCGACCTCGGCCGAGATCGCCGCCAAGAGCGGCGCCTTCCCCGGCCACAAGGCGAATGCGCAAGCGATGCTGCGCGTCATCCGCAACCACAAGCGCGCGGCGGAAGGCGAGGCCGCCGGCTACGAGTCTCTCTCCGTCGCGCCGACGCCGATCGACCATGACGAGCTCGCCAATGCCGGCCCCGCCTGGGCGGATTTGAGCGAAGCCGCGCGCGCCTCATGGCGCGATGCGCTCACGCTTGGCGAAAAGCATGGGTTCCGCAACGCGCAGGTCTCGGTCATCGCGCCGACCGGCACGATCGGCCTTGTGATGGATTGCGACACGACCGGCATCGAGCCCGACTTCGCGTTGGTCAAGTTCAAGAAGCTCGCCGGCGGCGGCTATTTCAAGATCATCAACCGCGCCGTGCCCGAGGCTTTGCGCACGCTTGGCTACGACGAGAAGCAGATCGCCGACATTGTCGCTTATGCGGTCGGCCGCGCGACGCTCGCGCATGCGCCGGGCGTCAACCACGCGGCGCTCAAGGCCAAGGGTTTGCCGCAAGAGTTGATCGACAAGGTCGAGGCGGCGCTCGGCGGCGCCTTCGACATCCGCTTCGTCTTCAACAAATGGACGCTCGGCGTCGAGACGCTGGCGCAAGCCCTCAAGATCCCGTCCGAGCGCTATGATGCGCCGGGCTTTGACCTCCTGGCCGCGCTCGGCTTCTCCAAGGCTGAGATCGAGGCCGCCAACAGCTTCGCCTGCGGCGCGATGACGCTCGAAGGCGCGCCCTATCTCAAGGCCGAGCATCTCTCGGTGTTCGACTGCGCCAACCCGTGCGGGCGCACGGGCAAGCGCTATCTCTCGGTCGAGAGCCACATCCGCATGATGGCGGCGGCGCAGCCGTTCATCACCGGCGCGATCTCGAAGACCATCAACATGCCCAACGACGCCTCGGTCGAGGATTGCAAGGACGCCTACATGCTCTCCTGGCGCCTCGGCCTAAAGGCCAACGCGCTCTATCGCGACGGCTCGAAACTGTCGCAGCCCTTGAGCTCCCAACTGGTCGAGAGCGACGAGGAGGACGACGAGGCGGTCGAGACGCTGGTCGCCCTCAACGCGCCCGCGCGCGCCGCGGCGGTCGCGGAAAAAATCGTCGAGCGCGTCATCGAGCGGGTCGAGCGTGAGCGCCAGCGCGAGCGGCTGCCCGATCGCCGCAAGGGCTATACGCAGAAGGCCGTTGTCGGCGGGCACAAGGTCTATTTGCGCACCGGCGAATATCAGGACGGGCGCCTCGGCGAGATCTTCATCGACATGCACAAGGAAGGCGCCGCCTTCCGGATCGCTGATGAACAATTTCGCCATCGCCATCTCGCTCGGCCTGCAATATGGCGTGCCGCTCGAGGAATATGTCGAGGCCTTCACCTTCGTCCGGTTCGAGCCGGCTGGGCTCGTCCAGGGCAATGACGCGATCAAGAACGCGACCTCGATCCTCGATTATGTGTTCCGCGAGCTCGCCATCTCCTATCTCGGCCGCAACGATCTCGCCCATATCGCGCCCGACGACATCGGCTCGACGGTGCTCGGCGGCGGGGTCAATGAGGACAAGGCGCCGGGTTCAGGCGAATGGCACGCGCCGACGCCTGCGCCGGTGGCCTCCGTCGTGTCGAAGGGTCTTTTGCGTTCGCGGCCCGGCGAAAAGCTGATGCTGGTCAGGAGCGGGGCAGGGGACGCGGCCGCGGTTCAAGTCGCGAGCGGCTCAGGCGCGCATGGGGGCGCCGTGCAGGGCGCGACCGCGCTCAAGCCCCCGGGCTTAGACCCGGGGGTCGCCGAGCGCGCCACGCCCGCCGTCGGTTCGAGCCTCGCGCCGCAAGCCGAAACGGTCGCCGAGAAGCGCGCCGAAGCGCGGATGAAAGGCTATGTCGGCGAAGCCTGCCCCGAATGCGGCAACTTCACCATGGTCCGCAACGGCACCTGCCTGAAGTGCGACACCTGCGGCGGGACGACGGGGTGCACGTGAGCTCAAATCAAGGAGAGAAAGTTGTCGACGACGGGGTCCACGACCATAACTGTTGGATCGGCCGCTTTCGTTATCAAAGTGGATCACAATGATCGCGTCGCTGTTCGCGATTCATCGCTTTGTTCTAGTTTCGGCTACAGCGCAGGTGCGCAGATGCGAGGTTATACCGGGGGCCTTCGGCTCCGACTTTGGCGCCGATTTTGAGGTTCGGCGAACAGTCTGCGACGACGTTTCGCTTGCGCGCGTAGTGTTCGACGATTTGCGGAGTTACGTCTACGCTCGGTTGGCAACTTTGGGCTCACGGCCAGCCGAGTTAAACTCGCCAACGTGAGAGCAGGGTCGAGAGCATCCTCGAGTAGGCCGGCCTTAAGGACTGACCCCATGCGCTACGCAGTCGTGATCGAGAAGGCCGAGCGGAACTACTCGGCATACGTTCCCGACTTGCCCGGCTGCGTGTCGGTAGGCGACACGCTGGAAGAAGCGAAGGCCGAAATTCGCGAGGCGATTGAATTTCATCTCGAAGGATGCGGGAGGATGGTTTGCCGATCCCAAAGCCGTCGAGCCGGGCGGAATATGTCGAGGTTGGGGAACAGGCGCGTAGATGTCCATGAAAAAGGATCGAATTGCCTATGCCGACGGTCTTTCGGCGTAGCGGCTACCGATTCTATTTCTTCTCGAATGAGGGCGACCCGCGCGAGCCGCCTCACGTGCATGTGCGCCGAGGCGGCGATGAGGCGAAGTTTTGGCTGCAGCCGGAGGTTGCCGTCGCCGAGAGCTTTGGGTTTAATGCGGCGGAACTGAACGCGCTCGCCCGAATGGTGCGCGAGGAGAGAGCGCGGATCGAGAGGGTCTGGAATGGATATTTCGGCCACGGCGGTTAGGTTCGACGACAACTCGATGTGGGTCGATCTGTCGGACGGCCGCACGCTCGGCGTTCCCTACGCTTGGTTTCCGCGACTTCTCAACGCCACGCCCAAGCAACGCGAGGCGGTCGAGATCGGCCGCTTCGGACTGCATTGGGAAGACATCGACGAGGACATCTCGATCGCCGGATTGTTGGCCGGACGGAGAGACAGGACCGTCGACTCGCAGGCGAGAGGCTCAACGACAAAAGGGCCGGGCTTGACGGTCGCCATCGGGACAAAGACGGAGAAATTCAAAGGAAGCGAGGCGACGCGCTAAACAAGAATCTCTCAAAGCCGATCCCTCAGTTCTCGCCGGACACGACGCTGGGCGAAATGAGGAAGAAGACGGGAAAAATCAGCGAAGCCGACGTCACGCGAGGTGCGGCCAAAATAAAAAGGTAAGACTCGGCCGCCGGCGTTCGTCGGGCTGGCTCTTACCGGCCGATCCCGACGTTGTTCTGCGCGTAGCTGGAGGGATTGTAGGGATTGCAGCTGGGATCATTCGCGCAGACGCTTGTTTGTCCGGAGGGATTGATCGCCTGATTGGCGTTGCAGCCGGAGAGCCCGAGCGCCACAAAAGCCAGAAGGATCGGGATCCGCATTCGGGTCTTTCAGTTCAATGAGTGACGGCGCCGTCGGCCTTTGGCGCGCGACCAGCGCTTAGCGCCCGCCGCCGCGGCCGGTGTTGCTCTGCGCGTAGCTGACGGGATTGTAAGGATTGGTCTCCACGTAGCGGCCGGCAAAGACCTGGGAGGCCGTCGGCGACCAGGCATTGACGTTCTGATTGGCGTTGCAGCCGGCGAGCGCGAACGCGGCGACCGCGAGGATGACGTGGAGCCGCATGGGCATTGTCCAACTCATTGAGGCGTCCCGCGCGCTAGCCGAATTCAGCTTGAAAACAACCGATGGTAACGAGCTATTCGCGCATTTCCATCCAAAAATGCGCGCATTTCCCGAAAATGCCGCGATACGTGCGCGGGGAAACGCGCTCACCGCGGAAGCCCTCACGAAATCGCGAGCACGATCGGAACCTCCCGCGCTCCCCGACGTTCGGAGACCAGCCTGACGATCGTTTTCGTCAGCCCCCCACATCAATCGAGAGCGCCTGCTTCGGCCGGGAGGTATCCCCATGTTCCTTCACAACAAAGCCCTCATTCAGCCCGTCAGCGTCGGCAAGCCCGATGCGCGATTCGGCACGTATCTCCTCGAGCAATTCGGCGGCGCGACCGGAGAACTGACCGCGGCGCTGCAATATTGGGTGCAGTCGTTCCATGTCGAGAACGCCGGCATCCGCGACATGCTGCAGGACATTGCGATCGAGGAGTTCAGCCATCTCGAAATGGTCGGCAAGCTCATCGCCCAGCACACGAGCGAGCTTGACCAGACCGATGTCCATGACGCGCCTTTGTTCAAGCTGAAGGGCCCCGGCCCGCACTTCCTCGACAGCCAGGGAAGCTGCTGGACGGCGTCTTACATCCAGGAAGGCGGCAATGTCGTGCGCGACTTGAGGGCCAACATTTCGGCGGAAGCCGGCGCGCGCCAGACCTATGAGTCGCTGATCAAGGCCTGCGACGACGAAGGCACCAAGAAAGCGCTGCACCATCTGCTCACGCGCGAGATCACGCACGCCAATATGTTCATGAAGGCGCTCGACCAGATGGGCAAGCTCGACGACCCGTTCTTCGGCAACGTTCCGCCGGACGACACTGTGAAGCTCGTCTTCAACCTCTCGCAGGGCGAAGACGAACGCGGCCCATGGAACGAAGAGCCGGATTTCGAATATGTGGCGAATCCGAAGCCGGAAGGCGGCTTCCCGCCCCCGCCCGTCAACCCCGACGATGAGCGCGGCGCAGGGGCGAAAGTGATCGAGGCGCCGAGGAAGAAGCGCGTCTCCCCACTGATCGAGGGGAGTGAAGCCGCCTCTCGGCGCGAAGGGTTTGCTTGCAGGCAGCCGGCCAGATTCGGTTGGCGCCTGTTTGCCGCCGCCCGCCAATCCCGACATTGTCTGGGCGTGGCTGTTCAGATTGTAGGGATTGTACGGATCGCTGATCCGAGCGTCGGGAGGAGAAACGCGCGCTGGGCGTGCTGGATGGGCTACGACGACAATAGGCTCTTATAGCGATATCTGTTGGTTTGCGGGTCCGGTCCGATCGTGATGGCGGGCTTGACCCGGGGATTACGGATTACGGTGGCAGTTTAAAGGACATAACCGCCAATCCGTGGTTGAGAGGTTAGAATTGCCGGTTTGGGCGGCCCCCAACGCGAAATCGGGCGCTCGCTTCGGCGAAAAAAATCGGCTCGGATCGACGACGATCCATGCCGTCCGCGATCGTTTTCGCCCATCCGCCCGCCGATTCGCGTCCTTTTGGGGCCTGTGGATGACTTGAACGCGCCGCGACCTGAAAGGGAAAGGGAAAGGGCTATGTCGGCGAAGCCTGCCCCGAATGCGGCAACTTCACCATGATCCGCAGCGGCGCCTGCCCATATGCGACACCTGCGGCGCCACGACGGGGTGCTCGTGACGTCTCACTACGACTTAGATTTCCAGGAAATTGCTCATTGCGGCGGGCAAGTGACAGTCAATGTGAGCGCGGACGCTGACGGAAAACGAGCCGTCGCCGCGGCGCCGCGCGACTTTCCTGCCCTCTAAGCCTCAAAAATAGCGGCGCGGCATATTTGCCAACCGCCTCAGGCGGAGGGCAGGGCGGGCGTTCGGGACCGGCGCCAGCCGGCATAGGCAAGGCCGCCGAAGCCGATGAACATCATCGCCCAGGTCGACGCCTCCGGGACGGCGAAGCTGATGAATGTCGTGGTCCCCCCGCTCTCGTAATCTACGAAATCGCTTCCGTCGCTCACATACGAAGAACCAGCGCCGAACCTGCTTGTCGCGCCGAGAGAAGAACCAGCGCCGCCGTTGTTTGGCCCGCCCGAAGACGAGCCAAGGCCACCGCCCCCGCCAGCCGGGTCCAGCGCGGACGAAGGCGGCGTCACGCCATAGGCCATGTGGTAGAACATTTGACCGAGCGCGAAGTCGCCGCCCAATTCCGCCTGAAAGCCCATCTGGCGCAACTCATCTTCCTGATCCGCATAGGCTTGCTCGGCAGCCGTCATCGGCTGGCCGCCAAGCATAGCTTGGTAATACGCTTGGCTGGTGTAGCCGCCTGACGAGCCGAGAGCGTTGCCGAAGTCCGATCACGGCGGCGCAGGCCGTCGAGGCGGTCAGGACCAGGGCGGCAAGCGTCGCCGAAAGTTTCAGAGTTTTCACGAAGCCCGCTCGACCTTCTGGGAAGCCTTTGCCCGCCCCATATATCTATATAACCCCGTAAAAATCAATAGGTCTGCGAACCAGAATAAGCAGCGCGGGCGGCGCGCACGACGCAGTTGGAACAACACTTCATCCCATGTAGCCAGAAATCAATCTAAGCTGTTGCGATCAGAACCTGAGCGGCAGGAAATGGCCGCGTTCTCTTAGCGACAGGGCGCTCCTCATCGTTCGCAGACTGAACTGAACTCCTGGTCGGCGCCTTCCATCTTGAATCTCGTCGGCGCGATCCTCGCCGGCGACGGGGCGCGCCCGCTTCGCGGATCGTCGCCATCCTGGTCGGCGTTCTCGACATTTGATTGAGGATAATCAGAAATTGGAGTAGACTTACCTTATGAACAATCCCGCCCTTCCGAATGGCCTCGACCGCGCAGTCCGGCGCTTCACCCCGGATAAGGGCTCGTGAAAAATCTTCCGCCGAAAATCCCGCGTAACCCATTGATAAGTCTCATTTCGGACGAGAGAATCCAAGGAATTCCAAGGAAATCCAATAGTCAGAATCGGGGCTTTTCGCACCGAAACGGGACGAATCAAGAAAACCCAAATTGAGCGGGCGGCGGCTCGCCGCGCGGGCTTCTTCACGAGCTAGAGCGGCGGGTTCTCCACCCCGATCTGCTTAAAGATGCCGTGAGGCGCGCCGCCGGGGACGGGGTCGGGGCGGATTTCCTTCAGTCCTGTCTCATCGACGATGTAATAGAAATAGTGCTCGGGAATTGCGACCACGCGACGGGTCGCTTCAACCTCGACAAAGCCCGGTAGCTTGAGCTTACCCGTATGCGTGCCGCCCTGGCGCCACTTGACGCCCCAACGGCCATCGGCGCCGAGGACGGGAGGGTCGTTGTCGTAACGCCAGTCGGGAAATCCGGCGTAAAGCGCGGCAAGGAAGCGAAGCGTCTCGTCGGCGTCCATGCTGCGCAATGGCGTCACGAAGCGAAGTCCCGGGCGCGAAGGATCGCCTGATCTTGTCGAGGTCATGCTCCCGCAAGCCGTCCATGTACAGGAGAAGAGGGGCGGGCGGCATGACCATGGATTTCCGTTTTCTGCGGCGAACGTGGAGCGAATGAGCTCCAGGTTTACCGGAACATTTCAGCCGATATCGCGTTTAGCTGCGGGCCTTCCCAGGAAAGAACACTTCTATGCGGCGCGCGAAAGTCTGCTCGGCATGCGGCAAACCGACAAGTGTCGCGAGCGCATCGTGCTTATGGTGCGGAGAGCCCAAGAAGTTGTTCTCCTTTCCCCTTATGACGACACTGAAAGCCGCATGGCTTTTCATGGTCGGGCTGCTCGTCAGGCGTCGCGGCGCCGTTGGATCGTAGCCTGGTTCAGGAGCCGGGAGCCCCGTAGTCCGGCGGATTGACCCTTGCTTGCCGGCCCTCGCCCTTTTTGACTGCCCTCGACGATTCGAACGGCGCGAATCAGAAAATCGTTGGCTCGGCCGGGTCTAGCCTGGCGCCTCAGGCCGCATGGATGGCCGCGACAAGCCCGGTCCTCATAGGTAAGGCGGTATGTCGCGAATCCCTCTGGAGGGATTCGAAAGACGGGTGGATGCTCCGCCCGTACGGGGGAGCGTCGGTGACAATGCCGCTTGCGTCGGTCCTGCGTCAGGAATGGTTCATCGGTTTCAGCGCGCTGACCTCGCTCGCCTTCCTGCTCTTCGGCGATACGCTCTTCACCGGGCTTGCCAATCCGCTCTGGCTGGGCGTGATCTTCCTGTGGCTGTTCGCGGCGATTTTGGGCTCGTCGCTCGCGGTGGTCCGTCACGCGGAATATCTGGCCGCGCGCCTTGGCGAACCCTTGGGGACATTGCTGCTCACGCTGTCGGTCACCTTCATCGAGGTTGCAAGCATCGCCGCCATCATGCTGCACGGCGCGAACAATCCGAGCCTGGCGCGGGACACCCTTTTCGCCGTGGTGATGATCATCCTCAACGGCATGGTCGGCCTGTCGCTGCTCCTCGGCGGGTGGCGCTATCGCGAGCAGCAATACAATCTTCAGGGCGCCAATGCCTATCTCGCGGTCATCATCACGCTCGTGGTGCTGACACTGATCCTGCCGGATTTCACTCAGACCACGCCAGGCCCGACCCTGTCCCACGCCCAGGAGATGCTTCTCGCGCTGATTGGGGTCGGCCTCTACGCCACGTTTTTGATCATGCAGGCCGGCCGGCATCGCGGCTTCTTCAGCCTCGCCAACGAGCACGAGCAAGGCCCGGGCTCCGTCGTCGCCGCGCGCCGCGCCGAGCCGCTCTCGCAGCCGCGCCCTGCGCTGAAGCATGCGGCTTGGCTCATCGCCTATCTCCTGCCTGTGGTTTTTCTCGCCGAGCAGTTCGCGCGTCCCGTCGACTTCCTGATCGAGACGTTGCATGCCCCGACGGCGATCGGCGGCGTCATCATTGCGGTATTGGTCGCGACCCCCGAGGCGATCGGCGCTGTCCGCGCAGCCCTCGCCAACCATCTGCAGCGATCGGTCAACATATTCCTGGGTTCGGTGCTCGCCACCATCGGGCTGACGGTGCCGGCGATCATCGTGGTCAGCCGTTGGACCGGGCTTGAGATCGTGCTCGGCGTCGAGCACACGGATTTGGTGATGCTGGCGCTCACCCTGTTCCTGTGTGTGGTGACTTTCGGCAGCGGCCGAACCAACGTGATCCAGGGCGCCGTCCACGTCGTGTTGTTCGCGGTCTATCTGGCGCTGATCGTTCAGGCGTGACGTTGTCGTGATCGACGCGCCAGATGCTTCAGCCTTGAGCCGCACCGCCAGATTGTTATGCGGGGTTTTGATGACAGCGCATTCGGCGCCGACCTTCCGCCGGTCAGCGCTGCCGCTGGCCACGCTGGCCCTCGCCGCCTCGGCGAGCGCCATCGCGGACGAGGCTCCGCTGCCGCCGCCCCGTCCGCCGGAGCTTGCAACGCCTGCGAAGCCAATCGCGCCGCCGCTTGCCGCGCCTCCGGGGCCTGCAGCTCCGAAGGCGGAGCCGGCTTCGGCCTGCCTCGCGAAACTGATCGCGGAGGGTGCGACCGCCGAGGCTGCAACGGCGCCGCCGGCGTCGGCTGAGGGATGCGGGGTCGAGGCGCCGGTCCGGCTCTTATCGATCACCGTGGAGGGCGAAGCGGTGAGCCTGCCCGACCGCCCGCTTGTCGCCTGCGAATTCGCCGCCGTCCTCGCCGACTATGTTCGCCTCATCGTCGCGCCGCTTGGCCAGGCGACGCTGCCCGCCAAGGTCGCGGCGATCGAGACCGGCCCCGGCTATGATTGCCGCACCCAGGACCGCGTGGCCGGGGCCAAGATCAGCGCTCATGGCCATGGACTGGCGGTCGATTTCACGGGCGTCACGCTCGCGGACAAGCGCCGGATCCTGGTCGAGCGGCAGACGAGCGCGGAGGAGACGTCCTACTTCCGCGCGATACGGACGGCGGCCTGCGGCTGGTTCACGACGGTTCTCGGTCCGGGCTCGGACGCCTTCCACGCCAACAACATGCACCTCGACATCGAGCTGCACGGCTCAAACGCGAGCTATCGCATTTGCCAGTGATGCCAGCCCTCCCCGAAGAACTTGAGGCGTTGCATCGGCGCGCGATCCTCACGTCGCATATTGCGCGACGCCGTTGCCGAACGACCAGTTCTCTCGTTTGACCTCGATCAGGCTGACAAAAACGTCCTCCCGGCGCAGGCTGAGCGCGGCCGCGAGCCCGTCGGCGATCGCCTTGTAGAGCGCCTTCTTTTGCTCGACGGTCCGACCCTCGTTCCAGGTGATCTGGATGATCACCAGGTCCTCGGTGCGGCGGATGTCGAGGTAGTTCGGATCGAAGAAGAAGTTTTCGGCGTCGTGTTCGGCGATCACCTGGAAGCGGTCGTCCTTCGGCACGCCGACGCTGACCAGCGACTCATGCACGATGCGGCTGATCGCCTCTCGATAAGCAGTCTGCTTGCCTCTGCGCAGATCGATGCGGACGAGAGGCATCGGATGTTCTCCATATGGCTTACGTTCAACCTTCGGGCGCCGGGCGGAGTCGGCGGACGGTGATCGTCGTGAGCTTCAATCTTAAGTCCCGGCTCTGGCGGGCGCCAGCATATGCGCCATCGACCAAGGATCGCCTGAGGCCTTTGGGGGAGCGGAAGTGACGCCAGATTGCTTTCCAAAATCTGAAATCTGTGTTACACATTGACCAGTCGCCGGATCGGACGGGGTTTGGCCGGCGTTGTGGATAACAAACGCGCGTCATCTGGCAGCGCGCCATTGGCGCCGCTGCTTCCGGTCGAAATTGGTCTGAAAAGAGGCGCGAATTGTCATCGCTTTTTCACGGCCGCCTGTCTATGGAATTCCGGGGGGATCTTTCGATCCTCCCTTCGGCGCAGTCGACCACCCGCTCGACGACGCTTTTTCTTGAAAGCGCATATCGGGCGAGGTGCAGCATGGTGGCGACGGAACCGAGAAGCTCATGGTCGGCGCGCGACTGGGCGCAGGCGATTGTCCCTTACCGTCGGGCGAGCGCAGTTCGCGGGACGTTCGAGCTTGCGGTGACATTCCCGCCTTTTGTCGCGATCTGGACCGCGATGCTAATCGCCTCGCATCACGGCCAGTTCTGGCTTTCATTAGCGCTCGCGCCAATCGCCGCGGGGCTGCTCATTCGCCTGTTCATCATCCAGCATGATTGCGGGCACGGTTCGTTCTTTCCAAGCAAGCTCGCCAACGACTGGGTCGGACGCGCGCTCGGCGTTTTAACCGTGACGCCCTACGATCACTGGCGGCGCTCGCACGCGATCCATCACGCGACATCGGGCAATCTCGACCGTCGCGGGATCGGCGACATCAAGACGCTCACGGTGCGCGAATATTTCGCCCGCAACTGGCGCGACCGTCTCCGCTATCGGCTCTATCGCCATCCGCTGGTGATGTTCGGGGTGGGACCAGCCTATGTGTTCCTGCTGGAGAACAGGCTGCCCATCGGCTTCATGCGCAAGGGCCCTATGCCCTGGCTCAGCACAATGACCACCAACGCCGGGATCCTCCTCGTCGCCGGCCTTCTGATGCTCTGCGTAGGTTTCACGACCTTCCTTATCGTCCATTTGCCGGTTGTCATGCTCGCGGCGACGATGGGCGTCTGGGTTTTCTATGTGCAGCATCAGTTCGAGGCGACAATATGGGACGAGGCGACGGATTGGCGTCAGCCTGAGGCGGCGCTGCACGGCAGCTCGCATTACGATCTGCCGCTCGTGCTGCGCTGGTTTAGCGCCAATATCGGCGTGCATCACGTGCATCACCTGTCGAGCGGCGTTCCCTTTTACCGGCTTCCCGAGGTCTTGAGGGCCTATCCTGAGCTTCGCGACGTCGGTCGGCTGACGCTGTGGCAAAGCCTCATTTGCGTCCGTCTCACGCTATGGGACGAGGAAACGCGGCGCCTCCTGTCGTTTCGCGAGGCGCGGGCGGCGCACGCCGATCGCTCGAGGAGGAACTCTGCGAGGCTAGCGGACCAGCCCTCTATCTCTCGCGCAACGCCTCGGATCCGATTTTGGCGAGCGGCGAAAGCAAGTAGTCGATGACGCGACGCGAGTCGGTCCGGATTTCGACGCTAACGGTCATGCCCGGGGTCAATGGAATGGTCGCGTTGTCGATCTTCATGGCGGTCTCGTCGAGCGACACCGTCACCGGAAACACGAAGCTTTCCGGCTGACCAGGAGCGGTCGGCGCCTCGGGCGACACGTTGGCGGTCGCCGTTTCGTTGGCGAGCGCGCGTTTGGCGTCCTGCTCGGCGACGGCCGCGGAAGCGATGTTGACGACCTTGCCCTGCAGCGCGCCGAAGCGAGTGAACGGGAAGGCGTCGACCTTGATCACGGCGTCTTGGCCGGGCTTGACGAAGCCGATATCGAGATTGGCCACGAGCGCCTCGACCTGAAGCTTGCCTCCGATCGGCGTCAGCACGATGAGCTGCTGGCCGGTGGTGACGACTTGGCCAACGGTCGTGACCGCCAGCTGCTGCACGACGCCGTCCGTCGGCGCATAGAGCCGGGTGCGGGCGAGACGGGCGTTGGCTTTGGCAAGGGCCTGACGCGCTTCGTCCGCCTTGCGAGCCGCGTCAGCGAGCTTGTTCTCGTTGTCGGCGATGAACTGGGAGACGGTCTTGGCCTTTTCGCTGCGCACCGACCTGATTGCTGCGTCGGTTTCAATCAGCTGGCCTTGGTCGGACGCGAGCGCCGCCTCATCCTTTTCCAGTTCCTCCTTGGCGTTATAAAGATCGATCTTGGTGCCGACATTGAGGTCAATCGCCTGCTGCCGAGTGGAGACGCGCTGATTCAAGGTCTCCATCAGCTTGTTCTGGAAGGCGATGCTCATGTCGAGGCGCTTCTGCGTCGCGAGCTTTTCCGACATCTGCCTGTCGAGCGCTTTGAGTGCGTCGGACAGCTGAGCGAGATCGGCTCGCAATACGGCTTCTTCCCGCAACTGGAACTGCTCAGGCAAAGCTGCGTCCCAGGCGATCTTAAACTCAGCCCGGCCCGCCAGGCTTTCGACCGAGCCGGAGTCGGCCCCCGGCGCCGCGTCGTCATTGCTGCGCTCGTCGAGCCGGTCCTGCGCGCCTTGCAACTCGGTCTCAGCGGCTCGCACGGCGTTGATCGCATAACGGCGCCGCGCGACCTCCGCCATGCTCGCGTTGAGCGCATCCTGCGCGCTCAGCGCGTCGGCGTCGGCTTCCGTGGGATCGAGCTCCAAGAGCAGGTCTCCCGCCTTGACGCTCTGGCCTTTCTCGACGTGGATCGCGGCAATCTTGCCGGGATCGAGCGGCTCGATCACCTTGGCGTAGCCAGCCGGCTCGATCTTGCCCGGCGCCGTCGCATAGACGTCCAGCCGGCCGAAATACGACCACACCAGCGCCACCAGCGCGCACGCGCTAATTGTCGCCATCAGCGCAATCGGCAGCGGAGGGGGCGGAGTCTCGAGGATTTCGAGCGCGGCCGGCAAGAATTCGCGGTCGCGCCCCGTGACCGCGATCGGCGGCGGTCGCGAGGGCCGAGGCGGGGGCGGGGGCGCTACCGGGGGCGCCGTGCGTTCGTTCACGCTGGCGCCCTCACATTGTCGGATTGGAGCGCCCAGAGGTGCGCATAGAGTCCGTCCTTGCGCCGGAGGAGCTCTTCATGCCCTCCGATCTCCACGATCTCGCCTTTTTGCATTCCCACGATCCGGGAGCAGGGGCGAACCGCCGCCAGGCGATGAGCTATAATGATGACGGTGCGCCCGCGCACGATCGAGCGCATGTTCTCTTGAATGATCCGTTCGCTCTCGTAGTCGAGCGCGGAGGTCGCCTCATCCAGGATCAGAACGCGGGGATTTGCCACAAGCGCTCTGGCGATCGCGATGCGCTGACGCTGGCCCCCCGAGAGATTGGCGCCCCGTTCTTCAATCATCGTGTCGTAGCCTTGCGGCAACTGGGCGATAAATTCGTCCGCGCCAGCGAGGCGAGCCGCATGCATAACCATCACACGCGCCATGGCGGGGTCGCCAAGCGCGATGTTCTCATGGATCGTGCGGTTGAAAAGAATGTTCTCCTGCAGGACGACACCGATCTGCCGGCGCAACCAGCCGGGATCGAGCTGGGCAATGTCGACGCCATCGAACATCACTTGGCCAGATTGAGGACTGTAGAGGCGCTGGATGAGCTTGGTTAAGGTGGACTTGCCAGATCCGGACGGGCCGACGACGCCAATCACCTCCCCCGGCTCGATCGACAGCGATACTTTCCGTAGCGCGTCCGCCGCTTCGGGCCGGTAGCGCATCGTCACGTCGCGAAACTCGATGGCGCCGCGCGGGGGCGGCAAGGTCAGAAGGTTCTGCGGCGCCGGCTCGGGCGGCGCGTTGAGGATGTCGCCCAGACGCGCGACAGACACCTGCACCTGCTGAAAATCCTGCCACAGCTGCGACAGGCGCAGGATTGGTTGGACGACTTGGCTCGCGATCATGTTGAAGGCGATGAGTTCGCCCACAGTCATCGTCCCCTCGATCACCGATTGCGCGCCGACAAAAAGGATCAGCGCCGTCGTGACCTTGCTCACGTACTGGATAAGGTTCTGCCCGAGCGCTCCTGAAACACCGGCGTTGAAGGACGTGCGGACGTAAGCCGCTAGCCGCTCCTCCCATTGCGCCTGCATCATTGGCTCGACGCTCGCCGCTTTGAGGGTCTGTGCGCCGACGATCAATTCGACCAGGAATTGCTGCGACCGGGCGCCGCGGTTGAACTTCTCGTTGATCTGTTCGCGGAGCACCGGCCGAATGAGACTGGCGATGACGATATAGACCGGTATCGAAGCCAGGACGACCAGAGTGAGCTTCACCGAATAAATGAACATCACGACGAAAAAGATCAGCGTAAACACAAGATCGAGTAATGAGGTCAGGCCCTGCCCGGTCAGAAAGCTGCGGATCGTCTCGAGCTCGCGCATCCGAGCCACTGTCTGCCCGGCGGGGCGGGTCTCAAAATAGGCTAGGGGCAGGCGAAAGAGGTGATGGAACAGCCGCCGGCCCAGTTCGACATCCATCCGGTTTGTCGTGTGGCTCAGCGTATAGGTGCGCAGGAACTGCAGGATGGTCTCGAACAAGCCGAGCGTCACCATGCCGATCACCAGCACGATCAGCGTCGAGACGCCCTTGTGAACCAGCACCTTGTCGACGATCAGCTGGAAAAAGATAGGCGTCGCCAGAGCGAACAATTGCACAAACAGCGACGCAACCAGCACATGGGCGAGCGCGCGCCGGTAACGCACAATCGAGGGCCAGAACCAGCGGAAACCGAATGTGGTGGGGTCGACCCCCGCCCCGCCGAACCGGCGCGTGATCAGCACCAGCTCGCCTGAGGACAACGCCGCTATGTCCTCCATCGACAACTCTTGCGCTGTCCGGGCAATCGGATCGACCAGCCGCGCCATGCCCTTCGTCTGGCCCCCGCCCAGGATGGCAAAACCACCCTCCTTTAGGCCCAGGATCGCCGGATAGGGAATGGAGCGGAGACGCTTGGCGGTCACCCCGCGAAGGATGCGCGACTTCAGCCGAAGGAAATTCGCGCCGCGAACGATATCCTCAACCTGCGCCCTGCGGCCGGTCAGAGCGAGTTGATGCTTCAGCTGCAGCGGGTCGCCAGCGATACGGTAGTATCCCGCCACCAACGAAAGCCCACACAGCCCCGAGTCCAACAATTGCGCTGGCGCGGTAGATCCCATCTCGCTCTTACCCATTGCGGTGGTTTATCCAAGCTATATCTTTATTCTCTACCTGATGCAAACGACAATCTTCCTATACCAATTTGAGGATGCTGCCTGCATATTGGCTCAGCGTCGAGATCGTTACGTTATTAAATCTCGGGATGTATGGGCGGCGTCAGTGATAGTCACGTTTGCGCGCGACGCATATGTGGTGTGTGGTGGTTCAATCCGGCCGAAACCCGGAATTCACCACCGGTGTCGAATGGGAAGACCCTGCTGCCTGAGTCGCCCAACGAGTATAGGATGGCCTCCCGGGCCGGCCGGGGGCTGGCGTTAACAATGGCGGCGCGACCAGATCGGACCGTGCTGCTCGTAACAGAGGGTTTCATGTGCCGTAACATCCGTCCGCTGTTCAATTTCGAGCCGCCCGCGAGCGAAGAGGAAATCCGCGCCTCCGCGCTTCAGTTCGTGCGCAAGGTGAGCGGGTTCACGAAGCCGTCGCAGGCGAACG
This sequence comes from uncultured Alphaproteobacteria bacterium, assembly GCA_963753135.1. GTDB lineage: Bacteria > Pseudomonadota > Alphaproteobacteria > Rhizobiales > Beijerinckiaceae > Roseiarcus. Next base: position 143,912 of record CAVWBA010000017.1, on the reverse strand, counting down.
CCGAGGCGTTCGACCGCGCTGTCGACGCGGTGACTGACGTTGCGCGCAAACTCATTCTCTCCCTCCATAGCACCGCTCCGCCTCGTGATCGGGAGACGGAGGCCCGCAAGGCGCGGGAGCGATCGCGGCTGCGCTACGGATAGGCGGCGTCATGCGTCGCCCTAGGGGCCGGGATAGGCGCTGGCCTCGGGCGAACGCCAGTCTCGCAGCGCCTCGTCGCGCGGGCGGAAGATCTCGACCTTGAGCGGATAGCAGCGCGCCGCTTCGCTCGAATGGCTCGCGCCGCAATCGCCGCCCGGGCAGGCCGACAGCGCGCCGATGAGATCGATCTCGGCGAAGAACTCGATGAAGTCGCCGGGACGCACGGGACTGGCCTTCATGAAATAGCGATGGGACACGCGCTCAAAGCCAGTGCACATGAACACGTTGAGCACGTCGTGCACATGCGCCTCCGCTTCGCGCGGGGAAAGCTTCATCCGCTCCGCCAGCGCGCGCGTCAGGTTCGAATGGCAGCAATGGTGATAGTCGTCCCCAGTCAAGAGCCGGTTCGTATACGGATCGCATCGGGTGCCGATGACGTCGTGCACTCCGGCGCCGTCGGCGTCGAAGCCATACCAGCCGAGCGAGTCGTGGGTGATGGTCGCCATGGGCCGCAAATAGGGCAGAGCGCTCCAGAGCCGGGCGCCGGTGGTGACATGGGTCGCATTGAGCGCACGCGTTTTGCCGCTGAAGAACCGCTCGGCGAGATTGCCTGCATTCCAGAGATTGAGGTCGCCGACCTGCGGCCCCTCGATGCTGACGATGCGAAAGAAATGCCCGGCCGGGACGTCGAATGTCCGCGCCTCGCGCGGCGGGACGAGCGTCTCGCTGATCTTCGTCAGCCCCACACGCGCATTGTCGTAGAAGGCCGCGTCATGAGGGGCCAGCCGGTCGAGCGGATAGGTGACGACAGGCTTGGCTGCGCGCCGCTGGTCGGCGTCCGGGGGAGGTTGCATGCGCGGCAGGCTCGTCAGGGTTATGAGGCCAATCGAAGAGGGTGACGCCGCAAACGCCCTTAGGCTAAAGAGCGCCCGTGCACAAGTTGGCAACTGTGCACTCGAGTTAGCAAATGCCGAATGCCATAGACTTAGCCGTCGCAACGAAAGTTTCGGCTGGCGTGCCCGCAGACGAGATTGAAGTTACGCCCGAGATGATCGAGGCGGACGAGAACGGTTTTTTTTACGATCAGCGCTTTGAGGAGCTTGGTGCGGCGCTTGAACGCGCATATCGAGCCACGGAGCTAGGTCATCGCTCACGATAAAAGATGGCGAGGAGCGTCTTCGGCGATCCGAAGATGACCAACGCCCATGAGTACCAAGCGGTTGGGCGGACGATCGAACCGTTCCGCCCGCTTTGATACCGCCTACAAGCGCGAGGTTGGCGTCGGGGCGAACCTCACAATGGCGCCGATCACCGTGGAGCAATGTCCCGCTCTCGATCTCGTCCGGCTTGCCGCGCCGGACGGGCGAAAGCCCCCCCCCGGGGCTGACGCTCAAGAACTATGAGGTCGGACCGGGACAGCCGTTGCTGGGGACGATTTCAGGTCTGGAGCGCCGTCGTGTCTATCTCATCCTCGTCGACAACGACGGCCTCGCGCACAGGCCGGAGACGAAGGTCGATCCGGACGGCGATTCCGCCAGCTTCAGCGTGCCGCTAACCGCCGACGCGAACTCCATCGGACCGATGCAGATGCTGCTCGCCATCGTCTCCGACAAGCCCATTCCCGCGCTTGACACTCTTCACTCGGCGAACCTGAAACTCATCGCGTCACGATTGGTTGAGGACGCGCGGCGCGCGTCCGCATCCGTCGAGGCGGACTACTTCAAGTTCGTCAACTGACGAGCGCAGGGCGGGCGGTGGGCGCGGGAGGCAGTCCTTGCGGCATCGGTCGCGATTGAAGAGAAGCCATCGCCATGGACATTGTTCATCATGGCCTGCCGCCACATCCATCAATGCGCTTGAACCGCTTCCAGACAGCCAGGGTTGAAAAGCCTGCGTGCAATCCACTCTATAAAATGCAATTATTAGTCTTCAAAACCGCCCGCCCGATATCTTGAGCGACAGGATGAGACGGCTCGCCGCGGCGCGGGTGAGTAACCGTCCTGCCGAAGCGACGAGGAGGCAAGAATGAGGTTATCGCTCATCAGCCGGCTGGCGGTTGTGGCCGCCCTGGCGGGTTCGCTGGCGGCTCCCGTTGCGGCGCGCGCCCAAGACCAAGGCATTCCGGTCATGACGCTGCGGGCCGCATTGCGGCTCCCTCCGGACAAGCTGCCAACGGTGTTCAGAAGCCCGAACCCCTATCAGCACGAGCCCTACAATATCCATCGGACCGACGGCCTGAGCCGCAATCCCGATGATTGCATGAGGTGGGGTTGCATCGACCACAGGTGACGTGACCGAAGACTTAAGGTGGCTAAGCCGGCCTTTCTCCGCGGTAGAGTTCGGCTAGAACTTGACGCGCAAGCCGGCGGTCGGCGCGATATTTTGGGTCGCTAAAAAGCCATTCGCCAACCCGCCATAGACGTTCGAGAGCATCACGCCGGCGTAGAGATCAACGCGCTTGAGCGGCCGATAATCGATCATAGCGGAAAGGGCGTACTGCGTGCCCGCGCAAGCGTTGCTGTTTTCCCGGATAACGTTGACAACGTTGCCGTTCGCCTGGACAAAACTGGTTTTGGCGTAGGCGCAGGGCGTGGTCGAGGAGTTGTAGTTGTTCTGGTTTTCGTAATAAAAAGCTCCGGCCACGTCTAGCTGGGAGTTAATTGAATATTTAGCGCCTAAGAAGGGGACGTTGACGACGCGGATTTTGTCATAGGCGGTGTAATTGGTCCATGCCGTCGGAAAAAGTTTCGCGATGGCTTTGTTGGTCGTGACGATGGTCGCCGGGACGCTATAGCCGCCGAGGGTCTCGAACCCGTTCAGATAGTCGTGGCTCGGATTTGCTTGCTGCCACCACATCCAGCCGCCGGAGAGCGTCACCGGGCCCCATTTGTATTTGGCGAGCAGCATAAGACCGCTGTTGTTGGACAGCGTCGCTTTCAGGTCGTCGGGGCCGTAGAAGTTCGGGATCCCGCTGGCGCAGCCGGTCTGGCCCGCGAACGGGCCCTTGGTGAGCGTGGCGCACGTGCCGGCGAAGTTCGAGAGGCTGACCGCGTTTTGAGCGTAACTGCCGACGAGGTCCACCGACAGGAGGCCGCCAAAGACGTTTTCAATGTCGGCGCCGATATCGCCCTGATAGAGGCCGGTCGTGCCATTGCCCTGGTCATAGCCGCCCCATTGCACCAGGGCCCCGCCGTGGAAATTCTCGTAGCTCACCCGGTACTTCACTCCGGTGTTGGCGCGGTTGGTTTCCGTGTCGCCGAAGCCCGCGTAGGAGCCGGAATAGCCAAGCGCAGAAAACGCATAGGAGCCGCCCATCGGATCGTAGGCGATGACGCCGTCGAGGGTCAGCGAAGTCACCCGGCCGACGGTGAACGTTCCGAAAGTTGGATTGCTGATGCCGAGGTACCCTACCGAGTTGTCAAATTGCCCGGCGCGGCTTGAGTCGCTATTTGCGCTCTGGAGGAGGAGCGGTTGGCCGTTGTTCTGCACGAGCGAGCGTGGTCCGTTGACGAGGTTCCCGGAATAGGGGTTAAATCCGCTCTCGACCGCGCCGACGAGCGACCAGCCCGGGAGCCACGGAATCGCCTCCTTCATATTGACCCCGACCACCGATTGGCTGATGCCGTTCGGCGTCCACAGCCACTTGGCGCTGTGGCTCTGCTTGCCGACGAAACTGTAAACGCTGTTCGAGTACGTCCCGCTGGCAGGCGCGCCGTTGGAGCTATAGCCGAGCCCGACGTCAATCGTCGCATAGGCGGTGATGCCCGCGTAGCTCAGGGGACAATCCGCGGCGCTACTATTCAAATAGGCCCAAAGGCTCGAGAAGCAGTTCTGCTGCGGAGGGGGCGTTTCCTCCTCCTTCTTGGTCGGCAGGTCTGCCGCATGCGCCCCTGACGCCACGGCAATGCCTATGGCCAAAATGCCGACCCGACCTTTCATGATCCCCCGACTTGACCCGCTCGCCTTGGCGTTCGATTCGAATGTGTGAAACTAAATCTATCAACATAATATAATTTAATCAAGCGACATTGCCGCCGGTGGGCTCGAGTTTGCGGCTGCTCCGCCACGTCGCTTCGCTCGCGTAAGATTTCGAACACATCTTCCTGCCAGGTAGCCGCAGACCTGTTGCCGCCGCTCCGGGTAAGAGAGCAGGGGTCGCGCTATCAGCACGGGCGATTTAACGCCCTGTGCGCAGAGGCGGCTTGAGTTCTGGTCGGCGACAAAGCCAAGACTTCCTCACGTCCGCCGCGCGATTACGCAGACAGCCGCGACTGGGCATTGCCTTCGTCAGATCCTGCCGGAATACCCGGCGCGTCCTCACCAGCTCTTAGAGCATTGGATCGTAAAGCGATCACACCGCACACTTTGTCGCACCGCGAGCGCCGGCGCGTCGGCCATTGGCGGGTCCTTAGCAGGGCAGGATCTTGCTAGGCGCTGGGGGAATTCGCCGTCGCCGACGGCTGGCTACCGCAGAGCGCGGTTCCTGAGAAGCCGCGAAACGAAGCATCTTTCTTCGTGACTCGCAGGAAATCGGCCAGTTGATCCAACAACCAACATACGGAGGAACGAAGCATCGATCCGGGCTGATATCCGCAAAACTGTTGCTTGGGGAAGATTGCCGCGGGTTATGTCAGGCCAAGCTGCGAGGCCCGCGGCACATGACCAACCGGCCGCGGGGCGCTCAAGCCGCCGCGGCCGGCCGTGGGAGCGATAGGTCAGAACTTGATCCGAAGACCTGCGGTCGGGGCGATGTTCTGGGTCACCTGGAAGCCGTTCGCCAAGCCGCCATACACATTCGAAATCATGAAGCCAGCGTAGAGGTCGACGCGCTTGACGGGCCGATAGTCGATCAGGGCTGAGATCGCGTCCTCCGTGCCGGCGCATTTGCCGCTGCTGATTTGACCACGGGTGAATTTGTTTCCGTCGGGCTGAACGAAGGTTGTGCTCGTGCCCTTGCAGAGTGTGGGTCCGTTGAAGTCGGATTGTTGCAGGTAATAAAAGGCGCCGGTCACGTCGAGATAAGGCGTGATCGCGTATTTAGCTCCGACCCAGAAGTAGGGGGCGATTCTGGGACTGGTGAAGTTCGTGAAATTGGTCCACGCGGTTGGAAACAGCTTTTTGATTGCTGGGTTCGTCGACCGTATAGTCGCCGGGACGTTCCAGCCGCCGATGGTCTCGAATCCGTTCAAATAGTCATCGCTCGGATTGGCCTGCTTGAGCCACGCGTATCCGCCGTACACGGTCAGAGCCTGCACCTTGTACTTGGCGCTAAACAAGAAGCCAGTGTTGTTTGAAAGGGTCGCAGTTAAATCAGTGTTGTTGTAGAAGTTTGGAATGCCGGATGTGCAGCCGGTTTGACCTGCGAATGGTCCTTTGGTGAACGTCGAGCAGGTGCCGGTGAAGGTGCCGACGTTCACGACGTCCTTAGCCCAGCTGCCGATGAAGTCCATCGACAGGACGCCGCCGAGGGGGCTTCCCTTGAACAGATTGAAGTCGGCGCCGGCCTGGCCCTGATACAATCCGGTCGTGCCATTGCCCTGATCATAGCCGCCCCACTGCACCAACCCGCCGAGGCGGAAATTCGCCCCATAAAAAGCTGGGTAGGGGTAATCCAACCGATATTTGACCGCGGTATTGGCGCGGGCCGCCTCTGTATCCCCGAAGCCGGCGAAGGAGCCGGAAAATCCGAGCGGCGAGAAGGCGTATGAGCCGCCCATCGGATCATAGGAATTGATCGCGTCGAGCGACAGCGTGTTGACGCGGCCGACAGTCAAGGTGCCGTAGGTCTTGTTGCTAACGCCAATGAACCGCTGGGAGTTGTCATACTGACCTGTACGGCTGGAGTTGGCGTTCGCGTTTTGCTGCGTGAGCGCCCTGCCGTTGTTCTGGACCTGCGAGCGCTGAGCGTCAGCCAGGTAGCCATAGTACGGGTTGAATCCCAGCTCCCACGTGCCGATAAGCGACCAACCCGACAGGAACGGACCCGACAGGAACGGAAGCGGCACGCTCATCTTGAGGCCGACGACCGACTGGCTGAGGCCGTTGGGAGTCCATTGCCACTGGGAATGCGGGCTGGCCTGTTTAGTGACGAAGCTGTTGACGCCGTTGTTCCACGCCGCGTTGTAGCCGGAGCCATGCGACTCCCAGCCGAGACCCCCGTCGAGCGTGCCGTAAACGGTAAACGGTCCATAGCTCAGCGGACAATCCGCGGCGGTCGAATCGAGCCAACTCCAGATGCTTGCGAAGCAGTTCACCGGCGGAGCCGCCGGGGCTTCCTTTTTGGTCGGGAGATCCGCCGCGCGAGCCGCGCCGACGGAGGCGATTGCAATCGCCAAGGCCACACCGAGCTTTTTCATCACATCCCCATCCCATAGTCGGACCGAAATCGACGCCGGTCCGCGCTGCTAAATTGCACCGATCCCCACCTTGGCGGATCGCGTCCCCTCCGCCCCGACACGATCGCCCGAGGCTCCCCTGCCGAAGCTGGATCAGAACCCACCGCGCGGAAATCAAAGCTATTTCCGCCGCTCGATGTTGCTCGGCCTACCTCGAGTCGAGTTGTGCTGATGAAGTTAACGGCGGAAATCGTCACAAACAAACTATAAGTTTGCCGCTTTCTCGTCTTTTTCCGGGCTGTTGCAATTTAACCACAGCTGATGCTTGCGGCGGAACATAACAATAGTCATTCGGGAGGTGCTTAAGCCTAACAGGCGAGCCAATACCATGCTGTCAACTTAGGACGCGCAGGTTGACATAATTCGCAACACATTAAGGCTAGCGCGGTAATGTTACAGCTTGGCGACAAACGGCCGCGAAAGGTCAAAAAAAATTTAGTCGAGCGCCAAAACGCGCTTGTGCTTAACTAGCGGGGTCCTCCGGTTGAAAATTGCTCTCAAATGACCGGAACCGCGACAGGCTGATGTAGGAACAGTTTTTGACCCTTGGAACGGCGGCGCCCGGCTGGCGTTATGCGAACAGCAGTCAGCACACGGGTTTCGCTCCACCATTTTCGCGCCGCCCACAGATGAAAAGTCTTTCCAGAGATGGCGTTTGGAAATAAAGCGATGACTGTTTCGCCTTCTGAGAAGAAGATAGGCCACACTGCGGATGGGCTGGCGGGCGCCCCGGTGCTGGTTGTCGAGGATGAGCGCGACCTCGCTGAGGAGATCCGGCTCGAACTGGAGGCGAGCGGCCATGCGGTCCAGCTTTCGGAAACGGTCGAGGATGGGTTGCGCGCCGCGCGCTCGGGGATAGCGGTTCTGATCATCGACCGCATGCTGCAAGGCGAGGATGGGCTTTCGATCATCGAATCGTTGCGCGCCGAAGGCAATTTCACGCCTGCTCTCGTGATTAGCGCGCTTTCGTCGGTCGACGAGCGCATCAACGGCCTAAAAGCGGGCGGCGACGACTATCTGGTGAAGCCGTTCGACATCCGCGAGCTAACCGCGCGGGTCGAAGCGCTTCTGCGGCGGGGCGGAGACGCCAGACTCTCGCGACTGCTCGCCGGCGCCCTCGAGATGGATCTCATCGAGCGGACCGTGCGGTGCGACGGCGAACTCGTCGATCTTCTGCCGCGGGAATTCACTTTACTGGAATATTTCATGCGCCGGCCTGGCCAGATCGTGACGCGGGCGATGCTGCTTGAGGATGTGTGGAATTTCAAATTCCTGGCGCAGACCAACGTCGTCGACGTCCAGATCGGCAACTTGCGGCGCAAGCTCGACCCCGCCGACGCGCGACGCTTCATCATCAACATCCGCGCCGTCGGCTTCAAACTGAATGCGGACACTTGAGGTCTTCAACTCGCGGGCGTTTCGCCTCGCGCTGGCGTTCTCGGTTGCGATTTCGATTGCGATCGCGGCGATGTTCACCTTCATTTACTGGCAAGTCTCGAGCGCCGACTTTCAGCGGATCAGCGCGGTTCTGGTCGACGAGGCGGCCAAGAGCGCGGGGGACAGTGAGGCCGACCTGCGGAGGGCGTTGGAACTCCGCCTGACGCGGGATATCCGGCGTCTGGATTATGTCGCCGTGTTCGATCCGAAAGGCGCCATGGTGTTCGGCGACGTGCCTGGCATGCCTCAGATTCCAGTCGATGGACGCGCTCAAGTCGTCCAAAATCAGCTCTTGCCGGATTCCAGCGGCAACCGCGAGCCGGCTATCTTTGTTGCCCGCAGTTTGGCCGGCGGCGGCGTTTTGCTCCTGGGGCGGAGCCTGCGGGAGACTTACGACCTGCAGAGAACGCTGTTGCGCGCGCTGGCGATCGCGCTACTGCCGACAATCCTCGTAATCCTGGCGATCGGCGCGGTTTTCGCGCGGCGAGCCTCGCAGCGGCTGGAGCGCGTCCACGACGCCATCGTGAGGTTCATGAACGGCGAACTCGACTCGCGCTTGCCGGTGGCTAATGAAGGCGACGACATCGACAAAGTTGCGCGCGCCGTCAATCTCATGCTGGACGAAGTCGCGCGGTTGGTGGACCGGCTCAAGAGCGTAGGCGACAACATCGCGCACGATCTGCGCACTCCGCTCGCCGTCGCTCGCGCCAGGATTGAGCGCGCGCTCAACAGTGAAGCCGGGATTGAAGAATTACACGCCGCGATGGGGTCCGCCCTGGCGCAAATCGAGAAAGTGTCTACGACAATCTCGGCCATTTTACGCATCTCCGCGGTCGAAAATCACGCGCGAAAGTCGCAGCTCAAGGACTTCGATCTCAGCGCGATCTGTACTGAGGTGTTCGATTTCTATGAGCCGTTGGCCGAGTCGAAGGGCGTGACGATGGTCGTCGACGCCGCGAAGCCGGTCTCGATCCGCGGCGACGAGGATCTTATGCGCGAGGCCGTCTCGAACCTTGTCGACAATGCAATCAAGTTCACGCCCGCGGGCGGTGCGGTCCGCATCGAGGCGCGGACAGTCAACGAGCGTCCCTTCGTTTGCGTGAGCGACACTGGCGTTGGCGTGCCGCCGCAGGAGCGCACAAGAATTTTCGAGCGATTCTACCGCGGCGAGCGGAGCGGCAAGTCGGCGGGACACGGGCTCGGTCTCAGCATTGCCGAGACGATCGCCAGCCTTCATGGCTTCAAACTGACGGTCGAAGACAATCGTCCAGGCGCGCGCTTCGAAATGCGCGCCGTCGCGTCCGCGCCGGCCAGACTGACGCGGGGAGCCAGTGCGACGACGCTCGTCGGCTAGGGCGTCGGTTCCACAAGAAAAGGAAAGAATATTTTAGTGTGATAGAGATCGCGCGGCCACTATCTAGCGAGCGACGCCGGTGCGGCGGCTTTTGCCGTGGCGGTGGAGTGCGCTCTGACGGACGTCGCGGCGCAATCAGAAGAACCCAATGCTCGCCATCGTTCGCATCGCGTTAAACAAGCCCTACACGTTCGTCGTCATGGCGATGCTGATCGTCATCTTCGGCGTGACGGCCGCGATCAAGACGCCGACTGATATTTTCCCGAACATTGGGATTCCGGTCGTCGCTGTCGTGTGGCAGTACAACGGGTTGCCCCCGGACGACATGTCAGGGCGCGTCATCTACTATTACGAGCGCTATCTCAGCGCGCAGGTCAATGACATCGAACATATCGAATCGCAGTCGCTCCCCGGCTATGGCGTGGTCAAGGTGTTCTTCCAGCCCGGGGTCAACATCAACGGCGCGCTAGCGCAGATCACCGCCGCCTCACAGACGGTGCTCAAGCTTTTGCCTCCCGGCATCACCCCGCCTTACGTCCTGAGCTTCAACGCCTCGAGCGTGCCGATCCTGCAACTGGCCTTGTCCAGCACCGCCCTGTCGCAGGCAGAGATATTCGACGCCGGACAGAATTTTATCCGTCCGCAGCTCGCGACGGTGGCTGGAACTGCGGTGCCCTCGCCCTACGGCGGCAAGGTGTTGCAAGTCCAGGTCGATCTCAACCAAGACAAGTTGCAGGCCTATGGGCTGTCCTCGCAGGACGTGGTCGAAGCGATCGCGCGGCAGAACGTCATCACGCCGGTGGGAACCGAGAAAGTCGGCAAATTCGAATATGTCGTCTCGCTCAATGACGCTCCCAGCCAGATCTCCGAATTGAACGACTTGCCCATCAAGACCGTCGACGGGGTCCCCGTCTACATCCACGATGTCGCTTACGTCCACGAGGGGAGCCCGCCGCAGATCAACATGGTGCGGGTGAATGGTTCAAACGCCGTCTTGATGACCATCCTGAAAACCGGTTCGGCTTCGACGCTCGACGTCATCGCCGGGGTCAAGGCGCTGCTGCCGAAACTCCGCCAAAGCCTGCCGTCCAGCCTTCACCTGGAGGCGGTGGGCGACCAATCGAGGTTTGTGACCGCCGCAGTGTCCTCGGTCATCTTCGAGGGTGTGGTGGCCGCGGCTCTGACCGGGCTGATGATCCTCATCTTTCTTGGCAGCTGGCGCTCGACGGTCATCATCATGGTGTCGATTCCCCTCGCCATCCTCACCTCCGTCGCGCTCCTTGCTGCGACCGGCGAAACGATCAACGTGATGACGCTCGGCGGCCTTGCGCTCGCCGTCGGCATTCTCGTCGACGACGCGACTGTGACGATCGAGAACATCAACTACCATCTCGAGCAGGGCAAGGACATCGAAAGCGCGATCATGGACGGCGCGCGGCAGATCGTGGTTCCCGCGACTGTCTCGCTCTTATGCATTTGCATCGTCTTCGTGCCGATGTTCACTCTGGGCGGGGTCGCCGGCTTTCTGTTTCGGCCGATGGCCAAAGCGGTCATATTCGCGCTCGTCGGCTCCTATGTGCTCTCGCGCACGTTGGTCAATACGATGGCGCGCTTCCTGCTCGCCCACCAGGCAAGGGCGCATAACCACGGGGCGGTCCCGCCGCCGACGCGCAATCCGCTCGTCCTTTTCCAGCGCGGGTTTGAACGGCGCTTCGAAGCCGCCCGGGCCTTCTATCGGCGCCTTCTCATGACCGCTTTGAGCGGTAGGTGGGTGTTCATCGCCGGATTTATGGCGGCGGTTCTCTGCTCGTTCGCCCTTGCGCCTTATCTCGGGCGCAACTTCTTCCCGCCCGTCGAAAGCACGCAGATCGCCCTGCATGTGCGCGCCCCGACCGGAATGCGGATTGAGGAAACGGGGGTCGAGGTCGACAGGATCGAGGCTGCCATCCGGGCGATCATCCCGCCTAAATCATTGCGCTCGATCGTCGACAATATCGGCTTGTCGATCAGCGGCATCAACATGGCCTACGCCAACACCGGATCGATCGGCGCGTCGGATGCGGATATTTTGATTACGCTCCACGACGGCCGGGAGTCGGAAGCTCCGGCTTACGTCAAGGCCATGCGCGAACAGCTGCCAGCCAAATTTCCGGGGACGACGTTCGCCTTCCTGCCCGCCGACATCGTCACCCAAATTCTCAATTTCGGCCTGCCCGCCCCGATCGATGTGCAGATCATCGGCTCGAAGAAGGCGGAAAACCGCGCCTATGCAGACAAGATCCTCAGCAAGATCGCCCGCATCCCCGGCATCGCCGATACGCGCATTCAGCAGGCCTTTAACGCGCCGACTTTCCAGGTCGATGTCGATCGAACCCGGGCTCAAATCGTAGGCGTAAGCGAGCGCGACGTCGCCCAGAACCTGCAGAATGCACTGGCGGGCAGCATCCAGACCGCCCCGACGTTCTGGCTCAATCCAAAGAACGGCGTTTCCTATCCGATCGTCGCTCAGACCCCGCAATATTGGGTCCGATCCCTGTCAAATCTCGAAAACATTCCCGCTTCCCAGGGGTCATCGGACAAGCAGATCGTCGGAGGCGTCGCCGCAATCAAGCGTAGCGTCAGCGACGCCGTCGTCTCGCATTACGCCGTTCAACCGGTTATAGACATTTTCGCAACTAACAATGACCGGGACCTCGGGGCAGTCGCTGCGGATATTCAGAAAGTCCTGGACGAGACAGCGCACGAGGTCCCGCCGGGATCGACGGTCGTGGTGCGAGGACAAGTGCAGACGATGACCTACGCTTTTGGCCAGCTCTTCGTCGGCATCGCGCTTGCGGTCGTCCTGATTTACCTCCTGATCGTCGTCAACTTTCAGTCTTGGCTTGATCCGTTCGTCATCATCACCGCGTTGCCGACCGCGCTTGCCGGCATCGTATGGATGTTGTTCATCACCCATACCACCTTGTCCGTCCCGGCCCTGACGGGCGCGATCATGTGCATGGGCGTGGCGACCGCCAACAGCATTCTGGTCGTCAGCTTCGCGCGCGAGCGGCTCGCCGAGGGCGCCGACGCCGCAACCGCCGCGATCGACGCCGGCTTCACCCGCTTCCGTCCGGTGCTCATGACGGCGCTTGCGATGATCATCGGGATGGGGCCGATGGCGCTCAGCGCCGAGCTGAATGCGCCGCTCGGCCGAGCCGTGATCGGCGGCCTCGTCTTCGCGACCGTAGCGACGCTATTGTTCGTTCCGGCCGTTTTCCGGCTCGTTCACGAGCGCAAGCCGAGGACGGCGAGCGCGTCCGCGCCTCACGTTTCCGCCGAGGCCACGCCCGCATGAGCCAAGATCAAGCCGAAGCACCCACTCGCAGCCCTGAGGAGCAATCGCAGGGGGAGGCGGCGCAGGTGCAGGCCGGCGCCGGGGCTCGCGCCGAGCCTCACCAGCCGCCGCCGGAGGATCGCCGCCCGGTCAAGATGGGGCGCGCCATCCTGCTCCTGGCGGTGGCTGCGGCGGCGGTCGCTTACAGCGGCATTTCCGGACGTCATCACGACGACCAGAAGCTCAAGCAATGGACGGAGGAGCAGGCCATTCCGCCGGTTGCGGTGGTTGAGGCCAAGCGGGGCGGAGAAGCGCGCGAGCTTGTGCTGCCGGGCAATGTCGAGGCCTTCTACAGCGCCAACATCCATGGGCAGGTCAAGGGCTACGTACAAGAGTGGCGAAAAGACATCGGCGCCAAGGTGAAACAGGGCGACGTACTCGCGGTCGTCGACACCCCCGAGCTCGACCAGAGCATCGCCGCGGCGCAGAGCGAAGTGGCAAAGGCCAATGCGAATCTCGCCCTGGCGAAGGTGACGGCGGGGCGGTGGAATTCGCTGCGCTCCACGGCCGCGGTATCCCAGCAGGCTGTCGATGAGAAGGATGCCGGCGCAAAGGCAAGGGCGGCCGATCTCGAGGCCGCTCAGTCGAACCTCGATCGGCTAAAGGCGGAGAAGGGGTTCGCCAATATCGTGGCCCCGTTCGACGGCGTGGTCACCGCCCGCAACGTCGACGTCGGAACGCTGGTCAGAGCCGACGGGGTCGACGCCCCGGCCCTGTTCACCGTCGCCGACATTCACGAAATGCGGATTTATGTCCCGGTGCCGGAAACCTACGCAGCCGATCTGAAGGACGGAATGAAGGCGACGCTCGAACTGCCGGAATACCCCGACCGCATGTTCGATGCGACCATCATCACGACCTCGCACGCCATCGATCAGAAATCGCGAACCCTGCTGGTGGAGCTTCTCGCCGACAACAAGGAAGGATTGCTCCAACCTGGCGCATTTACGCGGGTTCATTTCAAGATCCCGCCTGATCCCAATACTTACACCGTTCCGGCCAGCGCGATGCTCTATCGCGATACCGAGCCAAGGATCGCCATCGTTGGACCTGATAACCGTATCGTCCTGAAGGACGTGCGTATTATGCGGGACCTCGGAACGACGGTCGAGATCGCCGGAGAGGTCACTAAGGGCCTGCGTATCGTGACCAATCCGCCCGATTCGATTAGCGACGGCGAGGAGGTTAAGGTCATGCAAGCGGCTGGGGAGAAGGCGCGCGCGCCGTCCGCACAAGAACCGGCAGAGGGGCCAAAGGGTCCCTCCAAGAACGCCGAAGGCGTGGCGCAAACAGGGCGGGATCACTTGGAATGAAGTGGCGGCCTGGGTTCGTGGCGCCGATCGCGCTTGCGCTCGGCGGTTGCGATTTTGCGCGGCGACCCGAGTGAGACGGTCCACCGCCCATCTGCGGTGAGTCGCGCTTTGTTGGGAGTCGGGGACGTGAGGGGCTTGTCTGTGCCAGTGTTGCTGGCGGTAGCGACCGCCGTGGCGAGTTGCTCCGTCGGTCCGGATTATCGCACGCCTGCCGTGCATTTGCCGTCAGGTTTTCTCGCTCTCGCGCCATCCGGCGAAAAGAGCAAAGGTCGCGGACCGGCCAGCGCCGATCTGACGCAGTGGTGGCGATCGCTCGACGACCCCAAACTGAATTCCCTCGAGGATCGCGCTCTCCAGGCTAACCTGGATCTCGAGATCGCTTTAAATCGGATTCAGGAGGCGCGCGCGGAGTTGGTGGTGATCGCCAATCAGGCGCTTCCGCAGGGCGGAGCGACTGGAGGGGGCGGAGTTGGAACTGGGACGGACGAGACGCGCAATCGCGCGGCGCCGTCGTTTCGATCGGCGGTAAACAGCACAGGCTTCAGCAGCGTACAGGAAGCGGGCGGGTTCGAGGCGAATTGGGACCTCGATCTCTTCGGCAAGATTCGCCGCAGGGTGGAGGCGCAAACTTACGACGCCGAGGCTCTCAAGGCGGCGTGGGACTGGGTGATGGTGGTGGTCACGGCCGACGTCGCCCGGGATTATCTCGATATGCGCGCCGAGCAGGCGCGCCTCGCCGTCCTCAAGAAGAATATCGTCGCCGCCCAAAGTGGTCAGGAACTCGCGCAGACCCTCTTTGACCGCGGGCTCACCGACGAATTGGACGTCGCGCTAGCCAGACGGCAGGTGGCGACATTCCAGGCCCAGGTGGCGCCGCTCGAAGCGCAAATCGACGCGAGCCGCAATGCGATCGCGGTGCTCTTGGGGCAATACCCTGAGGACCTCGCCAAGGAACTGGCGAAGCCGGGCCCTATTCCGACGCTGCCGTACCGAATTCCAACCGGCGGCCCGGTGGATTTGCTGCGGCGGCGGCCTGATATCGCCGAGGCCGAGCGTCGCGTCGCGGAGGCGACCGCGCGCATCGGCGTTGCGGTTGCGCAATTGTTTCCGGACGTATTCCTGACCGGGGCGGCTGGCGGCCAAGCCGGAATTCGTTCGTCGCATACCGTTAGCGCCGCGAACTGGATCGGCTCTATCGGACCGGGCGCTTACTGGCCCCTCCTCGATTTCGGGGCGCTCGACGCCCAGATCGAGATCGCGGATCTAACGACGCGCGAACAACTGGCCGCCTACAAGCAATCGATCTTGACCGCGGTGCGACAAGTCGACGATGCGACGGTTTCCTATCGAGCGCAGCAGGAAAGTCTGCGCAACCTCGATCGCGCGCTGACCGCCGCCCGTCTTTCGACCCAACTCGCCACCGACCGTTACAAAGACGGCCTGACCGATTATCTGAACGTTTTGGATGCGGAGCGGCAGCAGTTCGAGCTCCAGGAGCAATATGTCGCGACCCAACAGATCGAGGCGGAGTCTTTGGTCGGTCTCTACAAGGCGCTTGGCGGGGGCTGGCAACCCGGCGCGACCATTCCGCCGCTTCGGCCAGTCGAGCCCGCCGCCATCGCCGTGACGCGGTATCTAAATCGCGGTCCCGAGGGAGTTCACTGAAATGTGGTCGCGCTGGTCGCGTTGCCGCGACCCGATTCGTTCGTCGTGCTCGCATTGCTGGCCGAGGAATACAATCAGGCGGCGACGGCGGCGCGTAACGCGGTCGCCCTGTCCTTGACGCTCGACTGCGACGGGGCGTCCTGCTATCTCGACGTGGTGACGGCGCAGAGCGCGGCGCTCGAGGCCGAAAGGCTCGCAATCGTGCTGCATACGCGCCAAATGGCGGCCGATATCGGGCTCATGCTCGCGCTCGGCGGCGGTTGGACCGTGCCGCTCGAGCCGCGCGCCAAGCCGCCCGGCCCCGCGCCATATCTCGCGGAATAGGCCGGGGCTTAGGGAGGGGTAATGGCTGATCAGGCGACCAGACCCGCCAATTGCGCAGCCTGCGCTTTCTGGCGCAAGCTCAGGGAAAACGAAGGGGTCTGCGCTCGGCATGCGCCGCAGACATCGATACGCCCCGAGGAACCTGCTCACTGGCCGCAAACGCGCGGCTGGCAATGGTGCGGCGAAGGCGTCGCCGCCAAAGCGCTGTCGCTTGAGACGCGCTGCGCAGATTGCCTCTATTGGCAGCATCCCCAGGGCGGCCTCCATCCGGTCAACCGCGGCGATATGCCCATGGCGTGGTGGGCGCAGGCTGGCATCTGCGCGCGCCACGCGCCCCACCCGGTTTCGGAGCCCGGACCGAGAGCGTTTTGGCGTGCGACGCGCGACACGGATCTCTGCGCGGAGGGACTTCCGCACGGCCCAGGCGAACGGCCGCCAGCCATGCACCCGTAGAGGCAGAACTGCTTGAGGTCGCTCGTATCGTTAGGCGATCCCGCCGCCCCTGTTGTCAATTCGTCCAGTCGAGCATGACGGCTCCAGAAAGGCGAAGCTTTTCTGAAAGGTAAGCCTAAGTCATCGCAAGAGCTACGGTCTCGTCGCCGGCTTGCGGCCTTGCCGGAGCACTCCGGCCTTTCGTCGCTATTCCATCAAGGTTAAGACCTAACGGGTCTGATGCCCTGTGCTTCAATGCACAATTCTTATCAAGATCATCGATGGAATACCATCTTCCATTTCAGCAAGCATTGATAAAATTTATTATATTAAACGACTAATTTACGAACACGACAAGAGATTGCCGGATTTGTCGGTTAGTAAGAAGTCAGTAAACAACTGAACTTGCGATAGTTTATTTATCGCAAAATTGTCATGGAGAGTTCCGATGACAAAGAGGATCCTTGTGCCGCTGGCAGCGGGACTGTTGTGCGCCTACTCGATGGATGCGTCCGCCGCGCTTTCGCATAAGTATAGCGATCGCGCTCCGCACCATTTGCACTTTGCCCATCAGAAGTTCGCCATGCGAGCCGCTATTCCGGAGCGGCCGACTATATTCCCATCGGCGCGCCCGCAGCCCTATCCATACAACTACCATGAAACGGACGGCTTGAGCCGGAATCCAAACGACTGCGCCGTGTGGGGTTGCATCGACAGCAACTGAGCGCTGGATCAAACGAATCCCAGCGATCCGGTTTCAGGCGCGCGGCTTGCGACGCTTGGAGGCCGGCTGCAATCCCAGACTGGCCGACAGGGAAGCGCTGCGCGAAGGCAAGGCGCGATTATGGAGAGCGCGAGTTCCATTGGCCCGATCGATTATCGATTGGGGACGTGCCTCGTCCCATGTTCTTCATCGGCATGGGACTCGTGACGATCCCGCTTTTCCTGTTGTCGCTGACGACGTCGCCTAAACGGCATCTCAGCTTTCGGCCGGGTGATAGTCGGCCTTAGTCTAGCTTTTGTCCGGCCGGCTGTCGCCGTCGTAGGCTGTTTGCAATCGATCCTAAAGTATATTTGGGCCTCGTCACGCTGGATTGTGAAAGAGACCCTAACTACATTGTGTGTACGGGCGCCCCTGCTCGGGATCGAGGACGTCGAGATGAAGTCAATCGCGGCTCTGGGTATGGGGCTGGCGGCTTGCGTGTCGATTCCGGCGATCGCCATCGCGCAGGAACCCGCCGCCCAGGCTCCTGGTGGTTACCACCACACGGTCCATCACCATTTTCACGATGGCCAGCACTACCATGTGCACCGCTTCGAGACGCACAATCCGGCGGCCGGGGCGCCAGCGAGCGCCGCCGCGACGCCTGCCCCTCAGGCGGCGCCGTTTGGCTTGTCCTGGCCGCATATCGCCCCATACCCAAGTAACAAGGGCGACGAAGACGGACTGAGCGGAGATACAGACGACTGCAACAAGGGCTGCGTGGGCGGCGCCCCGGACTGACGATCGTCGCGGCGTCTTCGCGCACGGCTCCCAGGTTAGAAGCGGACGCGGATGCCGACCGTTGGGTCATAGTTCTGCGTACGTGCGGTGTTGACGTTAAGGACCGTCGCCGTTCCAGGGATGACGACGGTCGAGGTCGAAAAGAAGCCGTTGGCGAGGCCGCCATAAACGTTGCTCAACAATACGCCGGCATAGATATCGACGCGCTTGACCGGCTTCCAGTCGAGCAGGAACGACAATCCAGCCTGGCTTCCCGCACACTTGCTGCTGCTGATGAAGGCGCCGGAGCCCGTGCAGGCGCTCGTGTTGAAGTTGTTCTGACCTTGATAATAGAAGCCGCCCATAGCCTCGAGATCGCTTCGTATCTTCCACCTCGCGCCGAACCAGAACGTGTTCCGGATCCGCTGGATATCGTAATTGTTAGCCGTCACCGCCTGGTTGGTGTAGACGCCGCTCTTGTTGACGAAGCCCGGGGGGATGAAGATGCCCTGGGCGATGGTCGGAAAGCCGGTCAGAAAGTCGTCCGACGGATTCATTTGCCGCGCGTAAATCCAGCCGCCATAGAGCGTGAACGGGTCCCATTTGTATCTGGCGACGACTTCCCCGCCGAGGTTATTGGACAGCGTCGCCCTGAGCACCGTGTTGGGATCGAAGAACTGGTTGTTCACATTGATGAAGCAGTTCGCTGGCGTGAGGCAGGCGATGTTCGAGCCGCCGAAGCTCGACAACGAGACCGCGTCATTCGCCCAACTCAGAACGCCGTCGAGTGACAGCGATCCGAAGTCTGCGCCGAGCTGTCCCTGATACATGCCGTTTGAGGCGTTGCCGATCCCGTAGCCGCCGACCTGCGCTTGAACCGCCGCCCGAAAATTTTGATAGGTCAGGCGATAGGTGAAGGCGGTGTTCGGGCGGGCCGTCGGACTGCTTCCAAAGCCGGCGAACGCCGCTGAAAAGCCGAGCGTGGAGAAGGCCGTCGACGCGACCGGGTCATAAGCCCCTGTAACATCGAGGGCGAGCGAATTGGTTCGGCCGAAGGTCAGAGTGCCGTAGACCGGGTTGCTGATGCCCAAGTATCCTTGCGAGTTGTCCCACTGACCGGCGCGGCTGCCGTCGAAGTTCGCGTTCTGAAAGGGAGAAACGCCAGCAGGCCTCGCATTGTTATCCGCGAGCGAGCGTGGTCCGCTGAAGAACATACCCGAGTACGGATTGACGCCCGCTTCGAGGACGCCGATGAGCGACCAGCCCGGCAGTCCGACGCGGGCAAGGTCTTCCTTCATTTTGAGGCCGATCACCGACGTGCTGAGGCCGTTGTAGCCAGCGAGCCACTTGCTCTCGTAGGCGTTCCTTTGAATGCGGTAGTTGACCTTGTCGGCGGCCGGACTCCTGTCGACGCCCTCGTGTAGATAAGTGGCGTTGAGGTCGAGTGTGCCGTAGAGCGTAACGCCATATGCGCTAAGCGGGCAGTCGCTCGCGGACGAACTAAGCCAGGTCCAGAAGCTTGCGAAGCAGTTCGGCTTTGCCTCTGCGGGAGCTTTCGTCGTCGGCAGATCGGCCGCTTGAGCGAAGCTCGCAAGTCCCATCGCGAATAAAGCGATTCCTAGTCTTTTCATTGGCTCGCCGCCCAAGCTCAATCGCCCCGCGCGCACGGCTCTGCACCGTCGCCCGAAATGGCTTCCGAACTTACGTCGCCATTGTCGACACGGGGGGAGCGCCGATCCCAACCGCGCCGGGTTTCTCGAGAACCCTTCGCCTCAAACTGACCCGATTGTATATTGTTGTGTATATCGCCTAAGACGGCGGCGTCCAAAAGCCATATGATCGCGTCTAAAGGTCGCGTCCGGGCGCGCGCAGACGCGAGTCCAGATAGCAGAACCGCGCCGGGTTTTTTAGCGTATGGCGGCGACCTCACTATGACCGAACAAGCGCCCGATCGCCGTTAAAGTAATTGCCGAAATCGCGTCGACAGGCAGCACAGCCACGATGGACCGTCGTCGGTGCAAGTCAATCGAATTGCCGTGAGGGACAAACAAATAGCTTCATCCTTCGCGCTCGACTTTGTTGCTGCCGGCATCCTAATCGGCGACTACAATCCCCTTGATATGAATGACTCACTCGGGTGCGATTGATCAGGCCGGCCAGCATTGCCATCAGCTCTTTCGCGTATGTTGCCCTCTGGGCATGTGACGCGAGCGCGGCCGATTTGCCGAGCCAGCAGCCAAAGCCAGTCCAGCCGACCGCGCCGACAACGAATCCGTGTTTCGCGGGCCTCTACGACTTCCTGATCGCGGATCCCGATGACTGCCCGCTCGCCTGGAACGGCATCACGCTTTACGGCAGGCTCGACTACGGCGCCGGCTATGAGACGCGCGGCGCCCCGTTCAATGGCAATTATCCCAATGGGGTTGAAACGCTCATTAAGAAGAACAGCAATCAACCCCTCTATACGATCGTGCCGAACGGGCTTGGACAGTCGCATGTCGGCGTCAAGGGGAAGGAGCCGATCGCGTCCGACTGGTCGCTCGTCTTCAAGTTCGAGAACGGCTTTGATCCCTTCACCTTGCAGCGGGCTAACGGGCCGAAGTCGCTGGTTCAAAACAATACGACGCCGCTTGATCAGCAAACCGCAAACGGCGATTCGAGTCGCGCGGGGCAATTGTTCAACACCGAGGCCTATGCGGGGTTCAGCCACCCGACGTTCGGCGCGCTGACCGCCGGCCGCCAGAACTCCCTGATCTTACAGGGTCTGGGCGACTACGACGCCATGGGCGCGGCGCCAGCGTTCTCGGTGATCGGCGTCTCGAACATCGCGGGTGGAGGCGGGGACACCGAGAACGCCCGCTACAACACTTCGGTGAAATACGACGTTGGCGCCGGTCCGCTCCGCTTCGCCGCCCTCTATCAGTTTGGCGGCTTCGATCAAGGCAATGGTTCAAACGGCGCGTTCTCGACCGAAGTCGAAGGGCGTTTCGGCCCTCTGACATTCGACCTCGTTGGTCAGAAGGTGAAAGATGCGGTTTCTCTCTCCAACTTCGGCCAATTTCCTCTTCCCGCCGGCGTGCCTTTGAATGGTCTCAGAGCCACACTTTCCAACAAGGCCAGCGGGATGGCGGCGGCGAGATACGACTTCGGCAGGGCGGCGATTTACGCCGGCTGGGAATACATTCTCTTCGCCAATCCGAGCGACGCCTACGCCAACGGCTTCACCGCGATCGGCAACTATCCCGTCCCGGCCGGTTTCGTAAACGCGACCGCCTATACCGAGCACAAAATTTTGAGGATCTTCTGGACCGGCGTGAAATACGCCGTTCGCGATGACGTCGACATCGCCGCCGCTTACTATCACTACTACCAGAACGACTATAACACGAGCCCGTGCACGGATGGCGGCCTCTCTGCGTCGAGCTGCCGCGGCGCCCTCAACGCGTATTCCGCCATGATCGACTATCGCCCTTCAAAGCGCGTCACAACTTACGCCGGCTTCATGTGGTCGCAAGTGACGGGCGGGTTGGCGAGCGGCTATCTCTATCGCGTCAACTTCGCCCCGACGATAGGCGTGCGGGTGGAGTTCTGAATCGGACCGCATCCGCCCGCGCGATCGGATTTGGGGTAACGTTGGCTAAGCGTCAAAACTCAATTGCGTGCACGGAGATGACCGCCTTGAGTCTGCAAGGCCGGAATTGGTCGAACGGCTGGTTCAGGAGGCTTATGCGCATGAACGTGATTGGGCGTCGGGACGCATCGTCACGTCCTAGCTTAGCTAGAAGGTGATCCGCATGGTGGCGACGAAATTGTTCTTCGTGACCGGATTTGCCGTCACCGCCATCTGATATCCGGCGCCGATGATCAGGTTGATCGGACGTGTCGCGGTGTCCCGGCCAATCTTGAAGCGTCCCAATATGATACCCGGAGTGAGCAACACTTGGTTGAGGCCGACGTGCTCCCCACTTGGCCAGTACTCGTAGTTGACCTCGAGTTGCGGCCAGAAATACTGCATGAAATGATACTGGAAGGCAGTGTTCCAAAGTATGGGATCACCGAAGGATTGCCTATTCATCTCCGGCGTGTTGCCGGGTGAACCATGCCCCTGGACGGGAATCTGCACGCTGAGCGTCGATTGAATATCAAAATCACCCCAGCCCTTGCCTGCAGCGATAGTCGGCTGCGCGGTCAGAACATGGTTTGAAATCTTTCCTTCCGTGTTCAACGCTTCCGTCATCTGAAAGAAGCCGGTGACGATGTAATCGCCATTGTCCTTGTTGGCGGAAAGGAACCGGTATTTGGCGAGGAAAAGCGGGTAATCGCCCCAGCCCCACGCATCCCCCTTGGGGCCGCTGGCGACCGCGTAAGGCGGCGCCGCCACAATGATCTCGAGATTATAGGCGGGAATGAACTCCACCCTGAAGCCGCCTGGCCCTCCGTAATTGTCGATGCGTTGGCCGTTCCCCTGGCTTCCGGTCCCGTTTTGCTGGCCATAGAAATCGGCCCGCAACTCTTGTTCGAGGCGAGGCGTGACTGTGACGAGCGGCGTCATCCAATTCGGCTGCGCCGCTTGCGTGGCCGAAACCATATCAAGCCAGGACTCGACGGCGGGCGGGGGATTGAAATTTAGCGGTCCGTTCGCCGGCGGCGCGAGGGCTGGAAGCGCTAACGACGGCGCCGCGTTCTGGGCGTGCGCGCCAAGCGGAGCCAGCGCGATCACGGCCCCCGCCGCCGCCCCGAGCCGTCGAATTGTCAATGGATTGCGCCGGTTTCGCGCGTCGCTTTTCATGTGCCCCGCCTATGTTGCATGGCAACTGCCCCCGGCTGACGATATGTTAAGATAAATATATCGCTGTCAAGGCCCGCCCAAAGGTCTTTCCACACCCCACACACGCACGCCCAGGTCGGCCTGAAGGAGCCTGAAGCGGGAACCGCAGTTCGCAAGCGGGAACAGACCGGATTGCACCGGCGCCGGGGGCATCGCGCGTCTCCCCACGGCTCATCGGCGGATTGTCGTCGCTATAGGGAGGGATCGTTCTGAAGGCTTCGGCGGCCTTAGCGCTCCATCACTTGTTTCCGCCGGTGTCGATGCAGCCCCAACGGATGCAGTCGTCTGGATTGCGGCTCAGTCCGTCCGTCTCGTGGACGTTGTAAGGGTAGCCGTACGGATTGGTAGGATCTCTGAAGATCCTCGGCACCTGGCTCGGGGGGAGCTGGTTCGCCTGTTGCAGCGTCATCACGGGAATGTTTCGGCTCTCAGTTTGGCATCCGGCGACGGAACAAGCCAACCCGGCGCCAAGCGCGATCCGCAGACAGATCGTTCGTCCCATTTGCTTGCCTCCTGCGCGCCTCACGCCGAGGCAAATAGCGCCGTGATCCAACCCGAAGCCCGGATATATGCGTTGCGTTGCACCAAGGCGACTAGACAGAAGGTTGAATTCATCGTGATGACGGGAGTCCGCCGGAGAAACGGCGACAGAACCGGACTCCACCGCCGGCGGCCACCCCGCGCAGGATGATCTCGGTCACTTCTCGTTTTCGCGCGCTCAAAGGCGCGGTCGTCCAGCGGGCGGCCCCTATTGAGGGTGGCCATTTCATGCGCCGCGTTGGCGTATTGCTGCGTCGTCGCCCAGATCATGTAGAATAGGAACTTGGGCTCGATCGGCTTGAGCTTGCCCCCGGCGATCCAGCGCTTGACCACCCGCTCGCGCGACGCGACCCATTCGCTCAGCGTGCTGTCAAGGAAATCCTGGATCATCGGCGCCCCGCGCATGATCTCCGCCGACCAGATGCGGGTTGCGAGCGGCATCTCACGCGCAAGATCCATCTTCGCCCCGATATAGGCCGAAAGCGCAAGCCGCGGATCGTCGCTCGTATCGAAGGAAGAAGCCGCGGCGAGCCATGCCGTCAGCACCCGCTCGATCACCGAACGGTAAAGTCCCTCCTTAGTCGGGAAATAATAATGCAGATTCGCTTTTGGAACGCCGGCGCGCTGCGCGATCGCCGCAGTCGTCGCGCCCTTAAATCCTTGCTCGGCGAACACCCCCTCGGCCGCCTCGAGGAGCGCGCGCTCGGTTTCCTCCCGGATAGTCGGTCTCGTTTTGCGACGCGCCATGAGGTCCCTCGAACATGGCGTTTCCCCGTTTCGCGGGTCCCATGTCAAGGCGCTGCAAACGCCGGCGGCGCTCGCGCGATATGACGGGCGGCGGCGCCAATTTTGTGAGCGTCGTCCCCAAAGGGTACGGCGTTTGACCATTTGGTCAAAGCTATAATAAGCACTAGCCGACATGTTGGGAGCGCCCGGGAATGGCTGATTTGTCGAATGTTCGCATCGACGGAGCGAGGCTTTGGGACTCGCTCATGGAGATGGCGAAAATCGGCGCCACTCCGAAAGGCGGCGTCAAGCGCCTCACGCTGACCGATCTCGACCGCCAGTCCCGCGAATTGTTCCGCAAATGGTGCGAGGCCGCCGGCTGTTCGGTCGCGGTCGACGAGATGGGCAACATGTTCGCGCGCCGCCCCGGCGAGGACAATTCGCTCGCTCCAGTCATGATGGGCAGCCACCTCGACACCCAGCCGACCGGCGGCAAGTTCGACGGCGCGCTTGGCGTGCTCGGCGCGCTCGAGGTCGTGCGCTCGCTCAACGACCTCAACATCCGCACCCGGCGGCCAATCGAGGTCGCCAACTGGACCAACGAGGAGGGTTCGCGCTACGCCCCGGCGATGATCTCGTCGGGCGTTTTCGCTGGCGTCTATACCAAGGAGTTCGCCTATTCGCGCAAGGACGCCGACGACAAGGCGCTTGGCGATGAACTCATGCGCATCGGCTTCAAGGGCGACGAGCCCGTAGGCGCCGCATCCGGTGCACGCCTTCTTCGAGCTGCATATCGAGCAGGGGCCGATCCTGGAGGACGAATCGATCGACGTCGGTGTCGTCACTCACGGACAAGGGCAGCGCTGGTACGAAATTCGCTTGACCGGATTTGAGAGCCACGCCGGCTCGACGCCCATGCCGCGCCGAAAGGACGCGCTGCTCGGCGCCGCCCGGATCGTGGAGCTTGTGAATGCGATCGGCCTGAAGAAAGCGCCGCTCGGCGTCTCGACGGTCGGCATGCTCAACGCCTATCCGAATTCCCGCAACGTCATACCGGGCGAAGTGTTCATGACCTGCGAGTTCCGGCATCCGGACGACGCTGCTTTGAGCGACATGGACGCCGCCTTGCACGAAGGCGTGAAGGCGATCGCGGGCAAGATCGGCCTCACCTACGACTTGAAGCAGGTCTTCTATTACGCCCCGGTCCCCTTCGATCAGGCTTGCGTCGAGGCGGTGCGGCGCGCGGCCAAGCATTTCGGCTATTCGCATCGCGACATCGTGTCCGGCGCGGGCCACGACGCCTGCTATATGGCGCGCGTCGCGCCGACGTCGATGGTGTTCACGCCTTGCGTCGATGGCGTCAGCCATAATGAAAGCGAGGACATCAAGCCGGATTGGGCGACCGCCGGCGCCAACGTGCTGATGCATGCGGTTCTGGAGAAGGCGGAGATCGTGTGACCCTTCTCCGCGAAGCGGGGAAGGTGGACGCGCCATAGGGCGTCGAAAGACGCCCGTCTTTCGACGGGCTATGGGGCGGCCGGATGGGGGTGTGGAAAGCAGGTATGGCTCTATGCAAGTTCGCGGTGTCGACCGTGCAGTCTGGCCTCCGTCGTAGCGGTGGCCCATACCCCATCCGGCGCTGCGCGCCACCTTCCCCAGCGAAGCTGAAGAAGGGAAACCGCCTCGCCGCTAGCGGATCAGGAGACCAGGAAAATGTCGCTCGTCATTGAAGGCGGAACGATCGTCGCCGCGGACCGCACCTACAAGGCCGACGTGCTGGTCGAAGGTGAAACCATCAAAGCGATCGGCGAGGGCCTGAAGGGAGACAGCACGCTCGACGCCAAGGGCTGCTTCGTCCTGCCGGGCGGGATCGATCCGCACACCCATCTCGACATGCCCTTCATGGGCACGAACTCCGCCGACAATTACGAAAGCGGCGCCAAGGCGGCTTTGTCGGGCGGCACGACGATGGTCCTCGACTTCTGCATCCCCAACCGCAACCAGCCGCTGATGGAGGCCTTCGCCGACTGGCAGAAGCGCTCGAAGGACGCGGTCTGCGACTATTCCTATCACATGTGCATCACCTACTGGGACGATTCGGTGCGCGAGGACATGGCCAAGGTGGTCAAGGCGGGCGTGACCACGTTCAAGCATTTCATGGCCTACAAGGGCGCGCTGATGGTCGACGACGAACAGATGTTCGCCTCGTTCTCGCGCTGCGCCGAACTCGGCGCGATGCCGCTCGTCCATGCCGAGAACGGCGAAGTCGTCGCCGCGCTGCAGAAGCACTATCTGGCGAAAGGCATAACCGGCCCGGAGGGGCACGCGCTCTCTCGTCCGCCGGAGGTCGAGGGCGAGGCGGCCAATCGCGCCATCATGCTCGCCGACCAGGCGGGCGTTCCGCTCTACATCGTGCACACCTCCTGCATGGAGGCGCACGAGGCGATCCGGCGCGCGCGCGCTTTGGGGAAGCGCGTCTATGGCGAGCCGCTCATCCAACATCTCGTGCTCGACGAGAGCGAATATTACAACCAGGACTGGAAGCACGCGGCGCGGCGCGTCATGTCGCCGCCGTTCCGCGACAAGAAGCATCAGGACGACTTATGGAACGGCCTGCGCGCCGGATCGCTGCAAGTGGTGGCGACCGACCATTGCGCCTTCACCACCAAGCAGAAGGAACTGGGCTTAACCGACTTCACCAAGATTCCGAACGGCACCGGCGGGCTTGAGGACCGGATGCCGGTCTTGTGGACTTATGGCGTCGAAACCGGGCGGCTCACCCCGAACGAGTTCGTCGCCGCGACCTCGACCAACATCGCGCGCATCTTGAACCTCTATCCGCGCAAGGGCGCGATCCTGCCGGGTTCGGATGCGGACGTGACAGTTTGGGATCCGAAGGCGGGCAAGACGATCTCGGCGAGGTCGCAAGTCTCGGTTATCGACTACAATGTCTTCGAGGGAACCAAGGTGACGGGGCTGCCCCGGTACACCCTCTCGCGTGGCGAAGTCGTGTTCCGCGACGGGGTGGTGCAGGCGGAGCTCGGACGCGGCCGTTTCGTCAAGCGCGACCCGTTCCCTGCGGACGCGCGCGCGCTCAAGCGCTATAAGGAGTTCACCGCGGTGGCGGGCGTTGCGCGCTGATGGAAACGGACCCAGGATGGACGTAGTCGCGGCTCCCAAGCTGAAGCCGAACAACGGCGGGACCACGCCGGCCGCTGACGTCGCGATTGAGATCAACGGGCTTTCGTTGCGCTTCGACACGGCCGACGGTCCGGTTCAAGCGCTGAGCGATGTCAGCTTGAAGGTCGCGCGCGGCGAGTTCGTCTCCTTCATTGGACCCTCGGGCTGCGGCAAAACGACGCTTCTGCGGGCGGTCGCCGATCTCGAGAATCCGACCAGCGGCTCAATCCGCGTCAACGGCATGAGCCCGCGCGAAGCGCGCGCCCGCCGCGCCTATGGCTACGTGTTCCAGGCGCCGGCGCTCTATCCGTGGCGCAGCGTGGCGCGCAATATTGCGCTGCCGCTCGAGATCATGGGCTTCAGCCGGGCGGAGCGCGAGGCGCGCGTCGCGAAAGGACTCGAGCTTGTCAATCTTTCCGGCTTCGGCGCCAAATATCCCTGGCAATTGTCGGGGGGCATGCAGCAGCGCGCGTCGATCGCCCGGGCGTTGTCGTTCGATCCCGATCTTCTGTTGATGGACGAGCCATTCGGCGCGCTCGACGAGATCGTGCGCGACATGCTGAACCAGCAATTGCTGCGCCTCTGGGACGTGACCGGCAAGACGGTGCTGTTCGTCACCCACTCGATTCCGGAGGCGGTGTTCCTGTCGACGCATATCGTCGTCATGTCGCCGCGGCCAGGCCGGATCTACGACATCATTGAATGCGATTTTCCCCGCGACCGGGCGCTCGATATCCGCGAGACGCCCGAGTTCATGGGCGTCGCCAACCGGGTCAGGCAGGGCTTGCGCGAGGGCCACTCGTATGAGGGGTAGCGCGCCGCCGCTTTCCCTTCCCCAGCGTTGCTGGGGAAGGTGGCGCGCAGCGCCGGATGGGGTGTGGAAAGCAGTAATCCGCCGGCAGGAGGTTGGCGCCGCCGGTCTTGCGATGCGAGGGGTCGTGCTTGACGCTAGGAGGCGAGATGGACGAGCCGCCGCGTTTCCGTCAATCCTCACGGAAGTTCGCTCGGGCGCAGCGTCAGAACATGACGAGAGCCGAAACCATGCTTTGGCGCGCGCTGCGCAATCATCGGATCGACGGATATGGCTTTCGCAGGCAAACGCCGATTGGCCCCTATTTCGCGGATTTCGTTTGTCTGGCGCGCAAAATCGTCGTCGAAGCGGACGGTCGCACGCACGAGACGGCGGAAGCGAAGATCAAGGACGCCGAAAGGGACGCATGGTTTCGACGGGCGGGATTTCGCGTTCTTCGCTTTTCCGACGAGTTCATCATCGGCGGCCTTCCGATCGTGATCGAGCGTATCCGCGCGGCGCTGCGGAAGATCTGAAGCGCAAAGGGCGCCAGGCAAGATCATATGCAGAGAACTCACAGGCGCCTCTGAAGGCGCGCGATGACATTCGTGTGACCGGACTGAGCTTCGAGCGGCGGGCCGCACCCCATCCGTCGCTTCGCGCCACCTTCCCCAGCAGAGCTGGGGAAGGAGAGTGCCCGACTCCGGCCAGGGGACGCCCATGAAATCCGTCCTCCCCATCACCACCGTGGTCCTCGCCATCGTCGCGATCTGGTATCTCGCCGCGGCGCTCATGAACGCCTCGCTCCAGCGCGACCAGTTCGCCAATGCTGGCCGGACGGACTATTCCACGCAAGATCTCGTCGGCGCGTCGCTCAACATGGAGCGGCCGAAGTTGCCCGCGCCGCATCAGGTCGCCAGCGAACTCTACAAGCTCGTCTTCGCGACCCCGCCGACGTCCAAGCGCAGCCTCGTCTATCATGGGGCGATCACCCTGGAAGAGACGCTGATCGGCTTCGTAATCGGCTCGGCCCTTGGCATCGGTCTTGCCGTTCTCATCGTCTCCATGCGCTGGCTCGAGCGATCGA
Organism: uncultured Alphaproteobacteria bacterium; assembly: GCA_963753135.1. Lineage (GTDB taxonomy): Bacteria > Pseudomonadota > Alphaproteobacteria > Rhizobiales > Beijerinckiaceae > Roseiarcus. The sequence goes on along the minus strand of CAVWBA010000017.1, from coordinate 114,841 downwards.
TGATGCCGTGGATCGTCGCGTCTCAGACCGTGCCGATCATCGCGCTCGCGCCGATGATCGTTGTCATCCTCAACCAGTTCAACGTCACCGGCGTTGCGCCGAAGGCGGCGATCGCGGCCTATCTCTCGTTCTTTCCGGTGACCGTCGGCATGGTCAAGGGATTCCGTTCGCCCGACCCGCTGCAGCTCGACCTCATGCGCACCTATTCGGCGACGCAAGCGCAGACGTTTCTGAAGCTGAGAGCGCCCGCGAGCGCGCCCTTCTTCTTCGCCAGCATGAAGATCGGCGCGGCCGCAGCGCTGGTCGGGGCGGTCGTCGCCGAAGTGACCAAGAGCGAGGACGGGGGCCTGGGCGCGCGACTGCTCGCAGGCTCCTACTATGGGCAGACGGTGCAGATCTGGGCCGCCCTGTTCGCCGCCGCGGCGCTGTCGGCGACGCTGGTCGGCGCAATCGGCGTCGTTGGCCGCATCGCGCAAAAGCGCATGGCGTTCACGTGACGACGTCCCGGCGCCTGAGCGAGGTCCTGCCGCCGCTCGCCTTCGGCCTTGGGGTGCTCTTGATCTGGGAGGCGGGGGTTCGGCTCCTCCATGTGCCGGCGATCATCCTGCCCCCGCCGTCGGCGATCGCGACGCGGTTCGCCACATCCATACCGACCCTCGCGGCCGATTTCCGACAAACCATTCAGGGCGTGCTGGCGGGCTATGTCATCGGCTCGCTCGCCGGTTTCATCGTCGCGATTCTGGTCGACCGCTCGCAATTCCTGCAACGCGGCCTCTTGCCGATCGGCAATCTCGTCTCCGCGCTGCCGATCGTCGGCATTGCGCCGATCATGGTCATGTGGTTCGGCTTCGACTGGCAATCGAAGGCGGCGGTCGTGGTCGTGATGACCTTCTTTCCGATGCTCGTGAACACTGTCGCGGGACTCTCCGGCGCCGGCGCGATGGAGAAGGATCTCATGAAGACCTATGGCGCTAGCTACTGGCAGACGCTGCTTGCGCTGCGCCTGCCGGTCGCGATGCCGTTCATCTTCAATGCGCTCAAGATCAACACGACGCTGGCCATGATCGGCGCGATCGTGGCCGAGTTCTTCGGCACGCCGATCGTCGGCATGGGCTTCCGCATTTCGACCGAAGTCGGCCGGCTGCAAATCGACATGGTGTGGGCGACGATCGTCGTCGCGGCGCTCACAGGTTCGCTGTTCTACGCGCTCGTCGCCGGCGTCGAGCGGCGCGTGACGTTCTGGCACGCCTCCTATCGCGCGAAGGAGGCTTGAGATTTTCACCGCATGCGATAGTCCTTAGGCGCGGCGGCGGGAAAATCTGGGTTCAACAGGAGGGAGAACAAAAATGAAATCGATCCTATTCGCAATCGCCGGCGCGGCGGCGATGCTGGCCGCGGGCGCGGCGCATGCCGCCGACAAGGTCACGCTCCAGCTCAAATGGGTCACGGACGCGCAGTTCGCCGGCTACTATGTCGCCAAGGACAAGGGCTTCTACAAGGACGAGAACCTCGACGTGACGATCAAGCCCGGCGGCCCCGACATCGCGCCCGAACAGGTGCTGGTGGGCGGCGGCGCCGACGTCGTCGTCGACTGGATGCCGGCGGCGCTGGCGGCGCGCGAAAAGGGCGCGGAGATGGTCAACATCGCGCAACCGTTCAAGCGCTCCGGCCTTGAGCTGACCTGCCGCGCCGACACCGGCATCAAGACGCCCCAGGACCTCAAGGGCCATACCCTCGGGGTTTGGTTCGCCGGCAACGAATATCCATTCCTCAACTGGATGGCCAAGCTCGGCTTCAAGACCGACGGCTCGCCCGGAGGCGTCAAGGTGGTGAAGCAGAACTTTAACGTCGACCCGCTCATCCAGAAGCAGGCCGACTGCATCTCGACCATGACCTACAACGAATATTGGCAGGTCATCGACGCTGGCTACAAGCCGAGCCAACTCGTCGTATTCAATTACACCGACCAAGGCGTCGCGACCCTGGAGGACGGCCTCTACGCGATGCAGGACAAGCTCAAGGACCCTGCCTTCGTCGACAAGATGGCCCGGTTCGTCAAGGCGTCGATGAAAGGATGGGACTATGCGCGCGCCCATCCGGACGAAGCGGTCAAGATCGTGCTCGACAACGACTCGACCGGCGCCCAGACCGAGCATCATCAGACGCAGATGATGGCCGAAATCAACAAGCTCACCGAAGGCTCAGACGGCCGCCTCGACCCGGCCGCCTATCAGCAGACGGTCAAGGCCCTTCTGAGCACCGGCGGCTCCGACCCGGTCATCTCCAAGGAGCCGACCGGCGCCTATACGACCGCCGTCACCGACAAGGCGCTCGGGAAGTAGGCGGCGCGGCTCCCCTCGCCCCGCGCAAGCGGGGCGAGGGTTGGAATGAGGAGCAGCGCGGACTTATCGAGAAAGAGCGCCGCCGAACCTCATTCGGCGTCAAAGGCGCCGCTCTTTCTTCCGGGGCGGCGCGAAGGGCGTCAGTCCGCCGCTTCGACGCTGACAAGGCGCGCTGAACTGCAGGAGTTCGCGGATCGCCTTCAGCCCCTGGTAGGTCGGCCCCTCATAGAAGGTCTCGAACGCCGCGACCGAGGGAAATTGCAGAATCACGATGCGGCGGGGCCTCCAGTCCCCCTCGTAGACTTTCAGCGCACCACCGCGCGCCAGGTATGTCGCGCCTGCCGCAATTAGCGCGGGCTTCACCTGGTCCATGAATTCCTGGTACCGCACCGGATCACGGACTTCGACATCGAAAATTACAAAGGCTGTCATCGTGGTCTCTCGTTTTGCCCGAGCGAGCGGAACTTATCATGGGCGCGCGGGGGGGCATCGGAGAACGGATCGCCCTCAAGACCGTCGGGCGAAGGCAAGCTCGCCGGCGCGCCCTCTGACAGGGGGTTTTAACCGACGCCGAAGGACGAGGTCAGGGCAGCGCGAGGGCTCTCGCGTCTTCACCCGCGCTCTCCGTCTTCGCGGCGCCCCGGACCAAGTCGTGAATGAAGCGCAGCTTCTCCACGACCGCCGGCGCGATGACGAACGGATAGAGATCGGGCCTGCCCATCGCCCGATTGACGCTGTTCATGGCGACGACGAACGGCGCCCAGGCGTCGACGATCCGCTCGATCGAACCGGCGACATAGGGGTCGAAGTCGAGCTTGGCGAAATGCGCGCCCTCCCTGTCGACAGCCGGCGCAATCCTGACCCCGAACGCGCTCGCCGTCTCGAGCGTGTCGACGATATGCAGGTAGTGCGCCCAGGTCTCGGCGAAATCCTCCCATGGATGCGAGGTCGCGTAAGCCGAGACGAAGCGCTCGGGCCAATCCGGCGGCGCGCCCTCATCGTAATGGCGCTTGAGCGCCGCTTCGTAGTCCTGCGCATCGTCGCCGAAGATCGCGCGACATTCATCGAGCTTGCCGCCGTCGCGAACCAGGATATCCCAATAATGGTGCCCGACCTCGTGGCGGAAATGGCCGAGCAGGCTGCGATAGGGCTCGGCCAGTTCCGCGCGCCGCCTCTCGATCTCGGCGCTGTCAGCCTCGGCGAGCGCAATCGTCACCACGCCGTCGTCGTGCCCGGTCATCACCTTGGGTGCGGCGGGGTGGGGAGGATCGGCCAGAAACTCGAACGCCAGACCGTGGTTCGGATCCTCGGCGCGGGTCTTGAGCGGCAGCTTCCAGCGAAGCAGACTATAGAAGAGCCGGTGCTTGGCGAGTTCGATGTCCCGCCAAGCTGTGAGATGCGAGGCTTGAGAGATGTCGGGAATCGTGTCGTTGTGGCGGCAGGCGACGCAGAGCCGGTCCCGCCCTTCGGCCGGCGTCAGCCAGTTGCAAGCGTCATAATCCGCATTGGCGCAGAAGCGGCGCGGGCCACTGTCTCCCGCCAAGGGCGTCCAGCCTTCGCCGCTCGCGGGCTCGAGCGCGGTCATGACTTCGAGCTCGGGAACATAGGCGAGCCGATGGCCGCAGCGCCCGCAGGTTCGATTCTCGAAATAAATGATGTTGTCGCAAACCTGGCAGCGAAACAATTTCATCGAACAACCCTCAGCCGCATGAAGCGCGCGAAACGCGCGAGGCGTTCAATCGTTCCCATAAACCTCGAAACCAGCTGGATGAAAGATCAGGCTTGGAGGGCGCGTCGTCTACTGCGAAAAGGAAACCCTCGGCCCGAGCCCTGTCGGAGTTAAGCAATGCGGGTAAAGCTGTTTTCCGTGGCCGCGGCCACGCCCATCCAATCGCTGGAAGACGACATCAATGAGTTCCTGGAATCGCGACAGCCGCACGTCACCTATGTCAGCGTGAGCTCGAGCGACATCGAGAGGGTCGCTTCCGTCTGGTACGAAGAGCCGCATCATCGAACCGTCGAACAAACCATGGCGGAATTGGAGGAACTGGTCGAGGAGCCCGGCGGCGAGGGCAATTTGGCCTGAGTCCTCTCGGTCGGGATGTCGCCGCCCTTCTTGCTTCGCCATTCAGGCCGAGCCTTGATTTCTGTAAATCAGACATTTTCTTGCCAGGCGGGGAGGAATGTTCTATATTTGTTCATATGACCGATTGCTCGAAGCCCAACCCCGCTAAAACCGTCGCTCGAGCCCCCATACGTCGCGGCGGGTCATCGGGGACGCAAAGAGCGACGCGGCTTGAAAAGGTCCAGCGTGAAGAGCGGATCGTCGGCTCTCCTCAATCGCGGCGCTTCGGTGCCGGAGATCGCGGCCAGCGAGGGCCTTACGCTCAAGCGGATGCGCAATGTCGTTCGCGAGATCCTCTCCGAGCGCATGCCGCAGCCCCCAGCCGAATTTCTCGCCCTTCAGGTCAGCCGTCTCAACGAAGCGTTGCTCGTGTCTTTCAGCGCGATGCGCACCGCCGCGGAGGAAACGAACTTCGAGGCCGTCGATCGTGTCGTCAAGATCGTCCGCGAGCTCGACCGCTATCACGGCTTTGCCGCCGTTCCGCGTCCGCGCGACGAACACGAGACGAGCCGGCTGCCGCCCGTCGCGCGCCCGCTCGCGCTCGAAGGCCCAGGCCCGAGTGACTCGCTAATCGCGCCGCAAACCATTGAAAAGGCTCGATTTCGGACTCGCTAATTCCGAGCGCTAGCGCAAATTGCGTCCGGGTCAAACGCGGTCGTCATTGCGAGCGGAGCGAAGCAATCCAGAGGCTCATCAGTCGCCCTATGCCCTTGGATCGCCGCGTAGCTACGCTCCTCGCGATAACGACCCCATCCTATGCAGTGCGACAGGTTCACCTCGGCGCGGCGCGCTTCACGATCGCCTTCGTGTCGACCCCGGTGAGCGCGCCATAATTGTGCGCGCCCTGCGTCTCCAGCCGCGAGCGGCAAAAGGCCTCGGCGACCGGCGAGCCGGCGCGAATGAGCGCCGCCGCCTGTAACCCGACCGCGAGTCGATCGCAAAGGTCGCGCGCCCTCGCTTCAAAATCGCCGAGGTCCCGCAGGTCAGCCTTGAGCGCTGCGACATGGCGATCGAGCGCGGCGTTTTCGCCCTTCGCCGCGGAGAGTTCGGCGAAATAGGCTTGAAGCGTCTGCGGCGAACGCTGGATCGCGCGCGCGATGTCGAGGCACTGGACGTTGCCGCTCCCCTCCCAGATCGCGTTGACCGGCGCCTCGCGATAGAGGCGCGGCATGGGGCTATCCTCCATCACTCCCGAGCCGCCGAGACATTCGAGCGCCTCATAGGCGTGGCCCGGCGTGCGCTTGCAGATCCAGTATTTGCCGATCGCGGAGCCTAGGCGCACCAGCGCGTCCTCATGAGGATCGTCGCGATGATCGAGCGCGCGGGCGATGCGCATGGTGAGCGTGAGCGCCGCCTCCGCTTCGATCGCGAGGTCGGCGAGCACCGCCGTCATGATCGGCTGGTCGATCAGGAACGCGCCGAAGGCCTTGCGCTGCCGGCAATGGTCGATCGCCTGCGAGACCGCCATCCGCATGCCGGCGGACGAGCCGATCATGCAGTCGAAGCGCGTCATGGCGACCATCTCGATGATCGTCGCCACCCCACGGCCCTCCGCCCCGACCATCCAACCGAGGGCGCCGCGCAGCTCGGTCTCGCTCGAGGCGTTCGAGACATTGCCCATCTTGCGTTTGAGCCGGATGATCTGCAGCGGGTTCTTCGTTCCGTCGGGACGCCAGCGCGGAACGAGGAAACACGAGAGGCCGCCCTGCGCCTGCGCGAGCACGAGGAACGCGTCGCACATCGGCGCCGAGACGAAGAACTTGTGGCCGACGAGTTCGTAAGGACGCCCCGGCCCTTCGACGCCAACAGGAATGGCTCGCGTGGTGTTGGCGCGCACGTCCGAGCCGCCCTGCTTCTCGGTCATCGCCATGCCGATCGTCACGCCCTCTTTCTCACCGGCGGGAACGTTGCGGGGATCGTAAACGCGCGCCTGAATCTTCGGCAGCCATTCGGCGGCGAGATCTGGCTGCAATTTGAGACAGGGCGTCGCGGCGAAGGTCATGGTGATCGGGCAGCCGTGGCCGGCCTCGACCTCGGTCTGCATGTAGGAGCGCGCGGCTCGCGCCACATGCGCGCCCTCGCGCGGCTCCGTCCACGGCGACGAATGCAGGCCTTCCTCGATCGCCGCCTTCATGAGCGCATGATAGGATGGATGGAAGCGGATGAGATCGACCCGCCGCCCGTAGCGGTCATGCGTGTCGAGCTCGGGCGGGTTCTTGTTCGCCAGCGCGCCGAGCTCCAGAAATTCGGCCGACCCGGCGCGGGCGCCGAAAGCGCCGAGCGCATTGCTGGCCCAGCCGGCGCCTTCGCGTGTGACCGCCTCCTTCAGCGCGGCATCGGAATCGTAGAGGTTAAAGTCGACGAGCTCGACCGGCTGGTTGATTACCTCGTGCGTCACGGCGCCGTAAGGATCGAGGGGCGCGCGGAAGTTGTCCTGTCGGTCGGCAAGGGCGTTCATGGGATGCGATCTCCCTTTTCGGCGAGGTTACTCCTCTTGGCGAGGATCGGCAAAGAAGCGCCTATCCCTGTCGCGCTTGGTCGGGGCGCCGTGTTAACCCGTCGGCCATGTCCTCAGCCCCATTCGACCGCCGATTGACCCCTGCGCGCGCCGACCTCGCGGCCAAGCACCTGCGCGATCTCGTCGACGCGCCCCGCTACGTCGAGGGGCGCGCCGCGCAGGTCGTCATGGCGAGCGCGCCGCTGAGGCGAAGGCCCGATCCGAACGCGCCGCTCGAGACCGAAGCCCTCTTCGGGGAGACCGTCGCGGTCTATGACGAAAGCGAGGGCTGGGCGTGGGCCCAACTCGAGCGCGACCAATATGTCGGCTATCTTCCGGCGGCTTCGCTGGGCCCTTCAACCGCGCCGACGCATCGGGTCGCCGCGCTGCGCACGCACGCCTATCCCGGCCCCGCCATCAAGCTCACGCCGCGCATGGCGCTCTCGCTTGGCGCGCAGCTTAAGATCGTGGGCCATGAGGGCGATTTCGTGGTCTCGGATGACGGGCTTTACCTCTGGTCGCGCCATTTGGTGGAATTGGGCGCGCGCGAGCCGGACGCTGTCGCGGTCGCCGAACGTTTTCTCGAAACGCCCTATCTCTGGGGCGGCCGGACCTCGGAAGGCGTCGACTGCTCAGGCCTGGTGCAGACGGCGATGACCGCCGCCGGCGTCGCCTCGCCCCGCGACAGCGACATGCAGGAGGCGGCGTTAGGCGAGCCGCTTCCCATCGACGATCCTGCGGCGGCGCTTAAGCGCGGCGATCTCGTGTTCTGGAAAGGCCATGTCGGAATCATGCGCGATCCCCTCACGTTGCTTCACGCCAATGGCTGGCACATGAAGACGGTGAGCGAGCCGCTCACGCAAGCGCGCGCCCGCATCGCCGCCCATGGCGGCGGCCAAGTCACAGGCATTAGGAGAGTGAAAACCCCTCTCCCGATAGCCCGTCGAGAGACGGGCGTTCTTCCGAACGCCCTATGGGGAGAGGGGCAGGGGTGAGGGGACCAGCCCTCTCCCCAAAGGGCGTCTTCCAAGCGCCCATCTCTCGATGGGCTATCGGGAGAGGAGGGCCTACTTCTTGCCGCCGATGCCGAGACCGCCGAAGCGGGTGTTGAAGCGCGACAATCGCCCGCCGCGATCGACGAGTTGCTGCGATCCGCCGGTCCAGGCCGGATGCGTGTTCGGATCGATGTCCAAGTTCAGCGTCGCGCCCTCTTCGCCATAGGTTGAGCGCGTCATGAACTCGACGCCATTGGTCATGACGACCTTGATCATGTGGTAATTGGGGTGAATGTCGGACTTCATCGTCGAGATCTCGGGCCAAACAAGCAAAGAGCCGTCCGGAGGTCCGGCGGCTCTTTCGGTTAGCGCTCCTATAGCGCCCGCGACCCATTGACGCAAGTCAGATCCCAAACGGCGGTCGGCGTTTAAGCTCGCTTTCCGGGCTGCCTTGATTTCAGCGAAAAACCGGTTCCTAAAGCGCCCGTACCCTGAGGAGCCGATCGCGCAATGTCATCCGCCGCCGCCGGCAGCAAAAGGTCTCGCGTCTCACTTGCCGCCTTGAGGCCGCTCGCGCCTTACGCCCTTGTCCATCGTACGAGGATTGTGCTGGCGCTGATTGCGCTCGCCATCGCTTCCGGCGCGACGCTCGTCGTGCCCATCGCCGTTCGGCGGATGATCGACTATGGATTTTCCGACTCCAACGCCGGCCTCATCCGCGCTTATTTTCTCGCCATGATCGGCGTCGTCGCAGTGCTCGCGCTGGCGTCCGGCGCGCGATATTATTTGGTGATGACGCTGGGCGAGCGGGTGGTCGCCGACCTTCGCGCCGATCTCTTCACCCACCTCACCCGGCTCGATCCAAGCTTCTTCGATTCGGAGAAGACGGGCGATATCGCCTCTCGCCTCTCCGCCGACACGACGCAGCTCAAGGCGACGTTCGGAGCCTCGGCGTCGCTCGCTTTGCGCAACCTGTTCCTGTTCGTCGGCGCGATCACGATGATGGTGGTGACGAGCCCGAAGCTCTCCCTCTTCGTGCTGGCGGCGATTCCGGTCATCGTCCTGCCGCTCTATGCGGCGGGACGCTCGGTGCGTGAGCGGTCCCGCCGCGCGCAGGACAGGCTCGCGGACGCGACCGCCTTCGCAACCGAGAGCCTGTCGGCGGTGCGCGTCATGCAATCGTTTCTGGCGGAGCGATTCACCGCCGCCCGCTACCGCGAAGCCGCCTTCGGCGCCTATGAGGCGGCGCGAGCGATGGCCCAAGCGCGCGCTCTCGTCACCGCAGCGGCCCTGTTCCTCGCCTTCGGCAGCGTCGTCTTTGTGCTTTGGCTCGGTGCACGGGAGGTGATCACCCACCGGATGACCGGAGGCGCCTTGTCGCAGTTCGTGCTGTTCGCCGTGTTCGGCGCCGGCGCGCTTGGGCAATTGTCGGAAGTGTGGAACGAAGTCTCGCAGGCCGCGGGCGCCGCCGGGCGTATCGGCGAGATCCTCGCGGTCAAGCCACGCATCGTTGCGCCCGCTGAGCCGCTCAAGCTCTTGAAGCCCGTCCGCGGCGAGCTTGCCTTCCGCAACGTCTCATTCGCCTATCCCGGGCGCGAGGACGATCCCGCCTTGCGCGACGTGAGCTTCCGTGTCGCGCCGGGCGAGACAGTCGCCATCGTCGGCCCGTCGGGCGCGGGCAAATCGACGTTATTCCAGCTGGCGCTGAGGTTCTATGATACCGTGGGCGGCGCGGTCACGCTCGACGGGGTCGACATCTCGCGGCTCGATCCCGCCGACCTTCGCGCCGAAATCGCGCTGGCGCCGCAGGACGCGTTCATCTTCGGCGCGAGCGTCGCCGACAACATCGCCTATGGCGCGCCGGGCGCGACCCGCGAGGCGATCGTCGCCGCGGCGAAGCAAGCGGCGGCGGACGGCTTCATCTCCGCCCTGCCGCAGGGTTACGACATGCTTTTGGGCGAGCGCGGCGTCACGCTGTCGGGCGGCGAGCGCCAGCGCATCGCCATCGCCCGCGCCATCCTCAAGGATGCGCCGGTGCTGCTCCTCGATGAGGCGACTTCAGCCCTCGACGCAGAGAGCGAAACCCTGGTCCAGGGCGCGCTCGAAACGCTGATGAAGGGGCGCTCGACGCTCGTGATCGCGCACCGGCTGGCGACGATCGTCAACGCGGATCGCATCCTTGTCATTGAGGCGGGGCGCCTGGTCGAGGAAGGCGCGCACGCTGCGCTGATGGCGGCGAACGGCCTCTACGCGCGCCTCGCGCGGCTCCAGTTCGAGACTGGCGCAGCCGCGCTGACGGCGGAGGCGGCGCAGTAGGGGAGGCGACTTGTCGCTGGACGCGCGCGGGCGCGTCACTTCAGCAGCACGTAAATATTGACTTGCAGCGTCGGATCGTCCGGATCCTTCACGTCGTTCGCATATTCCTCGATGAAGGTGTCCTGGGCGTCGATTCCCTTCTCGTCGAGATAGGCCGTGATCGCGTCATAGGTGGCGTCAATATCGCCATATGCGCCGTCATGCTCGAACTTCATCGCCTTGCCGCTCGGCGTCTGTCCGATCGTGACTGAGTTGGAGAGGCTCGATTTGCCTTCGGGAGCCGCGGCCAACGGATAGCCCGCGTGGTACTTGAATCCGGTATCGTCGGATTCGACGAAGATGGCGAGCGGTCGGCCCGCCGGCTTGATGTTCGCCTTGTCCAATTCGCGCTTGACCGCGCTCAGCGAATTGAGAATGGCGCTATAGATTTCGTCCTTGTCGGCCTTGCCTTCGACATAGGCGAACGGGCGCGCCGTAAGATCGACGGTTTCGCCCGCGGACCCTTCTCCTGATTGCGGCGGTCCGCCGGGCTGTGCAGCGCCCGGAGCGGCGGGGGCAGGGTTCGTCGCGGACGGCGCTTCGGCGGGCTTGGCTGAGGGAGCCGCCGGCGCTTGGGCGGCTGGCGGAGCTTGAGGCGCAGGCGACGGGGCAGTTGGCGCCGGAGCCGCCGCCGCAGCGGGCGCCTGCTGGGCAAAGCCGGCGTGAGAAGCCATCGCGGCTGCGGCGGCAAGAAAGCTCGCGACAGCGAAACGGATCAGACCGGATGACATGGCGATTCAGTCCTTTGGCGCGAGCGGAGCGATCGTCGCTCGGCAGTCTAGAGCCATATCCGCGTCATAGGGAAGATCAAGCGGGTTGAGGTAAAGTCCAGCGCAGCACCGGCTGCCGGGCGGCGCGGGTCTCGTCGAGCCGCCGGCGCGGCGCGTGCATCGGCGCCGACTGGAAGCGCTCGCGCTCTCCTCCTTTTGCCGCGAGAGCGAGATCGCGCAACGTCATGATGAACAGATCGAGACTCGCCTTGGATTCGGATTCCGTCGGCTCGATCAGCATCGCGCCATGCACGATGAGCGGAAAATAGACCGTCATCGGGTGGTAGCCCTCGTCGATCATCGCCTTGGCGAAGTCGAGCGTCGTGAGCCCCGTGTCCTTAAGCCACCGGTCGTCGAACAAAGCCTCATGCATGCAGGGCCGATCGCCGAACGGCGCGCTCATCACATCGTTGAGCGAGGCGCGAATGTAATTGGCGGACAGGACCGCGTCTTCCGACGCCTGCCTAAGTCCATCGGCGCCGTGCGAGAGAATGAAACTGAGCGCGCGCACGAACATCCCCATCTGGCCATGGAACGCGCACATGCGCCCGAATGATTCGCTTGCCCCCGCGTGCTCGACCAGCCGAAGCGATTCGCCCTCGCGCGTAACGAACGGAACCGGCGCATAAGGGGCAAGTCGCGACGACAGTACGACCGGGCCCGCGCCGGGACCGCCGCCGCCATGCGGCGTCGAGAAGGTCTTGTGCAGATTGATATGCATAGCGTCGACCCCGAGATCGCCCGGACGCGTCTTGCCGACGACAGCGTTGAAATTTGCGCCGTCGCAATAGAAGTAGGCTCCCGCCTGGTGAACCGCATCAGCGATTCCGACGATCTCGCGCTCGAATAGGCCGCAGGTGTTGGGATTGGTCAGCATGATCGCCGCGACATCGGGCGCGAGCGCGGCCCGCGCCGCTTCGACGCTCACGATCCCGTCCTCGCTCGCCGGTATGGAGCGCACGGAATAGCCGATCAGCGCGGCGGTCGCCGGATTCGTGCCGTGGGCGGAATCGGGAACCAGCACCACCCGCCGCGTCTCTCCCTCGCCCCGCGCCTCGATCGCCGCCTTGATAGCCATCATGCCGCAGAGTTCGCCATGCGCGCCGGCCTTTGGCGACATCGCGATCGCGTCCATGCCGGTCATCGTCAGCAAGGCGTGGGAGAGCGCTTCAATAAGCTCGAGCGCGCCTTGAGCCGTCGACACCGGCTGCAGCGGATGGACATCGCCGAATCCGGGCAGGCGCGCCATCTTCTCGTTGAGGCGGGGATTGTGCTTCATCGTGCACGAGCCCAGGGGATAGATCCCTGCGTCGATGGAGTAATTGTTGCGCGACAGGCGCACATAATGCCGGATCGCCTCCGGCTCGGTGAGGCCGGGTAATCGGGCCGGGCTTTGGCGGGCGTGCGGGCCCAGTCTCGACTGGAATTGGGTCGGCTCGTCGATGTCGACTCCGGTCGCATCGAAGCGCCCGGTCTCGAAGATGAGCGCTTCCTCCATGTTGAGCCCGCGGTTGCCCGTGAACGTCTCCCCCGGAGGGGCGGCGGCGGTCTTGGGGCGGGTCGGGCGGCCTTGAACGTTCATGCGGACGCGCTCTCTCTTAGGGCTTCACTGCAAGCACTCGGCGAGCGCATGCGCATAAGCCACGCGATCTTCGTCGGTATTGGTCTCCGTGCTCGCGACAATGATGCAGTCGTCGAGCCCGGCCTCGGGCAGAAGGCGCGAAACCGGCAATCCGCCGATCACTCCGCGCTTCGCCAAAGCCTCGATCAGCCCGGCGGCCGGCCGGGGCGTGCGTATGACGAATTCGTTGAAGAAATGCCTATTGATGACCTCGACCGATGGAATCGTTGAGAGCCTCTCAGCGAGCTCAACCGCGTTGGCGTGATTCACTCTCGCCAGGCGTTCGAGCCCCACGCCGCCGAGCAGGGTCAGATGGATCGAGAAGGCGAGCGCGCATAGACCCGAATTGGTGCAAATGTTGCTCGTCGCCTTCTCGCGCCGGATGTGCTGCTCGCGAGTTGAGAGCGTCAGGACGAAACTGCGCCGTCCCACCGCGTCCACCGTCTCGCCGGCGAGACGTCCCGGCATCTGGCGCACATTCTTGGCTTGCGTCGCGAACAGGCCGACGTAGGGGCCACCGAAATTAAGCGCGTTGCCAAGCCCCTGACCTTCCCCGACCGCGATGTCGGCGTCCATCTCACCCGGCGAGCGCACGACGGCGAGGGCGACTGGATCAGTGAAGACCGCAATCAGGAGCGCGCCATGAGCATGCGCCGCGGCGGCAATTGGCGCGAGATCGCGCGGATTGCCGAAGAAATCGGGCGACTGCACGATCACGCAGCTCGTCTCGGCGTCGATCGCCGCGGCGATGTCCTCGCTCGCCTTGAGATCCGGGCCTAAGCGCACGATTCTGTCGCCCGCCATATGCGCCAACGTCGCGCACACGTCGGCATATTGCGGATGCAATCCTCCGGAAATCACCGACCGGTTGCGACGCGTCAGGCGATGGGCCATCAGCATCGCTTCGCCGCACGCGGTCGAACCGTCGTACATCGAGGCGTTCGCGACCTCCATGCCAGTGAGCGCGGCCACCTGCGTCTGGAACTCGAACAGGACCTGCAGCGTCCCTTGCGCGATCTCCGGCTGATAGGGGGTGTAGCTGGTCAGGAATTCGGAACGCTGGATGAGATGATCGACGGTCGCCGGAATGTGCCGCCGATAGGCCCCTGAGCCCAGAAAAAAAGGAACCGATCCAGCGGCGACGCTGCGCCCCGCGATCGCCGTCATCACCCGCTCGACCGCCATCTCGCTCATTCGCAGCGGCATGTCGAGCAGACCGGGAATTCGCTTGTCGGCTGGAATGTCGGCGAACAAAGCTTCGATGTCCGGGACGCCGATGCGGGTCAGCATCGCTTCGCGTTCGCTCGCATCGAGCGGCAGGTAGCGCATGGGGTCAGTCCAGAGTCTTGATGTATTCGGCGTAACCGGCTTCGTCCATGAGGCCCGCGAGTTCAGCCGGGTCGGCGAGCTTGAGGCGGAAGAGCCAGCCCCGTCCGAGCGCATCCTCGTTGATGAGGCCCGGCGTTGACTCGACCTCGGAATTGACAGCGACGACCTCGCCAGAAGCCGGCGCGAACACGTCGCTCGCCGCCTTGACGCTTTCCACCACCGCGGCAGGGTCGCCCTTCTTGAGCTTCTTGCCGATCGGCGGCGCCTCGGCAAAGACGACATCGCCAAGTTGCTGCTGCGCGTGCTCGCTGATGCCGACGATACCCTCCTCGCCCTCGACGCGGATGTATTCGTGGTCCTTGGTGTAGTGGATCTCCGGCACCATGCGTCTCCTTGGTCAACCGCGATAATAGGCGTGGGGATGAAAAGGCAGCGGGACAACGCGCGCGCTCAAGGGTTTGCCGCGCACCATGAGACTGACCGGCGTCCCGACGGCCGCATGGGGGCGCGCGACGTAGCCCATCGCGATCGGCCCATTCACGCTTGGCCCGAAGCCGCCGGATGTCACGACGCCAATCGGGGCGCCGTCCGCTGAGACGATCTCCGCCCCCTCACGCGCCGGCGCGCGGCCGTCCGGCCTTAAGCCCACGCGCTGACGGGCCGGCCCATTCGTGAGCGCATCTTGAATCCGCTTGGCGCCCGGAAAGCCGCCCTCGATGCGCCGGCGCTTCTGGATCGACCATGAGAGCGCGGCTTCGATCGGGTCCACTGTCTCGTCGAGTTCATGCCCGTAGAGGCAGAGGCCGGCCTCCAGCCTCAGCGAATCGCGCGCGCCGAGCCCGATCGGCGCGACGTCAGGCTGGCTCAGAAGAACGCGAGCGAAGGTTTCAGCCTGCGACGAAGGGAGCGAGATCTCATATCCGTCTTCGCCCGTATAGCCCGAGCGGGAGACGAAGGTCTCCAAGCCGGCAATTCGCGCGGGCCGCGCGCTCATGAAGGCCATGGTCTCGACGCCCTCGCCGGGAGCGAAGCGCGCCAAGATCGCCGCCGCAAGAGGGCCCTGAAGCGCGATCAGCGCCGCTTCGGGAAGCGGCGTCAGCTGCACGCCCGCGGGCAGGCGTTGGCGAAAGAGGGCGAAGTCAACCGCCTTGCGCGCGGCGTTGACGACAAGCCTTAGCGTCCCGGCCGCGCCGGGCGGGCGCGTGACCATGAGGTCGTCGACGATGCCGCCGTTTTCGTTGAGCAGTTGGGTATAGCGCTGGCGTCCCGGCGCGAGGTTGAGAAAGTCGGCAGGGCAGAGCGATTCGAGAAAGGCGGCAACCGCGGCATGATCCACGCCCTCGATGAGCGCTTGACCCATATGCGAGACGTCGAACAGCCCCGCGGCTCTGCGCGTGTGGAGGTGCTCGGCGAGCACTCCGGCGGGATAATTGATGGGCATGTCGTAGCCCGCGAACGGCGCCATGCGCGCGCCGAGCTCGACATGCAGAGCGTGGAGCGGCGTCTTCAAGGTCGAGGCTTCGGTCATGGGCCCAGCCAGTCGTGAATAAGCGCCCGCCGCCGCGAAAAGCCGCGGTGCGGCCTTAACGCGCGCGAACGCCCCCTCTGTCCCATGACCTGAGAGATTTCCCGCCTACGCGGTTACCCCCGTCGGTGGGCGACCGCCTCGAGCGGCGGGCGCCTCTTTCCAGAGCGTCATCACTTGCGCGGTCCCTAGTGCCTGAGCGTTTCCGGGGCGGTTGCGCCGTCGGCGCCGGCGAGCAAATGCCGGACTCTTCCGCGAAGTGTCTTCGACTGACGCTTCCGAGCTAGCCCGAGGGCGCATGTGTTGTCAACGCGCGACGCGGCCGGCCGGGCACGGCCAGCGCCTCGCCGAAAGGCGCCAAATCTTCGATCCGGACGTGACCCCGCGATTCCTCGCGAAAGAGATGGATTCCAGCGCCTCTAGCGCATTTCCCCCGAACTTGGTTCGATTGGGTCCAAGTCGGCGGCCCCGCGTCCCCAAAGGTTTAGCGGGGGCGGATCTGGGTCTGGCGGATCGACGGATAGGTTAGAGTTTAATGTCCATTTTATGAATAATAATTCATAAAGAATGTTCAATGTAATCGAAAATGATATCCGCTAAATGGACTAAATTATGGTTTATGAAGTGAGTTATATGAAGTATGATTTAATGAATAATTTGTGCCAGTTCTGCAACACTGAAGAAATAATGGCGCTCGTTTGGCGATTTAAAGCCAAATCTTAGTTGAGAGAGGGCGGAATAAGCGTATGGTCAACTGCGCGAGGGTGACGATTCCCGATCGCAGCTGGGGCCGACGACTTGCTGGGGCAATGCGCCGACATCCGGATGAATTGGCAGTCAGGCGAAAACCAACCCGACGCCCACAACATTGAACTGGAGGTCACATATGACGCTCATGAAGAGCATTCTGCTGGGGTCGGCCGCGGGGATCATCGCCGTCGCCAGCGCACAGGCGGCTGATCTTCCGACTAGGAAGGCGGCGCCGGTCGAATATGTCAGAGTTTGTAACGTCGGCGGCATCACAGGCTGGACCCTGCCGGGCTCCGACACCTGCCTGAAGGTCTCAGGCTTCGTCACGGCGCAGTTCGTCGGCGGCAACACCAACACCCAGTACAATTGGGGCAGCGTTGGCGATCTCTTCACCGGCGGCGCCGCGGGCGTCGGGGCGCCGATAACTGGCGTGCCGGTTGGCGCCGCGGGCGCTATCGGGGCGCTTGGCACGATCGACCCTCGCAACACCCAGCGCGTTCTGCTTGCCGCCAGCCCCGCTCAGCAGAACACGAACTTCTACCGTAATAATACGGGTTGGTCGACCCGGGCCAACTTGGCGTTAGACGTGGCCTCCAACACCGCCTATGGCCCCTTGATCGGGCACGCGGAGATCCAGGGCGACGTCTCCAACGGGCTCGACCCGCTTCAGGGCAACCCGACAAACAACATCTTCTATGTCAACCTCGCCTATGTGACCTGGGCGGGCGTCACCGCTGGTAAGGCGCAGTCGTTCTTCTCGTTCATCGGCGGCGGCGACAACTATGCCAACATCTTCTCCCCCGACCGCAAAGGCTTCAACGAACCACTGCTGCTGGCCTATACCGCTTCGTTCGGCGGCGGCTTCACGGCGACGCTGTCCGCCGAATCTCCCGGCAGCGTAGGCGCGTCGGGCAGCGGCACGGACTTTAACGGCAGCTACTTCAACACCAATTCGGGGCCGTTAGCCGGTACGTTCAATCCCAGCCTGATCACCTTCGGCGGCCAGAAATGGCCGGACATCGTCGGCGCCTTGCATGTCAAGCAGGGTTGGGGCGAGGCTCAGGTCTCGGGCGTGATCCACAACGTCAACGTCATGGCGGACGGTTTCGACGGCTCGGTCGTCGGCGCGGAATGCGGCACCCTTGTCGCGGCGATCTGCAACGGGCAGCAAAACAAGGTTGGTTGGGCCGTCGACGCTGGCGTGAAGATCAACCTACCGTCGTTCGGCGCGGGAGATGATCTCGTCGTAAGCGGTGTCTACACCCAGAGTGCGATGGAGTACTCGGGTATTAACGATGGGATGTGGAGTGAGAACGGCCAGGTCAACGGCAACGGCCAGCCGATGTTGGGCGCGGACGCGTTCTTCAACCCGGCCACCAACCAATGGTCATCGCCGAGAGCATGGTCGGTGTTGGCGTTGCTTGAGCACCACTTCACGCCGCAGTTCTACGTCGATCTGGAAGGCTCGGTCCTTGGCTTGAACTGGAGCAACTCGGGCGGGGGCTGCAATATCGGGCTGCCAAGCTGCCTCCTTGGTCAAGCTGCGGCGGGCCCGATGTCACCTCACGCGCTGAGCTGGATCGTCGGCGCGGATCTTGGCTGGAACCCGGTCACCAACCTGAACTTCGATCTTGAACTCATGTATCAGAGCACGAATCAGACAGCGCCGAGCGGCTTTCTCGGCACTGTTTACAACCTGGGCGGCGCCAGTGGTGCGGTATTCGTGCCCGGCGACTGGAAGGGCAACAGCAGCGGCTTCGCGGGACGTTTCCGTGTCACCCGTTACTTCTGATCGCAGCCCGATCGGTTGAAACTGATAGCCCCGGAGCGAGAGCTCCGGGGCTTTTTTGTCTGGCTTGGCTCTATTCTGCGCAGCAAATCCCCATCTGACCCCGCGCTATTGTTGCGCCGTTTGGCGTGGGCGAAAGTCAGTCCTCCGCCGGAGATGGCAGAGCGCCCGCCTTGTTTGCTGAGGAGCGAGAGGAAAACCCTGAGTGATCCGTGTTCAATTTGAAGCCGACCGACCTGACGGAGACGATCACGCGGCGATTGCCGGTGGGGTCGAGCTTGCGGCGCAAATTGCCGACCTGCACGTCGACAACGTTGGTGTACGCCGGGGGCTGGAAATTCCAAACATCCTCGAGCAACATCGCTCGAGTGATGGTCTGGCTGGGGCGTCGCATAAAATACTCAAGCAACTTGAATTCCCTCGGGACGAGCTCGACCGGCTTGCCTTCGAACCGGACTGTCCGTTCGATCAAGTCCATTTCCAAATCGCCCACCCTGAGCCGGATGACGCCCACATCACCGCCTCGGCGCAAAAGGGCCTCGACCCGCGCCGTCAATTCCCGAATATCGAACGGCTTGACCAAATAGTCGTCGCAGCCTGCTTTCAATCCCGCAATTCGCTCATCGACTGACGTAAGTTCGCTGATGACGAGAACAGGGGTCCAATTTCCTTCGGTGCGCAACGCTTCGACGAGCGAAAGTCCGTTCTCGCCCTCCAAGACTCGATCGATGACGAGGACCGCCGCGTCGCCCGCGCGAGCTGTCCGCAGCCCCTCGGTCAACCTCTCCGCAACCTGGACTGCGTGACCGCTAGCCTCCAGGTCGAGGCGAATTTCCTCGGCGATTTCCCGGTCGTCCTCGATGACGAGAACGAGACCGCCGCCTCCCGGCCTCGACTCTACCTCCTTCAACACGCAAGAGGAGAGGTGATCACTCATCGTTCTGGCGCCATTTTCTGCTTCGCCCTCACTTGCGAGCCTGCCTCGTCGTCAACCACGTTACGCTGTCGCGTTCCGCGATTTCTCGCCGAGCAGAAGTTGGCGAATTGGAGTTTCTCTGCGGCCGTTTTCGGTACGCATTGCGATGCTATCACGGCGGCGCAGAAGGGCTATCAACACATCTGCGTGAGCGAACCGACACACATTCGTGATCAGTTAGGCACAAATTTGTGATCACATGCGCTGAGATCGAAAGTATACCGCGGTCAGTTTTCGCCGGCAAAGCTCACTTAAAGAATAAATCATAAATATTGCTTTATAACAAAATGGCGAGCGCGGCTCTTATTCTCATATCGACGCGCGATCCATCCACCCCTCGTCAACCCCAGTGTCGCGGCTCACTTGCTAGGCGTTGACCGGTAGGAAGCCTTTCTGGCGCATCCAAGAAAATAGAAATCAAAATCAAATTATCGAGATTTCAGGAACAATCAACTACAATGTCATAATCGTCAAAGCCGAGGTCATCCGCTCCGCGTGGTGCGGCGATGGGTTCCGGAGAGAGCGCTTCGTCATCTGTTGGACCGGGCTTTCTGGGCCGGGAAGGCGCGCCGCGCGAAAGAGGCGAAATGAAAAGGGGGGTAAGTCATTGAAAATACACAATCCGGCGAAATTGCTGATTTGTCGATGTCAATAATTTCAACGGTTTACTAGCGGCAATGCGAAACGTTTCGTTTCGCTATGCGAAAGGATCCGTCCGTGCACTCGAACGATCTCAATGGCTTACGAGGAGGGTGCGAAATGGTTTGTTTCGCCATGCGAAGGATTTGTTTCGCTTTCGGAGCTTTGGGGTTCGTTGGGCTCGTAGCGCAATCGGCCAGCCGACCGTTCCAGTCCTTGCGACTGCGGACTTAAGATCGGGGCGTATTGGGGAAAAGTTGGATCGAAAAAAGTTGCAAAGTTGCAAAGTTGCAAAGTTGGCAAAAGAGCGGTTAAGTCCCTGAGATCTCTCGCGCGCGTAAACTTGTGCGCGGGCCCTCCGATGCCCCGGCCTGGCTGGCTAGCGGCGGCAGGAGTTTTCGCCTGCGCCTCGGCCCGGCGAGAGCAATCGTCGGTTAGGTGCGACCCAATCGCGGAACCGTCTCCATTCCCTCCATCGGAAGCGAATCAGGCCGGACTACGGTCGAATCTTGGCGATTTGTTAAAGGCCTCCGGCTCGTCAGGAGATCTGGGACTCGGGCGCCGACCCCCGCCCAGCGCTCGCCGATTTGGGCTCTGACCGTTGCCGATTTCTTGTCTAAGATATTGATAGATTAGGCGAGAATTGATTGCGGCAGGTTTGGGGCGAAATCGAGTGACAATTATGCAACATCGTCCGGGAAACAGCGCCTGAAGCCCAATTTATGAAGAAAATTTATTGTGTCGAAATTTAGAGAAGCTATGGTGTCTCAGGTGAGCGGGAGATTCCCGATCGCGGAGGGTCGGCGGCTTTTGCAGGGGCAAGCGCCACGATCAGGAAGTCAACCGGGACAAGGGGGCTGACCGCCTTCGGTGCATTCGGTCCATGAAGCGGGCCGCGGAAACCGAAGGTGAGAAAAGAACCGACGCCCAATACGTAACTGGAGGTCACAAATGACGCTCATGAAGAGCCTTCTGCTCGGTTCCGCGGCTGGCATTGTCGCCGTCGCCACCGCCCAGGCGGCCGATCTTCCGACCAGGAAGGCGGCGCCGGTCGAATACGTTAGAGTTTGCAACGTCGGCGGCATCACCGGCTGGACCCTGCCGGGCTCCGACACCTGCATGAAGGTTTCGGGCTACGTCACGGCGCAGTTCGTTGCCGGCAACCTCAACAATGAGTACAACTACGGCCAGATTGGGAATCTCTTTACTGGGGGCCTCCCCGGCGTCGGCGCGCCGATAACTGGCGTGCCGGTTGGCGCCGCCGGCGCTCTCACAGCGCTCGGCGGGATCGACAATCGCAACACCCAGCGCGTTCTGCTAGCAAACAGCGCCGCTCAGCAGAACACGAACTTTTATCGTAATGACACAGGTTGGTCGACCCGGGCCAACTTGGCCTTAGACGTGGCCTCCAACACGGCCTGGGGTCCTTTGATCGGGCACGCGGAGATCCAGGGCGACGTCGCGAACGGGCTCGACCCGCTTCAGGGGGGCCCGACAAACAACATCTTCTATGTCAACGTCGCCTATGTGACCTGGGCAGGCATCACCGCTGGTAAGGCGCAGTCGTTCTTCTCGTTCATCGGCGGCGGCGACAACTATGCCAACCTCTTCTCCCCCGATCGCAAAGGCTTCAATGAACCGCTGTTGATGGCCTATACCGCTTCGTTCGGCGGCGGCTTCACGGCGACGATCTCGGCCGAAATCTTCTGGCGGTGTGGGTGCATCGGGCGGCGGCACGGACTTTGCCGGCGGTTATTTCCAGACGAACATGGGGCCGAATACAGGCTCGTTCAACCCGTCGCTGATCACCTTCGGCGGGCAGAAATGGCCGGACATCGTCGGCGCCTTGCATGTCAAGCAGGGTTGGGGCGAGGCTCAGGTCTCGGGCGTGATCCACAACGTCAACGTCATGGCGGACGGTTTCGACGGCTCGGTCGTCGGCGCGGCCTGCGGCACCCTTGTCGCGGCAGGTCTGCAACGGGCAGCAAAACAAGGTTGGTTGGGCCGTCGACGCTGGCGTGAAGATCAACCTACCGTCGTTCGGCGCGGGAGACGATCTCGTCGTAAGCGGCGCCTACAGCCAGAGTGCGATAGAGTACTCGGGTATTAACGATGGGATGTGGAGTGAGAACGGCCAGGTCAACGGCAACGGCCAGCCGATGTTGGGCGCGGACGCGTTCTTCAACCCGGCCACCAACCAATGGTCATCGCCGAGAGCATGGTCGGTGTTGGCGTTGCTTGAGCACCACTTCACGCCGCAGTTCTACGTCGATCTGGAAGGCTCGGTCCTTGGCCTGAACTGGAGCAACATGGGCGGGGGCTGCAATATCGGGCTGCCAAGCTGCCTCCTTGGTCAAGCGGTGCAGCGGGCCCGATGTCGCCCCACGCGCTCAGCTGGATCGTCGGCGCGGATCTTGGCTGGAACCCGGTCACCAACCTGAACTTCGATCTTGAACTCATGTATCAGAGCACGAATCAGACAGCGCCGAGCGGCTTTCTCGGCACTGTTTACAACCTGGGCGGCGCCAGTGGTGCGGTATTCGTGCCCGGCGACTGGAAGGGCAACAGCAGCGGCTTCGCGGGACGTTTCCGTGTCACCCGTTACTTCTGATCGCAGCCCGATCGGTTGAAACTGATAGCCCCGGAGCGAGAGCTCCGGGGCTTTTCGTTTGCGCTCGGCCCCGGGACCGGATCCTGAACGGGGTCGCACATTTAAAACTTGCGCATGCGCTTGTCGGGGCGGATGATTGGGCGTAGCCCGCTTTATGCGTGAGAGCGGGGGTCCGGCCGACACGAGCGAAACGCCGCCCGCCCTCATTCATTCACGCCGATCCGTCCTGGTTGAACCGCACCGGCGTCGCCACGGCAAAAATCGGTGGCGCGGCGCGCGGTTTGGGTCGGCTTCCGGCGATGATGCGGCAGTACGAATTGGTGGAGCGGGTCCGCCGCTACAATCCTCACGCCAACGAGGATTTGCTGAACCGCGCTTATGTGTTCGCGATGAAGGCGCATGGGAGCCAGAAGCGCGCGTCCGGCGATCCCTATTTCTCCCATCCGCTCGAAGTGGCGGCCATCCTGACGGAGCTTAAGGTCGACGACGCCACCATCGCGGCGGCAATGCTGCACGACACGATTGAAGATACGACGGTTACCCGCGAACAAGTTGACAAGGCGTTCGGCGACGAGATTGGGGGCCTAGTCGATGGCCTAACCAAGCTCGGGAGGCTCGACTTCGTCACCAAGCACGCCGAGCAGGCGGAGAATTTCCGCAAGCTCTTGCTCGCCATTGCCGACGATGCGCGCGTGCTCCTGGTCAAGCTCGCCGACCGCCTGCACAATATGCGCACCCTTCAGTTCATGCCGGAGGACAAGCGCGTCCGCATCGCCCAGGACACGCTCGATATCTATGCGTCCGCTTGCCGGCCGCATGGGCATGCAGAGCATGCGCAATGAGCTCGAAGACCTTGCCTTCCGCTGCCTGATGCCGGACGCCTATAAGCTGATCGTGACGCGTCTTGAGGCGATGAAGGCTAAAAATGGCGCGATCATCGCCCGCATCGCGGCGGAGCTCACCGACCAATTCGCTCGCCGCGGCATCAAGGTCGAGGTGAAAGGCCGCCAGAAGCAGCCTTATTCGATCTGGCGCAAGATGGAGCGCCGCTCAATCGCCTTCGAGCAATTGTCCGATATCTACGGCTTTCGCATCCTCGTCGATACGGTCGCCGAGTGTTACGCTGCCGTCGGCGTCGCGCATACGACTTGGCCGAGCGTTCCTGGGCGCTTCAAGGACTATATCTCGACGCCGAAGCAGAACGACTATCGTTCCATTCACACTACGGTGATTGGGCCCGGCAGCCAGCGTGTCGAACTGCAAATTCGCACACACGAGATGCACGAGGTCGCCGAGTACGGCATCGCCGCGCACGGCGTCTACAAAGACTTGGGGTTGAGCGCCGACGCGCTGGCGGTGAGCGAGAGCCGAGCCTATCGCGGATTGAGGCAAACGATCGAGGCGCTCGCGAGCGATGATTCGGAAAAATTCCTCGAGCACACCAAGCTGGAGCTGTTTCACGACCAGGTGTTTTGCTTCACCCCCAAAGGGCGGTTGATTGCGCTGCCCCGCGGCGCGACCGCGATTGACTTCGCCTACGCAGTCCATACCGACGTTGGCAATTCCGCGGTTGGCGCGAAGATTAATGGCCGTATCGCGCCGCTCATCTCGGAATTGCACAACGGCGACGAAGTGCTGATCTCGCGCGCTGAGGGCGGCGCCCCGCCGGCGGCGTGGGACAGCGTGGTGGTGACGGGGCGCGCCCGGGCCGCCATTCGCCGCGCGACGCGCGAGGCGGCGAAGGCGCAGTTCGGAGGTCTCGGGCGCCAGATCGTCGAGCGGGCGTTCGAGCGAGCTGGCAAGAAGTTCACGGAAGCGAAGCTCAAGGCCGCGCTGTCGCGTTTGGCGCGCGCCTCGATCGACGATGTCTTCATCGGCGTGGGGCGTGGCGAGATCTTCTCCACCGACGTTGTGCGCGCTGTGTTTCCTAACTTCAAGGAGGAGCGCAGGTCGGGCCCCGCCGCTCCCCAGAACGAGAGCGGCTGGTTCGGGTTGCCGAAAGCGGCCGATCTCGTCTTCCGTGTGCCGGGCGAATCGGACGCGGGCGGGGCGCTGCCGCTGCGCGGCATCGACCTCGATACGCCGGTCAGGTTTGCGCCCAAGGGCGGAGCGGTGCCGGGCGAGCGCATCGTCGGCGTTCGCGAGGAAGACGGCATCGTCGTCTACCCGATCCATTCGCCTGCGCTCACCAAATTCGACGATCGGCCGGAGCTCTGGCTCGACGTGCGTTGGGACCTGGAGAACGCGCCGACGGCGCTCTATTCGACCCAGATCGTGGTCACGCTTCTGAACGAGCCCGGCGCGCTCGGCGTGATCGCCACGACCATCGGGGAATATGGCGCGAATATCGATTCCGTTGCGACCTCGCCGAGCGGCGCCGACTTCCGCCGCTTCGTCATCGATCTTCAGGTGCGCGACATCCAGCACCTCAACGCGGTCCTGTCGCAGCTCAGGGACAAGAGCGTGGTCCACAATGTCGAGCGACTGAGCGGTTAGCAATGCCGCTCTATTTCGCCTACGGCTCCAACATGGACGCAGCCGCAATGGCGCGCCGCTGCCCGCGCTCGAAGGCGCTCGGGCTTGCCCGGCTCGAGCGGCATAGGCTCACCGCCATGCGCGAGGGCTGGCTGACCGCGGTTCGCGATCCCTCCGCCGCCGTGCATGGCGTGCTTTGGGACTTGGCTTTATCCGACGTCGCGGCGCTCGACCGCTACGAGGGCCTGCCCCAGGGCCTCTACGCCAAGCTGACGCAGGCCGTCATCGCCGAGCGCGCGCCAAAACAGGCGATTGTATACTTCGGCGCCAATGCCGGCCCCGGCGTTCCGCGTCCGGCCTATATTGCCGAGGTCCTCGCCGCGGCGAAATCCTGGCCGCTTCCGCCGGAGGGGGTGGAGGCGCTGGCGAGACTGGCGAGGCGCTAGGCGTCGCGCTGATAGTCGTCTCGGCGGTCAGAAGAGGCGCTTTCCCGGATGCAACCCACGCGTGAACGCCGGCGAAGCTCGTGCAAATAAGAAGCCCATAAACGCTATTAAAAGCGAGTAAACGCTAGTAAATGCCAGTGAATTTGCTAGCGTTTATTTTTCCGAATCGAGACTTTTCAATGGGTTCCGAGCGGAAAAAATAAAAAAATTTGCCTCCACGTCCTCCCTCGCGCTCAGGTTGTGGATTGAGATCAACAGTGCGCCGGCCCTTCCATTCCCCGCTTCGCTTGCGCGAACCGAAGCTGAATTCCGCAGATAAGAATATTAGTAACATATATTTCGTTTTTTTTGCAAGAAACGCCCGACAGAAATTATCCGAGAGAAAGCGCCGCATAGCTGGTCGAATAGCTCGCGGCACTCCCGGGAGAGGGCGTCGAGGCGCTGGAGAGAATTGGCGGCAGGCAGTAGGCGAGAGGCGGTCGCCGGGACTTCTGGACGGCGAGGGTCAAAACTCAATCGACGTGCACCAAAACGACCGCGTAGGGCGGAGAGCGGACAAAGGGGCAAATCGGCAGCAAGGTCCGGTCTCGACGTAAAGCGGACATTGCGGATCTCGGCGGTGGACGCTGCATTGGGGTGGATAGCGACCTTTGGCCAAACGGCAGAAAGGCGCGGGGAAACGGGCATACAAGGGTTGCCGGGGAATGCGTTCGACATTCAGGATTGAGTGTGGGCGAAGAAACGGCGGAGGAGCGACGACCTCCGGAAATATCGACGGGAGGCGCAGGATGAGGATTAGGCCGGAGTAGCTTTGACGATCGCTCTATCGCTTGTTTTGGGCGCAGCGTTGTTCTGCGGAGGCGCTCAGCATCAAAACGCAATCCACGCATAGGCGAACACGGAATTATTCCCCTGCGCGTTATGCGTGCCGCCCAGATACGAGCCGTCAAAGTTCGTCGTGCCGCCGTAGAGGTGCAGGTACTCCGTGAACTGGAGGCCGAGCCGCACGTTCCAGGTCGAATAGGGAAACGGCGCGCCGTGGCTGAACGGGAGGTAGGCGATGTCTTGGATGAGGCCGGCGCCGTTCGGACTGCTGATAAAGCTGTTGTTGAACTCGCCGATGCTTGTGGGTGTGCAAAAGACGTTGTTGCCCGATCCGTAAAGATTGCAGTCGCCGGATCCGGTGATGTTGAAATAGCCAAGGCCCAGGCTGTAGGTGTGATCCCAGACGAATGACGCATTGGCCTTGAAGCTGTTGAGGGTGTTGCTGAGGTTCGATGATACGCCCTGCGCGAACGACGAGTTCAGCCGCTGCCATTCCATGATATCGGTGAGCTTCAAGGTTATGCTGTATTGGTCGCCGGCATATTGGAGTTGCGAGTTGAAGCCGACGTCGAGAAAATTGTCTGTTCCGAAACCGTATATGCGGCCGGGAGTGACACGCCCGTACATGCCAAAAGTGCCGGTCTCCCAATAGAGGTCGCCCCAGTGTGGCTCGATCGCGACGCGCCAGTAGGGTGCGACGTTTGCCAGCGCGTCGGTCGTCGAGTTTCCGACGTTGAACGCCTGCAGCACCGGCACAGAAAGGCCCTTGTAGGCTGTGAAGTCCGCGTAAAGCATGTCGTTCCAGAATACGTACGCGCCCGCGCCGCCGACAATCCCCGTGTATGAGCCTTCAACGTGAGTCAACGGCGGAGCGAAGGCGGGAGCGATGGTCGATGAGATCTGCGGCCATCCCCACGAAGGCGTCGTATTCCATGGGTCTTCCACGGTCGGCGTATTGTTGGCGTCGATCCCCCAGACCGTGCCCTTGCCGAACAGCGTGAGAGTGTCGGCATAGCGAACGTCGGAAGCGTCCAGCCCGACCGTTCCGCCCACCGGGTCGCCCGTTATCTGGATGAACGAACCGAGATTGCCGTAGAGCTGGCCAGCGATGAAGCCTGACACCTGTTGCGAGACGAGGTTATTGTTGAGATGCAGTCCAGGCGCTGGCGGCGAATCCGGGTTCGACGCCGTGCGGGTAAAGCCCGGCATATACATCAGGGCGACCGGCGGCCCTTGCCAGTCGCCGCCGCCCGCCGTGTAGCCGCCGATCTTGAATTGCCTGCCGTACGGCGTCAGCTCGGGAAAGGCGGTGTGACAGGTGGCGCAGGGCTGGCCGGTCTGGCGCGCGTAGCTCGGCAGCGCCTCGGCGGGGCCGGCGCCGACTGTGAAAAGGGCCGCGGACGCAGCGACGACGGCGGCGAAGGCTAACACGCCAAACGCCTCTGTGGTCGCGCGAGCCGTCGCTCTTGTCATTGGCCCCCCGGGGGCGCTCAATTGCTTCGTGGCCGGCGCGGCCCGGTTGGCGGACTGAGCGCTGACGATTTACGATACTCTACCTGCCATGCAGATTTTTGCGAGTCCAGTCACAAACGGTCTCGATTGATCCCGCGCGGCTGGTTCCAAACGCAATCGCCGTCAGGCATTGGGAGCGGAGCATGACTCCGGCTCTTCAGCCGTATCGTCGAAAGGATCTCGACGTGAGCAAAAATCATTTGAGGTCGCTGACATAAGCGGCGACCGCGGCGATCTGCTCTTTGGTCAGCTTTTCGGCGATCGGGCCCATGACCTGCGAATTGTCCGGATTGTTCGGGTCTTGCCCACGCTCCTTGGACCAGTTCGCGAGCTTGGCGATCACGTAGCCGTGGAGCTGGCCGGCCAGGCGCGGAAACTGGCTCATGCCGTGGGCGTCCGGGCCGTGGCACGACTCGCAGGCCGGAACGTCCGAGCTGGGAACGCCTTCGTGATAGATCTTTTCCCCTTCGGACATGAGGTCTCTCGGAGCGCCGCCATAGGGCGGCGGGTCGAGATCCTTGAAATGTGTGGACAGGGCCTCGACCATCGCGGGGCTGAGGACGTGGGCCACATTGCCCATCACGGGGTTCAGCCGGCGCCGATCGATGAAGGCCTGCAATTGGTTCTTTATATAGTCCGGCTGCTGGCCCGCGAGTTTGGGCATCGGATTCGTCCCTATGAAGCCACGCGCCGACAGCCCATGACAGGTTTCACAATAGCCCGCCTTGGCATTAAATTCCTTCGCTGGAACGCCTTCCGGCTGCGCAGGGCCGCCGGTCTTGCTGTCTTCGGCGTCGGCTCCGGCGCACAGGATAACGGCGAACAGCGCCGGCGCGAGAGCCTTGGCAACCTTCATGATCTTCCTCCCAAAATCTTCGCGCCGCTATCGTAGGGAGCGCCCTTTTTCCTGTGTGACTTTTTGACGCGGATGCGCATTTTTTGGAGCGCCTTGACGCAGTTCCACTTTCATTCGCATTTGAACCGTGTCAACAGTTACCAAAAAGCTTCGAGCGAATCCTAATCGGCCATGCACGCCGCCCGGTTTGCCGAGCGAAAGGGGCGCTCCGTCGACCAACGAGCGCCGTTGAGGAACGCGATCACCGAGGAGCAGCATCCGTGCTGCGAATGTTGCCGAACGCCTGAGCGCACGAAGAGGGAGGCTTGTAAGATCGGCGGAAATGTTCTCGGCTGGCGAGCAGATTCCGGGCGGCAAAAAAAGGAAGCGGCGGGAGGCGAGGAAGATGAGAGCTGTTCCTTTGCGCGTGGCGCTGACAGCGGCACTGCCTGCATTTTTGGCGGCGGCTACGGCTGGTCATCAGGTCCAGGCGGGAGCCCAAGATGCCCACGCGAGGGTTGGGGGCGTTGAAGCGAAATTCGAATATTGCACGACCTGTCATGGTCCGTCCGCGGAGGGTTTTCGCGGGTTTTACGCCATGCCGCGCCTCGCCGGGCAGCAGCCGCAATATATCGAAAATCAGTTGCGCGCCTTCCTTGAGCGCCGGCGGCTGAACCCCGTGATGGCCAATGTGGCCCACGGCATAACACCCGACATGATCCCCGTTTTGGCCTCGCGCATGAGCACCTTGAATCCTCCGCCCGTTGGCGGCGCGCCCGCGGGCGACGCCGCTTTGGGGAAAGAGATCTTCGCGAATGGATTGCCCGAGCAGAATGTTCCCGCCTGTTCCGCTTGCCACGGCCCCGGCGCCAAGGGGCAGCGCGAAATACCTCGTCTTGCAGGCCAGCTTTATTGGTACATGATCAGCACCCTGTCGATCTGGAGCAGCGAACGCGGCCAGGGCGGGCGTCAGGACATATCATGGATCATGAGGCCAACCGTGGCGAATTTGACCCCGAGGCAGGTGCAGGCGCTCGCCGAATATGTCAGCGCGCTCAGGTAAAATCATGGCGTTCTGTTGCGTCAACCGGGCTGAGTTCGTCACGCAAGAGACCTCGGATCATGAAACACTTCCGTACGAAAATGGCGGCCCTTGCGATTTCCCTCGCCACAAGTGGACCGCTTCTGGCGGATGACCTGCCGGTTCGCAATTGTACCTGGTGTCATGGAACGTCCGCGCAGGGCTATTACAATGCTCCCCGGCTGGCCGGCCAGCGGGAAGACTATCTGGTAAACCAGCTCCAAGCCTTTGCGACCCATAAGCGCGATGAGTTTCTTTCAACCAAGTATATGTGGAACGCCGCTGCGCATCTCGATCCATTGATCCTACGAAATCTGGCCGCATATTTTTCTGCGCTTCCGCCCGAAGCTGCGATGGACGGCGACAGCGCACTCACCGCCGAAGGCAAGATGATATTTGAAAACGGTGTGCCCGACGAGAACATTGCTGCTTGCCAGGCATGCCATGGCCCTGAAGCGCAAGGAGTCCGCGAGATTCCGCGCCTCGGCGGGCTTTCTTACCGCTATCTCAAGCGTCGGCTTGAGGAGTGGAGCCAGGGCCAAGACGCTTCGGGGATACCTATGCCGAAAGTCGGCCAGTCTTTGTCGCCGAATCAAATCGCCGCCCTCGCGTCGTATTTAAGCTTTGTCGGAGGCGAATCTTCGGAGAAATAGGCTGAGGAGTTCGTTCGAATTGTATAGGCGCTGGCGAAGCAAATATTCGGCGTCGAATCCGGCCGCACCCGTCAGCTCCTCCGGCGCGCATCCTGCCGGTAGAGCCTACGGCCCCTTTCTGGCGTTCTCCGCCCGTAGCGGGGCTGGTCTTGAAGGGCCGCTTCGGGTCCCGAAGCGGTCCAGCGAGTGAGTTTTGCGGTCCAAAATCCGCGTGTCTCAGGGGCCGCCCGCCGCCAGCCCGTCGTCGCGGCCCTCAATTCGACGCGGCCCTCATTCGACGCCGCCGTTCCCGGCTCGGCTCCGGTTGCGCCGCCGAGGCTGAGCCACACGTTCGGGTCGTTTTGGGATTGGCGCTTGTAGAACTGGTAGCCGGTGGCGGTCCAAGGCCGGATCTCATCCGACAGATTGTCGAGGATGAAGTCGCCGCGGTCGGTCTTGACCGTGAGCACCGCATGGCCCTCGCCATTGAGGTCGCGAACGATCGTCATCAACAGGGCCTGGCGCGGAAAGCCGCGGTCGATGAGCAGTTTGCGCTTGAACAAAGCATAGATCTTGCAGTCGCCCTTGCCGTCGACCGGATAGTCCCAATGGTCGAGCGTCGTTCCCCAATGGTCGAAGTTGCTGATCGGCTCGATCGCGTTATTGGCCTTGAGGTTGATCTCGTTGAGGATCTTCCAGGTCTGCCGGGTGAGGCGCACATCCATGGGCTTGAGCTTGCCGAGCGTGCACTCCTCGCCGTGGCGATTGCAGAAGTCGACCCAGCCATAGGGGATCGAGGCTTCGCCGCCGACGGGCGCGTGCGTGGCCTGGGGAAGGCCCTGTTCCGAGGCTTCGACAAAGGTGTTCCAGGCGAAGCCGAAGACCACCGCCGCAGCCACAAAGTGAAAGAGCCGAGAGAGCATTTGGGTTGTCCGCCAGGTTGAACGGGGACACTATCGGCGTGGGCCGCTTGGCGGGCGCGAAA
The DNA here is from genome assembly GCA_963753135.1 of uncultured Alphaproteobacteria bacterium. Classification (GTDB taxonomy): domain Bacteria; phylum Pseudomonadota; class Alphaproteobacteria; order Rhizobiales; family Beijerinckiaceae; genus Roseiarcus. The sequence continues at coordinate 83,726 of CAVWBA010000017.1, read as the reverse complement.
CAAAATAGGTTGAATTTTATCGATCGGCGAAAGTTGGGCGGGCGAAATTCGTTAACGTTGACGGAGGGGTAATCTCTATCAACGATCCGCTCTCGGACCTCGGGCTGGCGTCGGTTTCAACGGGCCAAGTCGCTTGCTGAGGGGCTTGCTTGCGGGGTTCGCCGCTGTCGATAGCGAATTAAGTTGTCCGGTTTTGGTAGCACATCAAATGTCCGCTTCTTCTGGTTTTGTTCTCCTGTGGGCGGGGTGGGCAAGCCGGAGGCTTGTCCATGCCGTCCACAGGGTTTGCGCCGCCGAGCGGATTTAAGCGGCGCGCTTTTCATCGTGGCTGTCCTTGAGCGCTCCCTTGGCGTCGTAGCGGCCGATGCATCTTGGCCCGTGAAAGAGGGCGTGGGAGCCGTCGGGATAGACGTGCACCTTGACGCGCGCCCTCACGAAATGGGCCCGCATCGGGCTTTCGGGAATTTGCAGTTTGAGCGTGCGGTAGGACACGCAATTGTCCTGGCCGACCTGCCGCTCCTCCTCGACGCACAGGATCTCGTCGAGGTCGACGCCCGGAATGGGGGTGAAGGCCGAGCCCTCGCCGGCCGGCTCGACCGCAAAGCGGGCGTTGTGTTCCGGCAGATAGCGGTCGCGGATGAAGGCGTTGGCCGCCTCCACATCGGTTATGCCGGCGAGCCGGAGCTCCTTGGGCAGCCGGCCCTGAAGCGTGCCGAACATCCGTTCCGAACGGCCACGGGCCTGGGGAGAGAAAGCCCCGATATGCTCGATTCCGAGCTGCTCAAGGGCTCGCCCGACCTGGGTCGGTGAGCCCCGATCGATCTCGCCAGCCTTGGTCGTGCGGAAATAATGCGAGCCGCGGTCCGTATAGAGGCTCATCGGCAGGCCGTGCTGCGAGAAAACCTCGCTTAAACCGCGGAAGGTCGAGGCCGTGCCTTCCTCCTCGATGAGAAACGCCGAATAGATCGCCCCCGTCGCGTCGTCCATCGTGACGATGAGATCGAGCGGCGCCTCGCCCTCGAGCCATTCATGCCGCGAGCCGTCCTGATGCAACATCATGCCCGGCAGCGGACGCCGCTCGCGCTTCCTGCGATGCGCGCCCTTGCGCGGCGCCTTGGGCACGACGACCGACCACTGCAGATGCAGCTTGAGCCACGTGTAGCCCCAGCCGAAGCCGTGGTCCCTGATCAGATGCTCGTGGAAATGCTTGACCGTGAAGCCCTGGTAGCGCTCGCGATAAAGCCGCTCCACCTCCTCGGCCCGGTCCGCCGGAACCCGCCGCCCCGACGCCTTGCCGAGCCGGCCATCCAAGAGCCCGGCCTCGCCTTCCTCCTCGTACCGCCGAGTCCAACGCCGAAATGTCCGCTCGCTCACCCCCAGCAACGCCGCCGCCTCTTCCTGATTGAGCTCCGCCGATTCCCACCGGTGAAGCAGCGTCAAAAACCTCGCCATGCGCACGGCCTCTCGGGCTTCCCTCCGGCGCATCCCAACCCTCCCAAAAAAGGTCGGACTTACCGGACAGATCGTGCGCTACCTAAACCGGACATATCGTCTGCTACGGACACTGTCGGGGTTCGCCGCTTGGCGGAAAGCTCGGTTTGGTGTAGGGTAGAATTAAAGATACGAGGTGGTAGAAATGTCCCTCAACATCAAGAGGCCGGAGGCCCACGCGCTCGCGGAGCGCCTTGCAAAACTCACGGGCGAGACGCTGACCGACGCGGTGACCGCGGCGCTCCGCGAGCGGCTGGCGCGACTCGAGCAGAAGCCGGACTTCGACGAGGCTCTCTACCGAAAAGCTCAAGGCGATAGCGACAGGTTGCCGCAAGCACATGAAGGAGCCGTACCTCTCGATGGAGCACGGCGACCTGCTTTACGACGAGCGCGGACTGCCGAGATGATCGTCGATGCTTCCGCTCTTGTCGCCGTCGTTCGGAACGAGTCCGGCGCGGACCGCTTCTTTCGCGCGCTGAGCGATCCGGGCGAGCCGAAGCGTATGTCTGCGGCGAACTACCTCGAAGCCGCAATCGTTATCGACGGCTCCAGAAGCCCGATCGCCAGCCGCGGCTTTGACGACGCAGTCGCCGCGGCGGGATCGCAATCGAACCGGTGACTCTCGAGCAGGCCGAGATCGCCCGCGCGGCCTATGGCGATTTCGGCAAAGGCAGTGGCCACCCGGCGGGGCTCAATTTCGGCGATTGTTTCGCCTATGCCCTCGCCAAGTCGATGTGGGAGCCGCTCTTGTTCAAGGGCGACGATTTTTCGCACACCGACGTCGCCATCGCGTGACGCGAACGGCTCCGCGTCGGCCCGCTACTTCGCGGCGCTCGACGCGGCGTCGCCGCCCTCGGCCTGCGCGTGTTCTGCGTACTCGGCCGCGACATTGGCGTAGTGGTCCGGCACGTAGATCTCATGCGGGACGGGGTGGCGATGGTAGTCGGGGCTGTGCACCCGCGGCGGCAAGACCGGCTTCACATGCTCCACTTCCTGATAGGGAATGCGAGTCAAAAGGTGGGCGATGCAATTGAGGCGGGCGCGTTTCTTGTCCACGGCTTCGACCACCCACCACGGCGCCTCCGGGATATGCGTGCGCTCGAGCATGATTTCCTTCGCCTTGGTGTAGGCCTCCCACCGGCTCCGCGATTCGAGGTCCATGGGCGAGAGCTTCCACTGCTTCAAGGGATCGTTGATGCGCATCATGAAGCGCAGGTGCTGCTCGTCGTCGGTGATCGAGAACCAATATTTGACCAGCACGATCCCTGAACGCACCAACAGGCGCTCGAAGTCGGGCGCGGAGCGGAAGAACTCCTCGTATTCCTCGTCGGTGCAGAAGCCCATCACCCGTTCGACGCCGGCGCGATTGTACCAGCTGCGGTCAAAGAGCACGATCTCGCCGCCGGCCGGGAGATGAGGAATGTAGCGCTGGAAGTACCATTGGCTGCGCTCGCGTTCGGTCGGGGCGGGCAGCGCCACAGTGCGGACGACGCGCGGGTTGAGGCGCTGCATGACCCGTTTGATCGCCCCGCCCTTCCCCGCCGAATCTCGTCCCTCGAAAATGACGACGAGCTTGAGCTTCTTGGCCTGGACCCAGTCCTGGAGCTTGATGAGCTCGCGCTGCAGACGCAAGAGCTCCTTGAAATAAAGGCGGCGCGGCAAGGTATCGTGTGTTTCAAGATGTTCGGTATCAGACAAGAGGTCGGCGAGCTCTTCGTCCTCGAGCTCCAGCTCGATGTCCTCGTCGAGATTGTCCTGAATCTCCGTGTTGACACGCTTCTGAAGCTCGCTGACCGGACCTTGCTTATCCGCGCTCATTGTTGGCATCCCTTGGTTGGCGCTAGCGCCACGACGAACGGCGGCGACCAGGGCCAAATGTTCGACCATCGCTACGACAGTTTTGCGACAGGACGCTCCGGCCGTCAGGGCGCGATCGGCTTCACTTCAACACGTAGACGTCGTAGCTCTCGCCGCTGGTCGCTTTGGGAAATTGCGCGAGCAGCGCCGTCGACTGCCGAAAGCGCTCGATCTGATCGCCAGGCGCAGAGAAAGTCCAGACATAGCTTTCAGAGTAGACGCGGGCGGGGTTCATTTCGCTGAGAGGCCATGCGAGCAGAATTGCGACTGGCCGGCCGGTGGAAGCGCGGATGGCGCGAGCTTCGTCAAGGATATCGCCGAGGGTCAATTCGAGCCGGGCCGCTCGGGTAAAGCGGACATAGTCGCCGTAGCGCCTCTCCCGGACGAAATAGGTCCGGTTGGGCAGGTAATAATGCATCGGTTCGAGCATATAGTCCGGGTCGCCGATCAGGATCGCATCCTTGAGGTCAGGCCGCCGCGACACAAGTTCAGCGAAGTCGCGCGAGCGGCTTTCGAGCGTTCCGACGATCGCGGCGAAGGCGAGATCGGCGAAACCCAGCGTGGCCTGAACGCCGATGAGGACGAGGAAGAAAGCGAAGCCCACCTTGCGGACGAGGGCGAAGCTGCGCCCGTTCCGGTCTAGCGCGGCTCGCGGGTGTAAGTGGCGGTTCGGCTTCCAGCAGATCCAGTACATCGCGATGACGAAGGCGAGCCACGTCGCCTCGTGGCGGTAGTCGCCCGGATAAACGAGCCGGAAGAACACGGAGAGGCAAGCGAGCGACGCCAAACACGCCAGAAGCGCCCCCTTGCGTTCGATGAGCCCGAATGTCGCGCCGATCATGAGCGGCGCGCCCAAGGCGACGATAAAGGGCGACCAGGGGACGACGAGATAGGTCGGCGCGACATGCCATCCGAGGAGTTGTGCGAAGGCCGGCGCAGGGTTGACGATCGCGCTTAAGGTATCGCGCGCTCCGACGCCCGCGGGGTGCGCAGCGACAGCGGCGTCGTTGAAGGTCGGATAGACCGTCGCGAAGCAGAGCGCCGCGCCCGCCGATGCGATCGCCGCGTTCAGAGCGAAATTGGCCATCGCCGGGGACCAGCGAGGACCGGTCTCTTCCAGAATCTCGACGAACCAGAAAAGGAGGAAAGCGCCCGCCAATATCGCAGCGATCACATTGCAGTTCGACAGCAGAAACAGGAGCGCGCCCAGCGCGACGCCACGTCCGCGATATCTCGGGTAAGCGATCGCCAGCGCGAACAGGATCAGCATGCCGATCCCATAGTTTCGCGCCATCACCGAAAATTCGTAGATGAAAAAATGAGAGGCGAGGATGAGCCCGATCAGGGCCGGCGGAAAAGGTGAGCGGTAGACAATCAGCCATGCGGCCGCGGCGGCGATGGCGAGCGCGAGGAGTTGAAGAACTTCCGGGCGCCCGGTGATCCCGTAGGCCGCGCGCAGGAGGAGATACCAGAGCGCCGGATGCCCCTCGCCATGCAATCCCCGGAGCATGGCAATCCAATCCTCGCCTTGGATCGCGATGGACAGCGCCCGCGCTTCGTCCCGCCATATAACATGATGCCAGGCGAGCGCGCCGATGGCGGCGAGCCATAGCCCAAAGAGCAGAAGCCGGACCCAATCGATCCATACGACGTCTACACTCGCCGGCTCATGCAGCGCTTGGGCGCCGCGATCCGTCAAATTCTCGCAAGTTTCATACGCGGCGGTGGCGGAGTTACGTACGTAACTCGGCGACGAAATACCTTGCATTTCCACCAACGGTGTCGATCTCGAAAGCTTTAATCATTGTTTTGCCAATACTACAGCTGATCTACAGTACGATTTGTTAACGTGGACAGTGGAGTATGGTCGGACATCGAGTGTTGGACTCTTGCCCGTATGCTGGACAATCAGAGAATTGCGGTCGTTCTCCCGGCCTACAACGTCGGGCTGACTTTGAAGAAAACTTATGACGACATTCCCAAGCAGATCGTCGACGACATCATTCTGACCGACGACGGCAGCGCCGACCAAACCATCTCACTCGCCAGGTCGCTCGGCATTCACACGCTGGCCCACGACGCCAACCGCGGCTATGGCGCCAATCAGAAGACCTGCTATCGCGCAGCGCTCGAACGCGGCGCCGACATCGTGGTCATGCTGCACCCGGACTACCAATATTCGCCGCGCCTTGTGCCCGCGATGGCGTCGATGGTCGCCTCGGGCGAGTATGACGTGGTGCTCGGTTCGCGCATCCTCGGCAGAGGGGCGCTCGCCGGCGGCATGCCGCTCTATAAATACGTCGCCAATCGCGCGCTGACCTTCGCCGAGAACATCTTGCTCTGGCGGAAGCTTTCCGAGTATCACACCGGGTATCGAGCTTGGAGCCGCCGCGTCTTGCAGACGCTGCCGATGGACCGTTGCTCGGACGATTTCGTCTTCGACAATCAGGTCCTCGTTCAGGCCGTCCACTGGGGATTTCGTCTCGGCGAGATCTCGTGCCCCACCCGCTATTTCCCGGAAGCGTCGTCGATGAGTTCCGCTCCGCAGCGTCATCTACGGCTTTGGCGTTTTGGAAGCGGCGGCGCGATACCGCTTGCACCGTCTTGGGCTCTTGAACTGCAGTCTTATTGGGCCCGACGAGTTTCCGCCATGCGGCCAAGTCTACGAGCCCTCGCAGTTCTGATCCTCGCCTTCTTGCTCGCTTGGCTTGCAACAGGCCTCATGGGCTCCGACGGATCGACCGCCATCAGTTCTCAGAGCGAGGCGGCGCTGGGGCTGGCGCGCCGATTCGAGACCACGAGCTGGCTCAGTCTCGCGGGCCTTGAAGTCATCGCCGCCACGGCGGGGATCGTTCCAGCTTCGTTGGTTGGCATGGCGGCCGGCGCGCTCTTCGGCGTTGGCGGGGGCTTTGCGATCTCGACGTCAGGCCTTCTTCTCGGCGCGCTCGCCGCGTTCTGGCTCAGCCGGTCCGCGTTCCGCGGGCGCATCGAACGCGCAATGAGCGGCAGGAGCCAGTTGCGCAATCTCGACGCGGCGCTTGGTCGAGACGGCTGGCGACTGGTTTGCCTGTTGCGCGCGTCGCCCCTGACGCCTTTCGTCGCCACCAGTTATCTGCTGGGCTTGTCGGCCGTCAGTCTGCGCGACTACATGTTGGGAACCTTGGCCGCGCTTCCCGCGCTGCTCGGCTATGTGTCGTTCGGCGCGTTGGCCCGGGCCGGCCTGTTGGCGTCGATGGGAGCGGCTCGGCCGTTTCAATGGGCGCTCATGGCCGCGGAGTTTGCTGCGACGGCCTTGGCCGTCGCGCATGTCGGGGCGCTCGTCGCCAAGGGTGCGGACGGGGCGCGAGCGCCCCGACATGATGCGAAGCGCGTCGCCGACCTCGACAAACGGGGAGAGGCCAATTTGGCGGGCGACCGATGAGCATTCGCGATTCCGACAATCCCCACGAGTCGCAGGAGGCCGTGTTCCGGTTTCTTGCCGATCCCAAGACGCATGGATTGAGCGAGCCGGTCGGGCGAATCGATACGGCAGGCGCGGTCGTCTTTCTCGCCGGCGCCGAGGTTTACAAGGTTAAACGCGCGGTCAAGTTCCCCTTTATGGACCTGTCGACGCTCGACAAGCGTCGTGAGGCCTGCGAGGCGGAAATCGAAGTCAACCGCGCCTCAGCACCGCAAATCTATCTCACGGCGCTGCCCATCACACGACATGGGAGCACGCTTGCCCTCGGGGGCGATGGCGAAATCGTCGAATGGGCCGTCCACATGCGGCGATTCGACGAGAACGCCACGCTTGATCGCATCGCCGACCGGGGCGGCGTTTCGGACGCAATCATCGATAAGCTCGCGCTCGCCGTCCGCAATATGCACGCTCGCGCCCCGCTCAGGGATGCAGCGCGCGCCGCGCATGCGCTCGAGACCTATATCGAGCAGAACGACGCCGCTTTCGCCCAATGGCCCGATCTCTTCGACTTGGCCAGGGCGCGTAAGCTGACCCATGATTCGCGGCTCGCATTCGCGGTCCTGCGCCCGATCCTGCTCAAGCGCGGCGAGGCCGGCTTCGTCCGCCGCTGTCACGGCGACCTGCATCTCAGCAACATCGTTCTCATCGAGGGCGAGCCGACTTTGTTCGACGCGGTGGAGTTTTCGGATGAAATTGCAAGCGGGGATGTTCTCTACGATCTAGCCTTTCTCTTGATGGATCTGGAGGAGCGCGGCTTGCGAGGCTCGGCCAACCGCCTCTTCAACCGCTATCTCGCCCCCGAGCCGCCGGACGCCTTGACCGGCCTTGCCGGGCTGCCGTTGTTCTTGAGCCTGCGCGCCGCAATCCGGGCCAAGGTCGAGGCGGCCGGCGCCGAGCGGCTCGAGGGCGAAAGGCGCGACGCAGCCCGCGCGCTCGCCCGCCGCTATTTCGACCGCGCGGTTGAGTTTCTTGGCTATGCTCCGGCCCGCCTCGTTGCGGTCGGCGGGCTGTCCGGCGTCGGCAAGAGCGCGCTCGCTGGCGCGCTCGCCCCCGAGATCGGCCGCGCGCCCGGCGCGCTATGGCTGCGCAGCGACGTGGAGCGCAAGGCGATGTTCGGAGTCGAGGAGACGGATCGTTTGCCTGCCTCGGCCTATTCCGGCGACGTTACGCGCGCCGTCTATCAGCGGGTCATCGACAAGGCCCGGATCGCGCTTCGCGCAGGGCAGGCGGTCCTCATCGACGCGACCTTCGCGACAGCCGCCGAGCGCAGCGCCGCGGCTCAAGTCGCGGCGGAAGTCGGGGTCGGCTTCGCGGGCCTTTTTCTCGACGCGCCCCTGGCGATGCGGCTCGAGCGTATCGGCTTGCGACAAAGGGATGCCTCCGACGCGGACGCCGATGTGGCCCGCCGCCAGACGGCGGAGCCTCTTGGCGAGAAGGGATGGGCGGCGCTGGCCGCCTCGGGAAGCTTGAGCGACACGACGGCGCTTGCGCGGGCGCGGCTCGGGGCCCGGTGACCCATGCGACCCGATCGAAGATCACAGAATGTTCATGTTCGGTTCAGTGGAACCGGGGCATGAGCGGGAATGAGCTCGGCGATTCGCCTGGCCGGAAGTGGGCTGGCGAAGTCGCCCGGACGCCCGTATCGGAGGGAGTAACGATGATCAGGAAGTCTTTCGGGGTCGCGCTTTCGGCCCTGTTGTTCGCCGGCGCGCTGGGTCTGGCGTCGACGGCCCCCGTGCAAGCGCAAAGCATCATGAAACAGTGCGGCGATGACTGGAAGGCCGCGAAAGCGAACAACACCACGAACGGCCTGACCTGGCCGCAGTTCCTGAAGCAATGCCGCACCCAGAAGGAGAGCGCCGCGACGCCGGCTGCGGCTCCTGCCGCGGCTCCCGCTCCAGCGCCGATCGCACCCGCTCCGGCCCCGACCTATCAGCCGAAGCCGAAGCCCATGCAGGCCGCTCGCCCGACAGGCGCCGGCCAGTTTGCTTCGGAGCAGGAAGCCAAGGCGCGCTGCCCCGGCGACACGGTGGTCTGGGTCAACACCAAGGGCAAGTCCCACACCTATCATTACTCGGGCTCGCGCTGGTTCGGCACGACCAAGCAGGGCGCCTATATGTGCGAGGCCGACGCCGGCGCCGCGGGCTATCACGCCTCGAAGAGCAGGACCGAGCAGCAGAAGCAGATGTAGTCGGAAGAGGAGGCAGGCCGCGCAGAATTCGCGCGGCCTCCTTGTGGAATGAGCTGAGGCATTCGCCGGTGGGTCCGTTTGGGTTTTCTTGAATCGGGCCGTTTGGCCTGCGAAGATCCCGTTTGGACCTATTGGATTGTCTTGGATTTCCTTGGATTCTCTCGTGCGAAACGAGACTTTTCAATGGGTTACATGGCATAAACGCGCGCAAATATTTTTTGCGGCGCTTTTTCCGCCGCATCCGTAGAGCGACAGGATGATCCAACGCTCTTGGCATGTGGAAAGACAGAATTGCTCATGCGCCGACTCTAACGTAGTTTCTGTTTTTCTGCAATAGGCGATCGTCGGCTTATTTTGGCTCCTCAATAAAGGCGCTCGCTGTTCGGCGGCCAGCGACGCGGGAGGTCCGTGGGCGCGGCGGGACGTGCATGGGGCCCCCGCCGCGCCCCGCGCCGACCAACTATTTTTCGTCCAGCGCGATTAAGGGCCGCCAGTCGGCATCCTGCACGCTTTCCGCCAATTGGCTGAAGCGGCGCAGGTTGTACGAGTAGAGGCCCCGAACCGCGGCGGGGGCGCGGGCCGCAGCCTCTTTCGCCATGGAGATGGCGCCGGCGAAGTCTCGGTTCCGGTAGGCCGAGAGCATTGCGGCATGCAGGCGGGTGAGATCGGCGAATTCGTCGCTTTGGGCGACGGTGGAATCTCCGGCGAGCGTATAAAGACCAACCGGGCGCGTCTTGCCCTTGACCAACACGGAATCGATCTCGAGCCAGGCGAAATGCGGCGCTTCGGAATGGACCGTCTCACTGCCGATGATGTCGACCTCGAAAATCTTGCAGGCGCCTTCGAGACGCGAGGCGACGTTCACTTCGTCGCCAATCGCCGAATAGTCGAATCGGCGCAGCGATCCCAGATTGCCGACGCAGCATTCGCCCGAATTGAGGCCGATGCCGAACCGCACCGGCTTGAACGGACGTCCATCGGATTCGGCTTGGGCACGCCACCCCTCGTTCAGCGTGACCAGCGTTTTGCGCATTTCCAGCGCCGATTCAACCGCATGCGCCGCATGATCGGGATCGTCGAGCGGCGCGTTCCAGAACGCCATGATGGCGTCGCCCATATATTTGTCGACCGTGCCTTCCCGGTCGAGAATGGCGTCGGTCATCGGCGTCAGATATTGATTGAGGAAATGGGTGAGCTCGGACGCATTGAGCCCCTCCGAGATTGTCGTAAACGAGCGGATGTCGCAGAACAGCAACGTCAGTTCACGCTGCAAGCCGCCGAGCTCGAGGGCGCCAGGCATTTCCGCAAGCCGCGCGACAACGGCGGGCGAGACAAATCGGCCGAACGCGGAACGAATTGCCCGCTCCTGGTGGCGCTTCACCGCATAGAGCGTCGAGACTCCGGTAAAATAGACGGCGGCGGCGGAGAACGCCGGGTAGGTCGGCTCGATCAGCAGTCCGTGACGCGAAAAGGCAAACCAGCTCACCGCGCAAATCGCGGCAAGCATGGCGGCGCATGCGAGCGCGGCGAGATAGGGGCTCAGGATCCATGTTGTCGCCACGAGCGTCGCGCAGATCACCGCCGTCGCCATCCACTCCGTGCTCGGGGCCCAATCCGGCCGCGTCAGCGTCTGGCCGCTCAAGAGCTGCTCGACGATCTGCGCATGGGCTTCAACGCCCGGCATCGATCGAGATAGGGGGGTGGCGACGATGTCCGAGAGCAGCGGCGCGGACGCGCCGAAAAACACGATCTTGCCGCGAAGGTCGCTGAGGTCCGCTTTCGGGTCGAGAGCCTTCCAGGCCGGAATCGAGCGGCGCGGGTCGGCTTTCGCGAAATAAACCCTGACGTCTCCATCGGCGTCGGTTGGGATCGTCAGGTCGCCGTTGCGGATCGCCACCACGCCGTACGATTGTCCGAAAGCCGTTTCGCCGCTGGCGTTCAACGACTTGACGATATAGGTCGAGGCGCCCTGCGCGACCCGCAGCGCTTCCATGGCGAGACTGGGCTGCAAGGCGCCATTCACATTGAGGATGAGCGGCACCCGCCGCACGACCCTGTCGTCGTCCGGCCGCCAGTTGAGGAAGCCGATGCCGGCCGCATGCTGCGCGAGCTCGGGCAGTGGCATGAGAAGCCCCGGCGATGGGGCCAAGAACTTCGCTGCGTCGTCGCCGGCGGTGACGAATCCCGCCTTCGTCGAACCGCTCGCGTTATTCGGCACATCGGAGACGAAGCTGCCCAGGACAACGGCCCCGTCGTCCATCGATCGCGCAAAGGCGCTATCGGGGGTCTTGTCCGCCGGAGCGGCGGCGTCGCCGCGGTCCTTTTCCGAGAACAGGAAGTCGAATGCGATCGCCGCGGCTCCGGCGCGTTTCAACGCGTCGACGAGCGCGCCAAGGCGCTCGTGCGGCCACGGCCATTGCCCCAGCCGCTTGAGCGATTCGTCGTCGACCGCGACAATGCGCACGGGCTGGTCGAATTCGTAAGGGCGCGGCTTCCAGCGCTGATATTGGTCGAAGACCAGATTCTGCATCACGACTCGCGTCGGCGCGCCGACGATGCCCGCGAGCAGCGCCAGTCCGCAGGCGGTCGCCGTGGTCAATGCGTAAAGTCTGGCCTCGTGCGCCCTTCGCATGTCGCCTTTGCCGCTCGTGAAGCCGCCAAGATCGAGGATACGCCACCCTTGTCAAGTGGATGAGGCCTCGCCGGGGTTTTAACTCCCAACCCCTCCCCTCGAGCCTCGTTCTGAGGAGCGCCGAAGGCGCGTCTCGAAGAACGTTGCAGCGCGCACGACCGGCGCGCCTTCTGGATCATCCTTCGACACGCCCGCTTCGCGAGCGGCTTGGGGCATGAGGCCGGTGGATAGGTCCAGCATCCCGAAGCCCCCACCTAGTGGTTAAAATCAAACGCTTGGTACCCGACAGGAGATGTCTCAAAAGGGCGGAGTGGCGCCTGCCTTTGCCCGTTTAAATGGGTTGCCCTCGTGAATTAGAGCAGAATCCGATCACGCTGCATCGTAGCCTGCGGCGGCGAAGAGGTTTTGGATTTCCTGCGGGGTGATGAGATCGATGAGTTGGCCGATGGCGCTCCAGAGGCCTTCGACGGTCCGCTCGGCGCCTTTCGCAGAAGCGCCTTGAGTTTGGCGAAGGCATTTTCGATGGGATTGAAATCGGGACTGTAGGGCGGGAGGTAGAGAAGGCTTGCGCCCACGGCTTCGATCAGCTGACGCACTTTCGACCCTTTGTGGCCGGGCAGATTGTCCATGATGACGACGTCGCCCTGGCGCAGTTCCGGGACGAGGACCTTGTCGACGTAAGTCTCGAAAGCGAGACGGTCGACGGCTCCGTCGATGACAAACGGCGCGATGAAGCCGCGCAGCGTCAAGGCTCCAATGAAGGTCGTGGTTTTCCAATGTCCGTACGGAACGCCGACCCGCAGGCGTTGACCGCGCGGAGCGCGACCGTGACGGCGCGCCATGTTGGTGGAGGCCCAGGTCTCGTCGATGAAGATCAGGCGCTCGGGGTCGAGATCGAGTTGCCCTTCGAACCAGGCCTCGCGCTGCTCCGCGACGTCGGGGCGGCTTTGCTCGGAAGCGTGCGCGGTCTTTTTTTGCGCGTGATGGCGTGACGAGCGAAGAAGCGCTGGATCGTGCCGAAGCCGAAGCTGAGCCCTTGTGCGGCAAGCGTGCGGCGCACTTCCTCTATGGTCGCGTCGCCGTCGGGTCCAAGCGCCGAAAGAACGGCTTCGCCGCAGGCTTCGATGCGCTTCGACCGGCGGTCGCCGCCAAGCGCCTTGGGACGCGCGTCCCCCTGCTCGCGTTCACGCGCGCGCCAGCGGCTCACGCTGGCGGCGCTGACGCCAAACCGTTCGGCGGCCTGGCGATGCGTCGCCCCGGCCTGAACCGCCGCCAAAACCCGAACCCGAAGATCAAGAGACAGCGCCTTTGACATGCCCGCCGCCTCCGATCCGGCAGACAGCCTGAATCAGAACTTACCCAATTCGGAATCCCCTCCCGATTCTCTCAGCTCGGTGCCGCTCTAGCATTACGATTATCAGAACTAAAACGGACGTAATCATGGTCCAATTAAGAAACGAAAATATATGCTGCTGTTCTTTGGTAATATATATTGTAATACCGTTGACGACGTGAGGTATCGTTCTGTCGTTTTCCTGCTTCACTGCGGCTGGATATCGAGCAAAAAGACTATCTAAATGTTTGTAGAAAGCCCACATAATGAGCGTAATTGCAGCTGCCGTTACCCCGATAACCTTCCTGAGATTTGAAACAATATCAATATTTCGTGCGTGAACCCTTAGAGTGCTGTCACCTTCTATCGCCCGATTGCTCGTTGGCGCGCGGTTGCGTGGCCCTATCGGCTTGAATGGATCGCCCCCGTGAAGCAACATCATAAGTAAACAAGCAAGGCCAGAACCTATGAATGTCCAATTAGTCCACAACACAAGTTGCCGTTGTTCTACCGTAATATAAACGATAACTCCTTTGACAAGATAAGGTACAATGCGGCCCCCTGGTTGGCTTGGAACTCGTGGGTAATTTACGAAAGCATTATCCGAAGCTGCGGCGAAAAACCAAGCTGCCAAACAAATGATAGCTGCGATTTGTCCAACGATCTTTTTCATCTTCAGACACGTCAATTGCGGCGCTCTCAGTGCCCGCTACATCCTGTTGCGGCGGCCCGCAATTGTTATACCCCAGTCGAATGTTGAAAGCGTGACTGATTGTGCGGCTTCCAAACGGGTCTGTGGGAGACTTCGTAACCCCGCTCGATATAGGTCTGAGCCGACGGCACGTTGAGGCAAAGCGGTACCAAGCGTTTGATTTGAACCACTAGGCAGTTACCCGGGGCGCCCGGCAAGTGTCTCCCTCTTCGCCGGGTTCGAGCCGCCGCAAAAAGCGTTCGACGCCGAAGTCGACCGCGATCCTGTTGGCCTCGTGTCCGGGATCGATTCCGTAGCGACGCAGGAAGGCGTAAAAGGCGCCGGCCTTAAGGTCGACTGGCGCTACGTGACGGACGGCGACCGAGCCGATGGCCCCGACGCTGTTCGGTCCGAAGGCCGAGCGCACCGCCGGTCCCAGAATGAGGTCGCTGCCCCAGCCGCTGACCGATTCCGCGAAGACCCAGCTCGCGCTCTCGACCGCCCGACGCGTGAGCGCGGGCGCCATGATCTCAACCGAAGACAGCCTCATCACGCCGGGGCCGGCGGATGGTCTTTTCAGAAACGGATAGGCGGTGGCCGAGTCCGCACTGAGCGCCGGCTGCGCAAGATCGAGTTCTTCGGCCGCCATCGCGCGAAAGAATGTTTCGATGCCCGTAGCGTCGATTTCGACGTCGTCGTCGAGAAACAGGACCGCCTGATAGCGCAGGATGAGATCGGGATGGAGCTGCATGAGGCGCCGAATGGAGGTCGTCTTGGTTCCCGCCTGGAGAACGGCGATGTCAGCTCTCGGATGGACGCTCGCCTCATGATAGTAGTTGAGGAGAACGTCATAAGCACGCGGCTCTTCAAGGTACGCTGCGTCGAAACCTTTCCCGCACTGGACGAAGACAAGGAGGTTGCGTTCCGGGTGAGGCGCTTCGCGCTCGATGCGCAGCCGCCCATCGGCATAGAAACGGTCCTGGCGCGCCCTTAAATCCTGCCGATTGAGCGGCGGCCCCATCTCGCCTTCGCGGATCGTGCGATCGAAGACTCGGAAGGCCGCCTCCTCGAGCGAGCGAGGCTTTGCCCCCCGAGTGATGTCGCGGACGAATTCAACATCGATATCCGCCCGGGGACGCCTGCCGGCGCGCAATCCGTGCTCGAGAAAGTGCAGGAACGGATGGGGATGGCTCTGCGCCCAGTCCGGATTCTGCGAGGCGTACCAGCGATGGTCGAACTCGGCGGAAGGGGAGGGCGCACCAGATTCGGGGCGGGCGAGATAGGCTTCGAGCAAGCCTCGGCTCGCGTCCTTCGCGATGTTTGCATGGGCGCGAAACGCGTCGGGATCGAAGAAGGCGTTGGGGCGATAGCCGAGGCCCTCGCCGATCAGCGCGTAATGCATGGGCGCGAACGGCGCCGCGAGGCGGCTCAGCAGGCGCCGCCGCGCATAAAGGCGCGCCCAGAACGCTCGCCGGCTTCTCTCCGGAAGCCCGATCGGAAGACCCATGTCAGGCCTATAGTTTCCGCGGATTGGCCGGGCAAGGCGCGGCTCGGTAGTGGGTCAGTTTGAAATTTCCCAGTCGGATGGATCGACGATGTTGAGTTCCCGCAAGCGCGGCGGGCCTCCTCCATGCATCTCACTGTGCGGGTAATCTAGCTCCCAGAATTGGCCCGTTTCCTTGTCACGGTAGAGCATCATCCATCCACTTTGATCCGTGCGCACAAGCATTAGCCTCTCGTCACAGAACTTTTGTATCAAAGCCGAGTCATTGATCTCGTTGGCGCTCATGCTGCCTTCACTTTAGCACGGGCGCGTTTGCGATCGGGTGGGGCCGAACACGGCCTCAAACGCCGCGCGCAGGGCAGCGTCCGCTTGCGCCATCGCGGCGGGGCGGCCGAGATCGGCAAGGCTGGTGACGCCGTAACGCGCCTCGGCGATGCCGCACGGGACGATGCCGGAAAAATGCCCAAGATCGGGATCGACGTTGAGCGAGACGCCATGAAACGTTGCCCAGCGCCGCACGCGCACGCCGATGGCGGCGATCTTGTCCTCGGCCGTCTCGCCCAGCGGGGACGGCGGCTTGTCAGGCCGCGCGACCCACACGCCAACCCGGTTCTCTCGCGTCTCGCCGACCACGTCGAACGTCTTCAAGGTCTCGATCAGCCAGCGCTCGAGCGAGGCCACATAGGCCCGCACGTCGGGCCGGCGGCGTTTGAGATCGAGCATGACGTAAGCGACCCGCTGTCCGGGACCGTGATAGGTGAATTGGCCGCCGCGGCCAGCGCGATGGACGGGGAAGCGCGCCTCGATCAGGTCGCTCTCCTTGGCGCTCGTACCCGCGGTGTAAAGCGGCGGGTGCTCGATGAGCCAGACGCGCTCGGGAGCGTCTCCGCGCGCGATCGCCTCCGCGCGCGTCTCCATCTCCACGAGCGCATCGGCGTATTGCGTCAGTCCGGGTGTGACGACCCATTCGACAGGCGGCCCATCACGTGGCGCCAGCAGAGACGCACGCGAGGCAAGGCGTGAATTCAGCACGGGCGCCTTCTATCAGAAGGAGCGCTCAGGCGCGAACAGGGACGAAGCCCCGACCGGCGGTTCAATTGAGCCGGACCGATTTCCCTAGCCAGGTCGGTCGCGGGTCCTGCGGCCGAGTTGTCTGTGCGTGCAGATCACGCGCAACTCGTTGCGTGTATTATGTTTTTTCCGCTGCCGGGGCTAATTTACGCTTGACGCAACGGGAAAGTTGACGCTGTTCTGCAGTTGTTTCGAGTCCTTGTCGGACTGCGTAGCTCGCGTTGGGGGGCACGTTTTTTGGCCCGCGCTGGCCCGAACCGTTGGTGGGCAGCCGCAGGCGCGCTTGCGTTCATCGTCGGCGCGCAGGCGAGCGCATTTGGCGGCGCGTGGACTTTGCCCCAGGGAAACGGGCAAGTCATTGCGACCTTGTACGGCTGGACCGGGTTTGGTCCGCCATGGGGCGGCAATCCGCCCGCCAACCAAAGCCGCTTCGACGCCCAGACCTATGTCCAATATGGCCTGACCGATTCGCTCACCGCTTATGGCGAGACGGCGTTCGAGCATTATTCGATCGGCGAGCCCACGCCAAACACCTATAACGGCCTCGACTATTCAGGCTTGGGTTTAAGGCAGAAGCTCTGGTCGACCGGCGAATGGATATTCTCTGGCGAGGCGACCGTGTTCATCCCGGGCGCCCATGATTTGAAGGCGCCCGCTCAAGAAGGCAACACCGGCTGGGCCGGGGAGGCGCGCCTCAACGCCGGCCGCAACTTCAGCTTTCTCGGGGTTCCCGGCTTCCTCGACGCGGAGGTCGCCTGGCGCCTGCGCACGGAAGGCCCGCCGGACGAATGGCATGGAGACCTGACGGTCGGGTTCAAGTTCACGCCCAAGATCATGCTGATGCTTCAGGAGTTCACCACGGTGTCGATGTCGACGAGGGACCCGACATTCCCGGCCTGGCGCCAGTCGGTGGTGGAGGCGAGCGTGGTCTATGCGCTCAACGACAAATGGTCGCTGCAGGCTGGCGTGTTCTCGACCGTGTGGACGGTCAGAACCAACAGCGAGCGGGGCGGTGTGGTGGCCGTGTGGCGGAATTTTTAGGAGGCGTGTTCATGTCTGGGTGAAGACACGTTCCGTTGACCGGCCACGAAGCTTGGCGGCCAGAGGACCAGAGGTCTTGAAAACGCGCTAAGATAGACCGGCAAGCCTTGAGTCCTAGGCGCGAGCAGTCGAGTGGCCTTGGGGCGCAGAATCGGACGGTTGAGGGCCATGCGGGACGATGGGCCGGCTCTGCGAGAACAGCTTGCTGCTAGACTAAGGCGCGAGACGAGGGGCGAGGTTTTGTTCTCGCGTGCCGATCGCGGCCGCTATGCGACCGACGCCTCCATTTACCAGATCGAGCCGGTCGGCGTCTTCGTGCCGCGCACGATCGAAGATGTTGCGACCGCGATGGCGATCGCGCGCGAGAGCGGCGTCCCGGTCTTGGCCCGCGGCGGCGGCACCAGCCAATGCGGCCAGACGGTCAACCGAGCCTTGGTTCTCGACTGCTCGAAATATCTCCGCAACGTGCTCGAGATCGATCCCGATCGCCGGCGTGCATTGGTCGAGCCGGGGATCGTGCTCGGCCATCTCAACGCGGCCTTGAAGCCGCATGGCCTGTTCTTTCCGGTCGATCCCTCGACGCACGCGCGCTGCACCATCGGCGGCATGGCGGCCAACAATTCCTGCGGCAGCAAGTCGATCCGCTATGGCCTGATGGCCGACAATGTCGCGGCCATCGACGCGATTCTGGCCGACGGCGCGCGTTTCCGCTTCGGTCCCGATTGGCCCGGACAGGGCGCGACGACGCCGACCGCGATCGCCGCGCTCATGAGCCGGCTGCAGAATCTCGGCCAGGATCTGGCGCCGGAGATCGCCGCACGGTTTCCGAAAGTGCTGCGCCGGGTCGGCGGGTACAACATCGATGCGCTGACGCCGGCCGCGGCCGCCGCGGGGCGGGACAACCCGGCGAGGCTGCTGGTCGGTTCAGAGGGAACGCTCGCCGTTCTCGGCGGCGCTGGAGCTCATCCTCCATCCCATCAAACCCCGGAAAGTGTTGGGCGTCTGCCAGTTTCCTTCGTTCCGCGCCGCGATGGAGGCGACGCGTCATATTGTCGCGCTCGACCCCGAAGCGGTTGAGCTCGTCGATCGCACGATGATCGACCTTGGCCGCGGCATCCCGATCTTCCGCAACACGATCGACCGCATGGTGATCGGCGAGCCTCAGAGCCTCTTGATCGTCGAATTCCATGGCATGGAGGACCAGCCGCTGCTTACGCAGCTCGCACGGCTCGAGACGCTGATGGGCGATCTCGGCTTCCCGCATAGCGTGGTCCGGGCCACCGAGCCCGCCTTCCAGGCGCAGATCGCCGAGGTGCGCGAGGCGGGCCTCAACATCATGATGTCGATGAAAGGCGACGGCAAACCGATCTCCTTCATCGAGGACGCCGCCGTGCCTCTCGAGGACCTGGCGGATTATACCGAGCGACTGAACGCGCGTCTTCGAGCGCCACGACGTACGCGCGGACCTGGTACGCGCACGCGTCGGTCGGCTGCCTGCATGTGCGCCCGGTCCTCAACATGAAGGATCCGGCGGACGTCAAGCGGATGCGTCCATCGCCGAGGAATGTTTCGATCTCGTCCGCCGCTACAAGGGATCGCACAGCGGCGAGCATGGCGACGGCATCGCCCGGAGCGAGTTCAACGAGCCGATGTTCGGCGCGCCCATCGCCCGCGCCTTCGAGGCGGTGAAGGACGCGTTCGATCCCGATGGCCTGCTCAATCCCGGCCGGATCGTCCGCGCGCCGCGCTTCGACGACCGCTCGCTGTTCCGCTACGGGCCCGACTATCGCGCGATCGAGGGCTTCTCGCCGCGGCTCGACTGGTCGGACTATCCGGGGCCGCTCAACGGCCTGCTCGGCGCCGTCGAGATGTGCAACAACAACGGCCATTGCCGCAAGTTCGACGCTGGCGCGATGTGCCCGAGCTATCGGGCGACGCGCGACGAGCAGCATCTTGTCCGCGGCCGCGCCAACACGCTTCGGCTCGCCCTCACCGGCCAGCTCGACGAGGATGGGTTGGCCTCGAGCGAGGTTGCGGAGGCGCTGAAGCTCTGCGTCTCCTGCAAGGCCTGCCGGCGCGAGTGTCCGACTGGCGTCGACATGGCGAAGATGAAGATCGAGGCGACGGCGGCGCGCGCTGCTCGGCACGGGATAAGTTTGCGCGAACGGATCGTCGCCGAACTGCCGCGCTACGCGCCGCTCGCCGCGAGCGTTCTCGGGCGCGGCCAATCTCCGCAACAAAGTCCCCTGGCTGCGCCGTGTCTTCGATCGGCACTGGGGCTTTGCCGAGGAGCGCGATCTGCCGGCTTGGCGGAGCGACTATTTCCGCGACGAAGAGGCCCTTCCCTACGCCAAGCCGGGCAACAGCATGGGCAACGTCATGCTCTTCGCCGACACGTTCAACCGCTATTTCGAGCCCGACAATCTACGCGCTGCGCTGCGCGTCATCGCAGCGACGGGGCGAAGGCCGTTGACGCCGCGCCACGACGGCCGCCCGCTCTGTTGCGGGCGAACCTATCTTGCGGCGGGCTTGATCGACAAGGCGCGCGCCGAGGCGCGGCGGACGCTGGCCGCGCTCGCCGGCGATGCGCTTGTCATCGGCCTCGAGCCGTCTTGTCTCATGACCTTGCGCGATGAGTTCGTGTCCCTGCTGCCGGGAAGCGAAGCGAGAGCGCTCGCCAGCCGCGCGGTCACCTTCGGGGAGTGGATGGCCCGCGAAAAGATCTCGCTCAAGCTTCGACCGACGCCGACGAAGGCGCATGTCCACGGCCATTGCCATCAGAAAAGCTTCGGCGCGTTCGATGCGACTCTCGCGGCTTTGCGCCAGGCGCCTGATCTCATCGTTGCGCCGATCATTTCGTCCTGTTGCGGCATGGCCGGCGCGTTCGGCTATCAGTCCGAGACGCAGGACGTGTCGCGCGCCATGGCGGAGGCCGATCTCATGCCCGCTGTGCGCAAAGCCGGGCCTGAAGAGCCGATCGTCGCCGATGGGTTTTCGTGCCGCCATCAGATCGCTGATCTCTCCGGGCGGGTCGCGATACATTCGGTCCGCGTGCTGGCCGACGCGCTCCCACCTGGATAGCAGGACTTTGGCTAGTCGAGCGAGTGGCGGTGGCGCTTCAATGCGCAGTCCTTAAGCTCACGCGCTCTTCTCGAACAGCTCGCGCCCGATCAGCATGCGGCGGATTTCGCTCGTGCCGGCGCCGATCTCGTAGAGCTTCGCGTCGCGCAGCAGGCGCCCAAGCGGATAGTCGTTGGTGTAGCCGTTTCCGCCCAAGATCTGGATCGCGTCGAGCGCGACCTGGGTCGCGCGCTCGGCGGCGTAGAGGATCGCGCCCGCCGCATCCTCGCGCGTCGTCTGATTGCGGTCGCAGGCCTTGGCGACGGCGTAGACATAAGCCTTCGCCGCATTCATCGTCACGTACATGTCGGCGAGCTTGCCTTGCACCAATTGGAAGGTCCCGATCGCTTGGCCGAACTGCTTGCGTTCGTGGACATAAGGAAGGACGACGTCGAGCGCGGCCTGCATGAGGCCGAGCGGACCCGCGGCCAGCACCACGCGCTCGTAGTCGAGGCCGCTCATCAGCACATTGACGCCCTTGCCGATCTTGCCCAGCACGTTCTCGGCCGGAACTTCGCAGTCGGCGAAGATGAGCTCGGCAGTGTCGGAGCCGCGCATGCCGAGCTTGTCGAGCTTTGTCCCTTGCGAGAAGCCCTTCATGCCGCGCTCGACAAGGAAGGCGGTGATGCCGCGGGCGCCGGCGGCAGGATCGGTCTTGGCGTAGACGACGAAGGTCTCAGCGAGGGGACCATTGGTGATCCACATTTTCGAGCCATTGAGCACGAAGCGGTCGCCGTTGCGCGTCGCGCGAGTGGCCATCGAGACGACGTCGGAGCCTGCGTTCGGCTCCGACATGGCGAGCGCGCCGACGTGCTCGCCTGAGATGAGCTTCGGCAGATAGCGCGCCTTCTGCTCGTCATTGCCGTTGCGCACGATCTGGTTGACGCAGAGGTTGGAATGCGCCCCGTAGGAGAGACCGACCGAGCCCGAGGCGCGCGACACTTCCTCCATCGCGACGCAATGCTCGAGGTAGCCTAAGGCCAGCCCACCGTACGCCTCCGGCGCGGTGATCCCGTGCAGGCCGAGCTCTCCCATCTTGGGCCAGAGGTCGCGTGGAAACGCGTTGTCGCGGTCAATTTGCGCGGCGCGCGGCGCGATCTCCCGCTCGGCGAAGGTGCGGGCGCTGTCGCGGATCATCGCGGCGCTTTCGCCGAGATCGAAGTCGAAGGACCGGGGCGCGTTGGGGATCATGGGGCGTGGCTCAGTCGCACCTGCGAGGGGGGATCGGGCTGGAGCTTGGCGGCAATCTGCGGCGTTTGGCAAGGCTTGAAAGGCGGTGAAAGGGGCCTCCTTCGGAAACCGCCATGCGCGCGCGGAGTGTCGCTTGCGGTCACCGTCATCGGGGCGTCCAGCTAGCACTTGCGGAAGAAACGATAGATGTCGGGCGCGCGCATCCATTTGAACTCCGCCGTCAATCCGCCTCGCGAATTGATCCATGCGCGAATGCCCGCGTTATATGCGGCCCAAAGCGTCGCGGTGGCGTCGGGGCGATGAGCGAGGTGGAACCCAAACGAGGCTTGCGGCGTCACGCAAATGCGGTCGTTGGGAATATGAGCGAGCAACACCGTGCAGGCGGATTGACACGGGCCGACGATCCGAACATTGACGCCGCGACCAGCCAGCTCAGACCAGCGCGCGTCATATTGGGCGACGCTGCCGCCATGATCGTCGTAGACGTTGACGGTTTCGGCCCGAGCCGAGACGGTAGCGCCGGTCGTCCAGGCGACGGCTGCGACGATCGAGGTTGCGATCAGGCGCATAGAGCTGATGGCTGCTTTGGGCGCAGGCTGTGTGAAAACGTCGGTTGAGTTAAAATCTTGACGCATTGAGTCGGGGTTCTTGATGAAGCGCTTTGTCGAGGGTGAGGATCGGCGCCAGGGCGTTTTGCTTCCGGAGTATCTCGACGACTTTGTAGCTGAGGAGAACCAGGTCCGAGTCATCGAGGCGTTCGTCGACGAGCTGGATTTGCGGAGGCTGGGGTTTGAGGGGGTGGTCCCGGAGGCGACGGGCCGTCCCGCCTACCATCCGCCACAATTCTGAAGATCTACGTTTACGGCTACGTCAACCAAATCGCTTCGAGCCGGCGGCTTGAGCGGGAAGCCCGACGCAATGTCGAGCTGATGTGGCTGACTGGACGGCTTGCGCCGGACTTCAAGACGATCGCGGACTTCAGAAAAGACAACGGCGCAGCGATCCGCGCGACGTGCCGGCAATTCGTGGCGCTTTGCCGAAAGGTGAACTTGTTCACTCAGGCGATGGTGGCGATCGACGGCAGCCGGTTCAAGGCCGTCAATTCCCGCGACAGGTCCTTCTCGCGCGGCTCGATAAAGCGCCGCATGGAGCAAGTTGAGGCGAGCATCGAGCGCTATCTATCGGCGCTGGAGACGGCGGACCGTCAGGAAGGCGAGTTGGCGGAAGCCAAGTCGGCGCGGCTGAAGGACAAGATCGCTTCGCTGCGAGAGCAGATGCGCAAGTATAAGGCGCTGGAAGTCGCCGTGCACGCCGCGCCGGACAAGCAGATTTCGCTGACTGATCGGGATGCGCGATCCATGGCGACGAGCGGCAAGGACACGGGGCTGGTCGGCTACAATGTGCAGGCCGTTGTCGACGCCAAGCATCACCTGATCGTCGCGCACGAGGTCACCAATATCGGCAATGATCGCAGCCAGCTCTCGGCGATGGCGAAGCAGGCGCAAGAGGCGATGGGCGCGCGTGAACTGACGGCGATCGCCGATCGCGGCTACTTCAAAGGCGAGGAGATCCTAGCCTGTGAGGCGGCGGGCGTGACGCCCATCGTGCCAAAGCCGCTGACCTCTGGCGCCAAGGCGGACGGCCGGTTCGGCAAGCAGGATTTCGTCTACGATCCCCAGGAGGACGCCTATCGTTGTCCTGGCGGGGAGAAGCTGACGCGGCGGTTCACCACCGTCGAAGCCGGCCTCACGCTGCACGCGTACTGGACGACGAAATGCGCCCCCTGCGCGCTCAAATCGAAATGCACGCCTTCAAAGGAGCGGCGCGTCAAGCGTTGGGAACACGAAGCCGTCCTCGACACGATGCAGGAGCGGTTGGACCGTGCGCCCCAGAGCATGCGCATCCGACGCCAGACCGCAGAACATCCGTTCGGAACCATCAAGGCCTGGATGGGCGCCACCCACTTCCGGCTACGCACCCTTGAAAAGGTCAGCGCCGAGATGAGCCTTCACGTTCTCGCCTACAATCTGAAGCGGATGATCGCCATCCTCGGGACGCAGCCGCTCATCCAGGCGATCAGGGCCGCCTGAGCCCCTCATCGTACAAACCCAGACCGCCGGCAAACCCTACTGCGCTTTCTTAGCCGCTCCAGCACAGCGTCCCAAAAACTGCGTTTTCGCACGGCCTCGGCGGATAGATGGCGGCCTGTTTGGCCGCCATCTGTGATCGCCGTGTGCGTCGCGTGCGCCTAGCAGGCGTCCCAGAAGCCAGCGCGGTAGCTCGGGTCGGTGTAGTACCAGCACAAGCCCGGCGCGGGCGCCTGGCCGGCGTAGGCGACGGCGGCTCCCGCAGCGAGCACGCCGATTGCGGCGCCGGCCGCTATCGCGCCGCCTGGGCCCCAACGATACCAGCCGGGCCGGGCCCAGCCGCCGTAGCCTCCGCGGTAAACTCCGCCTCGATAAACCCCGCCGCGGTAGACGCCGCCGCGGTAGCCATAGCCGCCACGATAGCCGCCAACGGTGCCCCCACGATGGTAGACGCCGCCGCGTGGCCCCACAGCGGTCACGCCGCGATGGGCGATGTAGGCTTTCGAGATCATCCCGTCGTTCAGCATCGGCGACGGGTTGAACCCCTGCATCTCAATCGCGCCAGCCTGCGGCGGACTGAAGCCGGAAAGCGCGATCGCCACGCAGGCGCTTTTGACCAAACTCGACCGAATCATGGATTTCCTCCTTGGCGCAGCTCAAATCGCCTGCCAAACTATCGCACAAACCGCCGCCGACGCGAAGAGGCGGCCTCGCAAACGGCTGATCGCGCCAAGCGCGTGCGGCGTCGGCCGACAGCGCTCGGCCAATGCGCAGTTTGTCCTTGAGGCTACGCCGATGACCGTTCGTCGCCGATGGAATCGACCGGTCGGCCGTTCCTGAGGCCCTGGGCTGCTGCCGCGGCTGGAGGCAGGGAACTGAGGAAAAACTGTTTCCCGCTCGTGGCGCGATCAAGCAATACAGCTGAATCAAAAACCCCTGGCCGAAGCCAGGGGTTTGTCAGTCGTCTCAAGGGCGCCCCCGACCGGACGCCTTGATCTCGACGCCAGGACGGCTTGATTTACGCGGCCTGAGCGGAAGGCGTCTTGACCGCTTCGATGGTCTTGGCGCCACCCTTGTTGATCGCGATGGTGCGCGGCTTCTGCGCCTCCGGAACCTCTCGCACCAGATCAATGTGCAAGAGACCGTTCTCGCTCGCCGCGCCCGTCACGACGACGTGGTCGGCAAGCTGGAAGCGGCGCTCGAAGGCGCGGGCGGCGATGCCCTGGTAAAGCACGTCGCGCTTCTCGTCCTTCTGGACGGTTTCCTTGGATCCGCGCACGGTCAGCGTGTTCTCGCGAGTTTCGACGGACAGCTCGTTCTCGCCGAAGCCGGCGACCGCGAGCGTAATCCGGTAGGCGTTCTCGCCAGTGCGCTCGATGTTGTATGGCGGGTAGGTGGGAGCGTTCTGCTCGCCTCCAGCGACCCTGTCGAGCATCGAAAAGAGACGATCGAAGCCGACGGTGGACCGATAGAACGGTGAAAGATCGTAATTCAACATGATCACATCCTCTTTATGTTGAGCGATATGACGGCTCGCGCCCCAGATATTGGCTACGCCTGCCGCTGTGAGGCCGTTAGGCCCCATGCGGAATAATTTTTGTTCGGAGGGCCTCAAATTCAAGGCCTGACAGGTGATCTTCGCCACAAAAAATGCAAGCTCCGCGATCAAAGGGAGCAGGCTCGGGCACGACGAAGCGCCGGGCGAATCGTCCATAGAGGGGCCGCCGCCTCCGGATATCGAGGTCCAACGCACATGCTGAAACAAATCTTGGTCGCGGCTGCCCTGGGCGTAGCCTTATGTTTCGCCGCCACCGCTTACGCCGCCTCAAAAGGCCCGCAAACTGAAGAGGATAACCAGCCACCTAAGCCGCTGCCGCCACTGCAGAAGAATTTTCCGCTCGACCAAACCTGGTCGCTTCGGGAGCTCAACGGCAAGCCCGTACCCTCTGGATTGGACATCAGCCTGAAGATCGATGGGACGCTGCGGGGGTCCGGCTACACCGGCTGCAATTCATGGTCGGCGACGATGTATCCGATCAAGGACCAGCATCTCGCCACGGGGCCGTATGCGCTGACCAAAAAGCAGTGCGCCAAGGACATTATGCAGCTCGAACTTGGATTCCTGTCCGCGCTGCTCGGCAACCCAGAATGGGACTTGGTCAACGACGATCTCGTCATCAAGGGGCCGCGCGGCTCGATGCGGCTCGCCCGTTCGCTTTAAGCTGGCCCTCAATCAGGTTGCCGGCTCCGGCTCGGCGACAACCGTGGCCGGAGTTCCGCCGTGGGTTTCGAACGCGATCCGCCGCTTGTGGAACTGATTGATCGTCGCCTGATGGCCAATCGACACAATCGTGGTGTTGGGCAGCGTTTCAATGATCGCACGATAGAGATTGGCTTCGCTCTTCTCGTCGAGCGAGGCCGTTGATTTGTCGAGGAACAGCCAGTCCGGCTCGGCCAGCAGCGCGCGCGCGACGGCGAGCCGCTGCTGTTCGCCGCCCGACAGCCGCATTTGCCAATTCTCGTTGAAGTCAAGCCGATCCGCCAGCGCCGGAAGGCCGACCTTCACCAAGGTCTCCCTTAGCTTCGCGTCGGAGAAATTGGCGCTTGGCGCCGGATAGGCGAGGGCGTCGCGCAACGGTCCGATTGGGATATAGGGCCGCTGCGGCAAGAGCATGAGCTTGGCGTAGGCCGGCTGGCGGATTTCGCCCGAGCCATAGGGCCACAAGCCCGAAATGGCGCGAAAGAGCGTCGACTTGCCGACCCCCGAGGGTCCGACCAGCATCGTGGACTCCTGTGGGACGAGCACCAAGTCGGCGATATGGGCCAGCTTGCGGCCGTCGGGCAGCGCGATGTCGACGTCGTTCAGCGACAGGGTAGGGGCCTCTGAGGGCCCCGCGGTCAGCCGCGGCGTCTTTTTATCGTTCGCGAGCGCGCGGTCGAAGGCGTCCTCGAACGAAGTCAGGCGCTCGATCGTGGCGCGGAAATCGGCGAGGCCTATGTAGCGGTCGACGAAGAAATTCATCGCGCCGTTGACGTTGGCGAACGCATCGGCCGACTGATTGAAGCGGCCGAAGTCGACGATTTTGGCAAAGTAGAACGGCGCGACGACCACATAGGGAATGATCACGGAGATCTGGCTATAGAACTGGTTGAAGGCGATGAGCCAGGTGCGCACATGGATAATGCGGCGGATGGTTCGCACCACCTCGCCGAACACGCTGCCAGCCCGGTCGATCTCGCGCTCCTCTCCCTTGAGAAGCGCGATCTGCTCGCTGTACTCGCGGATGCGCGCAAGATCGAAGCGGAAGTTCGCCTCGACCGCCTGCTGTCGGAAATAGAGCCTCGACAGGCTGCGTCCGATCATCTGGGTGACGCCTGTCGCGAGGCAAGCGTACAAGACGGCGACCCAGAACAGGAAGCCGGGGATTCGCATCCCGAAAATCGGCGCGTTGAGGGAGTTGGAAATCCCCCACAGGATGATCGAGAACGACACCAGATTGGTCGCCGAGGCGATCGCCTGGATGGTGTAATTGTAGATGCCGACGTTGCCGGAATTGATGCCGGTCCCGGTGCCGTTGATGAAGCCGCCGATGTCCTGCGAGATGCGCTGGTCGGGGTTGTCCGTCGTGATGCGCTGGCCCGCGACCTCCTCCGACGTCTCGTCGTCCGGATGGTCGGCGGCGCTGGTGAGCGCGAGCTTATAGTGCATCGACTGCATAAGCCAGCGCGAGGTGAACGAGGCCGTCATCCAGCGTCGCCATTGCAGCACGAAATTCGAGGCGACGAAGAACTCGACGATGCCCGCCACGATGGCGATCGTCGCCAGCGGCACGAAGACAACCATGAGCTGGTACCAAAACGCTACCCGATGCGCCTCGTTGGCCACCTGGATGGCGTTGCCGAAATCCCGCTGGAAGAAGTTGAAGCGCAGCGCCAGCGCGACCTGGAACTGATTGATCAGGATGAGGAAGAAGACATTGATGCGGGCGTAGACGTCCTGACGAAGGATCACCGGCCGGGATGGCCAGGGCCGGATCGAGATCGGGGTCCGCGCGGCGAAGAAGGGATCGGCGATCCTCATCATCCTGCGCACCAGCCGAAAGTGCGAGACGGCGAAGATGGCGAGAACGAACAGCGCCGTCGCCAGCGGCAGATAGCGGGGGAGCTCGTATTCCTCGAGGCTCTGCGGCCAATAGCCGGTGAGCGCGGCAAGGTCGGCCAGGCCGAACAGCACCGTTTCGATCGCGAATAGATCGCAGAGGAGGGTGAGGAAGGTCGAGATCCTCCAGCGCGGCAACGAAGCGACCGCGGCCAGCCCCGAGGCGACGGCGACGAGCAGCGTCATCCCGTCCTCTCGGTAGCCGCCGATAATGAGGGCGAGGACGGCGAAGGCGGCGAGGCTCAGCATGCGCATACGGGTAGGACCTTGAGCGGGCGGCAAAAAGAAGAAGCCGCACTATCAGACCGACCGGGGCATTAGAAGGGCGGCCCGGCTGCCCAGCGCATGAATTGTTGGCAATGTCGGCGTTAAGCCGAGCCAATGGGTTTCACGCGAAAACGCTTCCGAGCCAGGCCGGTTGCGAATAAACGCCGTGCTAATCAGATGAGCGGTGTTTTGCCTGCGTAGTCATTCTCGCCCTTGCTGATGGTCGCCGGCGATGCGAGGCTTGCCTCGCGAACGCGGCTCATATCGCAAGACAAGACAAGGCGAGCCGATGGCAGCTGCGCGCAAGGTCTCCGGGCTCCGCTAGCCCTTCCTCGCATTCGCCCTGAGGGGGGGTCGGCGCTATCGTTTGATCACGATCGCGTGGCCGTTGAGGTTGTGCAAAACGATCCGGTCTTTGAGCGGCAGTTGCGCGTCGACATAGCGGGCGACGCCCGGAGTCGTGTCCCAGCCATAATCGTCGTAGACGATCATGCCGCCCGGAACCAACCGTTCCCAGATCCATTCCGTCACATCCTTGGCCGACTGATAGACGTCGACGTCGACATGGCAGAACCGGAACTTAAGATTTTCGACTTCGCCGCCAGTTTCCTCGGGGAAGATGCCGGTTAGAATCTCGATATTGTCGAGTTTTAGCCTTTTGTAGAGGAAGTCCTCGACTAAGCGCTGGCTCGTGTCGGCATGCTCGCCCCCGGTATAATCGGGGTCTTCGTCTCCGGCTTTCACGATGCCAGAGAAGGTGTCGCAGGCGTAGACTTTGTCGTGCAATCCCAGCTGTTTCGCCTGCGTCGCGATCAGCGCGGCAGTGCCCCCGCGCCATACTCCGATTTCGATCAGCGCACCGGTTTCGAGCTTGGCCGCTTGCTCAACGAGCCTCCACAGCTCGAAGCACCGGTACTTATCGACCAGCGTCGCGAGTTCGACTTGCGAATAGGCCGTTTTGAACGCTTGATCGAGATTCCACGGGCTATACGACGCGCCTGGCAGTACGACTTCGTAATCAGGGCCTTTGTTCAGAAGCCGAGGCATATAGCGGACGTGGACGCCATAATTGCGCGCCAGATTCTTAAGCGTCGATCTTACGAGCTGGTTCAAAATAACTATCGGCCGCTGGGAAAAAGGCTTTGAGGGGTGACGCCTTAGGCTCACACACAATACCGTGTTTATGCAGTAAATGGAAGACACGTTTATCTTGGTAAACTGTCGTTTCGAGATGGCGCCGTTGTGACAGACGCGTTTGCGGCGAAACCGCCGCCGCTCCCCTCGGCTATTCTTCGACCACGCTTGAAATTCCGCGACGGGTCCGTAGGGTGCGCGCGGGTAAGTAAGGCTGGTGGGCTAACAACTTGAGTATCGTCCTTATCTGCACACTGATTTTTGTCTTATTCATGGTGGCTGGCTATGCCGGGCTCGCGCTGCAAACACGGCTCGCTGACGAGCACAAGGCCGGCGACACGAAAGCCGTGGTCGGCCAGGTTTCGGGGCTGGTTAGCCTTCTTCTCGCGCTGGTCCTGGGCACCCTCATTGGCGTCAGCTGGGCCTATTTCTCGGCGCAGCGGACGAATCTGGAGAATTTCTCCGCCCAGGTTCTGAGGCTCGATCAGGCGCTTGGTCAATTTGGGCCTGAGACCAAGCCGATGCGCGACCAGCTCAAAGCGGGAATCGAGAAAGCCTACGCCGCGATCTGGGGCGGCGGCGGGCCGGTTGACCTGACGGTCGGTCCGCCCCTAGCCAACGCGCAGGGGGCCGACGACTTTCTCGCGACGCTTCAGCCAAAAACCGATGCGCAGAAGGCGGCGCTGGCGACCGCCAACCAATACGCCAGCATGGTCGAACAATCGCGGTTGCTGATCTCCTTGCAGATCGCGAGCGGGCCGGTGTCGTGGGTTCTGATCGCCATCCTGGTCTTTTGGACGGCGGCGCTCTTTTTCGGCATCGGCTTATACGCCCCGTCCAACGCTCTCGTCACCGCAGCCCTGACGTTCGGAGCGCTGTCGATCGCCTTTGCGATCTTTCTCATCCTCGAACTCGGCCTGCCCTATACCGGCCTTTTTCTGGTTTCACCTGCCGCGCTCGAACAGACGATCGAGTTCATCGACAAGTAGCTGGTTTCGGCGCCCAGGCGAGGGCGCTCAGCCGCGTGCGGTCGGCGTCATCCGCGCATGGACCTCGCTCGTCATCGCGTCGATCCTTTCGACTAGGGCTCGGACGGTCTGGGTGAGTTCGGTGTTCTGCTTGAGCAGGGTTTCCACGCGCTCGGTGAGCGCGGTGTTCTGCTGCACCATTTCGATCAGCATCCCGCCCTGCTCGCGCATTTGCGCTTGCCGCTGCTCATTGATCTGGTGAAGTTCTTCGCGATGCTGGGCGTCGGCGAGGCTCGCTGCCTTGTCACGGTCGGCCTGACGGGTCTGCGCCAGCAGGATCAACGGCGCGGCATAGGCGGCTTGGGTCGAGAAGGCGAGATTGAGCAGAATGAACGGATAGACGTCGAACTGGGTCCAGCCCGCGGCGTTGACCCAGATCCACAGCGCGACGATCAGCGTCTGCGCGATGAGGAACGTCGGGGTGCCGAAGAAGCGGGCGAAATCCTCCGCTTTTCTCCCGAACCAGTCGTTTCCGAAGGCCGATTCGAGATGGGCGTGCGGCAGGTGAAATCTGCGCAGACGCTCCTCCGGTTCATGGCGCGCGCTCATTGAGCCTTCCCTTCGCCTCCAGCCACAAGGCGCGGCGGCCTGCGATTCTCGCTCTGAGGATATATCATCAAGACGATAGGCTCCGAGTCCTTGATTTGACGGACAGGCGTCGCCTTGTGGAGCGACCAGGGACTCGCTATGGTCGACTCATTCCACCGAATTTGTATAGGCTACAATATAAGCAACTTAAGAGTGTCGTAACACAGGATCGCCGGTCCGTCGCACTGGGCTCGAAAACTGGCGACGCAAACGACAACACAGGGAAGAACCCATGTCTCACAAAGTCGAAACTCTGGCGCTTCACGCGGGCTGGCGCGCCGATCCGGCGACGGGAGCGGTCGCGGTGCCGATCTACCAGACGACATCCTATCAGTTTCAAAGCGCCGAGCACGCGGCAAACCTGTTCGCGCTCAAAGAGCTCGGCAATATCTACACCCGCATCATGAACCCGACGAATGACGTGCTCGAGAAGCGCGTCGCGGCGCTCGAAGGCGGCGCGGCGGGGCTGGCGCTCGCCAGCGGACAGGCGGCCTCGGCCTTCGCCGTGCAGAACCTGGCGCGGGCCGGCGACAACATCGTCTCCTCGACCGACCTCTATGGGGGCACCTGGAACCTGTTCGCCAACACGATGAAGGACCAGGGTGTCGAGGTCCGCTTCGTCGATCCGGTCGACCCGGACGGTTTCCGCAAGGCCACCGACGCGCGCACCCGGGCCTATTACGCTGAGACGCTGCCCAACCCGAAGCTGATCGCCTTTCCGATCGCTGAAGTGGCGGCGATCGGCCGTCCCCTCGGCGTTCCGCTCATCATGGACAACACCGCAGCGCCCATTCTGACCAGGCCGTTCGAGCACGGCGCGGCGATCGTCGTCTATTCGTCGACCAAATATCTCGGCGGACACGGCAACTCGATCGGCGGCCTCATCATCGACGGCGGTAACTTTCCCTGGGAGGAGCACAAGGAGCGGCAGCCGGCGCTCAACACGCCCGATCCCAGCTACCACGGCGCGGTATGGAGCGAAGCGGCGAAGCCGCTTGGGCCGATCGCCTACATCCTCAAGGCTCGCACTACGCTCCTGCGCGACCTCGGCTCCTGCATGTCGCCGTTCAACGCCTTCCTGACGCTCCAGGGCGTGGAGACGCTGCCGCTGCGCATCGAGCGCCACTCGGCCAACACCTCCGCGGTCGCAGCCTGGCTCGCCAAGCAGCCCGCAGTCACGAGCGTGATCCATCCCTCGCTTCAGAAGGGCGAAGCGAAGCGACGGGCGGAAAAATACCTGAAGGGAGGCTTCGGCGGCCTGGTTGGATTCGAGATCAAGGGCGGCAAAGAGGCCGGGCGCAAGTTCATCGACGCGCTCAAGCTTCTCTATCATGTCGCGAACATCGGCGACGCGCGTTCGCTCGCCATCCATCCCGCGACCACCACGCATTCGCAACTGTCGCCGGTCGAGCAACAAGCGACGGGCGTGACGGACGACTATGTCCGGCTGTCGATCGGCATCGAACACATCGACGACATCATCGCGGACATCGACCAGGCGCTGAAGGTGGCGGCGTGATGGGAGCGGCTGGCGCGATTCAAGGAGTGGGATAGAGTCGCGGCCCCGGCCGGCCGAATCGGACGCCGCCCGAGGTCCGGACGATTCGATGATCGAACAGGCGTGGAACGAATATCGCGGCTGGGCCAAGCGGGCGCGATCGCTGCAGGCGAAGGCCGGGCGCTGGAATCTCTGGGCGATGATCGCGCTGGTCGCGACCGGCGTTTTAGGCGCAGCCTCCGGCTTCTTTGGCGCCAATCCGACGGATTGGTTTCCCGGCTGGTTGTCCGATGGTCAGTTTGCGACCGCGCTCGCCTGCGCCGCAGCGATCGCGTCAGCATTGTCGCTCTACGTGGGGCGTCAGGCGCTCGCCGTCGGCGCCGAATCGGGGTGGCTGCGCGCTCGCGCGACTGCGGAAGCGATCAAGTCGGAATGCTTCCGCTTTGCGGGCGGGATTGGAGACTATGCGCCTGGCAAGGCTTCCGACGGGGATGCCGCGACCGCGTTCATCGACCGCCGCAAGGCGATCGCGGCCCGCGCGGCCGGAGATTCGTTGACGCCCGAAGACGATCCGGTGGGACCGGCCGGCGACGACAGGCGCCCGTCCCGTCCGATGACCGACAAGTGGTACCTCACAAACCGCATCGATGGGCAGGTCGAGTTCTATAGGCAAGGCCAGGAGAAGAACGAGGACGCCTATCAGCGGCTGCAGCTTTGGAGCTTCATCGCCGGCGCGGTCATTGCCGCGGTGTCGGCCATCGCCGCCGTCTATGGCGCCCGGTTCGCCGCCTGGACGGGCGCGCTGACGACAGCCGGCGCCGCGGTCAGCGCCTATGGTTTGGCGGAGCGGCAGAAATATCTCGCGGCGAGCTATGCGGCGATGAAGGCCAATCTCGAGCGGCTGAAGGAGCGCTATCTCGTAGGCGGTGTGACTTTGCAATCCCTAGTCGCTACGGCCGAGGACCTGATGGAGAGCGAGCACGCCGCCTGGATCGATCAGCTGGCGAAGACCATTCGGCCTGCTCCTTCGCCGCCAGGCGCATCCCCGAGCGCGCAGTGACGCGCCGCGCGCCCGTGCTCCGGGTGGCCGCCCGGGGCAGGGGGTTCCTTCCGGAACCCCTTTCCGCTGTTATAACGGTTCGCGCGGAGCGCGGCTTCGCCTTGGGTGCGATCCCTCATCCGTCCGCGCTGTAGCCCGTCCGAAAGGACGGGCGTCCTTCCGGGCGCCCTACGGCGCGCGACCTTCTCCCGGAGGGAGAAGGGAAGGGGGCCACAGTCTGATCGCAACCCCCTAATGAGGCGTGTCCGCCGGCGCACACTCGGCCGCCTTTCCGGCCACGACCGAGGCCCGCTCCGCCTCCTCCGCCTTGTCGCGCCACGCCATCGCCGAGGGATCCTTGACGTAGTTCAGAACCGCGATTTTCATCGCCACGCGATAGGCCGACTGCGCGTCGGGCCAGTCCTTCTTGGCGTCGAACGTACGCGCGAAGCCGAGGACGACATCGTATTGGTCGGCGGCGACGTCGGCGTTCTTCGGATCCTCGGCCAGTCGGTTCCAGGTTCGCACGGCCTCGCGATAGGCTTCGATCTGGACGAGGCCCGTGGAGCGGTCGCCGACCAGCTTCGCCGCCGAGGCCAAGTCTTTTTGCGGCTTTGACCGCCCGGGCGTGCGATAGGCGAGCGTTCTCCTCGCGTCGTTGAGCTTCCGGTAAGCAGCGAGAGCTTCGTCCGGCCGCTTGAGCCCCTCCAGGGTCTCAGCGAGATAGAGATAGTTTGGCGTGAGAAACTGTTGCCACTGCGGATTGCCGGGCTCGTTCCCGGTCAGCTCCTCATCGAGGGCGACGCCCTGCCGCAATTTCTCGAGCGCAGGCTCGAGGTTCCCAGCTTCCAGCTCGAGAAGTCCCCAGTGGGTGTAAGTCGCGGCCAAGTTCGATTTCAGAGACGGGTCTGGCGCCGATTGCGCGGCGAGCGCCTCTTTTGCGTTGCGCGAGACGAGGTCGTTCTGAACTTGGGACGCATCGCGATAGAAGGCTCTGGCCTCGTCGGACGTTCCTGCAGTCTTTTCCGTCCTTAACAGCTCGGCGATCCGGTAGAACGCCTTTCCTTTGTCGCGCAGAAGATTGAAGCTCTGCGGGTGCTTGGCCAGCGCGGCCACGCAAGTTGCCAGACCGGATTGATATTCGCTCCGAGCCTCCGAATATTGCTTGAGCTCATTGTCCTTGTAGACGTCGCCAATTTTCATACGCGCGTCGATGACGTCGTCGTCGCCCCCTTCGTCGCCACTCAAAGAAACGATCTTTTCAGCGGTCCCGACGGCGGCATTGTATTCTTTGAGAGCATCCGGCTTGTGCCCCGCTCCTGAGGCGACGAGAGCATTGCCGACGCGCATCGACGCATCGTAGCTGAGTTGCAGCAGTTCTTGTGCGCCCGGATTCGACTGCGTCAGCGACTGTGCAACGTCTTTCGCCCGTTTGGCGACAGCGAGAGACTGCATGTTGTTTCCCAGAATCGCGTAAAGGTCGGCCTCGTCGTTGAGCGACTGCCCCCACAAGAGGTCGGCCGCCGATGTCTTGCTCGACTGGCGCACGTTATCCAGGAATTGTCCCGATATGGCCGCGAGACTTCGAGCGCCGGCGAGATCAAGGCTCGTGTCATTGTAGGCCTTCAGCACGTCCTCTAGCAGCGTCTTCGCCGAAGTCATCGCGCTCTTGTCGAGCCTTTCCTGCGCTCGTTCATGGGCGATCCACATCCAGCCGGCGACGCCGAGGACCGCCGCGACGCCGAGCGCAGCGGCGAGGCGCCGATTGAGTTTCGTTCGTCTCTTCGCCTCGATGGCGTCATCGATCAGCTTCTCGACCTCATCGAATTTGCCGCCATAGCGATCCGCCCATGCCGCGGTCCGCGGCAGACGCTCCCACCAGTCCTTCGTGCGCTCCGGATCATCCAGGGTCGCTCGTTCGCCGCCGGCGGTCCCGTCGAGCAGCGACACGAGGGTGTGGTAGCGCTGGCCGTCGATCTGCTCTTCGGTGAGCCACCCCGGCGGCGGGCGACCGGTTTTCGGGTCGACGGAGTCGGGCTTGCCTGCGATCTTCTTCCAGCGGCGGAGCAGCGCCTCATGCCCAATGTCGATCCGCTCGTCCGGGCCGAGCGTTGGAGAAGCGGAAAGCGAAGGCAAAACGAACGAACAATTCGGGGCGCGGAACCGGTCCAGCACGGCGCGCAAGTCGGACTCGCTCACCCCGGTCTCGGCCAGGAGTTTGTCGAACCGAAGCGCGCGGCGAATGGCTCGGCCTTCCCGGTCGACTTCCGACAGCGCCCGGAACGCCTGCTCGATCGCCAGCTCCTTTCCGGGACACTGGTCGAAAATCTCGTCGGCGTGGCGCGACAGCGCGTCTGTCATGCGCCCGATCGCGTCATAGGTCGCCCGTGTGAGATGGCGGGCGCCTTGAGCGGGCGTGTCCGCCCCCGCCCGGTCCCAAAGCCGCATCAGGCAATGTTGCAGAACCGGAAGTTGATCGAGCTCGTCGCCGCAATCGTTGAGCAATCGTTCGACCAGCTCCGGCTCGATCGTCCCGCCCGCCTTCTCGATCGGTTTTCGGATCGCCTCCTCGAGCTGGCTGCGGGTCAGATTCGGCACGAGATATTGCGTCGCGCTCACCGCCTCCGACAGGCCGTGGAAATAGGCGCAGTCGCCAATGAAGTCCGAGCGCATGGTGATGAGCACGCGCACGTTCTCGATGCGCCGCCGATCGGCGTCGAGCAGGATCTGCACGAACTGGGTCGCTTCGTCCCGCCGCCGCGCTTCCTCGACGCCGCCACGGCGGTAGCCGAGGCCGGCGAGGCCGAAGCGGAACAATTCCTCGAACTGATCGACGACCAGGATCAGCGATCGGCCGCTGAGGCCCCCCGCTTCGGCGAGCGCGCTCTCGAAGCTGAAGCTCGACTGCCGCAGCGTCCATTCGATGCGGTCGCGTCGTCGCGCCGCCTCGTCCGGACTGTCCTTCGCCGACAGTTTCGACAAAGCGCCCGCGAGGCGCGTGATCGGCGCGCCGCCGGGCCGCATGTCGAGGAACGCCCAGGACGGTCCGCCTGTGTCAGCGGTCTCATCCGCGAGAAGCCCCTGAAGCCCCGCAAGCACCAACGACGACTTGCCGCTGCCGGAGCCGCCGATGACGGCGATGAAGCGGCCATTCTCCACGAGGCGGTAGAGCGCGAAGGCCTGACGCTCGCGCCCGAAGAAGAAGGCGCGGTCACCGAAAAAGAAAGGCCGCAGGCCAGGAAAAGGCTGATCGTTGGAAAGCCGCGTCCCGTCGTCAGATGGAGGCTGCGCGGCGGCGGCCGTCGCGCCCGGCGTCCCCTTATGAGCCGCATCGTCGCTGATTTCGACCGCGCTCATGGCTTCACGCTTGGCGCGGAGGTGAGATCAACCAGCAACTGCGCCGTCGGCGGACCCTTCTCGACAAGGTCGACCACCTTGTCGAACTCGCCGTCCTGGAAGATGAGCGAGAGGGCGTTTTTCTTCTTGTGCGACGCGGGCGGCGGCCCGGCGACGAGGCCGCGAAAGGCGAACTGCCCCTTACGGCCGAGCGCCTGCCAGTCCGACAGCCTGTCGGCTTCCGACCGAACCCAAACCTCGGAGGCGGCGCCCCAGCAGAGCGTCACCGCGTCGCATTTGGCGAGGAGGTCGCTGTTGTAGCGTCGCGAGTCCGCGTCGGAGTCCGCGACAGGGATGCGCGGCTTCACCGAGCTTTCGATGAGCGCCTGGGCGATCGCCCCCGCATAGTCCTCGTCGGCCGAATGGTAAGAAAGATAGAGGTCGAGCTTGTTGCCGGCCGCGGCCGTGATGACCGGCTTCGGCGCCGTCTCCGTGAGATATTGAAACAGATATTCGACGAACTTGCTTAAGATGTCGCCGTCGATCTTGTCGGTCGCGATCTGCTGATCGAAGCGCTCCAGCGCCTTCAGAGGATCGCGCTCGACCGCGGGACCCGCAGGAGCCGCCCCGCCCTGGTCAAGAATTTTTGGCGCCCAAACGATGCGGCGAGTGAGCTTCTGCCCCGGCGGACCTTCGACCTGGGCGGCCTTGCCGCGAGCGAGGCCCAGCTGCAGCTTCACAACGTTGTCGAGACCCTCTGGCGCGAATCCGCCGCTGTCGCCGACGAGATGGACGAAGACCTCGGCCTTGGCCAGCGCATCGTTCAAGAACGCCTCGGCGCTATTGTCGCTCGGCACGTCCGCCGAAGGATCCGGCGCGACAGTGAAGCCTTTGCCCTGAAGTTCCGTGACGAGACGGACGTAAGGCCCCTTCATGTCGCTTGCGGGTTTAGCGAGAAAGACGGTGCGGCCGTTCGGCGTGACGATGGGCGCGGGCTCATGGGGCGTCTGAGCCGCCGGCGCGCCGCTCAGGATTTGGGTCACGCGCTTCTGCAATCCGCTCGCGAGATCGTCGAGTTCGGCGTAAAACTTGTCGTTGCACTTGCCGCGATTGAAGAAGGGCGTGATCGCGCTGACGTCGTTCTCATCGTCGCGTGAGTAGAAAAGGAACCCTTCCTGCCCCTGCAATTCGGGCGGGCGGGCGCTGCGGTCAACATAGCCCTTGCCGACGACAAGCATTCGAGTTGCGGGATTGGCAACGCCGGCGGCCTTGCGCAAGCTGAGGAAAGCTTCGAACTCCTTGCGGCAATATGGACGCTGCATCCAGTTCGGCGACATCACGACGACGAGAAGTTCGGCTTGGCTGAGCCCGTCGTCGATGATGTCATCGAACTGATCGCCCTGGCCGATCCGGCGGCGATCGCGCCAGACATTGGCCTGTCGCGCCCCGAGATCGCGCAGCTTGAGGCGCAGCTGCTGATCAAGGAAGCTGACGAAGCCAGACTCGTCCGGATCCGGCGACAGAATGAGGTCGTCGTCGTGAGCATAGGACATGAAGATGACGACGTCGTCGCTCATTGAAGCTCGCCTGTCTCCCCGAAAAGGCCGCGCTCTCCAGTGCTCCTGATCGGACTAAACCCTTGAGTTTGTTTCCGGTCAAGGTCACTTGCCCGAGCGTAGGCCGCAGTCCATTAATCAGCCAAGACGGGAATTCTACGCATCCAACTCAAAGCACTTATTTTGCCCGCCGGCTGTGACAGAGATCACATGTCCTCCTGGCGGGACGAAGGATCGCGGGACGCGGCGAAGGTATTCGCGCGCCTCAACCGCGCTCGCGCATCAATCTCGACTTGTCGCGGTTCCAGTCGCGCGCTTTTTCGGTGTCGCGCTTGTCATGCAGTTTCTTGCCACGCCCGAGCGCGATTGCGATCTTGGCCCGACCCTTGGCGTTGAAATAGATGCGCAGAGGCACGATGGTCATGCCCTCGCGCTCGACGCCCTTGGCGAGCTTCGCGATCTCCTTGGCGTGCAAGAGCAGCTTGCGCGGGCGCTTGGGTTCGTGGTTGAACCGGTTGGCCTGAAGGTATTCGGGAATATTGGCGTTGTAGAGCATGATTTCGCCGTTGCGGTCGACGGCGGCGTAGCTCTCGGCCACCGTCGCCTTGCCGGTCCTGAGCGACTTGACCTCCGGACCGGTCAGCATCAGGCCGGCTTCGAACGTCTCGCCGATCTCATAGTCGTAGCGCGCGCGCCGGTTGTCGGCCACGACCTTGAAGTTCGGTTTTTCCTTTTCGGCCGCCATGCTTCGCCCTTAAGCGTTGACCAGGCCTGCATGGACCATGGCGCGGCGGATCAGCGCCTCGGTCGCCTGGCCCACCTGGACGAGCGGCAAACGGGTATCGGCTTGAATCCGGCCGAGCACGCTCAGCGCGAATTTGGCCCCGTTGACCCCCGGCTCGGCGAAGATCGCGGCGTGAAGCGGGGTGAGGCGGTCCTGGATCTTTAGCGCATGGCTCCAGTCGTCCTTGAACGTTGCCTCCATCAATTCCGCGCAAAGGGCGGGCGCGACATTCGCGCTAACCGAAATGCACCCGTGGCCGCCGGCGGCCATGGCGGCCAGCGCCGTCATGTCTTCGCCAGAAAGTTGGATAAAATCCGCGCCCATCGCGTGCCGCTGGCGCGACACGCGCCCGACGTCGCCGGTCGCGTCCTTGACGCCGACGATGTTCGGCAACTCGGACAACCGCTTCATCGTGTCGACCGACATGTCGACGACGCTTCGCGGGGGAATGTTGTAGATGATGATCGGAATTCCGATTGCGTCGTTGACGGCCTTGAAGTGCTGGTAAATGCCTTCTTGCGTCGGCTTGTTGTAATAGGGCGTGACGACCAGAACGGCGTCCGCGCCGCTTCGCTCGGCGTGGCGGGCGAGGCCGATCGCCTCGCTGGTGTTGTTGGAGCCTGCGCCCGCGATCACCGGCACCCGGCCTCGCGCTTCGTCGATGCAAATGTCGACGGCGCGTTGGTGCTCGTCATGGGTGAGCGTCGGGCTCTCTCCGGTCGTTCCGACCGGCACCAGACCATGCGAGCCGGAGGTGATCTGCCAGTCGATCAGCGCGCGATAGGCCGGCTCGTCGATCTTGCCGTCTTTGAACGGGGTGACCAGAGCTGTCATCGATCCGTGAAACTTCGCTCGCTTTTCCATCGGCCCCGCTCGGCTCGTCTCGCGCCCGCTCGATCCCCGCGCTCGACGCGCTGGCGGACACATAGCCCTGACGCGCAGCGGGCGAAAGGGGCTCGAGCTGGCGGCGATTGGCCCACAGCTCTAAGCTTGCTTGGTTTCGCGCGCTTTTCGCGAAAAACCGTAACTTCCAACCAGCTCGTCCTGAGAAGCGCTGGAAGCGCGTCTCGAAGGACGCTTCAGCGCACGCCGAGCCGGCTGAGCTCTCTGGACCATCCCCTCGGCAGGCTCGGGGCAGGCCCTTTCGAGACGCGAGGCTTCGCCTCGTCCTTGAGGCATGAGGGCGGTGGTTCGCGCCGCGACAATTGGCCAGCGTGGGAGTTACGAAAAACTGGCTCCCCACTTTTTCGCCAGCCGCGCTTTCGCCGCCAAGCGTTACGGTTTACGTCTTGGTCACCAAGATCGGGCCATCCTCGATGAAGAGGACTGGACCCATGACAATCCTGCGATTCGGCCCGCTTCCGGCCATTGCTGGCGCCGCTTGTCTGGTTGCGTGGACGCCTGAAGGGCGCGCCCCGGAGCCGGCCCCGAGCTTGGCTATAAGTGCGCCGAAGCTGGCGTCTCCCTTCCCGGATGTGGATCCCTCGAAGCTGGCTCATGGACGCGCGGCCAACCTTGAATCCCCCTCTACCGTCGGCGCGATACCTGCCAGCATCCCCGCGCCATCGGTCGAGGCTGATCGGAGCGACAAGGAGGTCAAGGTCCAACTCGCCTACGCCGACCTTGAGGGCGCAGCGCCCGCGCTTGGCGCGCTGTCGGCGGTTACGCCGCGCGCAGAGATGGCGGCGCTTGAACCGTCCGCGCCGCCTCCCGCGGCCCAAGAGCCGTCGGCGCCTGCGGCTGCTCCCGCCTTGCCGCCGCCTCCGAGGACTCCTGAGGCCGTC
The DNA here is from genome assembly GCA_963753135.1 of uncultured Alphaproteobacteria bacterium. Classification (GTDB taxonomy): domain Bacteria; phylum Pseudomonadota; class Alphaproteobacteria; order Rhizobiales; family Beijerinckiaceae; genus Roseiarcus. Next base: position 42,884 of record CAVWBA010000017.1, on the reverse strand, counting down.
GTCCTCTACAACAAGGGCGACGTCGCGGGCCTCATGGCGCTCGCCACGGCGACCACTGACGCGGACGAGCGATCGGCGCTCGAATGGGCGGCTTTGCGCGTCGACGCCCACCCGTCCTTCGATTCGCTTGCGGCTTTCCTCAAGGCTCACCCTGGCTGGCCAAGCCGCGCCTGGATTTGGGAGCGGCAGGAAGCCGAGCTCGCGGCGCATCCGCAGGCGCCGGCCGAGGTCGCCGCATTTTTCGCCAGCGAGCCGCCCCAGTCGACCGCGGGCAAGATCGCCGCGGCGCGCGCGGCGCAGGCGACAGGGCGCCCCGAAGAGGCGTCGCAAATCATCCGTGGCCTTTGGCGCGACGGCAATGTCGACGCTCTGACCGAGAGCGTCATCCTGCGCGATTTTGGCGCTTCGCTCACGAAGGCCGACCACGCCTATCGAGCTGACCGCCTGATCTACGCGGGCTACCTTAGCGCCGGCGCCCGTGCGGCGGCGCTTGCCGGTCCTGACGTCTTCGCGCTTGCTCAGGCCCGCATCGCGGCGGCGCGCGAGCCGATGAGCATGGGCCTGATCAAGGCGGTTCCGCCGCCGTTGCGCAACGATCCCGGTCTCCTGTTCTCCAGAATCCAGTACGCCCGGCGGGCAGGGCGGGTCTACGAAGCGGCGGTCATGCTGAGCCTCGCGCCGCGCGATCGCGCCGCGCTCGTCAATCCGGATCGGTGGTGGAGCGAGCGGAAGATGGTCGCCCGCACGCTCCTCGATCTCGACGAGCCGAGGCTTGCGTTTGAAGTTTGCGATGAGACCGTCCGCCCCGACTCGTCCGAAGCCCAGGTCGACGCGGCCTTCCACGCCGGCTGGATCGCGTTGCGCTTCCTTGACGATGCTCCTTCAGCGGCGAAACGCTTTGCACTTGCGGCCGAGGCCGCGGAGAATCCGCTATCCGCGGCGCGCGCCGCCTATTGGCAGGGGCGAGCCGCCGAGGCCATGGGCGATTCCGCGGCGGCCAAGAGCTTTTACGCGCGCGCGGCCAGCGTGCCGATCGCCTATTACGGCCAGCTCGCTGCGCAACGTCTTGGCGAGACTCGCCTCGTTTTCCGCGCGCCGGCTGTGGCGGCCGAGGGCGACCGGCGCGACGAGGCCGTCCGCGCCGTCCAGGCGCTCTATGCCGACGGGCTCGACGATCTTGCTGCGGCGCTCGCCTTCGACGCCGCTCGGCAGTGGCGCGATGAGTTGCAGATCGCGGCCATGGCGGAGGTGGTGAAGCGTCAGGGCGACGCAGGGACTCAAGTTCAATTCGCCAAGATCGCGGTCATGCGAGGCCATCCGCTCGAAGAGATGGCGTTTCCGGACGTGGGGATGCCGGCCTTCCTGCCGCTCCCGCGCTCCGCAGACCTGCCCACGGTCTACGCGGTCGCGCGGCAGGAAAGTGAATTCATCTGGCATGCGAATTCAGGGGCTGGCGCGAAGGGACTCATGCAGATGCTGCCGTCGACCGCGGCCTTGACCGCGCGGCGCGCCGGCGTCGACTTCGACTACGCCCGCCTTATTGTCGATCCCGCTTTCAACACCCAGCTTGGTGCGGCGCTCCTGGGCCAATTGATCGAAGACCAACGCGGCTCGCGCGAGCTTGCCTTCGCCGCGTACAACGCCGGTCCGGGTCGGGTCGCGCAATGGATCGCAGCGCATGGCGATCCGCGTGACGGAGCGGTCGATCTCGTCGACTGGGTCGAACGCATTCCCTTCGACGAGACCCGCGACTATGTCGAGCGGGTCAGCGAGAACCTTGGCGTCTACCGCCAACGCTTCGCCGACGAGAAGCTGACGCCGCCGCCCGTGTCGGCGAGAGTTGCGCGCGAATAGCTTAGGGTCTGGTCGCTTTCGGCGGAACCTTTTGCGGCGCCTCCTGGTTATGCATCCGCTTTCACAATCAGGGAGGAAGCACGGCTTGGACAAGACCCTTATCAGCCTGCTGAGCGGCGCCTCAGCATTGGCCCTCCTTGGCGGCGCCCAGGCGTCCGCCTCGCCCACGGTCCGCGAATCTGACGTATTGCAACCGGCTTATTCATTTGCCGAGTTGTTGGACCCCATTCCGAACGCCGAGAACGTTCTGCGCGCCGAAAACGAGCGTGACGCAGCCGCTGCGGCTGAAGAAAACCCGATTGTGATGGCTCAATATTATCATCATCACCATCACCATCATTATTACCACCATCACCACCATCATCATTATTATCACCACCACCACCATCACCATCACCATCACTACTATCACTACTATTGATCTTGGCGATAAGCGCGCGTCTAGAGCGACGCGCGCTGGCCCTGATGGCGCTTAGGAACGCGGCTCCGGTTAGCGCTGCTGCTTAGCCCTTTCGCTCGCAGCCCCGAGAATGTGGCGGTATGTGCCGTCGAAAACCGTGTTTGTCGCTGAGGTCCACTGCGTCTCGGCGGACAGGGTGGCGCGGCTCTGGTAGATGCGCCGCGACTGGAGTTCGCGCTCGGCGGCCTCCTCGTCCGACATCGGGACGAGGTCGAATGTCGCCTCCTCGGGCACCACGAGGATTTGCGCGAACGGCTCGCCCGGCCGGAAAATGTGGGTCTTGCCTTCGGGCGGCGATTTGAACACCAGGAAAAAGATCATCGGCCACCACCGGCGTATGAGCGCCGGGACGGCGATCGGCGTCGTGTCCGTAGGGTCGGTGTAGAAACGGGGGTGCGGTTCGGTGCGAACCGCCCAACCTTCCTCAACCTTAAGGTCCAGCGACAGCTGGTAGGTATAGTAGAGATCGCCGAACGGGCGGAATGGCGGCCATTGTCCGCCTTGTCCTTCGGGCGGCGGCCCGAAATCGCCGTCAAGCGCAGAGCTTGCCCGTCGTTCACGCTCACGCGCAGTTCGTTTTCATACGGGTAGAACAATTCGATTCCGTAACGAGCGCCTTCCGAAAACGGGAGGCAATGCCAGACCTGCTCCATCGACCCGTCTTTTCGGGGCTGGCGTTCGCCGCCCCAGCCGGGGACTTCGAGCTTGGTGCGCCGGGGATTGAGGCCTGGAGTGAATGAGCGATATTTGACCTGCATAGGCGAGCCACCTTGGCGTAATTGCGCATTTCAATGCGTTCGAGGCAGCCTTCGTTCCGCAGAGACAGACCCTGTTCGAAACCGCGCTCTATTCGCCCCTATTCAAACCAACGCCTTCACGGTCTCGACCAGCTTCGGGACGTCGACCGCGTAAGAGAAGGTCGAGTCCTTCGCATGCCGAGGCATGCTGGCCAGGACCTCGGCGGACTGGCGCTGGAACAGCACGATATGTTCGAGTCCCAGCATTGCGCAGAAATGCGAGGACCATGGATCGTGCTGACCCTCTGCGATGATCTCGACGATCTTTGTATCCGGCGGACAGAAGTAGGCGTTCGACAAGGCGGCGCCGAACTCGCACACGATGATCTTCGCCTGAGCGAAGAGCAGCGCCTGTTCGTCGAACTTGAGCTTGTCCGGCTGGATCGCAACAAAACCGAGCGCCTTGAGCGCCTCGATCATCGCGGCCCGGTTGGTGACGTTTCGGCTGTTTGACGGGCTGCGGCAAATGAGCACGCGCGGCGGCGTGCTCGTCGCAGGCGCGTGCTTGCGCACATTCGTGAGAATGCGCGCGAACGCTTCTCGGCTCTGCGGATGCGCGTTCTGGCTGCTGAGCCCCGTGAACCTGTTCGAGGTGACCGCATGTTCAAGAAAGACCGGCCTCGGCCTGATCTCGCGGATGAGGCCGTGCGGGACCTCGAGCCGGGCGATCAGAGCCCGCTGCCAGGGGCGCAGAGTCCAGGTCAGCATTGGCGCGCGCAGTCTCGCGCCGAGATCGATCAGCGGCACGATGTCGTGCAGATAGTGGCCGTAATTGTGCTTGTCCGAACCGGCGATCAGCAGATGCTCGCCGGCGATACGAGGGCGCACGCGCGAGCCGTTCGAGATGCAGCCGGCGCTCGCGCGTCCCGTCCGCCGCCGTCCGCTCGACGATCGCCTTGATCGACGACAGGTACCCATCCCGAAAAGGGACGATGAACGAGTGGCGCCAGACACGGCCCTCGGGCGAAATGAGGAGACCGAACGCCGGAAACCAGTATTGATCGATGAGATGCTCGAGCGTCATCGCTGGCGCTTGGACATTGTGATCGATATAGTGGACGCGCTCCGCATTCGTCGAATTGACGCTGAGCGGATGCAGCCGGGTTTGGTGCTGCGCAGCCGCGACCACCTCGCATCGCGAGAGCGGGGGCGGCAAGCGTTCCTCATAGGGGACGACAGTCAGATTTGTCGCTTCGTCGAGAGCGACTGGAACGCCCTCGCTCGACACAGGCAGCGCATCGCGCAGCCGGCGCCGCAGGTTCCGCCACGGCGTGCGAACGGCGTCGCGCCAGGCCGCGTGCAGCGATCGGTTGAGGCGAACCAGCTTTTCGTTTTCGATTCTGTCGCGCGCCACGGCATTCCGCTGGCTGTCCAACAAGTCCGGTCCTGCTCCATTCGCGAGGGGCGGCTCGCCGCCTGCTCAACCGCGGGTCTATGCCCGAACGCGCTGGAAGCGACAAGAGCGGCTTATCCACTGCGATCAGGACGGCCTGCGTGACTTTGCCCATTTCGGAGTTTAGCCCCAGCAAGGCTATGGCCATCCGATTCGTTCACGCTGTCGGGATCCACCTCGATTTGCCGCTGGCGACGCTGGCCCTGTGCGATTCAGAGCCGGCCGACTTGATCGGCGAGGCGGCGCGAAAAGCCCTCCTCGCGGTTCTCGAATGAATTTTCGCTTCCTGCACGCCGCCGATCTGCACCTGGGAAGTCCGTTCCTCGGCCTTGCGCAGAAGGACGACGAGGTTGCCGCGCGCTTCGCCAGGGCGAGCCGGAGCGCATTCGAAGACCTCGTCACGAAGGCGCTGGAGGAGGACGTTTCGTTTGTGGTGATCGCCGGCGACGTTTTCGATGGCGAGTGGAAGGACGCTTCGATCGCCCTTTTCCTGAACCGGCAATTGGCTCGTCTCTCAAACCGCGGCGTTCCAACATTCCTCTTGCGGGGCAATCATGACGCTGAAAGCCTCGTCACCAAATCCCTGACTTGGCCGCAGAACGTTTTTGAGTTTTCGACGAGGCGGCCGGAGACCCACCGCATTCAGGATTTGCGCGTCGCGCTGCACGGACGCGGCTTTCCGCACCGTGAGGTGGTTGAGAATTATGCTGTCGACTATCCGGAACCCGTAGCCGGCTGGTTCAATCTCGGCGTCTTGCATACCGCTTGCGGGCGCACAGGCCACGAGAACTACGCGCCTTGCACCGCTCATGATCTCGCCGCGCGCGGCTACGATTATTGGGCGCTCGGCCACGTCCACGCCTTCGAAATCGTCTCGCGCGATCCATGGATCGTCTATCCGGGCAATCTTCAGGGCCGCAGCATCAGGGAATGCGGAGGAAGAGGCGCGGTCATTGTGGAGGTCGCAGACGGGGTTGTATCGGAGGTAAGGCGCGTTTTGACGGACCACGCGCGCTGGGCGGAGGTCGTCATTGACGCAACCCATCACGGCGATGAGACCGAGCTTCTTCGCGCGGTTGAGGCGGAAGTGCGCCCGCATGCCGAAATGGCGGAAGGGCGGTTGCTTGCGGTGCGGGTTGTCCTGACGGGCGCGACGAAATTGCATGGGCGGTTCATCGCGGATCGGGACCGTTTGCGCGACGAGGTGGAGGCGGCGGCGCAGCGGTGCGCCGACGATATCTGGCTCGAACGGCTCCGCATAGAAACGGCGCAGCTTGAGCCGCCGGCCGGCGATGCGGCGCTGGCGGAAATCGATTTGGCCGCGGCGTTGCAGAAAAGCGAGGCGGACGCCGCGTTGCGGGCGCGTGTGGCCGATCTCGTCAAGACGGTCCAGGACAAGCTCCCCGGAGGGATGGCGGAGGACGCGAGCGCAGCGCTCGACCTCGATTCCATCCTGACGGAAGCTCGCGCGCTGGCACTGGGCCGCACGGCGGAGGCCTGACGCGCCGTGCGGCTTCTCAGCCTCGAGCTGGAGAAGTTCGGAGCCTTCGCCGACCTGCGGATCGCTTTCCGTCAGGACGCCCGACTGCATGTCGTCTACGGGCCGAACGAGGCGGGCAAATCGACTGCGCTCGCCGCCGTCGGCGCCCTCCTTTTCGGTGTGCCGGAGCGGACGCCATATGCGTCTCGCTTCCCCGGCCAGTTGCGCGTCGGCGCGGAGATTGCGGCGGCCGATGGTCGCCGCCTCAAGTTCTGGCGGCGTAAGGGGCGCAGGACGACGCTCCTGGACGGCGCCGGCGACCCGCTGCCCGACGACGCGCTGGCCCCGTATCTCGGCGGCCTCAGTAGGGAAGTGTTCGAGCGGTCGTTCGGACTGGACGCGGCGAAGCTCAGAGCCGGCGGCGAGGAAATGTTGCAGGCGGACGGCGACGTTGGCGCGAGCCTCTTGGCGGCGGCGTCCGGCCTGCGGGGTCTCGCCGAACTGCGTCGTTCGATTGAAGGCGAAGCCGACGGCGTTTTCGCTCCGCGCGCCAGCAAAGACCGCCGTTTCTACCAGGCGCTCGAGCGCTTCAACGCCGCACGCGCCGCAATTCGCGAAAAGGAACTCCGCAGCGATGCGTGGATAAAACTCAATAAGGACATCGAAGAGCTTGGCCACGAGTTGGACCGGCTTCGCGCCGAGCGTCGCGCCGGCGACATGGAGCGGTTCCGGTTGAGCCGGCTCAAACGTGCAGCGCCGCTCCTCAACCCGATTCGGGAGGCGGAGGAGGCGCTGGCGTCCTTTGGCGATCTGCCCGTCCTGGCGTCCGGCATGGCGCAGGGGTTGCGAGAGGCGCTCGATGAATTGCGCATCGCGCGCGAGGAAGCGGAGCGGGCGCGGGTCGAAGAAGAACGCCTTGCCCAGGATCTGGCCGGCATCGAGGTTGACGAGGCGGCGCTTGCCGATGCCGAGGCGATCGAGGAATTGTTTCAGGCGAGCGGCGGCTACAAGGACGCAAAACGCGATCTTCCGGCTGTTCAGCGCGAGGCTGACGGCTTCCTTGCGGCGCTTGATCGTCATGCGCGATCGCTGGGGCTATCCGACATCGGCTCACTTGAAGCGCGGCGGCCGCCGGAAGCCGCGAAGTCACAGGCGCGCAAGCTGATCAAGCAGGGACGCGAGGCGGAAGCCTCGGCGAACGCGAAGGCTGATCAAGTCTCGCAGGCTGAGAAGGCTTATGAGCGGGCGCGCATGACGGGAGAGACGCAGGGAAGGGACCTCGATCCCACATCGCTGCGCGAAAAGTATGTCGCGCTCGGCAAGATTGCCGAGCTGGCGCGCAGGGTCGCCGACAATCGGATCGCGCTGACCAACGAGACTGTCGAGCTCGCGGACGCCGCCGCGAGACTCGACCCGCCGGTCGCCGACCTCGAAGCGCTGGCGAGGCTCCCCATGCCGCGCTCCGAGGATCTCGTTCAACTTGCAGACGCATTCGAGGCGGCCTCGCGCGGGGCGCGCGAAGCCTTAAGGGCGAAGGAGGCAGTAGAAAAGGAGATCGAACAAACGACCGCGCGCCTTGCGCGGCTTGCGGCCGGCCGCCCTCTGGCCACGACTGACCGCATCGTCGAGGCGCGGGCGCGCCGCGAGACCGCGTGGGGACGAGTGCGGGCGGCGCTGTTCGCGCCGCCCGAAGCTGAGGCGTGGGTCTCGCTCGTCCCCCAGGTCGCTGAATTCGAGCGCCTCAATAGCGAGACGGATCGTTTGGCCGACGACGCGATCGAGGACGCGGCGCGTCTTGCCGAGCACGGGCTGGAGACCCAGCGGCTCGACGAACAGACGCGCCGCTATGCCTTGGCGCAGGCCGCCGAGGCGCGCGCGGCAGGCCTGGTGGCGGAAACCGATGAGAGTTGGCGAGACCTTTGGAAACGCGTCTGCGCCGCGCCACATTCGCCCGCAAGGATGCGGGAATGGTCTGGCCGCATTGAGCAATTGATGAAGACGCGCGACAAGCTCGCCGCGCGCCGGACCGAGCTCGAAGCGAATGAAGCGGACCTCAGACGCATCGAGCCGGTTCTGCGAGCGCTGAGCCTCGAGGCCGGATTGAGCGAGATCGAGGGCCTCGATGTCATCCGGCTGACCGAGCGGTTCGAGCGGCGTCTGGAGGAGATCACGCGCGTCTGGGAGAGATCGCGCGACGTTAAGACCCGGTTCGCCGAAGCGGGTCGGCGTCTCGAGGAAGCGAAAGCCGAGGCTGCTGCCGGCGAGGCCCTGTTGGAGGATTGGCGTCGTCGCTGGGTTGTCGCAGTCGCCGTTCTCGGTCTTGAAGCCGATGCGTCGATCGAAGGAGCCGAGGCGGCCCTGGAAGTTTGGGACAAAGCGTTCAACGACGGCGAAAACCACCGAAAGCTTGTTCGCCGCGTCGCCGGCATCCAGCGAAACATGAGCGACTTCGAGACCGACGCCCGGGCGCTCGTACAACGCTGCGCACCCGTGGCTGCGGACCTGCCCGCGGAGACGGCTGCGCGTCTTCTGCACGACCGTCTTGTTGCGGCGCGGACGGCTCAAACCAAGCGTCATGCGGCGGCCGAGCTGAGGGAGATTGCTCGGAGAGCGCTCGACGAGGCGCGGGTTCGCCTCGACAGGGCGAAGGAGACAATGATGACGCGCGCTGCGCAGCTCCCGGCAGGCTCCGATCCGGCGGCCCTGCTGGCGCGCGAGGCCGAGCGTTCCAGCTTTGCCGAGGCGCTCCGCCAGCAACGGCTCCGTCTCGCCGATCTCTCCGATGGGGTCGACGAAGCCCGGCTGATCGAGGAGATGAACGCGTTCGATCCGGACGCCGCCGCGGCGATTCTGACGGAACTCGAGCGCCGGGACGAAGACCTGGCTCAGCAGGAAAAGGATCGCTACGCGGAACGCGATCGGCTTCAACGGAAGCGCGGGGACTTCGAAAGCGGCATTGGAGCCGAGGCCGCGTTGCAGCAGCGGCGCAACGCGGAGGCCGAGCTTGTCGAGGCCGCTCGCCGTTGGGCGGTGTTGAAGGCGGCTTCCGCACTGCTCGGGGGCGCGCTCGATCACCATCGGGCTCAGCGACGGGACCCCTTGATGGCCCGCGCTGGCGAAGCCTTCGCAACCTTGACGGGCGGCGCCTTTACCGGGCTCGATCAGAGTTTCTACAACGACGATGATGAGCCCAAGCTTGAAGCTTGCCGGGTCAAACGGGGAGAGGGCGCCGGTGGCGCATTTGAGCGAAGGGGCGCGCGATCAGCTCTATCTGGCGCTACGGCTTGCCTATATTGAGGACTACGCCGCCCGCGCCGAGGCGCCGCCATTTATCGGCGACGACCTTTTCGCCAGCTTTGACGATTCCCGCACTGGCCACGGTCTCGAAGCGCTTGCGGCGATCGGCGACCGCATTCAGCCGATCCTGTTCACCCACCATCTGCATGTCCTCGAAGATGCGCGTGTCCGTCTCGGGGATGCGGTGGACATCATTCGAATCGGCTGATTGCGATCGATTTGGCGCCGCTCTCGGACTAAGCCCATGGAACCCTCTCGCGCAATTTGAGTTATGGATTGTCAGCGCCGCTATATGAAGGAGCGGGCCATGCCGGAACGCCAACGAAAAAACCGATGGTCGGCGGATGTGACCGCGCATTCGGACGCGCTCGATCTCGAACCGAAGGTGTTCGAAAAGGAAAGCGCCGGAGCGATCGCCGCGTCGCTCAAGCGCTCGGCGGAGTCCAGCGATCGGCGGAAAACGAGCGCTTTCCACTCGGCGATGTCGATGTTGACCTTCTACATCAATCGCGCCGGGCGAAACCTGCCTGCCGAGCGGAAGCACACGCTCGAAGCGGCGAAAGGAAAATTGCGCGAATTGTTCGGACGCAGTCGCCGCCCATAGTTCGATCCGCGGAGGTTTTCATTGCGCTGTCAGCTCGGACGGGACGCCGGAGCCGCTCGCTGGAACAAGGAGGATCATGATGGCCAAGCGGACGCCTCCACCTGGCTCTGAGCCTCAGCCGAGTCTGCCCCACGACCACGATAGAGAAGACCGACAGCCGTACGCGAGAGAGGTCGAGGACTATAAGCACAGCGTAGCCAACCCGCCCGAAGAGCAGGGCGGGCGTGAGGCCAACCGTAGAACCACAAAAGCGCCGACGAAGAAATGACGCTGAGCGCGACGAGCTGGTTAATTAAGGCTTGCCGCGCGATACGAGTCTGAGGACGGCGCGCAGCAAGGCGAACGCCGCTGTCGTAAAACTGTCGTCTCTTTGTCGCAATAGGCATATTGAGCGGGCCTACAAAAGGGTCGTCGCGCGCCATCGCCGCGGACGATCACTGCTAGCGCTTGAGAGGCGTTCAATGAGACTGACTAATTTATTCGGATCGTTGCGTTCGCCGTAGGCGCCGCGACCGTCACGATCGCGCAAGCCGCCGATATTTCCGGCGCTGGGGCGACCTTTCCATTTCCGATCTACGCCAAATGGGCAGATTCTTACAAAAAAGACACCGGCAACGGGCTGAACTATCAGTCCATTGGATCGGGCGCCGGCATCAAGCAAATCAAGGCGAGAACCGTGACGTTCGGCGCAACCGACGCGCCGTTGACGCCGGCGGATCTCGATAAGGCTGGCCTTGCGCAATGGCCGATGGTGATGGGCGGCATCGTCGCGGTCGTCAATCTCCCCGGCGTGAAGCCCGGCGGCATCGTAATCGACGGACCGACGCTGGCTGATATCTATCTCGGCAAAATCACCAAATGGAACGATCCGGCGCTCAAGACGCTCAATCCCAAGCTCGACCTGCCCAGTCTGCCGATCGTGCCGATCCATCGCGCCGACGGCTCGGGCACGACCTTCAACTTCACCTACTATCTCGCCGAAGTCTCGCCGGATTGGAAATCGAAGGTCGGGGTGTCGACGACGGTTGACTGGCCAGGCGGCATCGGCGTCAAGGGCAACGACGGCGTCGCCAACAACGTCGCGACGACGCAAGGCGCGATCGGCTATGTCGAGTTCGCCTACGCCGAGCAGAACAAGTTGACCTACGCCGACATGGCCAACAAGGCCGGCAAGATTGTCTCCCCGACCATGGACGCCTTCCAGGCCGCCGCGGCCAACGCCGATTGGGCGCATGCGCCTGGCTTCTACCTGATCCTGGCCAATCAGCCCGGCGACAAGTCGTGGCCGATGACAGCCGCCACATTCATTCTTTTGCCTAAGGATCCGCCGAATAAAGCCGCCGCGCAGGACGCGATCGACTTCTTCAAGTGGGCCTACGAGAAGGGCGGCAAGATGGCCCAGGACCTCGACTACATTCCGATGCCTGATAACGTGGCGGCGCTGGTCGAGAAGATGTGGGCGTCCGACATTAAGCTGAAATAAGCTTCAGTGGACCGACGAGCGGGGACGCATCCCACGAAGGTGCGTCTCCCCGGCCCAACGCTTCCAGAGCAAGGCTGAAGATCCGCGATGACCGCAACCGCACTGCAAGGCCCGAGTGCCGCCCACAGCATGCCGGTCGACCGCTCTCGGGCGCTCGATCGGCTCAAACTCTCGGACAACGGCTTCCGTTTGTTGACATTCGCTGCGGCAATCCTGGTTTTGGTGCTTCTCCTCGGAGTCGTGGTCTCCTTGTTCTTTGGCGCCTTGCCGGCGTTTCGTGAATTCGGCGTCGGCTTCTTCTTCTCGGACGCCTGGAGCCCGCCGAAGGAGCAATTCGGCGCCGCGACCGCGATCTATGGCACACTTGTCACGTCTTTGATTGCGATGCTGATCGCTGTTCCGGTCGGGCTCGGCATTGCGGTTTTCCTGACGGAGCTCTGCTGGTTGCCCCTGCGCCGACCAATCGGGGTCGCGATCGAGCTCCTGGCGGGAATTCCATCCATCATCTACGGCATCTGGGGCGTCTATTACTTCCGGCCGGTGATGCAGAGCTATATCCAGCCGTTCCTTATCAATACGCTTGGCAACGTCCCCGGCATTGGCTTTCTCTTCCAGGGGCCGCCATTCGGCTATGGCGTGCTGACCGCGGGGCTGGTGCTCGCGCTCATGATCCTGCCTTTTATCACAGCGGTTTCGCGCGACGTCTTCGAGACGGTTCCAACGGTGCTCAAGGAGGCGGCCTACGGCATCGGATCGACCACCTTCGAGGTTGTTGGGAACATCGTCATTCCCTATACGCGGGTTGGAGTGATTGGCGGCGTGATGCTGGCGCTCGGCCGCGCGCTCGGCGAGACGATGGCTGTGACCTTCGTCATCGGCAACGCCACGAAGATTCAGTCCTCGATACTTGCCCAGGGCACGACGATCTCGGCGATGATCGCAAACCAGTTCGCCGACGCCGATCCGGGGCTCTTCACCTCGTCGCTGCTGGCGCTCGGCTTCATCCTGTTCGTCATCACATTCCTCGTTCTCGCGGCCGCGCGCTGGATGTTGGCCCGCATGCAATTGAAGGCCTAAGGTCAATGACGGCGGCTTCCTATTCCACGCGCAAGACGCGCAACGGTATCTGGACAGTTCTCGCTTACGCGGCGACGGCTTTAGGCTTGGCCCTGCTTGCGATCATTTTGGTCACCCTGCTGTGGAATGGTTTCGGGGGACTGTCGCTCGACGTCTTCACCAAGAACACGGCGCCGCCCGGAGTCGTCGGCGGCTTGCTCAACTCGATCGTCGGCAGCGTGATCATGACTGGGATAGGCTTGGCCCTGGGCGCGCCGCTTGGCATCCTCGCGGGCACGTATCTGGCCGAATATGGCGCAAATTCGCGGCTCGCCTCGGTCGTGCGCTTCATCAACGACATTCTGTTGAGCGCGCCCTCGATCATCATCGGCCTATTCGTCTACGAATTGTTGGTGGCGCCGGTCGGGCATTTCTCCGCGCTTGCGGGCGCTGTCTCGCTCGCTGTGCTCGGCGCGCCGATCATGGTCCGCACGACCGAGGACATGCTGAACCTTGTGCCGAACACGCTGCGCGAGGCGGCCTCGGCGCTCGGCATGCCCCGCTCGCTCGTCATTCGCCACGTCGCCTACCGGGCCGTCATGTCCGGCTTGGTCACCGGCGTGCTTCTCGCGATCGCGCGCATGACTGGCGAGACCGCGCCGCTCATCTTCACTGCGCTTGGGAATTCGTTGTTCGCCGTCGACCCCCGCGGGCCCATGTCGGCGCTGCCGCTCATCATTTACGAATTCGCTCGCAGCCCCTACGCCGAACAACAAAAGCTCGCGTGGACAGGCGCCTTGATCCTGACCTTTGCGGTCTTGGCGCTGAGCATCTTGGCTCGGGTTCTTTCGGCGACGGCCAGGCAGAAATAGGCATTGTGAGGGGCTAAGGGCCATGAACGACGTTGAGGCCAAGAGGCCTTCCAAGGCGCCGGTTGCGGAAACGGAAAAGGTTCAGGTGCGCAAGCTCAATTTCTATTACGGGCAGACGCGCGCGCTCAAGGATGTTTCGCTCAATCTCTTCAAAGGTCAGGTGACGGCGTTCATCGGCCCTTCGGGCTGCGGCAAGTCGACGCTTTTGCGGGTGCTCAACCGCATGTACGACCTCTATCCCGGCCAGCGCGCCGAGGGCGAGGTCTTGCTCGATGGGGAGAACATCCTTTCGCCGAGCCTCGATCTCAATCTTTTGCGCTCGCGCGTCGGCATGGTGTTCCAGAAGCCGACGCCGTTTCCGATGACGATCTATGACAACATCGCCTTTGGCATCCGTCTCTATGAGAAATCTGCCGAAGTCGGAGATGGACGCCAGGGTCGAATCGGCTTTAAGCCGCGCCGCTTTATGGAGCGAGGTCAAGAACAAGCTGAACGCCAGCGGGCTTAGCCTGTCGGGCGGCCAGCAGCAGCGCCTGTGCATCGCGCGCACGGTCGCGATCAGCCCGGAAGTGATCCTGTTCGACGAGCCGGCGTCCGCGCTTGATCCGATTTCGACCGCCAAGATCGAGGAACTGATCGACGAATTGTCGGGCGATTACACGATCGCGATCGTCACCCACAACATGCAGCAGGCGGCGCGCGTGTCGCAGTTCACCGCCTTCATGTATTTGGGCGAGATGGTCGAGTTCGATGAGACGAACACGGTGTTCACCGCGCCGCGCGACAAGCGCACGCAGGATTACGTGACTGGCCGCTTCGGCTGAGGGGAGGAACGGCAGTGCCGGATCAGCATACCGTGAGAGCCTACGACAAGGATCTCGACCTGCTCGAGCGGCGGATCGCCGAGATGGGTGGGCTTGGCCGAGAAAATGGTGATTGACGCGGTGGACGCGCTTTCTTCAGGCGATACGGTCCTCGCGCATCAGGTGGTGGAGACCGATTCGCGGCTCGACACGCTGCAGCGCGAGATCGAGGAGCAGGCGACGCTGACGATCGCGCGCCGTCAGCCGGTGGCGAATGACTTGCGCGAGATCATCGGCGCCATTCGGGTCGCGGGCGATCTCGAGCGGGTGGGGGATCTGGCCAAGAACATCGCCCGGCGCTCGGTCAAGATCGGCGCTGAATCGCGGGTGCCGCGCGCGATCGTCGGCATCAAGCACATGAACGAATTCGCGACCGAACTGATGAAGGACGTGCTCGACGCCTATGCGCAACGCGACGTCGAGCGGGCGCTCGACGTGTGGGAGCGCGACGTCGAGCTCGACGCGCTCGAGGATTCGGTGTTCCGCGACTTACTCACGCATATGATGGAGGATCCGCGCAACATCACGTTCTGCGCCCATCTTCTGTTCTGCTCGAAGAACATCGAGCGGATCGGCGATCACGCGACCAACATCGCCGAGACCGTGGTCTATCTGGTGACGGGTTCGACTCTGCCGACCGAGCGGCCGCGCGGCGGGCCGGACGCGGAAATCGCGGCCGACATGAACGGGGCGCACGGATGAACCAGGCGCGCAAGGACGTCGTGCGAGCAGGCGCTGCGTCGGCGCCGCGGATCCTGATCGTCGAGGACGAAGCGGATCTGTCCTTGCTGCTTGGCTACAATCTCGAGGCGGAAGGCTATGTGGTCGAGAACGTCGAGCGCGGCGACGAGGCCGAGCTCAGGCTTGCCGAGAATGCGCCCGATCTCGTGATCCTCGACTGGATGCTGCCGGGCGTCTCGGGCCTCGAAATCTGCCGTAGGCTTCGGGCGCGCGAATCGACCCGCACCCTTCCGGTGATCATGGTGACCGCGCGCGGCGAGGAAGCCGAGCGCGTGCGGGGTCTGTCGGTCGGCGCGGACGATTACGTGGTCAAGCCGTTTTCGGTGCCCGAACTGATGGCGCGGGTGCGCGCGCTTTTGCGGCGCAGCCGGCCCGAGCGGATCGCCGAGCGTCTCTACGCCGGCGATCTCGATCTCGACCGGGAGACGCGCCGCGTGAGGCGCGGCGTGCGCGACATTCATCTGGGCCCGACCGAGTTTAGGCTGCTCGAATATCTCCTGGAGAAGCCGGGGCGGGTGTTCTCGCGCGCGCAATTGCTCGATGGCGTGTGGGGCCAAGCGGCGGAGATCGACGAGCGCACGGTCGACGTCCATGTCGGGCGCCTCAGGAAGGCCCTCTCCCGCGGCCGCGAACGCGACCCTATCCGAACCGTCCGCGGCACCGGCTACGCCTTCGACGAAACCTTCGGCAAGCCGTGAGGCAACGCGTGCCGACGGCTCCAATTCCCGGCTTGCCCCGCGAATAGCAGCGCGCGTCCGGGTCACGCTGAGATCGCGTGCGAATGCGCGAGTGCCCATGAGACTCACGAAAGAGTGACGCCTGCAAGGGATCGCTCGCCGCGCATCTTTGTGGAACGATGATGGGCTGTTCGCTATTCCTGCGGCGCAGTATGGTCGGCGAGGCCCAACGACCAATCAAAGCGGAGGAAGATGATGAACGCCGCAACCCGACGCGATCTTTTGGCTGGCGCAGCTGTAGGCGCAGGCGCGTTGCTCGGCGCAACCGCCGCCAACGCTGCCGAGCAGGTTCCCGAGCCAAGCCGCGCGCCCGGCGTCGGCGGCTCGGATCCGCTCCCAGGCGACGTTTCGCGCGAGGCTCAGAACCCAGACCTCATCAATCCGCCCGCGACCGACTCGGGAACTCTACCCAATCTCAGGTTTTCCTTCGCCGACGCGCACGTGAGGCAGTCGAGCGGCGGCTGGACGCGTCAGGTCACCGCGCGCGAGCTTGGCGTATCGAAAACGATCGCCGGGGTGAACATGCGGCTCAACGCCGGGGGCATTCGCGAGCTTCATTGGCACAAGCAGGCGGAATGGGCCTACATGCTTTACGGAACGGCGCGTATCACGGCGATTGACCAGCAGGGACGCAACTTTGTCGACGACGTCGGCGTCGGCGACCTCTGGTACTTTCCCGGCGGCATTCCCCATTCGATCCAGGGGCTTGGCCCGGACGGGTGCGAGTTCCTCCTTGTCTTCGACGATGGCGATTTCGACGAGGACGATACGTTCCTGCTCAGCGATTGGTTCAAGCACACACCCTCTGAGGTTCTCGGCAAGAATTTCGGCGTGCCGGCGGATCTGTTCGGACACACGCCCGACCCGAGCAAGCTCTACATCTTCAAAGCGCCGGTCCCCGGTCCGCTTGGCCCGGATAAGCTCATGGGCGCCGAGCCGGTTCCTGAAACCTTCAGCCATCACATGCTCGCGCAGGAGCCGATCCGCACCAAGAGCGGAACAGTGCGGATTACCGATTCGAGTGTATTTCGCGCCTCCAAAAACATCGCAGCGGCGCTCGTCGAGGTCGAGCCCGGAGGAATGCGTGAGCTGCATTGGCATCCCAACACCGACGAATGGCAATATTACATCCAAGGCCAAGCGCGGATGGGCGTGTTCGCGGCGAGCGGCCAAGCAAGGACGTTTGATTTCGGCGGCGGAGACGTCGGCTATGTCCCGTTCGCCATGGGCCACTATATCGAAAACACCGGCTCCAAACCTTTGCGCTTTCTGGAGATGTTCAAGAGCAGCTACTACGCTGACTTGTCGCTCAACCAGTGGCTGGCGTTGACGCCGCCCGAACTCGTCAAGGTGCATCTCGAGTTGAACCAGCAGTTCATGGACGCGCTCAGAAAGACCAAGGCGCCGATCGTGCCGGCCTGAACGCCGCTCCGCACAAACGTCGATGAAGAGCGGAATTGAGTTGCGAAGCGGGGCAACGTTTCGATCTATTCATACCGATACATCGTGCTTCGCTATCTTCACAGGTCCGATGTTTGTCGCTACGCTATGGGTCGATCGCCGTGCGCCGCGGATTACTTGTTGCGCGAGTTGTGCGCCGCAACGTCGGGAGAGTCTCATGCAACTCAGTCGTCGCGGTTTCATCAAGATCACCGCTGCCGGGCTTGCCGCCTCGAGCCTGGGCGCTCTTGGCTTCGGCGGCGCGGGGGAAGCTCTGGCTGGATCGGTGCGGCCGTTCAAGCTCACGGCCGCGAGCGAGACGCGCAACACCTGCACCTATTGCTCAGTCGCCTGCGGCATCCTGATCTACACCCTCGGCGATCGGGCCAAGAACGCCGTGTCCGACGTCATCCATATCGAGGGCGATCCGGATCATCCCGTCAATCGCGGCACGCTCTGCCCGAAGGGATCGGCGCTCTTGGACATCGTCCATTCGCCCGGCCGCCTCAAGGTCCCCAAATACCGCGCGCCGGGCGCAAACGAGTTCAAGGAAGTGTCCTGGGACTTCGCGCTCGACCGCATCGCCAAGCTGATGAAGGAAGACCGCGACAAGAACTTCATCGCTAAGAATAAGGACGGGACAGCGGTCAACCGCTGGCTCTCGACCGGCATGCTGGCGGCTTCGGCGTCGTCCAACGAGACCGCGTTCATCACCTGGAAGGTCGCTCGCGCTCTCGGCATAGTGGTGTTCGACAACCAAGCGCGCGTCTGACACGGACCGACGGTGGCCAGTTTGGCCCCATCATTCGGTCGTGGCGCGATGACCAACACCTGGCAGGACATCAAGAACGCTAACGTCGTTGTGGTCATGGGCGGCAACGCCGCCGAGGCCCATCCGTGCGGCTTCAAATGGGTTATCGAAGCGAAGATCGAGAACGGCGCGAAGCTCGTCGTCATTGACCCGCGATTCACCCGCACCGCGTCGGTCGCCGATGTCTACGCGCCGATCCGTCCAGGCACCGACATCGCTTTCTTGAGCGGCGTCATCCGGCATTTGCTGGAAAAGGATCACATTCAGCACGAGTACGTCCGCGCCTACAGCAACGCCAGCCTCATCGTGAAAGAAGGGTTCGGCTTCGAAGACGGGCTCTTCACCGGGTACGACGAAGACGAGCGCACATACGACAAGTCGAGCTGGGACTACGAGAAGGACGACCAGGGCTTCGCCAAGGTCGATGACACATGGCAGAATCCGCGTTGCGTCATCAATCTCTTGCGCAAGCACGTCGACCGCTACACGCCGCAGATGGTGTCGCGCATTTGCGGCACGCCGCCGGACAAGTTCCTGCAGATCTGCGACTTGTTCGCCTCGTGCTCTGCGCCGGACAAGGCGCTGACCAGCCTGTTCGCGCTCGGCTGGACGCAGCATTCCGTCGGCTCGCAGAACATCCGCACGATGGCGATGGTGCAGCTCTTGCTCGGCAATATCGGCGTCGCGGGTGGCGGCATGAACGCGCTGCGCGGCCATTCCAACATCCAGGGCCTCACTGACATCGGCCTCCTGTCAAACCTCATCCCCGGCTACCTAACCCTGCCGAAGGACAAGGAAGCGACGTTCGACGACTACATGAAGACGCGCCAATATAAGCCGCTGCGTCCGGGTCAGGTCAGCTACTGGCAGAACTACAGGAAGTTCTTCGTCAGCTTCCAGAAGGCGATGTACGGAAACGCCGCGACCGCCGACAACAACTGGGCCTACGACTGGCTGCCCAAGCTCGACATTCCGCTCTACGACATCATCAAGGCCTTCGAGATGATGGCGAACGGCGAGATGAACGGCTACATCTGCCAGGGCTTCAACCCGCTCCAAGCCTTCCCGGATCAGGGCAAGATCCGCCGCGCGCTCGGCAAGCTCAAATACCTCGTCGTGATGGACCCGCTCGACACGGAGACATCGCGCTTCTGGGAGAATTTCGGTCCGCACAATCCCTCCGATCCGGCCTCGATCCAGACGGAGGTGTTCCAGCTGCCCACCACCTGCTTCGCTGAAGAGAATGGCGCGCTCGTCAACTCGGCGCGGTGGCTGCAATGGCACTGGAAGGCCGCTCCCGCCGCCAGGCGACGCCCAGTCCGACATCTGGATCATGTCCGGCCTCTTCCACCGGCTGCGCGAGATGTATCGCAAGGACGGCGGCGCGTTTCCGGACCCGCTCATCAATCTGACGTGGCCCTATATCGATCCGCAGTCGATCCCGATCCGGAGGACGTGGCGAAGGAGATGAACGGCCGCGCGCTCAAGGATCTCAAGGACAATAACGGTCAGGTCACGGCGCGCGCCGGCGAGTTGCTGAACGGCTTCGCGCAATTGACCGACGACGGCTCGACCGCGTCAGGCTGCTGGATCTTCTCTGGGTGCTACACCGAGAAGGGCAACCAGATGGCGCGGCGCGACGCGAGCGACCCGCGCGACCAGGGCATCGCGCCGGGCTGGGCCTGGGCCTGGCCGGCGAACCGGCGCATTCTCTATAACCGGGCCAGTGCAGACCTGAACGGCCAGCCCTGGAACCCAGCGAAGCCGATCATCGAATGGAGCGGGAGCAAATGGGTCGGCATCGATGTGCCGGACTATTCGCCTACGACGCCGCCATCGGCGGGGGTTGGCCCCTTCATCATGCTGGCGGAAGGCGTCGGCCGGCTGTTCGCTCTCGACCAGATGGTCGAGGGACCGTTCCCCGAGCATTACGAGCCGCTCGAGTTGCCGTCGGAGAACGTGCTGCACCCCAAGGTGCGCAGCAATCCCGTGGCGCGCGTGTTCGCCGATGACCTGGCGGCCTTCGGGACGCCGGCCGAGTTCCCCTATGTCGGCACCACCTATCGTCTGACCGAGCACTTCCACTTCTGGACCAAGCACGCTTTGATCAACGCGATTCTCCAGCCGGAGCAATTCGTCGAGGTCGGAGAGGCTTTGGCCAAGGAGAAAGGCATCGAGCAAGGCGGCTGGGTGCGCGTCGCGTCGAAGCGCGGCGCGGTCGTCTGCAAGGCCTACGTGACCAAGCGCATCAAGCCGATGACCGTCGACGGCAAGCCGACGCATGTGATCGGCGTGCCGCTGCATTGGGGCTTCACTGGCCAGACGCTCAAGGGCTACGCCGCGAACGCGCTGACGCCGTCAGTCGGCGACGCCAACACGCAGACGCCAGAGTTCAAGGCTTTTCTCGTCAATATTGAGAAGGTCGCAGCGCCGGTGGCGTAAAGGGTCCTCCCATGTCCGATCTGCAGTCGCAGAACTTTATTCGCATCTCGGCCACGACCATCACGCCGCCTTCGGTCCGCAGGCACGAGCAGGAGGTCGCCAAGCTCATCGACGTCACGCGATGCATCGGCTGCAAGGCGTGCCAGGCCGCCTGCATGGAATGGAACGACCTGCGGGGCGAGATCGGCCATTTCGAGGGCACCTACGACAATCCCCTCGACCTCGATCCCAACACCTGGACGTTGATGCGCTTCACCGAATGGGAGAACGATCAGGGCAATCTCGAATGGCTCATCCGCAAGGACGGCTGCATGCATTGCGAGGACCCGGGCTGCCTCAAGGCGTGCCCCGCGCCTGGCGCGATCGTGCAATACGCCAACGGCATCGTCGACTTCATCAGCGAGAACTGCATCGGCTGCGGCTATTGCATCAAGGGCTGCCCGTTCAACATTCCCCGCGTCAGCAAGGTCGACCACAAGTCCTACAAGTGCACGCTCTGCTCCGACCGCGTCACCGTTGGCCGTGAGCCGGCCTGCGTGAAGGCCTGTCCGACCGGCGCGATCATGTTCGGCTCGAAGACGGACATGACGAATTGGGCGGGCGAGCGCGTCATCGATCTCAAGTCGCGCGGTTTTGAAAACGCCGGGCTCTACGATCCTCCGGGCGTCAGCGGCACGCATGTGATGTATGTGCTGCATCACGCCGACCGCCCCTCGCTCTATGCGGGCCTGCCGGACCATCCGAGGATCAGCCCGCTCGTCGAAATCTGGAAGGGCGTGTTGAAGCCGCTTGCGGTGGCCGGCGTCGCGCTCGCCGCGGTTGCGGGCTTCTTCCACTGGATCACGGCGGGGCCGAACGAGGTGCAACCCGAGGACGACATCGCGGCGGCGAATCTCATTCGCGAGCAGGCCGGCGAAACCAGGGGACGCGCGACATGAGCTATCCGCCCGGGACCCTCATCCGCAACACGACAGCGGCGCGGATCAACCACTGGATCACGGCCGCATGTTTCGTGCTGCTGCTGCTGTCCGGCTTGGCGATGTTCCATCCGCTCTTGTTCTTTCTCTCCGCTTTGTTCGGCAGCGGGCAATGGGCGCGCGCCATCCATCCCTGGATCGGTTGCGTGCTGCTTGTGAGCTACGCTGGCCTCATCGTGCAATTCTGGCGCGACAATTTATGGAATCGCGACGACATCGCCTGGCTCAGAGCATTTGGCCGCGTGCTCCGCAACGAGGAGGAGGGCGTTCCGGAGCTGGGGCGGTTCAACGCCGGGCAGAAATTCGTCTTCTGGTCGATGGCGCTGCTCGTGCCTGTGCTCTTCCTCACCGGCCTTGTGATCTGGGAGGCCTATTTCGGCGAGGCGACGACCATCGAGACGCAGCGAACCGCGGTGCTCATTCACAGCTACGCGGCGATCGCGGCCATCATCATCTGGATCACCCATGTCTACGCCGCGCTCTGGGTGCGCGGCTCGATGCGAGGGATGACGCAAGGATGGGTCACTCCTGGCTGGGCGTGGCGCCATCACCGCAAATGGCTGCGCAGCCTCGTCGCGACCGGCTCGCCCGGGCCCCGGCCCCGGCGTGCGCCCGAGCGCTCATGAGACAGGGCGAGAGCGCGCCAAAAGGCTCATGGATCGGCAACGCGACCGGCGGCGTCAAGGCCCCGGAGCCGATCGTTCTTCCGAATCCGGGCGTGCGCTTTTCCCGCACGGCGGAGCGGCTCGAACAGCTCGCGGAGGGCCATGCGGCGGAAGGCTGGCTTGCCTTCATGGCTGCGGCGTCGCGCGCGCAAGGAGTCGCGGCGGCGAACATGCCCATGGCTCGCGCCCTCGACGAAACCGCCGTCGCTCAGGCGGTTGCGGCGCGCCTGCCGCCTGTCGCGGCCGACGGCCATCGGCGCGACGCGGCCTGGCGGAAGGGTCTTGCGGTAATGCTCGAAAGCCTCGACGCAACCATGTTCCCGCCTTCGGCGGCGGCTACGATTGCTGAACTCATGAGACGCGACGCCATGGAGACGGAGAGCCTCGCTGACGCCTTTTTGCGGGGCGGCGTCGATCCCGCCGACGCCGGCGCGGTTTTCTGGATTGCGGCTGCGCTGCAGGTCTACTTCACCGGCCTCGCCGCAACGCTGCGAGCCGGCGACCTCAGGCTTTTGGAACGCCGCGATCTCTGCCCCTGCTGCGGCTCGACTTCGTCAGCAAGCGTGATCACCGCCTCCGGCCAGAACCCGGGCGCGCGCTATCTCTATTGCTCGCTCTGCTCGACCGCCTGGCATCACACTCGGGCCATCTGCATTGTCTGTGGCGGCTCGCGCACGCTTTCGCTCCGTGGCCTTGAAGGCGATTCCGGTCTCGCGCGCGCCGAAACCTGCGATGAATGCGGAACTTATGCCAAGGTCTTCTACGAAGCCAAAGACCCCGACGTCGACGCCTACGCGGACGACCTCGCGACGCTGGGTCTCGACATGATGGTCGGCGAGGCGGGCTGGTCCCGCCACGCGCCCCATCCGCTGCTGCTAGTCAGCTAGAGCAAAATCCGATCACGCTGCATCGTAGCCTGCGGCGGCGAAGAGGTTTTGGATTTCCTGCGGGGTGATGAGATCGATGAGTTGGCCGATGGCGCTCCAGAGGCCTTCGACGGTCCGCTCGGCGGCCTTTCGCAGAAGCGCCTTGAGTTTGGCGAAGGCATTTTCGATGGGATTGAAATCGGGACTGTAGGGCGGGAGGTAGAGAAGGCTTGCGCCCACGGCTTCGATCAGCTGACGCACTTTCGACCCTTTGTGGCCGGGCAGATTGTCCATGATGACGACGTCGCCCTGGCGCAGTTCCGGGACGAGGACCTTGTCGACGTAAGTCTCGAAAGCGAGACGGTCGACGGCTCCGTCGATGACAAACGGCGCGATGAAGCCGCGCAGCGTCAAGGCTCCAATGAAGGTCGTGGTTTTCCAATGTCCGTACGGAACGCCGACCCGCAGGCGTTGACCGCGCGGAGCGCGACCGTGACGGCGCGCCATGTTGGTGGAGGCCCAGGTCCTCGTCGATGAAGATCAGGCGCTCGGGGTCGAGATCGAGTTGCCCTTCGAACCAGGCCTCGCGCTGCTCCGCGACGTCGGGGCGGCTTTGCTCGGAAGCGTGCGCGGTCTTTTTTTGCGCGTGATGGCGTGACGAGCGAAGAAGCGCTGGATCGTGCCGAAGCCGAAGCTGAGCCCTTGTGCGGCAAGCGTGCGGCGCACTTCCTCTATGGTCGCGTCGCCGTCGGGTCCAAGCGCCGAAAGAACGGCTTCGCCGCAGGCTTCGATGCGCTTCGACCGGCGGTCGCCGCCAAGCGCCTTGGGACGCGCGTCCCCCTGCTCGCGTTCACGCGCGCGCCAGCGGCTCACGCTGGCGGCGCTGACGCCAAACCGTTCGGCGGCCTGGCGATGCGTCGCCCCGGCCTGAACCGCCGCCAAAACCCGAACCCGAAGATCAAGAGACAGCGCCTTTGACATGCCCGCCGGCCTCCGATCCGGCAGACAGCCTGAATCAGAACTTACCCGATTCGGGAATCCCCTCCCAATTCTCTCAGCTCCGGTGCCGCTCTAAGTAGGCCGACCATGCGCGTCGGCCCTTGCGGACCTGGCGCTAGAAACCTTCGTGATTAACGTGGAGGACCTCGGCGGCGTAGGTCGAAGCGCGGGGGAACCAATGCTCATGCGGCGGCTTGAACCCAACCTGTTTGACGTCGCCGACCGGCGACCCGACGGCGGCAAGCGCCTCGACGCCGCTCGCGTTCGGGGTCTGGTGAGCGCGCATCAGCATAAAGATTGTGACCGCGAGCGCGGCGACGAGGACGAAATCCAGCGAATTGCGAAATGACAGCATGACGTGAGCCTTCCTCGGTTGGCATGGCCGAGAGGCGCCCAAATGCGCATCGGCAGCAACTAAGGCCTGATTGCCAACGCGCTGCTCAATAAAGCCTGATGTCAACTGTGTCTGTGAGCCGGATCACAGCCAAAGTTCTGGCAGACGCCTTTTTTGCGTCCGATAGCCGCGAACCGGCATTGAAGCCATGAACAGTCAGCCGGCAGCGGCCTTCGGCCAATGTCCGAACAGACGCGCCGATCACAGTCCGTCGACAGAGTAGGCGAGAAGGACGTTTCCGGGCATGGTTCCGACAAGCGTCGCGCCGGAACCTACATAAACCATGCCGTCGACCGCGACGGCTCCGCCGCCGTCGATCGAGCCGCCCTTCGCCGCAACGCCATTGACCGTCTGGTAGTCGCCCTTAGTGTCCACGTCCCACACGATCCGGCCGTCCTCGGCTGAGTAGGCCCGCAGTCGCCCGTCCAGGCCGCCAGAGAAACACGAGCCCTGGAATGGCGGTCACTGCGGAGGATTGGGCTGGACTGCAACCCGGGACATCGCCGCAGCCGGGATGGGGAGTACGCCAAACCTCTTCTCCGCTATCGAGCCTAAGGGCCGATAGTCCACCGCCCGTCTTGCTGTCCAAAAGGAACGCCATTTTTGGATTGAGCGGGGAGATTTGCGCTCCCGCGACGGCAGGGGGCGCGACGCTGAACCGAACGTCGGACACCGCGACGTAGACTTTGCCCTGATCGATCGCGACGCCCCATTGCACGCCGCCTAATTTGCCACCGGCGCCCACCCTTCTCTGCCAGAGGATCTGGCCGCCGCGATCCGGGTCAAGGGCGGTGACGACGCCCGATTTCTGTCCGGCCACGAGGATGCGTTTGCCGCCGGGAAGATCGGCGAGGACAGCGGACGACCCAAAATCAAGGTCCGGTCCTTTGGCCTTGGGGCAATTTATCCCGGACGGGCATGATACAGTGTATGCGTCTCCCGGAGTGATTTGCCGCGACCACGCCACCGCGCCTGAATCGGCGTTGAACGCCATGAAGGCGTCGGAGGTCTCGGTCGGCGGGTCCGAGTAATTATCGCCGGTCGTCACATAGAGTTCTTCGGGTCGCGGCGTCGAAGGTCGGCGCCGACCAAATCGCCGCCCCCGATGGTCCCAGAAGCTGAACGCCCCTGGCGTTGACCGCGCCCGGCTTGGCTTCCTCAGCGATCGTATACGCCTTCCACAGCACTTTCCCCGTAGGCGCGTCCAGCGCGACGAGGCTGCCCCGGAAGCTGCAACATGGGTAAGACGGGTTGGCGCCTGTGACCTCCTCATATGACGAGACGGGGACAAACAGCGTCGTCCCAACCAGCGTCGGCGAACCGGTGATGATCGCTGCGGGATGGTCATCGACTTTGGCCGTCCACAGC
The DNA here is from genome assembly GCA_963753135.1 of uncultured Alphaproteobacteria bacterium. Taxonomy (GTDB): domain Bacteria; phylum Pseudomonadota; class Alphaproteobacteria; order Rhizobiales; family Beijerinckiaceae; genus Roseiarcus. Next base: position 17,285 of record CAVWBA010000017.1, on the reverse strand, counting down.
TCCTTTCCGGTCAGCGCGTCGATCGAATGAACGTTGGCGCCCAAGTCGCCGAAATAGGCCGCCCAACCGTCCCCGTGAGGACCGATGACGACGGCCGACCGCACGCCCTTGCCGGCGTCGAACGCCCAATATGTGCACCCGCTCTTTGCGTCGAGCGAATAGACTTTGCCGTTTAGGCTGCCGACGAACACGCGCCCGCCGAAAACCGTCGGCTGCGCGACTGAGCGGTTTACGCCGAGGAAGCCGAACGCCCATTTTAGTTTGAGGCGCGGCGCATCGGATGGAGCGAGGCGCGCCATGTCGGCAGGCTGGAAGCGATGTTGCGTCGGATCGACGCCCCACCCGTTTCAACGCGGTTTGCTCATGGGATCGGCAAATGCGGCGCCGATGTTCGGACAGACGCCGCCTTTGGCCGGGGCGGTCGCCGCCTCTCGCGCTCGGGCGTCGATCGAACACGCTGCGAAGACGGCAAACCAAACCCCGAGAACCGCGGCCGCCAGTCGGCTTCGAGATGCGCTCATGGGCTCTCCTCCCGCATGGCTTTTGGGCTTCGTCCCGACATCGAGCGGTCGGCCGGTCAAGAATAGCGCGGAAGAGAGCGGCGGAGCAGAGATTTTCGCGCGCCCGATGGAATGGCCGCCTTTGCGTCCGGTCCTTCCCGAAAATGTCGGCTGGCGCCATCCTTTAGGCGATAGACGCCTTTGATTGTCTTTGGCGCGACCCTCTGCTGTCCTGGCCGGGCTTGACCCGGCCATGACCCTCTGCCGTCCTGGCGGGGCTTGACCCGGCCATCCACGCCCTTGTCTCTCAATGACGAGTCTGACCTTTGCTCCGTAGGCAGCAAAGGCGTCTTGTCGCGAAGCTTTCCTTGCGACCGTTTTCCGCCGCCGGTTCAACCCGCCAACACGTGGATGGCCGGGTCACCCCCCAATCCAGTCCGGAGGCATGATCGATCGTCGCCGCCCCGGTCTTCCCCTCGCCGCCGACAATTCCTTGACAAATCCGGAATAGCGAGGTATCTATTTCTGCAGAAGCAAATCAATGGCCGGACGAAAATCCGGCCAAAAGAACGAAAAAGAAGAAGCATCCCTGCGAGACGGCGCACAACCTGAAACGCGAAATTCCGCTCGCGGGGATTTTTTTATTTTTCCGCTGTAACCCATTGAAAAGCCCCGATTCACAAAAGTAAACGCTAGTAAAGGCTAGCACTTTTACTAGCGTTTATTGGCGTTTACTGACGTTTGCTTGGCTGGAAACTCGCGCGTTGGTTGCGCTCCCGGCCGTGGCCGGCGCACTTGTGACCCGCTCGGCCCTAGCCTTGCTGCGGCCACGGGGGCAATCTGACCCAACCCGATTCTACGAGCGCGGAGGCAAGACCACTATGAACGCCCCCATCCTTCGCCTGACCGCGCTCGCCCATGGCGGCGGCTGCGGCTGCAAGCTCTCGCCCGCCGTGCTGCGCGAGTTGCTGGCCGGTGAGCCGGCGGCCGCTCCCTTCGCCAACCTCCTCGTCGGAACGGAGACCGGCGACGACGCGGCGGTGTGGCGGCTTGACGACGAGACCTGCATCGTCGCCACGACCGACTTCTTCATGCCGATGGTCGACGACCCGTTCGACTTCGGCCGCATCGCCGCGACCAATGCGCTCTCTGACGTCTATGCGATGGGGGGCAGGCCGATCTTCGCGCTCGCGGTCCTGGGCATGCCGATCAATAGCATGCCGACAGCCATGATCCGCGAGATCCTGCGCGGCGGCGCGGCGAAGGCGGCGGAAGCTGGAATTCCGGTTGCCGGCGGCCATTCCATCGATTCGCCCGAGCCGATCTACGGTCTCGCCGTCGTCGGCCTCGTCTCGACCAAGGCGCTGAGACGCAACTCGGAAGCCCGCCCGGGCGACGCGCTGATCCTCACCAAGCCCATCGGCGTCGGCATCTATTCGGCGGCGATCAAGAAAGGTGCGCTCTCCAACGAGGGCTATCGCGAGATGCTCGGCTTCATGACGCGGCTCAATGTCGTCGGCGCGGAGCTCGCGCGCGAAAAAGCCGTTCACGCGATGACCGATGTCACCGGTTTCGGCCTGCTTGGCCATGCGCTCGAAATGGCGCGCGGCGCAGGCGTCACCGTCCGTCTGCGCCTCGACGGCGTCCCGCTGCTCGCCCAGGCGGAAAGCCTTGTCCAGGCCGGCTTCGTCACCGGCGCCTCGCACCGCAATTGGTCGAGCTACGGAGACGCTATCGATTTGCCGCCCGGATTAGAAGACTGGAGGCGTCTGCTGCTGACCGACCCCCAGACCTCGGGCGGCTTGCTCATCGCCTGCAGCGCCTCCGCGGCGCCGGCGATCCTCGCGCGCATTCGAGAGGGCGATCCGCGCGCTGCGATCGTCGGTTCGGTCGAGGCCGGCGATCCGATCGTGGCGGTCGACGCCTAAGCGGCGCCTATGTCACTTGGCGCGGCGGAAAAACTGGCGGAGGAGAGTGGGAGTCGAACCCACCCGAGACAGGCTCGCTGCCCCACACGGATTTGAAGTCCGGGCGCCCCACCGGGGACGATTCTCCTCCACGCTCGTTACCGGAGTGGCATGTTGCTCCGAACAGATCCAGACGATGGGGGTTGATCCGGCGCGCATCGCCTTTGCGCAAGGTCACGCCATGCCGATCGAAGAAGTCGAGAATTTGGATCGCCACCTTGCGGCCGTTGTCGACTCGGTCGCGGAATTGCGCGGCCGAAAAAGAGCCGTCTTTCGCCGCCGCTGACAGGTCCGCAACGATCGTGGTCATCTCGCTCATCGTCGACCGCAGGAAGAAATGGTCGTGCGCCACTTCGTCGGCCCAACCCATGCGGCCTGCGCGTTTAAGCGCCCGGCGCAGATCGCCTTCTGCGCGGCCGGTCGCCGCCGCGAGGTCGCGCACCCTTGGCGGACGGAAGCGCTGCGCCCCGCCGAGAAGCGGCGCGATCGCTTCCCACGCGGCTTTGTCCTCGGTCGCGAGCTGCGCCTCGTGCGACGGCAGTCTGACGAACGCGCCATCCAGAACGAGCTGGCTCAGGCCGGCAAGCTTTCTCAGGGCGATGTCGAACGCCGGCTTCGGCAGTTTCGGCTGCGAATGGATCCGCAGCTGCTCTCGTCCCGGCCCCTGCAGATCCGGATTGTCGATGTGATAGGCGCCGATCCGCTCGAGGATGGCCGACGCGAAGAGAGCCCAACGCTCTTGGGTCACCGCGATTCTCGAGTCTCCCGATTCCAAAATGACAAGCCTGAGCCTCGACGCCAGCTCATCCCGCTGCTCGGCCGAGAGCGCCCGATCTCGGGCAAACTCTGCAAGGTCAAAAGCGAACGGCGGCGCTTCCAAGAGCGCCGCGAAGGCGGCCGACGGTTCGGACAATTCGAGCGCTGCGCGCTGCTCGCGCCTCTCTTGCGTCCGCCTCCCTCTCGCCTTCGCGCGTAGATCCAGAAAGAGGCCGCCGCCAACCGTTCGCTGGGCCGATGCGTCTCGAACGACGAAGCGGTCATGGGCCGCGGCGGCAATCGGCCGGTCAAGCACGAGCTGAACGTTCGCCTCTTCTCCGGGAGCAATCGGCCTGTCGTCGAAATGGACAATGTGCGCGCCGGCTTCCGCCGCGGCATGATGAAGCCTGACAGGGAACCATTGGCCGATCGGCTGTGTCTCCGTCGGCAGTACCCGGAGACGGGCGTCGATGCGATCCGTTGGCGCATGCAGCTCGGGATCGAGCGGCACGTCGCCGCGCCGGATCGCGTCTTTCGTTACCTCGGGGCCGGCGAGATTGAGCGCGCAGCGCTCGCCGGCATGGGCGGTCTCAGCCGGGCGGTTCTGCGCATGAAGGGACCGCACGCGAGCGGAGAGGCCCGATGGGCTGAGCTGGACCCGGTCGCCGACATGGACCGAGCCCGACAACACTGTCCCGGTCGCCACGACGCCGACGCCTGAAAGCGTGAAGACGCGGTCGATCGCCAGCCGAAACCTCTTTGCCGCTCCTCGATCGCCGACAGCTTCCGCCGCCTCTTCGAGATGGTCGCGCAGGGCCTCCACGCCATCTCCGCGCAGGGCAGAGACCGTCAGGATCTCGGTATGCGCAAGCGCAGTCCGCGCGATCAGCGCTTTGGCCTGTCGCGTAAGGCGCTCGATGGATTCGGAAGAAGCGAGGTCCGCCTTGGTGAGGACCACCGCGCCGCGATCCACGCCCAGCAGGTCGAGAATCGCCAGATGTTCGAGCGTCTGCGGCATGATCCCGTCATCGACGGCGATTGTCAGAAGCGCGAAATCGACTCCGCTCGCGCCCGCGAGCATCGTGTGAACGAAACGCTCGTGGCCTGGAACATCAATGAAGCCGATCCGTTCCCCGGAGCGCGTGGGCATATAGGCGAAGCCCAGATCGATCGTGACGCCACGCGCTTTCTCATCTTTGAGCCGGTCGCCATCGACGCCCGTCAGGGCTTTGACCAGCGCCGTCTTGCCGTGATCGATATGACCGGCGAGGCCGACAATCACGGGCGCGCGCCCGTCGCTGGCCGCTCTTCAGACGGGGCGCGGCATCCACGATCCGCGGCGACAACATTGAGGCGCGACAGATTGGAGAGAAGCGCCTCCTCCTCGCCCACGCAGCGCAGGTCGAGCACCAGGCGCTCCTTCTCGATCCGTCCGATGATGGGTCGCGGCAGTTCGCGCAGCAAGGCGGACAAGCGTTCCAACTCGCGGCCCTTCCGCTTCGAGGCGATGGCGAGACCGGCGCTCGCAATGGTTTCGAGCGGCAGCGCGCCCGATCCGATCTGGCTCTGGCATTCGCACAGTTCGACAGCGAAGGCGGCGCCGAGCGCTTTCGACACATGGGGCAGGATGCGCCGCGCCTGCGCCTCAATCTCATCCCGCGACCGCGTCAGCATCCGCAATGTCGGAAGGCGCTCGGCGAGCCGGGTGGGATCCTGATAGAGCTTGAGGGTGGCTTCGATGGCGGCCAACCTGATCTTGTCGACGCGAAGCGCGCGCTTCATCGGATTGCGATTGATGGCCTGGATCAGGTCGCGCTTGCCGACGATGAAACCGGCTTGCGGGCCGCCAAGCAATTTGTCGCCGGAGAACGTCACAAGGTCCGCCGCGGCCGCCGCCTGCCGAACTGTCGGCTCTGGCTCGAGCCCGTAATGCGCGAGGTCGACCAACGTGCCCGACCCCAGATCATGGGCGAGCGGAACACCTGCCTCCCTGGCGATGGCGCTAAGATCCGCTGTCCCAACCTCGGCCGTGAAGCCCTGAATACGGTAGTTCGAGGTATGGACTTTCAGGATCAGCCCGGTCCTTTCGCTCAGCGCCGCGCGATAGTCCTTCTGATGCGTGCGATTGGTCGTGCCGACCTCGACCAGCCGCGCGCCCGCGCTCGCCATGATTTCCGGCATGCGAAAGGCGCCGCCAATCTCAATGAGCTCGCCGCGCGACACGATCGCCTCGCGGCCGTTCGCCAGAGTGCTGAGCACGAGCAGCACCGCGGCGGCGTTGTTATTGACCACCGTCGCGTCATCCGCGCCGGTCAGCTCGCACAAGAGACCCCTGACATGGTCGTCGCGTTCGCCGCGCTTGCCGGCCTCGAGATCAAATTCCAGCGCCACCGGATTCTGCATGGCTTCGACCGCGGCTTCGACCGCCGCCTCGGCGAGCACCGCCCGGCCAAGATTAGTATGCAGGACAGTCCCGGTGAGGTTGAACAGCGGGCGCAAGCCCGAGCTTTCCTCTCTCTCGAGGCGCGCGCGGCTTTCAATGGCGAGACGCTCCGCGGTCGGAACGATGCGCTCGCCCTTTTGCAGGCCCATGCGCGCGGCCTCGATCGCCGCGCGGATCGCGTTGGTCGAGGCCTGCTGGCCATAGAGCTTCAGGAGAGCCGCGGCCGCAGACGTGTTCAGGACTGCGGATACCGAAGGAAGGTCACGCAGGCGCGCCGCTATGGTGGGGTCCATTGTCCCCTCGCTTCAGCCTTCGCAGTCATAATCCACGGTCTGAAAGCAGGGCGAAGTGGTTACCACGGAGCAGGACGCATCGGAAACGACATTGTTTGGACGCCTATCCGCTTGCGACCGGCAACGCTTTCAAGTCGGTCAGCGCTTTCACACGTAGTCGGTCGCCTTCGCTACCTCTTCCCAAGCGTCGATGTCCCGCGTGAACTCCGCAATCTTCGTGCGCGCCAGCGCGTAAGCGCGTGCGCCGAGCGGCAGGTGCAGCGGCGGCTCTTCCGCGTCGACCGCTTTCAAGATGACTTTGACGGCCTTGTCCGGGTCGCCGACCTGCTTGCCGTCGTTGTTGGCGCGGAAGGTGCGGAACACGCCGGCCGTTCCCGCATATTCCGGCATTTCCTTCTTGGCGAGCGAGATCGAGCGGCCGAGGAAGTCGGTTCGAAACGGGCCCGGCTCGACGATAATGACCGCGATGCCGAATGGCGCGACCTCCTGGGCCAGCGCCTCCGAAATGCCTTCCACCGCAAACTTCGTCGCGTTGTAGTGCCCCGAGCCTTGCAAGCCCTTGATGCCCGCGCCTGACGACAGGTTCACGATGCGGCCGCCGGCGCCCGTCTTTCGCAGCGCCGGCAGGGCCGCCCGCGTTGTCTCCAAAAGGCCGATGATATTGGTCTCAAACATCGGCCGATATTCGTCCGGGGTCGCCTCCTCGATCGCGCCGATGAAGCCGAAGCCAGCATTGTTGACGAGGACGTCGAGTCTTCCGAACGCGTCCATCGCCAGCGCCACCGCCTTCTCGGCCGCGCCAGCCTTGGTCACATCGAGCGCAGTCGTTCGCGCCGTCTTCGGAAATGCCTTGGCGATGTCCGAGAGCGTGGAAGGGTCGCGCGCCGTGGCGACGACTTGATCGCCGCGATCGAGCGCCGCCTGGGCGAGCAACCGGCCGAAGCCCGTGGAACAGCCAGTAATAAGCCAAGTCTTGGTCATGATCGCTCTTCGTGTGTTGGAGGGTCTTGGGAGGAAGGAGTTCGGAGCGCTACCGGAGTAAGGAAGCAAATTGCGACCGGAGCGTGGACGCCCTGACAAAGGGTCTCGACGATATCCTACAGGGTAATCTGGACCCGTCTAGGCTCGCCAACGTCGCCCTATGGGGCCAAAGCTCGGGCGCCATCACGACCGCAGAGAGGCTCCAGCGGTGCTACAGGCGCACCTGCACCTCGCCGGCGCCTGATAGTTGTGCCGGGCGCCTACGCACGCAAGCGCGGCTCTCCGGCGGCGCTTGCGTTGAGCATGGCCTTCCTGTCATAAGACCGCTGCACCTCGGAAGAATGCTCCCTCCCCGTTGAGGCTGGAAGCGATAAGAAATTTTTCTGCCGTGTCCATAGCCTAGATAGTTTAATTAGTTCCATCGGTAATCCAGCCCCGAAAAAATCGCAATCGTGTCCAAATAATACAAGGATGATTCAATGGATTTAAGATGGGCAAAATCGACAAGTATACTAAAAGACGCGGAGGCAATAGCCGGATTTCGCAGCAGTTGGCATGCCGCACAGCACATGATAATCAAGCTCCATCCTGCACAATTCCCGCCTGCCGTCGCGTGACTGTCCGCCATGCGCTTCTGGATTGATTTTCCTCGCCTCAGCCCGTTCCGACCAGCCGTGTTGTTCGGCTCGGGAGATGTCGGCGGCAGGCGTCCCCCGCGCCCGGTTATCGTGACCGAGCAGCATGCGGATCCCGTCGAGCTCGTTTTCCAAGCCTTTCTTCGGCTCGATCGTGGACAGCGCGCGCGCCTAGCTCAGCGGCTCAAATGGCGCTTGGACGGGCCGCCCAAGCCCGCCAGCCACAAAGGCCCTCGTTAGCGAATTGGCGAACATGGGGCCCGATATGCCAGATCGGCGAGAGCTGTACCGCAGCCCAAACGGGGATACGTGGTTCCTCGGTCGCGAGCCAGAGAATGGGCGTGCATTTATTGTCCATCAACCTAACGCGCCTTCCGGAGGCCGTTTGTCGCACATCGAACTCGGGGCTTTCTTAAGGGAAGCGGCGGGGCCTGAGCAGCAGGCTCTCTTGCGGTTGATTGGAACCCTGGTGGAGGTTCCCCCCTATGCCGACCGGATCTAAAAAACCGAGAAGGAGACTGAGGGCGAACGACTTCGAGGGTGGCGTCTCAGTTTGAGTAAACAGCCGAGAGCGCCGATCCCCATCTCGCCTATTCACTTATTCAATCGATTTTTCGCCAAGTCGCAATGAGCTTCACGACAAACTTATCGGCGTCCGTTTGGGCTTCACGTTTTGTCGCAAAGCTGAACATCGACGAGTTGCGCAGGCGCTTAGTTTGGAATACGTCCCATCGATACCGACCCGGGCGATTTGGGTCCTCCCTGACCCGAACGGTGTAGGGCTCGATTTCTGGCACACTCGCATTATGCGCCATTCGCGGTCCCATTTCCACCCCAAAAGCAAATCTGGGCCTTGCCGCGCGAGAGAGTCTCGTGGCATCAGGTCAGCGATGTCCGAGCGGGCCTTCAGCAGGCGCGCTTCGTGGAGCCTCGATTCTGCCGTGTCCCTCGTAAAGGCAACGAATTTGCTCGCCGTCGGATCTGTCTCCGTCGACCTCAAGAATCGCGCCGATGAGCAGTTCCGACGGGAGCTCTTGGATTGCGAAACGAACAGCGTCCGTTGCCCGCGCAAAGCGCCTGTATCCGAATCGATGATACATGGGTTTGCGACTCCGCGGCGGGAACAGCTCCGCTGCGCTGCAATTGAAATTAGTCATGGGGCGCGCTCGGTCCGGCATCGGTTTGTCCGATAGCGCGCAGTTCCGAGCAGGCTGCGCCGAGGTGTGGAGCCGCGCCAATCCCCAGCGGTCGGCCTCAACACAATAGCTCGACCAGATTCGCTAACTCAGCATGAACCACCTTAAGGCGCACAAGAAAGCTCCACTCCGCCAGCCCAGAGTCCGCCGTCCATTTCGTATCGAAAAGGTAACACCGTCAACGGAACTCGAAACGTCAGATTTTGATGAAAAGCCATGTGCAGCATGTTGCTCTCGTCGCGGCCTTCGGCGTGATCGGGCAAGCCCGGGCGCAGCAGACGGTGGTCCCGCTCGATCGCTTCGACGACCGAGTGGGCATCACCATCGGCGTGAATGGCGGCGCGGCGAAGGAATACCTGTTCGACACAGGCTCCGACCTGTTCAACATCGCCATCGGCAACGGCCCCTCGCCGGCCTGGTTTCCGAATTATTCAGGGCCCAAAGACCAGAACAGTCTCAAGACGTACATGTATGGCGACGCGACTTACGGTTACCTGTACGGTGCGACGACGATATCGACCATCCAGTTCTACGGCAGTGCGACAAGTCAGGCCCCGGTCAGCAACGGGAGGTTCGGCCCCTACGCCGGCGGCGCCCTGCCCGTGGGCGCGGTCGTCTACGACATCGCCACCTCCGCCGTCCTCCAGGAGAGGAAACAGCTGCAGGGCGTCCTGATCACCAACCCCGGCGTGGCGAAACGCCAGCCGCATCGACGTGGAGGGACAAGCGGCGATCCAGGGCTCCACGCTCGACGCGATCTTCGGCACGCCCGCGCAACTTGCCGTTCTCGGGCAGAATTTTACCGTGCTCACCGCCTCGAACGGCATTCTCGGCCAGTTCGGCGTTTTCAACCCCAACACGGGAACGCCAATGTCGCAGTATCCCTTCCTGAACGCCAATCTCGGCTATGCCGCGGACGCCGTCACGATCGATCTCTCGCGCAGCGGCATCCCCTTCGTCGCGGCCGCGCGGACGCGCAACGAATTCGGGGTCGCGACGGGCCTCGACACCATGAATCCCTGGCTTCCCGCCTCGTTCGCGGCGACCTCGCTCAATTTCGCTACTGCTCCCGGCGCGTTTGACGCGCTGGCGGGCGATCTGCATTCTTCCCTGCGCACGAGCCTCGTCGAGAACGCCTATGACCTTGGCGCGGCCGCGCTCGCGCGACTCGACGCCGCGGAATGCGATTGGAGCGCCCCCGGCCAGGTCGTGAGTTATAGCGAGGGACAGCCGGCCGCGAATGACGGCGTATGCCGGAACGGACGCCGGGCCGCGTGGATCCAGGCTTATGAACTCGTGGAGCCGTAACGGCGGCGCGAACGGCGTGTCGGGTTTGCTTGGCGCCTCCGGCGGCTTTATCGGCGGCGTCGACGCTCCGGCGCCCGGAGACTGGCGCATCGGCGGGCTGCTCGGCTACGCGCATTCGCGCTTTTCCGCCGACAGCACGCCGGCCAGCGGCTCGGCCGACAATGTATCCGTCGGGGCCTATGCCGGACGGCTCTGGGGTCCAGTCGGCCTGAAGCTCGGCGGGGCCTATACTTGGAACATGGCCTCGACGACGCGTATCGTCTCCTTTCCCGGCTTCCGGGATCAAGTCGCCAGCGATTACGGCGGCGGCACGGCGCAAGCCTTCGCGGATCTCAGCTATCGCCTCGCGTTTCAAGGACTTTCGGCTGAGCCGTTCGCCAATCTCGCCTATGTCAATCAGAACATGCAAAGTTTTGCCGAAACCGGCTTCGGCGGCGCGGCGTTGCATGGAAACTCCCCCCAGATGGGCGTGACGTTCACCACATTGGGCGCGCGCTTCGCCAGAGGCTTCCTGCTTGGCCAGTACGCGCTCGAAGCGGACGCGACCCTCGGCTATCGCCACGCGTTCGGAACGGTCACCCCGACAACCTATGAGAACTTCCTGTTCGGCGGCGCCGGGTTCGATACAGAGGGCGCGCCAGTGGCGCGCAACGTCGCGCTCGTCAGTCTGGGAGCGCGGGTCCGTGTGACCAACAACATCAAGCTCGGCCTCGCCTATGTCGGAGAATACGGCGGCTCCTATGCCCAGAGTGGCGTCAAAGCAAACGTCGACTGGAGCTTCTAAGTGCGCGTCCTCGGAAACCGCATCGATGGCGTCCAACTGTGAAACAATGTTTCACGTCATTCGTCGTCGTCGGCGTTCTCGCATTCGTCCTGTGTAGCGAAGCAAGGGCCGGGCCGTACGAGGACGGCGAGGCGGCCTATGCTCGCGACGACTACGCGGTGGCGATGCGACTGCTGCGTTCGCCCGGCGCTAGCAGCCGCGCCGATGCTCAAAGGTGGATCGGACTCATGTACGGGCAGGGTCTGGGCGTACGGCAGGACTTCGCCCAGGCTTTGATCTGGTTTCGCAAAGCGGCCGACCAAGGGGACGAACTTGCGCAATTCTTTCTCGGCGTGATGTATCGCGACGGCAACGGCGTGCCACAGGACAAGGCACAGGCCTTAGTCTGGTATCACAAGTCAGCGGACCAAGGGGACCCTCTTGCGCTGTTCGATATCGGTTCGATGTATCGGAACGGCGAAGGCGTTCCGAAGGACGCTGCGCAGGCGGCCGCGTGGTTTCGCAAAGCCGCCGACCGAGGATCCGCCGACGCGGCGAGCAACCTTGGCGCGATGTACGCCCAGGGCGATGGCGTGCCGAAGGACAAGTCGCAGGCTCTGATCTGGCTCCGCAAGGCCGCCGACACAGGGAGCGACGTCGCTCTGTTCAACCTCGGCCTGACTTACGCCAGTGCTCTGCCGCCCGACTTCGCAAAAGCAGCCGTTTGGTATCGCAAGGCCGCGGACAAAGGCAACGTAGCTGCCCAGATCAATCTTGGCTCTATGTATGGCAGCGGCGAAGGCGTGCCGAAGGACTTTGTCCTGGCGTACATGTGGGCCGAGCTCGCGGCGTCGCACGCTCAGGATGACGAAACGCGCGAAATCGCAAACAAGAATCGCGACAATTTGGTCCAGGGGATGAGCCCCGGACAGATCGCTGCGGCGCGGCGCATGGCGCGAGAATGGAAGCCGCGGGACTAGCCATGCACTCTGTGACTTCTTCATCGACGAAAGCGTCAGGCGCAACAGACAACCCAGAGGAAGCTCAATGATCTTGTCGAATTGAAGCGCGCGTCTGGGCCTCATAATTACCGCAGCGTTGAACACGACTGGCGCTATCGCGCAGCACGGCACGCCTGCGAACACGCTCATGGATATCCGCCGTCAAATTTCTTTGTCACGTTCGAGGGGGACGCACCAAAGCAGCGGCTCTAGATGATTGCCAGCCCCCTTGGGAGATCGACAGCACGGAAGCAAGCGCCGCATGTTTAGTTTTGAGACGAATATTGTGGATCGTATTGCCAACTCGCTTTCGGATCCGGAGATCCTTGGGATTTCGGCCCTTCTGTTCGGTCTCGTCGGCGGCTTGGTCGCGTTCCTGGCCAATCGATTGTGGTTTCGCCGCTGGCCGACGCACAGCCCGTACGACGACAAGCTCGGCGAAGCCGCACACACGAGCATGCTCGGTTTTTCCGCATTTGTTCTCGCGTTGCTGATTACGAACGGACTGTCTAGGATTGATTTACCTTGGTGCCCTCGTTTGACGGCTGGCGATGATTTTGTCGGGGTCAGCGGTCCAGATGAAGGGCTTTGGCTTGGCGTTGTGTCGGTCGAGGAAGCGGTTGATGGCGGCCTGCAGATCAACGACGCGCATCGGAAGACGCCGCGCTTGAGGCGGCGCTTGGTCAGGGTCGGCGAAGTAGCCCTCGACGGCGTTCAGCCAGGAGGCCGAGGTCGGCGTGAAGTGGAACGTCCAGCGCGGATGGCGTCCCAGCCATGCTAGCACCTTGGGGTGCTTGTGGGTGGCGTAGTTGTCGAGGATGGCATGGACGGTCTTGCCGGCCGGGACCTCGCGCTCGACGGCGTTGAGGAAGCGGATGAACTCCTGATGCCGGTGGCGCTGCATGCAGCGGCCGATGACCTTGCCATCCAGCACGTCGAAGGCGGCGAACAGGGTCGTTGTGCCATGGCGCTTGTAATCATGAGGTCATGGTCCCGGCGCGGCCCTTCTTCATCGGCAGGCCGGGCTGGGTGCGGTCGAGGGCCTGGATCTGGGTCTTCTCATCGACGCTGAGGACGACGGCGTGGCGGGCGGATCGACATAGAGGCCCACGATGTCGCGGACCTTGGCGGCGAACTTCGGATCGTTGGAGAGCTTGAAGTGCGGATGCGGTGCGGCGCCAGGCCGTGGGAGCGCCAGATGCAGCTGCACGGAAGAGACGCTGACGCCGGCTGCCTCCCATACGCTGCGCCCGTCCAATGCGTGGCTTCGGCCACACGGCGGCTCACAATCGTCAGCGTCACGACGAACGTTCGGCACTAAAGCGGGATCAAGCTTCATGCGCGACGGCACTCGTCTTGTCGCGCAGCAGCCCTTCAAAGCACCTCGTCGGCAAAAAGCGTTCACTGCCAGCAAAAACGCAGGTCTTGAACTACGTCTCGCGCATGATCGCGCTCGTGAACCGAACCACCTTCCGCGGAATCAGCATGACAGATCCGTGACTCGCCAAACGTGCTTCTGCGGAGCGTTCCAGGAAAATCGCTAAAACCAGCCGCGGAGCCGATCGAAAGTCAGCCTGAGACGGAAAGGGTGACGCCAAAGCTCGCATCCCCCAACTTGCACGCCCCGAGTCCGGTCGGAATCCCTGATCGGATTCATGTCAATTTTCCACTACCTCTCGGAGACCGATAAGGCAGTGAGGTTCGAGGCGACCACCATCTACCGTCTCGGTCAAGAACTTGACGCGCTGGGGGTTCTACCGGCCCGCGCGGCGAAGCAAGCGCTCGGCTCCTACGCGCAGAATGTCGCCCAGGATGAGTGGCCGCGCTTAGCGAGGCTGCCCGTTTCTCTGTCGCCGATTGTGCAAAAAAATCTTGACGATCTCTGGCTCGCCGTTCGCTCGACCCAGGAAAATCTGGCTGAAACCTCTCCCGCGCGATCTGACTATCGCGCTGACCTGTCGAAGTATACGTCGCAGATCGAAACCTCCAGGTCGGACGACTTTCGGCGGCCACTCTCAACATCCCAGATGACTTCTGGATCATTCTCCTTCTTTTTGTCGTCGCCGCCTCCTTTATCAGCGGACGTGAAACCGCAAAGCGCTTCGGCGTGCAAGTCAATATGATGCACATGTCTGCAATCGGTCTGGCGGTTGGCCTCGTGATCGTTCTCGATAATCCTTTCGCGGGGAAACGAGCATTGGCCCAGAGATCATCCAATACGCCTTGACGCCTTAAGACCGGCCCGCGGGTGGCCGGACTGGAGAACGACGGACGGGGTCAAAGCCAGGCAGGCAACCCTGACCGGGGAGCGCCATGTTTTGCACTCTCGTGCAACGGCGAGCCCAAAATAGAGGATGTAAAGCGGTGTCGCATGACCCGACAAAAGATAGCGATTTCTGAGTTGAGGCCGACTTAGATGACGCTGGGCCTCGATGAAGTCACGAGCCGCGCGGCGAAGATTGCTGACCTGGCGCCCTCCGAACTCGAGGCTCTTCTCAAGGAAAAGCCTATTCCTTACGTTCTGGCCCGGGAAAGCAGATCTACATCGTCGACCATCACCATCTGGCGCGTGCGCTCTGGTCTTTGAAAATTCCCGACGCCATTCTCGGCGTTCGGCTCGCTGATTGGTAGGATAAGGAGACCAAAGATTTCTGGCGCTCGAGGGAGTTCGAACCACTATTGCTGGCCCATTGACGCGGAAAGCAATCGCAGACCCTAAGCCGCTATTCCCACCTTGATCGCGGACCTCACCGACAATATCTGGCGGACGCTGGGACGGCGCATGCGCGGCAAGGCGTTCGAAGACCTCGATACGCCGTATCAGGAGTTCATGTGGGGCGATTACTTCCGCACGTTCATGAGCCAAGCAGCTGACCTCACTTGAGCTGCCCCTCCCAGCTCACTCCCGACCGACGCCATTTTTGGACGACCGGGCTCGAGAGCGTCCGTTTGTTCGGCCCTTTGAGGACGAGGGAGGCATCGCGCTGGGAGTTCTAAGATCATGCGGCAAAGTTAAGATAGCTTTTCGTATTTAATCGGAGAACTCTATGACACCGCGTTGTTTCAACTTACTCGCATGCTTCTTCTTTATAGGGGCTCCCGCTCTCGCAAACGATTCGAGCGCTGAGCTTAAAACGGGCGGCTTGGTTCTATTGAAATCGTCGAAGATTGAATTGCAATCCGAGGATTTGTTCATTTCCAATAAAGAGATCAAGATACATTACGTTTTTCTAAACAACTCTCCGACCGATATAGCAACCGTTGTCGCGTTTCCGATGCCCAGAATTTCGATGAGTGCCCGGGGTGAAGAAATACAAATTCCAAATGGCAACTCTAGCAATTTCCTCGATTTCACAACGTCTGTGAATGGACGACCCATATCCGCTCGCGTGGAATTGCGCGCTTATCAGGACGACCACGAGGCCACCTCAATCCTAAAAGCAGTTTGTGTTTCGGCGTGGAATAAGGCCCCTGTTTGAGGGGTGATCGGCGTCCAAAAGGGACCCCCTCTGGCGATGGGGTTCACGATGGCTTCCCGTGGTTTGGGAGCCGAGATTGGGATGCTGGTTGTGGAGACGGTCGCGAAGATTCGCCGGGCGTATTTTGTTCAGCACAAGCCGATCAAGGCGATCTGCCGGGAGCTGAGGTTTCGCGGAAGGTTGTGCGGAAGGTTATTCGGTCGGAGGCGACGGAGTTTCGTTACGAGCGCGGGAGCAAGCCGCTGCCGCGGATCGGTCCCTGGCAGGAGGAGCTGGACGGCTTTGCTGGCGTGAGAACGAGGCCAAGCCGGCCGCGAACGGCTGACGCTGATCCGGGTCTTCGAGGCGCTGCGCGGGCTTGGCTACGAAGGCGGCTACGACGCCGTGCGGCGCTATGCGCGGGTCTGGCAGCGCGATCGCGCAGCGATCTCGGTGGAGCCTTTCTTCCGCTGAGCTTCGCGCCGGGCGAGGCCTACCAGTTCGACTGGAGCCACGAGGTCGTGCTGATCAACGGCACGACGGTGACGGTGAAGGTGGCGCATGTCCGGCTGTGCCACAGCCGGATGCTGTTCGTGCGGGCGTATCCGCGCGAGACGCAGGAGATGGTGTTCGACGCCCATGACCGCGCGTTCGCCTTCTTCAAAGGCGCCTGCACGCGCGGCATCTACGACAACATGAAGACCGCGGTAGATACGATCTTCGTCGGCCGCGAGCGCGCCTACAACCGGCGCTTCTTGCAGATGTGCAGCCACTATCTGGTCGATCCGGTGGCTTGCAAGCCGGCGTCGGGCTGGGAGAAGGGCCAGGTCGAGAACCAGGTTGGGCTGGTGCGGGAGCGGTTCTTTACGCCGCGCCTTCGGGTCAAGAGCTACGACGAACTGAACGCCTGGCTGCTGGACGTGCGTCACCTATGCCAAGGCACACCGCACCCCGAGCTGCGCGACAGACGGTCTGGCAGATGTGTTCGAGGCGGAACGGTCGAGCTTGGTGGCGATGCGGGGCGGTTCGACGGGTTCCACGCGGTGCCCCGTCGGTCTCGAAGACCTGCCTGGTACAGTTCGACAAGAACAAATACTCGGTGCGGGCGCGGCGGTTGGCCGACCGGTGGAAATCCGCGCCTACGCCGACCGGATCGAGCTACGTCAGGACGGCCGGTTGTCGGCGATCACCGCCGCTGCTTTGGGCGCGACCAGACGGTGTTCGATCCCTGGCACTACGTGCCGGTTCTCGCCCGCAAGCCGGGCGCACTGCGGAACGGCGCACCGTTCAAGGACTGGGTTTTGCCCGCCGGGCTGGAGCGGGTGGACGCAAGTTGCTGGCCGCCGATGGCGACCGCCAGATGGTCACGTTCCTTGCAGCTGTGCTGACCGACGGCCTGCCTGCCGTGGAGCGGCCTGCCAGGAAGCACTGAGCGAGGGTGTCCACTCCGCCGACGTCATCATCAACATCCTGGCCCGGCCGCCGTGAACCAGCGCCGCCGGTGACGATCCTCACGCCGGATGCGCTGCGCGTCCGCCATGTGCCAGACGCCGATTGCACGCGATACGATCAGCTCGAGGAGGGCATGACCGATGGAGCGATCGGAAGTCCTCGCCATCATGGGCGAGCTGAAACTCTTTGGCATGAAGGCCGCCTTTGACGAGACGCTCGCCACTGCGATCAAGCGCAAGCATGAGCCGCAACAGCTGGTCGGCGATCTGCTTAAGGCCGAGATCTCGGAGAAACAGGCGCGCTCGATCCGATACCAGCTCACCATCGCCAAGCTGCCCCTCGCCAAGGACGTCGACGCCTTCACGTTCAAGGATACGCCGATCAATGAAGGCCTTGTCCGCGATCTCGCTTCTGGAGCCTTCCTTGCTCAGCGCCGCAATGTCGTCCTCGTCGGTGGCACGGGCACGGGGAAGACCCACCTAGCGATCGCCATCGCGCGAAGCTGCATCCGCGCGGGTTCACGAGGGCGGTT
>CAVWBA010000016.1:0-394751 GCA_963753135.1 uncultured Alphaproteobacteria bacterium | reverse complement strand
GCTCGGACAAAATCGTCATCGCGCAATGAGGCGGCGACATGCCCCGATTCCGCCTGCGCCGCTCTAAGCGTGACCGACTGGACCTCGATCGACTCCGGGATCCCCGCCCGCAGCAGCGACGCCCAACCGGCCGAGGTAATAGGCCCAGCCCTTGGTGTGACCCGCGCACTCGTAGGCGTTGGGAAGTCCCGTATGGGTCATGCGCACAAGCGTGCCGCCGTCGCGGTCGAGAAGGTCGATCTCGACCAGGCTCGATCCCGGCGGCACCGCCTCGTCTCCCTCCCAGCCGAAGCTATAGGCGAGGCGATGGACCGGCACGACCTCCCGGAATTGGCCGCGCGCGGTGCGACCGGGGCGGCCAGCCACGTCCTTGACGAGATAGAGGCCGCCCGGATGGGCGTCGGTGTCCGCCTCGGCGCCCATCCAGCTCAGGATCTTTTGCGGATCGGTCAGAAAGGCGAAGACCGTTGCGGGCGGGGCGGCGATCTGGGTCTCGCGCCGGACCACGAGCGATTCATCCATGGGGACTCTCCTCGAGTGAATGTCATTCCAGTTCTATGACGCGCGACCCGCCCTCAAATCGACCCCGGTCGGAACCCAGAATATGACCCCGCGAGTCCAGAAGATCAACCATCCGGTTGAATGACGGCCCAACCAACCGGGATGCGGGCCCGACGGACGAAAATGCTGATGACAACAAAGGCGGGTTCCGCGGATCATTGATCCATGCACATCAATTCAACCCTCGCCTGGCTCATCGACTCGGCGGCCCAGACGCCGACCCCCGAGCTTTTCCTGGCGTCCCTTGGAAGTCGCCTGATCGAGGACGGGACGCCGCTTGCGGGCGGGGCGCTCACGCTGGCCTCGCCCCACCCGCTGATCGCGCGGCGCACCTGGCTGTGGCGAGCGGAGAGCAATGCGGTGATCGAGGCCTTAGGCTTCGCGGCAGGGGCGCATTCCGGGACGGGAGCGGATGGTTCGGCCGGTGACGCCGGCCGGCGCTGGCTCGCAAGCCTCGCGGCCGGGCCAGTCCATGAGGACGCGGTCGGCCCGGCGCCGGACGCCCCGAGGCTCGGCTGGATCGGCCCGCATGCATTCACGCCCGGCGAGGCCGACCGCCTGCGCGAAGCGGCGCGCTTCGCCGCGGCGCCGCTCGCCGCATTGGCGGCGCGCGCCACGTTGACCGCGGCGCTCGAGGCCTATCTCGGCCGGCGCAGCGCGGCGCGCGTCATGTCCGGTCCGCTGCGGCGCGGCGTCGGCGAGACCATCGAGGCGGCGCTCCTGTTCGCCGACCTACGCGGCTTCACGGGCTTATCCGAGAGCGCTCCGCCGTCCGTGGTCATCTCCGCCCTCGATGCCTGGTTCGATCGGATCGCCGGTTCGGTGCACGCGTTCGGCGGCGAAGTGCTCAAATTCATGGGCGACGGCGTGCTGGCGATCTTTCCGGTCTCGGGCGCGTCGCCGCGCAACGCTTGCGACGCCGCGCTCAAGGCGGTGGCCGCCGCCCGAGCCGGAATGGCGGTTCTCGACGAGGCCCGGGAGCGAGAAGGCCTCGCGCCCCTGCCCTTCGGCGTCGCGCTGCATCTGGGCGCAATGCTGTGGGGCAACATCGGCGCGGCTGACCGGCTGGATTTCACGGCAATAGGCCCCGCGGTCAATCTGGTCAGCCGGCTCGAGGGTTTATGCCGTCCGCTCGACTGCGCCGTGCTCATCTCCGGCGCCTTCGCCGCCGAAACGACGGCCTCGCTCATCCCGCTCGGAACCCACGCTTTGCGCGGCATCGCCGCGCCCTGCGCCGTGTTCACCGTGGACTCCCCTCTCCCTCGGGTGAGGGCCCGGGGCGGCGCTCACAGCACGACGACAGGCGTCCCCTTGCCCACTCGGCCATAAAGATCGATCACATCGGCATCGAGCATCCGGATGCATCCGGACGACACGGCGTGGCCGATCGAGCTTGGATCATTGGTCCCGTGGATGCGGAACAACGTGTCCTTCTTGTCCTGAAACAGATAGAGCGCCCGCGCGCCGAGCGGATTCTCCATGCCGCCGTCCATATGCACCGGCAGGTCCCGCTGCCGGGCCAACATCTCCGGCGGCGGCGTCCATCCGGGCCAGAACGCCTTTCGGCCAATCTCCGCCTCGCCCTTCCAGGCGAAACCCTGGCGTCCGACGCCGATCCCATATTGCAGCGCCCGGCCCCCGCCCTCCGAAAGATAGAGCTTGCGCTCGCGGGTGTTGATGGTGACCGTGCCCGCTGGGCGGCCCGTCGGGTCGACGACCTCCTTGCGGGTCGTGCGGGTCATGTCGACGTCTTGGTCGAAGCCGCCCGGGGTCGAATAGTTCGGATCCGCGTCCGGCGGCAGAAAGGTCTGCGGGTTGGGCGGAGGCGCCGCGCCGGGCAAGCTTAGCGGAAAATTGAAGAACGATTGCGCCGAGGCCGCAGTGGTCGCAGCGGCCACGCTGGCGAAGCCGATCAAGATAAGAGTACGCGTCCCACGCATGTTGACTTGCTCCGACAGCCCGCATCGCACCGTTCAACAAAACTAAGTCGGATCGGCCGTTTCGTAAAGCATCGCCGTGACCGCAAAACGCGTCCTTGCCGAGCGACACAGGACGGCGCAAAATGCGCGAAAGGCATTCGGGAGGAACGACCATGGCGCTTCGGCTGCGTGCGGCGATTTTGTCTGCGTTTCTGGGGGTCTGCGGCACGGCCGCCGCACAGCAGAATCCTCTCGACGTCATTCCCGACAAGATGCCGTTCAACGTCCCCTATGGCGCGCCGATTTCGCTCGCGCGCGCTCAAGGTGCGATCGCCGCAGCCGTTGCGGAAGCCGAGAAGCATGGCTGGGCGCTCAATGTCGCCATTGTCAACTCGGGGGCCAATCTCGTCGCCTTCGGCCGGATGGATGGCGCGCAGCTCGGCTCGATCGCCGTCTCCGAGCACAAGGCGCGCACGGCGGTCAAATTTCGCCGTCCGACCAAGGTGTTCGAGGCGGCAATTCAGAAAGGCGACACTCGGGTCTTGACGATCGACGACGTCATGGGCTCGCGCGGCGGGATTCCCTTGGTCGAGGACGGCAAGCTGATCGGCGCGATCGGCTGTTCAGGCGGCACGGGCTCGCAGGACGAGGTGGCGTGCACGGCGGGCGCCGCGACAATCAGCAAATAGGGCGGCTAGAGGACGGAGCCTCGCGGATTGGCGCCCCCTGCCCGCGCGACGCAAGCGTCGGTTAGGCTTCAAGTGCGAACCTCGCCTGCAACGGGCGGGTTGCTCCGGGCTCAGAGGATTCGCAAAAATGATCGTCGCCACCACTGAAAACTATCGCCGGCCATCGCACTGTCCGGACGCTTGGACAATGCTTCGGGGTCGTCGTCCGCAGCCGCGGGCTGGGCGGCAACATCATGGCGGGGCTCCGCACCATCGTCGGCGGGGAGATCCACGAATATACGCGGCTCCTCGAGGAGGCGCGCCGCCACGCATTGGACCGGCTGGTTGAGAACGCGACCGCGATGGGCGCGAACGCCATCCTGATGATGCGCTACGACAGCGCCGAGATTGGCAACACGATGAGCGAGATCGTCGCCTATGGCACCGCCGCGGTGATCGAACCCGTTTCATGATCGCGCTGTGCTTGCCCTTCGGGTTCGGTCTCGCGCTCCTTCTGATCTGGTTCTTTTTCCGCAAGGGCGGCTACAAGCGCCATCCGCTCGACGCTCCGCCCGGGCCGGACTGGCGCTTCACCGGCGAGCGCTTCCTCGACCCGCCGTCCGGCGAGATGCTGGAGGTCTGGTATTCTCCGCGGACCGGCGAACGCGCCTATGTGCGGGCGCGGGCGGGCTGAGGGCGCTTGGCCTTTGGATGGAGCCGGTTCGGCTCCGTCCCGGCGGCGGACCGGACGCCCGTTGGCCGATTTGGGTTTTCTTGAATCCTGCCGATTTCGCTGCGAAGGCCCCCGATTAGGGGGTTGGAAAAGCTTGGATTTCCTTGGATTCTCTCGTCCGAATCTAGACTTATCAATGGGTTATGTGGGAGTTTTCGCCGAAAGAATTTTTCGCGGCGCTTTCGGTGACGTTGAGAGGCGCCGGAATGGGAGGACGCGGTCGAGGCTATGCGGAAGCGCAGGATTGTTCATGGGGCAAGCTTAAATTAACTTGATTTCCGATTTTCTGCAATCAATTGTCGGGCGACGCATTCACGCCCGGTGGCGCGCTGGCTGTTGCAGTGGGTTCAGATCGCCTTGTGCTGCGCTTCGTCCGTGTTGAGCGCGCTATTTAGAACCAGTATGGCCTGCCGTAGCCGGTGGGCCGTTTAGGCGTAGATAGCAACAAGGATTATAAACAAAATGGCTACAGAGACGAACGCGATAGCGACCAATGCCATGATACATTCTCCGCCATAACCGGTTGGGCTTGGCTGTTACGACCGTCCTTCTGGCCTGACATATTCCTGCCGAAAAATGGTTATACGGTGGAATAGTGAGCGGAAAAGTCCCTGTCCCTCCGAAAATTACAACCGCAATGGTGGTAGCGAGTCCTGTTACCGAGCCACTGAGCCAGGATCGCGGGGTCGTTCCCACGCAAAGCTCGGCGATCGACCGCCTCATCACCTCGCAGCCAGCGGGCGCATCCTCGGGCACAGCGTCTCGAATTTCCATCAAGCCCGTCCCCGCCCCGCCTCCATGAGCCGCGCGGCGTAGCGGGCCATCTGGTCGACCTCGATATTGACCTTGTCGCCTGCTCTGCGGTCGCCCCACGTGGTCACTTTCAGTGTGTGCGGGATCAGGAGAACCTCGAACGTATCGCCGTCGACCGCGTTCACCGTGAGCGACGTCCCGTCGAGCGCGACCGAGCCCTTCACGGCGATGAATTTCGCCAGCTCCTTCGGCGCGCGAAAACGGAAATGCGCCATGCCGTCGAAATCGCGCCGCGTGAGGATCTCGGCGACCCCGTCGACATGGCCGCTCACCATGTGGCCGCCGAGCTCGTCGCCCACTCGAAGCGAGCGCTCGAGGTTGACATGGGCCCCCTCCCGCCATTGCCCGAGCGTCGTCACCGCCAGCGTCTCCGCGCCCACATCGAAGGCGATCGTGGAACCGCCTTCGCGCGGCTCGACGCCAACCACGGTGAGGCACGGGCCGGAATTGGCGATCGACGCGCCGAGCGGAATCGTCCCCGCATCGTAGGCGCTCGCGATCCGGAGCCGCCTCAGGTCGCCAGATGGCGTAATATCAATGATTTGACCAACGTCGCTGATAATCCCAGTGAACATTCAACCTCTCAACCGCGCATCCCGATCACGCAGGTATCGCTGTCAACGAGCCGGCGCGCGAATTCCAAAAAAACTGCGCTCCCCGGATGTCGTTCGAAAGTTTCTAGTGGAGATCGCCCACAAATTATTGGAACTCTGTCTCAAATTATATGTTATGTTTATGGTCCCTCTTGACGGCCAACAGCTACATTCGAACCATGACAGCCGGTACAGTCCGCACTTCGTCTCGTGAACGCCCAGATTCACGCTTGAGACTGTACTGGCTCGATATCGACGTCACCTTCAACGATATGATGCGCCAGGAACGCATGATCCCGCGGGATCAAATTCCGCGCCTCCCGCTCTCATCCTTGCAATATTCGATTTTGAACGGCGTCGGGACGGTCGAGAACGCACTCTCCGTCGGGAACAGCGACACGACGTTCAATCGTTTCGAGGTCGACGTCGCAGCGTTTCTTCAAACTGACGAATATTTCGAGCCGGCCGAGCTCAACCGCTCGGCCAAGATGATTTGGAACGATGTGGATATCGAGGCGCCGCGGCTGGAAATCTATGTCCAACCCAAAATGCTGCGCCATATCGTGGAGCTCTACGTCTCGAAGCGAATTGACAAAGTTATTATGTCGATGAAGATCGCAATCACGCGACAGCCAATGGGCGGCGCCGGTTCTGGTTCGGATCTGTTGCCCCTACTGGATAGAGATGGACGTCTCTATTTCCGCCGGACCCAATGCGAGCTGTTGTCCGTGCGCGCTTCGCTGACCCACGAGCACACCGCCGGCCAACCCTAGCCTCCTTGAGGTCAGCGCAACGAGGCCATGAGGATCGCGACCTTCAACGTCAATGGCGTCAACGGGCGGCTGCCCGTTCTTCTCCGCTGGCTTGAAGCGACGTCGCCCGACATCGTCTGCCTGCAGGAACTGAAATCGGAGACGTTTCCACTCAGCGCCGTCCGCGCGGCTGGATACGAGGCGATCTGGAGCGGCCAGAAAAGCTGGAACGGGGTCGCCATTCTCACGCGCGGCAAGCCGCTGGTGGAGACCCGCCGCGCTCTCCCGGGCGACGAGGATGACCTGGCGAGCCGCTATATCGAGGCCGCGGTCGACGGCCTCCTGATCGGCTGCCTGTACGTGCCGAACGGCAACCCGGTGAAAAGCGAGAAATTCGGCTTCAAGCTCAGCTGGTTCGAGCGGCTCATCGCCCATGCCGCCGAGCTTCTTCAGACCGGCGCGCCGGTCGTGCTCGCCGGCGACTATAACGTGATGCCGACCGAGCTCGACGTCTACAAGCCCGAACGATGGGTCAATGACGCGCTCTTCCGCGTCGAGGTCCGCGAGGCTTTTCGTAGGCTCCTCGCGCAGGGCTGGACCGACGCCTTGCGAACGCTTCACCCCGGCGAGCGGATCTATACGTTCTGGGACTATTTCCGAAACGCCTATGCGCGCGACGCCGGATTGCGCATCGACCATCTCCTCCTGAGCCCGGCTGTCGCCCCGCGCCTCAAGGCGGCCGGCGTCGACCGCGACGTGCGAGGCTGGGAGAAGGCGAGCGACCACGCGCCCGTCTGGATCGAGCTCGCCGACGGAGCGGCTGAGCGGCCGAAGCGTACCGGGCGGGGATCTTCCAGGTGAACCTTTTGCCATAAGAGGCGGCGACGTGAATTATCGACCGCTTTTGCAAATCCAACCGTCAGCCGAGCAGAAGCTTCTGCACTCGCCAGTTGAGAAGCTCGGCTACGTAGAGCACGTTCGGCTTCGGGCAGGCCATCTCGTGAACCCAGCCGAACTGTTTGAGCTTCTTGCCCGAGCGGCCGAGCATCCCAAGCAATTTGCCTTCGGGCGTGAGCTTATAGATGCGGCCGGGGAAGGCGTCGGAAACGTAGAGCACCTGATCGGGCGGCGGCGAGAAGCAGATCGCCCAGGGGGAGCCGGGCGCGAACGTGCCTGCGGCGAATTCCGCTTCCCCGGGCATATCGCCGATCGCGGGCTTGGCGTCGGGCGGCACAGGCGCGTCGATCGTGAACTGCTTCACGAAGGCGCCCGTCCCCGTCGAAGACCTGGATGCGCCGGTTGCTGCGGTCGGCGACATAGACGAGGCCGCGCATGTCGACTGCGATCGAGTGCGGCGTGTGGAACTGTCCGGGTCCCGTTCCCCGCTCGCCCCATGATTTGAGCCACTCGCCGTCCTTATCGACCTTGGCGACGCGCGAATTGATGTAGCCATCGCTGATAAAAGTGTCGCCGGCCGCGTCCCAGGCGACGTCGGTCACCTGTCGGAAATAGCCGTCGCGGGCGGGAAGCGGCGGGTTCGGATGTTTGAGGGGCGCTGTGCCCTCGTCCGAAGCTTCCTGCTTGCGCCCGAACACCATGTCGACCCGGCCCTCGGGATTGAACTTGATCACCATGTCCGAGCCCTTGTCGGTGACCCAGACATTGTCCTCGGCGTCGACCTTCACTGTATGCGCGAACGACCAGGCATAGAGGTGATGGCCGATCTCCCGCAGATAATCGCCGTTGGCGTCGAACTCGAGCAGCTGCGCCGCCGCCGCGCCGTAGGCCGGGCCGGTCGAATCGCCGCGATGCAGCACGAAGATGTGGCCCTTCGAATTGAGCGCGACGCCGGAAACTTCGCCCAGGTAGAGGTCGGACGGCAGGTGCAGAAGATCCGGGACAGATTCATAAGGGATGGCCGGGATTTCCTCAGCGGAGGCGAAATCAGCGGTCGAGAGGCCGACCGCGACGGCGCTGGTCACGGAAAGAAACTTGCGACGAGTCCAAGACGCATGTGGACCTGCAGAGCAGCAGGGACAGGTCTCGAAGTGTCGGTAGCGCATCGCGTTCTCTCCCACCGCCGGCGCCGCGCCGACGCTCTGTTCGCAGTTCTTAATAAGTGCTCGGACGGCGTTCGATCGAAGGTCGTTGGCCGACCCGGAGCGGACGCTGCCCTAACAGCGATTGCATTTTGACCTCGAGCGCGCGGCTATGGTCGAACAACGGTCGTTACTCCGCGACGCGCAGGAGCTGCTTGCCCTCGTTGCGGCCTTCGAACAGCCGCCGCAGCGTCGCCGGCGCGTTCTCCAGGCCATGCTGCACGTCGACCTTGTGCTTGATCTTTCCCGCCTGCACCCAGCCGGCGAGCGCCGCGATCGCCTCCCCGGCGCGCGCCATGTAATCGAGCACAAGGAAGCCCTCCATCCTCCCCCGCTTGGTGACCAGGTTGAGATAGTTCTTTGGTCCCGGCGGCGGCTCGGTCGCATTGTAGTTCGCGATTCCCCCGCAAAGCACGACCCGCCCTCGCATCGCGAGCCGCGCCAAAGCCGCGTCGAGGACGTCGCCGCCGACATTGTCAAAGAAAATGTCGATCCCCTTGGGACAGAGTTCCTTGAGCCGCGCCGCAACGTTGTCCGACTTATAGTCGATCGCCCCGTCAAACCCGGCCTCGTCCGTCAGCCAGCGGCATTTCTCCGGTCCGCCCGCGACGCCGATTGCACGGCAGCCTTTGATCTTCGCGATCTGCCCAACGACCGACCCTGTCGCGCCGGCCGCGCCGGAGACGACGACCGTTTCGCCCGCGACCGGACGGCCGACGTCGAGAAGGCCGAAATAGGCGGTGATTCCGGTCATGCCCAGCGCGCTCATCGCCAATTCCAGCGGCGCGCCAGGCGGCAGCTTGTTGAGCTGGCCTTTCGGGTTCATCACGACATAGTCCTGCCAGCCGACAAGGCCGGACACGAGGTCGCCGACCGCGAAGCCGGGAGCGTTCGACGCGACGATCCGGCCCGCGCCGAGCGAGCGGACAACCTCGCCGATCTTGACCGCCGGCAGGTAGGTGTCGAAGGCGATCCAACCCCGCTGCGTCGGGTCGCAGGACAGCATCAGGTTGCGCACGAGCACTTCGCCCTCGCCGGGCGTGGGAACGTCAGTCTCGACGAGCTTGAAGTCGCTGTCCTTAATCGCTCCGTCTGGACGGCGCGCGAGCAGCCACTGGCGGTTTTTCATGGGCCTATCCTTCCCTGACGAACGGAGCGACCTTCATACCACGGGATGGGGGCCGAAAGCCGTGTGAGGATGGCGCAAAAACGGTCGAAAGCCAGTGAAAATTCGCTTGTATTACACTCTTAAACCGTTGGGCGTCGCCATTGCGTCAGCGGGTTCGGCGCTGGATTGCGCCTCGGCGATCTGCAATCCACAACTATGGACTGGTGCTCAGTGAACAGCCGCCGCAATGCGCAAATAGTGGACGTTCAGCAATCGCTGAGCAGGAATGCCATCTACCTTGCCGCAGCCGTTGTGGTTATAAGGATAGGATGCCGGTTGCGTGCTCATTTTCATTTTTTCATTAGCAAGCGCACCAGCTCCGCCTGGCGGGTCACGCCGGTCTTGTCGAAGATCCTGGACAGATGGCTACGCGCGGTCCCGACGGTGATGCCTAGCCGGTCGGCTGCAGCTTGTCGGCCGTCGCCCCTCACCATCTCGATCGCGAAAGTGGTTTCTGCCGGCGTGAGGCCGAAGCGCTCGCGCATTGCTTCGATGCGCGAGCTGATCTCGGCGTCTGGATCAGAGACCAATATGATCGCCGCTGGGCGCTGCGCGGCCGTCCAGGGCATCGCGGAAATCGCGACGTCCTGCGGGATCGGCATGGCGAGGATTTCCAGCGGAGAGTGTCCTGAACCACGCCGCAGCGAGACCTCGCCCCCAATAGCGGCGGTAGTGTCTTCTGCAATGCAAGCAGCGATGATGCGGCGCAGGGCCCGCCTGTCGTCGGCATTGTGCGCGGAAAGCACGCCGGCTTCCAGCTGGATACCCTCGCGGGTGTCGATCAGTTTCTGGGCCGCACGATTGACGAACACGGGGCGGCCCGCGGCGTCCACGAGCAGAAATCCGTATTCCAGCCTGTCGAGCGCTGTCAGCGCCCCTCCACTCGTCAATGTCAGGTGCTGCAGGCGACGCTGCAGCGCGACCGCGCGGACGAGATGTTGCGCCAAGGCGGCGAACAGCCGCTTCTTGCCGCTGTCGAGCGGAGCGCGATCGGCATCCTGATTGCAGGTGAAAATCGCGGCTGAGCCGGTGTCGGTCAGGAGGTTGGTGGTAAGCGGCTCGAGGCTCAAACCGCTTGGGCGCCACCATTCGCGAAAAAACGCCGTGGCCTTGAACTGTTCCACCGCAATAAAATCGGAGATCGTGAACACGCTGCCGGGTCGTCTTCCAGCGCTGAGGCCCGGTAGGGGGTTGTCTCGGTCCCATTCGATGCAGCTTCTCACCGTTTCCGGGTCGAAGCGTGGCGCGTGGATCGCGGATCGTCCGGTCGAGCCGTCGTAGAAGCCGAACATCACCCGCGGCGCGCCAACGGCGTCACCGATCCTGTTCAAGATGTCCGGCCAGAGCGTGGCGTCGAGGGCGACATCGTAGATTGCGCCAATGAGATCCAGCGTGGCGTCTTCCGAGCCGTCTACGCTAGCCATCGGCCCTCCCGTGCTTCGTTGATTTTGGCCGAAGATTCCGTCGTCACCACTCGGCGGGTCTCTTTATTGGGGCGGACCGTGACCCTCGATGCCGGGGCTATGTGTTCGTTTTAAGTCGCGCCGTACGACGAATGTCAGACGCGGTCGGCGCAGTTCTTAATCTAATGTCGCCCATGATCAGGCGTAGCGTCAAAACTTTGCGAACTTGTGGAGTCTCGTGGTTTTCGAACCGTTTGGCGTCGGACATATTCTCCGATTCGTCCACAGTTCCCAAGCTTTTCTACGGGGTATTTGAAAAATATAAAAATTCTCAGTCGTCTCAAGGGAAAGTCCAACATGCGATACTTTAGGTTTTTACAAACAATATTCACGGGATCGTTGCTCGGCAGCGCTGGATTTCTGGCGCCAGCCGCCGCGTCACCGTGCGAAGGGTTCTTTTCGCTCAGCGCCGCGGTATGCGGAGACGCTGCCGAACTCGGCGAGGTGGCGCTTGGGACTGTGACGGCCAGTCCTGTCCTTCATGAAGTCAACCCAAGCGCCGTCGCGGTAGGCGCGGTCGCGACAGGGCTCGGCCTTTTTGGATCGACGGCAGCGTACGGAAGCTTCGGCACGGCACATATCATCGCCTCCGCCACCAGCAGCTTTACAGTACCAGACGGCTTCTCGCTGCACAGGGCATATTCGATCGGTGCGATAGGATTCGTTGATGGATTTACGGTTGGACCTTCTGATTTGAACGTTCGGCTCGTTTCGTCTTTGAGGGGCAATTTTTCGGGCGGAGCAACAGGCACAGTTAATTTCTCTCTTGAAGACGAAACCACGAACCAATTTGTTTTTGCGGATCAGGGATTATTCGCCTATCGCCTCTCATCGTCCTCAAGCAAGACCACCGATGTCACGCTATCGGCAGGAAATACGTATTTGTTCAATTGGTCGATGGAGGCGGATGCAAGTGCAGGGGTCGACCAACTCAACTCATTCGGGGCGTCGTCCACGGCTGACCTCGCCCATACCGGGACCTTGCATATCGATGTGCTGACGCCAGGCGGTAGTCTGACTTATCTTAGCGGCTCCAACTATGCCTCGATCGCCAACGGCGTCCCTGAAGCCTCTACATGGGCAATGTCGCTCCTCGGATTCGTTGCCTTTGGCTTCATGGCTTATTGGCGGAAGAGCGCTATCTTCGCGGTCTGAGCACCCTCGTTACGGCCAATGGAAAGCGGCCTTTGCGCGGCGGCTTGCCGCGGACGCGACGCCACGGCTCAATCCGCAACGTCTGCTTAACGTCGGAACCGGACGACCGGCGGTCTCGCGCCTTAACCGTTTTCCGTCCAAGACGATCGCCGCCATAAACGATCCGGGTATGAAGGATGTGAGCAACGGCGCTGGCGCCGACGCCGGATGGGACCGTCAGGCCGGCTGTGTCGGAAACATTTGCTTTTAGAAAACCGGAAGCTCTGTTATAGTGCTTAAGTGATAACACGAAAACGCCTCAATTAAGGGCGGCAAGCGACAGGCTGCCCAAGGAAACGAAATTTTTTATTTGGATTCACTGTAACCCATTGAAGGCGCGCCAGAACCGCTAGACCCACTTCCGGTGGGCCCACATCCATTGTTCGGGCGCCTGGCGGATGAAGGCCTCGAACTGCGCGTGGAGCGCAGCGGTCCCGGCGACCGCATCGGCGTCGTGATCGTCGGTGTGGGGGACCTCCACCTTCGCGCCGCGGATCACGAAGCGCACCTTGGGCTCGCGGAAGGCGGCGCCGGCGTAGAGCGGCAGCCCGGTCTTGCGGGCAAGCAAAGCGGGAAAGACGGTTGCAAGCGCGGGCTGCCCGAAGAACGGCACGGCCGCGCCATTGTCGTCGCGCAGATCGGCGAGGAAGGCGGGATAGCCTCCGCTCTTCGCCGCCTTCATGAGCGAGCGCGCGGCCACCGGGGTCTTCGGCAGAAGACCTCCATCATAGAGGAACGCCCGCAACTTGCGGGTCTCCTCGTCAACCAAAGGATTGCTGAGCCGCTGATAGACGCCGGTGAACGAGGCGCCCATGAGCTTGCTCGCATAGGCGACGAGCTCCCAGTTGCCGAGGTGCAGGCCGCAGACGATACACGGGCCGCCGCGGATGATGTCTTCGAGCTGCTCCATGGGCTCGAAGCGGATGCGCTTCTCAGCGACGATCTCCTTGAGATGGAACGATTCGCCGAAAGTGCGGCCGAGGTTTTCCCACATGGCCGCAGCGATCCGCTTGCGCTCGGCCTCCGAAAGTTCGGGATAAGCCAGCTCAAGGTTGTGGAGCGCGCGTTCCTGCCGGTGGAGACGAGGCGCGATCAGCCGCCAGGCCAGGCCCGAGCTCCACGATACGGCCTCGAGCGGAAGAGCGGTCGCGGCTGCCTGAGCGGCCCGGAATCCGAGATATTCCAGCCGGTGACGCAGAGGTTCGGGGAAGTTCATCGCTCGGTGAGAATATCGGCGCACGGGGCCCGAGTCGGGTGATTGCGACGGGGCCTGAGCCTCTGTCAAGCGGGGCTATCAATGCGGACCGATTTGAGTTCCGGGAGGGTTGGGGTTACTTCGTCGCCCGGGGCTAGAGTCGGTTGGTGGATCGAAATTGCTATTGAGGTAAAGACACGATGGATATGGCCGAGGCTGGCGAGAAAGCCGGCTTGTCTGAGAAGCGCGCGGCGGACGATGAATTCCGCCGGGTTCTCGAATCCGCGACCAATTCGATCCTCAACGCCGAGGCTTTCCGTCAGCCTTACCCGCTGATTCGGTTTCGCGACTTCTTTCCGAGCCGACTTTTACGCCCGCCTGCTTGCAGCGCTTCCCCGACGTCGACCGTTTCGCCGGACTGAATGGAGACGGAACGCGACGCGAGTACGCGCTCTACGACGAACGAAGCGATCCGGGCTCCGAAGAAGGCCGCGAGCTTTGGAGCATCGTGCGCCGCGTGCTGTCGTCGTCAGAGGTCGCGTCTGCGCTGCGCGAGAAATTGGACGAGGGCTTCCGCATCCGGTCGAAGAAGAGCGGCGAAGGCTGGCCCGTTCCGATGCACCCGCGCCCGGTGCTCTACACCGACCTTAACGGATACGCGATCAAGCCTCATCCCGACACGCGCCGGAAGGTCCTGACGATGCAGATCTATCTGCCTCAGGACGACACGCAGCGCGAGCTCGGCACCGCGATTTACAAGGTTTCGCCGATGGGCGTCTTTGCCTGGAAAACCTATGGGCTCGTCAAGGACAAGACCGTGCCGTTCCTGCCGAATTCCGGTTACGCGTTCGTCGTCATCCACCCGGCCTATTCGCTTCTGAGGTCGAGCTGGCACGGGCGGGAGGCGATCAAGGTTCCGGTCGAGAGGCCGCGCCTCTCCATCCTCAACACCTATTACCGCGAGCCCGCGCCTGAGCGGACGGCGGGGATGTGAGGTCCCGCAAGAGCGCGCATAGTAGAGCTGCGCCAACCGGCGGGAAGCGTTGAAAACGCGCCGGTCGTAAGGGAGGAACAGGGGCATGAGCGAGCAGTCGAAATATCTTCTGGGCGAGGACCGGATTCCTCATGCCTGGTACAATGTCGTCGCCGATCTTCCGTCTCCGCCGCCGCCGGTGCTGCATCCTGGAACGGGCAAGCCGGTAGGCCCGGACGATCTCGCGCCCCTCTTTCCGATGGCGCTCATCGGCCAGGAGGTGAGCGGCGACCGGCACGTCGAGATCCCTGAGCCCGTTCGCGACATCTATCGCTTGTGGCGCCCGACGCCGCTTTACCGGGCGCGCAGACTCGAGAAGGCCTTGGGGACGACTGCGCGTATCTTTTACAAGAATGAAAGCGTCAGCCCGGCCGGCAGCCACAAGCCCAACACCGCCGTCGCCCAGGCCTTCTATAACAGGCAAGAGGGCGTGACGAAGCTCTCGACCGAGACCGGCGCTGGACAGTGGGGCTCGTCGCTCGCCTTCGCCGGCGCCCTGTTCGGCCTCGAGGTCAAGGTCTACATGGTCAAGGTTTCCTACAACCAGAAGCCCTATCGGCGGGCGCTGATGGAGACCTACGGCGCAAAATGCGTCGCGAGCCCTAGCGACGAGACCGATTCCGGCAAGGCGATCCTGAAGGCGCACCCGGATTCGCCGGGCAGCCTCGGCATCGCGATTTCGGAAGCGGTCGAAGTCGCGGCCAAGAACCCAGACACCAAATATGCGCTGGGCTCCGTGCTCAATCATGTGCTCATGCACCAGACCGTCATCGGCCTCGAAGCCATCGAGCAGATGGAGAGGGCGGACGCTTATCCCGACATCGTGATCGGCTGCGCCGGCGGCGGCTCGAACTTCGCCGGCATCGCCTTCCCGTTCATTGGCAAAAAGCTGCGCGACAAGCGTGACGTCCGCGCGATCGCGGTCGAGCCCGCCGCCTGTCCGTCACTGACGCGCGGCAAATACGCGTTCGATTTCGGCGACACCGGACATCTGACGCCGCTGGTCAAGATGCATACGCTGGGCTCGGAGTTCATCCCGCCCGGTTTTCATGCCGGAGGTCTCCGCTATCACGGCATGGCGCCGCTGGTCAGCCATTTGAAGGAGCTGGGACTGATCGAAGCGAGGGCCTATCACCAGAACCCGTGCTTCGAGGCTGGAGTCCTGTTCGCGCGCACGGAGGGCGTCGTGCCCGCTCCGGAAACAACCCACGCGATCCGGGCAGCGATCGACGAAGCGTTGAAGGCGCGACAGGAAGGCAGGTCGCCGACCATCCTGTTCAATCTGAGCGGCCATGGCCACTTCGACATGCAGGCCTATAGCGACTATTTCGCTGGCAAGCTCGTCGATCAGGACTATGATCCGAAGGCGCTCGAAGCCTCTCTCGCGCACTTGCCGAAGGTGGCGGCGGAGTAACGTTAAACGAGCGAGGTCCGCCGGCCTCTTCAGCCCATCGCGAAGTCCCAAAGCGAGCGCCAGATGCAGCGCTTCGCCGGATTCTTGAACGCCGCCGCGTCGAAGTAAGCCATGTGCCCGGTACTGCCGTCGTCCGGCCAGCGAAAGCCGACCTCCACTCGGCCCGCGCGCTCGATGACGAATTGCTGCACGGGTCCTGGATCGTCCGCTGTTATTGTGGGGCCGAGCCGGCCTATCGCCCCATTCTGGTAGAGCCAGAGCCGGCCGTCGGCCGAGGTCACTTTCACCTGGCGGGCGGACGCGTCATAGGCGACGACCAGGGGGCCGAGTTTGCCTTCACCCTGGTAATCGCATTGGCGCGTCACCGGCCCGGCCGCGCTGGCCGTTGTGGCGGAGGCGATCAGCGCAGCGAATAGGACCAGGGCGAGAGAGACACGGGACATGTCGTTTGGGATTCCGATCGGAGCCTGAATGCGAAACGAAGATGTATACTATCAGGCCCGCGAGCAGCAAAAGCCCGAAATTTGCGCACGCCTTGCCTTCTGCCAAGGCGATCCGAGGTGGGCCGCGGGTTGCAATGCCTCTTTAACCTGCTTACAAGCCGCGCGCCGCGACCCGGCGTACGTTTTTTAAGGATCTGTTCATGCTTGCTTGCAGCCGGCGCTTCGCGCTCGCGCTTCCTCTTCTCGCTGTTTCGGCCGCCTGGGCCGCCGGGGACGCCGACAACACCGCCATCCTCACAACGAAGCACGGCAAGGTCACGATCCTCCTGCACCCAGACTGGGCGCCCAAGACCGTGGCCCAGTTCAAGACGCTGGTGAAGGACAAGTTCTATGACGGACTGAAATTCCATCGCGTCATCCCAGGCTTCATGGCCCAGACCGGCGACCCGACCGGCACTGGCGGGGGCGGCTCGAAGCTGCCAAACGTTCCGGCCGAGTTCAACCAGACCCATTTCAAGCGCGGCATCCTCGGCATGGCGCGCACCGACGATCCGGATTCAGGCAACTCGCAGTTCTTCATCATGTTCGGCGACGGCGGCTTCCTCGACGGCAAATACACCGCCTTCGGCGAAGTCACATCGGGCATGGACGCCGTCGACAAGATCAAGGCGGGAACCGAGGCCAACAATGGCGCGGTCGACAATCCCGACAAGATCGTGACCCTGCGCATGGCTGGCGCGAAATAAGGAGCAACGACATGAGCAGCGCAGGCGATACGCTAACGCTTGAGACGAGCAAGGGCCCGGTGGTGATCGAAATGAACCCGGCGCTTGCGCCGGGCCATGTCGCGCACATCAAGAAGCTGGTGTCCGAAGGATTCTATGACGGCATCGTCTTTCACCGGGTGATCGACGGGTTCATGGCCCAGACCGGTTGTCCGAACGGAACAGGGACCGGCGGGTCGAAATATCCAAACCTCAAGGCCGAGTTCAACGCCGAGCCGCATGTGCGCGGCACCGTCTCGATGGCGCGGGCGTCGAGCCCGGATTCGGCCAATTCGCAGTTCTTCATCTGCTTCGCCGACGCGCCCTTCCTCAACCGCCAATATACGGTCTGGGGCAAGGTCGTGTCGGGCATGGAGAACGTCGACAAGATCAAGCGCGGCGAGCCCGTCCGCGATCCCGACAAGATCGTCAAGGCGACGCTGAGCTGAGAGCCTTTGTGATCCTTTGTGACCTTAGTGGTGAACAAGGCCATGGCGCGGTGATCGTTGGCGCTTTGTCATTTGACAGTCATGCGCGTCGACGCCTTCGATTTCGTTCTTCCCCCTGAACGCATCGCGCTCGAGCCTGCGAATCCGCGCGACAGCGCCCGGCTGCTCGTCGTCGGGCCCGGCGGCGATCTCAAGGACGCGCATGTGCGCGACCTGCCGGACGTTCTCACCCCCCGCGACGCGCTGGTCGTCAACGACACGCGCGTCATCGCGGCTCGGCTCGAGGGCGTGCGGGTTAGGGGCGAGGCCGCAGCTTCGATCGAGGCGACGCTGATCGAGCGCGTCGACGATTGCCGCTGGCGGGCGCTCGTTCGACCCGCCAAGCGGCTCAAGATCGGCGAGCGCATCCGTTTCGGCGAGGCAGCCGAGAGCATGGCCTGCCTGCTTGCGGCGCTCGACGCGGAAGTCGAGGACAAGGGCGAAGCGGGCGAGGTCCTGCTGCGCTTTGAGTTCACGGGGGCGGCGCTTGACGAGGCGATCGAGCGCCTGGGCGGGCCGCCGCTGCCGCCCTACATCGCCTCGCGGCGCGCTGTGTCGCCGAGCGACAGCGCGGACTACCAGACGATGTTCGCGGCGAAGCCTGGGGCGGTCGCGGCGCCGACGGCGGGTCTCCATTTCACGCCGTCGCTCGTCGCCCGCCTCGCGGCGCGCGGCGTGGCGCTGCATAAGGTCACGTTGCATGTCGGCGCCGGCACTTTCGCTCCGGTCAGGGTCGAGGACACGCGCGACCACACGATGCATTCCGAATGGGGTTCGATCGATGCGGCGACAGCCGAAAAGCTGAACGCCGTTCGCGAAGCCGGAGGCCGGATCGTCTGCGTCGGGACGACGTCAGCGCGCATCCTCGAGACCGCCGCCGCGCGAGAACGGGCGGCTTCGGGCTTTCTCGGGCGAGACGGATATTTTCATCACCCCGGGCTATGCGTTTCGCTTTGTCGACGCGCTCATCACCAACTTTCATCTGCCGCGATCGACGCTGTTCATGCTTGTCTCGGCTTTCAGCGGGCTTGAAGTCATGCACGCGGCTTACGCCCACGCCATTCAAGCCGGCTACCGATTCTATTCGTACGGCGACGCGTGTCTTTTGACCCGCGCGACTCAAGCAACCTCGCTCAACGAGAGCCCGTGAGCGCCGAATTTTCCTTCGCCGTCCAGGCGACCGACGGCGCGGCGCGCCTCGGCGCCATCTCCATGCCGCGCGGCGTGATCCGCACCCCTGCTTTCATGCCGGTCGGCACGGCCGCCACGGTCAAGGCCATGCACCCGAATGCGGTGAGGGACGCTCGGCTACGACATCGTGCTCTCCAACACCTATCACTTGATGCTCGCGCCGGGGGCCGAGCGGATCGCGGCGCTTGGGGGGCTGCATACAGTTCATGAACTGGCCCCATCCGATCCTCACCGATTCCGGCGGCTTTCAGGTGATGAGCCTCGCGAAGCTGCGCAAGCTCAGCGAGCGCGGCGTGACCTTCCAGTCGCATGTCGACGGATCGCGGCACGAACTCACGCCCGAGCGTTCGATGGAAGTGCAAAGGCTTTTGGGCTCGGACATCCAGATGCAGCTCGACGAGTGCGTGCGGCTGCCGTGCTCGCGTGAGGAGACCGAGCGTGCGATGCGCCTTTCGCTGCGATGGGCGGAGCGTTCGAAGACCGCCTTTGGTCAGCAACCGGGCCGGGCGATATTCGGCATCGTTCAGGGAGGCACGGAAAACGATCTCCGCGTCTTCAGCGCCGAGGGCCTCGTCGAGATGAATTTCCACGGCTATGCGATCGGGGGATTGGCGGTCGGCGAACCGCAGGCGGCGATGCTCGAGATGATCGATGTCGTGGTCCCGCATCTGCCCCTCGACAAGCCGCGCTATCTCATGGGCGTGGGAACGCCCGACGATCTGCTTCAGGCGGTGAGGCGCGGCGTCGACATGTTCGACTGCGTGATGCCGACGCGCGCCGGAAGGCACGGGATGGTCTTCACCCGCCGCGGCCGTCTCAACCTGCGCAATGCCCGCTTCGCCGACGATCCGCGCCCGGTCGATCCACTGTCGTCGTCTCCCATGGCGCGCGACTATTCCCGCGCCTATTGGCGCCATCTCGTGAAGTCAGGCGAGATCCTCGCGATGATGGGCCTGACCGAAATCAATCTGGCCTATTACCAGGACCTCATGTCGGGCGCCCGGCTCGCGATCGGCGAGGGGCGGCTCAACGCCTATATCGCCGAGGCGCAACGCGATTGGGCGGAGGGCGAGGCGGAAGGGCGCTGAGGCTGATCGTCGACGAGGCTCGGCGGGCGTCCGGCGCAAACTCTGTCCGAGAGCGCGTTGGTCGGCGCGGTCCAGCAACGCCGGTATCGTTCCACGGAACAAGTAGAAAACCCGTTTACCAAAAAATAAGGGGCGGACGCCAAGTGGCGGACCGCCCCTTTCTTCATTCGCATCTTTGCGTCTTACAATCCCGGATATTTTCTACTATCCACTCCGCGTATTGACGGCGGCTTTAGACTGTCGAACGCTTTTGTCCTCCCACAGACCCTACGGCGTCCGGCGCCAAACCTTTTGGCAGCGGCCTCCTTTTGGCAAATGGACGCTAGTCCAATTTTTTGGCGATGTCACGTGGCTGAGCGCCTCTGCCATG
The DNA here is from genome assembly GCA_963753135.1 of uncultured Alphaproteobacteria bacterium. GTDB lineage: Bacteria > Pseudomonadota > Alphaproteobacteria > Rhizobiales > Beijerinckiaceae > Roseiarcus. The sequence goes on along the minus strand of CAVWBA010000016.1, from coordinate 374,802 downwards.
CATATTTTTTCTGGCTTGGCCCAATTTGGTCAAATGTGCGCCGGCCAATGCAAAAGTGCTGTGCAGCCGGCCATCTTGCCGCCTCTAGTCCGTCTTTCATCGGTTACGTGGATGCCGTAAGACCCAAGCTGAATGCCCACAGCCTTGGAGACAAAATGACTGCGATCGTCAACGTCGTCGGCCGCGAAATCCTTGATAGCCGCGGCAATCCAACGGTCGAGGTGGATGTCGTGCTGGAAGACGGCTCGATGGGACGAGCCGCCGTTCCATCCGGCGCTTCCACCGGCACGCGCGAAGCGGTCGAACTCCGCGACGGAGACAAGCGACGCTTCGGCGGCAAGGGCGTCTTGAAAGCGGTTGAGGCGGTCAATCGCGACCTTTTCGACGCCGTCTCCGGCCTCGAGGCCGAGGATCAGCTCAAGATCGATGAGACGATGATCGCGCTCGACGGCACGAACAACAAGTCGAGGTTCGGCGCCAACGCCATTCTCGGCGTGTCGCTCGCCGTCGCCAAGGCGGCCGCGGAGGCTTCGGGCCTGACGCTTTACCGTTACGTCGGCGGCGCCATGGCTCGAGTTTTGCCGACGCCGATGATGAATGTCGTCAACGGCGGCGTGCACGCCGACAATCCGATCGATTTCCAGGAGTTCATGATCATGCCGGTCGGCGCGCCTTCGTTCGCGGAAGCCGTACGCTGGGGCGCGGAGACTTTTCATGCGCTTAAGAGCGCGCTGAAGAAGGCCGGACACAACACCAATGTCGGCGACGAGGGCGGCTTCGCCCCCAACCTCCCGTCAGCGGAGGCGGCGCTCGACTTCTGCGTCAAGGCGATCGAGGCGGCCGGCTTCAAGCCTGGCGACGAAATCGCGCTCGCCCTCGATCCGGCGGCCTCCGAGTTCTTCAAGGACGGGAAATATGTCTACGAGGGCGAAGGCAAGACGCGCTCGGTGGAAGAGCAGGTCGAGTATCTCGCCAAGCTTCAAGGCGCCTATCCAATTCTCTCCATCGAGGACGGGATGGCGGAGCAGGACTGGGCGGGCTGGAAGCTGCTGACCGACAAGATCGGCGGCAAATGCCAGCTCGTCGGCGACGACATCTTTGTCACCAATGTCGAGATCCTCGAGCGCGGGATCAAGGAAGGCGTCGCGAATTCGATCCTCATCAAGGTCAACCAGATCGGCTCTCTCAGCGAGACCATGGCCGCGGTCGATATGGCGCAGCGGGCCGGCTACACCGCCGTGATGTCGCATCGGTCGGGCGAGACCGAGGATTCGACCATTGCCGACCTCGCGGTCGCGACCAATTGCGGACAGATCAAGACGGGTTCGCTTTCACGCTCGGATCGCTTGGCGAAATACAACCAACTGATCCGGATCGAGGAGGAACTCGGCGATCAGGCCCGCTATGCCGGGCGTGAGGCGATCAAGGCCGTTTAGCACATCGCGTCAGACGGGCGTCGCTCGACGCCTTGTGGCTCCTCGCAATGACAATTCCGCCTGACCGCGATAGGCCTTGGCCGAAGATCTGTAACCCCGCGTTAACCCCGTCGCCCCAAGGTCGGCGCATGGTTCGAAGGACGCGCCTGCGCTCGATCGTAATGCCGATCGTTCTCTACCTCGTGCTCGGGGTCGCGAGCGGCTATCTGGTCTGGGGCGCGTCGAACGGCGAACATGGGCTGAAAGCCGCAGCGAAGTTCGACGCCGAGGCCGTCGAACTCAAAGCGCAGCTCGCTGCGCTGAAGGACGAACGTACGCGCTGGGAGTTGCGCGTCGCGAGCCTCAAGCCCGAAAGCGTCGACAGGGACCTCCTCGACGAGGAGGCGCATGCGCTGCTCGACCGCGTGGCCAAGGACGAGGTGGTCATTTTCCCCGGCGCCGCCAAAAACCGCTGACAGGTGGCGCTGACCCCGTGCAGCGGTCGCCGGCAACTCTAATTCAGGCTTGAATTGAATCCGCGAGCTTTCGCCAGGGTCCTAAGACCCTTGGCCTATTGACGTCGCCGCGTCTCGCAAATCATACATATCGAGGGTGCGGATCGCCTTGTCAGTGAAATGGGGTTCAAATGAAAATTACGACGTCCAGCGCTGTCGCGCTCGTTCTCTCTGCTGGCTTGGCCGGAGCGGCGCATGCCGCGCAGTCGCAAGTCGACATTTCGGGTCAGGTTAACGCCAACATCCAGACCTACACGAACGGAAACAACTATCCCCAGGGCCCGACCAGCCTGACCGTCAATGGAATCGATTTTGCGATCGCTTCTTTTCCCGGCGGCGGCGTCGGCGGCACCGGCGTCATTCAGCTCCAAAGCGCAACCGACACCTACACGATTTCCGTCGACGAGACGGACATCAAGGCCGTCTACACCCTGATCAATTCGGGATTCGGCGAAGCGGGGTTCACGACGGGCGCGCTTACCTTCGCGGACTCCGCTGGCGATAGTTTCGTCTACAACCTCACCGAGGGCGACAACATCCGCGACCACTATGATGGCTTCTACGTCAACGACGCGCCGGCGGCCTACGGAACCGCCAACTTCGATGGCGGCGTTCGCCTCGACGCGCAGCAGATCGTGCTGCCGACGTCCTTCTGGACGAGCGAACTGACGACCATCACCTTCGCAGGAGCGCCCGATTACGGCAACCCGAACGGCGAACCCTTCCTCGCTGCGGTCACGACCTCGACGACACTGTCTTCGCCGGTCCCCGAGCCTTCGACTTGGGCGATGATGATCGCGGGCTTCGCGGGCCTCGGTTGGCTCGGGTTTTCGCGCCGTCGCGCGATCGGGTCCGCGGCCGCCTGATCGAACCTAGAGAAACATGTCTCCAAGGGCCGCCCGCGAGGCGGCCCTTTTTGTTTCATGCCACATCCTCGCCTTTGCCCGTGTCGCATTCACCGTGTTAAAGCCGCCTTGAGACTATGGAAGGTCCGCCGCCATGAACGTCACCGCTCAAGCCCCTGTCACCGCGACATCGATCCGTTCGAACTCATTCTTTTCCGCGGACCTCGCCAGCGCCGATCCCGAGATTGCCCGAGCGATCGAACTCGAGCTCGGCCGTCAGCGCGACGGCATCGAACTCATCGCTTCGGAAAACATCGTGTCGCGCGCCGTGCTCGAGGCGCAGGGCTCGGTGATGACCAACAAATATGCCGAAGGCTATCCCGGCAGGCGCTATTACGGCGGCTGCCAGTTCGTCGACATTGCGGAAAGCCTGGCGATCGAGCGCGCCTGCCAATTGTTCGACTGCCGCTTCGCCAATGTCCAGCCCAATTCCGGCAGCCAGGCCAACCAGGGAGTGTTCCTCGCCCTGATGCAGCCCGGCGACACGTTCATGGGCCTCGATCTCGCGGCGGGAGGACACCTCACCCATGGGTCCCCGGTCAACATGTCCGGCCGCTGGTTCAAGCCTGTCCCCTATGGGGTCGATCGCACCACGCATCGGGTCGACATGGATCAGGTCGAGGCGCTGGCGCGCGAGCACAAGCCGAAACTGATCATAGCCGGCGGCTCGGCCTATGCGCGCCATTGGGATTTCGAGCGCTTCCGCGCCATTTGCGACGCCGTTGGCGCTTATTTCGTCGTCGACATCGCGCATTTCGCCGGACTGGTCGCAGGCGGCGCCCATCCCTCGCCTTTCCCGCACGCCCATATCGTCACCACGACCACGCACAAGACCTTGCGGGGCCCGCGCGGCGGCATGATCCTCACCAACGACCCGGAGCTCGCCAAGAAGATCAATTCGGCGATCTTCCCAGGGCCTCCAGGGCGGGCCGCTGATGCATGTCATCGCCGCCAAGGCGGTCTCGTTCCACGAGGCGCTTACTCCCGAGTTCAGGATTTATGCGCATGCCGTGGTCGCCAACGCCAAGGCGCTGGCCGAGCCGATCCTCGCCGGAGGCTACAAGCTTGTCACCGGGGGCACCGACAACCATCTGATGCTGGTCGATCTGACCCCCAAGGGGCTGACCGGCAAGGCGGCCGAAGCGGCGCTCGACCGCGCCGAGATCACCTGCAACAAGAACGGCATTCCGTTCGATCCGCAGAAGCCGACGGTGACCTCGGGCATCCGCCTCGGTTCGCCTGCCGCCACTTCACGCGGGTTCGGAGCGCAGGAATTCGCCGCCGTCGGGCGAATGGTCGTCGAGATCCTGGACGGCTTGGCGAAGAGCGGCGAATCGGGGAATGTGGCGGTCGAGGCGAAAGTGCGCGCGGACGTCGCTGACCTCACACGGCGGTTCCCCATCTACTGAGGGCGTCGGATGATCGAATGAAGGGCGGGCTCAGATGCGATGCCCCTATTGCGGCGGCCTCGACACGCAGGTGAAAAACTCACGGCCGACGGAGGATTCCTCGTCGATCCGCAGGCGGCGCATCTGTCCCGATTGCGGCGGGCGGTTCACCACTTTTGAGCGCGTGCAGTTGCGCGAATTGCAGGTGGTCAAGAAGAACGGCCGCCGCGCGCCCTTCGACCGCGACAAGCTCATGCGCTCCGTCCAGGTCGCCCTGCGCAAGCGCTCGGTCGAGCCCGAGCGGGTCGAACGCATGATCAACGGCGTCGTGCGCCAGCTCGAGAGCCAGACCGACGGCGACATCCCAACCGAGCGGATCGGCGAATTGGTGATGGAGGGCCTGAAGGCGCTCGACGACGTGGCTTACGTGCGCTTCGCCTCGGTCTACCGCAATTTCCGCGAGGCGCGGGACTTCAACGCCATCGTCGGCGAACTGGAGGCGGAGCCCGAGCCGGCCCCGGCCAGGGAAACTCCTCGCCAACGCCGGAACGCCCCCGCGACATGAGCGAAAGCGCAGGCGCAGACCCGCATGAGGATCTGCGCTGGATGGAGGCGGCGCTCAATCTGGGATCGCGGTCGCTTGGCCTTGCGGCTCCCAATCCCGCTGTCGGCGCGATCCTGATGAAGGACGGGGCGGTCGTGGGGCGCGGCGCGACAGCGCCGGGCGGGAGGCCGCACGGCGAGCGGATCGCGCTTACCGAAGCGGGCGAAGCTGCGCGCGGCGCGACGCTCTATGTGACGCTCGAGCCCTGCTCGCATTTCGGGGTCTCCCCGCCTTGCGTCGACGCCGTCATCGCGGCCGGCGTCGCCCGCGTCGTCTCGGCGATGGAGGACCCAAATCCGCTCGTCGGCGGCGAGGGGCACGCGCGGTTGAGAGCCGCCGGGATCGCCGTCTCTGTCGGCGTCGGGGCCGATCAGGCGGCCCATGACCATCTGGGCCATATTTTGCGCGTGACCGCGGGACGGCCGTGCGTGACCCTCAAGCTCGCCGAGACGGCGGACGGGTTCGCCTCGGCGGGGTTGAACGACGCGCGCCTGCGCATCACCGGGCCGATCACCGACCTTCGCGTTCAGGTGATGCGCTCGATCCATGAGGCGATCATGGTCGGGGTCGGGACGGCCTTGGGCGATGATCCGGCCTTGACCGTGCAGCTGCCCGGCCTCGATCGCAAGCCCTTGCGCGTCGTCCTCGACACCCATCTGCGCCTGCCCGAACGCTCACGCCTCGCGGCGACTGCGCGCGAGATTCCGACCCTGGTCATTGCCGGCGAGACGGCGCCGGAAGAGGCGGCCCGGCGGCTTCAGGACCTCGGGGTGATCGTCGAGCGCGCACCCCTCGGCCCAGACGGCCATATCGACCTCCATCAGGCCTTGCGCGCCCTCGCGGCCCGCGGGATCACGCGGGTATTCAGCGAAGGCGGACCGCAGGTCGCAGCCCGACTCATTGCGCTTGGCCTCGCCGACGAGGTCGCGCTCATCACCGCGGATAAGCCGCTCGGCCCAGCGGGCGTGCCGGCGCTCGACACGCAAGCCCGTGCGGCGCTCGCCGACGGATCACGCTACCAGCTCGCCGAGACGGCGGGCTACGGGCCGGACACGCTGCGGCTCTGGCGGCGGGCGGATGCATGGCCCCGAGCAATTCCCGCATAGGCGCGCGAGCGCATCTTTAACAAAGTTTACATAGAGATATTCGCGACGGCGCGCGCGACTTTCCAGGCCGCGCCGTGACTGACGCCGAAGCGATCCAATCGAGCGCGAGGGCGCCGTCGCTCTCTCTCCAGGCAAGGCATCGTTGAGGAAGGTTAAGGGAATGAAGAAAAGGCTGATCGCGCTGACGTTTGCCGGGATGCTTGCTGGTCTTGGCGCAGCAAGCGCCGACGCCTGCACCTCGATGATCTTTAAGGCCGAGGACGGGACGCGCATCTATGCGCCGACGATGGAATGGGCGCCTCCGACCTCAAATCCGAGATGATGCTCGTGCCTCGAGCGATGTCCTTTTCGTCCGCTCTCGGTGACGGCAAGACCGGCGCGGCGTGGAAGAACCAATATGGTTTTGTCGGCGTCAACGCGGCCGGGCTCGCCTACGCCACGGACGGCATGAACGAAGCCGGCCTGACCGTCGGCGCGCTCTTCTTCCCCGGATTCGCCAAATACCAGGAGGTGATGGCCAGCGAACTGGCGACGACCGTCAGCAATGTAGATCTTGTCAATTACATCCTCAGCAACTTTAAGACTGTGGATGAAGTGCGCGAGGCGATGCCGAAGATCCGCGTGGTGCGCAACGCCGAGATCGAAAAGGAGTTCGGCACACCCCTGCCCCTGCATCACATCGTGAGCGATGCGGCCGGCGCTTCCATCGTCGTCGAGTAAATGGATGGCCGGCTGAGCGTGACCGACAATAAGGTCGGCGCGATGACCAATTCGCCCGGTTATGACTGGCATCTCCTGAACTTGCGGAATTACGCTAATCTATCGCCTCAGGCAGCACGGCCGCATAGCATCGACGGGGTTTCGCTCGCGCCCTTCGGAGCGGGGAGCGGCATGCTCGGGTTGCCAGGCGACTTCACGCCGCCCTCTCGCTTCATAAGGGCCGTCGCCTTCGTCAACACAATGATCCCGCCCAAGGACGCCGCCGATGCCGTCAGCGCCGCGTCGGTGATGCTCAATAACTTCGACATTCCGAAGGGGCTGGTGCGCGAAGGGACGCCTGAGGACTTCCACCTCGGCTACACCCAATGGTCGGTCATCGCCGACATGGGCCATAAGATCTATTATTACTGGACGATGTACGACCGCAGAATGCGATCGGTCGATCTCTCGAAATTGGACTTCGCGGGTAAGGCCATTTCCTCTTTCCCGCTCGACAAGGTCCGCACGGAGGACATACGGGATCGCTCGAACGACTTCCCGCATTGAGCGGGTAACCGATCAGCAGCGAAGGCGCGCGACTTGGGGAGTCCGGCTTCGACGCTTTCGCTCGGCGATCTCGTTGGATATCCAATAAGGGTTGCGTCACGCGCGGCCAACCTATGTCAGTGTCAGGTGGAACCGCCGGCACGATTGCAAAAACCGGGCGGTCGCAACGTCAGCGACGGCGCCGTCTAGAAGCGCCAGACTTTAAGGCGCAGTCGCGGACGGTTGACCAACAGCGAAAACCATAAGAGCCACGAATTTTCTGCGAATTATATTGACAAAATCAGAAATATGAGCTATGCATTCCCCTTGACGGAAATCTCATTCCAGCTCGCTGGAAGACGAGAAGCTCATGGCTTTTGAAACGTTGGTGCACAACCCAGCGCGTAAGTCAGAAGGCTGGGGCGAATTTTTTATTTAAATCGGTCGTAACTCATTGAAAAGTCTCAATTCGGAAAAATAAACGCTAGTAAACGCTAGTTATTTTACTAGCGCTTACCAACACTTACTAGCGTTTAGGCGCGTTTATTTGCGGTCGAATTTCCGCTTTGGTTGTATCGGCAGCTGAGAGGATCGTTGGTCTTATCTCTTCGCCGCCGCGAGGATCGGCCCTGCCCCGTTCGCCTGCACAAGCACGGCCTCGGCGAGACCGGGATCGCTTCCGCCCGGCACGGGAAAGGTGGCGGCTTCGCCTCGCCATTTGCCAAGCAGGACCATTTCGCGCACCACGTGCTTATAGGGCAAAGTGTGGCCGGCGTTCTCGCCACGCGGAATCGTGACCTCGACCGTGTGCGGGATATAGCGCGCGAGCCAAACGTCGGCGCCGCCAGCGGGCGCCGCGCCCCGTCCGACCGTCACCGCCCCGCCCGAAAATCCAACGCTCGGGCCGCCCGCGCCGCGATCGCCGCGGCTGATGAGCCCGGCGAGCGAGCTAGGCTCAAGCCCATCGCCCTCGACCTTGCCGTTGACGACGACCTGGGGCGTATAGACGCTGTCGCCGTGGCCCATCGCCCTCGCATAGGCGTACTGGCGCGCGGTCCACGCGGGCTTGGAGAAAGTGTCTTTCCAGCCGAGCCGATCCCAATAGTCGACCTCGAAGGCGAGTGCGAGCATATCCGGGCGATCGCTGATCGCGCCAACATTCGCTTCCGCCGGCGGGCATGACGAACAGCCTTGGCTCTGGAACAGTTCGATCACGGTCGGGCGCCCGGCATCGCCCGCAAGCGCCAGATGCGGCGAAGCGAGGAGACCCAGGGCCGCGATCGCGAGGCCGATTTTTCTTGAGGCCGACATGGCTCCTCCTTCCCGCGAGGCGAGCGTGCAAGCGCCCGTCAACGAGCATTCGTCGACGGACCAAGTTTGTTACGGTGGAGCGCGATGGCAGATGAGGACGTGGCCATCGTGCGCTGAGGCTTTCGGCGCATAGCGTTGTGGCGTCGCAACGTGATAAGAATAATACGCCTTGCAATGGGCTCCGCACTATCGGGGGAATGCGATGCAGCGTCTGGCTTTGGCTTCAGCGTCGATCCTATGCTTGATGAGCGAGGCCGTCGCGGGGCCTCTGGATACGTCGCAAGGCATAGCGACGGATTTGTCCTTCATCGAGGCTCAGGTCACGAAGACTCTGAACTCGCTGGGTTCCTCTCCGGCGCCCGGAAATCCCCTATATCCGGTCTCGGGCGGCGATAGCGGAACTTGGACGACGACCAGTCCCTCGAGCGGCAGTCAGGGATGGACGACTGGGTTTTTCCCGGGCCAGCTTTGGCTCCTCTATCAGGCGACAGGGTCGCAGCAATGGCTCACGGCGGCGAAGGCTTGGACTGCTCCTCTGGCCTCGCAGGCCACGGCCCCCCGGATCGACCCCACGGACATCGGCTTCATCATCGGGACGAGTTTCGGCAACGGATACCGGCTGACGGGAGACCCAACCTACAAGAATGTGCTTCTCAGCGCAGGCGGATCGCTGGCGTCGCTTTACAATTCCAACGTCGGGGCGGTTCGCTCCTGGACCTTCGGTCCCTATCACTTTCCCGTCATCATCGACAGCATGATGACGCTCGGGCCGTTGCAGTGGGGCGCCGGCAATGGCGGCAATCCCGCTTGGGCCGGAATCGCGTCGACGCACGCCCAGACAGTGACCACGAACCTAGTGCGCTCGAACGGCAGCACGTTTCAGGTCGCCGATTTCGACCCGACGACCGGGGCGCTCCTGAGCCAGGGGACATTCGCCGGCTATTCCGATAGCTCGACCTGGGCGCGCGGACAGGCCTGGGCCCTCTATGGGTTCGTGCAGGCCTATCAGACGTCGGGCAATCCGGCGTTCCTGATGACGGCGGAAGATGTCGCCAATTATTTCGTCGGCCAGTTGCTCGCCGACAGCACCTGGATCCCTCCCTGGGATTTCGGCGCGCCTGGATCGCAGCCCGTCGACACTTCGGCGGCGGCCGTCGCGGCGGACGGCCTCGTCATGCTGAGCACGGTTGGGGGAACCGTTGGGGCGTCATATCTCCTGGACGCCGAGGACATACTCGGGTCGCTCAGCAGCAGTTACCTTGACCTTAACCCGTCTGGCGAGTCCGTGCTGATCGATGGCTTCCCGGGCAACGGTGGGACGAACACCGCGCTGATCTACGGCGACTACTACTTCACCGAGGCGCTGTTGCGATTGCAAAACGTGCTCGACGGAAAACCCGGCTGGGTGCTGTATAGCCCGGTCCCCGAACCCTCGACCTGGGCGATGATGCTGCTCGGCTTCGCCGGAATGGGCTTCGCCGGCTATCGCGCGCGACAAGCCGCGAGGGCGAGCGCATAAGCAGGCCGGCGGAGGGCTGACAAGAGCCGCCGCCGGTCTAGGTCCCCTCTAACCTAACCAAATTCGATGGCGGCGAGTTTGACGAGGGCGAGGTAGTTGGCGTCGTGCTTTTCGTAGCGTGTCGCGCCGCCCGGAAATGCTTGAGCTTGTTGAAGAAGCATTCGACGAGGTTGCGGAATCGATAGAGGTAGGCGCTGAAGGCGGGGACGTTCACCCGGTTGGGCATCGGCTTGATGTTGCCCCATGCGCCTTGTCTTGCGAGGCGCTCTCTCAGGGCGTCGCTGTCGTAGCCGCGGTCGGCCAGGAGGATTTGGCCTTCGCCGAGACGGGCGAGCATGTCGTCGGCGCTGCGCCCGTCATGAGCCTGGCCGGGCGTCAGCTTCAGCAGAGTGGGCAGGCCGTTGGCGTCGACGAACCGGCACCGGGGCCCCGCTGTTTAGCTATTTTTGCGGCTCTGCTCGCCAGCCTTCACATGCTGTTCGTGGCTTCCGCCTTGAGAACCAGCCATGGAGAATGGCTATGTGGCGATATTTTTGTGACCGAACGGGAACCTAGGGACGCCATGAGCGTTAGACGCGTCTGTCACAGGCGGTGGACTAGCACGCTAGCTGAGGCCCATGATCGGCATCACCATTTCAGGCAAGGCCTATGCCGCGATCCTCCCCGTGCTAACGGCCGGATCGACTGGGGAAACGAGAATAGCTCCCGACAGCCAATACAGCGTTTGGCTGCCTCGGGACGTGGTCGAACGGCTGCGCTCTCTGCGCCAGTCGGGCGAGAGTTTCAGCGGCGTCATTCTGCGACTGGCGGAGCGCGGCTCCGTCGCGGTCATCGCTCGATAACCGTCTCTTCATGAGAGGTTGACAGTCGCTCACGCCGTGTCCAACTGAGCGCATACGAACCTGGTGTGTGGCCGATAGACAATGCCCTTGAAGCGTTTTCTGGACGAAAGCGGGAGCTTCGATCCAAAAGCCGTTGCGATCATGTTGGAAGCCTATGACGGAATCGTCGCCGACCTACGCTTGCAAGCGACCGATGAGAAGGAAAAGGCGGCCAGGCTGGTCATGCAGCTTGCACGGGGTCGGGCGGACCTGGATACGGCAAGTCTCCGCAACGGCGTAACTGATCTCATCCGGAATGAAGTCCGGAGCGGCCTCTAATCAAGCGCGTGGCGCGCTACACAACGCGGCTCATGGAGCCATAGCCGCCGACTTTGGCGCGAGCTATGGGAAGCGCATGGCTCGAACCGATTTCCGGACCCCGCGTCTGTATGTCTCCCAAGACTTAGCCCCAGGCGCGGAGCTTAAGCTCGATCCTCAGCAGACGAATTACCTCGTCAACGTGCTGCGGCTCGGCGCCAGCGCTCCCGTGCTTCTGTTCAACGGCCGGGACGGCGAATTCATATCCGCTCTCGCGATGACCTCGCGCAAAGCTTCACTTGTCGTCGGCGCGCAGACGCGCCCGCAGGAGACGCCGCCCGATGTCGACTATCTGTTCGCGCCGCTCAAGCACGCGCGGCTCGACTACATGGCGCAGAAAGCAATCGAGATGGGCGCGCGCAGCTTGCGGCCGGTCATCACCCGCCACACCCAGGTCGCCCGCGTCAATCTGGAGCGTCTGCGCGCGAACGCGATCGAGGCCTGCGAACAATGCGGCGTGATCTGGACGCCGGAGATTAAGCCCGTGGAGCCCCTTGCCGAAGCGCTCCAAAGCTGGCCGGGCGAGCGGCTGCTCGTCTTCTGCGACGAGGAGGCGGAACCGGCCAGCCCGCTCGAGGCGCTGGGAGCCGCGCGCGCGGAGGGCGGCGTCGGCCTGTTGATCGGGCCGGAAGGCGGCTTCGACAATTCCGAGCGCGCCGCGATCCTCTCGGCGCCGCGCGTGCTGCGTCTGAATCTGGGGCCGCGCATCCTGCGCGCCGATACGGCCGCAGTGGCGGCGCTGGCGCTCATCCAGGCCACGCTCGGCGATTGGCCGAAAAGACACACCAGGCGCTAGTTTGAAGATCACCGAGCGCGTTCGCCATTTTGCCGCCACGATGCGGCTTCATTCCGGCAAGCGATGATTCACCGTTCGGTTGGCGCGTCGCGCAGGGTTCATGGGTTTGTTGCGGCCGTGGGAGCGCCTTTATTGGCTATGATTGCGGTCGGCCTATCGATTCCTGCGAGCGCCGGGAGCAGCGGCGCGCTCGGACCTCAAACCCAGATGCGCGGGTCCTATTGTGACGGATCAGACGATGATTTCGCGCCGAGTCGGGCCGGATGCGCGCGGATCACAGGCTATATTGCGGCTGGGGAGCGTTTCGGGTCGGATGATCGGATCGGCGGGCGCGCGAGCCCGTTCGCACCGCTCGCTGAGCCGGGCATCGCGGGCGCTCGCTCGTCATCCGGTCTCACCATCATCGGCGCGCCGCTAGGCGGCGACCGTCTTTTGGCGCCGTTGGGGTCAGGCGACATCGCGCGCTGAGGCCGGAGCGCAAGGCGGCTGAGGAGCAGATCCCCGCCTCTCGAACGCCGGGTCGGCCGAGTCCGACGGGGCCTTCGTAGCGCTCGATCCAACGGCGCGCCGCTTTCCCACCGCATGGCCGTCATGCGACGGAGGCGCGTGGGGATCTTTCCCAAAAAGGTGGAACGCATCAGTCCGCAGCCCCGTTCTTGCGGGTCCAACCGCATGAGAGGTCGGATGGTCCCGAGCTGGCTGCACAATCTATCGATCGTCTACCTCGCGCTCGGCTTCGCGTCCGCCGCGGTCATTGCGCTCGATCTCTTTCGCCATCCCCAGCATATGTGGATCATGAACGTCGTATGGCCGGTCACGGCGCTGTTCGGCACAGGCTGGATCGTCTGGCGATATTTCGCTTACGGGCGTCTCGGAAGCGAAGAGAAGGCCCATGCCGCTATGGAGCGGCATGAAGACCCGCCAAACCGCACTGAGACGCCCTTCGCGGTCAAAGTCGGCAACAGCGCCTTGCACTGCGGCAGCGGCTGCACGCTCGGGGACATCGCCGCGGAATGGCTTGTTTTCGCCGCCCCGGCGGTTGCGGTCGCTTTTGGCTGGCACAGCCTCTTTCCGGACCGGATCTTCGCGGTCTGGGTTGTCGACTACATCTTCGCCTTCGCGTTTGGCGTCGTGTTTCAATATTTCACCATCGCCCCGATGCGCGGCCTGGGCTTCCGGCAAGGCGTCGTCGCGGCGCTCAAGGCCGATACTCTTTCGCTCACGGCCTGGCAGATTGGCATGTACGGCTTCATGGTCGTCGCGAACTTCGCAATCTTCCGGCATCTCCTTGGCCTAAGGCTCAGAGTGGACACGGTCGAGTTCTGGTTCATGATGCAGATCGCGATGCTGTTCGGCTTCATGACGTCCTACCCGGTGAATTGGTGGCTTATTCGACGGGGGGTCAAGGAAGCCATGTAGCGGTTTCAATTCGTAAGAGAACGAGCAGGCCTATGACCCCGGTTTAAAACACCGCCTCCTCGAAAGCCGGCTCGACCGAGCGGCCCCATGGGCCCTCGTAGCGCTCGATCCAATGCCGCGCCGGCTCGCGCCCGCTCTCAGCGATTGCCTCGAGGGGACGAAGGTAGACGGTCTCGTCCTCGCCCTTGCCGTTCACCCGCGCGCGCCGCTCGAGGCCGCCGTGGGCGATCGCCAGCATATCGAGCGCAATCGCACGCAAACTCCGGCCTCGGATCTCGGCGGCGAGCCCGAGCAGAGGCGCGTCGTCGCGCAGCTTCTGCCGGTCTTCGGTGCTCCAACCTTCCGTCAGCGCCCCGGCCGCGCGAAGGGCTTCCGGATCGTAGTAGAGGCCCGCCATCAGCGCCGACATCGCGACGATTCGCTCCGACGGGCCGACGTCGGGCCCACGCATTTCGAGATAGCGCTTGAGACGCACCTCGGGGAAGATCGAGGACAGGTGGTTCGCCCAATCGGCGAGCGTGGCGCGCTCGCCGGGCGCTTGCTTGAGCTGGCCGGCGAGCAGATCGCGAAAGCTCGCTCCGGCTACGTCCTGATAGTGGTCGCCGCGCTTGACGAAATAAAGCGGCACGTCGAGCGCATAGTCGACGTAGCGCTCAAACCCCATGCCGGGCTCGAAGGCGAACGCGAGCATGCCGGTGCGCGCGGGATCAGTATGGCGCCAGATTTCCGAGCGCGCCGACAAGAGGCCATTGAGCTTGCCGTCGGTGAACGGGGAATTGGCGAACAAAGCCGCAATCGCCGGCTGCAGCGCCAAGCCTACGCGCATTTTCGCCACCATGTCCTGTTCGCTCGCGAAGTCGAGATTGACCTGCACGGTCGCGGTGCGAAACATCATGTCGAGGCCGCGGGTTCCGACTTTCGGCATGTAGCGTGCCATGATCGCGTAGCGGCTCTTTGGCATGACCGGCGTCTCGGCAAGCGACCATTTGGGGCTCATGCCGAGCGTGAGAAAGCCGATGCCGAGCGGTTCGCCCACCTGGCGGCAAGCGGCCAAATGACGATCGAGCTCGATCGCGGCGCCATGCGCGTCGTAGAGCGGCGCGCCTGAGAGCTCGAACTGTCCTCCCGGCTCAAGCGAAATGGCGCCCTCGCCCTCAGCGTCGTAGAGGCCGATCAGGTTCCCGTGGTCCTCGATGCGCTCCCAGCCAAGATGCACCTGCATGCCTTCGAGGAGAGCCCGAATCCCCCGCTCGCCGCCATAGGGGACGGGAGTATGATCTGCGCGATAAAATGGAATTTTCTCGTGCTCCGTGCCGACCCTGAACGGGCCTGCCGGCTTACATCCGGCCTCGAGCCAGGCGACGAGCGCGTCGCGCGATTCGACAACTTCACTATCGACAACGTCGCGAGCCATAAAGGCGCTTACCCTAACGGCCGGCGAACCGGCGAACCGGCTAGATAGTCGCGCGGCTCAGACAATGCAAAGGGCGCTTCCGAAAGATACAGAAACGCCGCCGGCCTTCGGATCGCCTTAACCGTTACGGCAGGCGCCCGCCGCGAACCCAAGAGTCTTCGGGCGGCCTCATCCAATGTTAGGAACTTTCAGGCCTGATGCGAGGACTTTCGAGGATGCCTGCGATGACAAAGCTGTTGCATCGGTTCATGCTATGCCGCCGGGGGGTTACGGCGATCGAATATGCGCTTATCGCTTCGGGCGTCGCCCTGGCGATCGTGTCGGGCGTCAGCACGACGGGAACCCAACTGAGTGCAGCCTTCACCCATATCGCCGCCGCGTTTCCGTAAAGCGCCGATCTCAGGGCGTTTTCGCGCCTCGCCCAGCCGGCGCTGGCGTCAAGCCAACGCGAACGCTCCCTTCTATTCCCTTCGCGAGCCGCCAAGTCACCACATAGGCGGTCGCAACGGCGATCAGGCCGAACACCGCCGCGCCCATGGCGAAGCCCAACATGCCTCCTTGCACTCCGCCGTAACGCGCGCCGATCGTCACGAACGGAATCGTCCCGAGCGTCGCGCGCGCCCAATTGGACACCATCGACAACACCGGAAAGCCCAGATTGTTGAACGATACGTTGGCGACGAACAGGCACGCCAAGAAGATCCAGGCCACCACCCCGTAACGGCAGTAAAATGCGAGATACTCCGCACTCTCGCCCTTGGCCTCGAAAGCGGCGACAAGGGCCGGCTCCGCCAACGCGAGAACCGCCCAGGCGAAGAGCACGTAGCCGATCGACAGGATGAAGGAATCGGTCAGCGTCCGCTGCACCCTTCCCATAAGTTTCGCGCCATAGTTCTGGCCGATGATCGGTCCGACCGATGCGGTAAGTGCGAAAACGACTCCGAACGCCACGGGCGTCAGGCGATCGATGATGGCCGAGGCCGCGATCGCGGGCTCGCCGAAATCGGAGAAAATCCTGAGCGTATAGGCGGAACTGACCGGCGCGGCCATGTTCGCCATGATCGCCGGAAATCCGATCGCCATGATCGGACCGAAGTCGCCGCGCGCGGCGTTGAGCTTCGGCCGAGCGACGAGATCGTGCACGCCGACTGCGCCGAGCCAGCCGACGGCGAGCAGGATGAGACGAGAAAGGACCGTCGCCCAGGCGGCGCCGTAGACTCCGAGACCCAAGCCCGAAAATCAGCAACGGATCAAGAAAGGCCGTTGCAATCCCAGCGGACAAGCGTGACGTACATCGCGCGGCGGGCGTCGCCGACGGCGCGCAGCACGCCCGAAAACGTCATGCCGACGGCGAGCGGCACGTTCGCTGGGATGCTGATGGCGATGAACTTCGAGGCGACCTCGGCCGATTCGCCCCGCGCATGCAAAACGGTCGTGAGGATCCAATCGCGCAAGAGGAAGCCAGCCAGAGCGGTCGCGGCGGATAAGACGGCCGTAATGGTCAGCGCCGACGCCGCGAGCCGTCGCGCGCGCGGCCTGTCGCCGGCGCCGAGCGCGCGCGAGACCGTGGCCGAGCTCGCGATGGTGAGCCCGATGTTGATCGACATGATGAAGAATGTGACCAAGCCGACATAGCCGACAGCAGCCTTGAACGCCTGATCCCCGAGCTTCGAAACCCAGAACAGCGACAGAAGATCGACGACGAACACGGCCATCAAGCCGATGGCGCCGGTCGCGGTCATCACCGCGACATGCCGCATCAACGACCCGTGCGTGAACACGGGCCGCTTGTCGTGAGCGGCTTGGGGAGCGTTCAAGACGACTTCCTCCCAGCGAGGGTCGCGGTCTTAGAGCCTGGCGAGGGCGGAAGCTAGGGGCGCGTACGTTCCTCCTCGCCAAGATCGCGATAGGTAGATTGACCTAGTGAGGACTGTGATCATCGTCACAGCGGCTGATCAAATTCAAGATTAACCATAGCGAAAGCGGCTCTAAGCCTCCCGGTGCGAACGGACCTGAGCGAAAGCCGTGGTTGCCCCACACACTTAAATCACGATTATTTTCTGATCAATATCAACCGAAATAAACATTGGAAGGGGCACACTGATGACAATCAATCTGAGCCAGGCGGACCTGGGTCGCATTTTTCCGCATGCGAATGACGCGATCATGTCGTCTGTTGCCGCCGAGTGGAACGACACTTTGGGCATGTACGGAATCAACGCCACAAAGAACAGACTGGCCTTCTTCATGGCTCAGACAAGCGCCGAGACCGGCGGCTGGAGAGGTATGGTGGAGGGAGGTGAGTTTTTCGGTTGACCGCGATTTGTACAAAGGACGGGGTCTTATTCAACTCACTGGAAGATCGAATTACCAGGATATTGGAGAGAAGCTCGCGCAGGATTTCCCAAATTCGGGGCTCGTTTTTGATATCGTGAGCAATCCTCAACTTGTCTCGCAGCCGAAATACGTTCTCAAAACAGCAGCGGCCTATTGGGACCTCAACAAACTCAACGCCATCTGCGATACAGGAGACTTCCTGCATCTCTCAAATAGGATCAATGGCTCGAAAACCGTACCGAACGGATGGTCGCTGCGCCAATCCGAACTCGCGCGAATTGAAAGACTGCTGACATTAATTGCCCAATCTTCCGGCCAGTCAACCACTTCTCCGACAGTTTTGCAGGTGGGCGATTCTGGACAGATGGTCAGCGCTTTGCAAATGATGCTTCGTAACGCTGGGTATGACGTCGGCGGCGTAGACGGTAAGTTTGGCACGCTGACTCGCATGGCCTTGATGGCCTTTCAGGCGGATCACAGTCTTGTGCCGACCGGCATGGCTGATTCCGGGACGAATATCGCACTCAACAATCCGGGTCAGCGGCCGCTTGACGATCAGCGCGTTTCCGCCTCCATCAACGACCTCATCGCCAATGGGTCTCGCACCGCTCTGAACGGAAGGCGCGTCAATTGGCTGGGGTTATTGGCTACTATTCTCGGCGGTATGGGCGTCGTCAACTCAGGCGTTGTTGGCGCGGCCAACAGTGGAATTGCCGGCGCCGCGAAGGCGACGCCGGTCGCGCCGGCAACCAGCCCAATGGACACGATCGGCCCCACCGTCCTGCAACTCCAAAATATCCTGAATTCGCCCCCTCTCAACAGCGCAAATCTGGGCACGCTCAAGTCCCAGCTACAGAACATCGCTTTCTCTCTGGACACGTTTCGACAAGCGAACGTCGGCCTACCGAAAGTCACCGACGTCCCCGCGACGCTGCAAAGACTTCACGATTTGCTGTTGACGCAGCCGGTGTCGGCGACGGCGGGCAGGAACGCCGCAGATCTAGTGAATCAACTGATGGCCCTCCAGAATCAATTGGCCGGCTTTCAGGCGACGGTGGAGCCCGCAGTCCATTCTGTGGTCAACAACATCAATCCCGCAGTCCATTCTGCGATCAGCAACATCAACACCGTGTTCGATATGCTTCCTCCTGATGCGCTTGGCGCGGTGACCCCAGTGCTCACCACAGTCGCGAATAGCGTGCTTCCGGGATTTGGGGGCGCTCTTGTGACCCTAGGTCTCGGTGTCGCGACGCAGGTTTTTGGAAACAAGGTGCTGAACGCCCAACTCGACGATCATCGGACCGCGGCCAATACAAAAAGCAATGTGGCGCTTACCTGAACGGTCTTTCCTGGTGAAGGCCGACCAATCTAGCAGGCATGGGGCCCAGTCGAGTTTGCCCACCGGAGCAAATACGATGCGTTTCCTCCTCATCTCTGCAGTGGCGCTTGCTCTTCAGACGCCCGAGATTGCCCGAGGTTCGCCGACACGGGTCGGGCAGTGCTCGGTAACGAGAATAAAGTGGGTCGGAACGCGAACTCGATAACGTTCCGGGTTCGGGAAGCGCGATCCAGTTTGTGAACGGCGGCCGTCAAGTTTCGTACGACCAAGTAGCCGCCGTCGATCGCTCGCGGCGATGGGACGCGGTCAGAATGTGCCTCATCTCGATACCAAAGGATTGTCCGCCTAGCGATGATCGGGGACGCGTGTACAAGACGACCAACCTGCGCACGCGCCGTTCATGGAGCCTGCCGGACGCCGAGCACATGTGTGGCGGCGCCTGAGGTCGAGTTTGGCGTCGTCTCGATCCCCGCCTACGGCGAAAGGTCACCAGCGCAGCGACCTAGCATTTTGCTAATTCGCCCCAGGTGCTTTATTCAATTGCCCGGTCCTATTTGGCGGCAGTCTTCAGTCCGCCCGGGGCGGCAAGGGAGGGGAACATGCGCATCCGCAATTTTGCAATCGTCTCGGCTTTTTCACTCGCGGCCCTGATGTCGGCGGCGCCGAGCGCGCTCGCCCAGCAGGCCGCAGCAATGAAATATTGCAAAGCGGATTACGAGCGGCTTTGCCCGGGCGTGCAACCGGGCGGCGGGCGCATCATGGGCTGCCTCAAGGCGCACAAGGAAGAGGTGAGCATCGGCTGCGGCAAGGCGCTGCAGGCGATGAAAGCGAAGATGGGCCAGTGAGGGCGCAATCTCGCGCCGCCGTCAGAACTGCTCGCCGACCATCTCCTCGCTCTTGGCCCATAGCGCCTTGGCTGTCTCGGGGCTAAGCGCGTAAGGTTTGACGCCGGCGCGCTTGGTCGCGTCGGGCTCGATCTCCGCCACGTGGCAGTCCTCGCAATAGCGGCCACCGACCTCATCGGCCGCCGCGACGACGCCCGCCCAGACGCTAGTCGCCGCGCCCTGCGGGATCGTTTTGAACTTGAAGTCGGGCTCGCCCGCAGCGCGCGTCGCCGCGTTGATGCGCTCGACGAGCTGCTTAATCGCCTCGTCGCCAATATGGCGAGAAAGCTCGGTCTGGATGCCGCCGGGGTGGACGGCGGTAGCGCGGATACCCTCGGCTTTGTGGCGGCGATCGAACTCGACAGCGAACAGAATGTTGGCGGTCTTCGAGCGCCCGTAGGCGACCCAAGGATCATAGGGCGTGCGCTCGAAGTTCGGATCGTCGAGATCGACGTCGGAATAGCGATGGCCGGCCGAAGACAGATTGACCAGCCGCGAGCCCGGCTTCATCAGCGACGCGACGCGGTTGACCAGCACGAAATGGCCAAGATGGTTGGTTCCGAACTGGGTCTCGAATCCGTCGGCGGTCTTGCCGAAGGGGCAGGCCATCACGCCGGCGTTGGCGATGACGAGGTCGAACGGCCTGCCGTCGTCGACCAGCGCATTGGCGCAGACGCGAACGCTGTCGAGCGAGGCGAGATCGAGCTCCACGAGCTCGAATTCGCCGCCGTTCCCGCCAACCGCATTCACGCCCGCAGTCGCGCGCTTCGCTTTCGCGAGGTCCCGGGCGGCGCCCACCACGTCGGCGCCGTGAGCCACGAGCGCGCGCGCCGTCTCGACGCCGAGGCCAGCCGATACGCCCGTCACCAATACGCGCTTGCCGTTCAAGCGCACGCCGTCGAGCACCTCGTCGGTTGTCGATGTCGCGCCAAAGGTCGTTATCGCAGGGCGCTGATTGTGCGCAGGCATAAAAATCTCCCGGATGTTGGGTCGCTCAGCGACCAGCGTTGGTGATCAAAAGTTTCTGCGAAGCGCGCGGGTCTCTTCAGGCGAAGCGCTCGCCGACCAATTCCTCGCTCTTTGCCCACAGCGCTTTCGCGCGCTCGGGATCGAGCGCATAGGGACGCACGCCGGCGAAAGTGAAACCTGGCGCGTCGATGACGTCGGCGGCGTGACAATCCTCGCAATAGCGGCCGCCGACCGCGTCCGCCTTCGCGACCGCCACCGCCCACACCGAGGTCGCCGCACCTTGCGGGACCGATTTATAGGCGATCGGCTTCCCGCCGTGTCGTTGCGCGACCTGCGTCATGATTTCGGTCAGCTCCTGCTGCGCCTCGGCTGTCAGGTAGCGGCTGAGCTCGGTGTGAATGGCGCCTGGATGGACCGCCGTCGCGCTGAGGCCGCTTGCCTTGTGGCGACGGTGGAACTCGACCGCGAACAGGATGTTGGCGGTCTTCGAACGGCCATAGGCCGCCCATGCGTTGTAGGGCGCACGGTCGAAATTCGGATCGTCGAGATCGACGTCGGAAATTTGGTGGCCGGCGGAGGACAGATTGACGAGCCGCGCGCCGGGCTTCATCAGCGACGCGATGCGGTTCATCAGCACGAAATGGCCAAGGTGGTTGGTCCCGAATTGCGTCTCGAACCCGTCCGCCGTCTTGCCGAATGGCGTCGCCATGACGCCCGCGTTGGCGATGACGAAATCGAAGCCCCGCCCGTCGTCGACCAGCGCGTCGGCGCAGGCGCGGACGCTTTCCAGCGACGCCAGGTCGAGCGGGACGAGCTCGAGGCCGCCGCCATTGGCCGCGTCGGCGCGCGCCGCGGCGGTCGCCACTTTGGCCTTGGCCAAATCGCGCGCGGCGCCCACCACTTCGGCGCCGTGAGCGGCGAGCGCGCGCGCCGTCTCCACGCCGAGGCCTGCCGACACGCCCGTCACCAGCGCGCGTTTTCCGCTAAGGCCGATGCCCGCGAGCGCCTCGTCGGTCGTGGATGTCGCGCCAAAGGTTTTCCCCATGATTGTCTCCTGATCGAAAATGCTAAAGGTGTCGCGGCTTCGGCCCGGGATTGCCCGAGGTTCGAAGCCGATAAACGGAAGGCGCCTCCGGTCGATATACGGAGGGTCCCTCCGCTTGACAAGGGGAGACGAGACATTTGAGCGCCGACGTGACGCGCCGCGCGCCCGCCGGAAAAGCGCCGGCCGCCGCTCGCAAGCCCCGCGCCGACGCCCAGCGGAACCGTGACAGCCTGCTTGAGGCGGCCAAGGCGGTGTTCGCGGAAGCGGGGCCGGAGGCAAGCCTCGACGAGATTGCGCGGCGGGCGGGCGTCGGAATCGGAACGCTTTACCGCCACTTTCCGACCCGCGACGCGGTGGTCGAGGCGGTCTATCGCCGCGAGGTCCAGCAGCTTGCCGACGCCGCGCCTCGCCTGATCGAGTCTCTTCCGCCGGCCGAGGCGCTTCGCGCCTGGATGCGGCTCTTCATCGATTATATCGCAGCGAAGAGGGTCATCGCCCCGGCGCTCAAATCACTGGTTGGCGGCGGGTCGGCGCTTTACGCGCACTCGAGCGCGCGGATCAGCGAGGCGATGGCGCTGCTCGTGGAACGCGCGCGGGCGAGCGGCGACATCCGCCCGGACGCGGATTCCGCCGATCTCCTGCGCGCGCTGATCGGCTTCGCTTATGTCAATTCGGGGCCAGATTGGGAGGCGAGCGCGCGGCGCCTCATTGACCTTCTGATCGATGGCCTAAGGTCGCAGCGCGGCGAGCAGCCGAGGCCCGGCGGCCTCGCTACTTAAGGAGCCAGGCATGGACATCAAGCGAATGGGTTCTCAGCCGTCGACCAAAGGATCAGCGGAATATTTCACCGGCGTGGTCCGCATCGACCCGCTGTTTGCGGCGAACGCTCCCGCGCGGGCGGCCGGCAATGCGGTCACGTTCGAACCTGGAGCGCGCACGGCCTGGCATACGCACCCGCTCGGTCAGGTCCTCATCGTCACCGCCGGCTGCGGCCGCACGCAGCGCGAGGGTGGCCCGATCGAGGAGATTCGCCCCGGCGACGTGGTGGTCTTCGCGCCGGGCGAGAAACATTGGCATGGCGCCGCCCCCACAACCGCCATGACCCATATCGCCATCCAGGAAGCTCTCGACGGCAAGGTGGTCGAGTGGATGGAAAAGGTTACGGACGAGCAATACCGGGGCTGACATCCCGTTTCGCCGATCCGGCGACGCTCTCGATCGCCGGGGCGCGCAAACGTCCCGAACCCCGCCCGCAAGGAATGCCGCCTGCGCCATTTCACGCAGCACTTTCGGAATGTGATCTGCGTCACATCGTCCTATGGCGAGTTATGGTTGATTGCTTGGTGAGATGAAGCGCCGTGAAGGGGAAAGCGGCGGTAGGTTATGGAGATGCGACGATGTCGCGAATTTCTGCAAAATCAAGCTTCTACGATGAGAGCCTCATTGACCACCGTAATGATCGGCCGCTGACGATCGCCTTCGCGACGATCGTCGTGGTTTGGATGCTGGCGTTTGGCTTGGTTGCCGTCTCGGGTCAGCTCCATGCGCAGTCGAGCCATCTCGCAAACGGCTACGCGCGGGTGATCTCGACGATGATGAAGTAGGGCCGAAGCGAAGGCTCTATCCAAGGTCTTCGCTACGCTTGCATAGAAGAGCGCTTTCGCGTAAATGGCGCGCGTTCAGAACCGCCCGGCCGTAAGGGCTGCCGTGGCGGTTCTTTTGCTTGTTCCTAAGCAACCGGGGCTTTTCGCCCCGCGAAATTCAAAAAGGGCGTGAAGCCTTAAGGAGAGCCAAATGCCCAAGTTGAAGACCAAATCGGGCGCGAAGAAGCGCTTCAAACTCACCGGGACCGGCAAGGTCGTCTATGCCCAGCGCGGCAAGCGCCATGGCATGATCAAGCGCACGACCAAGCAGATCCGTGATCTGCGCGGCACGTCTATTCTGTTCAAGACCGACGGCGACAAGGTCAAGAAATACTACCTGCCGAACGGCTGAACCTTTCCCGGAGAGAAAGAACAATGTCACGCGTCAAAAGGGGCGTAACCGCCCACGCCAAGCACAAAAAGGTGCTGAAAGCCGCCAAGGGCTACTTTGGCCGGCGCAAGAACACGATCCGCGCCGCCAAGGCTGCTGTCGACAAGTCGATGCAGTACGCCTACCGCGATCGCAAGAACCGCAAGCGTGAGTTTCGCGCCTTGTGGATCCAGCGCATCAATGCGGCGGTGCGGGAGCACGGGCTGACCTACAGTCGATTTATTTCCGCCCTCGCCGCGGCGGGGATTGAGGTCGATCGCAAGGTGCTGTCCGACCTCGCCATTACCGAGCCCGCGACCTTCGCCGCGATCGTCGAACAGGCGAAGGGCGCGCTGCCAAAGGCCGCCTAAGGCGGCCGCAATCCCGTCCCTGCTCGGGAACGGGAAAAGACTTGGCGAGGCGGGCCGTCCCTGTGAAGGGAAGCGGTAACCTGCCTGCCGGGAGTCCATGAGCATGTCGGACCTTTCCACCCTTGAACGGGAGACGCTCGCTGCGATTGACAGCGCGAGCGACGAAAACGCGCTCGAGGCTGCGCGCGTGGCTGCTCTCGGCAAGAAGGGATCGATCTCCGCGCTGCTCGCAACGCTCGGCAAGCTCGCACCGGATGAGCGTAAAGCGCGCGGCGCGGCGATCAATGCGCTCAAGGATCAGGTCTCGGAGGCGCTGGCGGCGCGGCGCACGGTGCTCAAGAGCGCCGCGCTCGAGGCGCAGCTCAAGCGCGAGGCGGTCGATGTCACTCTGCCGGTTCCCTTAAGCGGCGTCGAGACCGGCCGGATCCATCCGATCAGCCAGGTGATGGACGAGGTCACCGCCATTTTCGCCGAGATGGGCTTTTCCGTCGCCGAAGGGCCCGACATCGAGAGCGACGACTTGAATTTCACCAAGCTCAACTTCCCGCCCGGCCATCCGGCGCGCGAGATGCACGACACGTTCTTTCTCGAGCCGGACGCGCATGGCGAACGCAAGCTCCTGCGGACGCATACGAGCCCGGTGCAGGTGCGCACAATGCTCACGCAGAAGCCGCCGATTCGGGTCATTTGCCCTGGCCGCACCTACCGCCGCGACGCCGACCAGACGCATACGCCGATGTTCCACCAGATCGAGGGCTTGGTGGTTGACCAGAGCGCGACGCTCGCCAACTTGAAGTGGGTGCTGGAGGAATTCTGCAAGGCCTTCTTCGAGGCGCCCCACATCGGCATGCGTTTCCGGCCAAGCTTCTTCCCCTTCACTTCGCCCTCGCTCGAGGTCGACATCCAGTGCCGCCGTTCGGGCGGGGAGATCCGTTTCGGCGAGGGCGAGGACTGGCTCGAAATCCTCGGCTGCGGCATGGTCCATCCCAATGTGCTGTCGAACTGCGGCCTCGATCCGGAAATCTATCAGGGCTTCGCCTGGGGCATTGGTCTCGACCGCCTGGCGATGCTCAAATACGGCCTGCCGGACTTGCGCGACTTCTTCGACGCGGATCTGCGCTGGATCAATCACTATGGCTTCAAGCCGCTCGATGTCCCGACGCTGGCTGGAGGGTTGAGCGGATGACATCGCATAGGATTTTGGCCGATGGCCTGGATTAAGAATTTCGAGGCGCGAGACGGAACAGGGAAGCTTCAACCCTCTCAAGTTATCGGCTTAGTCAAAATCTTTGAGCCGACCCGCGGTGATCCGATTGTGCAAATCGACACCAATGGATCAGCTAATAGAGCCAATCCCGGAAAGCAAAGCCAGACCATTCAACTGGGCCGAGACGCGGCAAGAGAACTCTTCGACATTCTCAAGCGCACCTACGATTTCAGATAGAGCGACCCCTTACGGCCGATGAAATTCACCCTCTCCTGGCTCAAGGACCATCTCGAGACCTCGGCGTCGCTGGCCGAGATCGTCGATGCGCTCACCCGCGTCGGCCTCGAGGTCGAATCGGTCGAGGACCCGGCGCGCAAATACGACGGCTTTGTGGTCGGCTCCGTCATCGAAGCCAGGCAGCACCCCAACGCCGACCGGCTGAAGGTCTGCATCGTCGAAGCCGGCCAAGGCCCGGTGCAGGTCGTCTGCGGCGCGCCGAATGCGCGCGCCGGCATGAGAAGCGTGTTCTCGCCCGTGGGGACCTACATTCCCGGCAAGAAACTGACGCTCGCCAAGGGCGTCATCCGCGGCGTCGAGTTCGAACGGCATGCTCTGCTCGGCCGCTGAGCTCGAGCTCAGCGACGATCACAACGGCATTATCGAGCTGCCCGACGACGCGCCGGTCGGCGTCGCTTATGCGCAATACGCTGGGCTCGACGATCCCGTCATTGACGTCGCTGTGACGCCGAACCGTCCGGACGCCACAGG
The DNA here is from genome assembly GCA_963753135.1 of uncultured Alphaproteobacteria bacterium. Taxonomy (GTDB): domain Bacteria; phylum Pseudomonadota; class Alphaproteobacteria; order Rhizobiales; family Beijerinckiaceae; genus Roseiarcus. The sequence continues at coordinate 349,033 of CAVWBA010000016.1, read as the reverse complement.
CGTTGCGGGCATCGCGCGCGATCTCGCCGCCGCGGGGCTCGGCAAGCTGACGACGCGGGCGCCAAAATCAATTGAAGGCGCGTTCGACTGCCCGACTCACGTGCATCTCGATTTCGCGCCGGAGGACAAGCGTCTGTGCCCCGCTTTCGCTCTGCGGCTGGTCCGCGGCGTAACCAATGGGCCGTCTCCCGAATGGATGCAGAAACGGCTGAGGGCGATTGGCTTGCGGCCGATCAGCGCGCTCGTCGACATCACCAATTACATCACATTCGACCGTGGACGCCCGCTGCACGTGTTCGACTTCGCCAAAGTCGCGGGCGATCTCACGGTCCGCCGGGCGCGGTCCGGCGAAAGCGTCCTCGCCCTCGACGGCAAGGCCCATGCGCTCGACGAGAGCATGGTGGTCATCGCCGATGAGAGCGGCGTCGAGTTCGATCGCCGGGATCATGGGCGGCGAGCATTCCGGCTGCGACTTGACGACGCGCGACGTGCTGATCGAGAGCGCTTTGTGGGACCCGACCAATATCGCCCACACGGGCCGCAAGCTCGGAATCATGACCGATGCGCGCTATCGGTTCGAGCGTGGCGTCGACCCCGCCTTCTGCGTGCCCGGCTGCGATCTCGCGACCGAATTCGTGCTCTCGATCTGCGGCGGCGAGCCTTCGCGCATGGTCGTTGCGGGCGATCCGTCAACGCCACGGCGCGCGATCCCCTTCCCCTATAGCGAGGTCAAGCGGCTGCTCGGCGCCGATGTGCCGCGCGAGGAAGGCGAAGCGATCCTACGCCGGCTGGGCTTTGAGACCGAAGACGGGCGCGCGTTCGTTCCCTCTTGGCGGCCCGACATCCAGGTGAAGGCAGACGTCGTGGAGCAAATCCTGCGCATCGTGGGCGTCGACCGCGCGCCGATGACCCCCCTGCCCCGGCTCGACGACGGTGTGCCGAAACCCGTGCTGACGCTCATGCAGAGGCGCACGCGCCTCGCCAAGCGCACGCTCGCCGCGCTGTCGTTGCGCGAGGCTGTCACCTGGTCCTTCGTCCCCAAAGCCGCGGCGGAGCTATTCGGCGGCGGCTCGCATTCGCTCGCGCTCGCCAATCCGATCGCGGTGGACCTCTCCGACATGCGCCCAAGCCTCATTCCAGGCCTGGCAGCGGCGGCCGAGCGCAACGCGCGCCGGGCGATCACCGACGTCGCGCTGTTCGAGGTTGGCCAGGTGTTTCTCGGATCTGGCGAAAATGACCAGCGGATCGCGGCGGCGGCTGTGCGGCGCGGCCGCGCCAAGGCTGGGGAGGAAGGCCGGAATTGGAGCGACGGCGGGCCCGTCGACGTCTTCGACGCCAAGCGCGATGCGATGACGCTTCTCTCGGCGCTCGGCGTGAACGCGAACGCGGTGCAGATCGTCCCCGGCGGCCCGTCGTTCCTGCATCCGGGCCGTGCGGCGACTCTCCGGTTCGGGCCCAAGACGGTCGTCGGATGGTTCGGACAATTGCATCCGAGCGCATGCGAGGCTCTCGACGTGGAAGGTCCGATCGTCGCTTTTGAGATCACCCTCGACGCCATTCCCGCGCCCAAGACCAAACCGACCAAGACCAAGCCAAAGCTCATCCGCTCGGACTTCATGGCGGTCGAGCGGGATCTTGCCTTCGTCGTCGGCGAGACCGTCACCGCCGCCGAGATCCTTAAGGCTGCGGAGAGCGCCGAACGGTCGCTTGTCGCCAGGGTCGGCGTGTTCGACGTCTATCGCGGCGAGGGTGTGCCTGAGGGCGCGAAGTCGGTCGCCATTCACGTGACCCTGCAACCGCGCGAACGCACGCTGACCGAGGCTGAAATTGACGCCTCCGTATCCAAGATCGTGGCCGAGGTGTCGAAAAAGACCGGCGCCACGCTCAGGAGCTGAAGCCATGGCCGCCCGCGCCGCGATCGCGCTTTTGCTCGCCGCTCTCGCGTGGACGGCAAGCGCGCGCGCCGAAGACGATCCGGGCTGCGCGCAATATCGCGAGCCGATGGCGTATAACGCCTGTCTTGCCCGGCACGGCCCCAAAGCCAATGGCGTGGGAAGCCTTCGCGGGGACCCTGGACGCGGTCGCGCTGCGCAGGATGGGGTTTGGTATGGGCAGGCGCACCACCACGCGCCGGCCGCACGGTTCTATAGCCCGCAGGACGCCCACCGCGTCCGCGGCCGCATGCATATGGAGTTTCGCGTCCGCTGAGTGAGGGCATAAGAACGGTGAGCGCGGCGCCCGAGCCCGCGGAAAATAGCACAGGCGCCGCGCTCGTCCCCGCGCCGTGGGAGATCAGCGCGAGGGCCGCGCTTCGCGCCAAGCCCCAAGGCGCGGGTACGCGGAATCCTCATCTCAGGTGACCGATCGCGCCCCGGGACCGAACCTTCTTGCTTCGGACCGAGAGACAGCCCACCCAGCGATGATTTTCTATACGATTGCGCGGGGCCTGGCTGTGACGGCCGTCACAGTTTGATCGAGAAAATGCTAATACACTGCGACTCATGAGAAAGTTGCGGGAATTTGCGCACACCCTCTCCCCATTTATGTCGGGCCAAAGCCGTCGGGACAGTGTCAAAGACGCTTGACGTAAGGGCCGGCGTCCGCCACCGTCGGCGGGGATCATCGGCGGCGGAAGATGGTCATAAACTCGCTTTCAGTCCATCCTTGCTTCAAAACGCTGGATCCAGAATCCTGCCAGGATCTCGATCGCCAATGCACTTGGCTCAAGACGCCGGCGGGCGCGTGGGTCGTTGGCCGGGCGGACAACGATCGCGACGTCTATTTTGTGCTGACCGGCCGCCTGAGGATGGCGCTGCACGGGACGGGGCGGGACTTTGTTTCTTCCGACATCGAGGCGGGTTCGTTTTTTGGCGAGTTGGGCGCCCTCGAAGGCGTCCACTCCTCGCTCAGCGCTTTCGCGCTCGATGAACTCGACGCTAGCCAAAATGCCGAGCACGGTCTTCGTCGCCGCAATGTTCAACCACCGCCCGCTCGGCGAAGCGGTGGTCGCGAAGCTGGTCGTGCGCAATCGCGCAATGACGCGCAAAGTCGCCGAGGCGGCCCACATCTACGGGGACCGCCTCGCCCCCGCCGACCCGACGCCGTGGCGATCGGCGTGGAGCCGCTTTGACGTGGGCGCCGAAATCAGCCGCATCAGCGCCAATCATCGACGAGCGCGACGATGGTCATAAGCTCGCTTTCGGCGCATCCCTGTTTCAAGACCCTCGATCCGGAAGCCTGCCGGATTCTCGATCGTCATTGCACCTGGCTTAAGACATCGGCGGGACAGTGGATCCTTGGCCAGACGGCCAACGACCGCGACGTCTATTTCGTCATGACTGGACGCCTCAGGGCTGTCAGCCACGGGGTGCGGCAGGACCTGATTTTCTCCGATATGGAAGCGGGTTCCTTCTTTGGCGAACTGGCCGCTCTCGACGGCGGCCCCCGCTCGCTCAGCGTCTTCGCGGTCAATGACTCGACGGTTGCGAAAATGCCAAGCGCGATCTTCGTTGAGACGATGTTCACTCACCGCCCGCTCGGCGAAGCGGTCGTCGCGACGCTGGTCGCGCGCAATCGCGCGATGACCCGCCGGGTCGGCGAACTCGGGGCGCTCGATGTCCGCAGCCGCGTCCACGCCGAGCTCCTGCGCCTCGCCCGACCGGACCGCGAAGATCCCAAGCGCGCCATCATCCTCTCGCCCCCGAACCAGTCCGAGCTCGCCTCGCGCATCAACACCCGCCGGGAAACCGTGTCGCGCGAGATCAACGCCATGGAGCGCGAAGGCCTCATCGAGCGCCGGCGGGGCGCGATCGTCATCAATGACGCCCTCAGACTCAGCGCCCGGCTCGAGGCGACCGCGATAGGCGGCTAACGCCCGTCCACTGGTCCCCGGCGGCCGACACAACGCGGATGCGCGAGCTCGCACGAACAAACGCAAATAAATGCAAGAAAACGACCATAAACGCTCGTAAATCTGCCCGCTTTTATCTGGCCGCCCGCCGATCCCGCGGGCCTCGCACGGGGATCGTCGGCTCAGGCTCGGCGAAGGCGACTACCTCGCTGCGTCGGCGAGCATGCGCCACCAGTGCGCGTTGCTCTCCCAGTTCCACCCCGCGGTCGGCGACGGAGAAGGCAGAAGCCAGAGGCGCGTCCGGCCGATGCGCTCTCCCTGTTCGCCGAAGCCGGCCGCGCGCTTAAGATAGCGGCGCCCGGCGGTGAGGCTCGTGAAGGCGAGCCATTCCGGCTCGGCCGCCGCGATCTTCGCCTTAAGCGCGGCGCAGGCGTCGCGCCCGAGCGCGCCCGCCGGCAGTTCGCGATCCATGCCGCTCACGTGCTTGGCGATGTCGGTGAGGCCCAAGCCCCATTGCGGCAATTCGTTGTATTCCTCCGGATTGAGCTTTCGCGGCGTCAGCCCGAAGGCGTGGAGCGCCGCCCAGAAGCGGTTCTGCGGATGGGCGTAATAGGCGCCGCGCGCGGCCGAGACAGTTCCCGCCGCCGTGCCGCAGAAGACAATTCTTAAGCCCGGCTTGATGAGGTCTGGCAACACATGCTGAGGCGCGGCCATCTCCCGAGCGGCTTCGCGCGCGGCTTGGCGCTTCATCGCAGCGTGTAGCGGTAGACGTTGCTGTCCCGCTTCTGGAACCCCAGCTTCTGGTACAGGCGATTCGCCGCCTCCCTGGAGGGGCGGGAGGTCAGATCGACTGTTCTCGCGCCCGCGGCTTCCGCCAGGACCAGCGCCTCTCTCGTGAGCGCCTGCGCGACGCCTTGCCCGCGATATTGTTCGTCAACGACGACGTCCTCGATGATTGCGCGGACGCCCGTCGGAATGGCGAAAGTGACGAGGGTCAGCATTCCGACGAGATTGCCGGACTGGCGGCCGGCCAAGAGGACCGTTCCGGGCGCATTGACGATAGTCTCCAGTTCGTCCTGGGTAGGCGCCTTTGCCGACGCGGACAATTGGCCGACCAGTTGAGCGATCGAACCGGCCGTGGATGGCGTGATCGCGGTGATTGTCTCGATCTCGAATACGGCCATCTCAGATCGTCTGGTTGTAGGCGCCGACCTCGGGGTTCTCGCGCAAGATCCGGTCGACCGCCTCGAACATCGCGCGCATGCGTGGCTCAGACGCCGGGCTCTCGACCACGACCACCAGCTCCGGCTTGTTCGACGAGGCGCGCACCAGCCCCCAGGTGCCATCCTCGACCGTGACCCGGACGCCGTTCACGGTGACGAGATCGCGGATCGGCTGCCCGGCCAACGGCTCGCCCCGCGCCTGCATGGCCTCAAGCCGCGCAACGACGCGGTCGGCGACTTCGTACTTGATCTCATCGGCGCAATGCGGCGACATGGTCGGCGAGCCCCAGGTTTTGGGCAAGTCGCGATAGAGGTCGGCCATCGACTTTCCCGGATTGCGGTCCAGCATGTCGAGGATAGCGATCGCGGTGACGAAACCGTCGTCATAGCCGCGCCCGACCGGCGCGTTGAAGAAGAAATGCCCCGACTTCTCGAAGCCGGCGAGCGCGTTCAGGTCCCTCACCCGCCGCTTGATGTGCGAATGGCCCGTCTTCCAGAAGTCGACCTTGACGCCATTGGCGCGAAGTTCGGGATCGGTCGCGAACAATCCGGTTGACTTCACGTCAACGACGAAGGTTGCGCCCCTGTGGAGCGTCGACAGATCGCGCGCCAGCATGACCCCGATCTTGTCGGCGAAGATCTCCTGGCCCTCGTTGTCGACGATTCCGCAGCGGTCGCCGTCGCCGTCAAAGCCGAGCGCGAGGTCGGCCTGGCTCTCCTTCACCGCCGCCGCCATCGCGTGCAGCATCCGCATATCCTCGGGGTTCGGATTGTAGCGCGGGAAGGTGAAGTCGAGCTCGCAGTCGAGGGGAACGACCTCGACGCCGAGCGCGCTCAGGAGCCTGGGCGCGAACGCCCCGGCGGTGCCGTTGCCGCAGGCGGCGACCACTTTGAGCGAACGCTTGAGCTTGGGCCGGCTGGTCAGATCAGCGATGTAGCGGGCGGGGAAGTCGGGCACGAATTCATAGCCGCCGCCGGGCTCGTATGGGGAGTTGCCGGCAAGCACAATGTCGCGCAGCCGCCCCATCTCCTCCGGCCCGAAGGTCACCGGCCGCGCCGCGCCCATCTTGACCCCGGTCCAGCCGTTGTCGTTATGCGAGGCGGTCACCATCGCGACCGCGGGCGTGTCGAGGGCGAACTGGGCGAAATAGGCCATGGGAGTCAGCGCGAGCCCGATGTCGCGCACATAAGCGCCCCCGGCCATCAGGCCAGCGGTCAGCGCCAGCTTGATCGAAGCGGAATAGGAGCGGAAGTCGTGGCCGACGACGATTTCGCGGGGAACGCCGAGCTCTTTCAGGAGACGCGCGAGGCCGAGCCCCAAAGCCTGCGCGCCCATGAGGTTGATCTCTTTTTCGATGAGCCAGCGCGCGTCATATTCGCGAAAGCCGGTCGGCTTCACCAACGGCAGCGATTTAAAGGCGTAAGTGTTAGGGGAAAGTTTGGGCGCGGGTTTGGGGAACAAGGCGGTCCTCGGCCATCGGCATGCCGGGCGCGGCGCTCGGCGACAGGCCCGCGGGGGCTTAGAGGAGCCGGACGGCCGACGCAACCGGCGCGGTCGAGCCGCGGAGCGGATAGCGCGCCGGCGCTTGACCCGAATGCTCGAACTGTTAAAACCTCGCGCGTAGTCCTGTTGGAGGCGGAGCGAGCCGGTATCGCTGGCCGTTAAGGACAAGATATCTCTCAATAGTGTCGGGGCGAAACGAACGGGACGGTCACCGAGCGCGAAACGCGGGGTTCGGCGCCCTTTTGTTGATGGAGTTCGACCGTGAATTTATCCGATCTGCGCTCCACTGGCGTCCTGGCGGTCGTGCGCCGCGAGGTTCGTCCCATGTTTTCGGAGTTGCGCCGGCTCTATTTTAACAAAGTCTGGGGAATGGATATTCAGCCTGGTTGCCGGATTTCCTATTCAGCGAAATTAGATAAGAACTATCCTCGCGGCATTCACGTCGGCCAAGACACCGCTATTAATTTCGGCGCCTGCGTTCTCGCCCACGACACCGTGCGGGGGCTTCACGTGGATACGTGGATTGGCAAGGAATGCAACATTGGCGCTCAAAGCATGATTTTGCCAGGGGTTCGAATTGGTGACAATTGCGTCGTTGCCGCAGCCAGCGTGGTGATGAAGGACGTTCCATCCAATTCCCTCGTCGCCGGCAACCCGGCTCGGATCATGGAAAGGGGTATCAAAACCGGCCGACTGGGTATTATCGATCGCACGGTCCGGCCGGACTTCGGAACGCCTTCGCCCGTACCTGACGAACCGACTCCCGAAAAAGCGGCGTCGTGAAGCCGACCGCCGGCTGACTTCACGAGGCGAACCCCATGACCGTCATCGACCTCAGCGGCCGCGTGGCCATCGTGACCGGCGCGTCGCGCGGCATCGGACGAGCCGCGGCCGAAACTCTGCTCAAGGCAGGGGCGACCGTCGTGCTCAACGCTCGCGCGTCGAACGAAGCCTCAGCGAGCTTCGCGGAACTGGAGAAAGCCTATCCCGACCGCGTGACCGTGGTTTACGGGTCCGTCGCGGAGAGCGCCACCGCGACCGCGCTCATCCAGAGCGCGATGAAGCAGAAGCGCCTCGACATCCTGGTCAACAACGCCGGCATCCTGCGCGATAAGCTCATCGGCATGATTTCGGACGCCGAGATCAACGAACTGTTCGATGTCAATATCATCGGCTTGATCAAGATCACCCAGCTCGCCGCGCGCTTGATGTCGAGACGCAAGATGGGATCGATCATCAACATCTCCTCGATCGTCGGAAGACGGGGAAACGCCGGACAGACCGTCTATTCCGCCACCAAGGCCGCCGTCATTGGCGCGACGTTTTCCGCCGCTAAGGAGCTCGCGCCGATGAACATTCGCGTCAACGCGGTTGCGCCGGGCCTCATCCAAACCTCGATGATCGAGGCCATTCCTGACGACAAGCGCAAACGCCTTGAATTGCAAGTCGCGATGGGTCGCGTCGGAACCTCGCAAGACGTCGCCGACACAATCCTGTTTCTCGCCTCTGACCTTTCGTCCTATGTGACTGGGCAGATCATCGGGGTTGACGGCGGCCTCATCGTGTGAGGCCGATCGGAAATCGCGCCAAAGGATCGATCGCTGTCAGCAATTGTTATGAAGGATCTGGACCTCTCCTGCGGCGGACTTCTTCCGCTGATCGCGCCCCTCGAGGCGTCGCCGGCGGTCTATGACGACCGCGGCGAGAGCTGGCTGACGCGCGAAGAGCTGCGGATCGCGAGCCTTGATCTCGCGAAGGCTATCGCCTCCGAACACAAGCGCCTGGTTTTTCTGCTCTGCGGCGTCAATTCCGAGACGATCGTCGGCCTTCTCGCTGCGGCGGCGGCAGGCCACGCGACGGCGCTGATCGATCCGGCGCTCTCCGAACACCTGATGACAGGTCTCATGGAGTCCTATCAGCCTGAGCTCATTCTGGGCGCGCGCGGCGCGATTGAGAAATTGTCCGACATCGGGGCGGCCGGGGGCTCGGCGGAGTCCCGCGCGGGCGCCGTCGAATGGATCCCGAGGGAGAGGGGCTCGTCGTTTCCGCCCATCGACCCGGCCTTGCAGATCCTTCTATCCACATCCGGGACAACCGGAAGCCAGAAATATGTGCGCCTGTCGGGCGACGCCGTTCTCGCCAACGCGCGCCAGATCGCTCAGGCGCTCGCCATCGACGAACGCAGCGTCGGGATCGCCCATTTGCCCCTGCACTATTCCTACGGACTTTCCGTCGTGACTTCGCATCTCATATCCGGCGGCCGGCTGTGTTTCATTAACGATTCGATCACCTCGCCGAGCTTCTGGTCGAAGATCGGAGCCGTCGGCGGATCGCATTTTCCGGGCGTCCCCTTTCACTATGTCGCGCTCGCCCGCCTGGGCCCGGGCCTCGTGCCGGCCTCCGTCAAGACGTTCACGCAAGCTGGCGGAGCGCTCGACCTTCGCGTTCAGACCAAGATCCGCGAATGGGCGGCGCAGCGCGGCGGCCGGTTCTTCGTCATGTACGGACAGACCGAGGCCTCGCCGCGCATGGCGACGCTGCAGCACGCGGATCATGCTCGCAAGGCAGGCTCGGTGGGCGTCGCGCTGGCCGGCGGCCGATTCTCGATCGTCGACGAGAACGGCTTGGCCCTGCCGGCCGAAGCGGTCGGGACGGTGGTCTATGAAGGCCCCAACGTCATGTTGGGTTACGCCATGTCGCGGGCCGACCTCGGCAAGGGCGACGAGATGAACGGCCGCCTCGAGACCGGCGACCTTGGACGGCTGGATGCGGAGGGGTTTCTCTACCTGACCGGCCGCACCAAGCGTTTCGCCAAGATCGCCGGATATCGCCTCGGGCTCGATGAGATCGAAAAGGAATTGTTCGCCGTCTGCCCGGTCGCCTGTCTTGACCTCGGAGAGAAAATCGCCGTCGCGCATGAGCAGGAATTGGAAGCCGCGCTCAAGGCTCGCGTCCGCGAGCTCGCCGATACATATAAGGTGCCGTCGTCGAGCTTCGCATTGCGCAAAATCGCGCAAATCCCGCGCGCCGCGAGCGGCAAGATCGATTACGCGCGCCTGAAGGAGCTCGTGAGTGTTTGAGCGCCTCCTGAATGAGCCTCCCTATTCGCTGAGGCAAGCCGACAAGGAGCCGGTTCTCATCGAAGGGCTCAACGAGCTGACGCGCCATCATTACGAGAAGAGCCCCGAATATAAGCGGATCATCGATGCGGCCTGGGGCGGGCTTAAAACCTACGGCTCGGTCGCCGAAGCTCCCTATCTGCCGGTGAGCCTGTTCAAGGAAATGGAATTGAAGAGCACCGCGCTGCCCGCGATGGTCATGCGCTCGAGCGGCACCACCGGACAAAGGACGAGCCGCATCATCATCGACAATGAAACGGCGCGGCGTCAGTCGGAAGCTTTGGTCGCGTCATTCCGCCCCATTCTTGGGCCCCGCCGCTTGCCGTTCCTCGCGATCGACACGAGGGACGTCATCAAGCCGACCGACCTCACCGCGCGCGGCGGCGGTGTGCTCGGCATGATGAAATTCGGCGCCAAGACCGCCTTCGCCCTCGATGCGCAACTGGAAATGGACAGGGAGCTTGTCGAGGGTTTCGTCCGCGCGAACGGCGCCGAGCCGTTTCTCATTTTCGGCTTCACCTTTCTCGTTTGGGACAAGCTTTATCGGGCGTTCGCCGACGGCGAGGTTGATCTTTCGAACGCAATCCTCATCCACTCGGGCGGTTGGAAAAAGCTCGAAGCGCAGAAGGTCTCCAACGCCGAGTTCCGGGCCGCGCTCAAGCGCCGGTTCAATCTGACCAACATTTTCAACTTCTATGGCTTCGTCGAGCAGATCGGCTCGGTCTTCATCGAAGGCCCGGACGGATTGCTCTATCCGCCCAATTTCACCGACATCATCGTGAGGCGGCCGCATAGCTGGGAGCCCGCGGAGGTCGGAGAAGAGGGCGTCATCCAGGTTGTCTCGCTGCTGCCCCGATCCTATCCGGGCCATAGCGTGCTAACCGAGGACATGGGCGTCGTGGAGACGGTCGACGCCGGCGCTGGCGGCCGTTTCGGCAAAGCGATTCGCGTTGTCGGCCGCGCCCCGAAGACTGAGCTTCGGGGCTGCAGCGACGTGATCGCCGCGTGATGGTTAGGACCCGTCATTGCGAGCCACAGGACGTCGAAAGACGTCCGTCCTTCCGGGCGGGCTATCGCGAAGCAATCCATCCCCGAAGGCCGGAGCGGTCGGCGAGTTGTGCACGCGGGGGCAAAGGGCGCCGCGTCTTACGCGTAGGCTCGGAGGATGGATTGCTTCGTCCCTACGGCTCCTCGCAATGCTGCGTGGACGGCCCCCGACGGCATCTGTTGTGCCAAGCTGCGGGTACTGAATTCCCAGCGAGGAGACCGTCCGTCATGAACGCTAATATAGTTGGGCTCGATATCGCCAAGAGCGTTTTTCAGGTTCACGGCGAGGACGGCTTCCATCCATCGGTCGAATAGCGCCCGCCCCTTGGCGAGGGCTCGGCGGGCGAAGGCCTCTCCACCTCCCCCGCCGAGCCGGCCTCCGGCGCGGCGCCGGCTGACGCGACGGCCGCGTCCGGAGCATGATCCGCCGACACGTAGACATGACCGTCGTAGCGAAGCTCCTTCGTCTGGCCAGCGCTGGTCGCGGCCAGGACGAACCATCCGCGGGAGGCGGCGCCCGTCGCATGAACCGAGCCCTCGCCCTCCAAAATACGCCGCCAGGCTCCGTCCGGCGATCGGGCGACGACCGCGTACCAGCGCCCGTCGGGCTTGTAGCAGGGGCCTTCGTCGATGAAGAGCGCCTCGACCTGGCCGTCGCCGTTCATGTCGACGAAAGAGACCTTGGGATTGGCCGGCTGCCGGCGCCGGTTCACCGGGCGCTTGTCCGGCCTGAGCCGAAAGCCCGCGGCGCTGAAGAGCCCGATGACTTGCTCTCGCGTCAGCGCCGGTTGCGCGGCTCGAGCCGGGCCGAGCGCCACCGCCGCGACTGCGGCCATGCTCGCCAATTCAACCATCCGTTTCGCCACGCCAACCCCTCCAGACTGTTGCTCGGCGCCACGGCGCCGGGGAACAGTCTAGCCAAGCGACCGCGTTAACCAACTCCGGCTTCGGACCGACGCTCGGTCAATATGGGCTTGATTCGAACATAAAGAGAACATATCATGTTCATATAAGGATCAATGAGGTCGAGATGCATACTTTCGCCGCTTACGCCCTGCGCGACATCGCCGAGATCGCCGCCCTTGGGGCGTTCCTGGTCATGATCGCGCTGATCGCCCGCGCCATCGGCTCGTGACGAGGGCGGGCGTCATCCACAGCCCATGTCTCGCCTGGTATCGACCCGCGCCCCGGCTCTTGCGACAACCGAGCCCATGGACTCTTCGGTCATCAAAGCCGTTGGCTTCGTGCATCTGCACGCGCACAGCGCCTATTCGCTGCGCGAAGGGGCGCTCACCGTCGAGACGCTGGCCAAGCTCGCCCAGGCCGACGCCATGCCGGCGCTCGCGATCACCGACACGAACAACCTGTTCGGCGCGCTCGAATTTTCCGAGAAGATCGCCAAGAGCGGGGTGCAGCCGATCATCGGCGCGCAGGTGACGGTCGATTTCGCCGACGCGGCCCCTGCCTTCTGGCGCGGCGTTGAGCGGGACAATGCGCGCGCGCCGATCGTCCTTCTGGCGCAGAACGAGACCGGCTACGGCAATTTGATGCGCCTCGTCTCAAGCCCTGTGGCTCGATCCCAAGGACGGCGACGACGCGCATCTCCCGTTTCCCGCGCTGGAAGGCGCCGAAGGCCTCATCGCCCTGACCGGCGGCCCGGCCGGGCCGATCGACCGGGCGCTGAGGGCCGGCCTTGGCGACCTGGCCGAAAGCCGGCTGAAGCGCCTGGCCGATGCTTTCGGCTCCAGGCTCTATGTCGAGATCCAGCGCCACGGGCTCGACAGCGAGCGCGTAACCGAGCCCGACCTCGTCGCCCTCGCCGACCGCGCCGGCTTGCCCCTGGTCGCGACCAACGAACCCTATTTCGCGTACCCTTCTGATTATGAGGCGCATGACGCGCTCTTGTGCGTCGCCGAAGGCGCGGTGGTGTCGGCGTCCGACCGCCGGCGCTTATCTCCCGAGCATCGGTTCAAGACGCGCGGGGAAATGACCGAATTGTTCGCCGATCTCCCCGAGGCGACCGAGGCCAGCGTCGAGATCGCAATGCGCTGCGCCTATCGTCCGTCAACGCGAAAGCCGATCCTGCCCCGCTTTTCGGTCGTTGGCGGCGCCGGTCTTGACGAGGAGCAGGAGCTCAGGCGCCAGGCGAGCGAGGGACTGAGCGCGCGCCTCGCCGCGCATGGGCTAACCCCTGGACGCACAGAGGAGGACTATTCAAAGCGCCTCGCCTTCGAGCTCGATGTCATCGTCAACATGAAGTTCGCCGGCTATTTCCTCATCGTCGCCGACTTCATTCAATGGGCGAAAGCGCAAGGGATTCCGGTCGGACCGGGACGCGGCTCGGGCGCGGGCTCGGTCGTCGCCTGGGCGCTCACCATCACCGATCTCGACCCCTTGAGGTTTGGCCTCCTGTTCGAGCGGTTTCTTAATCCCGAACGCATCTCGATGCCGGATTTCGACATCGATTTCTGCCAGGACCGCCGCGACGAAGTGATCGCTTACGTGCGCGAGCGCTATGGCGCCGACCGGGTCGCACAGATCATCACCTTCGGCTCGTTCCTGGCGCGCGGCGTCCTGCGCAATGTCGGCCGCGTGCTCGAAATGCCGCTCGGCCAGGTCGACAAACTCGCCAAGCTCGTGCCCCAGAATCCCGCCCACCCAGTCACGCTCAAGCAGGCGGTGGCGGACGAAGCGCGATTGCAGGAGGCGGCGAAGGCGGACGAGAAGGTCGCCCGCATGCTCACCATCGCCGAACGGCTCGAGGGGCTTTACTCAAACGCCTCGACTTACGCAGCCGGCGTCGTCATCGGCGACCGGCCGCTGATCGAGCTCGCGCCGCTCTATCGCGATCCGAAAGCGGCGATGCCGGCGACCCAGTTCAACATGAAATGGGTCGAGCAAGCGGGCCTGGTCAAGTTCGACTTCTTAGGCCTGAAGACGCTGACCGTCCTCAAGCGGGCGGTTGATCTCATCGCCCGGCGCGGCGAAGCGATCGACCTCGGCAAGATCCCGCTCGACGATTCCAAGACCTACGCGATGCTCGGGCGCGGCGAAACGGTCGGCGTGTTCCAGGTGGAAAGCGGCGGCATGCGCAAGGCGCTGGTCGACATGCGCGCCGACCGGTTCGAGGACCTGATCGCGCTGGTCGCGCTCTACCGCCCGGGCCCGATGGCGAACATTCCGACCTATTGCGCGCGCAAACTCGGTCAGGAGAAGCCCGACTATATCCATGCCCTGATCGAACCGGTCCTGAGCGAGACCTACGGCGTCATCATCTATCAGGAACAGGTGATGCAGATCGCGCAGGTTTTGTCGGGCTATTCGCTTGGCGAGGCCGACATGCTGCGCCGCGCGATGGGCAAGAAGATCAAGAAGGAGATGGACGCGCAGCGCGCCCGCTTCGTCGGCGGCGCGGTCGAGCGGGGCCTCACCCGGGCCAAGGCGGACGAGATCTTCGATCTCCTCGCCAAGTTCGCCGACTACGGATTCAACAAGAGCCACGCCGCCGCCTATGCGTTGATCGCCTATTGGACAGGCTGGTTCAAAGCCAACCATCCGGCCGAATTCCTCGCCGCCTCCATGACGCTCGACAAGGGCAACACCGACAAGCTTGCCGAATTCCGCACCGAGGCGCAGCGGCTCGGCATCAAGGTCGCGGCGCCGTCGGTCAACGAATCCCTGGTCGATTTCGACGTGCGGACGGAGGCAGGGGCGCCGACCATCCATTATGCGCTGAGCGCCATCAAAGGCGTCGGCGAAGCGCAGGCGAAGGCGCTGGTCGACGCGCGCCAGGCGCGCGCGTTCACTTCGCTTGGCGACATGGCGGCGCGCCTCGATCCCCGCGCCGTCAACAAGAAGGCGCTCGAGAGCCTCGCGGCGGCCGGCGCCTTCGATTGCCTGGAGCTTAACCGGGCGGCGGCCTTCGCAGGCGTGGAGCCGATGCTGGCGATCGCCAATCGTGAGGCGACGCGGAAAGCCGCCGGACAAAACGCTTTGTTTGGCGAAACGGAGGCGGCGCCGGTGAAAGCGCGCGCCGCGCCGTGGCCAGAGTCGGAGCGGCTCAGGCGCGAGTTCGACGCCGTCGGCTTCTTCCTCTCCGGCCATCCGTTGGAAGTTTATGACGCGGCGCTCAAGCGCCTGAGGGCCACGCGGTGGGCCGAGTTCGCGCGATCGGTGCGCAACGGCGCGACGACCGCGCGGCTCGGGGCGAGCGTCATCGACCGCTATGAGCGGCGGACGAGGAACGGCGGCAAGATCGGCATCGTGCAGCTCTCCGATCCTTCCGGCACGTATGAAGCAATTATGTTTCAGGAGGGCTTGAGCCAGTTCCGCGACCTTCTGGAGAAGGGCGCAGACGTCCTGGTCACGTTGCAGGCGGCGGTCGAAGGCGAGGATGTGCGCGCCCGGATCGTCAACGTCGAGCCGCTCACCGAGGCCGCCGCGAAGGTCCAGAAGGGTCTGCGTGTGTTTGTGCGCGATGAGACGCCGCTCGACTCCATCGAGCGGCGCTTGACCGCGCCAGGCGAAGGCGAGGTGTCGCTGGTCGTGATCCTCGGGCCGCAAGACGGCGAAGTCGAAATCCGCCTGCCAGGCCGCTATTCGGTGAGCGCAGCAACCGCCGGAGCGCTCAAGGCCGCGCCCGGGGTGGTGGCGGTGGAGCAGGTCTGAGCGGCGGCTGCGCCGAGACCTTGAAGCTCGCGGAGGCGCCATGGCCGACCCGCGGGCGCGGCCGTCGCTCCGTAGCGCTTGCGCCGCCCGCCCCGCTTCGCTATTGACGCGCCACGCTAACGCGAAAAAGCGCACCTTCAGGCGCCCGTTGGGGGATAGTTCAACGGTAGAACAGCGGACTTTGACTCCGTCAATCTTGGTTCGAATCCAGGTCCCCCAGCCAGATCTCGCTTTTCGACGATTTGGCGTCCTCTCCCGCCTCGATCCGGGCGGCGGGAATCCCCGATGACTGAGCCCGCGAAGCCTCTGGTATAAGCGTCGCAGCCGCTCATAGCCCTAGAAATATCGGTCAATCGAGCGACTTGCGGAACCTCAGCACGCTCAAGCCAAGCAAAACAAGGCCGAGCGCCGCGAGCGCCAGCATCTGTGGCCACAGCACGGCCAATCCCACGCCCTTGAGGAAGGTCCCTCGAATAACGATCAGATAATAGCTCATCGGATTGATGGCCGAGATCCATTGCATGACCGGCGGCATGCTCGAGATCGGGAAGCTGAAGCCCGACAGGATGAACAGGGGATTGATGACGAAAAAGTTGGTCGCGAACGCCTGCTGCTGGGTCGAGCAGATCGTAGAGATGAGGAGGCCGATCCCGAGCACGCTCAAGAGATAGAGCGAAGTGCCGAGCAGGAGGACGAAGGGGTTGCCGACGAATGGGATCTGAAACCAGAGCGTTCCGGCGCCCGCGATCAAGGCTGTCATCGCGAGGCCGACGCAGAAGAACGGGATCGTCTTGCCGAGGATGAACTCGAGCGGCCGGATCGGTGTGACCATGATCTGCTCGAGCGTGCCGACTTCGCGCTCACGCACGACGGCGAACGACGTGAGGTTGACGATCATGATCAGAGTGAGCGTGGCGATCACGCCCGGCACGAAGAACCAGCGGCTGTTGTAATCCGGATTAAACCAGGGGCGGGGCTCGATCACGACTTGTGGCGGAGGCTGTTCTCCGGCATGCAGCCGGCGCGCGAGGTCCTGCGCCATGTCCTGCGAATAAGTGGCGACGATCTCGTTCACGTAGCCGAGCGCGATCAGCGCCGTGTTGGAGTTCGTCCCGTCCACGATGATCTGGGCGGGAGCGGATTGGCCTTTGCGCAGGTTTTCCGCGAAGCCGGCCTGAATGACGATCGCGACCGAGGCTTCCGACCGGTCGATCGCGGCCCGGATATCATCGGGCGTCCGCGCGATCGTCACGACATTGAAGCGTCCGCTGAACAAGAAGCGGGAGATCAGCTCGCGGCTCTCCTGAGTGTGGTCGAGGTCGAGCACAGCCGTCGAGACATGGAACACCTCAAAGGTCGCCGCGTAGCCGAACAGGATCATCTGCAAGAGCACCGGGACCGTCAGGCGGAATCGCGCCCATTTGTCTCGCCGCAACTGCTGAAACTCCTTCAGCACGAGGCTCGCGATGCGGCCAAACATCGCTTCACCCAAGTCCCTTGCGGAAAGCGCGCGTCGCCAGAACTCCAACGACAAGCGCGAACACGACTAACGCGCCGATCGGCGCAAGGAGGTCGCCGAGCCCGCTGCCTTTGAGAAAGATCGCCTTGAGGATCGTCATGTAGTAGCGCGACTGGACGAGATAGGTGACCGCCTGCACAGGCGGCGGCATCTGGTCGATCGGGAACGCGAAGCCGGAAAGGAGCGTCGTCGGCAGCATCGTTACGAGCAATGCGATCTGACTCGCGCCGACCTGGCTGCGGATGCTGGCGGAAATGAAATAGCCGACGCCGAGGACGACAATGAGAAAGAGCGAGGTCGTCACAAACAGAGTGAACACCGAGCCGCGGAACGGCGCCTCGAACCAGAACACCGCGATCGCCAGGCAGAAGGCCGCGTCGAGCATCCCGATGAAGAAATAGGGAAGGATCTTGCCGATCATGAGCTCGGCTGAGGTCACCGGCGTCGACACCAGCACCTCCATTGTCCCGCGTTCCCACTCGCGCGAGATGGTCAGCGAGGTCAGTTGCGCACCGACCAGCGCGAGGACGATCGCGACAACGCCCGGGATAATGAAGTCGCGGCTCTCGAGGTCCTCGTTAAACCAAACCCGGTATTGGGCGACCGCGGGCGTATTCGGAGGTTGCTGTCCGAGGCTCTGCAGTCGGCCTGCCTGGGTGTTGGCGGAGAAAGTCTCGACGACTGACTCCGCGTAACCGCGCGCGATATTGGCCGTGTTGTCGTCGGTCGCGTCCAGAATCGCCTGGACTCGCGCGGAGTTCGTGGTCGCCAGATATTGTGAGAAATCGGGAGGAATGACGACCGCCATCTTGCATCGGCCCGCGTCGATCGCTCGCTTGAGCGAGTCATAGTCGCGCTCGGTCTCGACGATATTGAAATAGGGCGACGCCTGAAAGGCCTTCATGAGCGATTCACTTTGCTGGCTTCCCTCACGGTCAAATACGCAAATGGGCACGTGCATGATGTCTAGATTCACCCCGTAGCCGAGGAGAGCCATCTGCATAAGCGGCATGAGCAGCACGATCATGAGGCTGCGGGAGTCGCGCACGACCTGAATCAACTCTTTCTTTGCAATGGCTTTCACGCGCCGCAGGTTCACGGCGCGCTCCGGCGGGCGTCGCCACCGACGAGCTGCACAAAGACGTCCTCGAGCGTTGGCTTGATCGGCTCCATGCGCGTCCAGCTTAGCCCGAGCTCCGTGAGATGGGCTTCGATTGCGGGCTGATCGCGGTTCGTGTCGTCGACGATAATATGCAGGGAGGAGCCAAATGGCGCGACATCACGAACCGCGGGCGTCTTTTCGAGCGCCTCCAGCAGCGCGCCAGGATCACCCCCTTCGATGAGCAGGATCTGGCCATGGACGGCGCCCCGCTTGAGCTCGCTCGGACTGCCGAGGGCGACAAGTCGGCCGGCGTTGATGAGCGCCAGCCTGTTGCAATATTCGGCCTCGTCCATGTAGTGCGTCGTGATGACGACGCAGACACCGTTCCCCGCGAGCGAGTAAATGAGGTCCCAGAAGCGGCGGCGCGACGCGGGGTCGACACCCGAGGTCGGCTCATCGAGAAACAGGATCGCCGGCTCGTGCATGACCGCGCAGCCCAAGGCGAGACGCTGTTTCCAGCCGCCGGAGAGGTCTGCGACAAGTGCGTCTTCTCGACCGTTGAGGCCGGCCATGTCGACCGCGAATGCGAGGCGCTTTGAGAGGCGTTCGCCCTTGACCCCATAGACGCCGCCAAAGAAACGAAGGTTTTCGGCCACGGAAAGATCACTGTAGAGCGAAAACTTTTGCGACATGTAGCCGATGTTCTCCCGCACTTTCTCCGGATAGCGAGCCACGTCGATCCCCGCGACCTCGGCGCGCCCACCGCTTGGCCGCAGAAGCCCGCACAGAATGCGAATGGTAGTGGACTTTCCCGCTCCGTTCGGGCCAAGAAAGCCCAAGATCTCGCCGCGCCGTGCTTCGAAGCTCACCTCGTTGACGGCGATGAAGTCGCCGAAACGCTTGGTCAGTCGATCAGCGACGATCGGGACTTCGCTCACTGGCGCGTCGCTGATGGCTCCTCCTCCCCGGTCAGGAGCGACACGAACAAGTCCTCGATCGATGGCGAGATCCGCTCGATCCCGTCGAAAGACGCATCTCCCTGCCGCATCGCGGCTTCGAGCTCCCCGGTTCGACGCGCCGCGTTGTCGACAACCACATGCACGCTGTCGCCCATCAGAATTGCGCCTTTGACCCCCTTTAGCCCGAGAATGGCTTCGCGCACCGCGCGCGGGCGTCGCGAGAAAATCGCGACGATCTCGCCCGGCATCAGCGCCTTGAGCGCCGAGGGCGTATCGCAATAGAGCATCCGGCCGTCACGCAGGAGCCCGAGACGCGTGCAGCGCTCGGCCTCGTCCAGATACGAAGTGGCGACGATGATGGTGACGCCCTCCCTTCGCAGCCCGTAAAGGATTCGCCAAAAGTCGCGTCGCGACAGAGGATCGACGCCGGCGGTTGGTTCGTCGAGCAAGAGCACTTTAGGCGTGTGGATAAGCGCACAGGTAAGGCCAAGCTTCTGCTTCATGCCGCCCGACAGTTGACCAGCGCGCCGCTTGCGGAACGGCGTCATTCCGGAAGCTGCAAGAAGGCGCGCCGCGCGCTCCTCGCGGTCGCGCCGGGCAATGCCGAAAAGTTCTGCGAAGAACTCGATGTTCTCGTCGACAGTAAGGTCTTCGTAGAGTCCAAAACGCTGGGGCATGTAGCTGACCCGCGACCGCACCCGCTCGGGGTCAGCCACGGCGTCTACGCCCTCGATGACGATCGATCCTTCGTCCGGCGTCATCACCGCAGCCAGAAGCCGCATGATGGTCGTCTTGCCGGCTCCGTCCGGCCCGACAAACCCGAACACTTCACCCGGAGCACAATCAAAGCTGACCCCGCTGACGACCGGAGCGCCGCCGAACCGCTTGACGAGGTCGCACACTTCGATGGCTGGCGTTTGCGCTTCGGTCATGATTCGCCGGGCGCTCGGATGGGGATTTTTGCATCGGCCGGTAGTCCCGGAACGAGCTCGTGACTCGGATTGTCGATGTCGATGCGGATGCGATAGACAAGCGTAACTCGCTCCGCATGGGTCTCGACGCTTTTCGGCGTGAACTCCGCCGCCTCCGATATGAAGGAGATTCGGCCTGGATATTGCTTGCCGGGATAGGAATTGGTCGTGATGGCGGCAGCCTCGCCGAAACGAATCTTGCCGATGTCGGTTTCGTTGACGTAGGCGCGCAGCCAGACGTGGTCGATGTCAGCCAGTGTGACGATAGCCGCGCCCGGCGAGACGACTTCGCCGAGCTCCGCTTGGCGAACCAGGATGACGCCGTCGAAGGGCGCCGTCAGCGTCGTATAGCCGAGGGTGATCTCGGTCATCTTGAGCGTGGCGCGCGCGCTCTCGATATTGGCGATGGCGAGCGCGACGCTCCGGTCGGCGGACGCTTCCAGCGCCTTGTCCCGGTCGAGCCCCGCTTGGGATTGCTTCAGCGCCGTCACAGCCACATCGCGCGCTTCGACCGTGCCCGCGCCTTTGTTCAGAAGAGTTTGCGCGCGGTCGTATTCGAGCTGTCTGAGCGCAACGTCGGCTTCGTCGCTGGTCACGGTCTTGCGGGCGGCCTCGACATTCTGCTCTGCAACGTCGAGCTGCTTCATCTGGCTGTTGAGGTTCGCGCGGGCGATCACGACTTGTTGATCGTAATCGGACTGGTCGACGCGGGCGAGCACGGTTCCTGCCTTCACCTGCGCCCCCTCATCGAAGGGAAGCTCGACGATGCGCGACTGCACGCTCTTGAAACTGACAACGCTCTCGTGCGCCTCGATATTGCCGGAAACTTCGATGAAGTCCGAGGGCGACTTACCTTCGATCCATGGAAGGAGAGCGCTCTGAAAATGATAAGCAGCCGCTGCTGAGCCAGCCAAAACGATCGTCAAAGCGCCGATGACCAAGAGCCGCGTCGCTGACATGAGATATTTCCCAGAGCCTTGGCGGCCGCGCTTCTTTTTACTCGCCGAAAAACCACCGCACATGCCGAATGAGTAAGGAAGAATAATCGCGTTGCGCTTGACCTGGGTCAACCCAGAGCGCCGCACCCTGGTGCAACCGTGGAGCCGCGCAGTTGCGCGCACGGGGGCATGAATAGGGCGTCTTTTGCATTGCCACGCACGGCCGCGCCGCTCATGCTTGACGCCAATGAACGCCAGGAGGATCGTATTTGCATGTGGCGTGCTCTACTTGGCGTTTTATTATTGGTCTGCCCAGTGACGGCCTATCCAGAGCCCATTGAAGTTAAAGCCAACGTCTGCGGCGCCTGTCACGGACTCAAGGGCCTGCCCGTCGAGAAGACAGTCCCGATCATTTGGGGTCAGAATGCTGGCTATCTCTATTTGCAGTTGCGGGACTTTCAGAAAGGGGCGCGCAAGAACGCGGCGATGTCCGTCGTCGCTCATGACGTCGTCAGAGAGGACGCCCTGGAGTTCGCAGAGTATTTCGCAGCGAAACCATGGCCCAAAAACAATGCGCCTTTGGCTTCGGCGGCTGATGTCGCTACGTCGGCCGCCCTAGACAGGTCAGTCCCCTGCAAGACATGCCACTTCGACCAGTTCCAGGGCGACTCCTCCGTGCCGCGACTGGCGGGCCAGCAGCACGACTATCTGGTTAAGACGTTGATGGATTTTCGTAACCATACGCGTGCGAACAACCCCCCGATGTCGGAGCTCATGAACTCCGTGACCCCTGAGCAAATCGAGGCAATCGCAAGCTACTTGGCAGGGCTTTAAGCGGACCGGGAATCCAAAGCCGGTCACGCCTGGTAGGCGCAGCTCTAATGCGCCAAGCTTCCTATCGTAGCGGCCGAGATCCCTGATGCATGCGGCCCGACTACCCCAATGCGATCAGCGAGGCGCCCGCCCCGAGTAGCCCCCACCCGACCGCTGGGTGCAGCAGCGCGCGCGACAAACGACTTGCTGGCTGAAAACCAAGACCGTGAGCAAACGCGACTGAAACACCAAGCATGAGGAGGGGCAGTCCAGTATGAATGCGAATTGTCGAGGCGTCTCTTAAAACATATGGATCTAGCGTGAGAACGAGGCTAACCACCGCCGCCATTACGAGAGAGGCGGCTCGTCCGACGCTAGTCACGAGCGCGTTTCCGATGAGTTGGATGAACTTCACTTTTCCCTTCGTCGAGCTCAAGCCACATCGCGTTGAGTATTGAAAAAGCGCCGGCAAAACCCACGCCGAGAATCCAGGCAAAGTACCACATGTCATTTTCCCATTCAGTAGGTGCTCGTCGAGTTTTCTGCGACATAGTCGAGCGTCACCCGCCCGCGCAGCACGCGATAGACCCAGGCCGTATAGAGCAGCACGATCGGTAAGAAGATGAGCGTCGTCACCAACATGATCATCAATGTCAATCGGCTCGATGATGCGTCCCACACGGTAAGGCTCGCATTCGGATCCAGCGACGACGGCAATAGGAAAGGAAAGACGCTAAGCCCCGCCGTTGCGATCACGCCGGCCACACTCAGCGCGCTGGCGACGATCGCAAGTCCATTGCGACCCCGATCCAGGAGCAGGATTGTGAGAGCCGCACCCACGAAGGCGACACTCGGCGCAAGGAAAATCAAAGGCGCCTTTCCGTAGTTCGCCAGCCACGCGCCGGCCGCCGTCGTCACCTGCTTCATAAGTGGATTTGAGGGACCGTCACGCAGCACGTCTCCGGATATCGAATAGCCATTGATCCGAAGCGCCACCCACAAACCGCCGAGCGCGAACAGTGCGATCAAAACGAGCGCGGCCCGGCTGGCGAAATAGGCGGCGCGCGCGGCGACCGGCCGGTCCGCCTTGAGCGCCAAATATGCGCCCCCATGCATCGTCAGCATCGCCACACTGACTAGGCCACAGAGCAGCGCGAAAGGATTGAGCAAGCCGAA
The DNA here is from genome assembly GCA_963753135.1 of uncultured Alphaproteobacteria bacterium. Lineage (GTDB taxonomy): Bacteria > Pseudomonadota > Alphaproteobacteria > Rhizobiales > Beijerinckiaceae > Roseiarcus. The sequence goes on along the minus strand of CAVWBA010000016.1, from coordinate 326,144 downwards.
CAGAGTGCCTTCGTAGGTCATGCGAAGCGTGTCATCGAAACGGAAGGGAACGCCCTGCAAGACGTTACCGAACGCGACCCCGAAGATGAGCGCCGGCACCAAGCCGCCTAAGAACAATCCGTAGTCCCAGATGCCCCGCCATGTCGGATTGGCCAGTTTCGACCGAAACTTAAACCCAACCGGGCGAATGATAAGCGCGCAAAGCACGAGGAACATTGCAAGGTAGAAACCGGAGAAGGCCACGGCATAGAGCAGAGGCCAAGCGGCGAAAATCGCTCCACCACCGAGGATCAGCCACACCTGGTTGCCCTCCCAGACTGGGCCGACCGAATTAATCACGACGCGCCGTTCGCCGTCGGTCTTTGCAACGAAGGGCAGAAGAATCGCTGCACCGAGGTCGAAACCATCCATGATCGCGAAGCCAATGAGAAGGATGCCGAGAAGCGCCCACCAGATTAGGCGCAAGGAGTTGAGGCTGAGCATGACGGATACCCCTTTAGTCTCATTCGGCGGGAACGGAGACGGCCATCGGGTTTTCAACCGTTGGCAAGCTTGGCGCGACGATCTTTGGTCCAATGCGTATCGCCTTCACCATGAGATAAATTTCGACGACCAAGAGCGCAGAATAGAAGACGATGAAACCGACAAGCGTTGTCAGAACGTTGCTTGCCGACAGGCTCGACACAGCCAGAAACGTCGGCAGCACGCCTTCGATAACCCAAGGTTGGCGACCCACCTCAGAGACGTACCAGCCCAGTTCCGCTGCGATCCAGGGCAACGGCAGCATCCAAAGCGCCACATGCAAGAAGGCGCGCGAGGACTGCAATCGGCGGGTCGAAGCGAGGTAGAACGCGACGGCAAAGATACCGATGAAGAAAAAGCCAAGGCCGACCATGAAGCGGAAGCTCCAAAACAAGGGCGAAACCGCTGGAACGGTGTTCCAAGCCGCTTGCGATATTTCGGCGTCGCTTGCGTTGAGGATGTCCGGCCTGATCTTCTTCAGGAGAAGTGCATACCCTAAGTCGTCGGCGCGGGCGTCGAGGCTCGCTCTCGCGCTGTTGTCACTATGATCGACATGCAGTCTTTCGAGCGCCTTATAAGCGATCAGGCCGGACCGAATGCGCTGCTCCGTCTGCACAACAAGCTCGTTGATGCCAGCCACCTTGCCGCTAATTGACCGCGTCGCGATCAAGCCGAGCATCCAGGGAACCCGGACCTCGTAGTCCGTCCGATGGGTCTCCTGGTTGGGCAAGCCGAAGATGTCGAACGATGCCGGGGCAGGCTCGGTGTCCCACATCGCCTCGATGGCGGCGATCTTCATCTTTTGATTTTCGCCGGCGGTGTAACCGCTTTCGTCGCCAAGAACGACGACCGATAACGCGGCCGCCAAACCAAAGCTTGCTGCGACTGTCGCCGACCGCTTGGCGAGCTCCAGGTGACGTCCTCTCAACAAATAATAGGAGCTGATAGCCAGAACGAAGACCGATCCGGTGACGTAACCCGCGCTCACTGTGTGGACGAATTTTGCTTGCGCCACGGGATTGAAGATCACCGCCATGAAGTCGGTGAGCTCCATGCGCATTGTGTCGGGGTTGAACCGGGCGCCGACCGGATGCTGCATCCAGGCGTTGGCGATCAGAATCCATAGCGCCGACAGATTGGACCCCAGCGCCACGAGCCAAGTGACTGCAAGATGTGCAACTCTGGACAGCTTGTCCCAACCGAAGAAGAAGAGACCAATGAAGGTCGCCTCCAGGAAGAAGGCCATCAACCCTTCGATCGCGAGCGGAGCGCCGAAGATATCGCCGACGTAATGGCTGTAATAGGCCCAGTTCATGCCGAACTGGAACTCCATAGTGATGCCGGTCGCTACTCCCATCGCGAAGTTGATTCCGAAAAGGAGACCCCAGAATTTCGTCATCTGCCGCCAGATATCGCGGCCCGTCATCACGTAAACGCTCTCCATAACCCCCAGAAGCACAGATAGTCCGAGCGTCAGAGGCACGAAGAGAAAGTGATACATAGCGGTGAGACCGAACTGGAGCCGCGAGAGCTGAACGATGTCGAGAGTGGTGGTCACGGCGGTAGGATCCCCAGTTGGCGAGTGGCGCCGGCGTCAGACAGCAATCGCGTTTCAACGCTTCCGCCGTCGATCTTCACACCCTGCCCTGTCGCAGACGCGAATATCGCCGCCGCGATCACCACGCTCAGTTTTATGGTGAGCACTATAAGGACGTCCCGAGTGAGAGGATGCGTCGGCATCCCTGTCGTATCGGGCGCTGAGAAGCGCGGAGCTTTGATCTAGATCATGTCCGGACGCATTTATTCGAGTTAGCCCATACCAATCGCGATTTGGCGACTTTGCGACGCATCAACCGGTCGCGGCGATCATCGACTGATTACCCGCGACTCAGAGAGGTGGCGGGTCGGATCGTCCTGACTTTAGCGGGACCGGGCAAACAAGCGTCCAACTCGCCGGGGTCGAAGACCCCACTCGGCTAACGACGGCCGAACTTAACCTATGACTGCGAGGAGTGAACGTTGGGGCAAATCGGCGAGATCCAGCGAGATCAGAGGAATGGCCTCTTCCAACGCTGATCCCGGGCCGCTTCTGCTTGAGTCGTCGTCGGCGGCGCCAGTGACCAGGTCGGGTCCTAGCCAACAATGGTGTCGTCCTCTCGTTGGCTCACGGAGGCAATTGAACCGGCTTATGTTATCGAGGTATCATCGGCTTGTGAGATTTAGCGTCGATTTGTAACGTTACGTAACAGGCCCCTTTAGGCTTGAAATCAATGGCAAATCCTAAAGAAGGCGCCGCGCATATCCTCCTGGTCGATGACGACCAGCGCATTCGTCAGATGTTGACTCGCTATTTCGAGCAGGAAGGATATCGGATCAGTGTCGCGACCGACGGCCCGACGATGCGCGCGCAGCTGAGCGCCTCAGTCGATGTGATTTTGCTCGACGTGGTCATGCCTGGCGAGGATGGTTTGACACTCGCCCGACATATCAGAGCAACTTCAGATGTTGGAATCATCATGTTGACGGGTCGCGATGATGTGCTCGATCGCGTCGTAGGGCTAGAAGTCGGAGCAGACGACTATATCGCGAAGCCCTTTCATCTCCGGGAAGTGTTGGCGCGGGTCAAAAGCGTTCTCAGGCGGCGTGAACCGCGAGCGCAGTCATCTATCACAGCCAACGAAGTAGTCCGGTTCGAGGGGTGGCGTCTGGACCTTGCATCTCGTGAGCTCGTCTCGCCGACAGGCGAAGCCGTTGAGCTGACCACCGGCGAATTCGACCTCCTGGCCGCCCTCGCCAAGCATCCAGGTCGCGTGTTCGGTCGCGAAGCGCTGATGGATTTGACGCGCGGCCGAAGCTGGGAAGCCTTCGATCGCACCATCGATGCGCAGGTCGCCCGCCTCAGGAAAAAAATTGAACCCAACCCGAAAAAGCCGGTGCTGATAAAATCGGTCCGCAACGTCGGCTACGTCTTCACCGGGAAAATCGGTCGATAGCTTGGTTCACGTCGACAATACGCGCGTGCAGCACCTCTATCATCCCGGCGCTGCTCGCCAAGGCCGGCAGGAATAGCTCCATGATCACTTCGCGCGATGTGATTAGGGCTTAGCCTATGCGCCCAAGCTTCACGATCCAAGGTCCAGAATCGAATGCCAGAGCAAACGGATTGATCGCATTTGTCTCTGAGGAAATTAATAAGGACGGTAGTCACGCCTTCGCCGTCGGCGGCGCTCGCTACGATGAATAAAGGAACATCGATCAAGCGACCATAAGTCGCGTGATCTCTGACGGCATAGATGCAAACGCCTTTGACATAGCCCTCGGCGTTGCGCGCCACAATGACCTCCTCGCGTTCACCGTCTATCGCGGGGTAACCTCCGACTGCGCCGGGCGGACGGTTAATTTGCGACCATTCACGCTGTGCCACGTGAGGGAGGACAGCATGAACGAGAGGATAAGCCCTCGCAATCGTTTCAAGACCGATCGGTTCGACTAAGTAGCTTCGAGACATTTCAGAGCCTATTGCGGATTTGGCGGTAACCAGAAGACATCGGCGGCCGCGTTGGACACAAAGCCTTGGCGAGTACTAATCCCAACCCGCGGCAGAAAACGGGTAGCGTTCGGAACGTTGGCCTGACAACACTGCCTTAATCGCGCGTTAACGGAAGACGCTGCTCAGCTTCCCGTGTCTTTGTTAAATCCGGTCGATCTTGCAGGCCTTGAAGTAGATCAAGGAGAGATCAAAAAGCTGCGGATAATTTGCGTTCGGTTGGAAAATTTGCGGAGAGAAAGATGAGCAGTGCGTCAACCAGAACGACGGCCAGAGCGAAGGTCAAAGGCAATAGGATACCCGCGGCTGATAGGTTGGCCTCGGCTAAGGCTTTGCAGCGCCTCTATCGGGAGTTTGATCGGGTATCCATGAGGATTCCATTTCGACCAACAAATTCGATATTATATCCTGACCCTAATCAATGGAAACCCGCAGATTTGAAGGACTAATTGAGCGAAACGACGGTTTCGCTTTCCTCGCCTCGCGCAAACCTTCGTATGAGGAGTTGCGGCGACAACTCGCCGAGTGATCAGTGCGCGAATACAAGGATGCGCGCTGAGGGGGAATTGAAAGACGGCTATATTGAGAGAACGCAAGCACTTCAGGGCCCACTCGCGGAGTGAGGCGTTTGGCCTGAAGCTGATCAAAAAGATCCACGGTCGGGATTGTAGTGAGATGGTTCGCCCAAAACAGTAAGTGGCGCCTGTTGTGAAATAGAATTAGACCTATTCCAGGCCCGTCTGAGCGGCTTTTACCCGAGTTGACTCGAGATTCCGCGCCTCCCTGAGCAGCTCGATAACCTCCTCGTCGGTGGTTTGGCTGAAGTCGTCATAATAAACGCCGACGGCGTAGAAAGGCTCTGGCGTCGCAAGGAAAACCATTTCGTCGCATTCGGCCTCGAGTTCGCCGACGACGGAACGCGGCGCCACAGGCGCTGCAAGAATGAGGTGGCTCGGCTCATTTCGCCTAAGCCCTCGGAGAGCTGCCTTTATAGTCGCACCGGTGGCTATCCCGTCGTCAACGACGATCGCTAGGCGCCCTTGGACGTCAATCGGTTGGGCCGCGCCGAGATAGAGACGCCGACGGCGCTCGATCTCCGCAAGTTGACGCTTCTGAACCGCTTCGAAATAACCACTTGGCGGGTGAATCTTTTCCATGACCTCGTTGTTGACGACGACCTGAGGATGAAGCCCATCGACGACGGCCCCGAGCGCGAGCTCTTCATGCCCTGGCGCGCCGATCTTGCGCACCAGAAGAACGTCAAGCGGCGCCCGCAGATGCTTAGCGACTTCAAATCCGACTGGGACGCCACCCCGTGGTAGAGCCAGCACGACGGGATTGGCGCTCCTGAAGCGTTCCAGCGCTCGGGCGAGCTTCCGTCCGGCGTCGCGCCTGTCCTTAAACATCATGCCGAGTGTCTCTCCGCTTGTGAGAGATGCGAATGGAACCACCGCGAGGCGTGGAGAATGACCTCATCGAGCGCACCGGGTTCCTCGAAGAGATGCGTCGCGCCAGGCACGATCACCATCTCGCTTTCCGTCTTCAACCTTCGCTGCGCCTCGCGATTGAGCGCAATGACCGGATAGTCCTGCCCGCCAACGATCAAGAGCGTAGGCGCGCGCACGCGCTCGAGCGCGTCACCAGCCAGATCAGGTCGCCCACCGCGCGAGACAACCGCGAAGATGCCGCCATCGTTCGCTGCCGCCACGAGCGCCGCGCCCGCGCCCGTGCTCGCCCCGAAATAGCCGATGGGCAGCCGTGCGGTCTCCGCCTGTTCCCGCGCCCAGGCGGTCGCCAGCAAGAGCCGCTTGGCGAGCAAAGGAATGTCGAAGACGTTGCTTCGACGAGTCTCCTCCTCGGGGGTGAGAAGATCGAGAAGAAGCGTCGCCAATCCGGATATGCGGAGCGCCTCCGCGACATAATTGTTCCGCGGGCTTAACCGGCCGCTGCCGCTGCCATGCGCGAAGATCACGAGAGCGCGCGGATTTTCGAGCGCGCCCAACAGTCCCTTGAGCGCCAGCGGTCCAATCTCCACCTCACATGGGGTCCTGCTCATCGTTCAGAGTCCAAAGGGATAGGTCTCCGGCGCGCCGTGCGGACGCCCAGCCGGCAAAGGCGTCACTGCGTGCGTTTCTTCGAACCAGACATAGGCGTCGAACTGTTCCGAAAGAACCGCCTCGAAATAGTGGCTCAAGTATTCGGTGTCGGGCCGGTATACGACGCCGATCGCGCGCTCTAGCAAGGGCTCGCGAAGCGCGCTCGCCAGCTCCCCGTGGGGTTTTCTGCGCCAATCCGTGAGCGCTCGGTTCAGTCCCGTCATTCGGAAGGCGTATTCATAAGAATCTCGCCGCGCCGGCCGAACCGTCTTGACCTCCATGGGATTGCCCCAGTCGCTCGCCGCGGCGACAGTTCCGCGGTCGGTCCCGAAGCCGATCAGGACGGCTTCGTCGCCGTAAGCCGTGCGACAGAGTTCGCCGATGTTGAACTCGCCTTGCCAGCCCATAGCGGTCGCGGCCGCATTGCCGATATGGGAGTTGTGCGCCCAGACGACCGCCTTGCAACTCGGCCCGCGATGGCGCAGGAGCGCCTGCAGGGTCTCGAACATGTGGCGGTCCCGCAAATTCCACGATTCGCGGGATCTGCGGTACATGATGCGATAATATTGCTCCGCGGCTCGCACGATGCGGGCGTTCTGCACGGCGTCGAAATAGGCTTCCGAGTCGGCCTGCGCGTCAGCGAGCCGCTTGGAAAGCATGTCGCTGAGCTGCGTGACCGCTCCGTCCTCGCAAGAATTGCTTCTCCCGCTCACGACCCCATAACCGTACGCCTCGGGCTCGTCCTGCCACGGCGTAAGGCAACCATACCGGCGACGAGCTGTCTTCGCGGCGCTGGGATCCACCCGATCGAGGTAGCTGAGCACGGCTCCCATCGAAGCGCTGAGGCTGTAGATGTCGAGGCCATGGAAGGAGACGCGCTTATCCGGCGGCAAGGGTTTGTTGTGGTCTCGCAGCCAGTCGGCGAATGCGTGCACTTCAGTGTTGCGCCACATCCAGGTCGGGAAGCGGGCGAAAGGCTCGCCGGCGCCGGAAAGGGCTTCTCCATGGCGCACATATCGGTCAACACGTGTGGCGTCGGGCCAGTCCGCCTCGACGGCGACGAAGGCGAAAGCCGTGGTGGCTGATGAGCCGTTCGGTGATGGCGGCGCGTGCGCGATAGAATTCCGAGGTTCCGTGGGTGGCTTCTCCGAGGAGCACAACGCGCGCATCCGCGAAGCGATCAAAGAAGGAGGCGAACTCATCCGCTCGCTCTGGCGCGGGAAGCGGCTCGCAATGATGGCGGAGAACCTTCGTGATCTCCCTTTGGACAGTCTCGCGACCGCCTTCGAGCGCAGCTAACTCAGCCATCGGACCCGCGCCGAACTTTCAGCGTCACAACTTGCCTTCTCATCAGTATCTCAGGCCTAAGCAGAGCCGACGTCACCAAAGTGATCGGAACGGCCAAATAAAGCGCGACGATTAAACCGGAGGCGAGCATATGATTTTCTCCCGCATGAACTGCAGGAGAGAATATGGCCCAGGCGCACGGGCGCCTTGCGATATATCAATTTGGCCGACGACCTGCTCGGCGAACGTCGCTATCTATGAGCCGTTTGCGCAGGATCAATTTCGGCGCTCTTCCTCTGAGCTAAAAGCGACCTATCAACATGAGGAATTGAGATGCTTCAGATCATCACGCTTCATCTGGCGCGCAGCTCGGAGTTCCCTACGGGGAGCGACAGGTATGACATCGTCGCGCCAATCGACGCCACAGGTCACTTAGATTCGAAGGAATGGACCAAGCTTAAGGAACAGTGTCGCGTTAAGCGCTTCCGGCCAGAGGAAGGCGAGCGGCGCGGCATGCTTCTCCATCGTCCGGGGGGCGCAAGCGGTGCGACGTGGCTCATTCACTATGACGCGCTAAACCGAGAGTGTGAAGAGAAGGGAGTTCATTTCGAGACCCATCGCTTCGCCGAAGGCGAATATATTTCTCTCCGAGACGCAAGCGGGCACCTTAACACTTTCAAGATCGCCCTCATGCGGCCTCTCGTGACAAATACCGGACCGGCTACGTCCGCGGCGGCCGATACTGCGCAACCAGCGGCTTGACCGCCCTCCGAAGCGCCGCTCAGTTGACTTCTCTTCAGCCAGTGACGGGCGCGTAGCTCGCCGGATCAAGATGCGCCGGGCGGCCCTTGAGGAATAAGGCGCCGATCTCCGCGACTTGGCGGCTCGAAATTTGCGAGTCCGTTTTGAGCGATTCCAAGGGGTTGCGGCACGATTAACGAGTCACTCCCAGCTCCCCGACCTCGCGCCCTTTCGGGCTGATGGTATGGATGCAATCATCCGCTGCTGTCGGTGGGTTGGTGATCACAAGTCCTTCCCTGTCCTGAGGCCGAAGTCCTGGTCGTGCGCCACCACGGAAAAGCGCCCGCCGCGTTGATCTGGATTTCCGAAAAAATAATACAAGAGGTCGGCGGCCTTGGCAAGAAATTGTCGGTTTTTCCTGATCGAGCGTCCCGCCCATTAAACGGCTGCTGCCGCTCCTCCAGGTTGCCCTTCCCGCGTCGGCCGTGCTCACCGAGCGCGGATACAATAGAACGCCGGGCGACCGCTTACCGAATCCGTCACCCAGCATAGGCCGCATCGTGGAAAGGGATTTCCGCCTCCAGAGCCTCCTTGAAAAGCGCCACCCCAGTCGCGAATGTACTCCCGCGACGACGGCGACTGGTTGGCGGCCGAGCAGCGCAGCTTTGGGCACGCTCTCAAAACAAGATTAAGCTCCACGCCGGACTGCGTTCCGAGCAAGTTCGCTGGCCTTGCGGTTAAGGCGGCGCCAATCAGGGCTGCATCATCGCGATCGCGATATCGCGATAGATGAAGGCGGCGCGGGCGAGATCGTCCTTCGGCACATATTCGTCGGGCTGGTGCGCAACGTCGAGCGAGCCGGGGCCCAGCACGATGCCCACGGCGCCAATGTCGTGAAAATGAACGAGGTCGCATCCACCGGTCAGGCCGCCCGGTTGCGGAAACGTGACGCCATGTGCGCGCGAGATGGCGACCGCATTGCGCACAAGCGGATCGTCGAGCGTCGTCTCTGTCGACCCGGCCTTCGTGCGGATCGCTGTGATCTCCGCTTCCACGCCGTGGTCGCGTTTCGCGCGCGTCAGCATGGCGTGCAGCTCGTCCATCGCGGCGTCGAGCGTTTCGCCCGGCAGCAGCCGCCGGTCGAGGACCATCTCGCAACTCTCCGGGATAACGTTGTCACCGATCCCGCCTGCGATACGGGTCACCGATAGACTCGCGTGGCCGACCAGAGGGTGGGTCTGTGTCCTGAGTTTGCGATCCCGTTCGTCGAAGATGGAGATGAGATGGCTCGCAGCGAGGATCGCATTCACGCCAAGCTCCGGGCGGCCGGAGTGCGCCGCCTTGCCTTTGGCGCGGATGAGCGGCCGCAGACAACCTTTGTGCGCTGCGTAGACCGCATTGTTGGTCGGCTCGCCGATAACGATGAGGTCGGGTCTAGGCTGCTGCTTCGCCAGCGCCCTTGAGCCGCCGCCATCAATCTCCTCGTCGGCGACGAACATCAAAACCAGCGTTCCGCGCCAGAGATCCCTCTGCGAGGCAAGGAGACGGCCGGCCTCGACCATGGCGACAACCGGGCCCTTGGCGTCACAGGCGCCTCGTCCGAAGAGCTTGCCGTCTCGCTCTGTCAGACGAAACGGATCATTGGTCCAGCCGCCGCCGACCGGCACCGTGTCCATATGCGAATTGAAGGCGAAACGAGGGCCCGTCGCCATTGTCGATGCGGCCGACCACATTTGCGCGGCCCTCCCCGAGGGGACGAACCTCTGTCGCGAAACCGATGGCCTTAAGCTCGGACGCAAGGAGCGCGGCGGCCTCCGTCTCGCGTCCCGGCGGGTTCTGCGTGTCGATGGCGACGAGCCGCTCAAGCAGATGAGCAAGGCGAGCGGTATCCGGCGCGGGCTCGAGTTTCGCGAGGGTCACTGCACTTTCCCTCTCGCCGCGACCTCGTAGAAAGTTTCCACCCGTCCCTGCCGCGCGCCGTAGATTCGGTCGAAAAGGTTCGTCACCACGCAGGCGTGGTTCGGAATTATGGTGACGAGCTCCCCGATTTTGGGCTCCCCGGAGCCCGGCGGGGCGCGCACGTGTCCGTGCTCTTCGCTAAGCCCATAGATCTCCCAGTCCAGATGTTCGAGGATGCGGCCGTGTCCATTGAGTCCGAGCAGATCGGACGACAGCGTCTTCGATCCGGCGTCGATGACGCAACGATCCGGCGCCGCGTGCGACACGAACTCTCGCCTGAACTCGGAGCGCGCAATCGGCGAGCGAACCATAGCCCTGGATCTCCACAAGAGACCGGTCGCTATAGATGTAGGTCCCGGGCCGGTGCTCGGTGGCGATCGTCACTTCGTGGGCGCTGTAGAGATCGGGCGTTCCGCCGCTGCTGACCGTCTCGACGGCAAGCCCGGAGCGCTTGCAGAGGTCGACCGCCTCGGTCAGCCAGGCGTTGGTCTTGGCCGTGGAGTTCTTGGGCGGATAGGTCATGAGGCCTTTGAACTTCAGCCCCGGCGCGCGATCAATCCTCTGAGCCAGCGTGACGACGTCGGCCGGCGAGGTCACGCCGCAGCGCTGCGCTCCGGTGTCGCATTCGACCATGACCGGCAGCTCAAGGCCGGCGCGCGACATGGCGGAGGATAAGCCTTCGACCGTTTCCTTCGAGTCGGCGACGACCTTGAGATCGGACCGGCGGGCAAGCGCTACGAGGCGATCGAGCTTGGTCTCGCCGATAAGGTTATAGGTCAAGAGGATATCGGCGATGCCGGAGTCGATCATGACCTCGGCCTCGCCGAGCTTCTGGCAATTGACGCCCTTCGCGCCGAGCTTGATCTGCAAATGGGCGAATTCGGGGATCTTGTGGGTCTTGATGTGCGGGCGGAGGCTCAGCCCGTGACGGTCGAGATAGGCCTGGCAGCGCCGGAGATTGGTCTCCATCGCGTCGAGATCGACCACCGCGCATGGCGTATCCAAGTCCTGGACAAGCACTTTGTTGCTCCTTCTTCTCGCGGCGGGGCCTTCTCAGCGGGACTGGTCGCGACCCGACAATGGCAGCATAGCCAAAATCAGGCAGCCGAGGATCACGCTGCGCCAGCCCTCCGAGGCGTTCACGACCGTGATCAGCGCCGTCATGGTTACGAGCAGGACGGCTCCGGCGATTGTGCCAAGATAGCTGCCTTGCCCGCCAAGGATCGATGTGCCGCCGAGCACCACCGCCGCGATCGATGACAGCAGGTACGGATCGCCGATGCCGACATAGCCCTGTCCGTTCATGGACAGGAGCAGAAGGCCGGCGAGGCCAGCGCAAAAGCCCGAGATGACGTAGGTGATCAGCGTCAGCCGGCGAATCGGAACGCCTGACAGCCGGCTCACGACTGGATTGGCGCCGATGGCGAAGATGAGCGAACCGCTGCGCGTCCCATGCAGCCAGAACAGGCAGACGGCCGCCACGATCGCCCAAAGGATAATGCTGACCGAAATAGTCATGACATGCGTCGAGCCCAGCCAATCGAGCGAAGGGTTGGTGACCGAGATGGCGCTGCCTCCGGCAATGAGAATGAGTAAGCCCTTGCAGGATGGTCGCCATGGCCAAGGTCATGATCAGCGGCGGCAGACCCAAGTATCCGATGCCAAGCCCGTTCACCGCTCCGATTCCCGCGGCGACGATAAGCGCCAGCGCGATCGCTCCGAGCCCCGTGGCGTCAACGTTGAAAGTCACTAACGGCAGAATGATCGCGGTGACTGTGATGATTGCGCTGACCGAAAGATCGATCCCGCCGCCGATCACGGCGATGGTCTGGCCGATGCCGACGAGGCCGATCACCGCGGCGAGCTCGACGATATAGCGCAGGTGGGCGTAGGCGCCGAACCCCGCGATCAACAGCGAGGCCGCGATCCACAGGATCACGACAATAACGTAGGCGACGAGCGATCGGCTGTACGCGGCCGCGAAGCGCTGCAAGCGCAGGACCGCGTTCACGACGCCCTCCGTAAAGAGGCGCGGATCAGCGGCAGCGCAACCGTCGCGACGATGATCAATCCCTGGACAACATATTGCGCCACCAGCGGCAGGCCCATGAAGAACATGACGTTGATCAGGATGCTCATGAGCAGGCTGCCCGCGAGCGCCCCCCGCATCGCGCCCTGGCCGCCAAGAAACCCGACCCCGCCAAGCACGGCGGCGGCGATAGCGGAAAGCGTCAGCGGCTCGCCGATCAGGGGATCGCCCGAGCCGGTCTGCGCGGCTACGTAAAGGCCGGTGAAGGCCTGAAGAATGGCGCTGATGATATAGGCGCTCATACGCACGCGGGTGACATTGACTCCGGATCGGTAGGCGCCTTCGGCATTGTCGCCGACAGCGATCAACCCGATTCCTAAAGGCGTCGCCTGATAGAGCTTCCATAAGATGACGAGCAGCACCAGCAGAACGGCGGCGGTCGGATGACTGCCGGCGAGAAAATCAGACAAGGAGGGGGGAACGTATCCGCCAGGCCGCGGCATGATGAGCAGCGCGACGCCCCGCAACACGAACGAGAGCGCGAGAGTCACGATGATCGCGGGATATCGACCAATGGCGACGAAACCGCCGACGATCGCGCCCACGCCTGTCCCCAGGGCAAGAAGCGCAAGAACGCCGCCGAAAACGCCAAGCGGCCCCTGCATGGTGGACGCCGCCACCACTGAGCCGAGGCTCACCATCGGACCGACGGAAAGATCGATTCCGCCGGTGAGCATGACGATGGCTTCCGCCGCCGCGACCATTGCGGTTGGGAACCAGCCTTGGACGAACTTGGCCATCGCGCCTACGGCGAAAATGCCGGGAAACAAGAATGCATAGAGCGCCGCGAACACGGCGAGCACCAGAAAGAGCGCGCCAAGGCCTTCGTTGCGCCGCCACTGGATCGCCCAATAGAGTCGCGCGCCCTGACCCAGCATCAAACCGCCTCTCCCTGAAGGGTCGGCGCTTGTCTCACGCCCATGGCGGCCCCGACGATCGCTTCCTCGGACGCCTCGGCGTGCGGCAAGGTGGCGGCCACTCTGCCCTTGTTGAACACCATGACCCGATCGCAAAGATGGACGAGCTCGGGCGTGTCGGTGCTGAGCAGCACGACGGCTTTGCCCTCCGCGGCCATTGCGCGGAGCGCAAGATAGATCTCGCGCTTGGTCTCGACGTCGACGCCGCGCGTCGGGTCATTCAGAAGCAAAACCGACGGCTCGAGCGTCAACCATTTCGATAGAGCGACCTTCTGCTGGTTGCCCCCGGAGAGCGCCTGGGCCGGCCTTCCTCGATCGCCGCGAATATTGAGGCGCTGCGCCAGACGTTCAGTGATTGCGGTCTCTCGCGCCGTTCGGCGGCGTTCGGCGCTGTGGCTGGCGAACAATGGCAAGAGCAGATTGAAGTCGATCGAGTGCGGCAGGATGAGCCCTTCCTTGCGGCGATCGGCCGGGACGTAGGCGACGCCGACAGCGTTCGCGTCGGCGACCCTCGCGAAAGGAGCGCTTCGCACGGCGGCTCCGTCAGCGAACACGCGGAACCGTTCGGCTTCCGCACGAATGGCGCCGTAGAGGCCCATCATGAAGTCTTCCTGTCCGTGGCCAACGAGGCCGCCGATCCCAAGGATTTCTCCGCGGTAGAGCTCGAAATCGACACCGGCGGCTCCGCCGGCGCGAAAGGCCTTCGTCTCGAGGACGAGATCGCCCGTCGATTGCGAGGCGTATGGCGGAAACAGATTCCGTGGGTCGCGGCCGACCATCAAGCGGACGAGGCCGGTCGGATCAAGCCCAGCAAGGGGACGGTCGGCGGTGACCGATCCGTCCTTAAGAACGGTTACGGTGTCGCAGAAATCGAGGATCTCATTCAGTCGGTGCGAGATGTAGAGGATCGCGACGCCTCGGTCGCGCAGACGCCGAACGAGCCTCATCAATATCGCGACGTCCGGCGCAGCGAGCGACGAGGTGGGTTCGTCCAAGATGAGGACGCGCGGCTTGATATAGAGCGCCTTGGCGATCTCGACGATTTGCCGGCGGCCGAGCGGCAATCGCCCGACCGCCATGTCCAGCGGTTCACTGAGGTCGAGCTCCTTGGCGATCTCTGCGACCGCGGCCGCCAGGCGCCCATAGTCGACGATCCCGCCCCGGCGGGGGTAGGCCCCGAGGCCGATGTTTTCCGCGATGGAAAGATGGGGCGCGAGGCTCAGCTCCTGCTGCACCACGGCGACACCGAGCTGATGAGCTTCGTCCGGCGTCAGAGATGCGATAGGGCGCCCGTCGACCAGGATCTCTCCGCTGTCGGGCCTCAGCGTGCCCGACAGGAGGTTGATCAGCGTGCTCTTGCCCGCTCCATTCTCGCCGAGGAGAGCGTGGATACGGCCGCCGACGAGCTCGATCGAGACATCGCGAAGAACGGGATTGCCGAAGAACGCCTTCGACACACACCGCGCTCCGAGGATCGTCTGGGTTACGCCCATATCACCGCGCTGCTGATGCGCTAGCTCACGCCCGCTCGGAGCGAAGCTATTTCTTCAGGCTCTTGGCGATCAGCTCGTCGAACAGCTTCGTGTCATAGGGCGAGTAGATGTAGCCGTCGGCAGCGAAGTCTTTGGCGCGGGCAAGGTAGCTGTCGAGATTGCTCTCGTCGATGATCGGCAGCGGCACATCGATATAGGCCGGAATGTCGGCGCCCTGCAGCGCCTTCACGGCGGCGTAGACGGCAAAGGCCGCAAGCCAATTCGGCTGCTGCGTCGCCCAAGCGGTGAGCTTCTTCTGCTTCCACATCTCGAGGAATGGCCGATAGTTCTCGCCCGTGATCGGAACGAGCTTGCGGCCCTGTTTCTCGAAGGCGGTCACCGCCCCCGCTGAGAGCGCGCCGCCCTGGCTCCAGACCCCGTCGATCTGCGGATTGCTGAACAAGAGGTTGGTGACGGCTTCCTGTGCGGGCGCGGCGTTGTAGGGCGTGTTGGTTTCCGCCAGAATCTTGATCCCCGGATTGGCCTTGAACACCGGCTCCGCGCCCTTGCGGCGATCGTCGCTGACCGAGACGCCGGCCGGGCCATTTAGGACCAGAATGTTGCCTTTGCCGTTGAGCTGCTTGACGAGCCACTCCGCGGCCAGCTTGCCCCACTGGTTCTGGTCGGTGTCGATCTTCGTGGTGAGGTCCTTGGTGTCGACGAGGCTGTCAAAATTGGTGACGGCGATCCCTTTCGAACAGGCGTCGGCGATGACGCGATCGAGCGCGGTGGCCGAACCGGCGTCGACGATGATCGCGTCGAGCTTGGCGTCAATCATCGATTGAATTTGCTGGATCTGCGTGTTGGCGTTGCCTTGGGCGTCTGTGATTGTCAGGCTATCAACCAGGCCCTGCTTTTTCAGCGTGTTCGCCATGTCCTCGATGGTGCCGGTCGTCTCCTTCATCCAGGTCGGGATCGAATAGATGTTCGCCCAGCCGATCTTGAAGGGCGGTTTGTGCTCGCCCTTGATGCAATTGGCGGCCGCAAACGACGAACCGGCGCTGGCAAGTTGCAAGACGGCCAGAGCCGCCACGACCATGGGCGCGAATGCAAGCCGCGCGAAATTGATCGTCTTCATGTCGTTGTTCTCCCTCTGCGAAGCTCGTTTGTCCAATCCGAGCCGCGTCACGAAGACCAATCGGCATCGATCGTCGCGCAGCCCCCCAACCGTCTCCCAACAGTCGATCGACTTCGCAGCGGACGTTACCGGTCTGCGTTTCAGTAAGTCAACGATTCTGACACTTGTCGCGCGGATCTCAGCAATCTCAGAGTCGAGAGCCCTAGCGTGGTCGCCGGAGAGGCGTTACGGCGAGACTGGGTGGAGCTCTGAGCGCCAACGCGATCGCCGGCGCCGCTGCCATTGCGAACTCCACCTAAACCACGGAGCATTTGAACGTGGCTGAACTGTATCGGGGGCCGATCATCGACCCGCATTGTCATCTTTGGGATCTCGGCATGGACCGGCATCCCTGGCTTCGTCCCACGGGAGGCGCAATCCAGGCGCTGGGCGATCTCGACGCGATACGAAGAAACTATCTCGTCGATGACTACCTACGCGACGCGGCGAACCAGAACGTGGTCGCCTCGGTTCACATAGAAGCCGCATGGGATCGCGCCGACGATCCGCTCGCCGAGATTGAGTGGCTGGAGACGCTCGACAAGTCGTCGGGTGTCGCCGTGCGCTATATCGGCTTCGCTGACCTCGCCGCTCCGGGCGCGGGCGCTGCGCTTGACCGCCTGTCCGAGGTCGAGCGTTGCGTAGGCGTTCGACAAATGCTGAGCTGGCACCCGACCGATCCCGCGAAATGCTTCGCCCCGCGCCCGGGCATCGCCGACGAGGCTGATTTCCGCCGCGGCGTCGCGCTGCTCGCTCGCCACGACCAACTCCTCGAGTTCATGCTCTATCCTTATCAAGCGGAGGAGGTCGCCCGGCTGGCGCGCGACTTCCCCAACCAAACCTTCATCGTCAACCATTGCGGCAGCCCCATTGATCGCGACCCCGAAGGCATGACGCGATGGAGGGGGGCCCTGAAACTGCTCGGCTCAGCGCCCAATGTTCAGATCAAGATTTCGGCGCTGACCGCCTACGACCCCTCCCCGACGCCCGAAAGCTTGCGCGAGGTCGCGCTGCATTGCATCGATTGCTTCGGCGTCGACCGATCGATGTTCGGCAGCGACTTCCCGGTCGGTCGCTTATGGACGAGCTTCGACGCGATCTTCGATGGCTTCAAGGCGATCGTCCGCAATTTTTCACAAGCCGAGCAGTCCGCTCTTTTCCATGACAATGCGCGGCGATTGTATCGCATTGACGCACTCTGAGGTCTCGTGGTCGACTAGAGTCTCACGGACAAGCCGGCATGATGCTGCGGAGAGGCTGAGGTGACGGACAAGCAACACCCCGAATGGATGGGAAAGAACCGCAAGCTCACGCCCGCGGAGATCAAAGAATTTCTGGCCGAGCCGGTGGTCGCGCGGATCGCCACGATCGACGAGAACGGCGTGCCTTACGTCACCCCAGTCTGGCAGGAATGGGACGGCGAGGCCTTCTGGATGGTCGTGCGGGAGCGGGCAGCCTGGATTGCGCATATCAAGAAGAATCCGAATGTCGGCATTTCGTGCGCGCACGACAGCGGGACCTACAGGCGCATCGTCGCGCAAGGGAAGGCCGAGATCGTCTCTGGCCCGGCGCCGATGCAGGGAGAGTGCCTGGGAGTCGCCAACCGCACGTCGGTGCGCTACCTCGGCGAGCGCGGGCCGGAATATCTCGTGCCGACCTACGACCGGCCGCGCTACCTGATCAAGATCGTCCCGACGAAGATGATCACCTGGGATGGCGTCGAGTGGGCCAAGAAATACACGGAGAAATAGCTGCCTGCCTTCGCCAATGGCTCGAAGCTGATCGCCGTTCAGCCGGTTGGGAATTTGCTCATCAGCCGTGCGCGAAACACCGTACGCTCAGGCGACTTGAGCCATGTCCGCATCGCAGCCTCATCGGCGAAACGTCCCGCCGCCGGAAGCGAACGCGCCTCGCCTTCGACCGTCAGCACATCCTGTCTGAGCGGCCATGGCGAGAGGACAAACTCAAAAGGATGACCGGGCCGTTCCATCAGCCGTAGGGTCTCGGTCCCTCCGCTCGCGTTCGGCGCCATAAGTTCGATCGGCGTCTTCAACTCGCCGCACAAGGCGAGCGACAGGGTGTCGACCAACGCCACAAGCATTGTCTCTTTCTGAAGTATGGCGGCATCCAGGCCCAGCATCCTCGCCCATTCCGCCTCGACGAGCGCTTGCGTCTCCAGATACGCTTGGGCTGCCGCGGCGTCTGCTTCGCCAGTGCGGTGCCGGTCGGTGTAGCGCCGGTAGATCACTCCGCCGTGCCGCGAGATAAGAAGCGCGACATGAGCGCCCCAAGCGCCGAGCGCGCGCTCGACGCCCTGCCTCCACATCGGCGAATGCACTGCCGCGCCGATCTCACGAAAGAGATGCGGGCGCCCGGTCTCGGGATTGAAAGTCGGCGCCGTCTCCCAGTCAAGCCAGCCGATGTCGTGCTGCTCCGCAGCGAGCAACAGCGGCTGGCCGAGCGGCTCGTCCCAGGCGCGCAGAATCTGCCCCGAGATCCACGCATGGGCGGCTGGCTGATGGCGAGAACGCCCGAGGGCTCGGTCCGAAACAGCATGGGTCCAGCCTCGTATCCCGGTTCTGAAGTTCGCGTATCTTATCTTACCCCCGTCCTGAGGCGCCGCGAAGCGCCCTCGAAGGACGCAGAACGCGCCGATCATGAGGCGACGAACCGGTTGATCCCTACATTGTGAGACTTCAGCCGCTCATTGGCGACGAGCAGGTAAGGAATCGCCTCGCGGTTGGCCTCGGCGACATTCGCGAAGTCGCGACGGAACGTTGGCATTATCGCCGCAAGCTCGCCTCGCAGCGCCCCCTCGTCGATCGCGAGCATGCGGCGGTCGCGCATGATGATCCTGCCATCGACAATCGTCGTTTCGACGCCCCGGCCCGACTCGCCGAACACGAGCTGCCGGGCGACGCTGTTCAACGGCTGAAAAACGACGTCGGCAAGATCAAGGATAACGAGATCGGCCCTCATGCCGGGCGCGATCGCACCGATCTCGCCGTCAAGGTTCATCGCACGCGCGCCGCCCAGCGTCGCCGCACGGATCGCATCGACCGCGCGCACGCCCGTCGGGTTCGGATCGGTGATCGCGGCCAGCAGGCAGAACATCTTCATCGCCTGGAACATGCTCTGGCAATCGCTGCAACTGCAATTGTCGCAGCCGAGCGCGATATTGACTCCGGCTTGCATCGCCGCCCGCATCGGCGCGACGCCGCTTTTGAGCTTGAGGTTGCTGATGGGGTTGTGAGCGACGCCGCTGCCATGCTCGGCCATCAGCTCGATTTCATCCTGCATCAACCAGACGCCGTGAGCGATCGTCGTGCGCGGCGTCAATAATCCGACGTCGGCGAGATGACGAATCATCGAGCCGCCGTGCGCGCCGTAGATCGTGCGCGCCTTTGCGGTCTGCGCCTTGGTCTCGTACACATGGGTGAAGACCGGCAGCTCGCGTTGACGGGCGAGGTCGGCCACGCCTTCCAGCAAGGCGCGCGACGAGCGCTGCGGTCCCGAAGGGCTCAGGCCCCAGGTTATCCGCGGCGGCAACGGCGTGAGCCGTTTAATTTGGCGCTCGACGAAGGCGATCTCCTCGCGCGGGTCCTTCGAGGCGCCACGTATGAGTGCCATCACGGATTCTGGCGTGTGCGACGGCAGAAACTCGGCGATGTCCAGTGCGCCGACATCGCGGACGGCGATGGAGAAGACGACGCGGATGCCGACCTCCTCATACGCGCTGAGGATCGTGTCGAGCGTCTCCTCGTCCTGCGGTACGAGCGAGTTCATGTCCTGAACCGTCGTCACGCCGTTCCGCAAACATTCGACCGCGCCGAGCAAAGTGCGGGCGCGGATCTCCTCCTTGCTGCGTTTGCCGAAATAAGCGGGCTGCGAATGCAGTGCCCAGACGTCGAACGGCATGTCCTCGAGCAGGCCTTTCGCGAGGACGTCGTAGGAGTGATAGTGCGCGTTCACAAATCCGGGCAGAACAAGCTTGCCTTGCGCCTCGATCACCTGCGCCTCGCTCGAGTCGGTCGAGCGGCGCACAATCTCATGCTTCCGCGCGGCGTCCTCGTCAGGCGAGGTCACCGAGACGATGCGCGAACCCTGGATAAGAATGTCGCCCACGGGCGGATCGTCGACGTCGCCGTCATGGCGATAGACACGGCCGCCGCGGATGAGCAGCGAGGGCCCGCCAGTTTCGTTCGCGCCAGTTTTAGGTTCGGGGCTCGTCATGGACTAGGCGGAGCGTTAGCGAGTCGCCACACGTCAGACCCTGGAATTCTGCCGGTAATAGGGGACATGAGCGTCGCTCGAATAATAGCCTTCGTAGAAGGATTTCACATGGGGAAGGATCGCCTTCGATAGCCGTCGTCGCTCGATCTCGTCCGGGTTCAACGGACGCGCCATGAGTTCGGAGAACTGCTGCAAGGCCGCGTCGCGGTCGACCTTGGTGAACTTGCCGTCCTCATAGATGATTTCGCCAGCCGCGATCACTGTCTTGACTCCTTCGACCTTGGCGCGCTGGACAATCGCGTCGAGCGCCGGCGTCTCCTCGTCGAGATAGGGGTAGCTGATTTGCTCCCAATCGATAAGCACCATGTCCGCCGCTCTCCCGACTTCGAGCGTGCCGAGACGCGCCCCGAACGGGGTGGTTTTCGCGCCGCCGACCGTCGCCATGCGGAACACCTGGGCCATCGTCGGGACGCGGTCGTCCATGCCGGGCTCACGATGGGCGCGCAGCACCATCCTCATCTCCTGCAGCATGTCGCGGTCGTCGTTGATTCCAGCCTCATCGAGCCCGATGGCGACGTTGACGCCTTTCGCCTCGAAGTAATTCAGCGGCGCGACGCCGCTGCGCAGCCGGAAGTTCGAGCTGCAATTGTGGCAGATGTGCGTGCCTGTCTCGGCGACCCTGTCGATGTCTCCTTCAGACAGCCAGACCCCATGGCCGAGCGTCAGCTTCGGCCCGAGCAGGCCAAACCGCTCGATATAGTCGACCGCCGTGCCGCCGCCGCGGCGGCGCGCATATTCCTTCTGATAGGCGGTCTCGACGAGATGCATGTGGAGCGAGACGCCGTACTTTTCCGAACAATCGGCGAGCATCGTCAGCGCGTCGTCGGAGCACCAGTGCAAATTGGCGGGCGCGAGTTGGATCTTGATGCGCTCCTTGTTGTGATGCTTGGCGTAAAGGTGCTCGAAAAGCGAGATCGCGTCCTGGGCTGACAGTTGAAAGCGCCCGAAATGTTTGGCGAGCAGAGGACGGACGTCGGCCGAAACGCGCTCGAGGAACTTGTCGTTCGCTTCGTAAACGAGGTGGTTCTGGTCGCGCAGCGCAAAGCAATAGGAAACGCGCATGCCGATGTCTTCGTAGGCGCGTAAGACCGATTCGGAGCGCTCCTCGACCTGCGCCAGATTGCCCGGCATCCAGCCATGAATATGCTGAACCGTGGTGATGCCGGACGCGATCATCTCGAAGGCCGAGTAGAGCGTGTCGAGGTAGAGGTCGACGTCGCGCGTGACGAGGCGGGTCGCGAACCACAGTTCGAGCGGCATGTCCGGTGAGCCGAGCTGGACCGGCGTGAGCCCAATATGATGGTGGCCGTTCACGAACCCGGGCAGCAGCGCCTGGCCGCCATTTCCGACGACCGGAACATCAGGATTTGCGGCATGCAGCTCCGCGAAGGGGCCTATGGCGACAATGGTTCCGTCGCGCTGCAAGACAGCGCCGTCGTCGATCTGCTCGCAACGATGGCGATCGAGCGCGCGCGTGATCACATGCTTGCCGCGAATGATCGAAGATGACATCGATTACCCCCTCCCCTGTTCAGCCCGGACGTTCAACCACAGACGATCGCTGCTCGCCGCCCGTGAGCTGCGGTGTCCTCAAGTCCTCGAGTTCTGGCAGTAATAAGGCTCGTGCGCGCCGGGATCGAGGTAGCCGTCGTAAAACGACGCGACATGCGGCAGGACGGCCTTGGCGAGGCGCCTGCGGTTCCTCTCATCCTCCGTGAGCGGCCGCTTCAGAATTTCGGAGAACTCGCGCAAGGCGTTGTCGCGATCGACCCGGGTGAACTTGCCGTCCTCATAGACGATCTCCCCGCCAACGATGACCGTCCGTACGCCGCGCGTCTTGGCGCGATGGATCACCGCATCGAGCGCCGGCGTCTCGGGATCAAGATATGGCTCGCTGATCTGCTTCCAGTCGATGAGCACCATGTCGGCCGCCTTGCCGACTTCGAGCGAGCCAATCGTGTCGCCGTAGGGGGTCGTTTTGGCGCCGCTGCTCGTCGCCATGCGGAAGACCTGCGCCATCGTTGGGACGCTGTCATCCATGCCTGGTTCGCGATGGGCGCATAGAACCATGCGCATCTCCTGCAGCATATCCTGATCGTCATTGACGCCCATGTCGTCCGTGCCAATCGCCGTGTTGATCCCTCGCGCCTCTATCCGGTTGAGCGGCAACACGCCGCTACGCAGCCGCAGGTTGGAGCTGCAATTGTGGCAGACGCTGGTTCGCGTGCTGGCGAGCTTGTCGAGATCGCTCTCCGAGAGCCAGACGGCGTGCCCGAGGGTCATTTGCGGGCCGAGCAGGCCGAAGCGTTCGATGTAATCGACAGCAGTCCCGCCGCCGCGACGGCGCGCATATTCCTTCTGGTAGGGAGTCTCGACGAGATGCATGTGAATCGGGACGCCGTGCTTCTGGGCGGTGTCGGCCAGCATGGCCAGACTCTCGTCGGCGCACCATTGCAGGTTCGACGGCGCAATCTGGATTTTGACGCGCTCCTTGCCCTCATGTTTGGCGAACAAGTGCTCAAATAGCGCGACGGTCTCCGACGCCGGCATCTGAAAGCCGGCGAAGTATTTGGCGAGCGCCGGACGCAATTCCGCGGGGACGCGCTCGACGAACTGCTCGTTGGCCTCGTAGACGAGGTGGTTTTGCTCGCGCAACGCGTAGCAATAGGAGACGCGCATCCCGATGTCTTCGTACGCCCGGATGATCGCCTCGGAATCCTGCTCGATCTGGCGTGGACCGCCAGGGAGCCAGCCGTGCAGATGCTGCGCGGTCGTCGTGCCGGAGGCCAGCATTTCGAACGCCGCGTAGAGGGCGTCATAGTACGGAATGCGGTCGCGCAAGGCGATGCCGGTCGCAAACCACTTTTCAAGCGTCTCATCGGCCACGCCGAGCTGGACCGGCGACAGGCCGACATGATGATGGGCGTTAACGAAGCCCGGCAGCAGGACCTGCTCGCCGTCGCCGACAATCGGCGCGTCCGGATTGGCGCGGCGCATGTCCGCGAAGGCGCCCACCGCGATGATGATACCGTCACGCTGGAGCACCGCTCCATCGTCGATCTGCTCCCATCGATGGCGATCGAGCGCGCGCGTGATGACATGCTTGCCGCGCACGAGCGAAACTGGTGAAGCCTGTCCGGTCATTTCAGCTGACAGGCAAAGCTTCTTGCTCGGCGAATGCGCGATCGACCTCGTCTTGCAACAGCGCCGTCAACCGCACGCGCAAAGCCAATGCCTCCGGCGAGGTCAAATCGCGCGGCCTCGGCGCATCGACTGGCACGATCGCCTTGACGCGGCCAGGACGCGCAGTGAACACCACGATCCGATCGGCGAGCGCGATCGCTTCGTCCATATGGTGCGTGACGAACAGAACCGACGCCTTGCTGGCGTCCCACACGTCGAGCAGGAAGCCCTGCATCTTGACGCGCGTCTGAACGTCGAGGGCGGCGAATGGCTCATCCATCAGCAGGACTTCCGGCTCCATGGCGAGCGCGCGGGCCACGGCGACGCGCTGGCGCATGCCTCCCGAAAGTTCGTCGGGGCGCCTCTCCATGGCTTCGGAAAGGCCGACGCGTGACAGCACCCTGCGCGCCCTGTCCTTGCACTCCGCGGCTGGCAGGCCGCGGATGGAAAGGCCAAAGCCGACATTCTGCCACACGTTCAGCCAGGGAAAAAGGGAGGCCTCCTGAAAGATCAGACTGCGCTCAGGCGCCGGAGCGGCCACGAGCTCTCCGTGCGCCATGATCATTCCTGAAGTCGGCTGCTCAAGTCCGGCGATGAGGTAAAGGAGCGTGCTTTTGCCGCAGCCGGACGGCCCGAGGAGGACAACGAACTCGCCGGATTCGATGTCGAGCGTGACGTCGGCGAGCGCCTCATGCGCCCGCGCAGTGCCCGGGTTCCAAACCTTGCCGACGCCGGCGCAACGGACCCCATGGGCCGCGGCGTTCCCGCTCCGCGACCGCTCATCCGCCACTCAAGCCCCCTTGACCTTTCGGGAGCCAAAACAGGACGCGGTTTTGCAGGAGTTGCAGACCGAAGTCGAAGGTGAAGCCGAGCAAGCCGATGATGACGATGGTGAAGAAGACAAGCCCAGGGTTGAACGTGTTGCGCGCCATCGAGATGATTTGTCCGAGTCCGTAGCCGACCCCCGTCGCCTCGGCCACGAGCACCACCATCCAGGCGCCGAAGAGATTGAGACGCAGCACGACCAGCAAGCCTGGCAGGACCGCAGGCAGGATCACGCGCGAATAGATCTGGCGCTTGCTCGCGCCCATGGTGCGCCCCACGTTGATGTAGTTACGGTTGACGGAATTGATCTGGGTGATGGTGGCGAGCGTCATGGTGAAGAAAAGAGCGATGAACACCATGAAGATCGCCGGCCCATTGCCGATGCCGAACAGGAAGATCGCCACCGGTAGCCAGGCGACGGGAGAAACCGGCGCCAGCAGCGTCACGATCGGCAGGATCAGCTTCTCCGCGATCCCGTAATAGCGGATCAGCACGCCCATGCAGAGGCTGGCGATCGCGGCAATGGCGAGGCCCGCGAGCACCCGCATTGTCGAGGACGCTATCGTGATCAGCACGGCCTCGAACGGCGTCGGCCCGGAATTCGGATCGACGCCGATCTCCCACCGCTTTGCGGTGTTGAAGTTCTTCGCCTGCCCGGGGAGATCGCCGAGGAAAATGTGCGGAGGCGGCAGCAGACGCTGGTCGGCCGCTCCGATATACCAGAGAAACTCCCATAATCCTGCGAACAAGGCGATCGAGACAAAGGTCCAACCGACCTTCGGTCCGTACTGCCGGATGACAGCCAGAAACGAATGGAAAAGCGTGGAGGCGGCCGACAGGTCGTAGCCGCCCTGCCCGCCGCTGCCGACGTTAACGCCAATCCCTCTCACGCTGCTCACGTCGGCTCAGGCCGACTTGTATTTGAGCTGCGCGTAAACGTCGGGAACCTCGGCGATCGCTGCTTCCAGATAACTCCAGTCGATCGCGTCGCGGTTGGGCTTTTTCTTGATGTAGCCCATCTCCATGATCGAATCGACGCGGTTCAGAATGAAGTCCTGCTGCGCCCGCTGATCGACCTTGGCCGGCTGGGCCTTGGCGCCGATCCGCGCGTTTTCGAGCGAGGTCTTGTAATATGTGCCCACGAGCTCGGTGAGCAGCGTCTCGCGATCCGTCTCGAAAAGCAGCTGCGCCTTGAGCATCGCCTTGATCAGCGCCTTGACGCTCTTGGGGTCCTTCTGGAGCAGTTGCGTGCTCGCGGCGAGCACGCAATCGGTGTATTGCGGGCCGTAGATGTCGACGCCGTCGGACAACAGGATCGAGCCCTTCACGTCGTTCAGGAGCGACGAGCCATAGGGTTCGATGGTCGATGCGATATCGATCGAGCCGGCCTTGAAGCCCGCGACCATGTCGGCCATCGAGTCCATGTAGCGGACCGTGACGTCCTTGTAGGAGACGCCCTTCTTCTTGAGCCAATCGTAAGGCAGCACTTCGAGCGTATCGTTCTGGAAGGTGCCGAGGGTCTTGCCCTTCAGTTTCTCTGGCGAATCGAGACCCGGCTGGGCGACGATGAAGACGCCCTGGACGCCGCCGCCGCCGATGATCTTGATCGGCGCGCCGGCGTCGTAAAGAGCCATGAAGTTCGTATAGGGGATCACGCTGACATCGACCTGCCCGGTGCCGAGAAACGTCACCTGATCGGCAAAGGAGGGCGTATTGACGAATTCGAGCGTGAGGCCGTCCTCCTTCGCCAGCTGGCGCGCATGGGTGATGAAGAACGCGGCGTTGCAGAAGCCGTTTCCGTGCGTGCCTTTGACCGTCGTCGCCGCATGCGCTGAACCCATCATACCGCCGGGCAACGCCATCACGATCGTGCCCAAGGCGCTCGACTTCAGAAATGTTCTGCGGCTGAGCGCGCTTTGGGTTAAACCGGAAAAAGCTTGGCTGTGGTGGCGATCACACATCGCGCCTCTCCTCTCACGTGTTCCGAGCGCCGGCCTTGCATCGGCCTCATCCATTCCAATGGCGGAGCGCAGCGGGACCTCATGCAGCCGCAAGCAAGCGACGTGCCAGCGCCCTTCAGCGACGCAAGTCAACCTGATCGATGAGAAGCCGAGCGAGGCTCAGGCCCGAGTTGCGGCGAAGCATCAGCGATGCGCGTGCTTCTCGCGACTTTGCCTTGAAGGTCGCTTCCGGGCCGCGACTTGGTCCGTGGGCGCCAACGCCTGCTCGATCGATATCTCCGAGCGCTCGACCAGCCCCTGCGCGAGCCTCTCCTCAATGTGACGAAAGTGCTCTCCGCAGAGCGCGACCGCGCGCGCGCCGTCGCCGCGCCGCAACGCGGCGGCGATCGCGGCGTGTTCGTCGACGCCGCACGGCCACAAACGCGCCGGCTCGAAGGCCGAGACCATGAGAGACGAGCGAGCCTGCAACTCGCGCAGAAAGCGCGACAATTCAGGATTGGCCAGGGAATCGACAAGTATCTGATGAAACTCGCCCGACAGCCGAACCGAGGCGACCCGGTCGCCCCGCTCGACGGCGGCCCGCTCTTCGTCGAGGTGGACGACGACCCGATCGAGGGTCGCGGCGTCGGGTCGGCGGGCCAGCTCCGCGATCACGCCTGCTTCGAACACGCGATGCGCGAGATAGACGCGGGCGATCTCCTCGACGGTCGGCTTCGGCACGAAGACGCCGCGCTGCGGGATCGCCTCAAGGCGACGCTCGGCGACCAGCCGGTGAAGCACCTTTCGAACGCGCTCGCGGGATACGTGAAAAATCGCCGCCAGCCGATGCTCCGGCAGTTTCGCTCCAGGCGTGAGCCGGCCCTCGAGAAGGGCGCGTGACAGAGCGTCGTGGAGCCGCCTGTCGATCGCGGCGCCGTCAACCTTCGCGGTAGCTCTCCGGGTTCGCGCTGTAGTCAAGGTTTCACCAGTTTCGCACAGATTGTGCACATTATGGCCAGAATGTGTGCACATCCTCGATCAGGAGACTTCCCCGCCGAATCTCCAGATATTACGATAAATGTGCACATTCGGCACGGCGCTTGCTCTCTCTCGCGGCGGCGAGTCGTGGCTAAGGCGAAAGGGCGAAGACAGATGACGTCGTGGAGACCGTCTCCCCGCCCTCCCAGGCGTCCCCTCGCCGGGCTCGAGGCTTAAGCAATGGCCCTTGGCTCCGGAAGGGATTTTGTCGGCTATGGCCGCCACATCCGGCAAGCCCGCTGGCCGGGCGAGGCGCGGGTCGCCGTGTCCTTCGTCGTCAATTTCGAGGAGGGCGCGGAATTCGCGATCAGCGAAGGCGATTCCACGAACGAAGCGATCTACGAGGTCACGCATCGCGTCGAGAACATGGCCGACCTCTGTCTCGACAGCCACTTTGAATATGGCGCGCGCGCCGGGTGGTGGCGGGTGATGAATGTCTTCGACGAGCACGAGGCCAGGGCGACGGTCAGCGCCTGCGGCCGGGCCGTCGAGCGCACACCCGAACTTGCGCGCGACGCCGTCGACCGTGGCCATGAGGTGTCCGCCCACGGCTGGCGATGGGAAAGCCACGCCGGCATGAGCGAGACCGAGGAGCGGGACCGCATCGCCCGCACCGTCGTGGCGATTGCGCGGGCGACAGGAAGCCGGCCGATCGGATGGCACACCCGATCCTCGGCGTCGCCCAACACCCGCCGGCTCCTGATCGAGGACGGCGGCTTTCTCTATGACAGCGACGCGTACAATGACGATCTTCCCTATATCGTGGGCGAGCCGAACCGACCGCATGTCGTGCTGCCCTACGCCTTCGACACGAACGACATGCAATTCCTCAATACGAACCGTTTCGGGCGCGCCGCCGACTTTGCCGACTACATTCTGGACGCCTTCGATGCGCTCTATCGCGAAGGCGCGCATGCGCCCAAGATGATGTCCATAGGCCTGCACTTAAGGATCATCGGCCGGCCGGGGCGCATCGGAGCGCTCGAGCGAATCCTCGCCGCAATGCGCGGCAGGGAGGGCGTGTGGATCGCGCGGCGCGAGGACATCGCGCGCCATTGGTTGAAGCGCTCGGCCAGCGCGGCATGACCGGCCGCCCGCGGCTTCTGATCGTCAACCCGAACACAAGCGCCTCGGTGACGCGCTGGCTGGCCGACGAGGCGGAGCGCGTCGCCAGCGGGCGCGTCGAGATCGTGGCTGTCAGCGCGCCCTCTGGCTTCCCTGCGATCGAGACGCCTGACGATCTCGTCCGGGCGGCGCAGGCCGTTGTCGCCACAATCCAGAGGGACGCGAGCGCCGATGCGGCGATCATCGGCGCCTTCGGCGATCCGGGACTCATGGAAGCGCGAGCGCGGCTTCCGATCCCGGTTATTGGACTGGGCGAAGCCGGCCTGAAGGCTGCGGCGAATAGCGGGCGCTTCTCCATCGTGACGCTCGGGGAGACGATGCGGACGGCGCTTGCAGAGTACGTGCGATCGCTGGGCCTCGAGGAAAGGCTAGTCGAGATCCGGATCTTGCCGATCACAATTCCTGAGATGATCGCTAATCGCGAGGCCCATCTCGGCGCGATCGTCGAGGCGATCCGTTTATGCGCGGGCGACGCCGTCCTTCTAGGCGGCGCGCCCCTTGCCGGGCTCGGAAAGACGATGACTGAAGAAACCGGCGTGATAGTTCTTGACGGCGTCGAAGCGAGCGTCGCGGCGGCGATGCGAATGTTGGAGAGCGGCCTTTAGCATGGGGGGGCCTATGCGAGCGCCGGCCGGAGCGCGCCAACTTGTGATGCAGAATTCGTTTGATCGATTCTCCGTTCAACATCCGAGAGCCGGCGGCTCGCCACTTAACGAGTCCGTTTTGAGCGATTTCAAAGGTTTGCAGTGCAATTAACGAGTCACTTCGCCCGTAACGGCGAAGCCCAAACCGGAGGACGCTACCGGAACCACCAAAAATCGACCTACTGTCCTTCTGAAAAATACGATAACGTATCCCAGCCGGCTTGGCAAGAAAATGTCGATTTTTCTTAGTCAGGGTCCCCGCCATCAACCCGGCGCCTTCGCCGCTCCTCCGGAACGCCGTGCGATCTCATCAACCGAATCCCGCATCACTCTTCAATGAGAACTTCCTGCGGCAGGTCGACGAATTGTTCGTCGGCGGCGGTTCCATCGACGAAAGTGAGAACAGCAAATCGCCCGATGCGTTCGAGCGGAGTGAGGGGATGATGCCAGGTGTCGGCTTTGTAGTTGACGCCGGTGTCTCCGGGAACGCGAAAGGCCCGGACCTTTTCAAGGTCCGGCATCCCACCATCGCCGTGCGGCGCGACCATCACCAGATAGCTCGCGCAGTCGAGCGGCGCGAAGACCTGAGAGGAATGGACGTGCCGCTCCATCTGCATTGCAGTGAGGGGTAAGGCTTTAGGCTCCGTCGTCGCAATGGACAGGCGCGGTCTCGCGGTGGTTCGGTCGTTCTGCAATTCCTCGATGAGCTCCTGACGGCCGCTTCCTGGCGGCGCCGGCGGGAGAAGCTGTCCGAAGGGCGCAAACGCCTCTGCGTCGATCGGTTCGATCTTCAAGCGCTTCATCCAGCAACCTCGCAAGGATGTTCTTTGAGCCAGTGCTTGGCGATATCCAAGCGCCGGCAGACCCAAACATCCGGTTTCCTTTTCACATAGTCGAGGAAACGCGCAAGGCCGGACGCCCGGCTGGGATGGCCGAGGATGCGCATATGCATCCCCACATTCATCATCTTTGGGCGCCTCGCGCCCTTCGTCGTAAAGAAAGTCAAAAGCCTCCCGCAGGATCGTGAAGAAGTCCTCGCCGGTCGCCAAGTTCGTCGCCGGCCATTTCACGTCATTGTTGGTGAGCGTGTACGGCACGACGAGTTGGGGGCGGCCTTCGGCCATTACGTAATAGGGAAGTTCGTCGGCGTAGCTGTCGCTGTCATAGAGAAAGCCGCCTTCCTCCACGACGAGGCGTCGCGTGTTGACGCTCGGCCCGTAGCGGCAATACCACCCAAGGGGGCGCTGTCCGACCGTTCGCTTCAGGCTCTCGACGGCCCGGCGGACATGCTCGCGTTCGGTTGCCTCGTCGAGCTTGAAGTGCTCGACCCAACGCCAGCCATGACAGCAGATATCATATCCCGCCTCTCTGATGGCCGTCGCCGCCGGCAGATTGCGCTCAAGCGCAAGCGCGCAGGCGAAGATGGTCATCGGCAGTTCGCGCTCCTTGAAGATTCTGTGGAGGCGCCAGAAGCCGACGCGGCTGCCGTATTCGAACATGCTCTCGGCGGCGAGATCGCGTTCGCCGCGCGGCACGGCGACGCTCGCCATTTCGGCCAGGGCGGCGTCGCTGACGCCGTCGCCGTCCATCATGCTGTACTCGGATCCTTCCTCGTAGTTGAGGACGAAATTCAGCGCGAGGCGCGCCCCGCCCGGCCAGCGCGGATGGGGCGGCTTCGGTCCGTAGCCGACAAAGTCGCGTTCGAGCGAGCGAGGGATCACGTCTTGGCTTCCGTTGACAGAGATGGGATCAAAACTGCTGCTCCTGCCGGCCGCGAACCAGCTGGGACAGCGTCACGGCTACGACGAGCGCGCCGCCGTAAAACATTTCCTGGATGAACGAGCTGAAGCCCAGAAAGACGAGGCCTGTGATCCCGGTTACAAGGAAATAGACGGCGACTGTCGCGCCCCAGGGATTGAAGCGGCCCGGCGCGATGCACGTCGAGCCTAGAAAGGCGGCGGCGAAAGCGGGAAGCTGATAGGTCACTCCCGACACCGGGTCCGCCGCGCCTTGGGTGCCGGCGTAGAGCACCCCGGCCAAGGCCCCGAAGAATCCAGAAGCCATCAGACACGCGACCCGAATGCGATCCGTGTTGATGCCGCTGAGGCGCGCCACTTCGCGTCCGCGACCGACGAAGAGAATGCGCCGGCCAAGCGCGGTGTACTCGAGCAGGTACCAAACGAGAGCGGCGAGGACGATCGCGTAATAAAACTCAAGCGGCACGCCAAACAGGCGGTCGACAATGACCGCATTGATGAGAGAGGACGAAACGCCGCTGATCGTCATCGAATCGCTAAGCCAAAGCGTGACGCCATGGAGGAAGGTTCCGGTGCCGAGGGTCACGATGAGCGAATGGATGCGGAAAACGGTGATGAGCAGACCGTTGATGAGGCCGACTGCGATCCCGAGCGCGAGCGCCGCAATCACCGCCCAGCCGATTCCTATCCCGTAATTGACGTTGAGGACTGCGACCAGCATCGACGACAGCGTCATGATGAACGCGATCGAGAGGTCGAAGTCATTGGCGGTGAGCGGAATGATGAGGCCGAGCGTCACCACGACGAGGACCGCCTGGGAGCCGAGGATCGTGGAGAAATTGGCCCAGGTCAGGAACGTGTCAGGCTTGAGGTACCCGAACACGGCGATCAGCGCGAGCCAGACGATGATGAGGCCGAATTGCTCGAGCCGGTAAGCGAGCGGCTTATGCGCCGCGCGCTCCGCCGGAGCGGCTGCGTGAGTGGGGGCCGAGTCGGTCATGGTCCGCCGCCTTGCTTGACGGGCGCGCTGTTCGTCATGCGGCGCTCCGGGCGCCGGCGAGGCTCCGCTCCGCGATGGCGTCCTTGCTGATGTCGGCCCCTTCGAGGGTCGCGACGACACGGCCGGCCGCGAAGATCAGCACCCGGCTGCAGATCGCGGCGAGCTGCTCGTAGTCCGAGCTTGCGCAAAGAACAGCCGCGCCCGCCGACGCTGCGCTCGCAATGTGCCGGAAGACCGTCTGTCGCGCGCCGATGTCGACGCCCTGCGTCGGCTCATCCAGAAGGATCAGCTTCGGCGCCATCTGGAACCACTTGGCGAGCACGACCTTTTGTTGATTGCCGCCGCTCAGCGAAGCCATGTTCATCGTCGGATCGGCCGGGCGCACTTCGAAACGCCGGGCCATTTCCGCGGCTTCGGCGATCATCGCGCGCCGGCTGAGCATCCACCACCTGAAGCGCGAGGCGAGCGTCGGCATGGTGACGTTGTCGGCGACCGGCAATGGACCGATGACCCCGGCGTTGGCCCTGTCTGCAGGCACCAGGACAACGCCATGGCGGATGGCGTCGCGGGGCTTGATCGAGCTCAGCTCGACGCCGCGACCCCCGATGTCGAGCGTCCCGCCGCGAGCCTCCCGCGCCCCGTAGATAAGATAGGGAATCTCGTCATAGCCCGATCCGATCAGGCCGGTCACGCCAACCACCTCTCCTGCCGCCAAGTCAAGCGAGAACCCCTCAATCGTTCCCCCGGACAAATTGTGCACGAGGGCGTGGCTTGGGCCACGCGCCGCGAGAGGAGCGGGAGACGTCATGGCGGCAAGCTTGCGACCCACAATCGCTTCGATAAAATCCGCCTTGGTGGCAGCGCGCGTATCAATCGTCGCCGCGACCTTGCCATCCCTGAGAACGGTCGCGCGATCGGTGATCTCCATCACCTCGTCGACGTCGTGAGAGACGAAGATGACGCTTGCGCCTTTGGCTACGACGGCGCGCACGAGCTGAAACAGCCGGTCGACGTCGCGCTTTGGCAGAAATGGCGTCGGCTCGTCCAAAACCAGAAGGCCTGGCCCCACGCCGCCTTCCTCGTTCATTTCCGAAATTGCGCGGACAATCGCGAGCAGCGCTCGCTCGACGGGCGCGATGTCTGCGACGCGCGCCTCAGGATTGAGATCGATGGCGTAGCTCAAGAACAGCCGCTGCGCGGCGCGGCGCTCGGCAATCCAGTTGATCGCCCAGGCGTCGCGCTCCGCGAGCCTCCCAAGCAAGAGGTTTTCGAGCACCGTCAAACTCGGGATCAGCCCCAGATGCTGGTGCACGAAGCTGATGCGATATTTTCGGAACTCGCCCGGCGCGAGCGGCAGAGCAATATTTGCGCCGCCGATCTCCAGGCGGCTTCCAGGGTCCGGCGCATGAAAACCCGCCAGAACCTTGATCAGCGTCGACTTGCCGGAACCGTTCTGACCGAGGAGGCCATGCACCTCGCCGGGGGCGACTTCGAGCGAAGCCTTATCGAGGGCCTTCTGGCCCCCGAAGGTCTTGCTCAGGTCCCAAAGCCGAAGCGCCGAGACGCCGGACGCAGGCGGGCGAGCCGCTCCTACTGAAGCTTCCACAGGTCCGCGTAGCCCTTCACATAGGCGTCCCCATAGCCCTGGGAGAGCTGGGGCGGCGTCCCCGCATCCTTCGCGTTTTCCTGGGTGAAGATATAGAAGGGAATCTTCGGATCCGAGATGAGGGGCAGGCCGCAGACGCGGCGCATTTCGGCGTCGATGATCGCGTGACCGATCCAGTCGAGATTCTCGCCGATATCCATCTCAACCTGTCCCTGCTGCACGAGCCCGAGGACGAACGGCGTGCCGTTGAAGGCGTCGACGCCAACCTTCTTCTGGGACCCCGTGATCGTGACGGCCGGCGTCACGAATTGGCTCATGCTGTCGTAGATCACGATGATGTAGTTGACCGTGGGATCGGCGAGGAGCGCCGCCTGTACCCCAGGCGTGATGCGAGTGCCCCAGTCGACGACGGGGAAGTTCATCACCTTCGTCTTGCAGTCGTCGCAGTGCTTCAGCTCCGCTTCGATGCCCGACATCATCGAGTCGGTCGAAAGCGGCCCCGTTGCAATCAGGACCAGGGCGTTCATGTGACCCTTGGTTTTGACGACCGCCCAATCGGCCAGGAGAGCGCCGGCCTTCGCGTAGTCGATGGGAACGTCTCCGTCAGCGTATTTCTTCACCTCGGCGGTTTGCTCAACCCCATTGTAATGCGAGGCGACCACGGGGATATGCGCAGCCCGCGCGGCCTGCACCTGCGGCACGAGGACGCGCGGATCGGTTCCGGCCAGAAGGTCGATGAGATCGACCTTCTGGTTGACGGCCGTGTCCATGCCCTGCACCCATTGGGAGCTTTGTCCCTGATTCTCCCAGGTAATAAACTTGAAGCCTACTTTTTTTGCCGCCGCCGCCATGGCCTTCTCGATATTGGCGGTGAAGGGATTCGCGCTCGATACGGGAATGCTGAGGATCGTCTTGCCCTTCATGCAGGCCTGAGCATCGAATGCGGGACCAGGAGCGACGAATACCGGCTTCGTCCTGAACGGCTCAATTTGTTTCTCGAAATACGACAGATCGTCCGCGTGCGCCGAGCCCGCAACGGCTCCGCAGGTTGCCAAGCTCAAGGCGGCGGCGCGCCAAACCGACGAACGGTTCGCCATTCCAAGTCTCCGTTAGAGAAGCCGTTGATCAGGGCCGATCGCGATGGTGAAGCCCTGCGACGTCGCCAACGAAGCAAGCGTCATGCCGGGAGGACGCCCAGCCCCTTGATCAGAAGACCTTTCGCGCAACGGAAGGCCGATGTCGCGGCGCAGAAGATGGCAAGCTATTTGCGAGCAGAAGTGAGGATGCACCTCCGTGTGGCGCTAACAGATTTGCGAGTGGATGCGGTTCGACACGGCGCGGGCGGAGATTTTCGTTTCCATCGATGACGCTCGCGGCATCTGGCGTCCGGTTCGAAACAGGGCTAGCCGGACCTTCGGAGTTCTCTTCCCATGAAAGTCATTGGCGTCGATGTCGGCGGCACGTTCACCGATCTCATTTATTCCGACCTCGACACCGGCGCGATGGCCATCCACAAGGTTCCGACCACGCCGCAAGATCCCTCGAACGGAGTCATGAAGGGGATCGAGGGCCTCCTTGCGTCGGCTCAGCGCAAGCCCGACGAGATTGATCTCGTCTTCCATGCGACGACGGCCGCGACCAACGCGGTGCTCGAGGACAAGGGCGCCAAAGCTGGCATGATCACCAACGAGGGCTTTCGCGACGTTCTGCATATCGGCCGTCATCAGCGGGTCGAGCACTACTCGATCCGACAGGAGCTGCCGTGGCAGAACCGTCCGCTGATCAAACGCCGCGATCGCATGGTGGTCGGAGGGCGCCTCGCGCCGCCGCACGGGGAGGAACTCGAGCCATTGGACGAAGAGGCGGTGCGCGACGCGGCGGTCGCGCTGCGCGACGCCGGCGTCGAATCCGTCGCAATCTGCTTTCTTTTCTCCTACCTCAACCCGGCGCATGAGGACCGCGCCAAGGCGATCGTGTCCAAAATTCTCCCTGACGCCTTCGTCACCACATCCTCCTTCATATCCCCACAGTTTCGGGAGTTCGAACGATTCACGACCGCGGCGTTGGCGGCCTTCATCGGGCCGAAGGTCCGAACGTATATCACCCACCTCGACCGGTCGCTCAAAAGCGCGGGGCTTGCCGCCGATCTGAGGATCATGGCGTCGAACGGAGGCGTGGCGACCGCGAGCATGGTGTCGGAGAAGCCGACGCTGACGCTGCTTTCTGGGTTGGCGGCCGGCGTGCTGGCCGGAGCCTGGATCGGCGGGCTCGCCGAGCGAAGGAAGCTCATCACCTTCGACATCGGCGGCACGAGCGCGGACATTGGGATCATCGTCGACGGAAGGCTCGCGGAGACGGACGCGCGTTCGACGTCCATCGCCGGCTTTCCGCTGCTGACGCCCATGATCGACATCCACACCATTGGCGCGGGCGGCGGCTCCATCGCCTACATCGACCACGGCGGGGCGTTTCGAGTTGGGCCGCGCAGCGCGGGCGCGGCGCCTGGACCCGCGGCTTATGGGATGGGCGGCGAAGAACCGACCGTGACAGACGCCAATCTGGTTCTCGGTCGGCTCGATGCGGAGGACTTCCTCGGCGGCGGCATGAAGCTCGATGCAGAAGCGGCGCGCCGAGCGGTGAGCGGGCTTGCGGCCAAGCTCGGGCTCGGCCTCAGCGAGGCGGCGGAGGGAATCATCACCGTGATCAACGCCAATATGGCGAACGCCATCCGCTCCCGCACCATCCAGAAGGGCATCGACCCGCGCGGCTTCTCGCTTGTGGCCTTCGGCGGCGCGGGCCCCCTGCAGGGCGCCGAGGTCGCCGCCATTCTCGGCATTCCCGAGGTGATCGCGCCCCCCTACCCCGGCATCACCTCCGCCATGGGACTCCTCACGACCGATTTCAAATATGACGCCATCCAGACCGAATTTCAGGTGAGCGGCGCGATCGATCTCAGGAAGCTCAACAAGAGCCTCGCTGATATGCAAGCTGGCCTCGCGACGCAGTTCGCGGCGGACCATATTCCGCTTTCGGAAGTCACCTTCTCCCGCGCGGGCGACCTTCGCTACGTCGGGCAAGGTTACGAGTTGCGTGTTCCTCTGCCGGACGGCGAGATCACGGAGGAAACGCTACCGCAGGACATGGAAGGCGTTCCACGCGGCGCATGCCGCCGAATATGGGCGCGCGTTCGAGACGAGCCCGATCGAGATCGTGAACGTGCGGGTGAGCGGCGTCGGACGGGTGCC
Source organism: uncultured Alphaproteobacteria bacterium (assembly GCA_963753135.1). GTDB lineage: Bacteria > Pseudomonadota > Alphaproteobacteria > Rhizobiales > Beijerinckiaceae > Roseiarcus. The sequence continues at coordinate 289,681 of CAVWBA010000016.1, read as the reverse complement.
GAAGCTCAGAGCGATGAACGCGCCCAAAGGCGGTTCGCTCGAAAAAGCGAAGGCGCGCGTCAGTCCTTGTCTGTTTCGGGTCGCCGGTACGCTCAAGAGCTTCGACACGCCCTTCTACCGGCGCAGCGACCTCCCACTGGAGGAGACCTTTCCCGGTCCGGCAGTCATCCTGCAAACGGACAGCACCACGCTCGTTCCGCCGGGCGCAACCGCCCGCGTCGACTGGACGGGCAATATCATCATCACGCTCGGAGGCCTGCAATGACGGTTCATTCCGCAGTCGCCCCGGACGGCCAGCCAGCGACTCGCGTCAATCCGGTGACGGCGGCGGTCATCCATGGCGCGCTCGAGAACATTGCGATCGAGATGGGCCACAAGCTCATGCGCATGGCCTATTCGAGCATCATCCGCGAGTCCGAGGATTTTGGCGCCGCACTGACCGACGCGGACGGTGGCCAGCTTTGCGAGTGCAAGATGAGCACCCCGCTCCAGTCCGGTCCGATCCCCGGATATGTCCGAGGGATTCGAAAGGAGCTCAGGAAACGTGGCGAGACGATCGGCCCCGGCGATGTGATCATGCACAACGACCCTTACGGGGGCGCCTCGCACGGGCCGGACGTCGCCTTTTGCGTGCCGGTCTTTCTCGACGGTCAGCTGATCGGCTTCTCGGTCACCACTGCCCATCATTTGGACATCGGCGCCTCAACTCCAGGCAGCGCGGGCATCGTCAGCGCCGTCGACGCCTATGCGGAAGGCCTTCAGTTCAAGGCGATCAAGATCGTCGAGGACGGGCGGCCAAACCGGGCGGTCTGGCAGCTCTTGCGCGACAATATCCGTGCGCCTGACCTGGTCGTCGGCGACATGGAGGCGCAGATCAAGGCGGCGGAGATCGGCGCCGAGCGGTTTCTCGGGCTCGTGCGGCAATACAGTCTCGAGACCGTGATGCTCGCCTACCAGGATATCATGGATTATTCCGAGCGCCTGATGCGCAAGGCGATCGGCGCGTTGCCGGACGGCGACTATGCGGCCGAGACGACGATCGACGGCTTCTTGGACGACGAGGAGGCGAAACGCCGCGATCTCAAGATCAAGGCGACGCTGAAAGTGCGCGGCGATGAGATGACTGTCGATCTGACGGGCACCGCGCCGCAGGTCGACGATCGGCCGATCAATATGCCGCTCGAAGGCACGGTCGATTGCGCGATCTGGCTCACGCTCCGGTCCATCCTTCTCGACAGCGCGACTTATGGAAACGTGCCGCAGAACATGGGCCTGACGCGACCGATCCATATTGTCGCGCCGAAGGGAACGCTCGCGAACCCCAACTTCCCCGCGCCGGTCATCGCGCGCTTCTGCCCCGGCAACGCGCTTGCCGACACCGTCATGAAGGCGCTTGCGCAATGCGTGCCCGGACAGGTGAGCGCGGGCATCGGCAACCTGCGCTGCGTCGCGTTCACCGGCCTCCATGAGGGCCAGCACTGGGTGCAGATGGAGATTCTCGAAGGGAGCTACGGCGGCAGAGAGGGCATGGACGGCATGGACGCCGTCGACACCCTTTACGCCAACACCCGCAACAACCCGATCGAGGACATCGAGTCGCATTTGCCGCTTCGCGTCAACCGCTACGAGTTGCGCGATCAGGCTCCAGCGAAAGGCAAGTGGCGCGGCGGCATCGGCTCCATCCGCGAATTCGCATTTCTGTCCGACGGCGCGTTCTCGGTCGAGGGCGAGGGACACAAATATCGCCCGTGGGGATTCGCCGGCGGCGAGGACGGCTCAACCGCCTCCTTGTCCGTGCTCCCGGCGAGCGGCGGCGAAACCACGCTCCCATCCAAGGTTCCCTATCGCGGAGCGAACCGCGGCGACCGGCTCGCAGCGATCGGACCGAATGGCGGCGGCTACGGAAATCCGTTCGAACGCGATCCCGAGGCGGTGCTCAGCGACATGCTCGACGGCTATATTTCCGCCGCGCAGGCGGAAGCGGATTACGGCGTCGTCATCCGAGGGAAGGCGCTGGATGCGGCGGCGACCGACGCGCTTCGCGCCGGCGCGGCTGCGACGAAATAGCGAGGGAAAGCCTCCTTGCGCGCAGTCATCATCGACGCTCCCGGGGTGAAAGGCAATCTGAGGATGGGCGAGGCCCCGCAGCCAATTCCGGGTCCCGGAGAGGCGCTGATCGACGTCGCCTATTGCGGCTGCAATTTCGCCGACACGATGATCGTGAGCGGAACCTATCCTCACCCGAAGGGCTATCCGATTGTTGGCGGCCTCGAAGTCTCCGGGCGGATCGCAGCGCTCGGACCGGGTGTCAGCGGTCCGAAGGTCGGCGACCGTGTCGCAGCCTTTTTGGAGGAAGCGGGCGGCTTCGCCGATCAGTGCGTGGCGCGGGTCGAAAGGCTGATCCCGATCCCGGCGGACATGGGGCTCGACGTTGCGGCGGCTTTCCCCATCCAGGGGCTCACCGCGTGGCATCTTCTCCACAATGTCAGCGCGACCAAGCCGGGCGACGTCATTCTCATCCACGCCATCGGCGGCGGCGTGGGCTTGTTCGCAACCCAGCTCGCCGTGCGCGCCGGCGCGACCGTCATCGGAACCGTGGGCACGAAGGGCAAGGAGGCCCGTGCGCTTGGCTATGGCGCGACGAAGGTGGTCAACCGGGAGGAGGAGGATTTCGTCAAGGCGGTGACAAGCTTCACTAAGGGCAGGGGCGTCGACAAGGTGCTGGACTCGACCGGCGCCAGCATCCTCGACCGCAGTTTCTCGGTGATCCGCAACCTTGGTCACGTCGTGAGCTTCGGCGAAGCCGAGGGCCGGCCGTTCCCCAATCTCTGGGAGAGGCTGGTGGCGAAGTCGCTCACCTTCACCCGCTTTCACCTGGGCCACGCCGATTTTTCTTCCGCAACCTGGCGCCAGTCGATCGACTCGGTCGTGGGCGGGATCATGGACGGGAGCCTCAAAGTCCCGCTTGAAGAGACGTTCCCTTTCGCCGAGGCGGGCGCGATGCTCAATCGCCTGGCTTCGCGCCAGGTCGCGGGCAAGCTCATCCTCGCCGTCAACCCGAGTTGAGCCAGCGCCAATGCCTCAGATCGACGGCGCCCGACTGCTCGCCGACCTTCGGCGCCTGGCTAAGTTCGGCGCCTACAAGACGGGCGTGCACCGGCCGACGTTTTCGCCGCAAGACATCGAGGCGCGCCGCTGGCTCGCCGGGCGTTTCGCGGACGCAGGCCTCGACGCGTCGATTGACGGTATCGGCAATGTGTTCGGCCGTTCGCGCGCGAGTGGGCCCAGGCTCTTGATCGGTTCGCACACCGAATCCCAGAACCATGCGGGCTGGCTCGATGGCGCGCTCGGCGTCATCTACGGATTGGAAGTCGCGCGCGCGTTCAGCGAAGATTCCCGCACGGCCGGCGGCGCGATCGACGTCGCCTCATGGGCGGACGAGGAAGGGCACTTCGGCTCTTTCCTCGGAAGCCGCTCCTTCATTGGCGACGTCACCGACGAAGAGATCGACAAAGCGCGCGACCGGAATCATGGAACGCCGTTGCGCGAGGCGCTGGCGAACGCGGGCCTTGCGGGGCGGAAGCGCGAGACGATCGTGGCCTCGGATTATATCGGCTATCTCGAAGCCCACATCGAGCAGGGCGACACGCTCGACGAGGCGGGACTGCGCCTCGGCGTGGTCACAGGCATTGTCGGCATCCGCCTCTATCGCATCGTGTTTCGTCGGAGAGGCCAATCACGCGGGCACGACGCGCATGGTCCAGCGCAAGGACGCCGGCGTCGCGCTCGTCAAACTGGCCGCGGCGATCGCGGACCGTTTCCCGCAAGTTTCCGGACCCCGCAGCGTCTGGACCACGGGCGCGATCCGCCTCGAGCCCGGCCAGCCGAGCATCGTTCCCGGCCGCGCCGAGATGCTGTTCCAGGTGCGCGACATCGAGGCGGCGCAACTGCAGCGCTTCGAGGACTTGCTCCTCGCCCTCGTCGCCGAAGCCAATTCAGCGGGCCCCTGCGCGGTCACGGTGGAGACCGTTTCGGCGGTGAGCCCCGTGCTCATGTCGCAGGCGTTTCAAGACGCGCTGAGCCGCGCAGCTGAAAAGCATGCGCCGGGCGCCTTCATCTCGATGCCGAGCGGCGCCGGGCACGATGCGCAGATCCTGGCGCGGAAGCTTCCTGCTGCGATGCTGTTCGTGCCCAGCATCAAAGGCGTGAGCCACCACTGGACAGAGGACACGAGCGAGGCTGACATCGTGCTCGGCTGCCAAGCGCTTGCCGATGCGGCGGAGGCGATCGTGCTCAAGGGGGCCTAGGGAGACGCTCTCAGCGGGCGTCTCCTCTTAGCGAGTCCGTTTTCAGCCATTTCAGTGACTTGCGGCGCCTTTAACGAGTCTCCAAGGCCCCGGCGAGACCACCTTTGCTTTCACGAGGGCCTGATTTCGCATGCGAAACGAATCGTTTCGCATCGGCCAGGTTAAGTCTTTGAAATCATAGGAGGCGCTGAATCAGCGATTTCGCGGCTTCCTGAGATATCAAAGGCTTGTAACCAATTTCGTTTCGCCGGATTCGCGGGTCGCTCCCTAAGGGCGGTGTATCTCCTGTCCCTCCAGCACTCCAGCCGCGGTGGAGAACAAACATAGAACACAAGAGTGCGGAGGTCAAGCAATTGTTGGTCCCTTGCGCGACAGGCGCGCGGGCGCTTCAACCTTCCTGGGCCGCTAACACCGCCATCGCTGCGTCAACGCCGCCGTTCCCGGTCGGCACGCCGGCGAGTTTCAGTCCCATCTCCACGCCGGATATGGCGCCGAGCAGCGTGAGGTCGTTGATGTCGCCGAGGTGGCCGATGCGGAAAACCCGGTCCTTGAGAATCCCGAGTCCGTTGCCGAGGCTCATGTTGAACCGCCGCAATATCAACGCGCGCAGCGCGTCGGCGCTGTGGCCCTCGGCGAGACGAACAGCCGTCAGTGAAGAGGAATAGTCCGTCGGCGCAAGGCATTGCAGCTCGACGGCGCCCGCTTGTCCCCAAGCCGAGCACGGCTGCTCGGGTCGCCGCGCCGTGGCGAGCGTGCCGCGCGAAGACGTTTGGCAAGCCCTCTTCGTCAAGCATCGTGAGCGCCTCCTGCAGGCCGCGCAGGAGGTTCGTCGCCGGCGTGTACGGGAAGTAGAATCCGGCGTTGGCTTCGAGCATCGGACGCCAGTCCCAATAGCTCCTCGGGAGCCTCGCCGTCTTCGAGGCCTCCAACGCCCGGGCGCTGATCGCGTTGAAGGAGAGTCCCGGCGGAAGCATCAGCCCCTTCTGGCTCCCGGCGACAGTGACGTCGACGCCCCACTCGTCGTGCCGATAGTCGATCGAAGCAAGCGACGAGATCGTGTCGACGAGCAGCAGCGCCGGATGTGCCGCCGCGTCGATCGCTCTCCGGACAGCGGCGACCGGGCTGACGCAGCCGGTCGAGGTCTCGTTATGAACGACGCAGACGGCGCGGATCCGGCCCCCTTTGTCGGCTCGAAGCGCGGCCTCGATGGCGGCAGGATCGGCGCCGCGCCGCCAGTCGGTCTCCAGAAGGATCGGCTCCAGTCCAAGCCGCTTCGCCATTTCGCTCCAGAGCGATGCGAACCAACCCGTGCGCGCCATCACGACCGCGTCGCCGGGCGAGAGCGTATTGACGAGCGCCGCTTCCCACGCGCCGGTGCCGGAAGCGGGAAAAACCAGCACGGGATCGTTCGTCTGGAAGACGCGCTTGAGGCCCGTCAGGACCGAACGTCCGAGCGTGGCGAAGTCGGGACCGCGGTGGTCGATCGTGGGTTCCGAGACCGCGCGCAAGACCCGGCCCGGCACGTCCGTCGGGCCTGGGATTTGCAGGAAGTGGCGGCCTGGGGAGCGGGTATTCATAGCGCGGCCTCGAACAGCGGAAAAACGGAGAGGGGGAATGGCGCCCGAGACCTCGCGAGCGAAAGCGAGAAGCTCATCGTCCGCCCCGAAGGGGGCGGCGAGCTGCGCGCCGATCGGCAGGCCGGATCGCGATACGCCAATCGGAAGATTGACCGCCGGGACGCCCGCGATATTCACCCAGCCGGTGAAAATCGCATGATCGCGCGGACCGGCCGGCTTGCCGTCGATACGATCCGGATAGGGCTTGTCGGCGGCCCATGGCAAAGCCGCGGCCGTCGGGGTGAGGATTAAATCGATGCCTTCGAACAGTTCGGCGACGTGTCGGCGCATCGCGGACACAGCCTCCAGCGCCGCAAGATAGTCCACGCCCGACACCTTCCTCCCGTCTGCCGCCATTGCAAGCGCGGAGGCGCCGGCAAGCTTCCCGTAGCTCGGATTTTCGGCCATCAGCCATGCCACGCCCGCGCGCGAGACAACATGCCAGATGCGCGCCGCGATCTCCAGATCGAAGAAGACTTCGCCTTTACGAACCTCATGTCCCATCGACGAGAGCTGGCGGGCGAACGCCTCGACTTGGGAGGCAACCTCCGGGTCGACAGGCGCGGCGCCGAAACGCGGGACATAGAGGATGCGCGCCGCCTTGTTGGGCCAGCTCGGCGCAGGCGCATAGGACGAGCGCCAATCGCGCGGATCGGGGCCGCGCAAGATCGCGTCAAGCAGGAGCGTGTCCTCGACTGTGCGCGCGAGCGATCCGATGGTTTCAAAGTCGGTGAGGATCGCGGGCAATCCGTCGGCGCGCGGCCAACGGCCGATCGATGGCTTCAAGCCGACGAGGCCAGTATGGCAGGCCGGGCGCCGGATCGAGCCGCCTCCGTCCGTGCCGATTGCGGCGGGGACGAAGCCCGCCGCGACGCTCGCTGCCGCGCCGCCGCTCGAACCTCCGGGCGTGAGCTCCGTGTTCCATGGGTTGCGCGTCACGCCGAACAAGTCGTTGCGCGTATAGCCCTCGAGCGTGAACTCCGGCACGTTCGTCTTGCCGATGACGATCATTCCCGCCTGGCGCAGCCGCGCTATCGGCAGTTCGTCCTTCGCAGGCCGATAATCCTTAAGCGCGCGGCTTCCCCAAGTCGTCGGAAACCCGGCCACGTGGAGGTTGTCCTTGACAGAGATCGGAATGCCGTCGAGCCGGGAATGAGCATGGCCCCGCGAGCGGCGCGCATCGCTTTCCTTCGCAGCGGCCAGCGCGCCGGAGCGATCGAGGGCGACGAAGCTATTCAAACGGGAATCGAAGGTCTCGATGCGCTGAAACGCGCGCTCGACGAGTCCTACGGACGTCGCTCGCCCGTTCTCAAGCTCGGCCGCCTGGCCCTCAAGCGTTTCCGCCAAATCCTGCCTCATTGATCCCACGGCAGCGGCTGCCCGATCGCCGCCGGCATCCGTGACGCGCGCCCGAGAAGCGCGAGCACGAGGAGCGCGATCAGATAGAGCGCCATTTGTACGACATAGGAGCTGACCGGCAAGCCAAAGCTTTGCATGCGCAATTCGAAGGCTTCAGCCGCGCCGAACGCGAGACAGGCGATCGCCGCGCCAAACGGATTCCAGCGCGCGACGATCAGCGATGCGGGAGCGCCGGCCAGGCAGACGGCCAGCGATAGGGCTGCGAGGGATGCGGCGTGGCGCAACAGGGGCGAAGTCTTTATGGGAACGAACCTCTCCCTTTCGCTCGGGCGTTCAAGCCTCGCGTAGACTGGCGGTCTTGCGAGGCAGGCTCGTGCAATAGCGGCGCCATTGGTGGGTTAGACGCGGACGATCGCGGCGATCGGCGCTTCCCCTGGCTTGCACTGGTGTTCGGCGCCGCCCGACACGAAGATCGCGGCGTCTCCGGTCACCGATGTGATGACCGCGCCCAGCGCGGCGCGCGCGTGGCGCTCGTAATTGATGTCCGCGTCGGACAGCATCGTTGTGCGGCGGCCGCGCAGCATGCCGTTCGGAGGCGCCTCGGCCTTGGCGAAGATCGCGACAATGCGCTCGGGCTCGATCTCAGCCTGAGTGTCTCCAATCGCGTCTCGCGCCGCGGCGCGCACCGCGTCGGCGTCGACAACGTCGGAGAGAATGGCGTGGCCAATCCGCAAATCTCCGCCGGCCATCTCCGAATTGCCGAACAGGAGGATCTCGCAATTCTTGAGTTCGCCGCCAGCGGAGGTGTTTGCGACGGAGGAGAAGAGATCCATTCGCCGTGCGATGACAGCGTCGCTCAGTTCGGACTCTTGGATTTCCCCGAGCCCGAGCGCGACGCCGAGCGCGGTCGCGCCTCGGGCGAAGGCCTTCGAGCCGTTCGGGTCACGCGTCACGAGTTTGGCGCCGCGCCGGTCCGCATCGGCAATCGCGGCGGGCGTGAGGAGCGGGCCTTTGACCTGGACGTAGTGCACGTCCTTCGGGTCCGAGATTCGAGCCTCTTTCTGCGCGCGGCTGACAGCGGCGGCGACTTCACGAACCTCCGTCAACGCGCCAACCTCCTCTGGCGCGAAGTCCCGCGTCACGGCCATGCCAAAGGCGAGCCGCTTTCCGTGAGCCTTTTCGGAAGCAGCGCGGGTGAACAGCGTCGCGTGTGGGCTCAGCACGCCTTCCGTGCCGCCAGACCAGACGAAGGCGACACGCTTCAGGACCTCTTCTGGAGATACGCCAAGGCGCTTTGCGAGAGCGATCGAATAGGACAGCGTAGCGAAGCCGCGCGTGAAATCGTTGGCGCCGCCATTTCCCTCTGTCTTGCCAATCAAAGCGACGATCTCGGCGGGATTGATCTCTCCCTGATCGATGAGACGCTCCATGGCGGAAACGTCGTTGGGGCTGTTCATCGGGAGCTTGTGGACGCCAACCTTCATCGAGCAAAATCCTTATCCCGGCGCGGGGCCTTACATCTCGCATCCTTCGCCTCAACGAGCCCTTTTTTGCGGCGAAGAGTCTGGACCGGATAGCGCAGCATCGGCCTCATTCGGTCGAGGCTTGAGTGCGGCGACGATGGAGCGGGCAGTGCCAAGATCATGCTGGCGCACGATCTCGCCCGCGCGGCGCGAAGTCTCGCTTCGCCAAGGCGGCCATGATCTGGTTGTGCTCTCCCATCGCCTCCATCCAGCGGGCGTGCGACGCAAGCGCCGCGTAGCGGGCACGCCGCGCCCGCGACATCAACGACGCGTGGATGGCCTGCAGCGTCGCGTTCTTTGACGCTTCGACAATGGCGAGATGAATTTCATGGTTGAGCTTGAAGTACGGCTGCCGTTCGCCCGCTGCGTGATGGCGCGCCATGCGTTTGTGGGCGCGCTGAAGCTTGTCGAGGTCGCGTTCACTCATGCGTTCCGCGGCCAGTTCGCACGCATGGCGCTCGATTCCCGCGATTGTCTCAAACAGGTCGAGAATATCCTCGCTCGACAGTTCTCTGACCCGCGCCCCGCGGCCAGGCAGGAGATCGACCAGCCCTTCGGTCGCGAGCAGCTTGGTCGCCTCGCGAATCGGCGTGCGTGAGACCTGCAGAATCTTCGCAAGGTTAGTGTCGTGGAGCCGCTCTCCGGATGCGAGCTCCCCTTCGACGATCATGTCCCGCAAACGCTCGACCACAGTTTCATGAAGCGGTTTTGGCCGGACGATAGCCGCGAGGGCCCGCCGCTCCGGCTGGGGGATTGGGGCGCCGGCGCCGCGCTCATTCATGGTCCGCGTCCGCGTTGCGGTCGCGGTTCCGCCGGCTTGGACCGGCGCCCAACAAGTCGGCAGTTTTGCATTCTGCATGCAAAAATGGAGCTAAAAATCAGCAGGGTCGTCAAGAGAGGATCAGCCCCTTCGCATAAGATTGCGGTTGGCACAGCCATTGCAAAGCAGGCGCCAATGGCCGGCCGCCAGACCCGGCGCCGCAATCCCCGCGCTTGAGGCCCGTGCAGCTTACGGCGTTGCGCAACGAATGGTGCGACAGGAGATTAACCCATGCGCCTATGGACCACTCTGCAACGGACTTTCGGCCAACTCGCGCTTACGGCGCTGCTCGCCTCGGGCGCGGCGCGCGCAGAGGCCTCGGATCGCTTTGCCCCCGCGCCGCCTGAGCCGGGCACGGACATTCCCGCCGCGACCATCAAATTCGGGATGCGTCCCTACGCCGACAACACCTTCTATATCATCGGCATGAAGAAGGGTTGGTTCCAGGACGTCGGCATCACCTTCGAACCTGCGCCCTATGGCCTGAAGGCGAACGATTCCAATGTGACGACGCTTCTCCTCAATGGGCAGCTCGACATCATTTCGGAGTTTTGTCCGCTGATGCTGCCGACGTACAAGGACGCCAACAAGCTCAAGTGCATCGCCTTCACCGACAATTTTCTGGCGAACGCCATCCTCGCCAACCCGGCGCTCAAGCTGAAGACCTTCAAAGAGTATGTCGCCGAGGGCAAGACCTTTGACGAAGCGCTGAAGGCGGCGCTCGCGCCGATGAAAGGCAAGACGCTGGTCGGGGCGCCGGAGCTCAGCGACCGAGCGTTCGAAGAATACGTCAACAAGACGAGCGATGCGGGGTTCAAGCTTCAGGTGCTCGACGACGCGAAGTCGCTCGTGCTGGCCAAGGCGGGACGAGAGGACTTCGTCAATCCCGAGGGCGCGCCGATCGTCTACACGCTACGCCAGGCGGGCTGGACCAATCTCGTCGACATCGACGATCTCATCAAGCACGGGCCCGGCGGCGTCGATTCGCCGATCGAGCCGTTGATCGGAATCGTAGGGATTGGAGGCAATTCCGACTATCTCAACAGCCATCAGAACACCGTTCTGCGGTTCTTGTCGGTCGTCTGGCGCATCATTGACGCCACCAAGAAGGACCCGTCGCTCTATGACCTGCAGGCCCCCTATCTGAACTCAATGGCCGGCACCAGCCTGGACGGCAAAGGCGTCGCCGACACGGTCGCAATCCTTCATCCTTTCACGACGTTTGATAACAACAAGCAATATTACGACGACAAGCAGAGCACGACCTACTACGCCAATGTTTGGACGGCGGTGATCAAGAATTTCGAAGAGCACAGCATCATTCCCGCCGGCAAGGTTACGGCCGACGACGTCGTCTGGGGCGGGCCGATCTGGCATGAGATGGTGGGCTACCGGATGAAGACCGACGACATCCTGAAGAAGCTCTCTGGCGCGAACTCTGTCGCCAGACAAGCAGAAACTCGTCGACCGGGCGAAGACATTCTACGCCGACTACGACTTCCTCGACGCTTACCGGCTTGCGCTGGCCGCTTCGAGCTAATGGGGCGGACGCGATGAGCGGACGCGTCGAGGCCGTGGCGACGCCGCCCAGCCGAAGCGCAGCCTGGTCCTCGCATGACCTGCTTCCGGGCCGTCTCCAGGGCGCTCGCCGCGCTCGATCCGTTCCGGCTCGCCGGCGCGGTTTTGTTCATCGCGCTCTGGGAACTGGCGTCGCTTCTCGTCTCGCCGATCATCCTGCCGGGGCCGCTCTCCGTCCTCCGCCGCGCAGCGACGGATTTCTGGTCCGCGCCTGCGCTTTCCTACTACGGCGTCGAGGACCCGAGCCTCGCCGGAAATTTGGCCTACACGGCGGAGAATGTCGCGATCGCCGCCTTGATCGGCGCCGTCGTCGGCGTGACGCTCGGCCTCCTGTCGGCCCGCATCTGGTTCGTGCGCGCGGCCATGGACCCCGTCATGATGACGGCCGGCACGGTGCCGATCCTCATCGCGGCGCCGTTCCTCTTGATCTGGTTCGGCGTCGGGAGGGCGAGCGCAGTCAGTCTGGTGGCGTTCTACATTGTCGTCATCCTCTACCTCTCCGCCCAGCGCGCAGCCCTCAACCTCGATCCGATCTATGAGAACTATGCGCTCACTCTCGGCGCCCGTCGTGGGCGGATGCTGCGCGACATCCTGATCCCAGGAACGGTTCCGGAGATCCTTGGCGGTTTCCGCATCGCGCTCGCTGGCTCCTGGGGCCTCGAGGCCGTTGCGGAACTGCTCGGCTCACAGTCCGGAATCGGCAAGGTGATCGAAGTCCTTGCCGGAGCAACCGACCCGCAAGGGATTCTGGCCACGCTGATCGTGCTTGGGCTCGCCGCTATTGTCACCGATGGTTTGGCGGCCACGTTGATCGCGCGGTTTGCGGCGTGGCGTTTTGCGGGCTCTTGAGGCGGAGGACGAGATGCCGACTGAACCCGGTCGCCGAATGATCGAGCTCGTTCACCTCGGCCGCAATTATACGCGCGCGGACGGCGCGCGTGTGACCGCAGTTGACGACGTCTCGCTGATTGTGCCCGAGGGCGAGTTTGTCTGCCTGATCGGCCCTTCAGGTTGTGGCAAGAGCACGCTTCTGCAGATGATCGCAGGCCTCGTCGGACCGTCGTCGGGCGCGATCGTCGTCGACGGCAAGGAGATCGACGGGCCGGGCCGCGAGCGCGGAATGGTCTTCCAGCGCGACAGCGTATTCCCATGGATGCGGGTGATCGACAATGTCGAATATGGCCTCAAGTGTCGTGGCGTCGCCGCCGGCGCGCGCCGGGACATCGCGCGCGACTACCTCAAGCGAGTCGGCCTCTCGCATGTGGAGCGCGCCTGGCCGCGCGAGCTTTCCGGCGGCATGCTCAAGCGCGTCGCCATCGCCGCGGTATTCGCCAACGGCGGCGAGGTCCTTCTGCTCGATGAGCCGTTCGGCGCGCTCGACTACGTGACGCGGCGGCAGTTGCAGGAGGTGCTGCTCGATCTATGGGAGGAACCGGGCCGCGCCGTTCCAACCGTCGTTTTCGTTACGCATGACGTCGACGAGGCGCTCCTGCTCGCGGACCGGATTGTCGCGATGCGCAGCGGCGCGATCGTCGACGACATCCCCGTTGAAGCCGCGCGTCCGCGGGACACCGACACCCTGCTCTTGCCTGAGATGGTCGCCATCAAGCACAAGCTGCTTGGGCACCTCGGCCTCGCCCATGCGGCGCGCGCGACGGCCAGCGAGAGAGGAGCCGCGTGACCGCCCTCTCGCGCCAGCAGCTCGTCTCGCTCTCGGTCTTCCTAGCCCTCGCGATCGTCTGGGAGATCCTCTCCTTCGTCTATACGGTCGAGGCGCAGCCGGGCGAGCCGATGATCGCCGGATGGGGCACGCTGTTTACGCGGACGTTGCTCAGCTTGTCGGACTACTGGCAGGGGGGATTCGGCGTACCTGCCGTCGCCGACGGCGCAGCGCGCAGCTATCCTGCGGCGCTGCTCTCCATCATTTTCCATTCGCTGGCGACGCTCGCTCGGCTTGCGAGCGGGCTCTTGCTCGGCGGGGTTCTTGGCGTCGGTCTCGGCCTTGCGGTTTCCTGGTCGCCGTGGAGCCGCAGACTTGTTCAACTCCCGACGCAGTTTCTGCGCGCTTTGCCGCTCCTCGCGATGGTCCCTCTCTTCCAGCTTTGGTTCGGCACCTATTTTTTTGGACAGGTGCTGTTCGTCTCCTATGGCGTCGGCATGATCGTCTTCGCTGGCGTCGTCAACGCGGTGCGCAATGTCCCGCAGATTTACCTCGACAACGCCCGGGTCGCTTGGCGCCTCGCGATTCCATCTTTACCGAACCGTGATCTTGCCCGCGATCCTGCCCGCCATGCGCTCCGTCGTCTTGCTTAGCCTCGGCGCCGGCTGGGGGGCGGTTCTCGCGGCCGAATATCTCGGCGCTCAATCCGGCCTTGGGTATATCATCGTATACGCACAGCAGTTCGGTCTTCTGGACCGGATGTTCCTGATCGCGCTCCTGTTCATCCTCTACACGTCCGCGAGCTATTGGGCGATTGAGCGGCTGTTCACGCGCCTGCTTGCCTGGTCGCCCTCGTCGCAAGCCGCCAGTCAATGAGCGGATCTCCCAGGAATCGGCGCCCTCGCTCATCGAGAGCATGCGGGCGACCGCGGATTCCACCCCAGGGTGACTGATGCGTATCCTTATCGTCAATCCGAACACCACCGAAGAGGTCACCTCGCTTATGCTCGAGGCCGGGCGCGCGGCGGCGTCGCCGGGGGCCGAGGTCCGCGCGATTACCGCGCCAAGGGGTCTGCCGTACATCACGAGCCGGGCGGAGGCGCAGATCGGCGGAGCGATCGCGCTTGAGATGTTGGCGGAGGAGCGAGACGGATGCGACGCCGCGATCCTCGCCGCCTTCGGCGATCCGGGCCTGTTCGGCGCCCGCGAGTTGTTCGAGTTTCCGGTGATCGGCATATCGGAGGCGGCCATGCTGACCGCATGCATGCTCGGCAGGCGATTTCTCATCGTCACCTTCGCCGACGCGCTCTCTGGCTGGTTTCGCGACTGCGTCGCCATGCATCGACTTGAGGACCGCTGCGCTGGCGTCGTCGCGCTGGACCGCGGCTTCGGCTCGTTGGACGACGTTCGCGAGACGAATTGGGAGGCGTTGATGGCGCTCGCCAACGCCGCTGTCGCCGAACGTGACGCGGATGTCGCGATCCTGGCGGGCGCGCCATTGACCGGGCTCGCGTCTCGGGCGCGGGGTCTCATTCAGGTTCCGGTCATCGACCCCATCGCCGCCGCGGTGAAGCAAGCCGAGGCGCTTATCGCGCTCGGGACGACGAAAGCCTCGCGCGGAAGCTTCAGGCGCCCTGCGCCGAAGGCCTCTTCAGGATTATCGGCGAAGTTGGCGGCGTATCTGGAGCACGTTCAGTGAGCGAGAGTGGAAAGGTCGGCCATGTATCGTTGGGCGGGAGGCTATACGCGGTCGAGCGCAACTTTGGCCGCGCGCCTTCCGATCTCTCGCCAGCCCGCATTAGCCAGGTCGCCGTGGAATTGTCCGGGCGCGTTCATGTCCTCCGCCGCGGAGAGCCGCCTGTCATCGTTTACGAACCGGACGGCGGCTTTATCCGATCCTATGGCGCGGGCGAAATCTTCGATTCGCACGGGATCTCGATCGACGCCTGGGATCGCGTCTGGGTCGCCGATCGCGACGCCCATCAAGTTGTCGTCTTCGATCTCTCAGGCCAACCGGTCCTGCGCATCGGCGAGCGGCATCGTCCGAAATGGGAGGCGCCTTTCAATCACCCGACCCGCGCCGCCGTTGCGCCCGACGGCGCAATCTTCGTCGCGGACGGATACGGCAATGCGCGCATCCACGAGTTCTCGCCGGACGGGGAGTGGCGCTCGAGCTTCGGCGAGATCGGCGCCGGTGCAAGGCAGTTCATGACGCCGCATTCCGTGATCGTTGATCGTGAACAGAGGCTTCTGGTGTGCGATCGCGAGAATGACCGGGTGCAGGTATTTAATCGCGACGGGCAGTGGTTGGCCGACTGGAAAGGTCTATGTCGACCCATGGACCTGTGCGAGCGCGAAGACGGAGTCATCTTGGTCAGCGATCAGGTTCCGAGCGTCACCGCCTTCGCTCCGGACGGCGCTCGCATCGATCGGTCCCGCCCGTCCTTGAACGGCGCCCATGGCGTCGCGCTCGGACCCAACGGCGAAATCTACTTGGCCGAAATCGAACCTTCGTCGGTGACGAAACTCGCTCCGGTTTGAGCATGAGGACGTCAGGCCGGCGGAGCCGTCATTGCGAGGAGCGGAGCGACGAAGCAATCCAAGAACGAAGGGGGCTTTACGATCCCTGGATTGCTTCGCCATAGCCCGTCCCGAAGAACGAGCGTCTTTCGACGCCCTATGGCTCGCAATGACGAGCACGGTCCGCGCCAAAGGCAAGTTACTCTAGCGAACGGGGTCATGTATCGCGCCGGTGAGAAAATCTGGCCAGTCGCGCTCGAAGAACGGCTTGTCGTCAAAGCTCAAACGCCGGATCGGACGCGCCTCGCAGACCAACGCCCCAGCCGCGAGTTGCACATGAATCTGATCCGCTCGGTCCTCGGCCCGCTCGGACACGAAACGGACGTCCTCGAGCGCGCCAATGCGGGCTTCGGGGACGCGATCGCCCTGCGACGCGCAGATTGCTCTCGCTCCGCGGCTCCCGCCGCCACGCCCGATGTAGAACGCCAGCGCCGTCAGCACGGCTTCCGACAGGAGCGCGGTCTGCCGCCACTGCAGCGCCTTCAAAGCTTCGGGCGTTCCGGAATACGAGATCCCTTGCTGGCGAATGGTTTCGTTCAGCGCGTGAGCCGCGGCCAACGCCTGTTTCACGTCGGCCGTGTTGCAGAGCACGCCAGCGTGATCGCTCATGCGGTCCTGGACATCCTTCCGGATCGATTTAACTGTCAGGGGACTGTCGGCCTTGAGGACGTCGAGGATGCGCCCGACCGCCTCTTCGATCAAGCGAGGCTCTGCCGCGCTCGAGGCGCGCGTCTTGTGGCGCGCGGCGGCGTGCTCGGCGCAGCGTGTGCCCAACACCTGGCCGGCGTTCAGCGCCGCGCCGCCGGGTCTCGTCACGCCATGGGTGCCAGCAGCCTCGCCAACGGCGTAACATCCCTCCACGCTGGTCGCGCCCCAGCCGTCGACGGCAAGGCCGCCGTTCATGTGCTGATTCAAGACCGCGAATTCGAGCGGATCGCGCGCGATGTCGTATTTGTAGCGCTTGTAAAGCTCGATCGAGAGCGGGTTCATCTTGCGAAGCCGGTCGAGCGGCTTCTTCAAGAGCGCACGAGCATTCCCAAGGTAGGCCCGCACGTCCGGGTCGAGCCGGTCGAGATCGAATTCGGCGTCGCCCGGAACGGAAAGCGGATTGCGGTTGAAGTCCATGAACACTTTGCGTCCCGCCTGCTTCTCCTTGATGATGGCGAGGTCGACGAGGCTCGAGCCGAAGTCGAGCATGCGCGTGGCGTGGAACGGCCACTGGTAGCCCTTGCGAAACACGTTCGAGGCCAATTCCTGCGTCGTCCGATAATAATCGGCGAGAAAATTGCGTTCGTTCCCGCGCGGATCGCGGGAAAAAATATAGGGCATCGCCTGGACGTATGTCCCGGAGAGGTTCCACGGGAAATTGTCGCGCGACGTGCCAATTCCGAACTGACTCTCGGTGAGGTTGACCGCTTCGAGACCCGCCTCCATCGCAAGACCCAGAGATCCGAAGCAATGCCTCGGATAGACGCTGTCGCGATAGAGCTCTCCGGGCCCTCCGGTCGCGATGACGACCACCTCGCTTGAGAAAACGACGAGTCCCAAGGGATTGTCGTCTGCGCGGCGCTTGGGCGACATCGCAACCACACCTGCGCAGCGAGCTGATGCGCCGGGTTCGATCAGGAGGCGAACGCCGGTCGTATGGTTGAACGCCGGCACGTTCAGTCGGATCGCTTCTTTCGCCAGCGCCTGGACCATGAGGCGCGAGGTGCGGGGACCGCAGCTCGTCGCCCGGCCTACCTCGTCATGATCGGTCTGATAGCGCAGCACGCCTCCAAAGCGATCCTGCGGGATCGGCAGTCCCATGAACTCAAGGGACGATAGCGCGCGCGACGATCCCACCGCTTCGATATAGGCCGCGTCCTCATTCATCGCGCCGCCCGCGCTGAGCGCCTTGGCCATCGCTCGGTAGTCGTCCCCCTGCCCCGCGCCGTTTGCTGTGTGAAGGGTCTGCTTGTCGGAACCGGAGCATGCCGACGTGCCGCCAAAGGCGCTCTGGGTCACGATGAGGACGTCGAGGTCGCGCCGCTTCATTTCGACCGCCGCGCGCAGCCCGGCGGCGCCGCTGCCGAGCACCAGCGCTCCGCTTCGGTGGATGGGAATTGAGAAGCCGCGCGCCACGACCGTCTCCTTCGCCGGCCTCTCTGTCGCGAGGCGCGGCATCTCGATGTCGGTCAGGGCGTCAAGGACATTTTGGGGGATCGTCGCGCTCAAATCGGGTCCTGAGTTGGGGTTGACCGGGCCGGCAAAGAGCAGCTACGGTAATTAGCACGTTCCAAATTCAGCGGCAAGAATGCATGATTTGTGGGCTCTAATGGAAGATTGGACGCTTACGTTATTTGGAACGTACCAACTGGATGCAAAGTTGAACAACGAGACGCGCAGGGAGATTGAGGTTCGCGAGGGCCGCGCGACGATCGTCGACGTCGCCCGACGCGCAGGCGTTTCGAAATCGACCGTCTCCCTCGTTCTCGGCGGAAGCTCGCTCGTGGCAGAGACGACACGCGAACGCGTCTCCGACGCAATGAACGAGCTCGGCTACATCTACCATCGCGGGGCTGCGACTTTGCGGGGCGCCAAATCCGGCGTCATCGGCATGGTCATCAACGACCTGTCGAACCCCTTCTATGTCGAGCTCGCGATCGGCATCGAGCAGGCCTGCCAGGGCGGCGCCTATATCCCCTTTCTCGCCAACACCGCCGAAAATGCGGTTCGCCAGCAGCAAGTGATCCGCTCGATGCGCGAGCATGGGGCCGCGGGGCTTGTGCTTGCGCCCGCGATGGGCGCGTCAGCGAGCGAGCTTAAGCCCCTTCTTGCGGGATTGCCCGTCGTCCAGGTGATGCGCCGCCTTCCGGGCTTGAGGGCGTCCCTCGTGGCGCCGGAAAACAAGGAAGGCGCGCGAAAGGCCACGGCCCATCTTATCGCCGTCGGGCACACCCGTGTCGCGTTTGTCGGCGGCGTATCGCCGATGCTGGTCCGGGAGGAGAGACTCGCGGGCTACAAGCTCGCCCTGGAGGAAGCCGGAATTTCGCTCGACCCGTCGCTCGTCATCGAAACGACGACCAACTATTCGGGCGGCGGCGCGGCGGTCCCGCACCTGCTCAACCTTGACCAACCTGCGACCGCCGCGCTTTGTTTCAATGACGTTGTCGCGATCGGGCTCACGCGTGCGCTGATGGAGGCGGGCGTTTCGGTGGGCGTCGATTTCGATGTCATCGGTTTCGATGACATCGAAGAAGCCAAGCACACGCTTCCCGCCTTGAGCAGCGTCGCGGTCAATCCTCGCGATCTCGGCTCCCGTGCCGCCCAACTCCTTATGCGCCATATCGCGAGCGGCGACTTCGAGCCGGAAGCCGTGCTCTGTCCCACGACCTTGGCGCTTCGCAACTCCTGCCGGGCCGCCGGCCCTCACGAGCGAGGAAATTGATGACCAACCTTCGTTGGGGGCTGATTGGGGCGAGCACCATCGCCGCAGAACATATGGTCGGCGCGTTCCGCGCCAACGGAGGCGAAGCGGTCGCCGTCATGAGCACGAATGCGGACCGCGCGACGAGTTACGCCAAGAAGCATGGGATCGCGCATGCGACGACGAGCCTGAAAGAACTGGTCGACTCCAAAGAGGTGGACGCCGTCTATGTGTCCACGACAAACGAACTGCACCGGGACCAGGTCTTCGCGGCGGCGGCTGCCGGAAAGCATGTGCTGTGCGAGAAGCCGCTCGCGCTGACGCTCAAGGACGCGCGCGCAATGGTCGCGGAGTGCCGCAAGCGCGGGGTCGTCCTGGGGACCAATCACCACCTCCGCAACGCCGCAACGCATCGTGCCATGCGGGAGGCGATCATTGAGGGCAGGATCGGCAAACCGCTCTTCGCGCGGGTGTTCCACTCCGTCTACCTGCCCGCCCATCTGCAAGGCTGGCGGCTCGACCGCCCCGACGCGGGCGGCGGGGTCATTCTCGACATCACCGTTCACGACGCCGACACGCTTCGATTCGTCCTCGACGACGAGCCGAAATCGGTTATGGCCATGGCTTCGTACGGCGGCATGGGCCGCGAGGGGCTGGAAGACGGCGTCATGGGCGTCATCCGCTTTTCGAGCGGCGTGCTGGCGCAATTTCACGATGGCTTCACCACCAAATACGCAACGACCGGCTTTGAGGTCCATGGAGAAGAAGGATCGCTGATCGGCCGCGACTGCATGACCCAGCAACCGAAGGGCGATGTACTCTTGCGAACCGCCGCCGGCGAGGAGCAGCTCAAACTCGATCACGAGAACCTGTATGCACGTTCGATCCGCCTGTTTGAGGACGCCGTTCAAGGGCGTGGCGCGCCTTCAGCAACCGGCGAGGATGGCGTCAAATCCTTGAGCGTCGCGATTTCCGCAGCCGCCTCAGCGCGCACAGGCGCCGAGATTCCTATCGATCTGACCGTCTGAGGACAGCGATGGCCAGGCCAAAAGTCATTTCCGCGAGCGACGCCGCCCGTCTCATTCCCGACGGCGCCATCGTGACTGTCTCATCCTCGTCCGCGCTCGGATGTCCTGACGCGACGCTCGCCGCGATCGGCGCGCGCTTCGACGCCGAGGGACATCCGCGCGATATCACGACCCTGCACCCGATCGCCGCCGGGGATATGTGGGGCGTCAAGGGCGTCGATCACCTTGCCAAGCCAGGGTGCCTCGCACGCGTCCTTGCGGGATCCTATCCGTCGGGTCCTTCTTCGGCCGAACCGCCGGAGATCTGGAAGATGATCACGAGCGACGCCATCCCGGCCTATAACGTGCCGTCCGGCATCTTGTTCGACATGCATCGCGAGGCCGCAGCCAAACGGCCGGGCGTGCTGACGAAGGTGGGCATGGACACTTTCGTCGACCCTGTCGTCGACGGCTGCGCGATGAACCCCAAGGCAGCCTTCGATCCGATCGTCGAGCGGGTTCGCTTTAATGGGGATGAATGGCTCTTCTTTCCGAGCATCATTCCGCAAGTCGCCATCATTCGCGCGACAACCGCCGACGAGCGCGGAAACCTCTCCTACGAACACGAGGGCGGCATTCTCGGGCCCCTCGATCAGGCGCTCGCCGTGCGCAACAACGGCGGCGTCGTCATCGCGCAAGTCAAGCGGCTCGGCGCGGCGGGAACGCTTAAGCCCCATGACGTCGTCGTGCCAGGAATTCTGGTCGACTACATCGTGGTTGCGCCGGACCAGCTGCAGACGACCCACACGGCCTATGAGCCGGCGATTTCGGGCGAGATCTTTCGACCGCTCTCATCGTTCGAGGCGCCGAAGTTCGATATCGCCAAGGTCATCGCCCGGCGTATTGCGCAAGAGCTGCGGGACGGCGATGCCGTCAACATAGGCTTCGGCATTTCAGCCAACGTTCCGCGGATCCTCATCGAAGAAGGCCGGCATGGCGCCGTGACCTGGGTGATCGAGCAAGGCGCTGTCGGCGGCGTGCCGTTGCTCGACTTCCAGTTCGGCTGCGCCGCCAACGCCGAGGCGATCGTTCAGTCGCCGCACCAGTTCACTTATTTCCAGGGCGCGGGCTTCGACATGTCGCTGCTTTCGTTTTTGCAGATCGACCGTGGCGGTTCGGTCAACGTCTCGAAGCTGGGCGTGCGCCCGCACGTCACCGCAGGCGCCGGCGGGTTCGTCGACATCACGGCGCGCGCGAAGAAGATCGTCTTTTCCGGCTATTTCACCGCCGGCGCAAAGCTCGAGGTTCATGACGGCGCGGTCAGAATCGCCAAAGAAGGCAGGGTCAAGAAGCTCGTCAACTCTGTCGAGCAGATCTCGTTCTCCGGCCCGCGAGCGGTCGATCAAGGGCAGGAAATTCTCTACATCACCGAACGCTGCGTGCTGCGCCTCGAGAAAGCAGGGCGTCACGGTCACTGAACTCGCGCCGGGCGTGGATCTCGAGCGCGATGTGCTCGCCCAGGCCGAGTTTCCGCTGCGCGATTGCGAAAAGCATCCGCACGATGGACCCTGCCTTGTTCCACCCCGCGCCGATCCATCTTCAGCTTCGCCCGGCAGAGGAGATGGCGCTGTGAGCGCCTTTGTCGAACTTCGCTTCGAGGGGCCGCTGGCGCGGCTCAAGCTGAAACGCGCCGACAAGCTGAACGCGCTTGACCGGCCGATGATCGACGCCCTCGCGGACGCGGCGCGCGCCATCGACGCCTCGTCCGAAACGCGGGCCGCGATCCTCTCGGGCGAGGGCAAAGCGTTCTGCGCCGGCGGCGACATCGGCGCTTGGGGAGGCCTCCCTCCTCTCGAAATGTGGCGCGACTGGACGCGCGTGGGCCATCGCGCCTTCGAGGCGCTCGCGCGCCTGCGTGTTCCACTTATCGCGGCGATGACCGGACACGCCTTCGGCGGCGGCCTCGAACTCGCGGCTGTGGCCGATATTCGGATCGCCGAGAGCGGAATCAAGCTTGGTCTTCCCGAGTCTAGTCTCGGCATGGCGCCTGGCTGGTCTGGCACGCAGAGACTCGTGCGCCGCTTCGGCGCTTCCGTCGTGCGGCGCATGGCTCTGGCCGGCGCCGTGTTTTCGGCGGAAGAGGGTCTGGCTCTTGGCCTCGTCGACGAGGTCGCCTCGAAGGGCGACGGTCTCGCGCGGGCAGAGGCGCTCGCGGCCGATATCGCCAAGCGCGGGCCGCTCGCCGTGCAGATGGTCAAGGCCATGATCAACGCCGCGGAAGGCGAGGATCGCGATGCGCCGATCGAGGGCCTGGCCGGAGCGCTCACGGCATACACCCAGGATCTCACTGAAGGCGTCGCCGCGTTCCGGGCCAAGCGCCCGCCGGCATTCTCTGGGCGATAGGATAGTGGGGGAAAGGACATTAATAATCGGGAGCCGATCGACGGTTTCTGGATCCGGCGCCGGACCGCTTCCGGCGGGAGCAAACGCGTAGGAAGGGTAGGACAATGACCTTGAGGGCAGTCTTGATCGGCGGAGTAGCCGTCGCGTGGGCGGTCGGTCTCTCTAGCAGCGCACAAGCGGCGGACATCAAGGAAGTGCAGATGCTGCACTGGTGGACGTCGGGCGGCGAAGCCGCCGCTTTGAACGTGATCAAACAGGCGCTCGCCAAGCAGGGTTACGGCTGGAAAGATGTGCCCGTTGCGGGGGGCGGCGGGGGCGCGGCCATGACCACTTTGAAGGCCATGGTCGCTGCGGGCAACCCGCCTACCGCCTCCCAGATTCTCGGCTATTACGCGCTCGATTATGCAGATGCAGGCAAGCTCGCCGACATCACCCCGCTCGCGACCAAAGGGGGCTGGGCCAAGGTCATTCCGACCGCCTTGCAAAAGTTCACCACCGTCGATGGCAAGTGGGGCGCAGTTCCGGTCAACATCCATTCCGTGAACTGGATTTGGGTCAACAAGGCGCTCATGGAGAAGATCGGGGGCACGGAACCCAAGACCTTCGACGAGTTGATCGCTCTCCTCGACAAGGCCAAGAAGGCCGGGGTCATTCCGATGGCGCTCGGAGGCCAGCCCTGGCAGGAAGCGACGATGTTCGACTCCGTCGTCGCCTCGACCGGCGGCATCGACTTTTACAAGAAGGCCTTCATTGATCTCGACGAGAGCGCGCTCAAGTCGGACACGATGAAGAAGTCCTTCGACAATCTCGCGAAGCTGCGTGACTACCTCGATCCCAACTATGCCGGACGTGACTGGAATCTCGCGACCGCAATGGTCATCAAAGGTGACGCCCTCCTTCAGGTGATGGGCGACTGGGCGAAGGGTGAGTTCAAGAACGCCAACAAGGAAGCCGGCAAGGACTATCTGTGCTACCGCTTCCCTGGCACGGATGGTTCGGTGCTCTACAACACCGACATGTTCGCCTTCTTCCAGGTCTCGGCCGACCGGCAAGCCGCTCAGACGGCTCTCGCCGACACGACGATGAACCCGGAGGTGCAGATCGACTTCAATGTCATCAAGGGCTCCGCCCCCGCCCGCATGGACGTTTCGGACGCCAAATTCGACGCCTGCGGCAAGAAGGCGATCGCGGACATCAAGGCAGCCAACGCCAAGGGCACCTTCCTAGGCTCCATGGCCCAGAACTACGCCCAGCCGCCTGCGATCGCGACGGCCTATTACGACGTCGTGACCAAATTCCTGCACGGCGAGATCAAGACCTCCGACGAAGCTGTGAAGCAGCTCGTCATGGCGATCAATTCCGCCAAGTGACCGCAAGCGACCTTCTCCCGCGCTTTGCGGGAGAGGGTCAGCTCGGCCAGCCAAAAACGTTGGCGGGAGGATATGGGGATGACTACAGCGCTTGACCCCATCGTCGCTTACGCAGTCCAGGGACCACGGCCCGGTCTCAAGGATCGTCTGCGTGACTGGATTCCGAGGCTTGTGCTCGCGCCGTCGTTTCTGCTGATCATCATCTTCGTCTACGGGTTCAATCTTTGGACCTTGCTGCTGTCGTTCACCAACTCGAAAGCGTTCACTAACCTAAACTTTATCGGATGGGCGAACTATCAGAAGCTTTGGAACTGGACGTTCCAGAGCGACCCGCCCTCCAACTGGTACACGGCGATTGTCAATATGGGGCTGTTCGGCGGCCTCTATGTGATCTTTTGTCTCGCGCTTGGGCTTCTGCTGGCGATCCTGCTGGACCAGAAGATTCGCGGCGAAGGCATCCTGAGACCGATCTACCTCTATCCGCTCGCTCTCTCTTTCATTGTCACCGGCACGGCGTGGAAGCTGTTTCTTGATCCGCGCATTGGCCTTGAGAAGGCGATGCACGATCTCGGCTGGACGAGCTTCCATTTCGACTGGGTCGTCAACCCGCGCATGATGATCTATTGCGTTGCGATCGCCGGCGTCTGGCAGACCTCCGGCTTCGTCATGGCGATGTTTCTGGCGGCGCTGCGCGGCATCGACAGCGAGATTCTCAAAGCCGCGCAGATCGACGGCGCCTCTGCCTACGCCACTTACCGGCGCATCATTATTCCGATCATACGCCCCGCCTTCATGTCGGCTTTGATCATCCTCACCCACATGGCGATCAAATCCTATGATCTCGTGCTGTCGGTCACCGGCAAGAACCCCGGCGGCGCGGCGGAGCTCCCGTCGACGTTCATGTATTCCTACACTTTCACCCGCAACCAGATGGCGGTTGGCTCCGCGAGCGCTGTGATCATGCTCATGACCATAGCCGCGATCATGGTTCCCTACCTCTATTCCGAGCTCAGGGAGAAGCCCTGATGACGGCCGCGACTGATACGCTTGCCGCCGCGCCCTCGCGCGAACCGGCGCGCCATTCAATGACGACCCGCGTCGTGATCTACGGCGCGCTCGTTCTATTCGCGATCGTCTACCTCATGCCGCTTGTCGTCATGGTCATGACGTCGCTGAAACCGCTCGCCGAAGTCACGGGCGGGAACATGTTCTACTTCCCGCATGACCTGACCTTCGAGCCGTGGAAGAAAGCCTGGGGCACGACCTGCGTCGGCCTCTCCTGCGAAGGCATCAAGGGCTACGTCTGGAATTCGGTGAAGATGGTCGTTCCGGCCGTTCTCATTTCGACTCTCCTCGGCGCGCTCAACGGCTACGTCCTGACGAAATGGCGATTCCCCGGCCACAAGCTCGTATTCGGCATGATGCTGTTCGCCTGCTTCATTCCATTCCAGTCGGTGCTCATTCCGATGGCGACGATCCTCGGCAAACTCGGCGCTATCGGACGGACGCTTACCGACGCGACCGGCTTCTCGTGCGGGTTCGGCAATCCCACTGTCAACCTCGTGCTCGTCCACGTCGTCTACGGGCTCGGCTTCACGACGCTTTTTTTCCGGAATTACTACGAGACGTTTCCGACCGAGCTCGTCAAGGCGGCGCAGATCGACGGAGCAAGCTTCTTCCAGATCTTCCGCCGCATCCTCTTGCCGAACTCGGCGCCGATCTTCATCGTCACGGTCATCTATCAGTTCACAAACATCTGGAACGACTTTCTGTTCGGCTCGACCTTCGCCGCAGGCAACTCGAGCCCGATGACGGTCGCGCTCTACAACATCGTGAACACGTCGACCGGCGTCATTGAATACAACGTCAATATGGCCGCTGCGATCATCGCCGCCGCGCCCACTCTCCTCGTTTACATCCTCGCCGGACGGTATTTCGTGCGCGGCCTGATGGCCGGCGCCGTGAAAGGATAGACCAATGGCCACTCTCGAAATCCGTGCGCTGCGCAAGCGGTTCGGCAGCCTGGAGATCCTCAAAGGCATCGACATCTCGCTCGAGAAGGGTGGCTTTCTCGTGCTGGTGGGCCCGTCCGGCTGCGGCAAGTCAACTCTGCTCAACACGATCGCGGGCCTTGAGTCGATCAGCTCCGGCGAGATCCTGATCGGCGGTCAAGTCGTCAATGACCTGCATCCATCGAAGCGCGACATCGCAATGGTGTTTCAGTCCTACGCGCTCTACCCCAACATGTCGGTTGCCGAGAATATTGCCTTCGGGATGGAAATGCGCGGCGTGCCCAAGCCTGAGCGCGAGAAGGCGGTCGCCGCGGTCGCCAAGACGCTGCAGATCGAGCACTTGCTGAGCCGTAGGCCAAGCCAGCTCTCAGGCGGTCAACGGCAACGCGTGGCGATGGGGCGGGCGCTCGTGCGTCAGCCGCGCGTGTTCCTGTTCGATGAGCCGCTCTCCAATCTCGACGCCAAGCTTCGCGTCGACATGCGCGTCGAGATCAAGCGGCTGCATCAGCAGACGGGAACAACGATCGTCTATGTCACTCACGACCAGATCGAGGCGATGACGCTCGCGACCAAGATCGCCGTTCTCAAGGATGGCGAGTTGCAACAAGTCGGCTCACCTCATGAGATTTACAATTCGCCAGCCAACCTCTTTGTTGCCGACTTCATGGGTTCGCCGGCTATGAACCTTCTCGAAGGCACAGTGAAAGGCGTGAACGGCGCACGCCGAATTGTTCTCGAACGCCACGAACATCCGCCCATCGTTCTTCCGGTCCCAGCAAGCGCGGATGAGAGCGGGCTGTCCGACGGCGCCAAGGTGATTTTTGGCATCCGGCCAGAGGCGGTCAACGACAAGGAAGGCGTGGATCGCGGCGCAAAGGCGGTCGCCACTTTCGACGCCCGGGTGGAGATCGTCGAGCCGGCGGGCTCGGATACGTTTGTGGTCACGCGGGCCGCCGGCAAAGAGCTGACCGCGCGAATGCGGGCGGACACGCAGGTGCGCATCGGCGAGAACCACACCTTCGCCTTCAATCTGGACAAGGCGGTGCTGTTCGATCCTCAGACATCGCGCCGGATCTGAAATAACCGGACCCATGGCGAACTCGGAAACCGTCGACATTCTGATTGTCGGATCGGGCATGGGCGGAGCGACCGCCGCCGCCGGCCTAGCGCCGACCGGGGCGCGGATGCTCATCCTCGAGCGCGGCTCCCGCCTTCGCGACAGCGCGGAAGCGCGCGACCCCCGCGCCATCTTCCAGCGCGGGGTTTTCCGCCCCAAAGAGACCTGGCTCGACGGCGCCGGTCGATCCTTCAATCCGGGCAACTACTATTATGTCGGCGGCAACTCCAAGCTCTACGGCGCCGTGCTGCTTCGCTACCGGGCGCGGGACTTTGAACCGGTGGTCTATCGCGACGGGGCAACGCCGGGCTGGCCATTTTCTTACGAGGAGCTCGAGCCTTGGTATGGCCTCGCCGAGAACCTCTACAATGTCCGCGGCGCGATCGGGTTCGACCCGACGGAGCCTAAGCATTCGGCCCCCTACCCTTTTGACCCCGTGCCAGACGAGCCCGCGATCGGCAAAGTCCGCGAGCGCTTGAAACGCGTCGGGCTGCACCCCTTCCCTCTTCCGCTCGGCGTCGACATCGACAAATGGCTTAGCCGTGCGAAGACGCCGTGGGACGCCTTCCCCGACACTCACACTGGCAAGATGGACGCCGAGACCTGCGCGCTCGACAAAGCCCTTGCCTATCGCAATGTCGAGCTGCGCGAAAACGCCCGCGTCGAGCGGCTCCTTACGGGTCCAGACGGCAACCGGATCACTGGGGTGGAAGTCTCGATCGGCGGAGAGCGCAAATCGATTTCGGCCGGAATTGTTATCCTTGCTGCGGGGGCAGTGAACTCTGCCGCGCTTCTCCTGGTGTCCAGCGAAAACGGCGTCGCCAATCGCTCGGGCGCGGTTGGCCGGCATTTCATGAATCACAATTGCTCGGCGGTGCTCACGATCGACCCGCGCACAGTCAACGACTCCGTCTACCAGAAGACGCTCGGCGTGAACGATTTCTATTTGGACGACGGTCGCGGCGGACCGCCGCTCGGCAACATTCAGCTTCTTGGCCGGGTGACTGCGCCGATCCTGAAGTCAAGCCTTTCGCGAGCGCCGGAGTGGGCTCTCGATCTCATGAGCAGGCGCTCCGTCGACTGGTACGCGATGAGCGAAGACCTGCCGAGCCCGGAAAGCCGCGTGACGGTGCGAGGCGGGCAGATACGGCTCGACTGGCGGCGCAGCAACTGGAGCGCTCATGAGGGACTTGTCAAGGCGTTCAAGGAGCGGCTGCGAGCCGCCGGTTACCCGATCGTTTTGTCGAAGCCGTTCGACCGGCGGACGCCCTCCCACCAGTGCGGCACCGTGCGCATCGGGTCGAACCCCGCGACCTCGCCGCTCGACCCCTATTGCCGCGCCTGGGACCACCCGAACCTGTTTGTGATCGACGCGTCGTTTCTCCCGACGTCGGCGGCGGTCAATCCATCGCTGACGATCGCCGCTCAGGCGCTCCGCGTCTCCGACCATATCGCCAAGACAGACCTGCGAACGGCTTGAGGGATTCGACGATGGCGTTCGACTACATCATTGTCGGCGGTGGTTCAGCGGGATGCGTCCTCGCCAATCGTCTGAGCGCCGATCCGTCGATCAAGGTTCTTCTGCTCGAGGCGGGCGGCTCGGACTGGAACCCCCTGTTCAGAATGCCAGCAGGCTTCGCTAAAATGACCAAAGGGGTCGCGAGTTGGGGCTGGAGCACAACCCCGCAGAAGCATCTCAACGGCCGTGTCATTTGGTACACGCAGGCCAAGGTGATTGGGGGCGGCTCTTCGATCAACGCCCAACTCTACACGCGCGGCAACGCAAAAGATTACGACGCTTGGGCGAGCGAGGCCGGAGCAGTCGGCTGGAGCTATCGTGAGGTCCTCCCCTACTTCAAGCGGAGCGAGGACAACCAGAAGCTCCACAACGCCTATCACAGCTATGGCGGGCCGCTCGGAGTATCCTATCCTATCAATCCGCCCCCGATCAGCTACGCGTTCCTGCGCGCCGCGCAGGAACTCGGCATTCCCTTCAACGACGATTTCAACGGCGCCATTCAGGACGGAATCGGCCACTATCAGCTTTCCACCCGCAACGCCGAACGATCTTCGGCATCGTCGGCTTTCGTGAAGCCGATAGAGGGCAGGAAGAACCTCACGGTTCGCCTCAACGCCCAGACGTTGAAGATCGAAGTCCAGAACGGCCGCGCGATCGGTGTGACGGTCGTCTCGGGGACCGGGACCGAGACCCTGAACGCGGACCGGGAGATCATCGTCAGTTGCGGCGCGATCGGCTCCCCGCGCCTTCTCCAACTTTCCGGCATCGGGCCTGCGGATGCGCTGAAGGCCGCCGGAGTGAACGTCGTGCATGACCTTCCGGGCGTGGGCTCGAACATGCAGGATCACCTGGATTTGTACGCGATCTCCGAATGCACAGGAGAGCACACGTACGACCGGGTCGCTCGCCCGCATCGCACCGCCTGGGCGGGTCTCCAGTATCTCGCCTTCAAGACCGGTCCCGTAACCTCGACACTTTTTGAAACCGGCGGATTTTGGTACGCGGACAAACAGGCGCGATCGCCCGACATCCAGTTTCACCTCGGCCTCGGTTCGGGCATCGAGGCTGGCGTTGCCGCAATGAAGAATCCGGGCGTAACTCTGAATTCGGCCTTCCTGCGTCCTCGTTCTCGCGGGACAGTGCGGATCGCCAGCGCCGATCCAAAAGCGGCTCCTCTCATCGATCCGAATTACTGGGCCGACCCTTATGACCGCGAGTGCTCAATCAGGGGCTTGAGGATGGCGCGGGAAATCTTGCGGCAGCCTGCGTTGAAGCCCTTCATCCTGGCGGAGCGGATGCCCGGCGACGATATTCGCACCGACGAGCAACTCGCCGAATACGCCTATCGCGCCTGCAAGACGGACCATCATCCCGCCGGAACCTGCGCCATGGGCGCGGACGCGAGCGCTGTCGTGGCGCCCGATCTAAAGCTGCGTGGCCTCCTCGGCATTCGCGTGGTCGACGCTTCCGTCATGCCGTTCGTTCCATCCAGCAACACCAACGCGCCGACCATCATGGTCGCCGAGAAGGCGTCCGACATGATTCTCGGCAAAACTCCATTGCCTGCGGTAAGCTTGTAGAGTCGTGTTGTGCTTTAATGAAGCCACCGCCGTCATTGCGAGCGAAGCGAAGCAATCCAGATCATAGGGCGCCCTGCGGCCTCTGGATTGCCTCGTCGCTCCGCTCCTCGCAATGACGGATTTCTCCGAGGAGATGAGCGTTTTGACGGATGGAATGAGCGGGCGTCTCGCCGGCAAGATCGCGCTGATCATTGGCGCCGCGCGCGGCATTGGCGCCGGGATCGCCGAGCGGTTCCATGAAGAGGGCGCCCAGCTGGTCATCGCCGACACCGAAATCGAAGCTGGCGGCGCCACGGCCGAAAGGCTGAGGGGAAAGTTCGTCGCAACTGATATTTCCAAACCCGCGGACGCCGAGCGCGCCGTCGCAGCGACGCTCGCAACCTTCGGCGATCTTCACATTGTGGTGCAGAACGCCGGCATCTATCCGTGGTCGCTGATCGAGAATATCTCGCCGGAGGAATGGGACACGGTCCTCGGCGTCAACCTCCGGGGCGTGTTCCTGATCGCCCGCGCCGCGTTGCCGCATATGAAGGCGAAACGCTACGGGCGGTTCGTGTTTACCTCCTCGATCACCGGCCCTCGCGTCACCAGCCCAGGCCACGGCCACTATTCTGCGTCGAAGGCCGGGATCAACGGCTTCATCAAGTCAGCGGCGCTGGAATTTTCCGGCTACAACATCACCGTGAACGGCGTGGAGCCTGGCAACATCCTGACCGAAAGCATTGAGAAGCAACGCAGCCAAGCCTTCATCCAAGGCATGGTGGAGTCCATTCCGCTCGGCCGATTGGGAACGCCGCGCGATGTTGCGCAAGCCGCGCTCTTCCTCGCCTCGGACGAAGCGGCCTATATCACCGGCACAACGATCGTCGTTGACGGCGGACAGACTCTGCCCGAGGGCAAGGACTTCCGGGTGGGGCCGGCGTGATTGGGGCTTGCGCACCCGGTCATACGGAATTTGCCGAATCGATTCAACCGTGAGCGCCGTGCAGACGCGGATTGCTCAAGCCGCGGAGACCATTCCGAGCGCCTGAAGCCAATGCTGAACAACGTGCTCGGCGTCCCGTCCTACGCTTAAGAAACGTCCCGACCCCCATGTCCAGAGCCAAGGGAGTCCAAGCACGAACACGCCCGGCACGCTCGTCACTCCGCGCCGATTAACGGGGTAGCCGGAGCCGTCGAAGATCGGCAGGCGGACATAAGACCAATCGGGCGTGAAGCCGGTCGCCCAAACGATCGCACCGACGCCCAATGCGACGAGGTCGAGGGCCTCAGGCTCCTCGTGCGGCGTCCAGACCGGCTCATAGACGGAGCCCGGCGGCGCCTCGATTCCCTTGTCGGCGATGTAGCGATCGATCAACGCATTGATGCCGTTGTAAACCCGATCGGCTCCGTCGAGATTGGCTTCGAGATTCGGCTCGAACATCATCCGGCCGTTGGCCACGTCTTTGAGGCGCCCATAGAGCGACATGCCGTCTCGCGCAAAAGCCCGCAAATCGATGTCGCGTCCCCCGTCGCGGCCGGTGAGGTAGTGGTTGGTGTCCTGTCGCTTGTGGCCCATCCCCTCATCCGCAACCGTGATCTCGTACTGACCGATGTCCGTTAGCCAGTCGACCACATCGCGGCCGCGATAGAAGCGCGCACACCGTGGGGCGTTGCCGGTGACAAGGTGCACGTTGCGCCCGGCGAGATGCAGGTCCTCGGCGATCTGGGCCCCCGACTGGCCCGACCCGACGACGACGACGGAGCCCGGCGGCAACGCTGCGGCGTTGCGATATTCGGCGGAGTGGATCTGAGCGATCGAGTTCTGGAACGCGCTCAGCGCAGCGTGGCCGATAAGGGTCGCCGTAAAGGCTCGTGGCCAGAAACACCGCGTCGGTCAAAAAGCGTCCCTCGCTGGTCGTCACGTGAAAGAGGTCTCGCTCCCGCTCGACCGCCTTGACCTCGACGCCCTCCCTCACCGCGGCGTTCGTCTTGCGCGCGAACTCGTCGAGATAGGCGAGGATTTCCTGCTTCACCATGAAGCCGTGAGGATCGGGCCCCTCATAGGGATGGCCCGGCAGCTGGCATTGCCAGTTTGGCGTCACGAGGCAGAAAGCGTCCCATCGCTCCTCGCGCCATTTGTGCATGACCGACTTCTTCTCGAACACCACGTGATCGACCCCGGCTTGCGAAAGCCAATAGCTCGCCGACAGGCCGGCTTGGCCCCCGCCGACGACGATAGCGCCGTAGCGCCGTTCGGATTTGTGCTCCGCGCTCATCTTGCCTCTCCGTCGAGAAAGCGCTCGCAGGCGACGCGCGCGTTCTCCTGTTCCGCGAATTTCATAGCTGTCGCTTCGATGCGCGCGAGTTGGCCGAGCGCCAGCGAACACGCGTGGCCGTACTTCGCCTGAACCCGCTCCGAGGCGATGAGCAGCGCTTGACGGCTGCGCTGCAGGAAGTCCGGGACCGGATAGCTCTCGCCCTCGCGAAGAAAATCCCTGATGACGAGCGACGGGGAGTAGCAGCTCTCCCGCCGGCCGTCGGGCCAGCGGATGACGAAGCGCATCTCAGGCATGGACTGGCTCTCGCAAGCGCCGATAGACAGGCAGATGCCGCTCGGCGACTTCTCGCCAGCCAAACCGCGCGGCGACGAGCGGTCCCTGCGCGCGAAACGCGTCCGCCACGTCCGGCCGCAGCGATTGGCGCATCGCGGCTGCGATCGATGACGATTCCGCCGGATCGCACCAGAGCGCGTCGGACGGATCAAGATAATCGACGAAGGGCGCAATCCGAGAGACGACCACCGGCGTTCCGCTGGCCATCGCCTCGAGCACGCAGAGACCGAAGCCCTCCATGACCGATGCGAACACCAGCGCCGAGGCCAGGCGGTAGAGTCCCGGCATGTCGGGATCGGCGATCGGTCCCAGCAGCGAAACCGCCGAGGCGCCTTCCCCAAGCGCTGTCAGCTCGCGGCCGAAAGCCAGTTGATAGGTATGATGATCGAGCAGGCTCGCGCCGCCTGCAATGACCAGGCGCGCGTCGGGCCTCGCGCGATGAATCTCGGCGAAGGCCTGAAGAATGCGAACCGTGTTCTTGCGCGCCTCGACCCCTCCGACCGACAGAAACACAGGGCCCGCCCCGAGGCCGAAACGGTCCTTAAGCTCCGCCTCGGCTCCGTCGGCTTGTGGCGAGTATCGGGAAGCGTCCACGCCATTGCCGCAGACCTCCGCTTCGCGGTCGAAGCGCGCGATGAGGTTGTCGCGCCAGAGGCGGCTCACAACCATGCACGCGTCCGCCGCGAGGATCGACCGCGCCTGTCGCCGGACGAGACGCGGGTCGGCGAAATCGTCGATGTGATGCACCGTGCGGATGAAGGCAGGGATGAGGCCCTCCTCCTTGAGCGTCGCAAGCGCGTTGGCGCCGATCCCGTCATGGGTGTGATAAAGATCGAAGCCGCGGTTCTCGGGCCGCCGAAACCAGCGGATGTAATCGCCGATCCGCCGTTCGACCATGTCGGCGGTTTCACGCGGCGCCGGCTCGACGGGAAAGGCGATTGTCGCGCAACGCGGCTCGCGAAAGAAGCCGCGGCCGGCGGCGGCCGGCGCGTGCAGCGTGGTCTCGACGCCGAGCTCGCCAAGAGCTTCGCTGAGGCACATCGCATGCACGACGCCGCCGCGCGGGATCGTCGAGTGCGTCAGCATGGCGACGCGAAGCGGGCGGGTCATGCGGCTCGCGCTCCGGCGCTCAACCCCATCAGCCGTTCGGCGCTGAAGTCCCTAAGGAGGGCGCTATGGCCCTCGGAATGCAGCGTGACCTGATTTCCCGGTCTGACGGCGCCGATCGAAGCGGCGTGCAGCCCGCGCGCGCGAAACATCGCCAGCACCGGCTCGACGTGCCGAGGCGCGACGGACAGGAGAAAGCCATAGCTCGGAAAAGTCCTGAGCCAGCGCTCGAGCATGCACGCCCGGCGGCGGCTCGATGGCGTCGAGATCGAGCGCGATCGACACGCCGGAGCTTTCGGCCAGCATGGCCGCCGTGCCGGGAACCCCGCCCTGGCTGATATCCTTGGCGGCGCGCGCGAGACCTTTTTCGGCGACCTCCGGCAGAAGCGCCAGATCGGCGCGGAGGCGTTCGGGAGGCGCCTCGAGCGCCGCCTGAAAATTATCGAATGGCTCGCGATAGGCGCCGCGCCTGTCGACGACCATGATCAAGGCATCGCCTGGCTCGGCGTCGAAGCTCGTCAACAGTTGCACGCCTGCGCGCCCAAGAACCGCGACCGCCAGATGCTTCTCACGATTGTGCAGGTTGGTGTGGCCGCCGACGATCGGAACGCCATACGCGGCGGCGGCTGCGCGCAAGCCGTCGAGAATTGCCTCCGCCCCGTTCTCGTTCTCAGCCCAGATGACGTCGACGACCGCGACTGGACGGCCGCCCATCGCCGCGACGTCGCTCAGATTGACCATGATCCCGCACCAGCCGGCGAACCATGGGTCGGCGGCGACGAATGCGCTGATGAAGCCCTCAGCGGCGAAGAGAAGATGCCCATCGCCGTCAGGGATTGCGGCGCAATCGTCGCCGACCGGAATTGCGCCCTGCGTGAGGCGCAAGCGCGCCGAGACGGCGCCGATGTCGGCCTTCGCAGCGAGCGCCGGGCTCGCGCGAAAACGCTCGGCTAGCGCGTCGAGAGCCGCCGCGTCCATGTCAGGCCGCCTTCCTCAGGGCGACGTAGCCAACTTCCGGCGCGTGGCAGGGCGGGTAGAAATCGAGATCGGCGCGCATCTTCACGTGCGGCCGCCCGTGCAACTCGACCTGCTCGAGCGACTCCCAATGCATTTGCTCGAAGAGCCGCGCGTTCTGGGCCTGCACATGCGCAAGGAACGTTCGGGCGCCCATCGCATGCGCCGACGAGACAGCGAGCCTGATCAGGGTTGCGCCGATTGCGCCGATGCGCCTGCAGTCACGCGCGACCGCGAGCCGAGAGCCGCGCCAGAGCCCCGGTTCGTCCTCATGGATGCGGACCGTTCCGACGACCTGATCGGCCGCGACCCCGAGCATGGACAGGGCGACGAGCGTGATCGCGTAGTCATCGATGGCGTCGCGGTCGTTCTCGAACAAACCCTGCTCCTCGCAAAAGACCCGGCGCCTGAGCGCGTAGGCGCCTTCACGCTCCCAGCGCGACGCGGCGAACTTGATGCGGAACTCGCTCGGGCTGAAGCGTTCGAACGGCTCGAAGATCATGACGCGAGCCTCCGCTCGTAGGTGGACAAAGCCGAACAGGCGCCGCATTTCCCGCATCCGGCCTTGATGTCCGACGCCTTAAGCCCGCCTTCGGCCAGCATCGCTGCAAGTGGGCTTAGGATCGCATGCATGAACTCGGGGTCCGGTCCGGCGTGGCTTTCGAGCGGCGTGCCCGAGATCGGCACGAAGGGAACCACGAACGGATAGACGCCGAGCGCGATGAGCCGCTCGCAGGTCTGGAGAATCGCATCTGCGGAATCGCCAAGGCCCGCGAGAATGTAGGTCGAGACCTGACCCCGGCCGAAGACGGGGACCGCCGCGGCGAAGGCTTTGAAGTAACGCTCGATCGAAACCTCGGACTTGCCCGGCATCATTTTGCGCCGGAGGTCGGGCGTCACGACCTCGAGATGCATGCCGAGACTGTCGACGCCCGCACGAGCCAAGCGTTCGAACCACGACATCGTCGTCGGGCGGCTCGCATTGCGCCTGGATCGGGAGATCGACGACGGCTTTCACGCCCGCCGCGCTCTCGCATAAGATTGCCGCGCCGCGATCGCGGCCAGGCGGGGTGCCGGTGGTCATCACCATATGCTTGACGCCGTCGAGTTCGACCGCAGCGCGAGCGACTTCGGCAAGCTGCGCGGGCGTCTTGCGCTCGACTGTCCTGCCTGCCGCGAGCGACTGGCCGATGGCGCAGAACTGGCAGGTCTTCGTGCGGCTCTGGTAGCGGATGCAGGTCTGCAGGACGGTCGTCGCAAGAACGTCGCGGCCGTGCAGCGTCGCAATGTGAGAATAGGGGACGCCGTCGTCAGTCTTCAGATCATAGAAGCGCGGGCGCTCGGGAAAGCGGACTTCGGCCACCGCCTCGCCGTTTCGCAGGATGCGGCTCAAGCCCGAGGCGCCGGGCTTCTCGACGATGTAGGGGCTCTCGAAGGCGGGCGCGGTATGCACCGGCGCCATGATTGTTACGCCGTCGATCGTCAGCGCCTTGTGATCGGACGGGCCGGCGCCGCCGCGCCGACTTTCGACGCCGGCTTTCGGATCAGCCAGCCGAACGCCGAAACTCTGCAACTCGTTGATCAGGCGTTCGGTCGGCAGGCTCATGGCCGTCTCCTTCGGCGGAAAGCGCGGTCTCGAGCGGATTGCCCGTGGGCGCGAAATGCAAAGGACGGGCCGCACGCGGTCGAGCCAGACGCTGATGAGTTCGGGGCGCGCGTAATGGCCGACGGAATCCATCATCCGTTTGCGCTTGACGATGAGGGAGAGATCGAGGTCGGCGACGAGAACCCCCTCGCCCTCGGTCAGCGGCGGAACGAGGTGGCGACCCTCGGGCGAGACGATCGCGGTCATGCATCCGCCGCGCAGGCCACGCTGAAGACCTTCGTTTGGCGTGATCGAGGCGATCTGGGCTTCGGTGAGCCACCCGGTGGAATTGACGACAAAGCAGCCGCTCTCGAGCGCGTGGTGGCGGATCGTCACCTCGATCTGCTCGGCGAAGATCGGACCGACCAGCGAGCCCGGAAACTGCGAGGCGTGGATCTCCTCATGCTGCGCCATCAGCGCGTAGCGCGCGAGGGGGTTGTAGTGTTCCCAGCACGCGAGCGCGCCCACGCGGCCTACGGCGGTGTCGACCACGGTGAGCCCCGAGCCGTCGCCCTGGCCCCAGATCATCCGCTCATGGAAAGTCGGCGTGATCTTGCGCCGCTTCAACTTGAGCGCGCCGTCGGCGTCGAACACGAGTTGAGTGTTGTAGAGCGAGCCGTGGTCACGCTCGTTGACGCCGAGCACGATGACTGCACCGTGCTTGCGCGCCGCCGCCGCGACCCGATCCGTCTCCGGGCCGGGCGCGGAAACGGCGTGCTCATAGAGACGGATATGCTCCGCCCCGCTCTGGACGGGCGGCGTGACGAAGGAGAAGTATGGGTACCAGGGAACGAAGGTCTCGGGAAAAACGATGAATTCAGCGCCCTTCCCTCCAGCGTCGTCGATCGCCGCGATCACCCGATCGAGCGTCGCCGCGCCGGACGTGAGATCGGGAGCAATCTGCACCGCCGCAGCGCGCACCTTTCGCGTTTGTGACATTGCGTCCCTCGTTCGGATTGGCGGGCCGAGAACCGGCCCAGCCTCGGAGGCGTTAGAGCGTCCAGGTGTCGAGGATGAAGGCGTTGTCGCGACGATGCAGGAGCACGAGGTCGAGCACGTCGAGCGGACTGATCGGCCGGATCCCCTCGATCAGAGAAGGTTCGCCATGGCCGTAGAGCGCCTGCAGCGCAAAGCGGCAGGCATAGGCCTTGCCGCCCTCGGAGATGAACTTTGTGATCTGATTGTTGAAGTTCTGAGCGCCCGGGAAGGCTTCGTCGCCGATCTTCGGAAAGCCGCGCTGCACGCCAAGCGTCACGCCTGGCCCATAGAGGAGAATGGAGGTTTCGAAGCCCTTGCGCAGAAGGCGGGTCGCCTGAAGCAGGTTAACGAGACCGATCGAACCCTCGAAGGCCACCGTGTGGAATGTCACAAGGGCTTTTTCCCCGGGCTCCGCCTTGACGTCCTCGAAGACCTTTTCCTCATAGTCGACGAAGGAGTCGCCTTTCTTGTGCGCCGGATGGGTGACCGCTGGCATCGTGGTTTGGCCTTTCGCTTGCAAGCCGGCCTTCCGCCGGCGTCGCAAGTGGTGTAGCAACGACCGTGCCATCATGTTTGCGGTCAATGTTGGGGTCAAAATCCAGTGAATCCGGCGATGTTTGCAGTCAATCTGGTCCGTATCCGGTCATACGCAAAAACAGAGGCCGATTTCTCGGGCGTTTGGGCGCCCCAAGGGGAGGCACGCTGCGCTCAACAATCTCCAGTCAATTATGGTCGCCAGGGAACGCTGGCTGCGCCATGAGGTCCTGGGCGCCGGTCCTGCAGGGCCGCGAGGGTCCTAAATATCTCGCCATAGCCGATGCGATCGCCGCCGATGTCGCGGCTGGGCGTCTGGCCCCCGGCGATCGCCTGCCGCCGCAACGAGACCTGGCGGGGCGCCTCGCGCTCGACTTCACCACAGTCGCGCGCGGATACGTCGAGGCCGGAAAGCGAGGTCTCGTCGAATCCGTCGTCGGGCGGGGCACCTTCGTTCGGCGACACGCCTCGGTTCGAGGCGAGGCCGGCCCACAGCGCTCGCGCGCCGACTTTACGATGAACATGCCGCCGGAGCCGGACGACCCGGAGCTGCTTCAGCGGATGAGGGAGGGATTTGCGAGCATCGCCGCCGATCTCGAACTCATTGTTGCGCTACCAGGGCTTTGGCGGATCGCCGATGGACCGGGACGCGGCTGCGAGCTGGCTCGGACGCCGCGCGCTGGTCCCTTCGCAGGAGCGCATATTCCTCGCGCCCGGCGCGCATGGCGCGATGGTGGGGATCTTCACCCTGCTCGCACGGGCCGGAGACAGCGTGCTGTGCGAGGCGATCACCTACCCCGGAGTCCGCGCGATTTGCGCGCAACTCGGTTTGCAGCTGATCGGGGTGGACATGGACGGCGACGGCGTCATCCCGGAGGCGCTCGAGGAGGCCGTGCGCCGGCATGCGCCCAAAGCGATCTATTTGAACCCCACCTTGCAGAATCCAAAAACCATCACCATCCCCGAACGTCGACGCGCCGCGATCTGCTCGCTCGCGCGCCGGCTTGAGGTCCCGATTGTCGAGGACGACGCTTATGGATTCATCCCGACGCATGGCCCTCCGCCGCTCGCGGCCATCGCGCCGGACATCTGCTGGCACATTGCGGGCCTCGCCAAGTGCATCGGCGCTGGCCTGCGTCTGGCCTATGTCGTCGCGCCGACGCCACCAGCCGCTTGGTCGTTCAACAGTTCGATGCGCGCGCTCTGCGTGATGGCCTCGCCAGTCTCGGCGGCGGTCGCAACGCGGTGGATCAACGACGGCACCGCCGACATGATCCTGCGCTTCATTCGGTCGGAAAGCATCGCGCGAGAGCGCATCGCCGCCCAAGCGCTGGAGCCGGGTTCGTATCTCTCCGACCCGCTGAGCTTCAACATTTGGCTGCCGATGCGCAATGGCTGGACCCGCTCGGTCTTCGTAAGCCAGGCGCGCCCGAGCAGTCTTGGCGTCGTGCCGAGTGACGCCTTCGCGGCAAACGGCGCGCCGCCTGAAGCCGTGCGCGTCGGACTGGGCGGCCCGGTTACGCGCATTCAGGTCGAGCGAGGGCTGGCGTTCCTATCGCATCTCCTCGACAGCCAGCCCGAGTCCGTCACGGTGTAGCCCAGCATTTGCGCAAGGATGGCTTCCATGACCGGGCATGTTCTCGTAGTCGATCAGGGCACGACCTCGACGCGCTCGATCGTTTTTGGCCCGGACGCTGCGCTCGTCGCCATGGCGCAGGAGGAGTTCCCGCAGATCTTTCCTCAAGGAGGCTGGGTCGAGCACGACCCGGAGTCCCTGTGGCGGACCACGCTTTCGACGGCGCGGGAGGCTCTGTTAAGGGCTGGCGTCGAGCCAAGCGCGCTCGCCGGACTCGGCATAGCGAACCAGCGCGAAACGACATTGGTCTGGAGCCGGAAGACCGGCCGTCCGATCCACAATGCAATCGTCTGGCAGGATCGCCGCACGGCGCGCCTTTGCGCCGAACTCAAGGATCGCGGATGCGAGAAGCTCGTGTCCACCCGGTCCGGCTTGCTGCTCGATCCCTATTTCTCGGCGACAAAGGTCGCGTGGATCCTCGACAATGTTCCCGGCGCTCGCGACTGAAGCGGAACGCGGAGACCTCGCCTTCGGCACGGTCGACAGCTTTCTCGTCTGGCGCCTGACCAACGGCAAGGTTCACGTCACCGACGCCACCAACGCCTCGAGGACGCTGCTTGTTCAATATTCATTCGGGCGCGTGGGACGACGACCTTCTCGCGCTCTTCCGGATCCCAAGGTCCATGCTGCCCGAGGTCAAGGACTGCGCCGCCGAATTCGGCGAGGCCGCGGCCGAACACTTTGGAGCCGCGATCCCCATCCGCGGAATCGCCGGAGATCAGCAGGCGGCGCTGATTGGGCAAGCGTGTTTCCGTCCTGGAATGGTGAAGTCGACTTATGGGACGGGATGCTTCCTTCTCGCCAACACTGGCGACCAGCCTGTCGAATCGACGCACAAATTGCTCACGACTGTTGCTTACCAGTTCCGCGGCAAGCGCGCCTTCGCGCTTGAGGGCTCGATCTTCTCGGCTGGCGCGACGGTGCAATGGTTGCGCGACGGCCTCGGCATTCTCGCCACTGCGGCAGAGGCGGGCGAATTGGCGGCCAGCGCCGACCCCCGCCAGCAGGTGTATTTGGCGCCGGCCTTCACAGGTCTCGGCGCTCCCCATTGGAACAGCGAGGCCCGCGCCGCGATCTTTGGCTTGACGCGCGGCGCCACGCGCAAAGAGATCGTGCGTGCGGCGCTCGAGAGCGTCGGCTACCAGACCCGTGATCTCGTCGACGCAATGCGCGCCGACTCCCAGGGGCTATGGGACAGCGAATTCGCCTCGGTAATTCGCGTCGATGGCGGAATGAGCGCCAGCGACTGGACCATGCAGTTCCTCGCCGACATGTTGAACGCCGAGGTCGACCGCCCCGAGATTTTTGAGACCACCGCCCTGGGCGCGGGTTATCTGGCAGGCTGGCAAGCGGGCCTCTACCCCGATCCTGAGCAGTTCGCGAAGACTTGGCGGCGTCAGATGAGTTTCATGCCGTCGATGGCGCCAAGTGAGCGCGAATCTCGTTATCGCGGGTGGCGCGACGCTGTCGCCCGCACCGTTCTGCGACCGGAGGCCTAGAAATCGTGGAGATCGTATTTGCTCGAAGCAAGCCTTGCGCGTGCGGGCGCCAACTTATTGCGAAAAGCCGGCATGGACGACCCCGAATGATATTGCGATAATCTTACGAGCAAATCTGCCGACACGGTGAGGCGATGGGGACTGCGCCGCGCGTCGTTCTTGTGTGGGACTTTCCCATCCGCATCTTCCACTGGCTCATCGTGGCGCTTGTCGCGGCGGCCTATGCGACATGGCGACTTAACTGGATGGTCTGGCACGGGTGGATCGGCGACGCCGTCCTCACGCTAGTATTGTTCAGGTTGTTATGGGGATTCTTTGGCGGGGAGACAGCGCGCTTTTCCGGCTTTCTATCCGCGCCGCGAACCGTCTTTCAGCACCTGAAACACTCGTTTCGGCGAGAGCCGGACCACCAAGTCGGGCACAACCCGGCTGGCGGCTGGATGGTCGTGCTCCTGCTCGCGCTGCTGCTCGTTGAGACGTTGACCGGACTCTACGTCGCCAACGACATCGCCGACGAAGGGCCGCTGACCGAAATTGTGCCTGCACGGGCCGCCGACGCCATCGCGTCCGCTCACGCGATCGTCTGGGATGCGCTGCTGGCGGCGATCGTGCTGCATGTTCTGGCGATCGCGGGCGTTTGCGGCGATCAAGGGACAGAACCTGTTGCGCCCGATGGTCACCGGAACAAAGGTCCTGCCCGCAAGCGTCGTCGCGCCGCGAGCCGGCAGTCCGGCGCGAGCGGGCCTGCTGTTGCTCGGCTGCGCCGTCGCCACAGCCCTCCTGGTCAACCTGGTTTGAGCTCCGCCAAGCTCGCCTTCAGCTCTTCGGCGGAACGACCTGACCGCGGATTTCTCCCGCCGGGTGGGATTGACTGTGGACGTTGACATACCACTCCCCGGCAGAAAACTGCTTCGCCTGATCCGGGGTGAGCGTGGCGCTGCCTGTGATCGGGTTCGCGGGCGGGCTGCCCTGCTTGCTGAGCCAGATCACGGGCGGCGCATTTTTGCCTGCCGCCGCCGGCCCATGGAAATGAGCCATGGTAGTCGGGCTCGACAGCCCAGTGTAAGAGATGTTCCACGTCACGACTCGGGTTGCCGGATCGTACGTCAGCTCGGCGGTTCCCGAGCCTGTCGTGTCCACTGGCGGCACGCACTGTGCGCCAGTCAAGGGAACCTTGAAGGAAATGGCGGCGGCGCGGGCTCCCCCCGCATACACAAACCCCAGAAGGATAACACAAGGAATGAGGGCGATCTGACGTCTCAAGACTTTCATCTTTTCCTCCATCCGGCTCACACCAAATCTGTCCCTACCGACAATAGGGTTGAGCGGTTCGCTACATCGCACAATTTCACGCCCTTGTAGACATTCTTTTGGCGCCTCACCAGCTGTGTGATGATGCTCACGGACGCCGAAGGAGAGATGATCCATTACCCTTGATGTGCCCTCGGCGTCAAAGCGAAAGCGACGCGCCCAGACTGTGAATGATCCACCTCTTCATCCAAGTGTGCATTGGCTTTATGAAGCTTGACTGATGCCGAATTTCTCGATTCGCCTGAGGCTGATCTTTCTCTCAGTCCTGCTTCTGTCGATCCTCGCCGGCTCCTCCGCGCTTCTGATCCGAGAGCTGGTCCGCGACTCGCAAAGCCTCACTGCGGAAGCCAAGCTGGTTTCAATAGTCCAGGACGCCAATTCGGCCAGCAAGCACTTTGGTGATTTGAAATATTGGGCGATTGACTCCGCCGTCACGCAGCTCGCGCCCTCTCAGGAAGCGGCGGAACGCGCCAGGTCGGGACTCGACTCCGATTTGAAGGCGATTTCCGCAGTCGATCCTGCGGTGGTCGCTCAGATCCGAGGCGAAGTCCACATCATGACCGACCTGGCGCGGCAGGCCGGCGTCGCCTATTCAAGTGATGACAGCGCCGCCGGCAACGCTCTGCTGGCGCAGGCGAAGAGCCGTATTCTCGCCATCGAGGACAAGATCGACAAGATCGTGGACGGGCTCCAGCAACAGGCCGTGGCTCGCCGCGATATGTCCACCCGGCAGGCAGAATTCGCGGTCAAGCTTGCGATAGCCGGGGGAATAGGAGCGCTTGCGCTCGCATTGGGCTTCACCGCACTGACCGTTCACTCGATCACCGCTCCCCTGAAGCAGCTCGATCGGAGCATTGCCTCCATCACGCGTGGCGAACTGAACGTCGCCATGCCGCCCGCAAGCGTCCCCGAGATCGCAACGATGACCAAAACGCTCGGCATGTTGCGCGACAGCCTGATCGAGCGAGACCGACTCGAAAGCGAACGACAACGCGCCGAGATGGAAACGCGCGCCGCGCGCGACACCGCCGAGGCCGCTTTGCACGATCTGAAGGCGGCCCAAGCCAATCTCATTCAGGCCGAGAAGATGGCCTCACTCGGCCAATTGACCGCGGGCATCGCCCACGAAATCAAAAACCCGCTCAACTTCGTCAACAACTTCGCGAGCCTTTCCGTCGGTCTTATGGATGAACTCAACCAGGCAGCCGCGCCGGCGCTTGCGGCGCTCGACGATCAAGGGCGTCGCGAATTCGCGGAGGCAAGCGATCTCTTGATCGGGAATCTTCAACGGATCGTCGAGCATGGCAAGCGCGCCGACAATATCGTGAAAAGCATGCTTGCGCATTCCCGTGGCGGCAGCGGTCATGTGGAAAGCGTCAGTCTCAACGCGCTGGTCGAGGAGTTGCTCAATCTCGCCTATCACGGCGCCCGCGCGCAGGATCGGGACTTCAACATCACCATCGAACGAGCCTATGGCGAGAATATCCCGCCGATCGCGCTTGTGCCGCAGGATATGACGCGAGTGTTCCTCAATCTCTTCAGCAATGCCTTCTACGCCACGAATAAGCGCCAGCGGGAGATGAATGGCGCCGACTTCAGGCCAACCTTGGCGGTGACCACCCGCGATCTCGGCGATGCTGTCGAAGTGCGGGTGCGCGACAATGGCGGCGGGATTCCGGCCGAGGTCAGGGACAAGCTGTTTCAGCCTTTTTTCACCACGAAGCCGACCGGAGAGGGCACAGGGCTCGGACTGTCGATCAGCTATGAAATCGTGACGAACCAGCATCGCGGGACGATCGAGGTCTCCAGCGTTGTCGGAGAGTTCACCGAATTTATCGTCCGTCTGCCGCGGGGCGCGCTCTCCGGGTCGTTCAGCGTGAGTTGAGAAATCATGCCTGTCAGCATTTTGATTGTCGATGACGAACCCGATGTCGCCGCCTTGTTTCGG
Organism: uncultured Alphaproteobacteria bacterium; assembly: GCA_963753135.1. Classification (GTDB taxonomy): domain Bacteria; phylum Pseudomonadota; class Alphaproteobacteria; order Rhizobiales; family Beijerinckiaceae; genus Roseiarcus. Next base: position 245,555 of record CAVWBA010000016.1, on the reverse strand, counting down.
CAGCAATTTCGACGTGAAACGCGGGAAGACGTCTATGTCCTGCATTTTGCCGAGTTCGGCCTCGGAAGCGCTGGAACGTCTCGCCAGCGAGATCGAGCCCCAGCTGGTCGTCATCCTGTCGGACATCAATATGCCTGGGATGGATGGCCTGGCGCTTTTGCGCGAGATCAAGAAACGACGGCCCGAGCTCCCGGTGATGATGCTGACGGCCTACGACGACGATGAACGGCGCCGTCGCGCCGCCGCCTCCGGCGCTGCTGATTTTGTGACGAAGCCTGTCGACTTCGATTTCCTGAAGGTTCGTCTGCGCCAGCTGCACGGATCATCGATTTAAGGGAACCTCATTGGTCAGTTCAGCCAAGATCCTCGCTGTAGACGACGAGCCTGATTTCGAGCTTCTCGATCAGACAGCGCTTCCGCCGCCAAATTCGCGACGAAGAGTTCGAGTTCCGCTTCGCTCACCATGGCGAAGAGGCGCTGACGGCTCTATCCGCCGAACCTGACATCGAGCTCATGTTGCTCGACATCAACATGCCGGTGATGGATGGGCTTGACCTTGCTCAATGAACTTCGTGAGCGGCAGCTGGACGTGCAGGCGATAATCGTCTCGGCCTACGGAGATATGACGAATTTACGGACCGCAATGAATCGCGGCGCCTTCGATTTTGTCACCAAGCCGGTAGATCTGCGCGACCTCGAGATTACGGTCCGCAAAGGGTTGGCCAATGTCGCAAAGCTGCGAGAGATGGACCGGCAGCGTATGGCCGCTGAACGGGCCCGGAGCAATCTTTCGCGCTATTTCTCACCGAACATTGTCGAATTGCTGGCCGCTCAGGACGAACCGCTCGGCGCCGGTCGTCGGGAGACGGTAGCGGTTCTGTTTGCTGACATTGTTGGATTTACGCGTATTGCGGAGGTGATGGCTCCCGAGGACGTGCTCGCACTATTGCGTGAGTTTCAGACCCGAATGACGTCGCAGATCTTCGCGAGCGGCGGCACCGTAGATCAATATATGGGCGATGGGATTCTGGCGGTTTTCGGCGTCCCGGCTGCGAGCTCCGACGACGCCGCAAACGCCCTGAACTGCGCCGAGATGATGCTGCATGCGCTCGAATGCTGGAACGACGAACGCCAAGGGAGGGGAGACGCGCGGCTCAAGATCGGCATCGGTCTCAACTATGGGCCAGTTGTGCTCGGCGACGTCGGCAGCGAGCACAGCATGTCATTCGCGGTGATCGGCGATACGGTCAACACTTCGGCCCGACTGCAGGCGCTGTACTCGTTCACTCGGGACGCCGCTGGTCGTTGGGGACGCTGTTGTTCAGGCGATCCGCGCGTTGTCCCCCGAAATTGCAGCGGAGCGTCTCGGGGAATTGGAGGATCGAGGCGAATATAGCTTGCGAGGTCGGGCCAGCCCCGTTCGAGTTTGGACACACAAAATCGAGTTGGCCCGAGGAACGGCGCCGTTCGAAGCGGTTTCCTAGAGCCTTTTGCTCTTGAATTTACACAGCGATCGCTTCGGCGCGTCTCTCCCCCTTGCGGGGGAGGAACAAGGAGAGGTCGGGCGGTCCTACATTGGGGGCGCATACAAGGGCCTACGCCCCCTTAGCGCCGACGTCATCATGAAGATGCGGTTGCTCGCCGTCGCGACCTTGTTTGCGGCGATCTGATCGCGGCGCGGCACTGACCTTCGCTGCGCGCGCCTCTATCTCGCGCCCGCGGCCAGCAGGCCGATCTGGCGGCTCAACTCGGCAAGAGTGTAAGGCTTATTCAGCCTGGGCAAAGCGCCTCCCGCCTTTTCTCGCTCCGAATAGCCGGTCGCCAGCACCAGCGGCAGCTCCGGATAGGCCTCGCGCAACAGTTCCGCTAAGGCGACGCCCGACATTTCAGGCATGGCGTAGTCGAGAATCGCCAGGTCCGGCCGCTCGCCCCCACGGACAGCCTCAAGCGCTTTTTTCGCCGACGTCATCTCGATCGGATCGTGCCCGAGCTCCCGCAACATGTCCGCGGTCGCCATGAGAACAAGCGGATCGTCGTCGACCAGAAGGACGCGACGCGGGCGGTTCTCGACGGCGACAACGGAAACAGTCGCATCAGGGCCGATCGCGCGGACATCGGACGCCACAGGAAGCCAAAGCAAAACCGTGGTCCCTTCACCCAATCGGCTCACGATCTGCATCGCTCCGCCGGACTGAAGAGCGAGCCCGTGGACCATCGAAAGGCCTAGGCCCAACCCCTTGCCGCCGCGTTTGGTCGAGAAAAAGGGTTCCGCGGCGCGCCTCAGCGTGTCGGCGTCCATTCCCACCCCGGTGTCCGTGATCGAAAGATTAACGTAAGCACCCGGCGTCAGTTCCTCGGGCAGTTGCTTCTCGTCGGCGATTTTCGCCTTGATGACAATCTGCCCGCCGGTCGGCATCGCGTCCCGCGCGTTCAAGCCCAGATTGAGAAGCGAAAGTTCAAGCTGGTTGCGATCGATCCGAATGTTGGGAAGATCACCCGGCACATCGGCGACGACACTCACTTCAGGATCCAACGAGTGAGACATCATCTCGACCATCCCGCTGACGACATCCGATAGCGGAACGGACTCGGGCTTCAGATCCTGCCGGCGAGCGAAAGCCAACATGCGCTTGGTCAGCGAGGCGCCGCTGTTCGCGGCTTCGGTCGCTCGTCCAAGCCAGCGGGTCAGTCGATCATCTCCTGTGACGTGACTGCGCGCCAGCTCGAGGTTCGACAACACGACCATGAGGAGATTGTTGAAATCGTGAGCCAGGCCGCCGGTCAGCTGTCCGAGGCTCTCCAGCTTCTGCATCTGCGCGACTTGCGCCAAAGCCTCTTCCCTCTCTCGCGTGCGCGCTTCGACCCTCCTTTCCAGATCCACATTTGCGGCGGCCAACTCGGCGGTGCGAGCCTCGACCCTTCTCTCCAACTCCGCGTTCAGGATCTCGAGTTGGCGAGTCTTCCTAAAGAGGTCGCAAAACACGCGGACCTTGGCGCGAAGAAGAGCCGGAACGATCGGAACCGGCAAATAATCGACTGCGCCTGCCTGGTACCCGCGCAAACTATCGATTTCGGACATGTGGACTGCGGAAACGAAGATGAGCGCAATCTGTGCAAACCGCGGATGGTCGCGGATCATTGCCGCGAGCTCGAATCCGTCGAGTTCCGGCATCGCGACGTCCACGAGTATGACCGCGACCTCGTTACGCAGCAATTGCTCGAGCGCCTGACGGCCCGACGACGCCTTGATGAGATTCTCGCCCAACTCTTCGAGGATCACTTCGTAGCTAAGAAGCTTTGCCGGCTGATCGTCGACGACCAGGATATTCACTGGATCACGATCGCGCTGCACGGCCATTCCCCATGCCCTACCGATGGAGCCAAATGCGAAGCGCCGAAAGCAGTTGCTCCGTATTGACAGGTTTCGCCAAGTAATCCGAGGCGCCTGCCTCGAGACACCTCTCGCGGTCGCCCTTCATTGCTTTTGCGGTGAGCGCAATGATCGGCAGCCGCCTCAATGAGGGATCGGCTCGAATCGCCTGGATGGTCTCATAGCCGTCCATTTCCGGCATCATGATGTCCATAAGCGCGATCGATATGCCTCGATCGGCCTCGAGAATCGAAATCGCTTCGCGGCCTGTCGTAGCGGTGAGCACCTGCATTCCTCGCCGCTCGAGCACGCTGCTTAGCGCGAAGATATTTCTGGCGTCATCATCCACAAGAAGCGCCTTGCGGCCATGCAGATTTTCATCGGAGTTGCGCAGCCGCTCAAGCATGCGTTGCTTGTCCGGCGGGAGATCCGCAACCACGCGATGGAGGAAAAGCGCCGTTTCGTCGAGAAGCCGCTCCGGCGACTCGACCCCCTTCACGATCACGCTGCGAGCAATCGAATGCAATTGGGCGTCTTCCTCGGGCGACAACTCGCGTCCGGTGAACACGACCACCGGGACCTGCGTCAGCGCGTCATCCTGCCGGATATGCTCAAGCAATTCGAACCCAGACATATCCGGCAGCTTGAGATCGAGAACGACGCAATCGGTTGGCTGCTCCCGAAGCATCGTCAAAGCCTCGCGGCCATTGTCGGCGGTGACGACTTCGATGTCCTGGTAGCCGAGCAACTCTTTTATGCCCAGAAGCTCGGCCGGATTGTCCTCAACGATGAGCAGCCGCTTGCGTGAATTGCGGGCGTATTCGGAGAGACGAGCAATCGAAGCCTTGAGCTTGTCCATAGTGGTCGGCTTGTTGAGGTACGCAAAAGCGCCGCCCGCCAGCCCGTGCTGCCGATCCTCGTCGAGCGTGACGATCTGCACTGGGATGTGCCGGGTGCGGGGATCCTGTTTCAACTGGCTTAGCACCGCCCACCCGAGCATGTCCGGCAGAAACACATCGAGCGAGATCGCAAGAGGCGAAAACTCGCGGGCGAGAGCAAGGGCGTCGACGCCGCGGGAGGCGACCAGCACCTTGAGCCCACTGTCCCGCGCGAGATCGACGAGGATCCGCGAGTAGTGGGGATCGTCCTCCACGATCAATAACGCCGCCTCGCCCGGCGCAAGATGCGTGCGATCGTCGGATGGTCGCGTCGGCGCCTCCTCGGTCCGCTGCGCCGGGCCTCCGTCCGCTCGCGCCTCCAACCGCGTCCCGCTCGCTCCTTTGACCGCAACTCGAGCGGGACCGACGTAGGACTGGGGCAGGTAGAGCGTGAACGTGCTGCCCTCGCCGGCTCTGCTTCGCAAATGGATTTCGCCCCCGAGAAGGTTTGCGAGTTCACGACTGATTGCGAGCCCGAGACCCGTCCCTCCGTATCTCCGGTTGGTGCTCGCGTCGGCCTGCTGAAACGCCTCGAAGATGATGCGCTGCTTCTCGGGAGGAATGCCAATGCCGGTGTCGCTCACCTCGAACGCGATGACGGTTGAGGCGGTCGCAAGCACCGGATGAGTTGGCGTCCAACCTGACGTAGCCCTGGCCACCCGCATGCGCACGCCGCCCTGCTCGGTGAACTTAAGCGCATTCGACAGCAGATTCTTGAGGACCTGCTGGAGACGCTTCGAGTTGGTCGTCATGCTGCGCAATTCCGGGACGATTGCGACATCGAATGACAGGCCCCTTCGTTCTGCCTCGTGGCGGAAGGGACGGGTTACGAATTCCTGGAGCAAATCCAGCGTGATGTCCTCCGCTTCCACCGAGACGGTGCCGGATTCGATCTTCGAGAGGTCCAGGATGTCGCTAATAAGATTCAACAAATCGCTGCCGGCGCCATGAATCGTGCGCGCAAATTCAACCTGGCGAGGCGTGAGGTTGGTGTCCGGATTATCCGCTAGCTGCTGGCCGAGAATCAGGATGCTGTTGAGCGGCGTGCGCAGCTCATGCGACATGTTCGCCAGAAACTCTGACTTGTACTTCGAGGTCAGCGCGAGCTCGGTCGCCTTGTCCTCGAGCGCCCCCCGGGCCTGCTCGATCTCATCGTTCTTGCGTTCGACTTCCGCGTTCTGCTCGGCCAGTTGCTGCGCCTTCTGCTCCAACTGCTCATTGGTCAACTGGAGTTCTTTTTGTTGGGACTGCAGCTCGATCGCGAGCTGTTGCGACTGCTTAAGCAGGCCCTCGGTTTGCATCGTCGCTTCGATACTGTTGAGGACGATGCCAATCCCCGCGGTCAGCTGATCGAGGAAAGTCTTTTGCAATTCGGTGAATGGAGAGACGGATGCAAGCTCGATGACCGCCTTCACCTGGCCTTCAAATAGCACGGGGAGGACAATCAAGTTGGAGGGTTTCATCGCGAAGATGCCGGTGCGGATCGGAACGACGTTGGGCGGCACGTCGGAAATGAGCGTCGCGCGCGCATCGATCGCGCATTGTCCGATGACGCCCTCGCCCAATTGCAGCTTCTCGGGATGGCCCTCGGCGCCCGCGTCAGCGTAAGAGGCCAGCAGCTTCAGCACCGGCGGACCTTCAGAGTCGACCAGGTAAATGACGCCATTTTGCGCAGCGACCTGCGGCGCCAGTTCCGAAAGCAGCATTCGACCGACGGCGGCGAGATCCCGCTGCCCCTGCAACATGTTGGTGAACCTTGCGAGATTGGTCTTCAGCCAATCTTGTTCGGTGTTGCGCTCGGTCGTGAGACGCAAATTGTCGATCATCGTGTTGATGTTGTCTTTGAGCTCTGCCACTTCGCCGCGCGCGTTGACTTGAATCGATCGGGTAAGGTCGCCTTTGGTCACCGCGGTCGCGACCTCGGCGATCGCCCGCACCTGGGTGGTCAGGTTCGCCGCAAGCAGATTGACGTTGCCCGTGAGATCCTTCCAGGTGCCGGCGGCGCCGGGCACATTCGCTTGACCGCCAAGCCGACCTTCGACGCCCACCTCTCTGGCGACGGTCGTGACCTGGTCGGCGAAGGTCGCAAGCGTGTTCGTCATAAAGTTGATCGTCTCGGCCAGCGCCGCGACTTCGCCTTTCGACTTGACGGCCAGGTCCTGCGTGAGGTCTCCGCCGGCGACAGCCGTCACCACCTTCACGATGCCGCGGACCTGCTCGGTGAGATTGGCCGCCATGACGTTCACGGTGTCGGTCAGATCCTTCCAAGTCCCGGCGACTCCGGGCACGGCGGCCTGACCGCCCAATTTTCCCTCTGTGCCAACTTCGCGCGCGACGCGGGTCACTTCCGAAGCAAAGGCGTTGAGCTGATCGACCATCGTGTTGATCGTGTTCTTCAATTCGAGAATTTCACCTTTGACGTCGACGGTGATCTTGCGCGAGAGGTCGCCGCGAGCAACCGCGGTGGTCACCTCGGCGATGTTTCGCACCTGCGTCGTCAAGTTTGCCGCCAGAAGATTGACGTTGTCGGTGAGATCCTTCCACGTGCCGCCGACGCCCGGCACAAGCGCCTGCCCGCCGAGCTTGCCCTCGGTGCCGACCTCGCGCGCGACTCTCGTGACTTCAGCGGCGAACGAACGAAGCTGCTCCACCATCGTGTTCAGAGTGTCCTTGAGCAGCAAAATTTCGCCGCGCACGTCGACCGTGATCTTCTTCGAAAGGTCGCCGTTGGCGATGGCTGTCGCAACCTCGGCGATGTTTCTTACTTGTCCAGTGAGATTGGACGCCATGAAATTGACGTTGTCGGTGAGGTCCTTCCATGTCCCGGCGACACCGGGCACCGCCGCCTGGCCGCCGAGCTTGCCCTCGGTTCCGACTTCGCGCGCAACGCGCGTCACCTCGGAAGCGAACGAGTTCAGCTGGTCGACCATCGTGTTGATCGTATTCTTAAGCTCTGAGAATCTCTCCTTTCACGTCGACGGTGATTTTGCGCGAGAGATCGCCCCGCGCGACCGCGGTCGTCACCTCGGCGATATTCCGGACCTGAGCGGTCAGGTTGCCCGCCATCGAATTGACGTTGTCCGTCAAGTCCTTCCACGTCCCAGCAACCCCCGGGACTTGCGCCTGGCCGCCAAGCCGCCCCTCGGTGCCAACCTCGCGCGCGACCCGCGTCACCTCTCCGGCGAAACGATTGAGCTGGTCGACCATTGTATTGAGCGTTTCCTTGAGCTGAAGGATTTCGCCGCGCACGTCGACCGTGATCTTGCGCGAAAGGTCGCCGTTGGCGATCGCCGTCGCGACTTCGGCGATGTTGCGCACCTGACCGGTGAGATTGCCGGCCATCGAATTGACGCTGTCGGTCAAGTCCTTCCAGGTGCCGGCGACGCCCGGCACCTGCGCTTGGCCGCCGAGGCGGCCCTCGGTGCCGACTTCGCGCGCGACGCGCGTCACCTCTCCAGCGAATGCGTTGAGCTGATCGACCATCGTGTTGATCGTGTCCTTGAGTTCAAGGATCTCTCCGCGCACGTCGACCGTGATCTTGCGCGAAAGGTCTCCGCGCGCCACCGCCGTCGCCACCTGCGCGATATTGCGCACCTGCCCGGTGAGGTTCGAGGCCATCGAGTTGACGCCGTCGGTCAGATCCTTCCACGTGCCGGCGACCCCTGGCACCTGCGCTTGGCCTCCCAATCTCCCATCTGTTCCCACTTCACGCGCGACCCGGGTCACTTCGCCAGCGAAGGCGTTGAGCTGATCGACCATCGTGTTGATGGTCTCCTTGAGCTGCAAAATCTCGCCGCTGACATTGACTGTGATCTTCTTCGATAGGTCCCCGCCCGCGATCGCCGTCGAAACCTCGGCGATGTTGCGAACCTGGGCGGTCAGGTTGGAAGCCATCGAGTTGACGCTTTCGGTCAGGTCCTTCCACGTGCCCGCGACACCCATGACGTTGGCTTGACCACCGAGTCGGCCTTCGGTGCCGACTTCGCGCGCGACGCGCGTCACCTCGCCTGCAAAACGGTTGAGCTGGTCAACCATCGTGTTGATGGTTTCCTTGAGCTGCAGAATCTCTCCGCTGACGTTCACCGTGATCTTCTTCGAAAGGTCCCCGCCCGCGATCGCCGTCGCCACCTCGGCGATGTTTCGCACTTGCGCGGTCAGATTGCCGGCCATCGAGTTGACGCTATCGGTCAGATCCTTCCACGTGCCCGCGACGCCCAGGACCTGCGCCTGACCGCCAAGGCGCCCTTCCGTGCCGACTTCGCGGGCGACCCGCGTCACTTCGGAAGCGAATCCGTTGAGCTGGTCGACCATCGTGTTGATCGTGTCTTTGAGCTCGAGGATCTCGCCGCGCACATCGACGGTGATCTTGCGCGAGAGATCGCCGCGCGCGACAGCGGTGGTGACCTGGGCGATATTGCGAACCTGGTCGGTCAGATTGCCGCACATGGCGTTGACGCTGTCGGTGAGATCCTTCCACGTCCCCGCGACCCCCGGCACGAGCGCCTGGCCGCCGAGCTTCCCCTCGGTTCCGACCTCGCGGGCCACTCGGGTCACTTCGGAAGCGAAGGAGCGGAGCTGATCAACCATCGTGTTGATCGCTTCCTTGAGCTGAAGAATCTCGCCTCGGACGTCGACCGTGATCTTCTTCGAAAGGTCGCCGTTCGCAACCGCGATGGTGACTTCGGCGATATTGCGAACCTGGCCGGTCAGGTTGCTCGCCATCGAGTTCACGCTTTCGGTGAGATCCTTCCAAACCCCGGTCACTTCACGAACCTGCGCCTGACCGCCCAGTTTTCCGTCCGTGCCGACTTCGCGAGCGACACGCGTAACCTCTGAGGTAAAGACGCTGAGCTGCTTGATCATCGCATTGACGATTTTGGCGGAGCGCAGAAATTCTCCCTGCAGCGGACGCCCGTCCACGTCGAGCGGAACGGTCTGTTGCAAATCGCCTTGCGCCACTGCCGTGATCGCGTGGGTGACCGCGGCGGTCGGCCACAAGAGATCGTCGATCAAAGCGTTGACGGAGCTTTCCATCTCGCCCCAAGCGCCGGCGCTGACGCCCAGTCGGAGACGCTTGCGCGTCCTTCCTTCCCGTCCCACCGTCTGGCCGACCTGCTCCAGTTGCTGCGCCATCCTTTCATTCGCGGAGACGATGTCATTGAAAGCATCCGCAATCTTGCCCGCGAGCCCGAGTTCCTCCGTCGGCAGCCGGGCGGAAAAATCGCCGCCGCGGACCGCCTGCAGAGCCTGCAATAGATTGCGCAGATATTTTTGGCTGCTGTTCCGTTCCCGGTCGCCTGCATTGCCTCCCGCTCGCTTCGACCTCAGCGGCGCAATTCCAGGCTCACTTTCATCCATTTGTGCGGCCTCTCTTCAAAGCATCGCACGCTGACGCGTGGACCTTAACGGCGCCAAATCGTGCGGCGTGATCATGTATTGTTGAGCAGAATCTAAGGATTGGGGGCGAGCTCATGTCCGGGAGGCCCGCAAAGCGATCGCGCGAAGTGAACAAGTGCGCAGCCCTCTTCCTTCGGTGGAGCTGTCGCAACCATCGACGAGACAGGCGCCCTGCACGTCCCCCGCCTTTCCGCTATACATCGCCGCGCTTCGCCAAAACGCATGGGACAAAGGTATTGTTCCGCGGCCCGCAAAAAAAATCCAGGATGGGGTGGCTATTCGGCGGCGGCTCCGGAACTCATCGGCTCGCACGCGTTGCCGCTGGATCGAGGATCGAGCCAGAATGGGCACGAGGGCGCTGAAAGTCCTGAACTTATCCGCTGGAGATTGAGCCGCTTGAGGTTCTTGGCGACTGAATAACCTTGCGGAACTGGCGAGGGCGGCCGCCCCTAGAAAATATCGCCGTCCACGATCCCAGGGGCAGTATAAACACATACACATTTTGTAAGACAACAACTCCGAGGGTTAAATCGGCCCGCTCCCGCAAGGCCGCTCCCATCGCAGCGCAGCACTCCCTAAACCGGCGCCGACTACATATGCATCGGCTCGCTCATGTTGTGGTTGACATTGGTCATGATCCATATCGAGCCGATCATGATCAGCCCGACGATCAAAACGCCGAAGGCCAGCGCCAGCACGTTGTTGGAGTTGTCCGGTCCGGTGGTGATGTGGAGGAAGAAGACGATGTGGACGCCCATCTGCGCGACCGCCAGCACCAGCAGGGCAACCGGAATGCTCGGCCGCCAAACGAGCCCCGTGCCGACAAGGAAGAAGGCGACCGCGGTGATCAGGGCGGCAAGGAACAGCCCGACAATATAAACGAGCAGGCCTTCAGCGATCTCGTGGCCGGTCGCCGGCTCGTCGCCGGGCGCATGGTCGTGCTCGCCGTGCAGATGCAGCCTTGCGTCGGTGTCGCTCATACCACTACCCCATAGAGATAAACCACAGTGAAGATCGCCACCCAGATGATGTCGAGCGTGTGCCAGAAGAGGGCAAAGCACAATACCCGGCGCAAAATGTCGGGGCGGTAGCCCTTCGCGAACACCTGCGCCATCATCGTCAAAAGCCACATCAGCCCGAGGGTCACGTGTACGCCGTGACAGCCGACGAGGGTGAAGAAGGCCGACAGGAAAGCGCTGCGTTGCGGACCCGCGCCTATGGCGATCATGCCGACGAACTCGCGTATTTCCAGGAACAGGAAGCCCGCGCCGAACAAGGCGGTCACCGCCATCCCGCCATAGTACATCGCATCGCGATGGGCGCGGGCGCCGATGCTGGCGACGCCGCAGGCGAAGCTCGACAGCAGGAGGAAGGCGGTCTCGAACGCGACGATGTCGAGGTGAAACAAATCCCGGCCGCTCGGCCCGCCCGCGGTCTCGTTCACCAGCACCGCATATGCGGCGAAGAACGCCGAGAACATCACGATGTCGCTGAGCAGGAAGATCCAGAAGCCGAAGCCGACGATGATGCGCTTCTCCGCCAGCTCGGAGAGCTCGTGCGGGAGCGACGGCGCGCCCGCCGATCCCTCGCCGCCGAGGCCGACGGCGGTCGTTCGCGCTGCGATGCTCATTCGGCCGGCTCCATCTGGGCGAGCGCCAAACGGCGCGCGGCGCGGTTCTCACGATCGATGCGCGCGACCTCCGCGGCCGGAATGCGATCTTCGGTGCGGTCGCGCCAGGCGAAGACGACGAAGGTGGCGAAGGCGCCGATGAACGCCAGGGCTGCGAGCCACCAGATGTGCCAGATGAGGGCGAAGCCAAGAATGGCGGCGAAGAAGGCGCAGACGACGCCGGTGGCGCTGTTTCGCGGCATCTCGATGTCCTGATAGGCGGGTTCCGGCTCCGGCGTCCCGCGCTGACGCGCCTGCTGCTTCATCAACCAATAGGGGTCCGCGCCCTCGACATGAGGCAAAACCGCGAAGTTGAAGGCGGGGGGCGGAGATGAGGTCGACCATTCGAGCGACCGGCCGTCCCACGGGTCGCCGGTCGTATCGCGCAACTCATTCCGGTTGAGGATGCTGACGACGAGCTGCGCAACCTGCAAAAGGATGCCAGCCAAGATGACAATGGCGCCGACCAGAGCAACCAACAACCAGGGATGCCACGCCGGATTGTCATAGTGCTGCATGCGCCGCGTCATGCCCATGAGGCCGACGACGTAGAGCGGCCCGAAGGCGAGATAGAAGCCGACAAACCAGCACCAGAAGGCCGCCTTGCCGAGCCGCTCGTCCAGGCGGAAGCCGAACACCTTCGGGAACCAATAGGTGTAGCCGGCGAACATCCCGTACAGGATGGCGCCGATGATCACGTTGTGGAAGTGCGCGACCACAAACAGGCTGTTGTGCAGCAAAAAGTCGGCCGGCGGCACAGCCAGTAGCACGCCTGTCAAGCCCGCGATGATGAATGTGATGATGAAGGCGATCGAATAGTACATTGGCAAGTCGTAGCGCACGCGCCCGCCATACATGGTGAACATCCAGTTGAAGACCTTCACCCCTGTCGGGACCGCGATGATCGTCGACATGATGCCGAAGACGGCGTTGACGTCGGCGCCGACCCCCATGGTGAAGAAATGATGCAGCCATACCGAGAACGACAGCACGCAGATGACCATGGTGGCGGCCACCATCGAGCGGTAGCCGAACAGCGGCTTGCCGGAATAGGTCGAGAAGACTTCGGAGAAGACGCCGAAGGCCGGCAGCACGAGGATGTAGACCTCCGGATGGCCCCAGATCCAGATGAGGTTGTTGAACATCATCACGCTGCCGCCGGCCTCGTTGGTGAAGAAATGGAAGCCGAGGTAACGGTCGAGGATCAACATCGCGAGCGTCGCGGTCAGCACGGGGAAAGCCGCGACGATCAGCAACATCGAGGCGAACACCGTCCAGCAAAACATCGGCATGCGCATATAGGTCATGCCGGGGGCGTGCAGCTTGAGGATGGTGGTGACGAAATTGACACCGGTGAGCAGCGTGCCCACGCCGGAGATCTGGAGCGACCACAAATAGTAGTCGACGCCCACTCCAGGCGAATAGGTGATGCCGGAGAGCGGGGGAAAGGGCAGCCAGCCGGTTTTGGCGAACTCGCCCACCACCAGCGATAGGTTGACGAGCAGAGCGCCCGTCGCGGTCAGCCAGAAGCTGACGGAGTTCAGCGTTGGAAAGGCGACGTCCCGCACGCCCAGCTGCAAGGGAACGATAATGTTGGCGAGCCCGATGACAAAAGGCATCGCGACGAAAAAGATCATCAGCGTGCCATGCGCGGAAAAAATCTGATTGTAATGGTCGGGCGGCAAATACCCCGGCCCCTGAAAGGCCAGCGCCTGTTGCGTGCGCATCATCATGGCGTCGACGAAGCCGCGCAGCAGCATCACCATGGCGAGGAACACGTACATCACGCCGATGCGCTTATGATCGACGCTGGTGATCCACTCACTCCACAGGTATGGCCCCCAGCCCTTCAGGAGCACATAGATGATGACGAGGCCGAAGATGGCGAAGGCGCCGACGCCGGCGATCAGCGGGATCGGCTGATCGAGCGGAATGGCGTCCCAGGTCAGTTTGCCCAACATGTTATTTCCCCAAACACCAGGCCAGCCATGAATCCGTGTCCACCACCGGGCCGGGCTTGGGCCCGGGACCGGGAGGCAGAACCTGGGTCAGGACCTTCTGGAACAGGTCCGGCTCGACGCTCGAGAAGACGAACGGAGCGACATCGCTGGTCGGCTTGGAGAGCTCCTTGTACGCGTCCGAATCGAGCGTCTTGCCGCCGCTCGAGCGCGTCTCATCGACCCAGGCCTTGAACTGGTCCGGCGTGACGGAATCGACATTGAAATGCATGCCGGCGAAGCCGTCGCCGCTGAACATGGCCGACAGACCAAGAAACTGGCCGGGCCCATCGGCGATGAGGTTGAGGTTCGTCTGCATGCGGTTCATCGTGTAGATCATGCTGCCGAGGTCGGGGACGAAGAAGGCGTTCATCACGCTGGCGGAAGTGAGGCTGAAGTGGATCGGCCTCGCCGCCGGAATAACGAGCCGATTGACGCTCGCGACCTTTTGCTCCGGATAGATGAACAGCCATTTCCAATCGAGCGAGACGACCTGAACCTCGAGCGGCGGTTGCTTCGACGCGAGCGGTCTCGCAGGATCGAGGTCGTGCGAGCCGATCCAGATCACGCCGCTGAGCAGCATGATGGTCAGAAGAGGGATTGACCAGGTGATCATCTCGACCTGGCCCGAATACTCAAAGTCCGGAAGGTGTATCGCCCTTGAATTGGACGAGCGGAACCACCATGCGAAGGCGACCGCGGCTATGCCGGTCGGGATCACGATCGCCAGCATGATGACGACCGAGTCGATGAGGATGGTCGCGGCGCCTCTCCCGACTTCTCCCTGCGGGTTGAGTACGTTCGGCTGACAGCCCGCCAAGGCGAGCGTCAGAAGCAAACCGCCGAGCCGGAGGGCGACCCCCGATCGCGCTTTCACGCGCCTGCGCCGGTTAGCCAAGCCAATGGCGAGTTCGTCGAACATGATCTGCCCCACAATGCCGCGCTGCGTTCGTCAGCCTCCCGTCTTGCCGACGAAGCGCGAACCCTCCCCTTTTCCCTCTCCGGATCGGTCATGTTCATGGCGTGGAACACGTCCGGAACCGTCACCTTGCTCGAACCTAGCGCATCCGACGGACAGGGCCTACAACTGACCTTGCAAGTGTGAACGCAACATAACGCAGATTGGCGCCAGCGGAGATTAGAAAGCAATACCCCCGCCGCCAGCGCGTCTCCGCAGCGCGGGCATGATGCACATCACAGCCCGCGGAGATTTGATCCATATCATAGCGCGGCGAGATTCGTTCGAACTCATCGGGTCGTGCGGCCGAGCATTCAACCTGCGACGTCCCACGGGTCTGTTTCGATCGGCGTTTGGCGGCTTTGCCTTACGCCCGTCTCTTTGCTGGTCAAGTCTCGCCGAAGGCCGCGCGGGCGCCGTTGGATCATGGGCGATGAGCGCGATCAAGAATGGCGGGAGGAGGACGCGATGGCTGAAGACCAGGCTCAACCGGTCGGCCCCGATTTGGCGCTGGGGATCTTAAGCGCCGAACTGCCCGACGGCGCCAAGCTGGTGGGCCACGTGGCGCAAGAGGCTGTGCTGCTCGTGCGGAGCGGGCCCGACGTGTTCGCGATCGGCGCTCACTGCACGCACTATAGCGGGCCGCTGGCGGACGGGCTCGTCGTCGACGGCGCGGTGCGATGCCCTTGGCACCACGCCTGCTTCGATCTTCGCACCGGCGAAGCCCTGCGCGCGCCGGCGCTGACTCCGGTCGACACGTGGCAGGTCGAGCAGCGTGACGGCAAGATCTTCGTGGGCGAGAAGCGCGCTCAAGCTCAAGCCAGGCGGCGCCCCAAGAGCGGCGAACCGAGCCGCATTGTTATCGTGGGCGGCGGCGCGGCCGGATTCGCCGCAGCCGAGATGCTGCGGCGGCGGAGTTACGAGGGCGATCTCGTCATGCTGAGCAGCGACGACGCGCCACCCATCGATCGCCCTAATTTGTCGAAAGACTATCTCGCCGGCGACGCGCCGGAGGAATGGCTGCCGCTGCGCGACTTGAGCTACTATTCCGACAATTCCATCGACCTTCGCCTCAATACGACCGTCGCCGCGATCGACGTCCGCGAGCGCCACGTCACGCTCGCCGACGGTGAGAAGATCCCCTTCGATCGCCTGCTTCTCGCGACCGGCGCCGAGCCGGTCTCCCCTTCCCTCCCCGGCGCGAGGCGATCGGATGTGCTCGTGCTCCGCACCCTCAAGGACTGCCGCGCGATCATCGAACGAGCGAAGACGGCGCGCCGGGCCGTCGTCCTCGGCGCCAGCTTCATCGGGCTCGAAGTCGCGGCCTCGCTCCGCGCGCGCAACATCGAGGTTCATGTCGTCGCGCCGGAGGAGCGGCCGATGGAGAAAATCCTTGGGCCCGAGTTCAGCCGCCTCGTCCAAGCCATCCATGAGCAGCGCGGCGTCGTCTTCCACTTGCAGAACACCGCGAGCGGCGTCGAGGGCAAGCGCATAACGCTCAGCAATGGAACCGTCCTCGAGGCCGATCTCATCGTCGCGGGCTTAGGCGTGCGTCCGCGTCTCGGCCTCGCCGAGGCGGCCGGCCTTAAGATCGACCGCGGGGTCGTCGTGGACCCCTTTCTCGAAACGAGCGCGCCAGGAATCTTCGCCGCTGGCGACATCGCGCGCTGGCCGGATCGGCTTACCGGTGAAGCCATCCGCGTCGAGCATTGGGTTGTGGCGGAACGGCAGGGACAGACGGCCGCGCTCAACATGCTTGGGCTTCGCGAGCGCTTCGATGCGGTTCCGTTCTTCTGGAGCCAGCACTATGACGTGCCGATCAACTACGTCGGCCATGCCGAAAAGTGGGACGATCTCGCCGTCGAAGGCAATATCGCTGACAGGGACGGCCTCGTGCGCATGCGGCGCGCGGGTCGCACGCTCGCCGTCGCCTCGGTCTTCCGCAATTCTGAGAGCCTCGAGGCCGAGGTGAGCCTTGAGCGAGAGGCGGCGCGCACGGAAGCAACCTGACGGTGCGTAAGCCTCTGCCTACCGCCGTCGATTTTGAAGCCGTCCGTGACTGACGTAATCTGACCCACGCCAATGAGCGGGTATCCGCCGAGCGTGGGGAGGATAGAAGAATGAGCAGCGATATCGTCCGCCGAGGCTTTCTTCGAGCAATGGGAGCGACAGTCGTCGTGGCAGGTGGGATCAGCGCTTCGCGCGGGCAGTCGCAGCAGGCCGTGCCCTGGTCGGCCGGAACCGAACCGCCAAAACTCAAAGCGCCGCCGAACGCCTGCGACTGCCACATGCATATTTACGACAGCCGCTTTCCTGTGGCGCCCAACGCCAAGCTCAAGCCGCCCGACGCCACCGTCGATGCTTATCGACTGCTTCAGAAGCGGATCGGGACGACGCGCAACGTCGTCGTCACGCCGTCGACCTACGGTACGGACAATGCCTGTACGCTCGACGCGATGGCCAAGATCGGCGCGAGCGCGCGTGGCGTGGCGGTGGTCGATACGAGCGTCGCCGACGCCGAGCTCAAGCGGCTGAACGACTTAGGGATACGCGGCATACGCTTCAATCTTGTCCAATCCGGCGCCACGACCGTCGACATGATCGAGCCGTTGTCGAAGCGCGTCAACGACCTCGGCTGGCACGTGCAGATCCATATGCTGGCCGACCAGATCGTTGGGATTGCGGACCTCCTGAAGCGGCTGCCTTCCCCAATCGTGTTCGACCACAGGGCGCGCATTCCAGAACCGGCTGGCGTGGATCACCCGGCTTTCGCATTGGTGCTGAACCTCCTCGACAAGGGTCGGACCTGGGTGAAGCTTTCCGGCGCCTATATGGACACACGGACCGGCCCGCCGGCTTACGCCGACGTCAGCAAGGTTGCCCAGGCTTACGTGAAGGCGGCCCCGGAGCGCATGGTCTGGGGCAGCGACTGGCCCCATCCGACCGAGAAGGCCGATTCCAAGCCCGACGACGCGGTCCTGTTCGATCTCCTCGCCGATTGGGCGCCGGACGAAGCGACCCGCAATCGCATCCTGGTCGACAACCCGGCCACGCTCTACGGGTTCGGCTAGAGGGGCTTCAGCGAGACGGCGCCTATGTAGCCCCACCATCATGCAGGACGATTGTCTTATGCAACCCGTCAGGGAAAGATCTGCGGAACATATCAAAGCCACGCAGCCAGACACGAGGCTCGACCTCGGACGGATTTTGAAGGCGCGGCAAGAGATTTCACGGATATTTCGCGACACGCCTCAGTTCGAATGCCCCGCTCTTGGAGACTTGCTGGGCTGCGAACTCGTCATCAAGCTCGAGACTGCGAACCCGATTGGATGCTTCAAGGGTCGTGGGACCGAGGTCGTCGCGTCACGCCTCGCAAAAGGCCCGGGTCCGAAGGCCGCGGTCTGCGCCAGCGCCGGAAATCTCGGGCAGGCGCTCGCTTATAGCGGTCGGGCGCGCGGAATCGCCGTCACAGTGGTCGCGGGCGCAGGCGCCAACGCCGCCAAGATCGAACGAATTCGCGGCTTAAGCGCGGCGGTCGAACTGGTCGACGGAGACATCGAGAACGCCCGCGAGCGCGCCCGAGAGATCGCGGCCCAGGGCGAATCGTTTCTCGTCGAGGACAGCGAAAACCTCGACACCTGTGAAGGCGCGGGCACGATCGGCCTTGAGCTTCTCGACGGGTTCGATCGCATCGACACAATTCTGCTGGCGCTTGGCGGAGGCGCTCTGGCGACCGGCGTGGGCCATGTCTTCAAGACCTTGTCGCCGGCGGCGGAAGTCGTATGCGTTCAACCAAGAGGCGCCCCCGCGATGGCGATGTCCTGGCGAGCGCGATTAATCGTGACCACTGACCGCGCCGACACCATCGCCGACGGAGTCGCGGGCCGATTTCCTATTCCGGCGGTTCTCGGCGACCTCTTGGCCGTCGCAGACCATGTCCCGCTGGTCGGAGAGGAGAGCATCGTTAAGGGCATGCGAATGCTCTATCGCCACGCCGCCCTCGTCGTGGAGCCTTCGGCCGCCCTCGGCGTCGCGGCAATCCTGGAAGACCCGGCGCGTTACCGCGGCAAGCGGGTGGTCACGGTGATCTGCGGTTCGAATGTGCTAGCCGATTCATTCAGCGCGTGGATGCAAGCGTAGGCGCCAGGATTCATTGGAAGGCGGCGTCAACGGTTTGACGGCCAAAATTCCTTTGCGCATTCCGTTACAGAAAACCAGAAATTGTGTTATGCATTTCTCTTCGCCGGACGGATGGCGCGCCGGCCGGAGGCGTCCCGATCGGAATTGGGGAAGGAGGACGAGATCGGCGTGATCGCAGAGCGGAGGGCGCCCAGGACGAGGGGTTGGGAGCGACTTTTTCTTATTTAAATCGGCCGTAACCCATTGAAAAGGCCCGATTCGGAAAAATAAACGCTAGTAAACACTAGTATATTTACTAGCGCTTACTAACGTTTACTAGCATTTACTAGCGTTTAAGAGCTTTTATTTGGACGGATTTTCGCCGTCGGCTCGCGCTCGCGCTGTTCGATCAGGATCCCCATATGGCCTGCGGCGTTCAATCCGGCGCCGCTGCGTCGAGGTTCACTGAAATCCGCGATGACAGAATATTCCAGCTTGCAAGAGTTCATTGATCGGCATCGGCGCCTCTTCATCCTGACCGGCGCGGGCTGCAGCACGCGGTCAGGCATTCCAGACTATCGCGACGCCGATGGCCAATGGAAGCGGGCGCGACCCGTCACCTATCAGGCCTTCATGGGCGAGGAAAAGACGCGCCGGCGCTATTGGGCGCGCAGCCTCATCGGCTGGCGGCTCCTTCGTCAGGCTGAACCCAACGACGCGCATCGCGCTTTGGCGCGGCTCGAGGCGGGCGGCAAAAGCGAGCTCCTGCTCACTCAGAACGTGGACCGGCTGCACCAGGCGGCTGGCAGCATGCAGGTGATTGACCTGCATGGGCGGATCGATCTCGTCCGCTGCATGGATTGCGGGCGAAGATCGCCGCGCGTCGAGCTGCAGGAGGAACTCAGCCGCCTCAATGCTGGCTGGCTCGATCTTGACGCAGCGGAGGCGCCCGATGGCGATGCGGACCTGGACGGGGCTGACTTTTCGTCATTCGTCGTAGCCCCCTGCGGGCGCTGCGGCGGCGTGCTCAAGCCCGACGTTGTGTTCTTCGGCGAGAATGTTCCCCGCGACAGGGTCGACGCGGCGTTCCGGCGTCTCATCGAAGCCGACGCTGTGCTCGTCGTCGGCTCCTCGCTCATGGTCTATTCGGGCTTCCGCTTCGTTGAGCGCGCGGCGAGCCTCGGAAAGCCGGTGGCCGCAATCAACCTTGGCCGAACCCGGGCGGATGCGCTGCTTGCGCTCAAAACGGAGGAGGCGTGCGAGTTGGCGCTCGCTTTCCTGCTCGGACCGCGGGCTGCGTCAGGTTCGATCCAGCCTGCTCAGTTAAAACCGAATTGATCAACACGGCGGGAGAATAGGGGGAACCATAACCGATGCGCATCATCCGTCCGGCGATCGCTTTCATCTGCTTTGTCGGGTCCGCGGCCGCGCAGGCGCCTTTCGCTGACGTCGACCTTCCCTACTCGGCTTGCGGGGATATGGCCGCGCTGAGGACCAATTTGGCTGGCGCGCCTGATCCCTCGCCCAAGAGCGACGCCATTCTTCGGAGGCTCGGCGTTCGCTGCGTCGGCCCTGTGGTCGCGCCGCGCGTCCGCCAACGCTATTGAGCGGACAGTGAGACGCGCCGCGCGATGCTTCGCCGATAAAAGCTGCGGCCGCCCTGAGGCGGCCGCAGGGCCAGTTAGCGCAGGATCGCCGAGGTCACCGGCCAAGTCAGGGACAGGCTGAGGATCAGTCCGGCCGCCGCCAAGCCGGCCAAACGCATCTTCTCCCGCGCGCCCTCCGGCAGCGCGGTTATCATCAGAACCGCGAAGACGAGGACGAGGAACCCCGCGGGGAGGTTGGCGACCGAAGGATGAAGCACGGCGTAACCGAAGTCGCCGAGGGTCGAAACGATCTGATCCAATCCGTACATCAATTTGCTCCCTTTAAGAGCCGTCAACATGCTGTACCACGAATTGGAAGTTGAGCACACAACATCTTAAGTTTAACCTTTACCGCCGAGTTTATACTTACCGCTCTATTGAAGAACTGGCGATGAAGCGATTAAAGTTTTTCGACCGACCCGGACCCGAATTGCGATTGACAATCGAGGCGCGGACTGGCGGACTGCCACTCTCTGCTTCATTGGCCGCTGACGGCGACGCCTGCTCGAGGAGCCAGATCAATGCGCATCGAGCCCGTGTTTCTGTTCGATCTCGACGGAACGCTCGTCGACAGCGTCTACCAGCATGTGCTCGCCTGGAAGGAGGCTCTCGACAGCGAGGGCGTCGACCTTTCCGTCTGGCGCATCCATCGCAAGATCGGCATGAGCGGCGGCCTCTTCACCAACCAGCTTCGCCGCGAGACCGGAGTCGATCTCGGCGAAGACCGCCTCGAGCGGCTGCGCGATCGGCATGTCGAAGCCTATTGCCGGATGTCGGACCACATTCGCCCGCTGCCTGGCGCGCGCGAATTGCTGGCCTTTCTCACCAACGCCGGCTTCCAATGGGCGATCGCCACCAGCGGCCGGATGGAGACGGCGTCGGTCAACCTCGCGGCGCTGGGCGTCGATCCCGATCGGACCCCGGTCGTAACGCGCGATCAGGTCAAACACGCCAAGCCCGATCCCGACCTGTTCCTGGCCGCCGCCGCCCGCTTGAACGCGCCGATCGAGAGAGCTCTGGTGGTCGGGGACAGCATCTGGGACATGCTGGCGGCGGCGCGCTGCCGTGCGCTCGGGGTCGGCCTCTTATGCGGCGGCTATGGCGCGAGCGAACTGCAGCAGGCGACCGCCTTCCGCGTGTACGAAGACCCCGCCGACCTCTTGGTCCATATCGATGAACTCGGCGGACGCCGGTGAGGGCGCTTCTTGCGGCAAGACGCCAGAGTTTAGCCGAGCTCGCGCATCGTCTTCACGAATTGCGCGGCGATCTCGTCCTTGAAGATGTGGCGACCGCCGACAACGACCTTCAGTCCGCCGCTCCAGACGCAATCGATAAGCGAATTGCCGACCGAGAAAATCCACGCGTCGAGGACCTGATCGTCTGTCTTGCCGGCGAGCGTCGGGTGGTTGGCGAAAAAGGTCAGAATGTCCGCCGACGCGCCGGGCGCAAGCTTGCCCGAGTTCCGCCCCAAGGCCCGCGCGCCGCCGGCGTAGATCGCCTCGAGCATCGTCCGCCCGCACGACCCTCCCCGGGAAGCGCAAACATTGCGCGCCCGCTCCCGCAACCTTTGCGCATATTCGAGCTGGCGCAATTCCGCCGCCGCGCCAATCGAGACATTGGAGTCCGTGCCAACCCCGTAGAGCCCGCCGTTGCGGAGGTAACCGGCCATGTTGAAGATCCCGTCGCCAAGATTGGCTTCGGTCACTGGACAAAGTCCGGCGACCGCGCCCGATCGCGCAAGGTCCTGCGTCTCTCCTTCGTCCATGTGGGTCGCATGGACGAGGCACCAACGCTGGTCGACGCCGGCGTGGTCGATGAGCCAGCGCACGGGGCGAGTTCCCAGCGAAGCGATGCAGTCCTCGACTTCCTTGGTCTGTTCGGCGGCGTGTATGTGAACCGGACCGTCGCCCGAGAGCGCCAGCAGCTCGCTCAGTTCGCTTGGCGTAACGGCGCGGAGGCTGTGCGGGGCTATGCCGATCGCCTCGCCTTCGTCGGCTTTGATCAGCGCGCGACAGTCTTCGAGGAGACGCGCGAATGAATTGACGTCGCTGATAAAGCGTCTCTGCTCCGGTCTTGGCGGAGCGCCGCCAAACGTGGAATGGGCGTAGAACACGGGAAGCAGCGTCATGCCAATGCCGACCCGTCGAGCAGCGGACAGGATGCGGCCTGCCATCTCTGCAGGCTCGGCGTAGAGGGAACCATCGGGCGCGTGATGGAGGTAGTGAAACTCCGCGACCGCCGCGAACCCCGCCTCCAGCATCTCGACATAGAGCTGCGCCGCGACCGCCTCCATATCCTCCGGCGACATCATCAACGCGAAGCGATACATCGTCTCGCGCCACGACCAGAAGGTGTCAGTGTCCTTGCCCCTGACCTCGGCGAGACCCGCCATGGCCCGCTGGAAGGCGTGGCTGTGCAGGTTCGCCGCCGCGGGCGCCAGGATTGCGTGACGCTCATCCGCTTCCCGCGCTGTCGCGCCTGTTTGCACGGACGCGATCGCGCCGTCGTCGATCGTCACCCTGACGTCAGACTTCCAACCGTCGAGGGTTAGCGCCCTTGCGGCGTGAAGAACGGTCACCAGCTGCCTCCGGCTTGAGACGCGGTCGCTGACCGCGTCCGCCGCGCTCACCCGAGCGCGGCTATAGTGGTCCCGGCGATACGCGCCGGCTTGCCTTTCGGGCGGTTAGGTCTATGCCGTTGGCAGCCATGGTTCAAACAAGCCACGACGACCGTCTCGACGCGGTTTGGCTCAACGCCCGCCTTGCAACCCTCGTCGAAGACCGTCCGGGCATAGGAATCGTCGAACCCGGAGCGATCGCCGCGCGCGAAGGAAGGATAGTCTTCGCCGGGCCGGAGAATGAGCTTCCGTCCGCGGGGCGCGCCGCTGAGCGGCTGATCGATTGCGAAGGGCGCTGGATCACGCCCGCGCTGATCGATTGCCACACCCATCTGGTGTACGGCGGCGATCGGGCGCACGAATTCGAGCTGAGACTCGCCGGCGCGACTTATGAACAAATCGCCGGCGAAGGCGGCGGCATTCTTTCCACTGTCCGCGCGACCCGCGCCGCCAGTGAAGACGAGCTCATGGCCTCGGCGCTCAGGCGATTGGACGCTCTCATCGCCGAGGGCGTCGGCACCGTCGAAGTGAAATCCGGCTACGGACTTGAGCTTGACGCCGAGCGCAAATCGCTCACCGTCGCCCGCCGGCTCGCCAAACAGCGCAATGTCACAATCCGCGCGACGTTCCTCGGCGCCCACGCGCTGCCGCCAGAATTCGCGAGCCGGCGCGAGGCTTATGTGTCGTATGTCGCCGACACAATGATCCCAACGCTGGCGAACGAAGGCCTGATCGACGCTGTTGACGGATTTTGCGAGACAATCGCGTTCACCCGCGACGAGATCGCGCGCGTGTTCGCCGCGGCGCGGCGAGCGGGGCTGCCGGTCAAGCTGCACGCCGATCAACTATCGAATTCAAGCGGCGCCTCGCTCGCCGCCAAGTTCGGAGCGCTCTCAGCCGATCATCTCGAATATGCGGACGAGGACGGCCTTGCTGCAATGGCGAAAGCCGGCGTCGTCGCGGTGCTGCTGCCGGGCGCCTATTATGTGCTCAGAGAACGACAAGCTCCGCCAGTCGATCTCATGCGCAAGCTCAGCCTGCCGATCGCTGTCGCGACCGACTCCAATCCGGGCACGTCGCCCATGACCTCGCTCCTGCTCGCGCTCAACATGGCGGCGACTTTGTTCGGCCTTACCGTCGATGAATGCCTAGCCGGCGCCACCCGCAACGCGGCGCGCGCGCTTGGCGTCGCCCGCGAGACAGGCGCTCTCGAAGTTGGCAAATGGGCGGATCTCGCGATCTGGGACATCGAGCGCCCGGCGGAGCTCGTCTATCGGCTTGGCTTCAACCCGCTCCACGCGCGCGTCTGGAGGGGACGATGACCGTCGTCATCCGCCCGGGCGAAGCCACGCTCGCCGACTGGCGCGCCATCTGGCGCGGGGCGGCGGTCACGGTCGACCCGTCATCTCGCGGCAGGGTGGCCGCAAGCGCGGCCGCGGTCGAGCGGATTCTGGCCCGCGGCGAACCCGTCTACGGAATCAACACCGGCTTCGGCAAATTGGCGGGCATGCGCATCGCGGCGCAAGACCTTGCGCAGCTTCAGCGTAACATCGTGCTTTCGCACGCCGCAGGCGTCGGCGAGCCAGCCTCGATCGCGACCACGAGGCTCATGATGGCGCTCAAGCTCGGCAGTCTCGCGCAGGGCGCGTCTGGCGTTCAGCCGCGGACGCTCGAGCTCATCGAAGCCATGCTCGCGCGCGGGGTCACACCCGTCGCGCCATCGCAAGGATCGGTCGGCGCGTCGGGCGATCTCGCGCCGCTGGCCCACATGGCGACAGCGATGATCGGCGTTGGGGAAGCTCGGATCGGCGACCGAGTTGTTCCTGCGGCGTCCGCGCTCGCCGAAGTTGGAATCGAGCCGGTCGTGCTTCAGCCGAAGGAAGGACTCGCGCTCCTCAACGGCACGCAATTCTCGACCGCCAATGCGCTCATCGGCCTGTTCAAGGCCGAGATTTTGTTCGGCTCCGCTTTGGCGGCCGGCGCCCTTTCAACCGATGGCGCGCGCGGATCGGACACGCCGTTCGACGCGCGCATCCATGCGCTCCGGCGTCATCAAGGCCAAATCGACGTTGCCGAGGCCTTGCGCGCGCTCCTCGCGGGCAGCGCGATTCGCGCTTCGCATTTGACCGGCGACGAACGAGTCCAAGACCCCTATTGCCTGCGCTGCCAGCCGCAGGTGATGGGCGCCTGCCTCGATCTCCTGCGTCAAGCCGCCGCGACCCTCCTTACCGAGGCCAACGGAGTCTCTGATAATCCGCTGATCTTCGCGGAGACAGACGAAGCGCTATCAGGAGGAAACTTTCATGCCGAGCCGGTCGCCTTCGCTGCCGATACGATCGCGCTCGCGATTTGCGAAATCGGCTCGCTCGCCGAGCGCCGCATCGCAATGCTCGTTGATCCGGCGCTCTCTGGTCTGCCGGCGTTCCTGACTCCGAAGCCGGGCCTCAACTCCGGATTCATGATCCCGCAAGTGACCGCGGCGGCGCTCGTCGCCGAGAACAAGACCCGCGCCTATCCGGCGAGCGTCGATTCGATCCCGACCTCCGCCAACCAGGAAGATCATGTTTCGATGGCTGCGCATGGAGCAAGGCGCCTGGAGCCGATGGCGGAAAACGCATTGTCGATCGTCGGCATTGAGCTCCTCACCGCCGCTCAGGCATGCGACTTTCACCATCCCCTCCCCTCGAGCGCGCCGCTCGAGGCTCTGCGCGCGCTCGTGCGCCGCGCGGTTTCGCATCTCGAGGACGACCGCTACCTTCACCCCGATATGGCCGCAGCAACCAAACTTGTGAGAGAGGGCTCAGTCATCGACGCGGTCAGCGACGTTGCGCTGCCCTCCCTTGAGAGGTCGGGATGACCGCTGGCCGTCCCGACTGGCTCGTCGTCGAGCGCCGCGATGCGCCGCTCATCGTCAGCATTCCGCACGCGGGGACAGATCTGCTCAAGTTCGAGCCGGCCTTCGTCGATCCGTGGCTCGCGCGCAAGGACGCGGATTGGCGGCTTGACGAGCTCTACGATTTTCTCGCTGCCCTCGGCGCGACTGTTCTGCGAACTCGGCTTTCGCGCTCGATCATCGACGTCAACCGCGATCCGAGCGGCGAGTCGCTCTATCCCGGTCAGGCGACGACGGAACTCGTCCCGACCACGAGTTTCGACGGCGAGCCGCTTTATCGCCTGGGCTTTGCGCCGGACGCGGCGGAAATCGCCGAGCGGCGGCGCCTCTATTTCGATCCCTATCACGCGGCGCTCAGCGCAGAGATCGCACGCCTGCGCGAGAAGCATAAGCGCGTGGCGCTGTTCGACGCCCACTCCATTCGCTCGATGATCCCGCGCCTGTTCGACGGCGAACTGCCGGTGTTCAATCTGGGCACGAATTCCGGCGCGAGCTGCTCCGCTGGACTGCGCGAGACTGTCGGCGCGTTGCTCGCCGCGAGTGGGCAAAGTTCTGTCGTCGACGGGCGCTTCAAGGGCGGCTGGATCACGCGCGCCTACGGCAAACCCAGCGAAGGCGTCGAGGCCTTGCAGCTGGAACTCGCCTGCCGCGCCTATATGCGTGAGCCCGAGCGCCCGGCGCCCGAGAACTGGCCGGCGCCAATCGACGAAAAGCGCGCGGCGCCGACGCGTGCAACGATCAAGCGCGTTCTCGAGGCGATCCTGGAGTGCGTCGGCCAATGATCGCCATGCCCTCGCCCCTTACCGTCATTGCGAGCCATAGGGCGTCAAAAGAGGCCCGTCCTCCCAGACGGGCTATGGCGAAGCAGTCCAGGGAGCGTAGAGCGCCGAGCGGCTCCTGGATTGCTTCGTCGCTACGCTCCTCGCAATGACGGCCTATCATGTTCCATGAAAGGTCCGGCTCATGACCACGCCTTCCCGCATCGACAATATGCGCGTCGTCCGCAGCCCCCGCGGAAGCGAGCTCAGCGCCAAGAGCTGGCTGACCGAAGCGCCGCTCAGAATGCTCATGAACAATCTCGACCCCGACGTCGCCGAACGTCCGGGCGAGCTCGTCGTCTATGGCGGCATCGGCCGGGCGGCGCGAGACTGGAACGCGTTCGACCGCATCGTCGCGACCTTGCGCCGCCTGGAAGGCGACCAGACGCTGCTCGTGCAATCGGGGAAGCCGGTCGGCGTGTTCCGCACCCACCCCGACGCGCCGCGCGTGCTGATCGCCAATTCCAATCTCGTGCCGCATTGGGCGACCTGGGACTGCTTCAACGAGCTCGATCGCAAGGGGCTCATGATGTACGGCCAGATGACCGCGGGCTCGTGGATCTATATCGGCTCCCAGGGCATCGTGCAGGGCACCTACGAGACCTTTGTCGAAATGGGGCGTAGGCACTATGGCGGCGACCTCAAGGGAAGATGGATTCTCACCGCCGGCCTCGGCGGCATGGGCGGCGCGCAGCCGCTCGCCGCGTCAATGGCCGGCGCTTCGCTGCTTGCCGTCGAATGCCGCCCGTCCAGCATCGAATTCCGCCTGCGCACCGGCTATGTCGACGTCGAGGCGAAGGACCTCGACGACGCGCTCGCCATCATCGAACGGTCGACGAAAGAGCGGAAAGCCGTTTCGGTCGCCCTGCTCGGCAATGCGGGGGAAGTCCTGCCCGAGCTTCTGCGCCGCGGCGTCAGGCCAGACATCGTGACCGACCAGACTTCGGCGCACGATCCCATCAACGGCTATCTGCCCAAGGGATGGAGCCTGCAGCAATGGGAGGAGCGTCGCGCGAGCGATCCCAAGGGAGTCGAGCGCGCGGCGAAAGCCTCGATGGGCGAGCATGTGCGGGCGATGCTTGCTTACGCTCATGCTGGCGTCCCGACCGTTGATTACGGCAACAACATCCGCCAGATGGCGCTTGAGGAAGGCGTCAAGGATGCGTTCGACTTTCCCGGCTTTGTGCCGGCCTATATTCGGCCGCTGTTCTGCCGCGGCGTCGGGCCGTTCCGCTGGGCTGCTTTATCCGGCGATCCGGATGATATTTTCAGGACCGACGCCAAGGTCAAGGAGCTGATGCCGGACAACCCGCATCTGCACAATTGGCTCGACATGGCGCGCTCGCGGATCAAGTTCCAGGGCTTGCCGGCGCGCATCTGCTGGGTGGGTCTCGGCGACCGGCACCGGCTCGGTCTTGCATTCAACGAAATGGTGGCGTCGGGCGAACTCAAGGCGCCGATCGTCATCGGCCGCGACCATCTCGATTCCGGTTCGGTCGCCTCGCCAAACCGTGAGACGGAATCGATGGCTGACGGCTCCGACGCCGTTTCCGACTGGCCCCTGCTCAATGCACTGCTCAATTGCGCGTCAGGCGCGACCTGGGTGTCGATCCATCACGGCGGCGGCGTCGGGATGGGCTTTTCACAGCACGCCGGCATGGTCGTGGTTTGCGACGGCACGCCGGAAGCGGCGCGACGGATCGAGCGCGTCTTGTGGAACGATCCGGCGAGCGGCGTCATGCGCCACGCCGACGCGGGTTATGACATCGCGATTCAATGCGCGCGCGAGAAGGGCCTCGACCTGCCGAGCCTGGAAGGGTGAGGCTGTCTCACGCGGGCCCGCGGCCGCACCCGGTTTAATTGACGCCCCCGACAATCGCGCGATAGGTCTTGCTAACCAGTTCGTCGACCAGCCGCGGCGGCGGCTCGCGGCGCTGAAGATGCGGCTTCACCGCGGCGATCGGGACCTCCGCCAGCACAAACGTAGCCCGGCGCATTTCAGCACGGCCGGTGCGGCCGAAGGCGCCGCGCGCGAACGCCCGTAAGCAGCCCTCGAAGCGCTCGGCTTGATCGGCCACGCCGCGCCTGAGCGAGACCGGCCAGTCGCCGTGAACGAAGTCGTGGCGGCTGTAGAGCATGAGCAGCCGCGCGTCGTCCAAATGGCGGCGCGCCCAGGTCGGCGTGTGAAGCGCGGCGCGCAAGCCGTCGCCCGCCTCGACGGCGGCGACGAAACCCTCCTGATAGGCGAGCACGGTCTCGAGCCACACTTCGCCGAGAAGCGCGTCGCGCGAGGCGAAGCGATAATAGAAAGAGCCCTTGGGCGCTCCCATCCGCTCCGCGATGGAATCGACGGTCACGGCCTGGGGTCCGCGTTCGGCGATGAGCTCGCGGGCTGCGCCCAAGAAGCCAGCTTGATCGAATTGCGCGCGTCCCATCGTTGTAGACTAATAAGTCTAGACGAATTGGTCAATATCTGATATGCATCGAGGTGGCCGGGGTGGCGAAAACGGAGGGTGCTCCAATGTTAGAAACGCAGACCAACCCAGGCGCCGTCAACGTGAGCCGTCTACTGGCTGGCGCGGCCAAGACGATCGCGAAGCGTGCGCAATTGCTGGCTCGCGACCGCGAGCGAGGCCGGCGGCCCTAACTTCCGGCCGATGGGGCGGCTGGGGCGCGACGACGGCGACGAGTGGAAGATCCGGTTCCTCACCGACGGGCATTCTCGCAAGGCCTCCGACATGCTGCGCGACAGCGAGGTCACGATCCTCTTTCAGAACGACCCCGACGTCGCCTTCGTCTACTTTGATCGGGAAGGCCACGCTGCGCGAGCGCGCCGCCGAGGACCGCAACCGCTGGAAGGCCGGCCTATAACGTCTACTTTTCCAGCGAAGCAGGACCGGGCAAATGCGGTTTTCGTCGAGGTGAACGCCCAGCGCATGGAGCTCTGGATTCGGGGCGTCACCCCGGAGCCGTTCGGGCTACGCGCGACGGTGCTTGAGCGCGACGCCGAGGGATGGCGTTTGATCGGCTAGGACTTCGGCGCGAAAGGAGGGCCCGCTACTCCCGCTCCATACCTGCGGCGAGTTCGACTGGCTTCCCATGCGGGGTGCGCAGATAGGCGCGCTCCCACTGGTGCTCGCGCTCGTCCAGTTCCGCGTGCGTGATGGCGCCGCTCTCCATAAGCACTCGCTCGAGCGCGGCAAGCGCGGCGCGATAGTAAGTCTCGCGGTCGTCGGGCTCGGCCTTGAGAGCCTTGATCTCGGCTCCAAGCGTATCCGCCCATTGCGCGGCGGAGAGATCACGCCGCGCTTCACAAGCAGGTCAGCGAGCGCGAGCGTCTGCGCGTGCCACGGCTCGCCAAACATCGGCTCGCCATCCTTTGCCTTGAGAAGACCGAACTCAGGCCGGTTCAAGATAGCTCTCCCAGAGATCGACAAAGACGCGATCGCCGCTTCCCTTCGCTTCCGGCCAAAGGTCCGAAGAGGCGAAGCTCACCGTGTAGAGATGCTCGCCGCGCTCTTCGCCACGCGCCGACGCGTCGGGCAGCACGTGGCCGCCGTGCTGGGAATGAATGATCCCGGTCCTGCCGCGAACATATTGAGGCAAGCGCGTATGGCCGGCCGCGCCGTCAAGCCGGCAACGCACGGGCGCCCCCAGCGCGAAGCGTGGCGGCGCCTTAACGCCAATCGCGAAGCTTCGAGGGCGCCTTACGACAGCGCGCGCGGCCTCGGCCGTCTGCGGGGGTAGACCGGGGTTGGCCGCAAAGGCTCGAGCGCCGCGCCTGATCTCGTCGAGCGTCAGGTAGCCCTCGTCGACCAATTGCGCGGCAAGGGTGGTCAGCCATTGATCATAATAGGGCCGCGTCAGATAATCGACCGGATCGATCAGCTCGCGGCAATGGCGGAACCAGTCGATCGTCCAGCTCGCGCCCGCGGCCGACGACTGCTTGATGGCGAAGTCCCGGATCTCCCACTCGGCGTGGATGACCTTGTCATCCGCCTTACCGACAATCGGGCCAAAACCCTCGCGCCCGCCGAGATCGTGAACGCCGTCCATCAGACTGCCGCCCGAATCGGCGCGAGGTCGCGCTCCGTGCCGATCATCGAATTGCGAGTGACGAGCTTGGCGAGCGCCTCCTCGTCCCAGTCTTCAACGCCTTTCGGCCGCTCGGGCACGACAAGATAGCGCCGCTCGGAGGTCGAGTCCCAGACGCGCACTTTGCGTCTTGTCATCAAGCTTCACGCCGAACTCCTCGAGCACGCCTCGCGGATCTCGCACAGCGCGGGCGCGATATTCGTTCGATTTGTACCAGGACGGCGACAAGCCCAGAATCGAAAACGGATAGCAGGAGCAGAGCGTGCAAACGACAAGGTTGTGCACGTCCGCCGTATTCTCGACCGCCTGCAGATGGCCGGTCGCATGGCCGGCAAAGCCAAATTCGTCGATCGCCGCGGTCCCGTCGGCCAGGAGCCGCGCCTTGAACGCCGGATCAACCCATGCGCGCGCGACGATAGAAGCGCCGCGCTTGGGTCCGATCTCATCCCGATACATCTC
This sequence comes from uncultured Alphaproteobacteria bacterium, assembly GCA_963753135.1. Lineage (GTDB taxonomy): Bacteria > Pseudomonadota > Alphaproteobacteria > Rhizobiales > Beijerinckiaceae > Roseiarcus. The sequence goes on along the minus strand of CAVWBA010000016.1, from coordinate 214,579 downwards.
GATCCAGGCGTCGACGCCGGCGGGGTCGATCAACCCCTTCTCAGCAAGCAGGCTTTCGAGCGCCTTGGTGCGCAGGGCCGGCTCGGGCGGCAGGTGTGAATGCAGCTCGTGATGGATATGGGAGACTGTCTTCGAGTTGAAGCTCGCCATCGCGCGTTTCTCCTTCGGCCGGACAGCCTATCACGCGACAAGGGGCAGTAAAGCCGCGGCTCCCCTCTTTGGCGCCGTAGCCCGTCGAAGGAACGGCGTCCTTCGACGCCATTTGGCCACCTTCTCCCGGAGGGAGAAGGGAATGAGCGCCTCCGTCACGAACTCTTGAGCAGCGCGAGAACGGCAATCTCCTCCGCTCTCAAGCCGGTCGAGTTGGACGAATCGCTTTCGCGCATGATTTGCAGCACAAAGGCGCCGCTGAGATAGGCGTTCGCGATTGCCGGATGGATGTAAGACTTGCGGCAGACGGCCGCGGTGTTCCCCAAAGCGGCGGCGACCCTCTTGACCGCGGCGCTCATGACCCGCTTGGCCTGCGTCGGGCTCGTGAACGGGTCGGACCTCGCGAGAAGTCGCGCCATCAGCACGGTCCCGGCCCAGGTGCGAAAATCCTTGGCGGTGACGTCGCAGCCCGCGATCTCTCGGAGATAAGCATTGACGTCGCCTGACGAGACCGCGCGCAGCTCCTTGTCCTCGTCGAAATATTGCAGAAGGTCCTGTCCGGGCAGCTCCTGACAGGCCCGAATGATCCGCGCCACGCGCCGGTCGCGCATCGCAAGCGACCATTGCTTGCCGCTCTTGCCGGTGAACTGGAAGCGGACCTCGGAGCCTTCAACCGCGACGTGGTCGCTCCTGAGAGTGGTCAGGCCATAGCTCTGATTGTTTCGCGCATATTCGTCGTTGCCGACGCGGATCAGGGTCGTCTCCAAAAGATGCACGACTGTCGCCAGAACCTTCTCGCGCGGCAGACCGCGCAGGCTCATGTGCTCGGCGACCTTCGCCCGGATCGTTGGGAGCGCCGCGGCGAACTGGAACAGGTGCTCGTATTTCGACTGCTCCCGCGCCTCGCGATATTCGGCGTGATATCTATATTGCTTGCGCCCCTTGGCGTCGCGGCCAGTCGCCTGAATGTGCCCGTCCGCCGCCGCGCAGATCCAGACGTTCGTCCACGCCGGCGGGATGACAAGCGAGCGTATGCGTTTCAGCGTGTCGGCGTTCCCTACCCGCCTGCCCTTCGCATCGAGGTAAACGAAGCCCTTGCCTGCGCGCCTGCGCGTGATCGCAGGTCCAGCGTCGCACACATAGCGCAAACCCGGCGGCGCCGGCATGGCTACGTCGACGGAAATACGGACCTCGGAATCGAGCATTGGGCGCGCCTGACTTTTCCCCGGAACGCGGGATGTCCGCGTTGTGTTCCGCGAGGCGACGGCGCTCAGACCGCGCCAGGACGCCAAGTTGCTGAAAGGCGGTCGCTCAGGGCGCCGTTTCGCCCACCCAGCGTCCGGTGTTCGAAATCCATAACGGACGTGATATCGATGCCTCGCGCGCCTTCGTGCGCCAATTCGCCAATACGATAATCAACGTTCAACAGCGCAGGACGAGTTCGTCGTCCGACGCCAGCGTCCCTCGTGCGGCGCGGAGACGCCGCGGCCAAGGACTATGTCGCCAATAGGAGTAACGCATGGACTACAATCGTCTCGGCCATTCCGGCCTGCGTGTGCCGGCGCTGAGCTTCGGCACGGGCACTTTTGGCGGCGGCAATGACTTCTTCAAGGCGTGGGGATCAACCGACGCGGCCGGCGCGTCTCGACTGATCGACATGTGCCTCGATCATGGGGTGAGCCTGTTCGACACCGCCGACGTCTATTCTCACGGCCTCGCCGAACAGATCCTGGGGGAGGCGATCAAGGGCAAGCGCCACCGCCTGCTCATTTCCACCAAGGCGACGTTCCCGATGGGCGACGGCCCGAACGACTACGGCTCTTCGCGCCAGCATCTTTTGGAGACGATCGAGGGTTCGCTCAAGCGGCTCGGAACCGAGACGATCGACCTCCTGCAATTGCACGGCCAAGACTACAACACGCCAGTCGAGGAGACGCTATCCACGCTCGACCAGCTCGTTCGCGCGGGCAAAGTTCGTTACATCGGCTGCTCGAACTTCTCCGGCTGGCATTTGATGAAGTCGCTTGCGGCGTCGGACCGCTACGGGTACCCGCGATATATCGCCCACCAGGCCTACTATTCGCTACTCAATCGCGACTACGAATGGGAGCTCATGCAGCTCGGCCGAGACCAGGGCGTCGGCGCGGTCGTCTGGAGTCCGCTCGGGTGGGGCAAGCTCACCGGCAAAATCCGACGCGGCCAGCCAGCCAAGCCCGGCACCCGAGCACACGCCATTCCGGAGACCGGGCCGCGCTATCCGGAGGAGCGCCTGTTCGCCATCGTCGACGCGCTTGGCGCTCTCGCCAAGGAGACGGGCAAGACCATTCCGCAGATCGCCCTCAATTGGCTGCTGCGCCGTCCGACCGTCGCCAGTCTCATCATCGGCGCGCGCAATGAGGAGCAATTGCTCGAAAATATGGGCGCCGTCGGCTGGAAACTAACCCCCGAGCAGGTGGCGAAGCTCGACGCGGCGAGCGACGTCGAGCCGGCCTATCCGGTCTGGCACCAGCGCGGTTTTCCGATGCTCAACGAAAAAACACCGCAAAGCTAAGGCCCGACGAGAAGGCGCGCGCTCTCCCGCCCGCGATGGCGCTTCTATGCGCGGGAGAGCGCCCGTCCCTCAAAGCGGTCGTGATAGGTCTGCACGAATTGCCGCACCCGGGGCTCCGAGCTCTCGGTGAAACACGCGGCGCGGCGGACCCTCGACAACCTCTTTAGGTTCCGGAATTCTCAGCTAGCATCTTGCTCGAAGACCTCATGCGGCTCTTCCGGCCCTCATTTGCCAATCCGCAGCGACGGTCGCTTTCCGCGTTCAGTTCTAAAACAATCATTTGCGCGAAGAGTAGATGTAAATATGAACATTCGAGTATTCTCGCCGACGCTGCTTCACTGACAAACTGGTCGAAAATCTCTTTCTGGTCCCTTAGATTATTGTGGGCGATTCGGACCGCAACTTGAAACTCCTCCCCATCAAGACTGCAAAGATCAACTATCGATCGTTTGATGTGTTCCAGCATCGGAAAGCCCCAAGAGACCATACCGATCACTTCTACCGTTCATTATCGTCGAAATGCGCGGACAAATGTGTAGAAGCGAATCCGTGGTGATCGATGACCGCGACGATGCTGGTCCAAGCAAGACCATTCCCTCCGCCGAGCGAAGTCGGCCGGCCTCAAAAAGCATTCCGGTCGTGATAGGTCTGCAGGAATTGCCGCACCCGCGGCTCGGGGCTTTCGTGGAACACCCGGCGCGGAGGACCGTCATCGATGATGCGGCCTTCATCAATGAAGGCGATGCGATCGGCGACATGAGCGGCGAAGCCCATCTCGTGCGTGACGACAAGCATCGTCATGCCTTCCGCCGCAAGGCCCTTCATCACCTCCAGCACTTCGCCGACCAACTCGGGATCGAGCGCCGAGGTCGGCTCGTCGAACAGCATGAGCCTTGGCTGCATCGCCAGTGCCCGGGCGATGGCGACGCGCTGCTGCTGGCCGCCCGAGAGGCGCGTGGGGTAGGCGTCGGCCTTGGCGGCGAGCCCGACGCGGGTGAGCATCGCCGCTGCGCGATCGGCGGCTTCGCGCGCAGGAAGTCCACGCACGCGGCGCAGCGGCTCGGCGACATTGCCGAGCGCGGTCATGTGCGGCCAAAGGTTGAAATGCTGGAACACCATGCCAATCTCGCGCCGCATCTCGCGCAGGGTTCCCGCCCGCATCCGCCGGCGCGTTCCGTCCGGCCCGTCCTCATAGCCGATCAGCCGGCCGTCGATGCGCAGGTCGCCGGAATCGTAAGGCTCTAGAAAATTCACGCATCGGAGCAGCGTGCTCTTGCCCGATCCGCTCGGCCCGATCAGACAGACGACCTCCGAACGTCCGACCGAAAGGTCGACGCCGCGCAAAACCTCATGCGCGCCGAAGCTCTTGCTGACGCGCCTGAGCTCGATCATCGGCGCGCTCACGCGACTGCCTCATGCGCGAGATAAGCGGTCACCCGAGCCTCGAACCGTCGAGCCCAGGCGCGACACCGCTTCGACCAGAAGCCAGTAGAAGACCGCCATGGCGAAGATCGCGTCGAAGGCCGTGAACGTCTCCGCGGCCATGGTCTGCACCTGATACATGAGCTCGGGCACGGTGATGATCGACAAGACCACCGTCTCCTTCGAGAGGATGATCAGCATGTTGACGATCGCGGGGACGGCGGCGATCAGCGCGCCCGGCAGCATGATCCGCATCATCGTGTCGAACGGCGCCATGCCGACGCTGACCGCCGCTTCGATCTGGCCGGCCGGGACGGCGGCAAAGCCGGCGCGAAAGATCTCGGCGAAATAGGCCGACGAATAGAGGCCAAGGCCAAGAACGCCTGCGGCGGTCGCGCTCAGCCTGAGCCCGATCGACGGCCCGCCGGCGTAGAGGAGGAACAGCTGAACCAAAAAGGGCGTGCCGCGAAACAGCTCGATGAACGCCCGGATGAGCCAGTTGAGCGGGGCAATGCGGAGCCGCGTAAGAAGAGTGAGCGCAAACCCCAACACGAGGCCGAGCGCGCTGCCCGCGCCCCAGCACAGGATGGTGACGCCGAAGCCGCTCAACAGTGAGGGCGCGTAGTGCCAGATGAGATCCAGGCTCATCGCGCGCCCGCCCCCGCCAGGCGCCGCTCCGCGATCGCGCCCAGACCCGCCAGGCAGAGGTTGATCGCGAGATAGAAGAGGCCGCCGCCGACATAGGCCTCGAGCGGCCGATAAGTCTGGCTCGCGATGTTCATGCTGACCCGCGTCAATTCGGCGATGCCGACCACCGAGACCAGCGACGAGGCCTTGATGAGCAGGATGAACTCATTGATGAGCGGCGGCGTCGAAATCCGGAGCGCCTGCGGCAGAAGAACGCGCCGCCAGACGTCGAGGCCGGTGAAGCCCAGCGCTGTCGCCGACTCGCCCTGCCCGCGCGGCACAGCGTTGAGCGCGCCGCGCAAGATCTCCGCCTGGTAGGCCGCCGACGACAGCGCGAGCGCGCCGACCGCCGCCACGATCGCCGGCACGTCGAGCCCATATTCGGCGAGAAAGTAGTAGATGAACAGGAGCTGCACGAGCAGCGGAACGCCGCGGAACACGCTGATATAGACCGCGCCCAGCCGCTTGAGCCAGGGACGCCGCGAAACGCGGGCGACGCAGATGAGCGCGCCGATGACAAACCCGAACACGATGCCCGCCAACGACACCGCGACCGTGGTCGCCGCCGCCTGCGTCAGATAGCCGAAGGAGTGGAGGATGACCTCAGGTTTCATCGCGCCGAACCCTCATCCGGCCGCGCATTCCGCGCTTCCACCTTCCCCCTTAGGGGGAAGGGCGGGTCGCCGGCCACCCCTCGCCCACGCTAAGAGTCGCTGGCGGAATCGAGACTTGGCGCACACCCCCTTCTCCCCTCGGGAGAAGGTGGCCCATAGGGCGTCCGAAAGGACGCCCGTCCTTCCGGACGGGCTTTGGCCCGGATGAGGGCGCGTCAGATGCTGGGCTCGGGCGCCGTCTTCGGCAGGTCCATCGTCTGTCCGAACCAGGTCTTCTGGATCTTCGCCATCGTCCCGTCGGCCGTGACCTTGAGGATCGCCGCGTTGATCGCGTCGATCAGGGTCTTGTCGTCGAGCCGGCCGACCCAGGAAAAATAGGTCGGCTGGCCGAACGGCGGCGTCACCACCGCGAACGTATCGGAACGCTGCTTGGCGGCATAAGCGAGGTTCGGGAGCGAGTTGACCGTCGCGTCGATGCGTCCGGCGGCGAGATCAGCGGAAGCCTGGTTGTTGTCGACATATTCCTTCACTTCCACCGGCTTCGGCAGCTTCGCGGCGAACGCCTTGAGCTGCGCCACCTGCGAGGTGCCTTTCTGGCCGCCGACCGTCTTGCCGGCGATGTCCTCGGGCTTCACGATGCTCTTGTCGTCGGCGCGCTTCATGAGCGCCGCGGTGGCGTCGGCGATCGGCGCTGTGAAGGCGTAGTGCTTCATGCGCTCCTTGGTGATGGTCACCGGCGCGATGCAGAGATCGAACTTCTTCGCCTCCAAGCCCGGCAGGACGCTGGTCCAGGGCAGATCGAGATAAGTGACCTTGAGGCCCATCTCCTTGCCGACGGCGTCGACCAAGTCGCGGTCAACACCTTTGTAGGTTCCATTGTCGGAGATATCGAACGGCGGGAACTGCATCTCGGTCGCAGTCGACAGCACACCGCGCTTCTTGATCTCCTCCAGCGTATCGGCGAAGGCGGCGCGAGTGGCGCCGAACAGGGCGCTCGAGGCGACGGCCCCGGCCAGGCCCACTTGAAGCGCGTCGCGCCGAGTGAAGGCGAGTTTGTCAAGTTGCGTCATTGCAGAGCTCCCACTCCTGACCGGTCTGAACCCGACGCTCAGAGCAGCAAGTTTCACGCCATCCAGCCCTTGCGCCCAACGGTCGTTCGTCAGCCGGAGCCTATGTTGACGACCCTTGTGGGCGTGTCAAATTAAGAAAGCGCCCGACAGTCTGGACCCACCCTGGTGGTTGCCCGCGGACGTCGAACGTGCATTTCTATCCGCTCTCCAACCGATGCGGCGCGATCCTTCCGCCGAAACAATTGAGATGCAAGGTCTGCCCATGATCGAGGAACCGCCGCCGATCGTTTTCGCCCCATCGATCGAACGCCCGTCGGCCGATATCGTCGAGCGCTTTCGCACACCCGACCAGCTTCATCGTCGACGCGATGAACGGCACAGGCGCCCTCGACTGGCGGATCAAGCCGCTTGTCGGACGCTCGCATGGTCGGCGTCGCGCTGACTTGTGACTGTGGCCCGCTCGACAATCTCGCCTTCATGGCGGCGCTTGCCGAATGCAAGCCTGGCGATGTGCTCGTGGTCGCGACGAATGGCTATATCGGAGCCGCCGTGACGGGCGATCTTCTGATGTATGTCGCCCGCAATCGCGGCGCCGCGGGCTTTGTCACCGACGGCCTGGTGCGCGACCTTGAGGACCTCGAAACCGTCGGCCTGCCGACTTTCGCCATGGGCGTGACTCCGAATTCGCCACAGCGGCGCGGACCCGGCTCCGTCGGCCTGCCGATCGTCTGCGGCGGCGTGGCGATCGCCTCGGGCGATGTGGTGGTGGGCGATCGCGACGGCGTGGTGGTCGTCCCGCGAACGCGCATCGACGAGACGCTGAAGAATCTCGAGCGCGTCAAAGCCGTGGAGGCGGCGACGCTGGAGCGCGTGCGCGCCGGATTGAAAGAGCTGCCCGTCGAGGTTCCCGCGCTCAAGCGGATCGGCAGAGGCTGAGACGAGCGCAGCGATAAGGTTCAGCGGGAGGAGGCGTTTGGCGTGATCGATTTTCCCATCGTCGATTCCCACATCCATCTCCTCGATCAACAACGCTTCGCCTATTCCTGGGCGAAGGACGCGCCTGCGCTCAAGCGCGACTGGACCGTGGACGATCTCGCCAATCGAGCGAAACCCTACGAGATCGAAGGTCTCGTCTTCGTCGAAGTCGATGTCGACATGCCGCAATATCTCGACGAAGCCGAGTGGGTCGACGGGCTCGCCGCCCATGACCGCCGCGTGCTCGGCGCCGTCGTTTGCCTGCCCCTCGAACGTGGAGGGCGAATCGAGCCCGAAATGGCGCGCGTCGCCAAGCTCAGGACGACCCGCGGCGTGCGCCGCCTGATCCAGAACCGGCCTGACCCGGAGTTCATGCTGAAGCCTGGCTTCATCGAAGCGCTCAGGCTCCTGCCCAAGTACAATCTTTCGTTCGACGCCTGCATCTTCCATGCCCAGGCGGCCGAACACGCTCGAGATGATGCGGCAATGCCCGGAGGTTTCCTTCATCCTCGATCACATCGGCAAGCCCGGGATCAAGGCGGGTCTCCTCGACCCATGGCGAACGCACATCCGCGAGATGGCGGCGCTGCCCAATGTCGTGTGCAAGCTCTCCGGCGTCACCACCGAGGCCGAGCACAAGACCTGGACCCGCGAGCAGCTCAGGCCCTATATCGATCACGTGATCGAATGCTTCGGCCCGGACCGCATCCTCTACGGAGGCGATTGGCCGGTCTCCGAGCTCGCCGGAAGCTATCTGCAATGGCTCGCGACGCTCGACTGGGCGACGGCGGGCTTCTCGCCGGCCGATAAGCGCAAGCTCTTCCGCGACAATGCGGTCAAGGCGTATCGGCTCTGACGCCTGATGGATAGAGCCACGCTCGAGCGCAAAGGCTACAGCATCGCGGCCTTGCGCGCTCTCGCCCGCAAGGAGCTGCCGCGCCTGCTGTTCGACATGGTGGACGGCGGCGCCGGCGACGAGATCACCATGCGCAACAACGAGGCGGCGCTGGCCGAGCTCGAGCTTGTCCCGACCCTGCTCGCCGGCGCGCCCAAGCGCGATCAATCTGTCGAACTGTTCGGCGTCAAGCTGCCGTCGCCCGTGATCATAGCCCCGACCGGCCTCGCGGGCCTCTTGTGGCCGCATGCCGAGCTTGCCACGGCGCGCGCGGCGGCCCGGTTCGGAACGATCTACTGCACGAGCCACGCGTCGACCGCGACGATCGAACAGATCGGCGCCGCGACGCCGGGTCCGAAATGGATGCAGGTCTTTCTCTACAAGGATCGCGGCATCACGGCGGAGTTTGCCGCCCGCGCGGCGGCGGCCGGATATAAGGCGCTCATCCTCACTGTCGACAACCAGGTGGTCGCGGGGCGCGACCGCGATGCGCGTAACGGCATGACCTTCCCCTTGCGCTGGGGGCCGCGCAGCGTCTTCGACTTTCTGAGCCGCCCGGCATGGCTCCTGCGCATGCGCGAGACGCCCTCGCCGACCTTCGTCAATTACGGCGACCGGATCTCGATCGGCGCCTTCGGGCCGCTCATGAACGAGCAGCTCGATCCCGACGTCGGCTGGAGCGACGTCGAACGGCTGCGCGGGCAATGGCGCGGGCCCCTCCTCCTCAAGGGCCTGTTGCACGCGAACGAAGCGCGCGAGGCCATCGAGCGCGGCGTCGACGGAATCATCGTCTCCAACCATGGCGGCCGCCAGCTCGACGGCGCGGTCGCCTCGATCCGCGCGCTGCCCGCCATGGTCGAGGCGGTCGGCGGCACAGCGCCGGTGCTCGTCGACGGCGGCTTTCGCCGCGGCGTGGACGTCGTCAAGGCCCTCGCCCTCGGTGCGCGCGCGATTCTGATCGGCCGGCCGCAGCTCTGGGGCGTCGCCTGCGCGGGCGAGGACGGCGTCTTCTGGGCGCTCGAGCTTTTCCGGCGTGAGATCGACCGGGCGCTGGCGCTTGGCGGCTGGGACGGGGTCGCGAAGCTCGATCGGAGCGTCTTTTTCTCCGGGAAGGCGGGCGAAGAGCGCCCGCGCCGCATCGTCACCGCCGCGACCCGCTAAGGCGCGCCCACGGGCCTCAAGTCACGGCGGCCGGATCTCGCGCCGCCGCCTCGGAGGGCGACGGCTGGCCGCCCTCCTTGTTTGCGGGCTGTGACGGCCGTCACGGACACGCCTCAACATGGACGCAATTTAACCTTCTGGAATAGTTAAGAACAAGCTCACGACGGTAATTCTTGCCGCGCCCGGCGATGGGATCTCGCCGAGCGTTGCGGGGCTGATGCGCGAACGACTTTTGGCGATCCCTGGAGGATGTCGACAATGCTGGAGCAGGAACTCGGAGCCGAAAGCTCATCGCAAATTTGCGGCTTGCTCCGCGCTGGAAACGAGTCTTCCACAAACCTACGATCCCCAGGAGGGCGCGCGGCTTATCCGTGCGTTCCTGCAGATCTCCGACCCTCGGGCTCGCTCGGCGCTGGTTGATTTGGTCGAGAAGATGGGGGCTGCGTCGGCAGACTGCTGACACCCGCGCCTCCGCGCCCATCACGAAGCCGCGTCAGCAGCCCTTGCAAATGCTTTCCTCGATGCGGTCGTCCCGCCTCTGAACCGAGCGGTCGAGCTCGGTCATCCCTTCGGCCTGGGGAACGCCGGGGTGCGGCAGAGTTACGCCGGTCGGCGCCAGGTGATCCTTGTTCAGAAGCTGCCCTGGGGCACTGCCGGACGGCGCCGGGAGCACCGCTCCATTCCCACCCGTTTCCTGGCCATAGGCCGGAATTCCCAGGCTCACGGCGATAAGGACCGCGGCGACAGACGTTGATCTTATCATGATCCGATCCTCGCGAAGTTCGACCTCCCGAAGTTCGACCTCCCAACGCTCGATGATGAAGAGGAGTTCCGCCTCCGAGCATCATCGCGAACACAAGGTCGTGTTTGACCCTTCAACGTCGGTGCGATCGACAGGCGCGCTTGCGCTTCTCCCCATCCGGCCGCTTCAACGGGCCAAACACGTGCAAACACGGGGATGGCCGGGTCGGTAATCCGGGGGCGGCGGGGACGCTTCAGAGCGGCTCGGCGGGGGCCGCTATCGGCTAGCCCATCCGGCAGCTGTCAGGGCGAGCGCGATCACGATAAGGGCGAGGCCCGCCGCTGGCCATTGGCGCATGTCGCGGTCGGCCTGCTCGAACGCCTCCCCGAGGCGCGCTGAGGCGCGGAAAGCCGCCTCTTCGGCGACGACGATGTCGCCGGCGGGAATGCGGGGCAGCCGGTCCCCCGCAGCCCATAAGGCGCCGGCCAGCGCGGTCCCCACGAGCATCGGCCAGACCGCGTCCCAAAGCTTCGCGGGCTCGAACGCTTCGGCCGGGCTGCCGATCGCGGAGAACATGAGCCAGGGAACCGCCAGCGCGGCGACCGCCAGCGCCGCCCACGACCCGAGGCGTTCGGGCGAGGCCGCACTCTCCGTGGGCGATCGGGCCAGTTGGATGATGAAGTGCAGCATGAGCGCCGTGCTTCCCGCCGCCGACAGCTGCGCGGCCAGTCCGGCGGCGCCGTCGCCGAACTGGCCCTTGACCGCAAGCTTGGCGAGCGCGCCCCCGGTCAGCGGCAATCCGGCGAGGCTGAGCCCCAGAACCGCGCCCACGATGAGCGCCAGCGACCGGCCGCGGCCCTGGCGCGCGGCGACCACGCCCACGGTCAGGAACAGGGCTGCCTTCGCCAGCACATGATTTGCCGCGTAGAACGCGACGTCCGTCGCCGCCCCTTCATGGGCGCCGGCTAAGCCCATGCCGAGCGCCGCGGCGATCACCCCCATCTGGCTGATGCTCGAATAGGCGAGCGCCGTCTTTGGATTTCGCTGCGTCACGCCGATCGCGACGCCGTAAAAGGCGGAGAGGAATCCGGCCCACGCGAGCGCCTCGCCCCAATTGGACAAGCCCGCGCCGAAGGGCAGAAAGCGGATGAGGCCGATGACCCCCGCTTTCACGGCCGCGCCGCTCAACACCGCCGCGGCCGGAATGGGCGCGGCGGTATAGGCGAGCGGCATCCAGCCGTGCAGGGGTATGAGCGCGATCTTCATCCCGAAGCCGAGGATGAGGAGCGCGAGCGCCGCGTCGCGCCAGGGCGAGGTCGGCAGCGCCGCCACGACGTCGCGAATTTGCACGCTGCCGCTTGGCTCACCCGCCGCCAGCATGACGAAAGCGAGCAAGAGCACCGCTTCGCCGATGAGCGCGAACGCCAGATAGACGCCCCCTGCCCGGCGCGCGGCCGGGTCGTCGTCATGCGCGACGAGATAATAGGCCGGAACGCTGACCAGCGCATACATCAGATAGAAGGTCAAAAGGTCGGCGGCGATGAACACGCCAGAGGCTGCCGGCCATCGTGAGCAGCCAGGCGACCGCGAAGCGGTCGGCGTTCGGCCTGCCCGCCCCATCCGACAGGGCGAAGACGCTGCGGATGAGCCAGACCAGGGCCGCGGCGCCGAGCAGCAGGCCCCCCGGGCGATCGAGCCAGAGGCTCACGCGCAAAGCCGGCAGTTCGGCCCCGAACGGAGCGCCCACGATCCCCAGGACCGCGGCGGCGAGCGCCGGCGCCGCGGCGAGCGGCGTCATCACCCACGCGATAGCGCGCAGCCTCATCCACAAAGAGGCGGCCAGGACCACGAGCGGCGCCGCGAGCGTCGCGACCAGCAGGCTAGGCCCAAACTGCGCAGTGAGCACGCTCATCGCAACGCGACGCCCGCAGCCGGACGGCCGATTTGCAGAAAGGCGAAGAACGAGGGCGGCGCGAACGCGAGCATAAGAGCGGCAAGCGCCAGAGCCAGAGCGACGCTCTCGCGGCTGCGCTGAGGCGCCTTCTTTAGTTTCGGGCTCTCGCCCGAAAGCGCCGGCGCCAGCACCCGGTAGAGGTAACCGCCCGCCAGCAGTCCGCCGGCCGCCATGACGATCGCCCATATCCACTGGCCGGAGGCGACCGAGGCCTTCATCAAGAGCCATTTGGCCGCGAAGCCGCCGCTCGGCGGCAGCCCCATGAGCGACAGTCCGCCGAGGCCAAGCGCCAGGAACGTCACCGGCATCGCCTTGCCAGCGCCGCCGAGACCGGCGATCTTGTCGTGGCCGAGCGATTCGGCGATGAGTCCAGCGGACAGGAACATCGCCGCCTTGGCGAAGGCGTGCGAGAGCGCCTGCATGATTCCGCCGGCAAACGCGTCCGCCGCCCATGGACCGTGGCCAAGCGGAAACATCAGGAACAGGTAGCCGATCTGCGCCACCGTCGAATAGGCGACCAAGAGCTTCAGCCGCTCTTGGCGCAGAGCGAGCGCGCTGCCGAAGAGTATCGCCGCCGACCCGAGCGCGGCGAGAATAGCGCCTGGAATGAGAGTCGGAAGCGGCGACAGGACGTCAAACCAGAGCCGGACGACGAGGAAGAACGATCCCTTGACCACCAGCCCGGACAGCACGGCGCTCGCCGCGGCGGGCGCGTTGGCGTGGGCCGGCGGCAGCCACAGATGCAGGGGAAAGAGCGCGGTCTTCGCCAACAGTCCCGCGGTCATCAGCCCCACCGCCAGCCACACGGCGGGCTCGGCGCGAATACGGGAAGCAAGCAGCGCGATGTCGAGCGTGCCGTAGGCTCCGTAGATCAGCGCGACGCCGAGCAGATAGAGCACCGAGCCAAACAGCGCGAACAGGAGGTAGCGCAGCGCCGCCGCCACCGTCTCCGGACGTCCGTCGAGAGCCACCAGCGGAACCGCTGCGAAGGTGAGAAGCTCGAGCCCGACATAGAGGTTGAACAGATCTCCGCCCAGGAACAACAGGCTGAGCGCCGCCTGCAGGCCTTGCAGCAGAGTCCAGAAGGCGAGCGGCGCTCGTTTCTCCTCACCCCGCGGCGTTGCGAAATTGGCCCGCGCAAATAGCCCGGCCGCGGGCATGATCAGCGCGGCCGTCACGAGCATGACGGCAGAAAACCCGTCTGCCCTGAGCGCGATGCCGAGCGGCGGCGCATACCCCGCGAGCGTATAGACGAGTGGTTGGCCGGAGCGCCACACGAACGCGGCAATGGCGAGAGCGACAGCCAATTGCACCGGCATGAGGCCGAGCGCGATCCGTTCCGGCCGCCGGCCGCCCAGGAGCAGCGACAGCAGCACGCCGAGAGCGGGCAAGAGGATCGCCAGCGGCATGAGGCTCCCGCCCGCCGTCGTCGGCGATGGCGGCGGAATCCGCCGTCATTCGGCCTCGTCTCCGTCGCCGGAAGGTTTCGTCCAGGCGTCGGGGCTCAGCGTCGCGCGGCCGGTCTCGTCGAACAGCCGGAGCACCAGGGCTACGGCGAGCGCGCTGGCGGCGAAGGCGACGACGATGCCCGTAATCACCATCGCCTGCGGCACGGGATCGGACGGCAATCCCGCCGCTGCGCCTTTGCGGGCGACGATGCCGAACACCAGGAAGACGCCGCTCCCCATCACGTTGAACGCCAGAATTTTGCGCAGCGGCTGAGGATTGGCGATGAGGCCATAGAGGCCAAGGCCGACCAGCGCCGCCCCGACAAAGCCAGCCAGAGTAGCCGACGTCATCGCTTGGGCTCGCGTCGCGGCGGCCCGGCCACCAGCATGGGGAGGGTCACGGCGATGGAGAGGACCATGAACGCCTCGATCAACAGGATCACTGGCTTGGCGAACCCCGGCGGATAGGCGAAAAAGCTCTCCAGCGAAAATCGCTCCGCCGGCGCCGACGATCAGGAACACCAGCGGCCCCGCGATGAGCGCGAGCCGCAGCCAGAGGGCCCTCGTCGGGGGCGCTTCAGTCAGCCTCGCCATCATGACGATGATCCACATAGCGGCGAGAATGGCGCCGCCCTGAAACGCGCCGCCGGGCTCATCGGCGCCGACCCAAAAAATGTGCACGCCAACCAGGATGCCGAGCGGCGCCAACACCTGCGCGAGGAAAGCGAGCGTAGGCTCCGGCCGCTCCGCGCGCGCCTCTCCGGGGCGCCGCCCCAGTATCGGTCCGCCGCGAGCGACCACACGCCGACCACGGCCAGAACCAGCACGACCTTTTCCAGCATGGTGTCGAACGCGCGATAGGCGATGAGAACCGCCGTCACCGGATTGCCCAGGCCGGTCTCGGGCAGATGCCGCATTGACTGCGGCGCCAGCGACGGGCCCTGGTCGGGAAACAGCAGCACGACCCAAGCGAGCGCCAACGCGACGAGGACACACAGGCCGGCGGCGAGAAGCCGCGGCAAGCCGCTCAACGACGTCTCGGCCGCGGCTCTCTCGGCGCCGCGCAATCGCGCCGCGGCGCCGATAAGCAAAACGCCGGTCACGCCGCTGCCGATCGCCGCCTCCGTCAGCGCCGCGTCGACCGCGAACAGGCGAATCCAGACGAGCGACAGCAGCAGTCCATAGACGACATAGCCGACTGTCGCCGCGAAGGCTCCCCGGGCGAAAATCGTCCAGGCCGCGACGGCGAAAACCAGGAATGCGAGGCCGATGTCGAGCGCCTGCAGAACGCTCATGCGGCCGTTCCCTTGCGCCGCACCGCGCGCCCGACGAGCTGCGCCGTCGTCGCGCCGGCCAATTGCACGAGCGCCCAGATGGCGACGAGCTTGAGCGCGGCGAGCGGACTTTCCGCGCGCGGCAGGAGGCCAAGCACGACGAGGCCGAGGCCGAGATTGTCGGCCTTGGTCAGCGCGTGCAGCCGGCTGAGAGCGTCAGGAAAGCGCAAGAGCCCCACCGTGCCGGCAAGGAAGAAAAAGACGCCGGCGCCGATCGCGGCGATGCTGAAGAGGTCGACGAGACTCATCGGCCGTCCGCGGCGTCACGATCCTCCGCCGGCGCGCCGCTATTGACGAAAGCCGCGGAGGCGAAGGCGGCGAGCAGCGCGAGCCCGAGCGCGACATCTTCGACGCCGCGCGCGCCGGTCGCCACAGCAATCAGAAGCAGCGAACCGATCCCCCCGGTGCCGATGAGCTGCGCCGCCATCATGCGGTCGGCGTCGCCTGGGCCGCTCAGGATGCGCACGAGGCCGACCGCCACCGTAAAGAGGATCACGCCCGCCGTCGCGAGAAGAAAATCAGTCAAGGCCGATCGCCCGGATGAACAGCCGCTCTTCCGCCTTGAGATTGGCCGCGACCGGCTGGCCGACGTCGAGGCAGTGAACCAGAAGCTCGTCCCGTTCGTTCGCGCCCGTAGGCAGCGTTCCCGGCATCAGACTCGAGAACGCGCAGAACGCGCTTCGTTCGCCCCCTTCGGGCAAACGCAACGGGCAGGCCACGAATCCGGGCTTAAGCCTCAGGTTTGGATTGAGCGCCCGCCAGGCGACGTCCGTTCCCGAAACCACCGACTGGCGCAAGAAACTCGCCGCAAGCGTCGCGAGCGGGGCAAGCCTCAACCGCGATCGTTTCGGCGGCAGCAATCTCAAACTCACCCATGTCGCGCCCGCGACCGCGGCGAGCCCAACCGGAAGATCAGCCGGCGCCCATCCCGAAATCATGAGCCAAAAGATGAGGAACAAAGCCGCCCGCGTGGCCGCAGGCCCCGCAAGACCGGGGGAGGCGTCATCCGCCGGGCTCAACCGGCCGGCCCAACAAGCGAAATCGATGCAATACGCGGCAGTGCGCACGAGCGCACAAAGCCCTTCATCTCGCCGTGCTCATCGCTCATGCGGCTCGGCATCTTGAGACTCAGCCCCAGCGCTTATGACGCGGGCAGAGAGCTATCATGTTCCCTTTGGCGGGGGAAGGAAGCGTCAGGTTATTCGCGCGCGGCGCGTTTGGGGATCAGGCGCTTCGCAAACTCCGATCCAAAGGATCGAGAGCGCAATTCGATCCCGCGCGGGCGCCTCGCCGGATGCGGCGATAGGCGCGGGATGAACGGAGAGAGGATTAACTAAGGCGAACGGTCCTTGCCAGCCGGAGGCTCGATCACGCCATTCGCCGACCGCTCCAGCCCAACGGAGCTCGCAGCGGCTGAAGGGGGCCGTACGACCGACCCCCAGCCCATTTCAGTCGCGCTTATGTCAGGCGCGAGTTCGACAGATCAGCTCTTGGGAGCCGCGGCGGGAGCCGTGTTCATCTTGTGCATATGATGGGCTGAAGCCCTTGCGTGGTGCGCCGCGGTGCGGCTCTGACGCCGGGCATGGCGTCTGATGCGATCCCCTCGTCATGTGAGTGGTCGCGGAGCCTCGCTTCCGTGGCTGCGGGAGCGGTCCTGGGCGACCTGCTCTTGGGCCACTGCGGCCATGGGCGCGAGGGCGATCAGGGCGCCGAGGCCCATCGCGACATATTTATTGATCATTGCAGTTCCTCTTAAAGCGAGTCTTCCGACTCTTGTTTCTCGAACACTCGCTCTTTGCGCTTCTCATGCTGAATTGGAGATGAATGTCGCAGTTAGCTGGCCGCGCGCGGAACGGGGCCCAACTCTCGCCTGCGCTAACCCGTTTGTCGGCAGCAATGGCCGAGCGGCCCACCGGTCGAATTCTCCCACTGAGCGATTCGAGTTTGGCCAATCCCAAAGTCCCGGGCGCCCGAAGACGCCCTCCCGCAGTACTAGGGCGGTAACCTTCGCCACCCTGGCTAATCTTTCGATGTACATTTGTAGATTTCGCGCCAGCTCCATAGCCAATTGTGAACAGTGTAAGCTTAGACCTCCTCCACATTTCTGCGAGTTGCGCCAGTTTTGTCAGGGTGGCTACCTGCCATTTACCCCGCTGCTGTTGTCTCCACCGTCTGGTGTTTGAGCGAGGGCGCGAGCCTGCCGCCACGTTCGCGCTCGCCGCGAATAGAGAGCGCGCATGCGATTCAAACAGGGAGGAAATCCAGCAACCCGTGACGACTACGACTGCCGGAGCTGACCGCGGATGAACGAGACGAGCAAGCCCGTCGGCCATCCTACCCTCGTCTCCGCGCCGCGCATCCTGGTGGTCGAGGACGAGATCGATGTGGCTTTGCTGATCACTTACAATCTGGAGGCCGAGGGCTATTTCGCGGAGAGCGTCGCGCGCGGCGACGAGGCCGAGCTCAGGCTCATCGAAAGCGCGCCCGATCTCCTCATTCTCGACTGGATGCTGCCAGGCGTTTCGGGCATCGAGATCTGCCGGCGTTTGCGAGCGCGCGAGGCGACCCGCACGTTGCCGGTCATCATGGTCACCGCCCGGCAGGAAGAATCGGAGCGGGTGCGCGGTCTCGCGGTCGGCGCGGATGACTACGTCGTCAAGCCGTTTTCGGTGATCGAATTGATGGCCCGCGTGCGCGCCCTCCTCCGGCGCAGCCGGCCCGAACGGGTCGCCGAACGACTTTACGCCGGAGATCTCGATCTCGATCGATTGACCCGGCGCGTCCGGCGCGGCCGTCGCGACATTCGCCTCGGGCCGACCGATTTTCGGCTGCTCGAATATCTCCTGGAAAAACCGGGCCGGGTCTTCTCGCGGGCGCAATTGCTCGATCTGGTGTGGGGGCGCTCGGCCGAGGTCGATGAACGCACGGTCGACGTGCACATCGGACGCCTGCGCAAGAGGCTGTCGAAGGGAAGAGAGCCGGATCCGATCCGAACCGTGCGCGGCGCCGGCTACGCCATCGACGACGGTTTCCAGGGGAACGACTGGCGCTCACGATGACGATTCCATCGGAACTTATCATCCTCTAAGCAGACCTGCTTGAGTGACCTAACGGATGGCGGCGTACGATCGGACCGAATTGGCGCCACCAAGATCACGAAGATCGCTAAGAAGCTTCGTGCTCTCCCGTGTCCTTGCTGGTGAATCGATCCCGTCCTGATCCGTTGGCCACCCAAGGAAGGTCAGCTTAGAGTGGCCAACGAATCTCGGAACACCACATGGCCCGTAGATCAGGAAGCGCCGATCTGCCGCTGCATGGCGGCCGGGTCCCCTTGTGGCTCGCGGGCCGCATGACGCGCCTCGGCGCCGTCATCGCCGAGGCCATCGTCCATCATTACGGCCGCGACGAGTTGCTGCGCCGCCTCGCTCACCCGTTCTGGTTCCAGTCGTTCGGCGCGGTCATGGGCATGGACTGGCACTCCTCGGGCATCACCACGAGCGTCATCGGCGCGCTGAAGCGCGGCCTCGAGCCCTTGTCCGGCGAACTCGGAATCCATGTCTGCGGCGGCCGCGGCAAGCAATCGCGAAAGACGCCTTTCGAACTCGCCGCGATCGGCGAGCGGGTCGGGATCGACGGCGGCGCGCTCGCCAACGTCAGCCGGCTCGTGGCGAAGGTCGACAGCGCCGCCGTCCAGGACGGGTTCGACCTCTACCTGCATGGCTTCATCGTCACCGACGATGGGCGTTGGACAATCGTGCAGCAGGGCATGAACGATGCGAGCCGCACGGCCCGCCGCTACCATTGGCTGTCCGAGGGGCTCGAGAGTTTCGTCGAGGAGCCGCACAAGGCGATCGACGGCGCCCATCAAGGCGAAATCGTCAACCTGACGGATCGTCGCGCCGACGCTTCCCGTGGCGCCCAGCTCGACCTTTTGTCTTCGCTCGGTCCCGATCGCCTCGCGCGCGAACTCGCCGCCATCGAGACCAAACCTCGGAAGCCCCTGCCCGACCCGATCCAGCTCTCGCTGCCCCATCTCGTCATGCCCGCTCATCACGACGTCCGCGCGAGCGACGTGCTCGCGCCCCGCCTTCACGCGACGTTCAGAGCGGCGGCCGATCGGGGACCGGCCGATTTCGCCGAATTGCTTCTCGTTCCCGGCGTCGGCGCCCGAACGGTGCGGGCGCTCGCGATGGTCGCCGAAGTGGTGCACGGCGCGCCCTATCGCTTCACCGATCCGGCGCGTTTCTCCTTCGCCCACGGCGGCAAGGACCGCCATCCCTTCCCCGTGCCGCTCAAGGTCTATGACGAGACGATCTCCGTCATGAAGGCGGCGGTTCAAAAGGCGAAGCTCGGCGAGGACGATCGCCTCGCCGCGCTCAAGCGCCTCGACGACGAGGCCCGCCGGGTCGAGCGCCGCGCCGGTCCGCCGGTCGAGGCCGTGATCGCCGAAGAGCGCCGCCTCTCGCATGGCCTCGGCGGCCGCAGCGTGTTCGGCTGGGAGCCGCCGCCGGAGGCGCTTTCCGCTCGAACGGAAAGCCGAAACCGGCGGTCCAATCGCGGGTAAATCCGACAGAATTGGCTCGAATATCGGCCCGAGAATACGCAACGTCTTCTACGGCATGGCGAAGCCGGTGAAAGCGGTCCCCACCCTAGTGATGCAAATCTTACCGTCAGACCGCCGAAATCGCCCGAAGGCGAAGTTTCTGGCTCGAAGAACGTTGGGTCACTTTCGACCTGGGTTTCCCTTGCGAGCCAGCCTCGCTGCTAGGGCGCCGGACCGCTCGCAATGACGCCGCGGCTTGTCAGGACGAACCAATCGTTGCCCTGTTTTTCAATTCGCAAGACGCGCCCCGCGCCAGGGACAGAATCTCCGGGCGCGACCTCTTGGGGACCATCGCGACCGTTAACCACCGCGACGCCGTCCCGCACACTCTCTACGTTATAGTCTCGGAGCACGGGCCCCGGGTCGTCGGGTCTGGCTGTTTCATTCGGAGCGGAAGGTTCCGCCCTGGCCATAAGCCGCGATTGTCTCGGCGCGCCAGGCGGGAGGGGCTTGGCGGAACTTGCGCCCGCGACGGCGACTCTCTTCTCCAACCTGTTGAGCCTTGTTGTGAGACCAGCAATTTCTGAAGCCGGCGCAGCCGCGGCGGCGATTCGCTTCTCCAATTTGTCGAGCCTCGCCACGACATCGGCCGATTCTGAGGCGGGCGGCGCCGGCAAGGCGGCTTTCTTTTCCAGCTTATCGAGCCTCGCTGCAATATCGGCGAATCTGGAGGAGGAATCCTGGTCGAAGCGCTCGCCGAGCTTATCCAAACGCGCTCCGTACTCGTGCTCGATCTGGTCGAGCCGCTCCGTGAGCTGTGCGAGCGCAGCGTTGGGGTCGCGCGTCGCTGGCCGCTCCTCCTCGCCCGCGCTTCTGCCCATGACCGACTCTAGATCCGCCTTGAGGATGTGAGCGCCTGAAGAAAGACCGGCGATCGCCTGACTTTTTGTGACGGGGATCGTCCAGTTCGGCGGCGAACCGTAAATCGCGGATACGCCGAACACCGCAAACGCCACCAAGCCGGCTCCGAGGAGAAGCGGCCTAAGGCGGCGCGATTTTGCCTTTTTCGCCTCGGGCGGCGGCCGACGATACGCCGCATCCGCAAGCGGAACAACTTCGGGCGCCGATGTTAGGGGTTTCTGTATTGCTTTGTTCCAGGAGTCGGACGCCATCGGACCCCCTGCCAACGTCGCGGGTTTGGGGGGCGCTGGACTGGCCGGCGCCGATTCGTTCACCTGCGCGCCGGCGGCTCCCGTCACCTGCTCGGCAGCGGCGCCTTTCCGGCTGAGCGCCTCAAAAAGACGCTGAGCTTTCGCGAAATCCTTACGATCGAGGGCCGCCAATGCGTCCTTGATGGCCTCGGCGACGTCCTTCCGTCCGACCGCTTCAAAAAGACGCTGAGCGGTCGCATAATCCCTATCGTCGAGGGCTGCCGACGCCTCCTTGAGAGGATCAACCTCTGCCCCGTCGAACGACGCGCCCGACGAGTCGCCAATTTCATGATTTCTGCCGACCTTCCCGGCAAAGAAGTTTCTTTCCGCCTTGATAGAAGGCTCAGCACGCTGCGCGATTGCCGCCTTCGCTTCGCCTTCGTCGCCTACGGCGGAGCCCTCTCCGGACGCCGCGTCCGCGGCAGGCGCTGGAATCGCCGCCTCCGATCCCAGTGGTCTTGCGACCGATGAGTCGGAACCTTGGCTTTGTGCGCCGGTTTCCCCGGGCGAGTTCTCTGAATTCAAATCGGAGTCCGTCTCGTTGAGTGCGTCCGATGATGTTTCGTCGACACCAATCCCCCCCGCTTAACAGCGCCTTGAGGATTTTTTGCGGCGGGGCGCTTTCTTCACCTCCGGTCCGCGCGCGCCAATTGGCCAGCCCCAAGGCGCTATTCTTGCCGTCAACAATATCTTCCGTAAAACGGAAATTGGTGCTATAAATTTTCCTCGGCATCGCGAGCCAACGGATGGTCCGGTGTGGAGACGAGGATGGAGCAAAAGCGGCAACCCAGTGGGGCGCGGTATCGCGGGGCGATTTTTTATTTGAATCGGCTCGTAACCCTTTGAAAAGGCTCGAATTCGAAAAAATAAACGCAAGTAAACGCGAGTTAATTTACTAGCGCTTATTAGCGTTTAAGATCGTTTATTCGCGTTTATGAGGCGTTTGCTCGCATGAGATTTGGCGTGGGTCGGCGTCATTGCGAGCGCAGCGCACTCGGGTCGTTTCTTGCGCCAGGACGCCGGTAGGCCTATCTAGTTGTGCAGGAGTTCGCCCATGTTCATCCAGACCGAAGCCACCCCCAATCCTGCGACCCTCAAATTCCTTCCCGGACGGCCGGTGATGGATGAGGGGACGTTCGAGGCGCGCGACGTCGCTCAGGCCGAGCGCTCGCCGCTCGCCAAGGCGCTCATGCAGCTGCCGGGCGTGGGCGGCGTGTTCTTCGCCAACGACTTCATTTCGGTGACCAAGACCGAGGGCGAATGGCAGCACTTAAGGCCCGCCGTGCTCGGCGTCGTGACCGAGTTCTATCTCTCCGGCGCGCCGCTGATCGAAACCGGCGGCGCCGACGCGGTCGCGACCGGCGAGTTCTTCGATCCCAAGGATGAAGAGCAGGTCGAGGCGATCAAGGAACTGATCGAGACCCGCGTCCGTCCGGCGGTCGCCGGCGACGGCGGCGACATCATCTTCAAAGGCTATCGGGAGGGAATTGTCTATCTCAAGATGAAGGGCGCCTGCTCCGGGTGCCCCTCCTCGACGGCGACGCTCAGGCACGGAATCGAGAACCTTCTCAAGCACTTCCTCCCCGAGGTTCAAGCGGTGGAGGCGTTCGAGGGCTAAGGCGGAGATTGGCTTGGGCCCCTGTCGCCCCGCCGGAAGCGACTCGCGAATCGCGCCGCAAGTCCTTGAAATCGCTCAAAACCGACTTGCTAATGGCGCCTCACCGCGTCGCCTTCTCACCCCCCGCGGCGGTGATCACGGCGACGATGATGACCCCGGTCAAGAGAAGGCGCACCCCGGCGCTGACGCCGAAGGTGTTGAGCATCGTCAAGAGCAGCACCAGGAACAGCGCGCCGCCCCAGACGCCCGGCAGGTTCGCCCTGCCCCCGCTGACCGACGTGCCGCCGATCACCACGACGGCGATCGAGGCAAGCAGATACTCGTTGCCGATGTCGACATTGGCGCCGCGGAAATAGCCGGCGAGCAACGCCCCGTTGAGGCCGCCGAGCGCCCCACATAGGGCGTAAGTGGCGCAGCGCACCGGCTCGACCTTGAGGCCCGCGAGGCGCGCCGCGCGCTGGTTCTGTCCGATGGCGACAACCGACCGCCCCCAGATCGTGCGGTGAAGCGCGACGCTGGCGGCGATGGTGAACAGAACCGTCAGGACCGCGAGCACAGGCACCCCTGCGATGACGATGTTGGTGAAATCGGCGAAGCCGGGCGGCGGCTTGATCTGGAGCCCGCGCCCGTAAGAGATGTCGATCGACTGGATGATGAAGCTCGCCGACAGAGTGGCGATGATCGGCGGGATGCGGAGCGCCCAGATCAAGAGGTAATTGGCGAGGCCGACCGCAAGCCCGCAGGCGATCGCTGCTGCGAGGCCGACGATGACCAGCCGGTCGTCGCCGCCCATCGTCTTCATCGCGACGGCGCTCGCGAGCCCGATATTGGCCGGCAGCGACAGGTCGACGTTGCCGGGCCCGAGCGTGATGACGAACATCTGCCCGACGCCGACAATGACGGTGAACACCGCGAGCGAGAGCGCGGCTGTGAGCATGCCCCCGGCGCCGTAGCCTCCGGTGAAGGCGACCGCCGCGAGCCAGACCACGCCGGCGCCGACGAAGGACCAGATCCATGGCCGCTTGAGAAGCGTCTCGAGTGCGGCGCTCATCGCTCCGACCCCTTGCGGGTGATCGCCACGCGCGCGGCGAGGACGATGATGAGGATCGCGCCATTGGCCGCGACCTGCCAGTCGGGCGGGATGTGCATGAAGGTCAGGAGCGGCGAGGCCGCCATCGCCATGGTGAGCGCGCCAAGCACAGCGCCGATCGGCGACACGACGCCGCCGACGAACTCGCCTCCCCCTAAGATCACCCCGGCGATGGAGAGCAACGTATAGCCATTGCCGATGTTGGCGTCGGCCGAAGTGGTGATGCCGACCAGCGCCATGCCCGACAGCACGCCGAAGACGCCAGCCAGCGCGAACAGGGTCATTTTCGCTCTCAGCAGCGACCATCCGGCGCGCTCGATCGCCAGCGCATTGCCCCCGGAGGCGCGCAGGATCGCGCCATAGGACGTGCGCATCAGGCCGAAATAGCCGACCGCCGCGATGATCACTGCGGCGACGATTGGGAACGGGATGAACGGCGGCTTGACGCCCATGATCGCCAGCAGCCAGCCAGGCGCCTTGCCGCCAGGCTTCGGAGAAGGAGGATGGCGAGGCCCTGCCAGACGAAGCTCATGCCGAGCGTGACGACGATCGAAGGCAGATTGCGCAGATAGATGAGCGCGCCAAGCGCGGCGTAGAGCGCGACGCAGCCCAACAAGGTCAACACGCCGAGCCAAGGCGTATCGCGCAGCCAGGTCGCCGCCACGCAGCAGACGAAGCCGACGAACGTGCCGATCGACAGATCGAGGTCGTTGCCTGCGATGACGAACATCTGCGCCAGTGTCGCGAGCACGATCGGGATCGCGAGATTGAGCATCAGCGTGAAGCCGAAATAGCTGATCGCGCGCGGGTTGAGCCAGGCGATGGCGGCGATGACGAGAGCCAGCGACAAGGCCGGAAGCGCGGCGCGCAGCCGCCGTCGCCACTGGGCTCCGCTCGCGCCCGCCGACGGGACAGCCGTAGCGACGCTCATGATCAGGCGACGCCCGCGAAGGAGGAGTGGATCACCTGCTCTTCATTGAGTTCGTCGCCCATCAGTTCCGCGACGATCGCGCCATCGCGGAACACGTAAGCGCGGTCGCAGTTCTTCAATTCCTCGACCTCGGTCGTGTACCAAAGGAAGGTGCGGCCGCGCTCAGCCTCGGCGCGAATGAGGTCGTAGACTTCGAGCTTGGTGTTGAAATCGACGCCGCGCATCGGATCGTCCATCAGCATGATGCGCGCATCTGAGCCAAGCGCGCGCGCGAACAACGCCTTCTGCTGATTGCCGCCCGAGAGCGAGAGAATGTTGTTGTGGACGTCGGGCGTGCGGATCTTGATGCGATCGCGCCAGGCATTGGCGAACTCGTCTTCGAGGCGGAGCGAGAGCAGCGGACCGGAGCGCAATTTATTCAGCGACCGCACGCCGATGTTGTGGGCGATCGACCATCCCGGAAAGACGCCGTCCGACTGCCGGTCTCCAGCGACCAACGCGACCGGCGCGCTGACGGTCGCGCCCGCGCGCGGATGCGAGGCGGCGGCGAAGGCCGCCAACAGAAGATCGGTCTGGCCGTGACCGGCGAGACCGGCGAGGCCGATGATCTCGCCCTCGCGCGCCACAACGTCCCAATCGCCGGTCTGTCGTTTGGGGCGCACGCGAACAACGACCGGAGTTTCGCCGCGCGCTCGAGCCGCAGCCGGACCTTGCGCCCGTTGAGCTTCGGGCTCAATGCCGCCCATGGCGCCGACCAGCTTCGCCCGGTCGAAATTGCGCGCGACGTCGACCATGACCACCTTGCCGTCGCGCATGACTACAATGCGGTCGCACGTCGAGAGCACCTCGCCCAGAATATGCGAGATCAGCACGCAGCTTACGCCCGATCTCACCGCCTGGCGCACATAGACGAGCAGCTGCTCCGCCGTGTGCGCGTCGAGCGCGGAGGTCGGCTCGTCGAGAATGACGAGGCGTGCGAGCCGTCCGGAGGAGACGGTGAAGGCGCGCGCGATTTCGACCATCTGCCGCCGTCCGATCGACAGGTCTTGCACGAGATCGTCGGACGCTATCCCGTGGCCCGGAAAAATCTCGTCGAGCTTGTCGAGGATGAGGCGCCCGGCCCGGCCTCGCCAGCCGAATCCGCGGATCGACACATGGATGATTCGGGCGTTCTCGGCGACCGTCAGGTTCGGGCAGAGCGAGAGCTCCTGGTAAACCGGGCGCAGCCCGAGCGCTTTGGCGCGCGCCGGGGAATAGGTGCGCTCTTCGTGGCCGGCGATGACAAGCCGGCCGCGATCCGGAGCGACGCCGCCGTTCAGGATGTGCATGAGGGTCGATTTGCCAGCGCCGTTATGGCCGACGACGCCGACGCACTCGCCTTCAGCCACAGCGAAGTCGACGCCGTCCAGAGCGCGGACGGCGCCGTAAGACTTTTCGACCCCGCTGAAATCGACGATCTTCGGGCCTGTTCCGCTTGTCATCCCGTCCTCTGCGGAACATCCAGCCTGTCTGGGCGCTCAAGCGCCAGAGCCATTTTCCCGCCGCTTTGATCGCCGCCCTAGCCCTCTCCTGTCAACCGGCTCGGGCCGCAGGCGCCCTGGTTTTCAGCCCGTCGCCCGCCAAGTGGATCCTAGCGGGCTGACGGGCGCCTGACGATCATTTCTTGGACGCCGCCTCGATCGCCTTGATAACCTCCGCCTGGGTGTATTCGACATTGGCGACTCCTCCGACGGGGGTCGTGTCGAGATACTTGTCGACGTCCTTTTGCTCGATCGTGAGAATGCCCATCGGCACCTCCTTGGGAACCGTCTTGCCATCCAGGACCTGCTGGGCGACCCAGAACGCGAAGGTCACCATCCCCGGGGCTTCCGAGCCCGACCAGGAATTGTAGCCGCCCGCCTTGATCTGGTCCTTCCACCAGGCGAGTTCGTCCTGGCGGTTGCCAAGCATGATGAGCGGCAACTTTCGCCCCGCCGCCGTGAACGCCTGCGCCGCGCCATAGGCGTCGCCGCCCTGGTCAATGACCGCGGCGATCGGGGGCAGCGAGGGAAGGATGGTCGCAACCGCCTTCTGCGCGGTCGTCTGGTCCCAGTTGCCGTTGACCTCGCCCACGATCTTGAGATTGGGATGCTTGGCGAGTTCCGCCGTGACGCCTTTGGTGATGTCGTCGTCGATGCTCGTGCCGGCGAGACCACGAATGTAGAGAAGATTGCCGCCCTCCGGCAGGCGCTTTGCGATCTGGCGGACCTCCTCGGCGCCGTAAGTCCCGGCAAGATCGACCGTGACCTTGTAGGCGCAGGGCTCGGTTACAAGGCCATCGAAGGCGACCACCACGACACCCGCGTCGCAGGCCTGCTTCACGGCGCCGTTGAGCGCGTCGGGCGAGGCCGCGTCGATTACGATGGCGTTGTAGCCCTGCAGGATCAGGTTCTGGATCTGAGCGGCCTGGGTGGGCGCTTCCTTGTCCGCGGTCGTGAACGCGTCGGCCGCGGCGACGGTCTTCTCGGCCACGGCCTGCTGGCCGACTTTCGCCCAGCTCTTGAGCATCGCCTGGCGCCAGGAATTTCCGGCGTAATTGTTGGAAAGCGCAACCTTCTTTCCCGACATGTCGGCAAGCGCGGCGGTGGACGCGCACAGCGCCAGCGCCGAGACGATTGCGGCGGGGATCCTCATGGTTTCCTCCTTACTCATTGTTCGACCGGCGGACGCGCCAGTCAGGGTTGCGCAGCGCGGACGGCCGCTGGACAGGATGGCGATCGTCCAAGATATCGAACCTAAGGTGCAATACTTTTCGACGAAAAGCAACCCTCCAGGCGAAAGGCGACCCCTGGGGAATGGCGCCGCGGGGGGCCAGCGCGCCCACAAGGATCAGGCGTCGGGCGGAATGCCAATCAATCCCTGCTGGAGCGCCGTGAGATAGGATTCCCGCGTGCCGAGGATGTGCCGCGTCAGGACCGATTCCAGGCCCACGATGTCGCCCTGCTGGAAGGCGTCCGCGATCTGCCGGTGCTCGACGAAAGAGCGGTCCTGGACGCCGGCCAGCGGCGCGGAGAGATGGGTGCGCAATGTCGCGATCGGTCCGGCGGCGAGCGCATAGCCCTCCTGCAGGTAACGGTTGCGGCAGTTCCTGATGAAAGCCTCGTGAAAGAGCGTGTCGGCGCGCGAATAGGCCACGGGATCGGGGCGGCTTCGGGCCTCCTCCATGAGCGCAAAGGCCTCGCGCAGCATGGCGATCGTGGGCTCGCGCCGCCGCACCATCGAGAAGCTGACCGCGCGCAATTCGATGACGATGCGGTACTCGCACACGTCGATAATGTCCTGCTCGGTGGGGAAAAAAACATAGCTCCCCTTCTGCGGAATGATGTTCACCATTCCCTGGAGCTGCAGCAGGCTCAGCGCTTCGCGCACCGGCGTCCGGCTGACCCCGAGTTTGGCGGCGAGGCCCACTTCGGATAATTCGCTGCCCAGAGGCAGTTCCGAATCGATGATCGCCTGCCGCAGCCGATCGGTGACCGTCGCGGTCAGCGAACGCGGGCGCTCGATCGACAGATCCGACCGCGGCGAAGGTGAACTGGCGCTCATCGGCTTGCTCGGATTTCGTGGTCAGTCGCCGCTTGCCAGGACGGTTTCGCTCGAACTGATATCTGGCATACCGTATCATGACGAGGTGGCGGTCTCAATCTTCCCTTTTGTAAGGTTCTGTGCTTCAGTTGGACAACGGAGAAAACCCCACGATGAACGAATCCCTCAGACATGACCGGAGAGGCCGCGAAGCCGACGGTGCGCTCCTGAAGCGGCGCTTGGTCAACGGCGAGGCGCTATTCGGCGTTTGGATCGAGACCGGCAGCGCCGTCAACGCCGAAATCCTCGCCGGACTCGGCTTCGATTTCCTCTTAATCGACCTCGAGCACGGCCCAGGGGATGTCGGCGATGCGATCGCGATGCTCCGGGCGAGCGTGAACACGCCCTGCGTCGTGCGCGTGCCCGGCGTCGATCCGATCTTCCTTAAGCGCATTCTCGACGCTGGGGCGAATGCTTTGATGGTCCCTTCCGTCGAAAGCGCCTCGGAAGCTGAAGTCGTTGTTCAGGCCTGCCGCTATCCCCCGCGTGGCCGGCGGGGCTATGCGGCGTCGGCCGTCAGAGCGTCCGGCTACGGCCAGGACGAGGGCTATATGCGTCGCGCACATGATGACCTGCTGCTGATCGTCCAGATCGAATTCGGCCTCAGCGGTCGCCCGCGCCGCGGAGATCTGCGCGGTCGACGGCGTCGATATGCCGTTCCTCGGCGTCAATGACATGGCGGGATCGATCGGCCGCCTCGAGGACCTTGCTCACCCCGATGTGATCGCGCTCGTCAAGAAGGCGGAAGCGGCGATGCGCGCCTGCGGAAAGCCCATGGGCACTGTGCCCAGAACCGGCGCCGGGTGGCGCGACCTGCTTGAGAGCGGCTACCAGCTCATTCCCTTTGCCAGCGATGTCGGGCTCATGCGCGAGGGAGGGATGGGCCTATTGGACGAGCTTCGACGCCATTCCGGGGGCGCGCGCGCAAGCGCCGGCGTGGCCGCCTCTCCAACCGATCCGCGCCGGCGACCATGACCGCGCTTGCACACCAAACGCGCGCGGCCGAGGCCGTCTCAAGGCTGCGCGCGCTACTTGGAAGCGGCAGCGTGCTGTCGGGAGGCAACGTCCCGGTCCGCAATCGGCAAGACTGGAGCACGCTTGGCCCCATGACGCCGCTCGCCGTCGTCCGGCCCGCCGATCCCGAAGGGGTCGCGGCCACGCTGCGTGTCGCGAACGAATATGGGATCGCCGTCGTGCCGCAGGGCGGGCTCACCGGGCTCGCCGGAGGCGCTCGCCCGATCGACGGCGCGCTCGCTCTCTCGACCGAGCGTCTCGTCGGAATCGAGGAGATCGATTCCGCGGCCGCCACCCTGACGGCGCGCGCCGGCACGACGCTCCAGGCGGTGCAGGAGGCGGCGGAAGCGGCGGGATTCTTCTTCCCGCTCGACCTCGGGAGCCGCGGCTCCTGCACGATAGGCGGAAATATCGCCACCAACGCCGGCGGCAACCGCGTCATCCGCTACGGCATGATGCGGGAGATGGTCCTCGGGCTGGAAGCCGCCCTACCCGACGGGACGCTACTGACCAGCATGAACAAGCTTTTGAAGAACAACGCCGGCTACGATCTCAAGCATCTGTTCATCGGCAGCGAGGGCACCCTCGGCATCGTCACGCGCGCGGTCCTGCGCCTTCGTCCGCCGCCGGGCGCCGTCATGGCGGCGCTCTGCGGGCTCGCGAGCTATGAGGCGACGCTCGCCTTGCTCTCAAGCGCGCGCAGCGCGCTCGGCCCGATTCTGTCAGCGTTCGAAGTCATGTGGTCCGACTATTGGGCGGTCGCGACGAAGGCCTCGAGCGTGCGCGAGCCGCTCGCCGGGCGCCACGCCTATTATGTCCTCGTCGAAGCGCAAGGCGGCGCGGCGAGCGACGGGGCTGCGTTCGACGTGTGGCTGGAGAGCCTGGCCGAGAATGAGTTCGTCGACGACGCCGCAGTCGCCCGTTCGATCGCCGACGTCAAAGCGTTCTGGGCGACGCGGGACGCTGCCGCCGAATTCCGCCAGATCCTTGGCCCGCACGCCTCCTTCGACATTGGCCTGCCGGTCGTCGCGATGGACGCCTACGCCGAGGCCTGCCGCCGCGAGCTCGCCGCGCGGGTCGCGGGATGCGTAAGCCTCTTCTATGGGCATATTGCGGACGGCAACATGCATGTCGTCGCCTGCGTCCCGGGCGCCGTGGTCCAGCCGTTCGAGGAGATCGACGCCGTAGTCTACCGACTGGTCGGCGCGTTCGGGGGAGCGATTTCGGCCGAGCACGGGATCGGCCTCATCAAGAAGCCGTTTCTCCGATTTTCGCGCAAGCCTGAGGAGCTTGCTCTCATGCGTACGATCAAGCAGGCGATCGATCCGAAGGGAACGCTCAATCCCGGCAAGGTCATTTAGGCGGAGAAAGCCGTCTTAATCTCGAAGCGCCGCCCGAATCGAGCGCGCCTCGCGCAATCGAAAGCCCTTTGGCGCCGGCAAGTTGCGAAGGGCTGGCGCGCTTGGCGGGCGGCGACGAGCCGTCGCCGCCCGCCAACGTGGACTTACTTCATGTTGCTTTTGATCGCGGCGATGGCGTCAGCCTGGGTGTATTCGTGGCTCGCAACGCCGCCCTTCGGGATATTCGGCAATTCCTTCTCGAAATCATCCTGAGTGAAGGCGAGATAGGGCACGAGCAGATCGTGCGGGACCTTCTTGCCGTCGAGCACCTGTTGTGCGACCCAGAATGCGAGGGTCGAGACGCCGGGCGCGATCGAGGCGGACCAGGTCTTGTAGCCGTCCTTGTCCTTCTGCTCCTTCCACCACTGCAATTCGTCCTGGCGATTGCCCTCGATGATGGTCGGGCGCGGCTTGCCGGCGGCGGCAAACGCCTGGGCGGCGCCATAGCCGTCGCCGCCCTGATCGACGACGCCGACGATGGGCGGCAGCGAGGGCAGAACGGTCGCAACCGCTTTCTGCGCGGTCGTCTGGTCCCAGTCGCCGGTGACCGAGGAGACGATCTTGAAATCGGGATGCGCCTTCACGCCCTCAAGAATTCCGGCATGGATGGCGTCGTCGATCGAGGTTCCGGCAAGGCCGCGGATTTCGAGCAGGTTGCCGCCCTTGGGCTCGAATTTCGCCATCTGCTCGACCTCTTGCTTACCCATGTCCTTGAAGTCGACGACGACGCGATAAGCGCAGGGCTCGGTGACAATACCGTCGAAGGAGACAACGACGATGCCGGCGTCGCAGGCCTGCTTGATCGCGCCGTTCAACGCATCGGGCGAGGCGGCGTTGATGACGATCGCGTTATAGCCTTGCAGGATGAGGTTCTGGATCTGCGCGGCCTGGGTCGGCACTTCCTTGTCGGCGGTCGTGAATACGTCCGCCGCCGCGACGACCTTGTCGGCCACCGCTTTCTTGGTGACGAGGTCGTAGCTCTTCAGCATCGCCTGGCGCCAGGAATTGCCGGCGTAATTGTTGGAAAAGGCGATTTTCATCTTGCTCGTGTCAGCCAGGGCCGGCGCGGCGAAAAGCCCGGCCGCTGCGACCAGAGCAAGCATGGAGATGTTGCGATTCATGGAAACAGTTCCTCCCTCTCATGACGAGTTTCGAGCGCTTCCGACGCGCTCGAGCGTTCGCGCTTGTCCTTGATGGCGCGGCAGGCGGTAAAGGCCGCCGCTCTAGGCCGCGACAGCTAACATGCCAGAGAAAAGGCGGTCAACGGTATGCCGACGTGAAAGATTGGGAGATGGCCTCACTGCGTCCGCGTGGAGCGCCTCCCTATGTCACTGACCCAGACCCTCCCTGAATTTGACTTCGACATGCGGCCGCCTCCTCCCGCCGACGTTCATCCCGCCATTGCCCACTCAACTTGACGGGCGCGGCGCAGCATCGGAAAAGACGGCTCCTTTGGTATGTGGAAGCCGGGATGCAGCGGGTCACGCTGATCGACAACTATGACAGCTTCACGTTCAACCTCGTCCATTACCTTGGCGAGTTGGGCGCGGACGTGTCTGTGTGGCGCAACGATGAGATCACGGTCGCCGACGCGCTCGCCGACAAACCGGACGCTATTGTGCTCTCGCCTGGCCCCTGCACGCCGAACGAAGCGGGCGTCTGTCTCGATCTCGTTCGCATGGGCAGCCAAACGACGCCGATGCTCGGGGTCTGCCTTGGCCACCAGGCGATCGGGCAGGCGTTTGGCGGCGATGTCGTGCGCGCGCCAACGCCGATGCATGGCAAGGTGTCCCGCATTTCGCACGATGCGCGCGGGCTCTTCCGTGGTCTGAACGGACCGTTCTCCGCGACCCGTTATCATTCGCTCGTCATCGAGCGGTCGAGCGCGCCCGCCGAGCTCGAGGTGAACGCGGAGAGCGACGAGGGTCTCGTGATGGGGGTTCAGCACATCGACCGCCCGACATTCGGGGTCCAGTTCCATCCAGAGAGCATCGCCAGCGAGCACGGCCGGCAGATTCTGCGCAATTTCCTGGACCTCGCCCAAGCCTTTCATCAGCGCCAGCAAACATTCTGACGAGAACGCGAAACGAGGACATGGAATCCTTCAAGCCTCTGATCGCTAAAGTCGCCGCGGGGGCGACGCTGACGCAGAGCGAGGCGGAAAGCGCCTTCGATTCGATGCTTTCGGGCGAAGTGACGCCCTCGCAAATGGGCGGGTTCCTCATGGCGCTGAGGGTCCGCGGGGAGACGGTCGAGGAGATCACGGGCGCCGTCGCGGCGATGCGCGCAAAGATGCTGAGCGTAAGGGCGCCGCCGGAAGCGATTGACATTGTTGGCACCGGCGGCGACGGATCGGGCTCTCTCAATGTTTCGACCCTGGCCGCGATCATGACCGCGGCCTGCGGCGTCACGGTCGCCAAGCACGGCAATCGAGCTGCGTCCTCGCGCTCGGGCGCCGCAGACACGCTCGCCGCCCTCGGCGTCAAGATCGGCCTCTCGCCCGACGGCGTCGAGCGCTGCCTCGATGAGGCCGGGATTTGCTTTATGATGGCGCCGACGCACCATGCCTCGATGCGCAACGTCGGCCCGACCCGGACCGAACTCGGCACGCGCACGCTGTTCAACATTTTGGGGCCGCTCTCCAATCCGGCCGGCGTCAAGCGCCAGCTCGTGGGCGTCTTTTCAGCCGCCTGGCTCGAACCGATGGCGGAAGTGCTCCGCAACTTCGGCTCGGAACGTGTCTGGGTGACGCACGGGCTCGACGGCCTCGACGAGATCACCACCACCGGGCCGACCAAGGTGGTCGAACTCAAGGACGGCAGACTGCACGCCTTCGAACTGACGCCGGAAGCAGCCGGTCTTCCTCGCGCTGTGCCGGCGGCGCTGAAGGGCGGCGATCCGGCGTATAACGCGAAGGCGATCGTCGATGTTCTCGACGGCGCTGAGAGCGCCTATCGCGACATCGGGCTCATGACCACGGGCGCGGCGCTTGTGATCGCCGGCAAAGCCGGCTCTATTAAGGAGGGAGTGGCCATTGGCGACGCGGCGCTCCGCTCCGGCGCCGCCCGCCGCACGCTCGATCGATTGATCGCAGCGTCAAACGCTTGACGGTCGGAATGCCGATGGCCGACATCCTGAAGAAGATCGAAAGTTACAAGCGTCGCGAAATCGCCGACGCCAAGGTCAGGGTGCCCCGCGCGACTCTGGAGCGCGAGATCGACGGCCAATCGCCGCCGCGCGGCTTCATCAAGGCGCTTCAGCGGGCGATCGAGGAGGGCCGCTTCGGCCTCATCGCGGAGATCAAGAAGGCAAGCCCCTCGAAAGGGCTCATACGCGAGGATTTCGACCCGGCCGCTCTCGCCAAGGCCTATCAGGCCGGGGGCGCGTCCTGTCTCTCCGTGCTGACCGACGGGCCCTCGTTCCAAGGCGCGCCCGAGCACCTGATGAAGGCGCGCAAGGCGACCACGCTTCCCATATTGCGGAAGGACTTCCTTTTTGACCCCTACCAGGTGCTGGAGGCGCGCGCCTGGGGCGCCGATTGCATTCTCATCATCATGGCCGCCGTCGACGACGAGATCGCCAAAACCCTCAATAAGGCCGCGCATGACCTTGGCCTCGACGTGCTTATCGAGACGCATGACGAGAACGAGCTCAAACGCGCGCTGTCTCTCGAGGGCCGCCTGATCGGCGTCAACAATCGGAACCTTCACACCTTTGAAACGTCGCTCGAAGTGTGCGAGCGGCTCCTGCCCTCAATCCCGCAGGGCAAGATCGTGGTCGCCGAAAGCGGCATTTCCGACCACGCAGACTGCACGCGGCTGGCCAAGGCCGGGGTGGAGGCGTTTCTGGTCGGCGAGGCGCTGATGCGCCAAAAGGACGTCGCGGCGGCGACCCGGACGCTGCTGACGGGACAATGAAGGCTTCTGGCGCGCTCACCTCGCTCTCGAAGAGGCGGCCAGTCCAAGGAACATGAGTATCGATCGGTTGAGCCGAACAATGTCGGCGGCGTCCAGCGCGCCGATCCTCTGACCCATTTTCGACCTGGGGACGGCGGTGATCTTGTCCACCATCAAGCGGCAAGCGGCGCGAAGCCCGTTGCCAGGATTCGGCTCGACAGGAAGCCGAAACAAAGGCGCCTCCGTCCTATCGCTCGTGAACGGACACACCACAAGCGAATCCACGCCTTCAAAATTGTCGTCCTGCACGATGACGACCGGGCGCGGTTTTCCGGCATAGTCGCCCGCGCCAGCGACCGTCCATACTTCGCCTCGCCTCATCCTTAGGGCCAGGCGGAAATCGAATCGACGAAGGCTTGATCCTCCCGCGCATGCGGGCTGGCGGCGACGGCCAGCGATTGCCGGCGCGCTTCCGCCCGGAACGCGGGCGATCGAACATCCGGAACCCAAATCTGGATCGGACGCAAACCCTGCGCCCGGAGGCGCTCCCGATGGTTTCGCACCTTGATGCGTGACGGCTTCGGCTTGGATCCCGATGTCATGAGACGCTCGGCTATTGAGTTACATGTAACCTAGGCGGAGCGTGGCCAGTTGACAAGATCCCTTGCGTGATCGCTGTAGATTTCGTGCGCCGAGGACCGCGACAGTCACCGGCGGTCCCCTCTTCGGGCGCTGGAGGCCTTCTTTTTGCCGCTTCTGAGGGGATTTGTCGCCCGCCGCGCGACGTTCACCCAGGTCGATCGCCTGCGCTAGGCGCCCGCTCCCGGCATGCGGCCCTCGGCGAGCGGCGTGCTATCTTCACCAGAACAGCGAATCAGAACCCAGAAACGCATCACATGAACGATCTTTTTGGCGCGGCAGCGCCCCGACGCGGCAAGCCCATGGCCGTCAATGGCAAGTCTGGCGCGCGCAACGGAACGCCGGACGAAACGAACTACACCGCCGCCTCGATCGAAGTGCTCGAGGGGTTGGAGCCGGTGCGCCGGCGCCCAGGCATGTACGTGGGCGGGACCGATTCCAACGCGCTCCATCACCTGTTCGCGGAAGTGATCGACAATTCGATGGACGAAGCCGTCGCCGGCCACGCGACTTTCATCGAGGTCTCGCTCGAGGAGAGCGGATATATGAGCGTCATCGACAACGGCCGCGGCATGCCGGTCGACCCGCATCCCAAATTTCCAAAAAAATCGGCGCTCGAAGTGATCATGACGATGCTGCACGCGGGCGGGAAGTTCGACAGCGGCGCCTACGAGACCTCCGGCGGGCTTCACGGCGTTGGCGTCTCGGTGGTGAATGCATTGTCAGAGAAGCTCGAAGTCGAGGTCGCCCGGGGCCAGACGCTTTATCGCCAGACCTTCGCGCGGGGAAAGCCGACGAGCGGGCTCACCGTCGTCGGCAAGACGCCCAATCGCCGCGGCACCAAGGTGCGGTTCCTGCCCGACCCGCAAATCTTTGGGCCTCAGGCGCGCTTCGATCCGGCGCGCGTGTTCAAGATGGCCCGGTCCAAGGCCTATCTGTTCGGCGGCGTCGAGATCCGGTGGCGCTGCGCGCCTGCGCTCATTGGCGACGCCTCAAAAGTCCCCGCGGAGGCGACGTTTCATTTTCCGGGCGGGTTACGAGACTACCTGGCCGCGGACATCGAGGGTCAGGAGCTCGTGGCCGACCAGGTCTTCACCGGCCGCGTCGACAAAGCAGGCAAGCATGGTTCGGTCGAATGGGCGATCGCCTGGCTCGCAGGCGACGACGGCTTCGTCCATTCCTATTGCAACACCATCCCCACGCCCGATGGCGGGACGCATGAAGCGGGCCTCCGCACCGCTTTGTTGCGCGGACTCAAGGATCATGCGGACCGCATCGGCCAGGGCAAACGCGCGGCGGCGCTGACGACCGACGACGTCATGGTGAGCTGCGCCGCGCTAATCTCGGTCTTCATCCGCGAACCCGAATTCCAGGGACAGAACAAGGGCCGCCTGCAGACGGCGGAGGCTGCGCGCCTGGTCGACGGCGTGGTTCGCGACGCCTTCGACCACTGGCTCGCGGCTGCGCCAAGCCAGGCGGCCAAGCTCCTGGACTGGGGAATCGAACGCGCGGAGGAGCGCGTTCGCCGTCGCATGGAGAAAGAGGTCGCGCGCAAGACCGCCGTGCGCAAGCTCCGGCTCCCGGGCAAGTTGGCCGATTGCACGAATTCTTCGGCTCAGGGCTCTGAATTGTTTATCGTCGAGGGCGATTCCGCCGGCGGTTCAGCCAAACAGGCGCGAGATCGCGCGTCGCAAGCGGTGCTGCCGCTCAGGGGCAAGATTCTCAACGTCGCCTCGGCGGCGCGCGACAAGCTTGCGCAGAATCAGCAGCTTTCGGATCTCATGCAGGCGCTTGGCGCGGGCGCGGGCTCCCACTATCGCTCGTCCGATCTCCGCTACGACAAGATCATCATCATGACCGACGCGGACGTCGACGGCGCGCATATCGCCTCGCTTCTCATCACCTTCTTCTACCGGCAAACGCCAAAACTGATTGAGGAGAAGCACCTTTATCTTGCCGTTCCGCCGCTTTACCGCCTGACCCAGGGAGCGCGCTCCCTTTACGCGCGCGACGACGCCCACAAAGAGGAATTGCTGAAGTCCGGATTCAGCGGCCGTGGCGCGATCGAGGTCAGCCGCTTCAAGGGATTGGGCGAGATGCCGATGCGGGATCTGCGCGACACGACCATGGACCCGGCGAAGCGCACCCTGCTTCGCGTGGCCATCGCCGCAGATGAGAACGAGTCGACGGCCGACGCGGTGGAGCGCTTGATGGGGGCGAAACCTGAGGCGCGTTTCGCCTTCATTCAGGAGCGCGCGCCAAAATCGCTCGAACTCGTGGACGTATAGGCTCCGGGTCTCCTCGCGGCGGTCGTGTTCCACTCCAGAGCTTCGGTAAACAACCGTTTTTTTGAAGGCCGCTTGCTGTCTGCAGCGTTCAGTCCATAAAAATCACTCGACACGAGCGGTTTAAATGAACAAATAGTTTACGCGCTCTCTTGGACCATCTGGCAACGGGATCAAAAGTAAGCTATCTTCTCTTCGCAAGGTCCGATATTGGCCTAGCGGGCTATTGATGATGCGGGCGCTACATTTTACTTTTATGCCGGTGGCGAAGGGGTATTCGCCGACCGTAGCGCGTCACTGCGCTCGACGTCATTCCGTGTCGAGTTTGCCGACTGAGGGGTCCTCCCTTTGAGTTGGTCGACGGACAAGCGGATCGCGCCTTCAATCGAAGAAGATTGTTTTAGACGAAATGTCGCGTCGGAGTTCGCTGGGTGTCCGGCGAACCGCGAGGGGCCGGGTCGCCCTCCGATCGATCAGGCTTTGGGTGGAGATCTGGGACTAATATGAGCAAGGGTAAGGACTTTAGGGCGCCTCGCAAGCGCGGATTCGACGACGATGGGCCGATGCCTTACGAATCAAGGCCTCGTCCGTCTCGAAGCTACGGCGGCGGTCCGGAGGGAGGCGGTTTTGGGGGCTCCCCCATGGGCGGCGCCTCGGCGCCGATCGATTCAGGAGCGCCGCCAGTCGATGCGGTCGTCAAATGGTTCAAGGCGGACAAGGGATACGGATTCGTCGAGTTGGCGGGCGGCGCGGGCGACGCGTTTCTGCACGCCAACGCCTTGCACGCCGCAGGTCACGACACGGTTCCCGCTGGCGCCAAATTGCGCGTCCAGGTCGGCGCGGGCGCCAAGGGAGCGCAGGTGACCCGGGTGCTCGAAGTCGACACCGCTGGAGTCGTCGAGCGTCCGCAAAGGCCCGCGGGCGATGGGTTCCGCGACGCGCCTCGGCCGCGCCGCGTCGCCCCGGATCCGTCGACCGCGGTGTCGGTCACCGGCAAGGTGAAGTGGTTCGACGACGCCAAGGGGTTCGGGTTCGTCGCCAGCGAAGATGGCGGCAAAGACGTGTTCGTCCATATCTCCGTCCTCGGGCACGCCGGCATTTCGCATTTGGCCGAAGGCCAGCAAGTGACCATGAGAGTCGTGGATACGCCCAAGGGCCGCGAGGCGATTTCGCTGTCGCTCTGAACGAACGACCCCACAATGACGCAGGGAGCGCTTTTGCGGCGCTCCTTTTGACTGTCCAATAGTCCTTCTGTCCCATCTCCCAGACTGTTGGCCTGGTCCATGCAACCTTCCCGCGACATTCGCCGCCTCATCGACATCATGGCGGCGCTCCGCGATCCTGTTCGAGGCTGCCCGTGGGACGTCGAGCAGACCTTCGCCTCGATCGCGCCGTTCACCGTCGAAGAAGCCTACGAAGTGGCCGACGCGATCGAGCGCGGAGCGACCGAAGATCTGCGCGAGGAGCTCGGCGATCTCTTGCTGCAGGTCGTCTTTCACGCCCGCATGGCGGAGGAGGCGGGCCTGTTTGATTTCGGCGGGGTGGTCGAGGCGATCACCGCCAAGCTCGTGCGCCGTCATCCCCACGTCTTCGGCGACGCCGGGGCGATGAGTTCGGACGAAGTGAAGGCGCTGTGGGGCCGCATCAAGGCCGATGAAAAACGGGAGAAGCTCGCATCGAAGACGGGCGCGCCGCCTCGGCCGGAGAAGCCGCGCGCCCTGGACGGAGTTCCTCTCGCGCTGCCCGCCCTTTCGCGGGCGATGAAACTGCAGGAAAAGGCCGGCAAGGTCGGTTTCGACTGGAACAATGTCCACGCGGTCCTCGATAAGATCAAAGAGGAGGTCGCGGAGGTCGAGGCTGAGATCGCGGAGGGCTCGCCGCAGGCGCTGTCGAGCGAGGTGGGCGATCTGTTATTCGCGGCCGTAAACCTTGCCCGCCATCTCAAGATCGATCCCGAGGCCGCCTTGCGCGGCGCCAACGCCAAGTTCGAGCGGCGCTTCGCCCATATCGAGGATCGCTTGGCCGAGGCGGGCCAAACCCCCGAAGGCGCCAGTCTCGACGAGATGGAGCAGCTTTGGGCCGAGGCCAAGGCGCAAGAACGGCTCGCTGGTAAATAGGCGTACGTGACGGCCACTCCCTCTCCCGGCGGAGAGGGTTTGGGGGTAAGGGGCGTAGGAGATTGGCCGCACCCAGCGCCGTCAGGATCGCCCTAACCCTCTCCCTCGTCGAGACGGGAAGGGGAAATGCTACCCAAATGCAGTAGGCCCTACCGCGCCGCCCCGATCGTGTCGGCCATCACCGCGCCGCGCTCGCCGAGCGGCTTCGCGGTTCCGACCGTCGAATCCCGCGCTGTCTGATGCTCGATCTCGGCGTTCAATTCGCCGCCCAGCAGAATGACGACCGCCGAGATCCACATCCACATCATCATGCCGACGGCCGCCCCAAGCGACCCATAGGTCGCGTTGTAAGCGCCGAAATGGGAGATGTACCAGGAGAAGAGAACCGAGGTAATCAGCCATCCGATGGCTGCGGCGACGCTCCCGACCGAGAGCCATTGCCAGCGCGCTTCGGTGCGGCTTGGCCCGTAACGATAGATCGCAGCCAGGGCGAGTGTAGCGAGGATCAGCAGGAGCGGCCAGCGCAGTACGACGATCGCAAGGCTCAGAAGCGACGAGAGGCCGAAAGCGGAAAAGACCATCGGCGCGATGACCACGCCGCCAAGCGCGACCATGAGCGACAGGATCGCGACGACCGTGAACAGAAGGGAGAGAAGGTTCAGCTTCACGAAGCTTCGTTTTTCCTTCTCGTCATAGACGACATTGAGGGCGTCGATGATCGCCTTCATCCCCGCGTTGGCGCTCCACAGGGCGACAGCGAGCCCGGTTAAGAAGCCGAGCCCGAGCTTCGCATCGCCTTTTGCAGCAATCCGGGTGATCTGCTCGTGAATAAGCTCGACCGCGCCGGCTGGAAAAACGCCAGCGGCCAGCGAAAGATGCGCGTCGATCGTCGAGGCGTCGGCAATCAATCCGTAGAGCGAAACGAAGGCTGCGACGGCGGGAAAGATCGCCAGCAACGAATAGAAGGCGACGCCCCCCGCGACCGCCAGCAAGCGATTGTCATTCACGCTTGCGTAGACGCGCCAGAGGATATCCTTCCACCCCGCCCAGGGGATGTGCCATGGCGCCCGCGCGCGCCGTCCCCTGCCCTGCTCCCGAGCTCGGTGAACTTGCGAGGAGATCGGCTGGTCGTTCTCGATCTGCTCCCTGGGCCGCTTGTCCGGATCGAGTTGTGTCGCGGAAGGAGATTGGCGGGGCGTCTCGCCGCTCTCCGCAGGGAGCGGATATGGCGTCCGTCGCGGCGCGATCCTCCAGTTCTCCGTCATTTATTTGTTCCGCTCGTCCTCAATTCAAGGGCCGGCGGAAGCCCGCAGCAAAACCCCGCCGGCACGAACAAATCCTGAAAGAGCGCGCCTTGTTCCGTTTCAGGGAGCGATCGCCAAGGCGCCGATGCAGCCGGCGGCGGTCAAAGTCGGAACTGTGACGGTCCTTGGAGCGTTTGGCTAAGAATTCGCTGGGAAGAAGCGGCGGGGATCCATGTACATCAGCTGTCTGGCGACCGACTATGACGGCACGCTTGCGCA
The DNA here is from genome assembly GCA_963753135.1 of uncultured Alphaproteobacteria bacterium. GTDB lineage: Bacteria > Pseudomonadota > Alphaproteobacteria > Rhizobiales > Beijerinckiaceae > Roseiarcus. The sequence goes on along the minus strand of CAVWBA010000016.1, from coordinate 173,688 downwards.
CGACGGGATTGTCGATGACGCCTCTACAGCTGCGCCGCCGCCTTGAGAAAAGCGGCCCGGGTGTCCGGCAACGGCTCACCGTGGAGCGCGAACAGGTCGCGGGCGAGAAAGAAGCCGGTCAGGCGGAACCCGTCGGCGATCTCCTCGGCGCTCGGCAGCGCTTCGAGCGGCGCGCCCTCGCGCAGGAAGGGGGGCAGCGGCAGCAGTTTATCGCGCCAGGGCGCGCCGGCCTCGGCGCTGACCGCCCGCCCGGACTTGGGCGAGACATAGACGAGGTCGTCAGTCACGCCGGTCGCGGCGCAGCAGGAAAGGTCGAGCTGGAACCCGCACTCGGCCAGGATCTGCGCCTCGAACCGCGCGACGAGGCTTGGCGCCAATGCGCGGTCGTCGAGCGCGTCGGCGATGAGGCTCGCCGCCTCGTAAACCGCTTCGTGCGGATCGCGTTCGGGCAGCACGCGCATGAGCGCGGCGACATAGTTGACGCCCGCGAGCGCCAGCGCGCTCCCCATCAACCTGCCCGCCCGGAGCAGGAGCGGCTCGACGGCATAGGAGCCGAGATGTTCGTCGAGGCGGGCGCGCCAGACGAGGCCGATCGTATTGCCTAGCTGGAGTGTCGCCCTGAGCCGCGCCGACCGCCCGCCGCGCACAAGGCCGAGATGACGGCCATGCGCGCGCGTCATCGCTTCCACGATCGTCGAGGCCTCGCCGTGCCTGCGCACCCCGATGATGAGTCCTTCGTCGCGCCATTCCATGGCCAGCCGCCTCTTAAGGAGCGCGAAGATGCGCCGGCGGGGGCACCCGCGCGAGCTTCAAGGCGATCAGAAGGGCGAGCGCGGACAAGGCCCCGACGAAGGCGGCCTCCCCAGGCCAAGCGCCGAGGGTGAAGACCCAGCCGCCGATCGAGCCCGCGAGGCTGGACCCAGCGTAGTAGAAAAAGAGGTAGAGCGCGCTTGCCTGCGCCTTGCCGGTCTCGGCCCTCAAGCCCACCCAGCTCGACGCGATCGAGTGGCCGCCGAAGAAGCCGATCGTCACAACCCCGACGCCGAGGATCATGAGCCACAGATTCTCGGGCAAGGTGAGGAGGACGCCGATCGGCATGAAGGCGATGGCGAAGCCGACAATGCGTCGCCGGCCATAACGTCCCGCGAGTTCGCCGGTCACGGTCGAGCTGACCGCGCCGATCAGATAGATCGAGTAGACGAGGCCGACCACGCCCGGGCTCAGCGAAAAAGGCGGCGCCTCCAGGCGAAAACCGATGTAGTTGTAAGTGGCGACGAAGGCGCCCATCAAGAGGAAGCCCATTGCGAACAGGTAGCGGAGGCCCGGGTCGCGGAAATGCATCGCGATCGTCGGCAGGAGCGCGATCGCTTGGGCCTTTGCCGGAGCCCGCTGCTCCTTCGGCAGCGCGAAGGCGAACACAAAAGCGCAGCCAAGCGAGACGAGGCCGACAACGCCGACCGCGCCCCGCCAACCGCCGATATCCGCAATGCCGGCGCTGGCCAAGCGTCCCCCCATGCCGCCCAGCGTATTGCCCGCGATATAAAGGCCCATCGCGAGCCCGATCGCCGAGCGATCCATTTCCTCGACCAGATAGGCCATCGCGACCGCCGGAACGCCCGAGAGCGCGAGGCCCGTCAGCCCCCGAAGCGCGACGAAGGTCGTCCAATTGGGGGCGAAGGAGGCGGCGAGCGTAGCGGCCCCGGCAGCGGCCAGTGAGGCCGTCATCACGGTCTTACGCCCCAAGGCGTCGGACAGGGTTCCGGAGAACAGCATGGCGACCGCCAGCACGCCCGTCGCCGCGGACAAGGACAGGCTCGCGGCGGCTGGAGAAATCGAGAAGGCGCGGGCGAAGCTCGGCAGCAGCGGCTGAACGCAATAGAGCATCGCGAAAGTTGCGAAGCTGCCCAGAAACAGCGCAAAATTCACGCGCCAGAACCGCGCGCCGCGCGCGATCAGGCGCCGCTCGCCAGCAGGCGTTTCGACTTTTAAAATCGTGGGGTTCGACGACACGAGGCGGCAGACTTCCCGCCTGCGCAGGTGAAAGGCAAGACAAATTCGAGGGACCCGCCCAGGGCCTCGTCACTCCTTGCCCATAACGTCCAGCACCTGTTGAAGCGGCGCCGCAGAGGGGCGAAACACTCCCGTGTAGGGACTGCTCAGGTCGAGGATCATGTAGATCGAGGTCGAAACCGCGACAGCGCCGATAAGGACGGCGACGATCGACATCGTATGGCCGCGGGACATCAGCCCGAAGCCGCAGAAGAGAGCCGTGGCCCATCCGACCACAATCAGGATGAGCGGATATGAGACGGGATTGCTCAAAGCAAAAGACATCTGCAAGCGCGCCTGGCCGATCGATTCGACGATCGAGTTCGCAACCGTCAGCGCCTGCTTCTGCGCGTCGGTCGAGGGATGGAGGCTTGCCAGGTCCCCCTCCTCTTTGCGAAGGCCTCGCACCGCCGCCGCGAAGTTCTCCGCGATAAAATCCTTGTCGCTTTCCCGGGCCCCCCAAACGTCGTCGATGGCCTGCCCGACCGCTGTTCGCAAGCGAGCGCGCTCGGGATTTGCATCCGGCCCATAGTCGGCGAGCGCGAGATCGAGTTGCAGGACCTTGGCGGCGAGGGTCTGGATCGCGGTGTTCTGACCTGCGTAGACGCCGTAGGCGGTCCAGATCAAAAGCCCCATGGTCAGGGCCGACAGCAAGGTGAGAAGACCGACGACCGCGCCGATCATGTCACGGGGACCGCCGGTGGTGAATGTCTCAGGCAGGAGGCGTTGAAGGATAAGGCCGATCACACCCCCGCCAAACACCGCGAGAGCGACCGCAAGCGCGAACTTTTCTGGAGTCATTGGCCTCCCCCACCCGAAACCGCCACTTATCGGGCGCTCAGGGGAAAGGCAACACGATCAGCCGAGCCTGCGGTCGGGAGCAAGCGGCGCGCTTCGCGTTCCTTCCAGCCCTACGGAGATGCGCGGCGCAATGAATTCGCCATCTGCTCCGCGACCGCGCGGATATCGAACAGCGCCTCGACGCGCATGCGGCCGGCGCAGGCAAGCTCTGCTTCAAATTTCGCGATTATGGGTCGAGGTCACGGATGCAACCTTTCCGCCTGCGCGGGTAAAAGGCAAGACAAACTCAAGAGCCCTTGCAGTTACGCATGGTCTCTCTGAGTAATAAGCATGGTCTTAAGACCAATGCGTGGTCCTACGACCTCGAAATGTGTATTGACAAGCCGTAGAACTCAACTGAGAATTCCTCGCCGTCAATGGCGTAAACTAGCGCTTAGCGAGGTGGGGACATGCGCATCAAAATTGCTTTTTCCGTTTGTGGAGTTGCGTTGGCGTTGGGAATAACGCAGGCGCGAGCGGATGGTCTGACGACCGGCGGCACCATAATCGGCGTCTTCTCGGATCCGATTTACTCCGGCTTCGTCACTCACGATCCAACCATCTCGTCGCCGCCTGCCTATTTCGACAATACAGCAACGGCGCCGTTGTCCCTCTCGATCGTGAACAGCACCGATCCGACCCTCGCGGGTACGCCGCCTTTGCAGGCCACCGGGAGCAAGCTGCAATGGGGCTCTGACTTGTCGGTTGATCCTTCGGAACAATTCAGCGAGCTGATTTTCTTTGGCGCGCAGATTCCGGCCGACATCCATCAGCCCTTTGAGGCTGGCGTCATCACGTTTTTGAATGGCACGAGCAACCTGAACTCACTGATCTTCGGCGCGTCCCTCAGCCTGTACGACAATGTCAGTGAGCCCGCAGAACTATCTCGGAACCGATCAGATTATCATTACGACGACCAGCAACCTCGGCGTGGACCTGGCCCAAGACGCCGACTACATCAACATTTGCGGCAATGGGAGCAATATCTGCGGCAGCTCAATCGAGGCGTATGAAGACTCGCAGGGCGGAACTGGCGTGACAGTCGACCTTATGGCGCAGATCGTTGGTGATCCGCAGCTCCAGTTCACCGACGCCACGCTCGCGCCGGTTCAGACAAACCTGCTTGATCCGAATAGTCCCCCGGGTTTCACCGGGTTAGTTGGAAATGAGGCGGCGGGCGGCGTCATCCCGGAACCGTCGACCTGGGCAATGATCATACTCGGGTTCGCCGGGATTGGCTTTATCGGCTACCGAACAAAACGCGCAGCGCCGCGACAGCGGCCTAAAGCTGAGCCGCCCGAGCGGCAGTCTCGTGTTCGGGATCGGACAATCGCGCTTGTCCGACGCCCCGCTCCGAGACAAGCCTCGATGAATTCGTCCATCTGCTCCGCGACCGTACGGATATCGTAAAGCTGCTCGACGCGCTTGCGCCCCGCCCGCGCAAGCTCCGCGCGCCGCTCCGGCTCATCCAGAAGTTGGCCGAGCGCCGCCGCAACGCCGTCGGCGTCGCTCGGTTCGACTGACACCGCGCATGGCCCGCAGATCTCCGCAAGACCGCCTCGCCCCGAGGTGATAAGCGCGGCCCCGGACGCCATCGCCTCGAGCGCCGTGCGGCCGAACGGTTCGGGGCCGGTCGTCAGCACCATTCCGACCGCGGCCCGTTCCCAGGCCGCCTTGACCTCGGCGTAAGGAACGTTGGAATTGACCCGGATGCGGCCGTTGAACCCTTTGGCCGCGTCGCGAAGCGCCTGAACAGTCTCCGGCTCCCGGTCTGCGGCCACGGGGTCGGACACCATGAAGCGCGCGCTCCATTCGGGACGTGAGCCAAGAGCGCGGGTGATCGCCGCCATCGCTTCGATGTGGCCCTTATGCCGGAGCGCCCGGCCGACGCAAAGGATCAACGGATCCTTCGGTTTCGCCGCTGACCAGGCCTGCATGTCGAGCCCGTTGGGCACGGCGCGCTGAAGCCGGCGCAAGCCGGGAAAATCGGCGCGAAACCGGCCGAGCGCGTATTCGCTCACAAAAGCGAAGCCGGAAAGCCGACGCATCTCCTCTCGCCGGAAGGCTCCGTCAAGCGCGCTCGACGGCGCTTTGACATAGGCGTGGGTGTGCAAAATCACCCTTGCGCCAGAGGTTAGCGCGATGAACGCCGCCACGGGCAGATGGTTTTCGACGATGGCGAGATCAACGCCGCGGCGTCGCAGAAGCCGGGCGACGCCCCAGGCCTTTCCGAGGTTGCCGCTGATCGGCGCGTCCGGGACCGTCTCGATTTCTACTCCCTCGAACGGCTCGTCCACCGGCGGGCAAACGACCAGGGTCGAGCGCGCGTGTCGGCTATGAAGAATGAGGTCGCGAACGCAAAGCTCGACCGAGGCGGCAAGCCGCGGCCCGAAATGCGCATTGCGCAGCAAGACGTAGGCAATCTTTGGCTCGCGCGCCATCATTCCATTCGAATCTTTAAGGCGCGCGCCGCGCCCCGCGGCGTCCTTACACGGTAGAGTGAGAACGGACAATTCAGCCGACGCGGTTGCCGCCTCCGGCAGATTTTGCTTGAAGGAGCGGCCGGACTGTCCCTTATCGACAAAGAAGCTGATGCGAAGCGCGAGCGGAGCGCGCCTTAAACCATGGTCTCATCCCCAGACCCGAAGCCTCTGACCCATATTGGCGCCGACGGCGAAGCGCGTATGGTCGACGTGTCGGACAAGGCGGCGACGGACCGGATCGCCATCGCCGAGGGACGGGTGCGCATGGCCGCGTCAACGCTGGCGACGATCCTTGCGGGCGACGCCAAGAAGGGCGACGTCGTCGGCGCGGCCCGCATCGCCGGGATCATGGCGGCCAAGAAGACCTCCGACCTCATCCCGCTCTGCCATCCTGTGGCCCTGACCAAGGTTTCGGTCGATATTGCGCCCGACGATGCGCTGCCGGGCCTTTCCGTTCGCGCCGAGGCGCGCTGCGTCGGCCCGACCGGCGTCGAAATGGAGGCGCTGACCGCTGTTTCCGTCGCTTGCCTCACCATCTACGACATGGCCAAGGCGATCGACCGGGGCATGAGCATCGAGGCGGTTAGGCTCATCGAGAAACGCGGCGGCAAATCGGGCGAATGGCGGGCTACCGACGACCCGAAGGACAAGCGCCAATGAGCCCAATGATCACGGTGGACGAGGCGCTGGCCCGCGTGCTCGCCTCCGCCGAGGCGCCGCTCGAGGAGGAAAAAGTCGCTCTTGAAGCGGCTTATGGCCGGGTGCTCGCACGCGACCTTAAAGCGCTGCGCACCCAGCCGCCGTTTCCCAATTCCGCCATGGACGGCTACGCTTTGCGCTCGGCGGACACGGCGCCGGCGCCGGCGATCCTGACTTTGGTCGGCGAATCCGCCGCCGGCCGCGCTTTCGAGGGCGCTCTCGGTCCGGGCGAGGCAGTGCGCATCTTCACCGGCGCGCCGATGCCCGACGGCGCCGACGCGATCGTCATTCAGGAGGACGTGAGCCGTGAGGGCGAACGAATCCGGCTCTCGGCCGCCGTGCCGGCAGGCGACAATCTGCGTCCGGCCGGCATGGACTTTCGCGAGGGCGAAGCGCTCATCCCCTCGGGCCGGCGGCTGAGCCCCCGAGACGTCGCGCTGGCGGCCGCGGCGAACCATACGGCGCTCCCGGTCCGCCGCCGCGCCAAAGTGGCGATCCTGGCGACCGGCGACGAGCTGGTTAAGCCCGGCGGGACGCTCGGCCCGGCGCAAATCATCGCTTCCAACAATTTCGCTGTCGCCGGAATTGTCGAGGCCTGCGGCGGCGTCGCGGTCGACCTCGGCATCGCGGTCGATGACCTCGGCGCGCTGCAAGCGGCGATAGGCCGGGCCCGCGACGCCAATGTCGACGTGCTGGTGACGCTCGGCGGCGCGTCGGTCGGCGACCATGACCTCGTGCAGAAGGCCCTGGTCTCGTCGGGAATGGAGCTCGGCTTCTGGCGCATCGCCATGCGTCCCGGCAAGCCGTTGATGCACGGACGCCTCGGTCCCCTGCGCGTCCTCGGCCTGCCCGGCAATCCGACGTCGTCGGTGGTTTGCGCGATCCTGTTCCTGCGCCCGCTTCTGCGCGCCCTGCACGGCGAAACCGACCCGGGCGCGGACCCGAGCCAGGCCGCCCGCCTCGCGGTCGACCTGCGCGCCAACGGGATCCGCCAGGACTATATGCGCGCGTCCCTCAGCCATAATTCCGAGGGGATTCTCCTCGCGACGCCGGCCGCGGACCAGGATTCCTCGCTGGTGAAGACCATGGCCCGCGCCGACGGCCTCATCGTCCGTCCGCCGCACGCGCCGCCGGCCAAGGCCGGCGATCCATGCCGCGTCATTCCGTTTCATGGGCTCGGGGTTTAGGGCGACGGCGACGCTTCGGCGGATCGCTCCGCGCCTTTGGCGAGAACCAAGACCCCGAATGGCCTTGGTCAGCCTGATGGAGCGCGGCTTCCCGGGCGTCGTAGTCGCCCTCGCTGGACACCCACGTCAGCGCGGCCTCAAACGGACGCTACGACATCCACACATCTGTCAGAGATTTCCCCTGACGCGTGATGACAGTCTCGCGGGCGGAGGAGCCCCGATGAAAAACCGATTCCTTGCGCTAACCACAATCCTGGCGCTGACGACCGCGTCAGCCAACGCGGCCGATCTGTCCCGCCAAATGCGCCTGCGCCGATGCCCGCGCCGGCAATGCCAATCGGGTCCGCCTGTGCCAAACAGCGCCTTCTTCCTTGGGCTCGGCGGGAGCGCCAATTGGACGAATTTCGGTCACCAGCACGTCTATGCGATCGGAACTTCGAACGTCTACACGGGCGGCGTTCTGTCGGCCTCCGGAAGCGCTCAAGGGCCGACCAATATTCACATGGAGGACAGGTTCGCCTTCGCGCCGTCGTTCCAGGGCGGCTACTTCCAGCGATTCGGCGCAAGCGACTGGCTGTGGGGAGCGAAGCTCACCTACAATTATCTTGGAGCGACTTCGACCAACGACAATTCCATCATCCCCCAATTCGGGACTTACAGTATTGTCGGGAAACCAACGCCCGTGCCCTTTAGCGGCCCGGCCTATGTGCGCGCCGCCCAGACGAGCGTTCTCCAGGAAATCGACCTGATCCCCTTCCTTGGTCACGTTTTCGGTCAGAGCTACGTTTACGCCGGAGGCGGTCCGACCCTTTCGCAGACCCGAACCAGGCTGAATGGCCTCGTCGGTTTCGCGCTTGTCGACGGAGCCGTGATGGATCAATCCGGCGCGCCCCAGGACTTCTCGAGCTCGAGCTGGCTTTTTGGCGGCGCGGCGGTCGTGGGCGTCACCTACTTTTTCACCCCCACCTGGTTTGTCGATCTGAACTACACCTACGCCGTGACTTCAGGCCACACCGCGACCTTTGCGAGCCCATTCATCGATTTTAGCTCGACAAGCGTCGGGACATTGGTCGGAAACTCCGCCTGGAGGGCGGAGACGCAACGTGTGGGCCTCACGATCAACAAGGCCTTCTGAGAGGCCGGGCCCCAACCCAAATCGAGGCGACAGGTCGAGGTCAAAAGGCGCAGCGCGAGGGCGACGGAAATAACGCCGACTCCTGCGCATAACGGACGCGTGGCTGGGCGCCTTGAGCAATAACTCGAAAACCCATTATAATCACATACTATAGCTGTTAATAGTCATCAAGCCGAGGTCCTGGCGCTTGTCGTTGGCGCCTGCCTTTCCGGCGCAACCGAAACGAAATGACACCGCGAAGAGATCGAAAAAAGTTGCGCGAAAGCGCACTTAAGCCACTGAAATCGTTTGACGGCGTAAACTTGTGCGCGGACCGGCTATCGCCCCGGCCTCGTTGGCCAGTGTTCGCGAAGAACCGCGAACAAGAACGCGGTCGACAGGCCGAACAATAGCATGCCGTTCAGCGCCTCGATCGCCCCCATCAACTGCCACTCCTTCGCCAGAAACAAGTTGGCGTGGCCGTAGCTCGTCATCGCGCTGAGCGAATAGAGCACCGCGCTAGCGAAATCCGGCCGAGCGCCCAAGGCGACATAGGCGCCAGCCCACGCGAGCGCCTCCACCGCGTGAAGAACCGTCAGCAGCAGAACCGAGACGACCATAAGAACCGCAAGCACCATAGAAGACCGCCGCGCCCGCAAAATGATCGGCAACTCGAGCACGACCCGGTCGCGAATCTCAACCAGGCCAAAAGCATGAACCAGCACCGTCAGAACGATGAGTGGCAAGCCCCACGCCCAGTTGTTGGACCAAGCCTCCGCGGCGACATCAAGCACAATGGCGCGACCTGGCGGTCACCGCGACAACGGCGTCCCGCGCAAAATAAGAGCCGCGATCCGACAGCGCCGCCGACGTCAATACCAGCCGGGCGCGTAAGGACCCCACACGCCGCCCCAATCCAGCGCGGCATCCTGGTTCAGCATCGCGGTCGTCTCTTGCATCTGCGCGATGTTGTTGGCGGCGCGGATCTGTTGATACTGCTGGTATGCGGCGTCGTTGCCAATGAAGGCGCAACCGCAGCCGGCAGCGTCCGCATAGATATAGACGTTGCCTTTCTTCCGCTGCGAAAAGACGATCGTGTTTTGCGGCAGCGCCTGAAGCTTGGCCATCTTCGGCGGCGTGTCGGCCTGCTGGCGCACGAAGCCCGCCGCGGCGAGCTGCCCTTCCTTCTCCTGCGCGCCCATCGTAACGCAGCCGGCCAAAGCCATCGACGCTGCGAGAGTCGCCAGGACGCCCCGAACCCTTTTGCTCACCTTCAACTCCTTCAATCGACGACCTATAGAGGCGAGGACGAAGGTCTTGATGATTCGCACGGCCCCCCTCCCCGGACACGACTTTTCCTCCCTGCTCTACCCCCTGTCAATCGGCGGGGGCTGCCTAGCGTAACCTCACAAGCCGTGCTTCGCCCAGACTGCCCATCGCCAGGCATTGCGTGTCTTCAGCGCTCAAGCCTGCCGGATGCCGGAAGCAACCTCAGCACGCAACGGGGCCAGCATCATGGGATCAAGGGAAGCATTCAGCACTTTTTGATTGACATTCGATTTTGTTGGCGGGACAATAGGCATCATAACATCCTTTGGATACCGAGATGAAACCCGCAAACGCCAATCAGCCCCGGCCAGGACCCGCTGTTAAGAAGAGGCAAGGTCCCTTCAAATCAAAATCACATTCCCGGACGATGGAATATCTGAACTCTGAAGATCGACATGAGGTAGAAGCAGAAGCGCGCAAAATCATGATCGATATTGGAGATCAACTGACAGCATTGTGTTCCTGTGGGGTTCAAGACACGAATTATCATTTCGAGGATGCTGTAGATCTGGCGATGCGTGTTCTCGTGGAGGGTTTAAGAAGTTACAATTCTTTTTGTCCAGATAATGTTAGTCCTTCCGAGTGGTCATGGGAAGCAGATGTACTGGAGCAGACCCTAAAGTCACGCGATGGCAAATCTTGGCGTGAGACTTGCCAAACGTTAGCTTCGGACGAGTTCTCTTTTGAATGGAACGTCTCACAGCTTGCTGGATACGCATATTGGGGACGCGGCACTATGCTAAGAATTGACGGCCCGGAAAAAATGGAGGACCCCGCGATCATGATTGACGCCACGGAAGCGGCGCTGAGAGCGTGTGTCCGGGTAGACCGAACACCCCGACCCTCGTCAGAGTCCTCCTCGCTGCCCAGGCGCGTCTGGCTCTCGACGAAGGGCGCGACGTGATGCCTGAACAGCTCGCTGCGCTGGCGCGGATCGGAGTCAAGAGCATGAGCAACGCTCTTGCGCCCTCCAGCGGCTCGGGATTGAGGATGCGCAATGGAACAATCCCCTCGGACAGTGCGCTGAATTGGCTCCACAAACGCGGGGATTACAAACCGACACTCGGACTGAACAAGCAATCGTCGGCCGCACTCATCGCCGAGCCGCTTGCCGGCGACATCCTTTTTGTCCCTTTCGCCAGCGACGACATCGAATTCGATCCGGTAAAATGCCGACGGGATGGCAGATACACAGTCGGCCCGAAGGGCACCGAGCAGACTTTCGTCGATTACCTGACGGCGCTTGATTGCCTTGCGCGTATGCGACCGGCTCCCTACTGGAAGCACCCGAACACAGCCAACAATTGGGGAACGGTGACCGGCATCGGATTTCGCCCGCGCGCACGCGAGGAACTCGACCTCCAACCGGCCGAAGGAGACGAGAAATGAGCCCCACGCGTCACGCCGAGGCGCGTCTGCAACAGCGCGCCATCCCGCCATTCGTCCTCGACCTGCTCCAGAGCTGCGGATCGACGATGCGCTGCCGCAAGGCGGACCGCCTGTTCTTCGACAAGGCGGCGAGGAAGCGGCTCAAGCGGCATCTCGGCGGCGCCCGGTCACTTCGCGTCATCGAGAAATGGCTGAACGTCTACGCCGTGCTCAGCGACGACGGGGGCGTGATTACCGTTGGACATCGGTCGAAGCGAATCAACCGGCTCTGAACCGAAAGGTGAGATTCAATGGCTAAGAAGTATTCCTCGCGAAGAAATTCAACTAACCGCGGCTGTGGTTTTTCCTTTGTTGAGTTCGCCCTCGAATATGCGACCAAGGCGCGCGACGCTGGGGCAGACCCAAACTGCTATCTTCGCGAGCTTATGGAGAGCATCGACGGCGCAAACAGCGCCCGGCGCGGTTATTACTATGCCGCGCAGTTCAACGGCTACGACAAATCCACGCTGGAGCTGTGGTCAGTGGACGCGCTCCAAGCCGTAGGCAGAGACCCGAACGTCAAGCTAAGGGTCGAACACGGGTCGCCCAAAGCCGCCTTCGCCGTTCATATCCTTGACCTCTACACCAAGGGGAAACTGACGGAGGATATCTTCAACCAGGAGCTAGACCGGCTGTACAGGTTGGCGGTGATCACGCTGGACGAGGACCAGAAGCTCAACGACGCTGGCTTGCGCAGCAAGATGCTGGAGACGCCCGAAGACCGCTGGGCCAGGGTGGGCATTGAGATCGTCGATGTCAAACAGCCCCGGGCTGCGGAATAATCGGCCTTTATCGTCTCCTCAATCGCCAGCGGCGCTCCCCTGTCCTCCGCCCTGTCAATCGCCGGAGGCCTTGCGCCCCGGCGTCAACTGGGCGCATGAAAGGGGCCGTCTCGCGGCGGGCATCGGAGCGATCCATGATGATCACGTTGCCCGGCCTGGCGGCGGAGGCCCTTGGCGCGTTTCTGGCCGAGGATATGCGAGACCGGTTCGGGGTCTCGCACGCGCGTCTTGCCGAGATCGTTCCGTTCGCAGCGCGGCTCGCGCTCGAATGTATCGGCAACAGCGACGCCCTTTACCACAATGTCGAGCACACGATGCTCGTCACCCTGGCGGGCCACGACATCTTCAAGGGCCGCGCGCTTTTGACCGCCTCGACCCCGGACGACTACTCGAACTTCATTGTCGCCTGCCTCTCCCACGATATCGGCTATGTGCGCGGGATCCTCAAGGGCGACGGGCCCGACGGCTTCGTCGTCGACGCCTCGGGAAACAAGGTCACATTGCCGCGCGGCTGCTCCGACGCCGCGCTCGCGCCCCATCACGTCGAGCGGTCAAAGCTGTTCGTCCTCGATCGGTTGGCGTCGATCGAGGAGCTCGACGGTGCGCGGATCGCGGGCGCGATCGGGCACACGCGCTTCCCTTATTCCACCGCGCCCGACGATCACCATGTCCACGAGGACGCGGCGCTTTTGCGGGCCGCCGACCTGATCGGCCAGCTTGGCGATCCGCACTATTTGAAGAAGGCCAACGCCCTTTATCACGAGTTCGAGGAAATCGGCCTGAACCGACAGCTGGGCTATGAGTCGCCCGCCGACCTGGTCGACAAATACCCGCAATTCTATTGGGGACGAGTGTCACCCTACATCCAGGACGCGATACGCTACTTGAATGTGACTGCAAGCGGGCGCCAGTGGATCAACGGCCTCTACAGCAACGTCTTTCGCGCCGAGCACGAGCAGCTGCGTCTGTCCGGCCCACAACCATGATCAAGGCCGCAGACCCGTCGCCGACCACCCCCTGGCGGGTGTACAAGCGGCCCTAAGAGGAGCCCGATGAACAAACCGCCCCGCATCGCCGAAACCCATCGGCTTGATCTCACCCACCGCCCACGTCGCAACCGCAAGGCGGAATGGGCGCGACGGCTGGTGGCGGAGCATGTGCTGACGGCCAGCGACCTCATCTGGCCGCTCTTTCTCATCGACGGAACCGAACGCCGCGTTCCGGTCGCCGCGATGCCAGGCGTCGACCGGCTGACGGTCGAAGAAGCGGTGCGCGAGGCCGAGCGGGCGGTCAACCTCAAGATTCCGGCGATTGCCTTCTTCCCCTATACCGAGGTTGCGCTCAAGGACGCCGAGGGGAGCGAAGCTTTCAACGAGGGCAACCTCGTCTGCCGCGCCTGCCGCGCGATCAAGCGCGAGTTTCCCGAGCTTGGCCTCGTCACCGACGTCGCCCTCGACCCGTACACCAGCCACGGCCACGACGGGCTCGTGCGCGAGAGCGCTTCCGGCCGGCTCACCATCCTCAACGACGAGACGGTCCGAGTTCTCGTTCGCCAGGCGCTCAACCAGGCGCGCGCGGGCGCGGACGTGATCGCGCCCTCGGACATGATGGACGGACGAGTCGGCGCGATCCGCGAGGCGCTCGACGCAGAAGGCTTCCTCGACGTGCAGATCATGGCCTATGCGGCCAAATACGCTTCCGCCTTCTACGGGCCGTTTCGCGACGCTCTGGGTTATCCGGCGCGCTCAAGGGCGACAAGCGCACCTATCAGATGGATCCGGCGAACAGCGACGAGGCGTTGCGCGAGGTCGCGCTCGACCTCGAGGAAGGCGCCGATATGGTGATGGTGAAGCCCGGCATGCCCTATCTCGACATCATCCGCCGGGTGAAGGACGAATTCGGCGCGCCCACCTTCGCTTATCAGGTGAGCGGCGAATATTCGATGATCATGGCGGCGGCGATGAACGGCTGGATCGATGGGGACAAGGCGATGATGGAGAGCCTCATCGCCTTCAAGCGCGCCGGCGCCGACGGGGTGCTCAGCTACTTCGCGCCGCGTGCGGCGGAGCAGCTGCGCGTTCGATGAGATCTCGCCTGTCGTATCGAATAGTCCGTGGCGTCATATTGGCAGGTCTGGCCCCCTCGTCGGAGCGCGCGACAGGAGGAATGCTATGGTCCGCAAATTCGTGATCGCCGCGGCGCCCGCCGCAGTCATTGCACTCTCGCCTGCGACTTTCGCTCAAGAAACCCACGGTACGGCCGACGAAGCCAAGGCCATGCTGATGAAAGCGCTCGCCGCTGTGAGAGCGGATAAGGACAAAGCGCTCGACATGTTCAACAAGGGAGAAGGCGGATTCCGGGATCGAGACCTCTATGTGTTTTGTGTGAATGCCAGCGACGGCACGGTCGTTGCGATGGGCAATCCCAACCTCAAGCAAGCGCTTGGCATGGACGTGCGCGCTGCTCAGAACTCTAACGGCAAGGCGTTTGGCGCGGAAATCTACGCCGCGATTCAGAAGCCGGAAGGTCAAATCACCGAGGTCGACTATATGAGCCCAGAGCCGAGCCCCGATGACGCGCTCGCTGCGAAGGCAACCCTCGTAGCCAGAGCCGACGATGATCTCGGCTGCGGCGTCGGCTATTATAAGTAGACGGTTCCAGCGACAGCAGCTGCGAACCTTCGTGTCGGGCAGCCAGCTCTCTCAGCCCGACCAGCGCGTCCCGCGGAGATCCTTCCAAGGACCGCCATCCACATAGCGCTCCCACACTCCTTGCTGTCCTTCCGGGTTTGATCAGATTGACTCGTTCGAATCGACTTGGCTTGGTTAAAATTGGGCTCTGACCGAATGGCCGGTTAACTGCGATTCGCGGCGTCGAATCGGTTTGCGACACGAGCGTCCCCTTCAGGTCGAAACGGCTCCTGGCGCGCGCTGCTTTTGGATCGAGGCGGCCGGAAACGGAACGGCTCGGACGACCGTCCCTTGGAGAAAATCAGGCCGCAGCGCGGGGTTTCGCAGCGAAAGGGCCACGAGCCCAAGAAAACCCAAACGGATCGCCTGACAAGCCGAGTTGCAGAAACGCTGCACTCAGAACTACGATCCGGATTCGGGGCGGTCTGAGAACGCATGACCGGGAGGTCGCATGTCGACGGTCGGAAGGCGCCGCATCGGTCGAGCGATGTGCAGCCTGGTCTCGGGGCTGCTGCTGCTTGCCGCCCAAGGGATTAGGCGCTCTTATGCCGAGGACTGCAGATACTTCAGCGCATTGCCGGATGACTGCGCCCCTGCGGCGTTCCGAAAATTCGATGGCTTGCGCGACTATCGTTACGAGGAGATTGAACTCTACGCCAAGGATCCGCTCAAGAAAGTCCTTTACGTCAGCTTCTACGATACGACGGGCCTGAACGGCGGTGACGATTCCCACGACTCGGCGCCGCCGGAATTGGCGCAGAGACTGGACCCGAAGAGGATCGCAAAGAAATATCAGGCGATCGCGGTGCGGATTAAGCCGCCCTCTCACTGGACTGTGGACTGGCTTGCCGATCGCGTCGGCACAGTCAGGAGTTTCGACGGTCTCAATGCGGCGTGGATGGGATACAGCCTCGCGCCGAGCGCCGCGATCTCATCCAAGCCCGCGCCCCCGGCAGCCTATCATCCTGCGTTCTCGGCAAGAACGGCCATTCAAGGGTTCAAGAAAGGATCTGAAATCTATCTTCTTGACGACCCCAAGGGCCGAACTTGGGTGATGGTCTCGTATACGAACAAGGAAATGCCGGACCTGACGATCGACAAGCTCAGTTCATTGGGCGACGTCCTCAAGCCGCCACAGGGGTGGAAATTCCGCACCGCGACATTGACCAAGGAACTGGTCCTTGAGCCGAAAGCCGGTTTTGCCGGAATCATCCAGGACGACAAGGGGAACCTCTACCATTTGACCGGCCCGCGGCAGAGCAACTTTGTTCCCTAGCCTCCGAGCGGCCGGCGCGCTTCCGGTGGCGGCCTTCACGATCTCGTGTCGCGGCCTGTGGCGCTAAGCCCTGATATACGTGCGGGCGGCCAATGTCTCGGCGCGCAGAGGAGGCCGCAATGGAGCGCAAGAAAGCATCCGACTTCCCGCAGGAGCTGCTCAATCTTTTCGACCTCTATGTGCATGGCGGCATGAGCCGACGCGCCTTCCTTGACGGCGCGCAGAAATTCGCCGTCGGCGGCGTCAGCGCCGGCGCGCTCTTCGAAATGCTGAAGCCCAATTACGCTTGGGCGACGCAAGTGTCGCCCGATGACGCCCGCATCGTGGCCAAAAAAGTCGAGTGGCCTCGCCGCAAGGCAACGGCATCATCAAGGGTTATTTGGTCCGCCCTGCCGGAACGGAGAAACTGCCCGCCGTCCTGGTGGTGCACGAGAACCGCGGCTTAAATCCCTATATCGAGGACGTGGCGCGGCGCTTGGCGATCGCCAATTTCATCGCCTTTGCGCCCGACGGCCTCACTTCGGTCGGCGGCTATCCAGGCGACGACGAGAAAGGCGCGGACCTCTTCAAGAAGGTCGACGGGGCCAAAATGCAGGCGGATTTCGCCGCCGCCGCCGAGTGGCTGAAGTCCGTCCCCGATTCGACCGGCAAGATCGGCGCGGTCGGTTTTTGCTTTGGCGGCGGCGTCGTGAACAGGCTCGCCGTGAGCATGGGCTCGGGCCTCGCCGCGGCCGTTCCCTTCTATGGCCTACAGCCGAACGCCGCCGACGCGGCGAAAATCAAGGCGCCGATCAACGCCCAATACGGCGAGCTCGACGCACGCATCACCAGCGGCTGGCCGGCGTTCGACGCCGCGCTCAGCGGAGCCGGCGTCATCCACGAAGGGCACATCTATAAGGGCGCCAATCACGGCTTCCACAACGACACGACGCCCCGTTACGACGAAGCGGCGGCGAAGCAAGCCTGGGAAAGGACGCTCGATTGGCTCAACAAATATCTGCGGGCCTGACGCCGAGCGCCAATGCCGGCCCTCAGGACGAGGTCGCTACAAGAGCAATCAAGGCGGCAAAGACACCAAGTGGCGCAAGACGCGAAAAATCGCGGCGCCGTAGAACGGTCAAAACCGCAGCCGCAATGATGACCGCCCCAAGCGCCAGGCCAAGAATGCGGCTGACAGGAAACGCAATCAGAACAGCGCTCACCATCTCTAGCCCGCCGGTCAGAATGTTCCACCAGCGCGGGTAACCCCACCGAGCGAAATCGCGTCGCGTCCCTGCCGTGCCGACGTTGTTGAAGAGGCCCGCGCCATCGAGCGGCTCAGGCTCTTCGAGCCTGGTCGAAATCGGCCGAGCTATGACCAGAACTTGGCGACCGTGGGATAATCAGACTGGAAATTGATGACTTCGGTGATGATGCCTTTGTCCAGCTTGAAAAGCTGGACCTCCGTCGTGTCGGCCGTCTGCCCCTTACGCTTGCCGGTGAACCGTTCCCAAACGAACACATGATCTCCGGACGCCGCCATTGCCTGGGGCTCGACGTGCACCGAGCCCTGGGTCTCCTGAGCAAGCTGTCCGAAAAACTGCAAGATCGCCGGAATGCCTTTGTAATCTCCCTTTAGAACCCCCATTTCAGGTTGCCGCCACATCGCGTTCGGCGAGAACAGTGTCTTTAGCGTCTCGATATCGCCTTTTGAAAAGGCTTCGTAGCCGCGCCGAATGATGGCGATATTTTGCGTCTCACTTGTGCTGGTGCTGCTCATAATCGTTCCCTTCCCTAATCTTTGAACCGAGATTTCCGACAATATGGTCCTCGGTAAAGCCGAGACTACCCGGTAATTATTGCTGTGACAACTTCGCGCCGTTGTGGACCGAGGCCGTTCCCGCCCTGGGACGACGGAAGCGCTTTTTTTCGCGCGCTGTCGAAACGCGGCGACATCGGGCGTCTTTCCACTGAGCGCGGGCGAGAGCTGCCGCGCCCTATTCGAGGAGACAACCCATGCAATATCTGTTGCTCATTCACTCTGACGAAAACGCGATGCAGGCGTACACGCCGGAAGAGACTGGCTCGGTCCTGGCGGCCTACGGGGCTTACATGAAGGCGATGGGGGATGCGGGCGTGAGCAAGGGCGGCCAGCGGCTGCGTCCGACTTCGACCGCAAAGACGGTGCGGGTCCAGAACGGCAAGGCCCAGGTGCTCAACGGTCCCTATGCCGAGACCAAGGAGCAGCTCGGCGGCTATTTCCTCATCGACGCGCCTGATCTCGACGCCGCGATCTCCTGGGCGGCGCGCTGTCCAGGCGCGCAATACGGCGCGATCGAAGTGCGGCCGATCTGGGAAATGTCTCCGGCTCAGGGCCAGGAACTTCGTTACGAAGGTGAGGTCGCTGAACTTTCATAGATCTCCGACGCGAGCCGGCCACAACGAGCCGAAGCGAGCCAACGCGAACCGTCATTGTGTCGAGCGCGGCGTGGGCCGCGCCGTTTCAAGGAGCAGAACCCATGCAATATCTCTTGATGATCCATAACGACGAGAAGACGATCCTGGGCGCGAGCCCTCAGCAGGCCGGGGAGCGGTTGGCGGCTTACGGCGCCTATATCAAGGAGATGACCGACGCTGGCGTGGCCAAGGGCGCTCAGCGCCTGCATCCGGCCTCGACCGCGACCACGGTTCGGGTCAAGAACGGCAAGACCCAGGTTCTCAACGGCCCTTATGCCGAGGTCAAAGAGCAGCTGGGCGGTTACCTCCTGATCGACGCTCCCGATCTCGACGCTGCGGTCTCCTGGGCGGCGCGCTGCCCCGGCGCCAAGGACGGCGCGATCGAAGTGCGGCCGATCTGGGAGATGTGACCGGCTCGAACGCGGCGAGAACGGACAAGACCCATGAAATGCGGGATCGACATCGACGCGGGCTTCTACCGCGGATACTTGATCGACGATCGCAACTTGACGCCCCATGTGGTCGCGTTGGCGACGTTGGTCGCTCTCTGGTCTCTGGTCTACCTGGCCGGCTGCCTCGCGCCAGCAGCGCAGCCGAAGGCCGAGATCGCAGCGCGATTGTCCTCTCTCGCCGCCCAGAGGCTCACGCCTTGACGCCGAGACGGGCGCAGCCGAACCTCGGCCGCGCCTGATCTCGCCTACGCGACCCACAATGACGCAGCCCACCACAAAACTGCGCGCCTCGCCCCGCCCGCTGCCGCAGGGCGCGCTCCCAGCGGCGCGCCACGTCGGTGACGCTCGCGCAATCGCGGCCCATGTGGCGCGCGAGAGCTACGGCAAGCTGGTGGCGTATCTCTCGGCGACGTCGCGCAACGTGCCGGCGGCGGAGGACGCCCTCGCAGACGCCTTCGCCTCGGCGCTTGCTGTCTGGCCGACCCAGGGCGTGCCCCTGAACCCGGAAGGCTGGCTGGCGACGGCGGCGCGCCGCCGTCTCATCGACGCCGCTCGCAGGCGGCGCAGCGCCCAGGCTTCGTCGGAAACGCTCGAGCTGATCGACGCCGAGTTGAGGGAGGCGGCCGACGCCGATGAAGGCATCCCCGACCGGCGCCTCGCGCTCATGTTCGCCTGCGCCCACCCGGCGATCGACGAGTCGGTGCGCGCGCCGCTGATGCTGCAAACGATTCTCGGCCTGGACGCGGCGGCGATCGCTTCGGCCTTTCTGGTTTCGCCCGCGGCGATGGGCCAGCGCCTGTCGCGCGCGAAGGCGAAAATCCGCCTTGCCGGCGTGCCGTTCAGGATCCCGGAGCGAGAGGATCTGCCCGAGCGCCTCGGCGTGGCGCTGGAGGCGATCTACGCCGCTTTTTCGCACGGCTGGGCGGAGGCGTTCTCGGACGATCCGCGCGGGCGCAACCTGGCCGAGGAGGCGATCTGGCTTGGCCGCGTCGTCGTCTCCCTCATTCCGAACGAGCCCGAGGCGATGGGGCTCCTGGCGCTGATGCTCTATGCCCATGCGCGGCGCGATGCGCGACGTGACGCCGCCGGGCGGTATGTTCCCTTGAGCGACCAGGCGGTCGAGCGCTGGGACCAAAAGGCGATCGAGGAGGCCGAGAGGCTGTTGCGCGCCGCGAGCGCCTTGGGCGCGCCGGGCCGCTTCCAGCTCGAGGCCGCGGTTCAGTCGGTCCACGTCGCCCGCCGGCTGACCGGAGCAACGGACTGGGAGGCGATCGCCACCCTCTACGACGTGCTGTTTGCTCTCACCGCTTCTCCCGTCGTCACCGTCAATCGCGCGGTGGCGGTCGCGCATTCGCGTGGGCCCGCGGCGGGACTGGAATTGCTGGATCAGGTGGGGCCAAAGGACGGGCTCGGCGGCTTCGAGCCCTATTGGGTCGCGCGCGCCGATCTTTGCGCGAAACTGGGCGAGGTCGACGCAGCGCGCCGCGCCTATGAGCAAGCCATCGGCCTCCAAACGGATCCAGCGGCCCGCGCCTTTCTCATCGACCGCCTGGCGGCGTTGGCCTGACGGACCGCGGTCGCGCTTCACGCCACAAGCCGCCAGAGGCCCGGGTAGGACCGGACGAAGCCGCTAGCCGCGATCTCAAGCAGCGCTCGATAGGGAACCGTCGGCGCCTCGTACCAGTACGACATTTCGCTGCGTCGTTCGTAGCTCTGCGGCAACTCGATCAACGAGGCGCTATCCAAGTCAAACCATACAACCGGAACATCGACCCGTTGACCAAGCTCGAACGCGATACGCGAAAGCTGCAAAACGTTGGTCGCCGGCGTGAAGCCGTAGTCGAGGTCGACCAGATGCTCGAGGCCTTCGACCTCGTGGCCATCGAGACGCCAGCTCGCACCGTCGCGCAGGATCTCATGCGCAATTGTCTTGTCGCCCAGAAAGCCGCTGATCACGCCCCGCTTGGTCTGCCAGCGAGCGTCGACCTCCACCTGATAGGCGACGGTCGCCGGTCCGCCATCGTGGTCGAATGCGGCGGCTCCCCGCAGCAGCCAACCTCCTTTGCTTTGCTGCAACAAGGCGGCGTCGCGGCCGGGCCGGTCGAGCCTCATCCATGCTGCAAATTGCTCGCTCACGCCCCTGCGACCGGATAGGGCGCGCCCTCGAACCGTTCGGCATGGTAGCCTTTCACGCCGACCTCTCTGGCGAGTGGGCCGCGGATGTCGCCGGTCGCGCGTAGCCGTTCGACAATCGCGGTGAAATCCCATTTCGGCCGCCACCCGAGGTCGCGGCGCGCCAACGCATTGTCGTAGACGCGGTCGATGCTTGGGAACATGCGCCAGCCGCGCCTCGCGTACTCATCTTCCCATCCCGGCGCGCGCAGGCTCACGACCGCCGGCGCATCGATGCGGAGGCCGTAGCAATCCTGAGGCAAGAACGGCGTCGTCGCGCTGATGATGTATTTGCCGAAGCCGATTCTCGGCGCCCGCTCGATCGCGAGGAGATGTGCGTCGACGACGTCCTCGATGGCGACGCGGCGAAACAGATATTCGTTCGCCTTGACGTTGTCGTCCGGATAGGCCGCGCGCGCCGCCGGATCGTCATCTTCTTCTGGAAAGAAGCGCGAGGTCCTGAGGATGATCGCCTCGAGGCCCTCGTTGCGGTGAAACAATTGGCAAAGGTCCTCGGC
Organism: uncultured Alphaproteobacteria bacterium; assembly: GCA_963753135.1. Classification (GTDB taxonomy): domain Bacteria; phylum Pseudomonadota; class Alphaproteobacteria; order Rhizobiales; family Beijerinckiaceae; genus Roseiarcus. The sequence goes on along the minus strand of CAVWBA010000016.1, from coordinate 152,233 downwards.
CGCGGTCTTGGTCACGCCGTAAATGTTCTTCGGGACCGGCGCGACGCGCTCGTCGATCCAGGCCGCGGGCTGACCGGGCGGCGGTTTCAGCGCATCGCCGAATGCGCTCGTCGTCGAGGTCATGACGAAGGCGCGGACGCGGGCGCGCGCCGCCTCCTCGAGCAAGATCAGCGTGCCGCGAATATTGGTCTCGACGAAAGCCTCGCGCGCATGGGTGGCGACATGCGGCTTATGCAGCGTCGCGGCATGCAGCACCGCATCGACGCCCTGCATGCTGCGCGCGACGAGGGCGCGGTCGGCGATCGAGCCGATTATGTCGGTGCACGGTCCGGGGATGAGGTCGAGGCCGATCGCCGCGCGGCCCTGTCCGCGCAGAGTGCGCATCAGCGCTTCGCCCAGATGACCTGAACTGCCGGTGACGAGCACGGTCATTGTTGCGTCCCTGGTCCAATTCCCGCCCGCCTTTTAGGTTCAGGAATGGGGCGCATCAACGCCAGCCGCGCACAAAGTTACGAGCCGCAATGGTTTCAGCGGCCTAGCTGCGCTCTTGCGCAACTTTTCCCGCCCCTAGTCTTCCCTCGTTCTGAGGCGCTGCGAAGCGGCCTCGAAGACCACTCCCTTCGCGCGCCGAGCTAGACTAGCGCAGCCTTTCTGGATCATCCCTCGAGACGGGAGGCTGCGCCTCGCCCTCAGGATGAGGTCGCAATTCGCGACGTGATAACCGGCCAGCTTGGGAGTTGCGCCACTTGCGCGGCAGACACACGTGGGCCGTTTCGCTTTCGCGGTCCAGGACATCCTTAGAGCTGCACGAAACCGATCTTGCCGTCCGCGCCTTTCTTCCAGACATACCAGACATAGTCGACGGTCGTGCGGTCGCCCTTCTTGTCAAAGGAGATGTCGCCGATGACGGTGTGGAAGGGCATGCCGGAATGCATCACTTCCGCGACCTTCTTCGGATCGAGCGACTTCGCCTTCTCGGCCGCCTGTTTGATGATCTGCACCGCGGCGTAGGAATAGAGCGTGTAGCCCTGCGGGTCGAAGCCCTTCGCCTTGAACGAAGCGACCGCCTCTTTCGCGTTGGGATTGTTGCGCGGCTCGGGGCCGAAGGTCATGAGCGTGCCCTCCACGCCCGGGCCGCCGATGGCGGCAAACTCGCTGTCTGTGATGCCGTCGCCGGAGATCATGACGGTATTCATTCCCTGGTCGCGCATCTGGCGAAGGATGAGCCCGCCTTCGGTGTGCAGGCCGCCCCACATCAGATAGTCGGCGCCGGCGTCCTTGATCTTGGAGACGATCGCCGAATAGTCCTTCTCGCCGGTGTTGACGCCTTCGTACAGGACCTCCTTGATCCCGAACTTGTGCATGTTCTCGAGCGCCGCATCGGCGAGCCCTTTGCCGTAAGTCGTCTTGTCGTGGATGACGGCGATCTTCTTGCCCTTGAGCTTGTCGCGCGCCAGCTCGGCCCAGACCATGCCCTGCTGATCGTCGCGCCCGCAGGTGCGGAACGCGTCCCAGAGCTTGCGGTCCGTGATCTTGGGATTTGTCGCCGACGGCGTGATGAACAGGACGCCGTTTTCCGCATAGACGTCGGACGCGGGCATCGTGACGCCGGAATTGAAGTGGCCGACCACGAACTTGACCCCGTCGCCGACCATCTTGTTGGCGACGGAGACGCCCTGCTTGGGGTCGGAAACGTCGTCGCCGACCTCGACTTCGATCTTTTGCCCTAAGAATTCCGCCCGCCTTGTTGATGTCCTCGGCGGCTTGCTGCACGCCCTGGGTCAGTTGGGCGCCGAAGGCCGCATTGGGTCCAGTGACCGGCCCCGCGACGCCCAGTTTGAGCTGCGCGTGAGCGGCGCCCGCGAGCATGAGCGACAGCACGACAGTGGACATGGACTTCAGGATAGCGGTCCGCACCTTAACCTCCTACATGCCTTTGAAAGGTTAGCTTGCGGACACTAGCCAGCGTGGCATAACTTGTAAAGACGGTAATGACGGTTATTCCCCAGCCCTCCCCTTCCCGCGCAGGTTCGCTCCCGCTGATCGCCGACGATCTCGCGCTCGACTTCGCCAACACCGAGTCCGGCCGCGGCTTTCCCTCGCATGAGAACCATTTTTACGAGGCCGCGAATGTCGTGGAATGGCTGAGGCACGCCAGGGCTTTGCCGGAGGCGGACGCCGACTGGCTCGGGCAATGCGTCTCGAAGCGCGCGGATGTGGCCGCGGATCTGCTCGTGACGGCGATCGAGCTTCGCGAGGCTATCCACACGATCGGCGTCGCCCTCGGGCGCCATGCCAAGCCGCCCGAAACGCGGCTCGCGAGCCTCTCCGCGCTTCACGCGCGCTGCGTCGCCAAGGCTGAACTCAAGCCCGGCGCTCTCTCGTGCCGCTGGCTGTGGAGCGTGCGATTGTCGCCGGTCGAGGCGGCGCTGGGTCCGATCGCGCTCGCGGCGGTCCGGCTGTTCACGGAAGGCGATTTCCACCGCATCAGGGAATGCGGCGGCCACGCTTGCGGCTGGCTGTTCTATGATCGCAGCAAGAACAACCGCCGGCGGTGGTGCGAAATGGAGGTTTGCGGCAACCGCGCCAAGCAGCGGAGGCTCGCGGCGCGGAGGCGCGGGACTTGAGCGGCCGTCTGGTCATTTGCCTGATCGTCCTCTTCGCCCTGACCCTCGCCGGCTGCTCGCCGGCGCTGGAGACGGACCAGGCGCGGCTTTGCCGCATGGCCCTGCCGGCGCTCATGGCTGAGGGGGCGCGGATCGCCATTGTTTCGCAAGAGCCTGACCGGGACGGGCGGGGCTTAAGCGTCGCCTTCACCGCTGAGACGCCCGGCGAAAAGCCGCAATACCATTCCGCCGCCTGCCGCTTTCGCGAGCCAGGACGGCCCCGCGAATCCCGTGACTTGACCTCCGTGACCCTCGACGGCCAGGCTTTATCGGAGACGCGGCTCTTTTTTCTCATCCGCTATTGGCTGGCGACGCCGGAGGGGCGAGCCGCCGATCCCGCGCCCTTGGGCGACTTGAGCGCCCTGCCCGTCGCGCCGCATGGCCTCGCCTATGGATTGCAAATGGCGCTGGATGGGCTGCCGCTGGCGTCGATCTATGCGTTGCTCGCCGCGGCCTATTCGCTGATCTATGGCCTGATCGGGCGCATCAACTTCGCCTTCGGCGAAATCGCGGCCGCGGGCGGCTATGCGGCGGCGATCGCGGCGCTCGCCATGCTGGGCTCACCCCCCGCCCCCTTGCTGATCGCGGCCTTCGTGCTCGCGGCCGCGGTCGCTTCCGCCTGGGGGTTCGCATCGGCGCGCGTCTTGTTCATTCCGCTGCGTAAGGCGCGGGGTCAGCAGGTGCTGGTGGCGAGCGTGGGCCTGGCGATCTTCCTCCGCGAGCTCCTGCGTCTGGCGCAAGGCGATCGGTCGAGCTGGATGAGCCCTGAGCTCAACCAGCCGTTCGCGCTCGCGCGCTCAGGCGATTTCGTGGCCGTCGGCACGCCGATGGCGTTCGTGGTCAGCGCCGTCGCGCTCGGCGCCGGTCTCGCCCTGATTGTCATCTTTCGCTTGAGCCGCCTCGGGCGCGAATGGCGCGCCTATGCCGACGATCCGCTGGCCGCCGAAATGTTGGGGGTCAGTCCCACCGCGATCACGGCGCGCGCCTTTGCGCTATCGGGAGCGCTGGCGGGGCTGGCTGGCGCGTCGATGACGGCGGCCTTCGGCGCGGTCGGCTACGGCCTCTCGGCGACGCTCACCTTGAAGGCGCTGACGGCGGCGATCATCGGGGGCATCGGCTCGCTGCCCGGCGCCTTCCTTGGCGGGCTCATCGTCGGCGCCGCCGAGACCGGCTGGTCGGCTCTCTTCCCGATCGATTATCGCGACATCGCGGTTTATGTGCTCCTGACCATCTTCATTGCGCTCCGCCCCTCGGGCCTCCTGGGCAAAAGCGAGGCGGTCACGCACAACCTATTCCCACGCCGGTCTTGACTTGACGTGGGCCGCTCCCACATCTTTCACCGCGCTGGGTGAGCCCGCGTGAGGAGGCTCCGTTATGTCCAATGCCTATGCCGCGACGCCGCCGAATGCGATGCGCTCCGACGCGCTCGCCGGCGTCCGCACGCGGCGCATTCTTGCCGTCTGCATCGATTTCGTGCTGGTCAGCCTGCTGGTGGCGGCGATCTGGTTCGCCTCGATCGTGCTGACGTTCGGCCTGGCGCTGTTCTTTCTGCATCTGACGCTCTGGCCGATCGTCGCTTTCTTTTACAACGGCCTCACCGTCTCGGGCCGCAACATGGCGACGCCCGGCATGCGGGCGCTCGATCTCGAAATGCGCATGCACGACACGGGCGCCCGGGTCCCGTTCATCAACGCCGCTGTCCAGGCCGTGCTCTACTATGTCAGCTGGTGCTTCCCGCCGATCTTCCTGGTGTCCCTGGTCGATTCGGAGAAGCGATGCCTGCATGACATCATCGCCGGCGTCGTCATCGTGCGGAGGCTGTGATTTGTCGTTGGGGCTTGAATTCGTGAGGACCGCTTAACGATGGCGGCGAATATCGGCGGAGATTTGGAGACCGTGTGAGCAGGGAAGCGCGCGACGCCCCGCAGTTTTACCTCACCGCCCCGTCGGCGTGCCCTTACCTGCCCGGCCAGCAAGAACGTAAGATTTTCACCCATCTGGTCGGCAAGCGGGCGGCGAGTTCAACGATCTCTTGACCCAGACCGGGTTCCGCCGCTCGCAGACGATCGCCTATCGGCCCGCCTGCGAGAGCTGCCGCGCCTGCGTGTCGGTCCGGGTGCTGGTGGACCAGTTCCGTCCGTCCGAGAGCCAGCGGCGGGCGAACCGAGCGAATGCCGACCTTGTCGGCTCCTTTATCGCGCCGAAACCGACCAACGAGCACTACGCCCTCTTCCGCTCCTATCTCGACGCCCGCCATCCCGAGGGCGGCATGGCCGACATGTCGTCGCTCGATTTCGCCATGATGGTCGAGGACACGCATATCGACACCGTGCTGACCGAATATCGCGTGCGGAGCGGAACCGGCGATCAGCCGGGCTCGGGGCCATTGCTCGCGGTCTGCCTGACCGACCGCCTCGCCGACGGCCTGTCGCTCGTCTATTCCTTCTATGATCCCGACATCGCCCGCCGGTCGCTCGGCAGCTTCGTCATTCTCGACCATATCGAGAAGGCGCGCCGCCTCGGGCTTCCCCATGTCTATCTCGGCTATTGGGTCGAGGGGTCGAAGAAGATGGGCTACAAGGCCGCCTACCTGCCCCAGGAGCGCCTCGGCCTGCACGGCTGGGCGCGGGTGGAGCGGTAGGGGCCGGCGCCGCACCCGCGGGTCGTCATTGCGAGGAGCGCAGCGACGAAGCAATCCATCCCGCCACCCCGCCGAGAAGGAATATCGCTATTTGCCGCGCGAACCGTGCGTGTACATCCTCGCCAACCGCCGGCAGGGAACGCTTTACACCGGCGTCACTTCTAATTTGGCAGAGCGCATCTTCCAGCACCGCGAGGGCCTGACGCCCGGATTTTCGAGCCGCTACGGCTGTGATCGGCTGGTCTTCTACGAAAGATACGAACGCATGGACGAGGCCATCGCCCGCGAGAAGCAGATCAAGGGTGGCTCCCGCGCGAGGAAAATCGCGCTCATCGAGGCGATGAATCCGGACTGGAAAGATCTGTATAGGAGCCTGGCCTAGCGTCGCGGGATGGATGGCTTCGCCTTCGGCTCGCCATGACGGCCCATCGGCCTTAGCACTCCACGAAATTCACCGCGAGCCCACCAAGGCTCGTCTCCTTGTATTTCGACCGTATGCCGGCGCCGGTCCGGCGCATGGTGGCGATCACGCCGTACGTTCGATTTGGATCAGGATTCTGCCCGTCTCCTCGGCGGGAAGCGACGAGCGCTTGGCCAGTTCGATCACGATGAGGCTCCAGACAGCCGTCACGGCGACGGCTGACCAGAAGCCGAGAATGCCGTAGCCGCCGAGATCGTGACCGCTCAGCGCCGACAGGATCCACATGCCGCCGAACCAGGCTCCCAGCCACCACACGTTGTCCCACCCGAAGTTGGCGCTTTGCTCGCGCGCGAACAGGTAGAAGTAGGCCACATAGAGGACGAAGATGATCACGACGATCGCAAACGTCCAGGTCACAGTGGAGAAGCCGCTCCACAGAATGATCAGGTTGCAGCAGATAAACGCGATCGGAGCGAGAATGCTCGCCGCGGCGAGGCGGAACGGGCGCCGCAGACCTGGATGATCACGGCGCAGGATCAGGAGCACGATCGGTCCGAGACCATAGGTGAGCGCGGTGATGTCGCTGATGTACTCGACCATCTTCTGCCACGCCGGGAAGGGCAGAAGGAAGATCACCCCCACGACCCACATGACCACCACCGAAACCCAGGGCACCTGTCCGCTGTTGAGCTTTGTCAGCACGCGCGGGCCGGCTTTCATTTCGCCGTTGGCGAAAAGAATACGCGAGCCGCCCGTCACATAGATCAGGCCGGTGCCGGCCGGCGAGATGGCCGCATCGATGTAGAGCAGGGTCGCGAGCCAGCCGAAGCCGAGCACCATGGCGAGGCCGGCGAAGGGCCCTTTCACCCCGGCGAAGCTGAGATGCCCCCAACCGTTGGCGACATCCTGCGGCTTCAGGGCGTTCAGGAAGCCGAGCTGCAGGAGGATGTAGACGACCGCCGAAAGCAGGACGGCCCCGATCACCGCCAGCGGAATGTTGCGGCCGGGATTGGCGCTTTCCCCGCCGAGGTCGATGGCGGTTCGAAAGCCGAGAAAGCTGAACACGATCCCCGCGGCCGGAAGCGCGATGAAGACGCCGTTGGGATCGTAGCTGTTTGACGCCGCGGTCCACACGCTTGCGCCTCCCGTCCAGAGCGGCCCCATCTGATGAGCGCCGGCGACGATGAGAACGATCGCCGTCAGGAGCGGCACAGCGATCTTCCACCAGGTCACCGTGTTGTTGACGGCCAGAAGCCAACGAATGGCGAGAAGATTGACCAGCGCCAGGATGCCGACCAAGACTGCGCAGGCGACGAAGCCGGTCGCCGTCAAGACGCCCTCGGCGCCGACCAGATGGGGGTAAAGGTTGTTGGCGTAGGTCACGATGCTTTCCGCTTCGACGGAGGGCACCGCGACATAGGAGAGAAACAGCATCCAGCCCCACACCCGCCCCAGGCCTTCGCCGTGGCTCGCGTGGCTCATGTGAACGAGCGCGCCGGCGCGGGGAAACAGCGAGGCGAGCTCCGCAAAGCAGAGTGCGATCAGCATGATGATGACGGCGCCGAGGATCCAGCTCACCAAGCTGAGCGGCCCAGCGATCTTTGAGGCGTGAAGCGCGCCAAACAACCAGCCGGAGCCGATCATGCTGGTTGTGCTCGCAAAAAGCAGACCGATGATGCCCGCGTCGCGACGAAGTCCCGTCCCTGTCGCCGTTGCAGATGAGGCTGACATAATCGACACTCTCCCTTCGCGGCTGTTGTTCGCGCACTCTGCGCTTGTCACCAAACGTTCACAAGCTCCCCGGAAAGCTGAATGGCCTAACGCAACCCGTCTTGACTGTCAGGACCGTTGCACCGTGGGGCCGTCCACCGCCGCAAATCCGTGAATCAGAATTACCGACATTTTCTTGCCAAAAACCCGCGACGACCCCATGATGGAACGGTTTCGGGACTGGCGAACGACCCGGCCCGGATTGAAGGCAGGCACTCACTGATGTTATGTGTTCAATATCTGGCTCCTCCTTTTGGGGGCATCACGGCCAGCGGAGCGACGCGGCGGGGCGCCGCCCTGGCGACCGGGAAGGAGGGACAAAATACTTCTACCGAAAATCGCCTGTAACCCATTGAAAAGGCTCATTTCGGACGAGAGAATCCAAGGAAATCCAAGCTTTTCCAACCCCTAAATTCAGCCCTTTTCGACGCCAAACGGAGGCCCGCCAAGACTTTCCAAATCCGCTGCGCGCTCGCCTCAGCACTCGACAAAATTCACCGCCAATCCCCCCAAGCTCGTCTCCTTGTATTTCGACTGCATGTCGGCGCCGGTCTGGCGCATGGTGGCGATCACGCTGTCGAGCGAGACGAGGTGGCGCCCGTCCCCGTGCAGCGCCAGCGACGCCGCGGCGATCGCCTTGACCGCGCCGAAGGCGTTGCGCTCGATGCATGGGATCTGCACGAGCCCGCCCACCGGATCGCAGGTCATGCCGAGGTGATGCTCCATCGCGATCTCGGCGGCGTTCTCGATCTGCTCGTTTGAGCCGCCGAGCGCCGCGCAGAGACCCGCAGCCGCCATCGACGAGGCGACGCCGACCTCGCCCTGGCAGCCGACCTCCGCCCCCGAGATCGAGGCGTTGAGCTTGAAGAGGGCGCCGATCGCGGTCGCGGTCATAAGGAAGTCGCCCATGCCGGCGCGGCTCGCGCCCATGCAATGATCGCGGTAATAGCGAAGCACGGCTGGAATGACGCCGGCCGCGCCATTGGTCGGCGCGGTGACGACCCGGCCGCCGGCGGCGTTCTCCTCGTTGACCGCCATGGCGTAGACGCTGACGAAGTCCATGATCTCGTGGGGCTGGTGCAAGTTGCGCTTGGACGCCTCGGTCAGACGATCATGGATCGCCTTGGCGCGGCGCATGACCTTCAAGCCCCCCGGCAGCGGGCCGGAATGCGATAAGCCCCGGTCGATGCAGGCGAGCATCACCTCGAGGACGCGCTCGACATGGGCGTCGGCGTTCCCTTGAGGCAGCGCCTTCTCATTCGCGCGCACGAGCTCGGCGATCGAAAGCTTGGCTTCGCGCCCGCGCGCCAGAAGCTCCGCTCCCGAGCGAAACGGGTACGGAACCCGAGGCGCGGGCGCGGACCCGCCTTCGTCCACGCCGTCGCGAATGATGAACCCGCCGCCGACCGAGAGCCAGGTCTCCTCGGCGAGCGCCCTGCCCTCGGCGTCGCGGGCGACGAGCCGCATGGTGTTGGGATGGCGCGGCGCGGGCGTCAGCGTGTCGAAGCGAATGGCGCTCGCCGGATCGAAGGCCACCGAGCCCCGTCCCGCAAGGCTCAGCGCTTTCGTCTCCCGCACCCGCGCGACCAGCGCCTCGGCGGCGTCGAGGTCGACAGCCTCCGGCGTCTCGCCGCTGAGGCCGAGGATCACCGCCTTGTCGGTGGCGTGGCCTTTTCCCGTGAAGGCGAGCGAACCTAGAAGCGTGACCTCGAGCGAGGCGACCCGGTCGATTGCGCCCGTGTCGATGAGGCCGCCGGCGAACGCGGCGGCGGCTTTCATCGGCCCGACCGTATGCGACGACGACGGACCGATTCCGATCTTGAACAGTTCGAAGACGCTGATCATCGTTCAAGCCTCGGCGGGGGCTTCCCAAGCGGCCGCTCGAGGATACTAGCTCAATTTCGCTGGCCGCGGCTCGCTGTTCGCCTCGCGTGGAACCTTGTCGTTGCGCATGTGAACGAAAACATCCTTACTGCCGTCATCCGGCTGGATGAAGCCGAAGCCTTTTTGGTCGTTGAACCACTTTACGGTTCCTTGCGTCATGAGACACTTCTTTCCGGTACGTGTTTGGATAGGCCGCGCAGTCGCACAGCCGGCTCATCGTGATCGAGATTTTGGAAGAAGGTCGTCAGTCGCGACGCTAGCGCGCGGCGAGGCCAAGTCGTCCGGCCGAAACTCGATTTGGGGCGGTTAGTGCATGTCGGCGCCGCTCGCAGGCTGACGAGTGCAAATGCGGGAACGCGCAAGCGCGCCGATCGGCAAGCGGTCGTCGATCAAGCATCGAAATAGCCGTCAAGCTCGGGTTTTGCCGCGATTATCGCCCGAGCCCGCTCCTGCAGATTGGCCTGGACCTGTTCGAGAGAAGCATTCGTGGGCTGCTTCCGCGTAATGCCGTCCACAACGGCCTCCAGCTCGGGACGATTTTTCAGCGCCCCGTCGATCTTGCGCCTAAGACGCGCGTTTCGATATCGCAGGTCGTTCTCCGCCATCGCTGCTTCCCAATATGCATTTTCTTGAAGATGCAGGGTACCCTAAAAAGGCCGAAGCCAGCAAAGCCGACAAGCAGCATCGCCCGAGTCGATCCTCACCCGGCGGGGCCGTCGCCGGGGAAGCTCAGTCCTTAAGTTCTGCGTTGTTCGTTGGCGCGGCCGAACCCCTCATCCGCTGTCGCGTTGTGGCCACGAATGAAGAGCGCGTGCGCTTTTTTGCCGGCGAACGAATGAGCCACCGCCATGCAGATCACCAGCTTCAAGGACATGTACATTGCCGAGCTGCAGCGATGCAGACGATCTCTCTACGGCGCACGGTGAGATCGACCCCTTTGAGCCGCGACGAGCGCAAATCGCACACCCGGAGCACCTCTTGCTTCGAGGGCTTCCGGCTCCTCAGATAACCCGAATCCAGGGTTCCCCGATCATGGTAATGGATGAGGGCCTGGACGTCCTTGAGGCCAATTTCGTGCGCCACGACGGCGCCGTCCCTGAGGACAGCGATCTCGTCGCTCAACGCGAGCCGAGAAATCGACTTATGCGTCTGATGAGCTAGCAGAATTGGCGGCGGCGCCTTCTGGCTCGAGAAGATCCCAGGGGTTCGGCATTTTGCCGACCGGGGCTTCGATGATCACGGGGCCCTGTTGGTCAAACGCCCAATGCAGGGCCTCCGAAAGAGCCTGCGGTCCCTCAGCGCGTCGCGCGGCGGCGCCGAAACTCTCGGCGAAGCGCACGAAATCCGGATTCTTAAGGTCGGACGCGATGACCCGGCCTCCGTAGAGATCCTGCTGCATCCGACGCACGTTTCCGTAGCCGCTGTCGTTGAACACGATCGTTACCGTGCGAATGCCGTGCTGGACCGCAGTCGCGAGCTCGTTGGCGGTGAAGAGGAAGCCGCCGTCTCCGCACAGCGCCACGACAGGCTTGTCGGAACAGCCGACTTTCGCGCCGAGCGCGGTCGCGAACGCAAAGCCAAGCGTCCCCTGATAGCCTGGCGTGATCATTTGCCGTGGCGCGTAGACGGGGAGAGCAGCCGTCGCGACATAGCCGACCTGAGTGTAGTCGGCGACGAACACGGTGTCTTCGGGAGCCGCCTCGCGAATTGCGCGCACGAAGCTCATCTGTGGCGCCAAGGCTTCTGTCAAACTCGGCCGCCACCTCGGCTTTGACCTTGGCGACCCACTGCGCTCTGGCTGGCGCTTCGGCGCTTTTTGCGCCGAGCCCAGCAGCGAGCGCGGCGAGCGCCGCGCGCGCGTCGGCGAGGATCGCGACATCGGGAGGCGCGCCTCGGCGAAACTGAGCCGGATCGAAATCGATGCGAATGACGCGCTGCCCTGGTCTTAGTCCCCAGCTTCGGCGCGGACTGTTGAAACGCGTTCCGACCGCTAGAATGACATCGACGTCGCGCCACATTCGAAAGGCCTCGGCGCGGCCGATCGACAACGGGTGGCGCGAATCGAGTATGCCCCGCCCCTGAAGGTGGCTTACGACCGGGGCGCCAACTCGCTCAGCGATCGCACGCAGGTTGTCGCCGGCGTCGATCGCGCCGCTTCCCACGATGATCATCGGCCGATTGGCGCGCTCCAGCAGCCTGACGGCCTCGGCGATGGCGTGCGGGTCCACCAGCGCGGAGCCAAGGGTTTCGGTCTCGCGCGTGTCGTCAGAAGTCAGCGGCAAGCGGAGCACATCCGCCGGCAATTCCACCGCCGCGGGTCCTTGGCCAATGGCGAGGCGTGCGAAGGCGTCCGACGCCAAGCGCGGCGCATCTTCAGGCGAGAGAGCGAGTCCATTCCACCGGGTCAGTCCGCGGACGATGGCTGTCTGATCGGGAAGCTCATGCAGCACGCCGTAACCGGCGCCGATCGCCTCTGTCGCGACCTGACCTATGAGCGCGAGAACCGGCGCGTGACACGCATAGGCGGTCGACAGGGCCGCTGTCGTATTGAGGAAACCCGGACCCGGGACGCAGGCGTAGACGCCGGGGCGGCCGGTCGCCTGTGCAAAGCCAAACGCCATATAGGCGACGCCCTGTTCATGTCTGGCGTTGATGACTCTCAGCCGCGCGCGCGCGTCGTAGAAGGCGTTGAACAGGGGGTCGAGTTGAACTCCGGGGAGGCCGAAGAGCGTCGACACCCCACGTTTCACGAGAACGTCGACGACTGCGTCGGCTCCGGTCATTGCCGGGCGCGAATCCATGGACTCGGTCTCAGTCGCGATAGGCCGGCTGCTCGCGGTCGAGCTTACGCCGGAGAGCCTGCCACGGCAGCCAGCCCTTGTTCGCGTCGTTGGTGAACTGATTGGAGGTCCTCGCGAGCACGTTCTCCGAGGGCAGCGCGAGCGGCGCGCCGGTCGATTGCGCCGAGATCTGGATTCGGCACGCCTGCTCCAAATAATACATCCAGTAGAAGGCCTCGGCGACCGTTCTTCCCGCGGTCAAAAGGCCGTGGTTGCGCATGATCAGGCAATGTTTCAAGCCGAGATCGCGCACAATCCGCTGCCGCTCCGTTAGGTTGTCGTCCGCGGCTATGCCCTCGTATTCGTGCAGACCGACCTGGTTGTGGAATTCCATGCTGATCTGGTTCAGCGGCAGCAGCCCGCCCGTTTGCGCAGCGACGGTCATGCCGGCCAGGGTATGCGTATGCATCACGCAGGCTGCGTCGGGCCGCGCGGCGTGAACCGCTGAATGAATGACGAAGCCGGCGGGATTGACCGGCCAGCTGGTTTCCTGCCGCGGCTCGCCGTCGGCGTCGACCTCAACCAGGGAGCTCGCGGTGATCTCCTCGAAAAGAAGCCCATAGGGGTTGATGAGAAAGCGATGGCCCTCGCCCGGAATTCGCGCTGACAGATGCGTATACACAAGGTCCGTCATCCCGAAGAGAGCAAGCAGACGATAGGCCGCGGCGAGGTCCTCGCGGAGCTCGGCCTCGCTGGAAGCGTGATCCGACGGAGGAGGCTTCGGAATGGACAGGGGACTGTGCTTCATTGCGTTACCGGATCTCATAGGATTGCAAGGGTCGTCGCAGGATGTCACGGGACGGTCCATTCCCGGCCTCGTGGCGTCTCGACATATTCAGGCCAGCGGTATTCGGTCGGCGCCTTGAAGTCGGCAGGCAGCAGCGGCGCGACCCATTTGGAACCGCCGACGCCTCCGCCCGTCCGGTCACGGAACTCCGCTTGCGCCTTTTCGAGCAAGCTCGGATCGCTCAACAGGTCGATGAGGGTCGTGCCGATGACGGCGGAGGCTTTGCTCCACATCGGATCGATGCAGGCCGGCACGCCTCCCATCGCGTGCCTAACCCATTCGGGATAGCGATATCCGGGCTTCGGCGCTTGCAGCGTTGGACGGCCGACATAGAGACGCACGGTCGGCGCGTGCCAAGTGTAGTCGACATAGTCGTCGGCCGCGTAGTTGAGCTGCCAGGCAGGCAGTTGCCCGCGGAACGCCTTTTCCGCTTCCCACGGCGGGGTCAGTTTGGTCAGCCCTTCGAAGAAGGGCTGCTGCATTGGCTCGAGGTCGAGCGATTTCTGCAGCTCGCGTGCAAAGACCTTGGCCTCCTCCGACCATTCGGGGGCGCCAAGCTTCTCGAAATTGCGGAAGGTGACCTCCGCCATGGCGTGGTTGGGCAGGCCGGCGCGCGTCCTGGTGATCCAGGCTTTCGTGACCGTGCAATGGGTCATCGCGGCGACATGGTCGGCGTTCCGGTCGAGCACGTCGAAAGCCGCCTGACACATCGGCAAGGTCGGGGCGCGCATGGCGTACTGGATTTGCCCGATTGCCGGGGCGATATTGTCGGCCGCTGCTTGTCCCGCGATGGGGATGAATTCGTTCAGCGTCCAGCTGCCGGCGTGGGGCAGCATCGACTCCTTCATCATCTTCGAGTTTGTATACATCAAGCATACGGCGTCGAGCGCGCCGGGCGCGCGAGCGGTCGCGTGGGCATGGGCCACCGCGCCACCGGCAGCCTCGCTCTGCCACGTCTCAGGATGCTCGCATTCGAATGTATAGATACGGCTCCAATAGGCGGCGCTGGTCGTATCCCAGAAGCATCCATTCGTGAGCGCCGGAAACGAATGCGGATGAAAGCTTATTGCGGCGTCGAGACCATCGTAATAGCCATGAGCGGCGTGCACCGGCTTCGAGCCGCACATTTTCTCGGCCGGCTCGCCGAAATAGACGAGCGTCCCCTTCAGCCCATGCGTCTCCATTGCATGCTTGGCCGCCAGAAAGCCGCCAAACGAGCCAATCCCGAGCGCCGAATGCGGGTCGGTGTGGCCAGCAGCGCGGAAGCTCGTTCCATCGCGTGGCTTTCGCCTCGGCTCAGGCGCCTGGCTCTGTCCGGGCACGGCGTCGTACTCGGCGTAACCGGCGAGCGTGGGTCCCTGCCCGTTTGACCACCGCGCCCGAAACGCAGTCGGCATTCCCGCCGTCCCTCGCTCGACGTCAAACCCCTCGCGCTTAAGCCGATCCATGTACCAGGACGAAGATTTGTACTCGCGCCACGAGGGTTCATGAAAGTTCCAGATCGTCATGTGATCCGCTGACAGCGCCGCGTGATTGCGCTTCAGCCAATCAAGCGCCGTGTTCTGGGCCGCGCTGAATCCGCTCGCCATGATCAAATCTCGTCGCGAACGAGGGGAGCGGTCGAACAGTGGAGGCCGCCGCCGCCAGTGATCATCTTGTCATAGGGAATCGTGATGACTTGCACTCCCGCCAGCCGAAGCTGATCCTGCGTATGTTCGGAAACGCCTTCAGGCATGATGACCCGCCCTGGTGCAATCGCAAGTGAGTTGATGATCGAAGCGTCGTCCTCGTGATGGATTTCAATTCGTCTGATCTTAAGCGCATCAAGCCGTTCCAAGAACCAAAACGGCAATAGCGTAATGTTGGCGAGCGCGAGGTCCGGCGCGATCATGACAAACAGCCCGTCAATGTGAAGCCGGTATCCAGTCAGCGCCACTTTTATCAGTTCCACGCCCTGCGACCTCAGGACTTCCTCGACTTGACGGGCGCCCTCCTCGTTCACGCGTGACGAGAGGCCGATAACCGCCGTCTTGCTGTTCAGCCAGGCGAAGCTTCCCCCTTCCGCCACTCCGCTCCCGGAAATCGTGCGAAGGATGGGACATCCCAGTCTGGCGAGCGTGCGCGAGACTGCGGGTTCTTCGCCGCGCCTGATGCGCGGCCCCAACCGCATGACGATTGCCCCGCCGCCAACCGCCACGCAGGAGTCCCGGGTGTAGCAGGACTTCATTCGGCCGGCGCCGATCTCGTCGAGATACACGACGTCGACGCCCTCCTTTTTCAGCAAGGCCGTATAGGCGTCGTGCTGCGCCTGCATTCCGGGAAGATCAGGGCCCACGGCGCCGCGCCAGTACCATCCCGCCTGGGTATCGCCGAACGCGCGGTTGTCCAGACGCTTCGACGTATCGACAACATTAATTTCTTCACCCGGCCTGTGCATAAGCACGACCCGCAGACGCCCGACATCGTTCGTGCAGCCCCACTTCCGGCCCCACCAACGCTCGAGCTCACCCGAATCCTCGAACGGCGGCTCGGCCTCCGAGGGGAACAGCTTGATCAGCTGATTGTAGCGCCACTCGCCTTCGGTGATCGCGCTCAAGGCTCTGCCTCCTCAAGCCGGCGCCTAAGCCTCGGGAAGCCGGACGTCCGAACGTAAAAGGGCTCGCAAGGGCGCGCAACCCAAATTTGGAGTCTACTCCATTCTTGCTCGCCGTCGCGGCCTGGATCGCTTCTCGAGGAGAAGCCCTCGCAGGATCAGCGCAATGTGCGGAAGGCCGAGGCGCAGAAGATCTTCTATGGTCCCGCCAGACCCATAAACGAAGCGGGCGAAATTCATCGTGGCCACCCCGACGATAAGCTCGGACAGCATGCTCGCGTCGACGTCAGCAACGAGTCGACCCCGAGCTTGGTAGGTACGAATGATCTGAACATATTGTCGTTTGATCAGATCGTTCAGCCGCGCTCCGGTTTTCGCGGCGCGCCCGCGCGGTTCGAGAATCTGCGCCGCCATCATTGTTCGCCAACATTCGCGCGACAAGTGCCGAAGCGCCTGTTCTGCGAGCAGTCGCTCAAAGGCTTCAATGGCTTCCAGTGGGTTTTCAGGCAAATTTTTGAGGAACGCCCGTCGCTCCGGCAGCGCGGCGCGAACATGGCGAAGAGCAAGCTCCATCAAAAGGTTGGGCTTCGTCGAGAAGTAGTTGTAGATCGTCGCGGGGGCGACTGAGGCTGATTCCGCGATCTCCGCCACGAGCGTCGCCTCGTATCCGCGAGTGGCAAATAGCTCCTGAGCGGCGTCGAGGACCTTCGTCGCTCGCCGCTCCCTTGAACTTTGGGCCGCTCTCTTTCCCGCCATCAGCGTTTGCCTCCGCGCCGCCGCAAAATCGGGCGCGCTGCTAATTTAGAGTTCACTCCAAAAGCGGAGTTGACACAATGTACGTCCGTCCACCAATATCCGAGCGCAGCGAATTCTTTGCGGCTGTTCGACGTAAGGCGCGCGGAGGGGAAGCGTGGAGACGATCCTGTTGGATCGCGAGGCACGAACGGCGCAGAGCTGGAAATGCTGAGGCTCATCAACAATCCACCCCCTTGGCCCAACGGCGCACGATGCGCCGTCTGCTTCTCCTTCGACTTCGACGCGGAAAGTCTTCTCCACCTCTACTTTCCTGACGATTCACGGCGACGAATCAGCTTGTCGTCCACGTTGCGCTATGGCGCGCGCGTGGCGGTGCCGCGCATCGTCGAGATCTGGAAGCATTTCGGCGTCAAGCAAACAATGTTTGTGCCCGGTTGGTGCGTGGAAACCTATCCGAAGGCGATTGAGCTCCTGCTTCGCGACGGTCATGAGATCGCGCACCACGGTTGGCTGCACGAGAGGCCGAACCAGTTGTCGCGGCAGGATGAGGAACGCGTCCTGAAGAAGGGCATGGAGATCATCGCGGGGGTGACCGGCAAGCCAGTCGCTGGCTACCGCTGTCCGTCTGGGGCCTATTCCGAGTACACGCTCGATCTCTTGATCGACAACGGCTTTGTCTACGACGCATCGCTCGGCGGCGATGATATTCCCTATCTGATCGAAGGCTCAGATGGCCGTAGGCTCGTCGAATTGCCGTCGGATCACTCGCTCGACGATTGGCCCCAATATGTGAACATGCGCGAATTCAATATGGGCATACCCACGAAGTCGCCCGCCCAAGCGATGGAGGTTTTCCGCGCCGACTTCGACGCCGCCTGGACGCATGGCGGTCTTTGGGCCGCAATCTGGCATCCATTCGTCTCCGGCCGGCTTGCGCGGGCGGAGGCTATGGTCAGTCTGTTCGAGCACATGCACGAAAAGGGCGGCGTCTGGTTCGCCACGCTGGCTGAAATTGGCGCCTATGTTCAAGGGCTCGTCGATCGAGGAGAATGGACTCCGCCGGTCGAGCGAATTCCGTTCTGGGAAGAGCCGGCGCCGCAAGTCGCGCGGCCCAGTCGGTAGCCAGACGACGGTACGAAACTTGCGTGGGCCGCCTCGAAATCGGGCTTTGGCAAGAGCCCGTTGAGGCGGTCGTGGGCAGAAGGGAGCAAGCCATGTCGGGAACGCGCCTACTGGGTTTGGGAGCGGCATTGTGCCTGATGATTTCGACCGGCGTCTCCGAGGCGCAGAAGCTCCCGGATGATATCGCCGCCAGCAAGGTGATCAAGGTCGCAGTCAATTCCGGTTATCCTCCGATGGAAATGAAGGATGACAAATCCGGGGAGCTGACCGGGTTCGACATCGATCTGATGGCTGCGATGGCGAAAGTGCTCGGCCTCAAAGTCGAGTATCAGGACGGCGCCTTCGAGGCGATGACGCCGGCGCTGCAGTCTGAGCGCGTCAACATGATCATGAGCGGCTTTTACGATGTGCCAAAACGCCGGCCGATGTTCACCTTCATCGACTACCTCCGCGCCGGCGCCCAATTCTACACATTGATCAGCCTCCCCGAGATCAAGGAACTGACTGACCTGTGCGGCAAGACGATCACGACCAGCCGCGGCACCAGCTATCCGGACACCGTGAAGGCCTGGTCTGACAAGAACTGCGTCGCCGCCGGCAAGCCGGCGATTGACGTCATCATCGACACCGACCTCGGCCAGCAGCTCACCAATTTGAAGACCGGCCGCGCGGTCGCGGCGGTCCAGGGCCTCGAGGCCGTTCCGACGATCGTCGCAATGGACGCGACTCTGTACCGTCCTCTGGGCAAACCCTTCTCGTCGACGCTGATGGGCATGGCGTTTCTGCCGGACGAAACAACGCTTCGGGACGCTTTCGCCTTCGCTTTGAAGAAAGTCATTGCGGACGGCACGTATGATGAACTGATCAAGAAATGGAAGCTTGATCTCAGCCCCTACAAGGACGTCAGTTTCGACGCCGGACCTCTTCCCTGAGGGGCGCTACTGAGTTGAGCGGCGCGGCGGAGCTTTCGTTCGCCGAGGAAGTCGATGTCGCTCGGCTGCGTCACATCCGCCCACGGCACTATGGCCGGATCGTCGCGGTCATCGCTATCCTGGCCTTCGCAGCGTTCCTGATCCGCGCTTTCGCGATCGGCCGGATCGACTGGTCGACGACGCGTGAATTTCTGACCTGGCCCAGCATTCTTATGGGCCTCGTCAATACGCTGTGGATGTCCGTCGCCTGCATGGCGATCGGGATCGTGATCGGGGTGCTTTGCGCCATCGCTCGCGGCTCCCCCAATCCGGTGCTGCGCGTCGTCGCGATCGGCTACGCATGGTTCTTTCGCGGCACGCCGGTCATTCTGCAACTGTTGATCTGGTTCAATCTTGGATTGGTGTTCCCCTATCTCGGGATTCCGGGCCTGTTCACCGTTCAAACCGTCAATGTGATCACGCCGGCGATCGCTACGCTGCTTGGGCTTGGACTGAACGAAGGCGCCTATGCCTCCGAGATCATGCGCTCCGGCATGCTTTCGGTGGATCACGGACAGTACGAGGCGTCGAAGGCGATCGGCATGTCCTACCTGCAATCGCTGCGCCGCATCATCCTGCCGCAGGCGATGCGGGTCGTCGTTCCGCCGCTCGGCAACGAGTTCATCGCCCTGATCAAGACCACATCTCTGGCGAGCATCATCGGCTTCAGCGACGTGCTTCGCAACGCTCAGGACATCTACTATGGCAACGCCAAGGTGATCGAGCTCCTGATGGTCGCCGCCTTCTGGTATCTGGTCGTCGTCTCAATTCTCTCTGTCGGACAAGCCATGCTGGAGCGGCGCTTCGGTCGAGGATTTGCAGGCGCCGCAAAGAGATGACCAGCCACCTCGTATCGGCGGTGAAAGTCGGAAAGCGCTTCGGCAACGTGAAGGCTCTTGAGGACGTCACCCTCGACGTCGAAGCGGGAGAAGTCGTCTGCATCATCGGCCCGTCAGGGTCCGGAAAGACGACGTTCCTTCGCTGCATCAATCAGCTCGAGCGCATCGACTCTGGAGCGCTTTGGCTCAACGGTGAACTGACTGGCTATCGACGCGTCGGCGACGCGCTCCACCCGCTCAGCGAAAAGGAAATCTCCCGGCAGCGGCGAGCAACGGGTATGGTGTTTCAGCGGTTCAACCTCTTTCCGCATATGACTGCGCTGGAGAACGTCACGGAAGGCCCGATTCAGGTTCTCAAGCGGAAGCCGGCGGAGGCGAAGGAAGCCGCCATGGCGCTTCTGGAGCGAGTAGGCTTAGCCAATAAGGCGGGCGCCTACCCGGCGGAGCTGTCAGGTGGCCAACAACAGCGTATCGCGATCGCGCGCGCGCTCGCGATGCGCCCAAGTTTGATGCTTTTCGACGAGCCGACTTCGGCGCTCGACCCCGAGCTCGTCGGCGAAGTCTTGACCGTCATGCGCGACTTGGCTCGCTCGGGCATGACGATGGTGGTCGTAACGCACGAGCTCGGCTTTGCGCGCGATGTGAGCGATCGCGTGGTCTTCATGGACGAGGGGCGCGTCGTCGAATGTGAAAGCCCTGAGACGCTTATGAGCAAGCCGAGGGAAGCGCGGACAAGGGACTTCTTGCGCAGCATTCTCCAAAAAGCCTGACTGGGGCCCGCAGCGGCGCGAGACACCGCCAGCGATCGTCCACCTTAAGTCCATAAGCTGAGAGAGCTTAGATCGATGTCCGAAAACGTCCTTCTCTTATGCGGCCGCGTGCTGCCGATGACCGGCCAAAGGCCCGAGGGACCGCAAGTTATCGAGATCGCGGACGACCGGATTGTTGGGATCCGCGCGGCCGACGACAGCGCCCGCTCGGCGCTAGGTATCCGCGACTTGTCGCGCTTCACCGCGCTGCCTGGCCTCATCGACTCTCACACTCATCTCGACTTCGATGTTCTAGTGGGCCTCGAGACGCAACAGGCCGCGGTGGACGACGCGGAACTCGCGATGCGCATGGTCAATCGCGGCCTCGTCAACATACAAATGGGCGTCACAACCGTGCGCCTGGTCGGCAGCCGCAATTTCATCGATCTGACCTACAGACGCGACGTCGAGGCCGGGCGCTTCGCTGGCCCTCGAGTCGTCACCGCGACGCGGGCCATTCAGACGAGCCTTTGCGGGCGGCACCCGAACCTGCTTACGCTCAACTCGGCGGATGCTATGCGGGCTGCGATCCGGGAGAACATCGTCCGGGGAGCGGACCTCATCAAGATTTTTCACAGCGGCTTCGTTGGGGCTCATAGAGATTCGACGCTGCCCGTGATGTCGCCGCAAGAGCTGTCCGCCTGCGTTGAGGAAAGCCATCGGTTCGGCCTCGAAGTGACCGCGCACGCCTATGGCGGCCTTAGCGTCGACCAGTGCCTGGAAGCAGGCGTCGACTGCATCGAGCACGGCTTTTTCATGAGCGCGCGCCAATATGCGCGCGGCGCCGAGCTTGGCCGCTGGGTCGTCCCAACGCTCGGCGTCTTTCTCGCCGAGCCTGGGATACCGGAGCTTCGTCACTGGTCGCCGACGATCCGTGAGCGCCTCCTGCGCGCCCGGGAAGCGACGTGGAAATCCATCGCGCTGCTCAAGGCGTCAGGAATGAATTTCGCCCTGTCGACGGACGCCAATCACGGTGGTCTTGCCTATGAGGGGGTGTATGCGGCGATGGGCGGCATGACCAACGAGGAGGCCCTCGCGGGACTGACAGTCTACGGCGGACGGCTTTGCGGCAAGCCCGACGAAATCGGCGTTCTGAAACCGGGCGCATACGCCGACATTCTCGCCGTCGAGGGCGACCCGCTCCAGGACCTGGCGGCCTTGCTTGAGGTTCGGTGCGTCTTGAAGGGGGGCGTCGAAGTCTATCCGACAAGCGAGCAGCGCGGGCCAAAGCCCTTGGGCGGATGCCCTAGGACCGCCTACCGCGGGGCCAACTCTGAGAGCGGCCTGCTCGAAAAGGCGCTCTGACTTTCGCCAGCGCCCTGTCACTCCGTGACCTGATGGTCGTAGGAATTGCCTGGCGTCGCGAACGGAATGATTTTGATCTGGCCGTCCCCGCTCGCCTGAAATCCGCGCAAGCCCGCGTAGCTGACCCCGTTGGTTTCGAGCAGTGTTTGCGCCGCTGCTTCCTGGCCGAAGGGGACATAGAGGAAGAAGTGCCGAACTTTTGACGGAGTATCCGTGTCAGCGATCTCAGATGTTGCCTTAAGGGTCGCGGCGGAAATATCGGAGACGTTCATTTCAACCTCGCCGATTTCGCGCACGCGTCCTGTCCCGTCGAGAATGACGATGTCGGGAAAGTGCTCGCCGCCTGGAAGTTGGACCCCATGTTGGCGGTTGGGAGCATTGGTCAAAGTGCGATAGTCCGGCGCCCAAGTCTTCTGGCCGGGAAAGGGAAACCTTGTCCTTGCGATATAGGTCACTACGGCGTCGTGCACGTTCTCGCCCATGATCGTCCTCGCCTCCACTGAATCCGCCCAACCGCGAGCCCTGAGCCTGAGCCCTGCCCGACGGCCCGAATCTCGCACGTCCTGCTCGACTACCGCCGCGGCGCGTCCGGACGTCAGGCTAAGCGCGGCGCCAATCCAGACGCCCGCCCGCGGCGTCTCGCCGAACACGGGGCTTGAACCGCGGCGCTCAACCCTGCCCAGTGTGCATTGGGGAGTTCCTTGAACGCAACAAAATAGAGTCCACTCCAAATCACCGCGATAGGATTTTCCAAGCGGGCGTCAAATGACCGCCTCGGGCCGGCAGGCCGGCTTTCGGATCGAAACGGTTCGCGCGGGCGTGTCCGTCGATGAGATCGCTCATTCCGGAGGAGGCGGCGATAGCGCCCGGTCGAGCGCTGGAGCGCTGCATACGGAGCCGACAATTTCTTGCCAAGCAAATCCAGGACTATATACTGTTTTTCAGAACATATAGATCCTTCGCGTGGGCCGGCGGGCGAGCGGGGAGCGGGTCGGCGCGGCCGCCCGTGCCCGAGTCTCCGGCGCCCCGGGGCCGACTTGCAGAGGCCGCGAGACGTCGGGACGACTCGTTAAGCGCGCCGCAAGCCGTTGAAATTGCTCAAAACGGACTCGTTAATGACCCCCGGCGCCCGCGGTCGCTCGCGAAGGAGAATCGATCGACTGAATTTCGTACGAGCTGAAATCCGTCGCGCGAAATCAGAGCGGATCGCGCGCGAGTGGCGCCGTCGAGCAGTGGATCCCCCCGCCGCCGAGTTCGACGCAGTCGTAGTCCACCGGCAACACGGTTATGCCGCTCTTATCCAGCTTATCGGCAAGGCGAGGGCTGACCGAAGTGTGCATGATGACGCGCCCCGGCGCGACGGCGAGGCAGTTGACCGAGAAGGCGTTGTCCTCGGGCGGCACCGATATGAGCTTCATCTTGCGGCTCTTGAGATAGTCGATGAAGACGTAAGGAAGCTCGTTCATGTTGATGATCGCGGTGTCGACGTCGACCATCACGAACGCGCCGTCGATGTGGATGCGATAGCCCGGATTGTGCACCGGGATGAGCTCGATCCCCATCGTGCCGAGGATGTTCTTCATCTGCCGCACGCCCTCCGCGTTGCATGCGATGCTGAGCGAACAGACGGCCGTCTTCTCATCCAGGATTGCGAATCCGCCGCCTTCGAAAACGGCTTGGCCGTGCAGAGTTCCAAGTATCGGACACCCAGCCTTCGCCAGCGCGCGGGTGACCGGCAGCTCCTCCCCGCGGCGCACGCGCCTCGCAAGGCGCGCGACAACAGCTCCGCCCTTCACGCCGATGACGCTGTCGCGCGTGTAGATCTGCTTCATCCGGCCGGGAGCCGCATCCCCGACATAGACAATCTCGACGCCTTCGGCCTTGAGCACGGCCGCGAGCGCGTCATGCGCCGCCTGCATCGCCGGCAGATCCGGCAGCGTCCGGCCCATCCAGTACCAACCCTTCTCGGGGTCGCCGAAACCGCCAATCTCCGGCATAGGCTTATTCTCGACCACATGAAGCTCATCTCCCGGCCGATGCATCAGGACGACCCTCAGGCGCCCCACGTCGCTTGTGCAGCCCCACAGGCGCCCCCAGCCGTCCGTCTGCTCCTCCAGGCTTTCAAAGGCGGGCTCCGGAACGGAGCCAAATATGCTGAAAAAGGTATTTTCCCGATATTCGGACTCACTCATCACCGGCGTGTGTTGCGTCACAGGGAAAACCTCTCAAGTTGGAGGGAGGACGATGTCAGCGGCATTTCGCCGGGCCTCAGGCGCCGAGAACGATTCCTTGCCCAAAGCACAAACCGAGCCGAGGAGGTCCCGCCACATTGTGCGGGCGCGCGTCAACAGGCGCATACATGGCCAACCGCTGTCGAGGGCAGTGACTTTACGCATACGCGTGGCTGAATTAAAACAATGCTCTGCCGACGAGGCGTCGTGATGAAGCGCACTCTCCTTGGGATCCTTGCCGCGACCGCCCTCTCCGCTTCCGCCGCGGCGCAGAGCGACCAGCAGCCCACGCACGCGGAGCTCGTGCAGCGCTGGGCGGAGGCGTCGCTCGACGCCCAACTCAAGAGCATGAAAACCAGTCTCAAGCTGACCGCTGACCAAGAAAAGGACTGGGGGCCGTTTGAATCCGCGGTCAGGGACGGCGGCAAGGCGCGGGTGCTCGCCCTGCAAAAGGAGCAAAGCAGCGACTTATCGCCGATGGACCGTAACTTGGCGAAGGCGAACCGCCTCGCGGAGAGCCAAGCCAATCTCGAGAAGATGATCGAAGCGGCCAAACCCCTGTACGCGAGTCTCGATGATACGCAGAAGCACAAATTTATTACGCTCGGACGGATGCTTGTGCCCGAACGTGGGCAGTTTGCGAAGGAGATGCGGCATCTTCATTGAAATCCGCTTCGGCTCCGCCGGGCCAGCGCGCCGAAGAGCCAACTTTGGCCTGCCGGCCGCCGCTGCAGCTAAGCGAGCAATCGCACGCGAGGAGGAAGGCCCGACGTTACCCGGACGCCGCTATGGATCGATCTGGTTTTAATTGATTGCGACTCCGGCAGGGCTCGAACCTGCGACCTGCCGCTTAGAAGGCGGCTGCTCTATCCAGCTGAGCTACGGAGCCGAACCAATGAGCCGAACGGGCCTCATGCAGCGTTTCAGTGCGACCAGGGAACAATACGGTTTGGCGCGAAATTGTCAGAATAGGACAAGATTTTGGGCGCGACGGGCTTCGGCTCCTCGACGCGGTAGGCGATACCGCTGCGCTCGGCATAGGCGATCGCCTCTTCCTTGGTGTCGAACCTGAGCTTCACCTGCGAGCGCATGTCGGAGGAGCTCGTCCAGCCCATCAGGGGCTCGATCTCCCGCGGCTTTTCGGGCTCGTATTCGAGCAACCAATCGTCCTTCGACTGCACCGACTGCATGGCGCTGCGAGCCGGCTGGTAGATGCGCGCGGTCATGATGGCCCCTAGTCTTCTCCCAATCGTGCTGCTCGGGCAGCAGGATTTGAACCCCGTCGGCGTTTGACAGTGATAACAATGGCCTAGCAACACACCCGGATTGTGGGAAACGCGATGAGGGAGCTTTAGCTCCCCGGCTTTAAGAGTTTGGCCCTTTGGAGGACGCTTGGATTGTAGTCAGATCAGGCAGGCAGCGCAATTTCGATCTGAGCCGGTCTGGGAAACAGCCGGGTCGCGCGACCTGCCTAGCGTTGGGAAAGTCTCGCGCGATAAGGGCCGTCTCCGCCGCGTCGACCTCATCCAGCAGGACAAGCCGGACATGGGGCGAGGTTCCGTAATCGCCATGCACCATTGCGGCCCCGACGGAGTTAGCTCGTCGAGGATGCGCTCCACAATTGAGACGCTCGGGTCCGCACCCTCGCCCGCGAGGGTGACGAATTCGTCCCAAAGATACGTCCACTCGAAATGAAAGGTCGGTACGAACGGGCATTGCGTTTTTGCTCGCCCCCATCTCGGCCAGCATGGCGAGCGCGTCGGGCCGTTTCTGATCGACGCACTCTGCAGGCAGCCAGGCGCCAAGGGCGGCGAGCGTCGACACCGGGACGCCGAACTCGCCCGGCGGGTTAAGCAGCGCGGGCCAATTCCGCTCGCCAAAGAATAGGCTCTTTCCGAAGCGTTCCAGCGCCTCCCGCGCGGCGCGGACGTAGCGCTGGGTCATGGCTGCGCTCGAACGGGTCGCGGCGCCGAGTGGTCTGCATTCCCGTCGGCGCATAGTTTTCAAGCTCCGTAACCGGGCTGATCGAAAGAGGACACGTTATTGGGGCAGCCTGAATAGCCGCGCCGCCTCATTCCTTGTTACCCTTGTTATGAGTCTTCTTCTCAGATTGCACGGGCTTCTCAGCCGGCGCGGGAGGGGCGGGCGCAGCGGGGGCGGTCTGACCGAGCCCGACTGTTATGGCGAAGAGCCGCCACTGTCCGCTGACCGGCGCATAGACGAGATCGAAATTGATCTGCGCCGGCGCCGAGGGGAAGAAGCCTGTCATCCGCATCATGCCGTCGGCGTCGATCTGCGGCAAAAGCGTCAGTTCCGGATCGAGCACCGCGACGCCCGAAAGATCGAGAAACTCGTGACGGAGGCCGGCGAAGATTTCGCCCAGCCGCGCAGCGGTGTTCGCCTGGAAGGCCGGCGACCCGAGATCGCGCAGCACGGTGTAATTCCCCGTCTTGTTCGCCTGATCGAGCGCGATCAGCGTCGAGCGCACCAGGATCAGGACGCCGTTCCGGTCGATGCGAGCGGGCTTCGGCTGCGGCTCCGCGGCGCCGGCCGGCGCCGCCGCGCCCGCCAGGATGGCGGCGAGGAAGAGGACATTGAGGCCCGGCTTCGATCTCACCATGCCCATGTCGCGCCTACGCGCGCGCCGACCCCTCCCTCACGAAAGCCTGCGCCGATTCCGGCGTTGAGGACGAGGTTGTCGCTGACGCGCAGTTGCGCCGATCCGCCAAAAGCGGATTCGCCGCGGAACGTGCCGACGTTGGCGCTGATGGCGTATCGCTTGTTATCCGGCAGGGCGGCCGCGCCAAGCGCGATCGCGATCGCCGTGCCTTCATAGGCGCGCGGGATCGATTGCTGCACGGCGTTCACGCTCTGCTGGAGCCCGGCGACGCTCTGCTGCATTCCGCCGACGCTGGCGCTGAGCGCTGCGATGTCCTGCGGGCCGTAAGCCGACGCCGCGGCGTGGCCTTCCGCGTCGGTGCTGATAAATTTGGTGACGCCGCTCTGGGCGGCGGCGCTCGCCGCCGAGGCCACGCCCGGCACAACGAGAGTCGTCGCGGACGTGCCGAGCATCACCTGATTTGGCGCGGTGTTCACCGCGCCCGCGCCGATCGCCGTCGAGCCGGCGAAGCCGTTGGTCGAGGCGCCGTGGCCGAGCGCGGTCGAGTTGGCGCCCGTCGCGACGGCGCCCTGGCCGATCGCCGTGGCGTTGTCGCCAACGCCCGGCGCGAGGCCCGCGATCGCGCCTGCGCCGAAGGCGGAAGCGTTGTTGGACAGAGCCTGAGCGCCCGCGCCGACGGCGGTGGTCGGGTCCGCGGAGGCGACGGCTCCCTGGCCGATCGCGGTCGCTCCGATTTGGCTCGCGTTCGCTCCCTGGCCGATCGCGGTCGCCCGGTCGGCGCTCGCGGCCGCGCCTTGGCCATAAGCCGTGGCGGTCGCGCCATAGGCGAGGCTCTGCGCCCCCGTCGCGGTCGCATTCGCGCCGTTGGCGGACGCCCCGTAGCCCGTGGCGGTGGCCTGGACGCCGATGGCGCTGCTCAGGGACCCGCTCGCGGTCGCAGCCGCGCCATCCGCGCTGGCCGCCTGGCCGAAAGCGCTGGCGCTCGCCCCAGTCGCGGCGCTGGCCACGCCGACCGCCGTCGCGTTGGTTCCCGCAGCATTCGCCGCCTGGCCGAAGGCGCTGGCGCTCGTTCCGGTCGCGGCGCTCGCCACGCCGACCGCCGTCGCGTTCGTCCCGGCCGCATTCGCCGCCTGGCCGAAGGCGCTAGCGCTCGCCCCAGTTGCGACGCTCGCCACGCCGACCGCCGTCGCGTTCGTCCCGGCCGCATTCGCCGCCTGGCCGAAGGCGCTGGCGCTCTCCCCAGTTGCGGCGCTCGCCACGCCGACCGCGGTCGCGTTGGTTCCCGCAGCATTCGCCGCCTGGCCGAAGGCGCTGGCGCTCGCCCCAGTTGCGACGCTCGCCACGCCGACCGCCGTCGCGTTGGTTCCGGCCGCGTTTGCCGCCTGACCGAAGGCGCTGGCGCTCGCCCCGGTCGCCGCGCTCGTCACGCCGACCGCAGTCGCGTTGGTTCCGGCTGCGTTTGCGGCGTAGCCGAATGCGCTGGCGTTCGTTCCGGTCGCCGCGCTGGCGGCGCCGATCGCCGTGGCGTTGTCGCCAGCGGCATTGGCGAGTTCGCCCAGCGCGCTCGCGCTCGCGCCGTTCGCCTGGCTAGTCGCTCCAACGGCGGTCGCCGCGGCGCCGGCCGCGGTCGCCCCTTCGCCGAAGGCGCTCGCGGTCGGCCCGTTCGCGCTGCTGGCTGCGCCTGCGGCCGTCGCCTCGTCGCCCGCGGCGTTGGAGAACGCGCCGAATGCGCCGGCGAAATCGCCCGTCGCGATGCTGCCCGCGCCGGCCGCGGTGGCCTCGAGGCCAGTGGCGGTCGAGAAAGCGCCAAACGCGCCGGCGTAATTGCCGGTGGCGCTGCTGGCGTCGCCTGTCGCGGTCGCCTGAGTGCCGATCGCGAAGGCGTTGAAGCCGCTCGTGGTGGCGTAGGTCCCCGTCGCCGTGGCGTTGTTGCCCGTCGCGGTCGCTCCGTCTCCATTGGCGCTGGCGTTCGCGCCCGTCGCGGTCGCATGGGTTCCATTGGCGCTGGCGTCCTGGCCACAGGCGGTCGCCGTCGGGAAGCCGCTGTCGGAGGCGCCGTCCGCGCCGGTGACGATCGTTCCGGTCCCGGTCAGCGAATTTCCGCAGGTGAAGGCTTCGGCAGGAAGGGAGAAGGCCATCGCTCCACCGGCCGTGGCGATGGCGGTCAGCGAAGCCGCGCGGAGCCCTCGATTGGAGAGCAAGCTCAGTTTCCAGAGGTTGATGCGCATATTCCGCCTAACTTGTGCCACGGATTAAGCCGGAGAACGTCCCTCTCTCGCCACAGCCAGGCCCTGTTTCACTCTGGCGCGCAAGCGCAAACTTGCTGACGCTGTGTGCCGCCGGTTGATTTGCCGAAGGTGTTGCGCATCAGACGCATTCTGAACGCTATTATCCAATTTTGTATCGGTATTTTTAGGCTCACCAATGCGCGCCTGTCGCGACTTGTTTGAGTCACCGGCGCGGCGAACTCGCTCGTCGTTTCCGAACAACGTCAGAACGAAACGTCAGAACGACGTGCGAACGGCGCTTAATAAAATCAATTGGATAAATTGGTCGGGGCAGCAGGATTTGAACCTGCGACCTGAAGTACCCAAAACTTCCGCGCTACCAGGCTGCGCTATACCCCGCCTTCGCTCGCGTGGCTAACATGAGCGCAAAGCGCGAACAAGAGCGCGCCTGGAGCCGCAAGAGGTCGACGGGCCGCCGCGGAGATCGCGCTCATTCCACCTCCCGCAAAAATCCAACGAGGGCCTCGGCGGTTTCCCGCGGCATGAGATCGGGAAAGAAATGACCGCCCGGCAGCGATGCGGCCTTCACGTTGGCGCCGCGCTTGCCCCATTCGGCCGGAATGTCGAACAGCTTGGCCATGAGCCCGTTCGCGCCGTAGAAGGCCAGCAGCGGCGTCTCCACCTTCCGGTCGAGATCGGCCGCGTCGTGGTCGAGGTCGATTGTCGCCGCCGCGCGATAGTCGGAGCACGAGCCGTGGATCACGGCGGGGTCGCGCCAGGCGTCGCGGTAGGCTTCGAGCTGCGGAGCGTCGAAGTCGGCAAGCTTCGCCGCGCCCCAGCCGACGAGGCAGGTCTCATAGAAGAAGTCCGGATCAGCACCGATCATGCGTTCCGGAAACGGCTCGGGCTGGGACAGGAAATACCAGTGCCAATAGGCGCCGGCGACTTGCCGGTTCGTCTCCATGAACATCGTATAAGTAGGCACGATGTCGAGGACGGCTATGCTCTGGACGACGCTAGGATGATCCAGCGCCATCCGATGGGCCGTTCGCCCGCCCCGGTCGTGCCCGATCACGTGAAACCGTTCATAGCTTAGCGCCCGCATGAGACGGACCTGATCCTCAGCGAAGGCGCGGAAGCTATAGTTGGAATTGTCCGGCAGGCGCTTCGGCTTCGAGGATTCGCCATAGCCGCGCAGGTCGGCGCAAACCACCGAGTACCCGGCTTCCACAAGGCGCGGCGCGATGCGCGCCCACATCGCGCGGGTCTGCGGGAAGCCGTGCAACAGCAGCACCGGCGGCCCGCTTCCAGCCGTCGCGCAAGCGATTGAAGTCTCCTCGTCGACTTGAACCAAGTGGCGTTCGAAGCCCTCGAACATCGGCTCACTTCTCCGGCGCGACGACGCGGATGTGAAGCTCGCGCAATTGCTTCAGCGTCGCTGGCGACGGCGCGCCCATAAGCAGGTCCTCGGCGCGCTGGTTCATCGGGAAGAGCGCGACCTCGCGCAGGTTCTGCTCGCCCGCGAGCAGCATGACGATGCGGTCCACGCCCGCCGCCATGCCCCCATGCGGCGGGGCGCCATAGTGGAACGCGCGATACATGCCGCCGAACCGCTCGACCACGGTCTCCTCGCCGTAGCCCGCGATCTCGAAGGCTTTCAGCATGGCCTCGGGACGATGGTTGCGGATGCCTCCGGAGGCCAGCTCGTAGCCGTTGCAGGCGACGTCGTACTGGAACGCCTTGATCGCCAGCGGATCCTGCGTTTGCAGCGCCTCAAGCCCGCCTTGCGGCATGGAGAAGGGGTTGTGCGAGAACTCGACCTTTTTCTCCTCTTCGTCCCATTCGTACATGGGGAAGTCGACGACCCAGGCGAACTCAAACCGATCCTCATCGACCAGCTTGAGCTCCTGGGCGACTTTCGTACGCGCGAGCCCGGCGAATTTGGCGAACTTGTCCGGATCGCCCGCGACGAAGAAGGCGGCGTCGCCGGCCTTGAGGCCGAGCGCAAGGCGGATCGCCTCGACGCGCTCCGGGCCAATGTTGTTGGCGAGCGGCCCGCGCCCGCCCACTCCGGTCGCCTTCGGGTCGGCCGCGAGCGACGTTTCGTCGCGGGAACGGTCGAAAAACAGAATGTAGCCGAGCCCAGGCTGGCCCTCGCCTTGCGCCCAGGCGTTCATCCGATCGGCGAACGTTCGCTGGCCGCCGCCGGGCGCGGGTATGGCCCACACTTCGTTTTTCTCGACCTCGAGCAGCCGCGCGAAAACCTTGAAGCCCGAGCCGCGAAAGTGCTCGGAGACATTCTGCATGACGAGCGGATTGCGCAGGTCAGGCTTGTCGGAGCCATACTTGCGCATCGCCTCGGCGTAGGGGATGCGCGGCCAGGGCGAAGGGGTGACGGGCTTGCCGCGGGCGAACTCGTCGAACACGCCGCGTATGACCGGCTCCATCGCTGCGAAAACATCGCCTTGCTCGATGAAGCTCATCTCGATGTCGAGCTGGTAGAACTCGCCCGGCAGTCGGTCCGCGCGGGGGTCCTCGTCGCGGAAACAGGGCGCGATCTGGAAATAGCGGTCGAAGCCCGCCATCATCAAAAGCTGCTTGTACTGCTGAGGCGCCTGCGGCAGCGCATAGAACTTTCCGGCATGGAGACGCGACGGCACGAGGAAATCGCGCGCGCCTTCAGGGCTCGAGGCGGTGAGGATCGGCGTCTGGAACTCGAAGAACCCCTCCCCTTTCATCCGTCTGCGAAGCGAATCAATGATTTGACCACGCAGCATGATGTTCTGGTGAAGCTTCTCGCGCCTGAGATCGAGGAACCGGTACCTGAGCCGCGTATCCTCGGGATAGGGCTGGTCGCCAAACACCGGCAGCGGCAGATCTCCGGCAGGCCCGAGCACTTCGATCTCGCGGACGTAAACCTCGATAAACCCGGTCGGCATTTCGGGGTTTTCGGTGCCCGGCGGGCGCTTGCGAACCTTGCCGTCGACGCGGATCACGAATTCCGAGCGCAGCTTCTCGGCCTGGCTGAAGGCGGGCGAATCCGGATCGGCCACGCATTGGGTTAGGCCGTAATGATCGCGCAGATCGATGAACAGCACGCCGCCATGATCGCGGATGCGATGGCACCAGCCGGAAAGCCGAACGTCGACGCCGTCCTCGGCGAGGGTCAGGGCGCCGCAGGTATGGGTGCGGTAGCGATGCATGATAAGGTCTTTTTTCGCGTCAGACGACGTTGATCCGCGGTGCCTAACCGAAAACGGAGAGTGGGGAAAGCGCGAAGTCGGCGAGGCGCGCGCCGCCCATCGTCGAGGCCCTGACCCGGCGGATGGCGAGGCGCGGCCGATTGGGGGAGCACGGGTCATGGCGGCGGTCTATGTGGATCTCGGGAGCATCGGCCCGAAATGGCCCACCGCCTGCAGGACGGCTGCGGCGCACCTCAACCAACTGTTCAAGCAGAACTCGATCGGCGTCGCGCTTGCCTTTGCCGGCAAGGGTGGACCCAGGATCTCGGTTCGGACCGACCCCTCGATCACCGGGACGTTTCACGGCCACACCCACGCCGAAACCATCTCCGGCCAGTTGCAGAGCGCGGTGGTGTCGCTCCCGGTCAAAGCGACGATCAGCACGCCGTGGGGCATCCGCGAGGGCGGTCCCGGCGTGCTGGAGGTCATCGTCGCCCATGAGTTCGTCCACGCGCTGGGCCAGGTCGAGCACAGCGCCTCGCATCTCATGTGCAGTCCCATGACCCCCGTGCCCGGCAACAGCCCCTCCGGCGACCTGCTCCAGGCAAACGGGGTCAACCTGCCGCCGCTCGCTCTCGCGCCCGATACGATCCAGCTCCTCCAATCCCTCTGGCCATGAAGCAGCCGCACGGGCGCGGCAAACTCTTGCCCCATTTACTGTGATGGCGGACATGGCCTAGATTTATGCTCGTCGCGCTCCGCGCGCGCGTCCGCCGAAGCGAGACATGCTCATGACCGCCCCCTCCTCCGCCGCTTCGCCCGAGCTCTTCACGCGCGAGAACGATAGCGGCGTCGTCACCCTCACCTTGAACACGCCGCGCAACCTCAACGCGCTCAGCCTCGAGATGATCGAGGCGCTGATCGCCGAGTTTGAGGCGATCGCGAGCGACGATCAGGCGCGGGTCGTTGTGCTCGCAGGGCGTGGGGGCGGCGCTCAGCGCCGGCCATAACTTGAAGGAAATGCAGGCGCACCGGAACGACTGCGACCGGGGGCGCAGCTATTATGTGGAATTGTTCGCGCGTTGCTCGACGCTGATGCAGATGATCGTCGCGCTGCCGAAGCCGGTCATCGCGGCGGTCGAGGGGGTCGCCACCGCGGCCGGCTGCCAGCTCGTCGCCGCCTGCGACCTCGCAATCGCCGGAGAGAAGGCCCGCTTCGGCCTTTCAGGGGTGAATTTCGGCCTCTTCTGCTCGACCCCGCTGGTCGCGGTCGGCCGCGCCATCTCGCGCAAGCGGGCGATGGAGATGGCGATGACCGGCCGCCTCTATAGCGCTGAGGAGGCGGAGCATTTCGGCCTCATCAACCGCGTCGTTCCCGAGGGTCGCGCGCTCGACGAAGCGCGGGCGCTGGCCAAGACAATCGCGCAGCAATCAGGACCGACGCTGGCGATCGGCAAGCGCGCCTTCTATTCCCAGATCGAGCAGCCGCTCGACGAGGCCTATTCCACAGCCTCGCTCGCGATGATCGACAATCTGGCCGAGCCTGATTGTGTCGAGGGGATGAGCGCCTTCCTGGAGAAGCGCCAGCCGACGTGGGAGCGGGACCGCGGCGACTGACTGCGATACAACCCATGGGCGAGTCCCGTCCAAATAAAATCAAGGAAATGAAAGCAAAATTGCTTTTATTTCCTTTGATTTATTTTGGCGAATCGGGACTTTTCAAAGGGTTACAGGAGAAAAAATAAAAAAATTCTCTCGGGTTTCGACTCGCCTCTCCAGTTGTGTGCAAAATGGCTCAACCACCTCTTTTCCTCGTCGCCGACCGCTGGCCGGCGGCGCGTGACTTGGATCCTGCTCATAAGAAGATCATAACCCACATTTTCTGTTTTTGCAAACACTCGCCGCCGCTCTTATAGCGTTAGCTGTTGTTGAGGCGGGAGAGGCGGCTCTGAAACGTCATGGCCGGGCTTGTCCCGGCCATCCACGTCTTTGGCGTGGTGAAATAGGCGGCGCGAGGGGCGGCAAAGCTTTGCTCCTAGAAGCCTTTGCTGTCTGCGGAGCGATGTCGGACTCGTCAATGATCCGGCGCGGCGTGGATGGCCGGGACAAAGCCCGGCCATGACGGCAGTGCATCCGAGGCGCAGCCGCAACGGGTCATTCAACAGCTAGCGCTATTCGCCGCGACCATTTATCGCGCTCGCTGCCCATGGCTTCCTTTGTGGCGCTCCTCGGACGTTCGGTCGTCATGGCCGCCCCCGGACTGGGATCCAGGAACTCTGACCCGGCGGCACGACGCTTAGAGCCGCTACAGATTTCTCTGCCCACCCGTCCAAAGGCTGACTTTATAAGAGCCCTTTGGCGCGTGTCGTCCCGCGGCGCGGCAGTCTCCACCGCCTATTCACGATTGCCAACCGTGACAAGAAAGGACAGATTTAACTTGCAGTGATTCGAAAAAAGTATGAGTTGAAATATGAAAAAGCCCGGATTGGACCACCGCCATCGCGACAAGGATGGCGAGATTCAACAAAAGCGCAGCGACACGCTGAACAAAAATCTGTCGAAGCCCATTCCCCAATTCTCTCCCGACACGACGCTCGGCGAAATGAGGACGAAGACGGGCAAAGTCAGCGAAGCCGCCGTGAGACGAGCCGCGGCTAAACTGAAGTAGGGAAAGGCGAACGCGTCGTAGGCAAGGTTGCGCTCGCGACGCGCGCCCGGACGCGCCAGCCGTGGCGTTTATCGGCTTTCCAGCGGGCGTTGGCGGGCGCCTCTCGCTTTAACGCGCTCCCTTGGTCGGCGCGCTTGGCGCCCAGCGTTTAAGCAAAAAAATGCCCCGCGTAGGGAGGGCCGACGCGGGGCAAGCGGCGCGCTGGGCTGGGGGGCAAGATTAGCGCGCCCAACCCATAGAACACGTGTCTGCTAGGATTGTTCCGCGCGGGAATCTCATTTTTCAATATTTTTTCAGCAGCGCCCGAATCAGCCGAGAGACGCCGACGATCGCCATTCACGAAATGGGAACTTTTCCCACCTTGCCGATCTCTTTTCCCGATGTGTAAGGTGCTGCGTCCTGCCGCCGCACCGGGACCGCGGAACGGGTTCGTCGACAAGCTGGGAGGGAATACGTCATGAAACGCATGCTGCTGGTGTCTTTGTTGGCGATGGTCGCTGCGGCGGGGTCTGCGGGCGCAGGTCCGGTGACCTCCGATGATCTTCTCAAGGCGCAGGACAATTCCAAGGAATGGCTGACTTACGGGCGCGACTACCGCAACTGGCGCTATAGCCCTCTCTCGGAAATCACCCCTGAGACGGCATCGAAGCTCGCGCCTGTGTGGGCCATGTCAACCGGCGGGCAGTTCGGCGGCCTCGAGGGAACGCCGCTCTTCCGCGACGGCGTCCTCTACTTCACGGCCGACTATGCGCGCACGTTCGCCGTCGACGCCAAGTCCGGGAATATCCTTTGGCATTACGAGCCCGAATATGGCGATGGGTTCAACGCCATGCTGTGTTGCGGGCCTGTCAGCCGCGGCGTCGCGCTCGCGGGCGATCTCGTCATCGTCGCCCGCCTCGACGCGAGGCTGGTCGCGCTCAACCGCGCCGACGGCAAGATCGTCTGGGACGTTCCGATCGACGACTGGAAACGCGGCGTGACGACGAATTCCGCCCCCCTTGTGGTGAAGGATCGCGTCATCATCGGCGTCTCGGGCGGCGAATATGGCGTTCGCGGCTATCTCAAGGCGTTCGACGTGAAGACGGGCAAGCTCGAATGGCAGACCTATACGGTTCCCGCGCCGGGAGAGCCTGGCAGCGAGACCTGGCCCAAGGACGACAGCTGGAAGACGGGCGGGGGCCCGACCTGGCTAACGGGCAGCTACGACGCCGACACCGACACGCTCTACTGGGGCGTGGGCAACCCCGGCTCATGGCAGTCGGACCAGCATCCGGGCGACAACCTCTGGACCGACTCGATGCTGGCGCTCGACCCGAACACCGGCAAGATCAAGTGGGGCTATCAGTACACGCCGAATGACGACTGGGACTATGACGGCATGGCGACGCCGATTCTCGTCGACACAACGATCGACGGCAAGCCCGTGAAGGCCGCCGTCGTCTCCAACCGCAACGGATATTTCTACGCCATCGACCGCAGCAACGGCCAGTTCCTCTATGCGATCCCGCTTGTCGAGAACATCAACTGGACGACCGGGCTCGATCCGAAAACCGGCAAGCCCACGATAAACGAGGCGATGAAACCGGTCGCCAACGGCAAGACGGTGGAAAAGATCGTTCCCGGTCTCGAGGGCGGCACCAACTGGTTCCCCCCGGCCTACGATCCGTCCTCCGGCGTTCTCTTCGTCGCCACCAACCAGTGGGGCATGGGCCTCACGTCATGGGAGAAGGGCAAGCTGCAATACAAGCCTGGCGACGTGTATCAGGGCGTCGACTACCAGATGTACCGGATGGGCGACACGATTGGGCACTTGAAGGCGATCGACATCGCCAACAAGAAAGTGCTCTGGGACGTGCCGAGCCCGCTGCCGCTGTTCTCGGGAATCCTCGCCACCAAAGGCGGCGTCGTCTTCACCGGCGACCAGCGCGGCCGTCTCCTGGCCTACGATTCGAAGACCGGCAAGGAGCTTTGGAAGTTCCAGACGGGCTCGGCGATCAACGCTTCGCCGATCACCTACGAGCTCGACGGAAAGCAATATGTCGCGATCCTGTCCGGGCTTGGCGGCGACCCGAGCTTCTACTATTCGGCGCCGAAGGGCGGGATGCTCTGGGTGTTCGCGATCGACGGCAAGGTGGATGAGGGCGGCGCGTACAACGCGCAGGTGATCGAAAAGATGCTGCCCGCCAGCAAGCCTTGATCCTTCCACGCCCGTGTCGGCGATTCGCGGCTCTCTTATCTTTGTTTCGTTAGCAGCGGCGATGGCGCTGTTAACGACGAGCCGAAGCTTCGCCGATGATGACGAACTGACGGACCCGTTCCTTGGCCAGCCGGACGCCATCGCCGCCGGCCGGGTCACCTATGCCGGCAAGTGCTATGTCTGCCACCACAGCGCCGGCGCGCGGGGACCGAACCTGTTCGCCACAAAGCTCAGCGACCAGCGCTTTCTGGAGACGGTGATCCAGGGCCGCAAGGGAACGCAAATGCCAGCCTTCGGCCTGCGGCTCTCGCCGGACGAGGTCTGGCAGATCCATGCCTTCATCAAGTCGACGGACCATTATTGAAGCGGCGGTTCGGCGTTCGCTCGCGGCGCTGGGCTGGAACCGCAACCCAACTAAGCCCGGTCCGCTCCCCGAAATGGCCCAATTCCGCCGGTAGCGCTCGGGCTTGCCGACAGCTTCGGGCTGCGCTCCCGCATGGGTTTCGCGACAAGAATGAAATCCTCCCTCCTGACCCCTGCCCTGTCCCTGCTCCTAACGCTATGCGCGGGCGGCGCCCAAGCGGCGCCGGACGATCGGGCGATCCCCGTCAGCCCCGACAATTTCGTCCGCGCCGAGTCCGATCTCTATTTCAGCGGCGTGGTCAAGGACGGGGGCTTCGGCAAATTCATGCATCGCCGCGAACCGACGGCGGTCGCCAAGCAAACAATCATCCGGATGAACCGCGACACGCTCTATTCAGCGGCGGTGTTCGATCTCGATGCGGGCCCGGTGACGATCACCCTCCCCGATCCGGGCAAGCGCTTCCTATCGATGCAGGTGATCGACGAAGACGAGTACACGCCCGAGGTCCACTATGGCGCGGCCGTCAGGACGCTCAGTAGGGACCAAGTCGGAACGCGCTATATCCTTGTCGGCGTCCGCATCCTGGTCGATCCGAACGATCCGAAGGACATCGAGGCGGTTCACGCGCTGCAAGATGCGATTCAGGTCACCCAGCCCGGCGGGCCTGGGACCTTCACGATCCCCAATTGGGACGCTTCGACGCAGGTCAAGGTGCGGGACGCCCTCATCAGCCTCGGCGCGACCTTGCCCGACACCAAGGGCATGTTCGGTCCGAGGGGCAAGGTCGACCCCGTGCGGCGCCTGATCGGATCGGCGGTCGCCTGGGGCGGCAATCCCGAGGACGAGGCCCTCTATCTCAACGTCACGCCCGCCCATAACGACGGCAAGACGATCTACAAGCTCACCGTCAAGGACGTTCCCGTCGAAGGCTTCTGGTCGGTCAGCGTCTACGACGACAAGGGCCATTTCGTCCCCAATCCGCAGAACGCTTATTCCTTGAACAACCTGACCGCGAAGCCGGACGGCGACGGCTCGTTTGCGATCCAGTTCGGCGGCTGCGACGGAGCGGTCCCCAATTGCCTGCCCACTCCGGCGGGATGGAATTATCTCGTGCGCCTCTATCGGCCGAAGCCCGAGATCCTGAACGGCGCATGGACCTTTCCCGAGCCGCAAGCGGTGAAATAACGCGTGGCGCTGGTCGCCGCCATCGCGGCCCGCGCTCCACATTTCTGGGGAGGGAAATGAGTGACCCCAATGCCCCTGTCCGCGAAGGCAGGTGGGGAGTTAAACTAGGTCGAGCTTCCAAAAAGGAGCGGGGAGGTGATACCCGGCGGGACGACCCACGGCTTGCTACCAACCGCGACCGGACTGGCCGCGCGACAGGCGGTTGCTGCGCTTAAAAATCACAATATTGATCCGGCGCCCTTGTTGCGGCACGTGGGCCTGTCCGAGCTCGATTTGACGGAACGCCAAGACCGCGTATCGGCCCCTGCTCAGGCCAGGCTCCTTGAGCTTGCTGCAGACGCGCTCCACGATCGAGCGCTCGGTTTCCACCTCGCCACGGAGACAAGTCCCCGAGGGGCGGGGTTGCTTTTCTATGTCGCCTCGGCGGCGAAGAATCTTGGCGAGGCGATAGGGCTCTTTGCGCGCTATTGCCGGATCGTGAACGAAGCCATTCGCGTGCAGCTTACGCGACGGTCCCATGACCTCGTCGTCGAACTCCGGCTCGTTGGCGTTCCGAGGTTCCAGGCTGCGCAGAACACCGAGTTCGCGGTCGCGGTCATGATGAATGCGCTCCGCGAGATCGCCGGCCCGCATGTTCATCCGACCAAAATAACCTTGGCCCACGTGTTCAACTCGGACCTCCCGGAGTTTGAGCGGTTCTGCGGCTGTCCGGTCGAATTTGGCGGGTCTTCCGATCACCTCGTTTTTTCCAATGAAAGTCTTGCCGCGCCTCTGCTTACCGAGGACGCGCATTTGCTAAACGTCCTTCAACCCATCTGCGACGACGCGGCCAAGCTGCGCGAAACATCGCCGGGAAGCGTACGTGCTTTGGTTGAAAACGAGGTGCAAAAGCTGCTGCCGAATGGACGGGCGCGAAGGCGCGACGTCGCGAAGAAACTGGCCATGAGCACGCGCACGCTCGCGCGAAAATTGGCTAGCGAGGGAACAACCTTCGAAGATGTTGTGGACGAGCTCCGGCGGAGCCTCGCCCTGCAATACATCACGACGCCCGGCATATCGCTTTCTCAGATTGCTTGGTTGCTAGGCTATGAAGGACCCAACTCTTTCAATCACGCTTTCAGGCGCTGGACCGGCGGTCCGCCGTCCGCAGCGCGCGGCGTGCGGTTGCTTCCGACGCCTGCGCGGACCGTTAGCCCCGGAAGTTCGCATAGCCTCTAAGAGTGGCACGAAGAAACAGAATTTAGGCCTTTGCTGGCATGTCAGCAGGGCTCGTAAGACTGTATTTACCAGCGCCCGATTGTGGGCGGCTCCCTGGCTGATCCAGGACGGCTTTGTCAGCCGGGAATAAAAGGAAAACGCTTGAAATGGCCGCCGTTTACGAAGATAATTTTGGCTTCTGGGACATCGACGGACCGAAAGAGCAAGCCTTCTTTGAGCATGTCCAGCGCCAGAGCGTCAAGAAGACCTGTTGTCGCTGCGAGCGCCCCGTCCGGCTCATGCCGGCCAAAATGCTGTGCGCCTCCTGCCTCACCGCGCTCGAATGCGGGGCGCCGGCCTCAATGAACCAGTACTGACCACGAAACGCGAGCGGCGCGCTCCTGCCGCGCGCCGAGTCCGATGATCTCGTTGGTGATCCCTCTCGCCGCAAATCGCCGCGAGCGGGCGATGAGTTCGTCGAGCAACCCCGGGGCGGCGCCCTTTGCTGCGGTCATCCGACGCATGCCATGTCGATAGCAGGTCGTGTTGTCGCGCTCGATGTCGGCTGAGGGCCTGTGTCCACCGACCGGCGCGCCCACTTGCGTCGCCTGCTGCGAATTGCGGCCACGCGGCGATCGAATTGGCTGCCGCCGTCCATCGAACCGGTCCCACATCCCGTGAAAAGCGGCGTCCCGCGTTGCGAAGGACGCAAGGCCTCGCACAAACGGCGACATCCCGCCGCATAGCCACAACTTGGCACACCCGAATCGCGCGAGTTGATTTGACTTTTTGCTGATTTGTTCTATGGGAAGTCTCGCCGAGAGCGAATGAAGGCCCCGGCGCCGCGCGAGGCTTGCGCGCCAGGATCCGCCAATACATTGACGCGGTCCATCGAGGCTCCCATATCACGAAACAGCGAATGCGAGGCGTTCGCACAAGCGAGAACAGATGAAGTTTAGCGAACTCGGCCTGAGCGAGAAAGTGCTCAAAGCCGTCGAAGCGTCCGGGTACGACACGCCGACGCCGATTTAAGAACAAGCCATTCCCTACGCCCTGGAAGGCCGCGACGTCTTGGGCATCGCCCAGACGGGCACCGGCAAGACAGCCGCCTTTACTCTGCCAATGCTGTCAATGCTTGAGCGCGGACGCGCCCGCGCCCGCATGCCGCGCACCCTCATTCTGGAGCCGACGCGCGAGCTCGCCGCCCAGGTCGAAGAGGCG
Source organism: uncultured Alphaproteobacteria bacterium (assembly GCA_963753135.1). GTDB lineage: Bacteria > Pseudomonadota > Alphaproteobacteria > Rhizobiales > Beijerinckiaceae > Roseiarcus. The sequence goes on along the minus strand of CAVWBA010000016.1, from coordinate 111,736 downwards.
TTCGGCAAATATGGTATCAACCACAAGCTGAACCTTGCGCTCCTGATCGGGGGCGTCTCGTTCGGCGATCAGGAGGCCAAGATCGCCCGCGGGGCCGACGTGGTCATCGCCACCCCCGGCCGCCTGCTCGACTTCACCGAGCGCGGCGGGCTGCTTCTGAACGCGATCGAGATTCTCGTCATCGACGAAGCCGATCGGATGCTCGACATGGGCTTCATCCCGGACATCGAGCGCATCTGCAAGCTCGTGCCGTTCACGCGCCAGACTTTGTTCTTCTCGGCGACCATGCCGCCCGAAATCACCCGCCTTGCCGATACGTTCCTGCACAATCCGGTGCGCGTCGAGGTCTCCCGCGCCGCCACGACCGGCGAGAACATCACCCAGACGCTGGTGCCCTCGGGCGGGTCGCCGGAAGAGAAGCGCGAGTCGCTGCGGCGCATCATCCGGGGCGCCGAGAATTTCAAGAACGCGCTTATCTTCTGCAACCGCAAGCGCGACGTGCAAGTGGTCTACCGTTCCTTGCAGAAGCATGGCTTCTCGGTTCTGGCGCTGCATGGCGATCTCGACCAGCGCATGCGCATGGCGGCCCTCGACGCGTTCCGCGCCGGCGAGGTCCAGCTCCTGGTCTGCTCCGACGTCGCCGCCAGAGGGCTCGACATCCCCGACGTCAGTCACGTGATCAATTACGACGCGCCCCATCATGCGGAGGATTACGTCCATCGCATCGGCCGCACCGGACGCGCCGGCAAGTCGGGCCAGGCGCTGACCCTCGTCTCGCGCATCGATCAGAAAGCGGTGGCCGAGATCGAGAAGCTCATCGCGCGCAAGATCGACTGGCAGGAAGGCGCCCAGGCGCCTACGGAGGACGACGAGGCCGAGGCTCCGGCGCGCGAGCAACGGTCGCGCGGGCGTGGAGGCGCTCGAACGCGGTCCCCGCGGCGCCCGGCGACTCAGGAGGTCGAGCGGCCCGATCGGCCAGATTCCCGCCATCACCACGCCGAGCGTCCGGCGCGCGAACGAATCGCGGCCGAGGCGGAGCGCGCCTCAAGCGCGCGAACGCGCCCCGCGGCCGAAGCGGAGCGCCACCCCCCCGCACGCCCGCCGACTTACGGCGACCGGCCGCAACGGCGCGAGCGTCCGGCCCGTGAGGACGAGGCGCCGGTCATCGGGCTCGGCGACCACGTGCCCGACTTCCTCCTGCGCCCGGTGAAGGCGCGCGCCAAAGCTGCGCCGGAACCGATCGAAGCGGACGAGTAACGGCCTCGGCTTCGCCTTAAGCGCGGCCGGTACAGGGCGCTTCGGTTTGATGCTGAACTCCGCCCAAAAACATCCTTGAAACGTACAACCGCAATGTTAACGCCCCGCCATAGCCTTCGTCTGGTCCCTACGGCGCAGTAAACAGTCGGAATTCCGCTGATTAGAGTCCCTCCTGGGACCTCGGCCCGCCAAGGGTGATGAAGAACACCTGTCCGGCGATTGCGCCGCCGAGGGCTGGGGTGACCTTGAGCGGGAGACATCTGTTGACCGCGCGATGCGCCTCTTCGAGGAAGTGGCGTCGCGCCTCGGCGCTGCCTTCGAAATGCGAATAGCTGATCCGGGGTTTTCCGAACACTGACCCGTCGCGCCTCATTGCAAAGGTGATCGTAACTTGCGAGCCGGTCGCGAGTTCGAGTGGCGTTCCCTCCAGACATGCGCTGAATTGGCGGCGGAGGTCCATGAGCGTGTTTGCCGGAGGCCCGTTCTGAGCTGCTGCTCCTTTTCCCACTAGCAATGCGGCGAACGCAGCACCCAAATACGCGCGACCAATTCGCCTGATCATTGGGTCAGCCAGAAATTGGCTCGCGACGCTCGCGGCTTTCCGTTAAAGAAGAATTGGCGCCGAGCCCAGCCGTCTTCCAACGCGCGTTTCATGGAGACTCCTACTCCGATTACGCTTGACGCGATGTACCCTCGACGAACGGCTCAAGACCGACGGCTGATTTGAGAGCCAACCTCACTCATTAGAGAATCAAGTTTAGCACAAAAGATCAGCCCGAGCCGTCTCCTTCGCTCGAAAAGCGCAACACGGCCTAATCAAACTGCGTTGCAGCTGGAAGGGAATGCACTGGCGATCTACGAATTCGAGAAGGTCGGTCTCGAGGGCTCCTCCGCGCGCGCCGTGGATTTCTCGCCCGAACAATCGACGGGCGCGCGGGGTCGCTTCCATCCGGGTGCATCTCCTATCGCGGGCTGTCAGCCGCGACCGGAGGGCCGCATGGTTTCCGAGATTGAAATCCGCAAATTCATAATCATGCCAATTGCGAGCGCGATCATGGCGTGTTGCATCGCCATTCCTGCCTGGGCGCAGGAAATCAACGGGGGCGGCGCATTGCGGATGGTCAGCCTATATGACCAGCTGGAAGCTGTTTGTAATCCGATCATGCCGCTTAATCTTCAACACGCCCATCAATACAAGCAGGCCGCGGCGTCTTTGGCGAAAAAATTGCTGGGGCCAAAGGATTTCCGAGAATCTCTTCCGGCCGAGATGGAACGTCGAAAGAGTGAGGTTGCAGCGGTCGACGCAAAGAAATGGTGCGCCGAGCGGCGCGCGAGCATAATAAAGCTCGGCGTCACTGACGTATTCGAATGATTGCCACAACGGCTGGTCGGCGTACGACTATTGTCCGATGACACACTTCTTGGCGGTTATTGGCTTGAACTGAAAATCCGAGAAGCCCAGCGTGCCCTTTACGACCAGGAGGGGCGTGAACGATTGCGCGGTAATCTTCTGATAGTCCGGGCACTCCGCCGGCTTCGCCTCGCCCAAAGCTCTCCAGAACGTGACGCCCTGCGGCTCCACCTTTACGCCCGCTTCCTCGTCGTAATATTCGCCGCTCCAAACTTCCTTCCGCTGGGAAAGATCTATCACCGACAGGCCGCGTGGAGAGGGACCAGTCCCCTGATCCAGGATCAGAAATTTGCCCTGCAGAGCGAGAACATATTTGGCGTCTCCATTCTTTGCCGCGATATAATCCGATGGTTGAGGGCTAAACGCACATTTGATTTTCGCATGCGGATCGGATTTCTTGCGAACGATGATCTGCGAACCGACGTCGGGGCCATCGCGGGCGATCACGATGAAGTTCTCGTTTTCTGTGCACTTGACGGACTGCGCCGCCGCGAGCGCGGCCGCTGTCAGCCCGATCGACGCCAGTATGAACGTCAACACGCGGGATACGTGAAGTCCATTCATTTGTTTATCTTTCAGCAAGGGCCGATAGTGCTCTGGTCACCCGATGGCGCTTGAGCGAGCCTTTTCTGGTTGGATCGACAGCCTCAAGGTGAATCACCAAGTCATGCGTACGCCGATTGAACCCTGGTTCGAGGTCGCGTTGCCGCGAAATTCGCCCTGATACTGTAGGAACAGGGCGACGTTCTCAGATCGCCACGCCGCGAAGTTGACGGCGATCACAGCGGCGCTGCGGCCCGGATCGGCGGTGGCGATCGTGAAGGGCTGATCGAGCAGCGCCGCCTGGGTCGTCAGCCCGTCATTCCCGAAGTCGTTCGTCCACGACGCCTTGGCCTGCAGCATGTAGGTGGCAAGGTCGGAATGGAACAGCCTGGTCGCCCACAGGCCGATTTCGCTGGTGACCCTGTTGAAGGACTGTGACGGAAAGTTCAGGCCGAAATCGGTCGTTTCGGTGAAGGCGCCGCGGCTGAAGGTCTGGCCTGTCAGCCCGACGAAGGGCTTGAACGTCGCTCCAGCGAGATCGAACCTATAACCCGCGTCTGCGGCGGCCAATGCGCCCCACCCATTCGTCGAACTCGAGGCCGTGACCGATTCGCCGGGGAATGCGACGCCTCGAGAAGCGTCCCCGGTGGAGGGGCCGACGGCGAAGCGTCCATCGAAGACAAGCGGGCCGGGTGTCCAGGTGGCGTAGAGAGCGCCTGCGTAAGTATTCCACGTCCCGCTTGTGTTGGCGCTGTCGGCGGAGGTGTGCGTATAACCGAACGCGCCGCCCGCCATAAAATTGGGCGCAAATGCGCCATCGCCGCCGACCGTAAAGCCGCCGCTTGAGAAATTTCCGCCGGGAAGACTATTGAGGTCGCCAACCCGCGACCAGCCGCCGTAGGCTTGGCCCCACGTCGTCCACGGCGACCTTGGAGTGGCGCTGCTTGGCGAATGGACCGCGAATGGACCGGCCTCCGCAAGCGCCTCGACGATTGGGCCGGTCCCGTTCGCATAGGAAAAAACGACGCTCGGCGTCAGAGCGGCCTGCACGTCTCCCAGGCCGGCCGCAAGCATGGCCTGGCGGCCGGCGATCACGTTGGAAAAGTCGGCGAACGCATCCAATTCCGCCTCGGCGGCTATCGCTTGGCCTTGGCCGGATATGGCCGAGAGCGCGGCGGCGTCGCCGTTGACGTTTTGCGCATAGAGCGCGTCGAAGATGGTCTGCGCGCTGCCCGACAAAGCCAGGCCTGCAGGCGGACGCGCGCGATCGAGGGCGCTGGCCACCGCCTGCTGATTTCGGTTGAGCGGGATCGTCGCCGCAAGACCAAGAAATGACTGGGGCGTCACATCAAGCGCGACGCCATTGGGAGCATAGACCAGATCGAAGCGAGCATTGACCGGGAGCCCATCGGTAGGCTCTTCCAGGCCGGTGAAGGATCCAGTGACGGATGCGCCGCTCGAGGCGGTCAGAAACGAAAACGACGATCCGATCGCGGGGACGTAGTCGTTGAACCCGCCCGGGATGCCGCGGAGAAGCGGGGCCAGTACCCCATTCGCCGCGAATGTGTGGCCGACGCCGTCGACGATGAACTTGTCATATGTACCGGGCCCGCCGGGAACCTCTAGATCGCCGTCGACATTGACCCGCGTGATGGCGCTGGCGCCCAGGGTCACATTTCCATTGAACGTGAGCGTGCCGGGAGATGTGCCAGTGAGCGGGATTCCTGCTGGCAATACGCCGCCATAATATGCTTTGAGGTCGCTGTAGTTCGGCAGTTGCCCCGCCTCTAGCGTGCCGTTAATCACCGTGTCGCCATTGATCGCGCCGAAGCCAGCCAAAGCCCCTCCCGGCGCGACGATCATCGGCGCGTCAAGGGTCAGCGTGCCGTCAACTCCAAGCGCGCCCTCGCTCACAGTAACATCGCCGGCAGCAATGGTTCTTCCTGCGATGATCAGGTACCCGGTTCCGGTCTTGCTGAACGCGCCACCTGTCGTGAACGGTTGGCTCCAATAGGTCATCTGCAGGTCGGCGACGTTGACGGCAGCGTCGGCAGCAAGCGCCGTCGGGCCGGCAATCGCACGATCGAGCCGGATCATGCCATAGCCGTAGACCGCATTGTCCGCCGCCATGCCCCCGACATTCTCTGCGGTCGCGAACAACACGTGCGCGAGGTCCTGCGAATTGTAGCCGGGATAAGCCTGGCTCAGAACCGCAAGCGCGCCGGAGACCATCGGCGCCGCCATCGAGGTGCCGGCCAGAAAGCCGTATCCTTGAGAGGTCGCGAATTGCCCGTCATAGGAAAGCGGAAGGGTCGAATAGATCCCCGGCGTCGCGGGAGGGTCGTTCCCGCCGAGGGACACGGGATTGCCGCCGGGAGCGGCGACGCACCAACTGGCGGTGACGCCGCACATATTCGCGTAGGCGGCGATCGTCTTGTCCTTGCCGACCGCAGTCGCCGCGATGATCAGACCGCTTTGCTGCAGCAATTCGGAGAAATTGTAATTGTGTCCGCCGTCGACGTAGACGCCCGCATTGGCGTTGGCGCCCGGACGGATGAACGGATCGAGCGCGAGTCCACTCGGGTTCCTGCCCGCGACGGGATTGTCGTCGCGATCATTGCCCGTGGCGGCGACGATGATTTTGCCTTGCGAGATCGCATTGAGCGCGGCCTCCTTTTCGACTGGATCGATCATCGAGGCTGGCCAAGCTTCCAGGCCCTTCGCGCCTTCGGGAACGTTCGGTCCGTAGCTCGCATTGTAGATCCGAACGCCCTGAAGGGCGGCGAAATAATCGAGAGACATGGCGGTCGGGTATGGAATGCCCGGCGCGGAGCAGTCTTTGTCACGACAGCTTGGGGTCTCAGGCAGGACCCTAAGCATCGCGATATTTGCGTTGTAGGCGACACCAGGCGCCTGGCTTGAGCCCGACGCCGCGACGATCCCGGACACGTGCGTGCCGTGAATATCCAGGTCCGTGATCTGCGACGGCACATAGGGCGCGCCGGGCGCCGGCAGGACGAAGTTCAAGCTGCGCGGGTCGATCTTGTCGGCGAACGCCGGATGCGTTGTGTCAATGCCAGTGTCGCCGACCGCGACGGTGACACCCATGCCCGTATAACCGGCCGCCCAAGCGGTCGGCGCGCCGATGAGAGCCAGACCATATTGGACAGAAGGATTGAACGTCGGCGGCGTCTGCGCCACCGCTGGCGCTTGACCCGTAAATGTGCCCAACAATGCAGTGAAAGCCAGCAGGACTGAGGTCGACTTGGAAGCCTGCCAATTGCGCCCAAACGCCGAATGCAGTGTTGGCGTCATGAAAGCGCTCCATCGTCAGAGGCTAGGCTACAATTCTCCTCGCGCCAAAGGAACCGGTGTTCGTCTCCGCAAATTTGTCGAATCAAAGGTCAAGACCCGATGATGCTGTTGGGGTTCGACGGGCTTGGCTGCCAGCTGGGCGCGGGCAGTGGAAGACTGGCGCGCTCGCCGCGTCTGCGGCGAGCGCGTTGATCCTCGTCGCGTGCGCCGCCGTCAGCTACAGCGCCGGCGGCCTGATCGACAAAACGATGTCGCCTTTCGGCCGGGATTAGAGCCAGTTGCGATCGTCATCGCGAGCGTAAGCGAAGCGATCCAGGGAATGCAGGGCGCCCGACGATTTCCTGGATCGCCGCGTCCGCCTTCGGCCTCCTCGCCATGACGACTCCAGCCAACGTCTATCTCCGGCGATTGAAGCCTATTTCGACTTCGCTCGACCCTTCGTCCGCTTGGCTTGCGGCTTCGCCTTGGCGTCGGCCACGCGGCGCGCCGCCTCGAGCCCCGCGGCCGCCCAGCGGCGGAGTTCGTCGCCGTCCTCATGCGCGGCGGCGGGCAAGCTCCAGTAGGACGTCGGCCTCGACTGGCCTTTCGCCACATAGACGAATGGCGCAGAGCCGGCAGACGAAAAGTGTGCCTGCGAGAGCGCATCGGTTTTGAGGAACACCTCGCCCTTGAGCTCAATGGCGAAGCACAAGCCTTCGGCATAGATCCCCGAACCGCCGAACATCCGCTTGACTGTGATGGACCCGAAGGGCTCGAACAGCGCCCTTAAGCCCTCGGCGTCCATGGACCCCGCCCGGCGTTCAGGCCGGCGCGTGAAGCGCCTCGGGGCTCGCGGGCGTGATCGCGACGCTCTCGCCGCAGCCGCAGGCCGAGGTCTCGTTGGGATTGGAGAAGGCGAAAGTCGCCGACAGGCGGTCGACCTTGAAATCCATCTGCGAGCCAAGCAGGAACAGCACCGCCTTGGGGTCGATCAACAGCTTGACGCCCTTGTCCTCGACGATCTCGTCGGTCGGATTCGCCGTCTCCGCGAGCTCCATCGTATAGGACATGCCGGCGCAACCGCCGTTCTTCACCCCGACCCGCAGACCCGCGATCGGCTTCCCCGCCGCTTCGGTCAGCTCGCGCACCCGCGCCGCCGCCGCGTCGGTAAGGGTCATCACCTGTCGCCGTAACAGCCGAGAGGCCATCGAGAATCTCCGCCAACCGGGCAGGCCCGGCCGATCCGCTAACATATAGCATTGGAACCGTCTGTTTCACAGGGCCGCCCGCTGTTCACGGCAATTTGCCCGGGCGCGAGCCTTATCTGGGAGCCGCTCGCAGAAACCAGAACGCCAGCAGGGCGACCACGGCCGCCAGGACGAGAACCGAGCGGGGTCCGACGACGAAATAGAGATACCCGCTTCGATTCGCCGCCATCACGAGCCCGAGCGCCATGAGGATGCAGCCGAGGGCGATTAAGAGGACGTTCATCGCTCTCATCCCACGAGGACGTACCGAAGAGCCCACGATAAACGAAAGACGCGCCAAGAAAGGTAAAATTTCGATCGGGTTCCCGATCCCGTTTGGGCGCTGCCGTTTGCGCGTCGCGCCATTCGTGTTAGCCGGAGATCCATGTCCGCTGAGCGCCCTCCGAAGAAACGCCTCCTCACCCTGCACGAGTGGGAGGCGAAGCATTACGTGCTGGCGGCGGTGATCATCCTCGTGGTCATGGGGCTGTTCGCCTACAGCTGGGCCTAAACACCCGCTCCGATCTTATTGAAGACGCGCGCTTTTCGACGCAAAGCTCAGAACGTTATCCCAAGCGGCGTGAGATCCAGCGCGGACAAGCCATAAGGCCCCTCCGGCGGGTCCGCCTCGGCTCCGCGCCACGACGCCCCGATCAGCTGAAAGGGACCGGACGGGCCGCCGGGAAAACCGTTCGGAAACCACTTGGCGTGGTTGCAATTGTAGATCGTGCTGGTGATCTGCATTGCGGGCCCGGAGCCGCCGTACTCATACAGATAAATGGCGTAGAGGTGGTTCTTTTCATATTGCGTCGGCCGGTTGGATTCGAACACGACCCACTTGCCGTCCGGGGACCACCAGGGCGCCCGGCCCTGATAATCCGGATTGAACGGTCCGCTTGTGGGCGCCCCGGACTCGAGCGGTGTTGGCGGATTCGAGCTCGATGTGTCCATCACGAAGATGTAATTCTTGTCCTGATTGTAGGTTGAGCCTGAGATCGGCTGACCCGCGAAGGCGATGAGGTTCGGCTTTGCCGGATTGACGCTCGGCATGCCGCCCCACAGACCTTCGCCCTCAAGGTCAGTCTGAATGACCGCCCCGGTCACGGCGTTGATGGTCGTGGTGTTGGGCGAGGGCATCCCGTTCATGTCTTCGGTCGCGAGCATGGTCCCGTCCGGGAACCACGTCGGATAGTTCATCTCAACCGTCGAGGACCCGAACAGGGTCGCGGCCTGACCCGGCGCCTTGAGGACGCCGACCATGACCGAGCCCGTGTAGTTGAAGGCGATGCGCCCCGTGGGCCAGGACCAGTCCGGCCTGGTCGAGACCTCGATGCCCGGGAGAAGGAACGTCGGCTCGGCCCCCGCTTTCGTGAGATCGAGGAGACAGAGCTGCGGCCCGACCGAACCATTGGCGGTGAAGGTCGTACGCTCGAAAACGGCCGTGGTCGCGTCCGCGTTCACCGCCGAGCGGTAGTCGCTGACCGGCGCTGGATAGGGAAGCAGGAATTTCGGCGTGATCAGGGTTGGCGGCGCGCTCGCCATTGGCTTGCCCACTCTGGCGTCCTTTGGCCCGACGGTAGCAGAACGCCGGTCGGCGGCAAGCGCGCCGCGTCTGGAGCTTAGGCCTTCCGTGTGGCAAAGCCTTCGCGTGAGATTTGCGGCGGTCAACCGCCCCATTCCGTGCTTGCGAGCCTTCATGACGTCTGAACGCCCTTTGATGAGCCCCGTCTCCGCTCGCGACGCATGGCGCGCTTCGACCCTGGCTCTGGGAATCCTGGTCGCCGCGCAGGCATTCGTCCGGGCTTCTGCGGCGGCCGCCGATAGTCTCGTCGCGAGCGATGTCTATGCCGCTCCGCAACGTCTGGTCGCGGTGGAGGGAGCGCGGCGTCTCAACCTTTATTGCGTCGGCTCCGGCAGCCCGACCGTCATCCTTGACGCCGGCTCGGGCAACTCGATGGCGACCTGGCGTCATGTACAGGCCGAAATCGGCCAGACGACGCGTGTCTGCGCCTACGATCGCGCCGGGCTCGGCTTCAGCGACGCAGCCGAGCGTCCGTGCGATCTCAGGAACATCGTCGATGATCTCCACAGGCTCGTTAAAGCCGCGCCCATAGCGGCGCCGTTCGTTTATGTCGGCCATTCGCTGGCCGGCGCGATCGGGCTTCTCTATGTGGCGACCTATCCCGAGGACATCGCCGGCGCCGTCATGGTCGAGCCCGCCTTCGCCGGCGAAGTCGCCGCGCTCGAAGCGCCTCTGCCTCCCGACAAGCGCAACGTCATCGCGGGCTCGTTCCGGCTAGTCCTCGCCTTCGACGACGCCTGTCTTGCCCTCGCTCGCCAGGGCGCGCTCGCTTCGCCCACGACCGCCGAGGCGCGCGCTTGCGTCGATGTCAGCGGCGATCCCGACGCGCTCGACGACGTTCTTCGTCAGGTCACCGTCCGTCTGCAGACACTTCCCCGCGTGTGGGAGGCGCAAAGGTCGGAACTCGCCAGCTTCACGCCCGAGAGGAACGAGCCAGACGTCGATACGCGGGAGCTTGACGCGGTCCATCCATCCTTCGGCGACAAGCCGCTGATCGTCCTTTCGCGCGGCGTTGAAGAAGGCGCGCCGGGCGTCACGCCCGCTTATCTGCCGAAGGTCGAGGCGGCTTGGCGGGCGGGCCATGACCGAATCGCCGCGCTCTCGAGTTGCGGCGCCAACACAATCGTTCCCGGGGCCCGCCATTATGTCCAGATCGACCGGCCGGAGGCGGTGATCGACGCCGTGCGGCTGGTTGTCGAGGCGACGCGGTCCCGGTAGCCGCTCTTTAGCTTCAGCCGTCGCTGTGGCAAAGCGACGAGCGTGTCTCAAGCCGGATGTCTTTATCTTGTCTTCGCCCGATCCTTCCCACGCCCTCCTGCGCCGCATCGCCGAAGCCCTCGATCGGCTTGCGCCCCCTCACCCGGCGAAGCCGGATTTCGAAGCCGCCGAAGCCTTCATCTGGCGCGCGGACAGCGGCGCGCTCGCGCCGGTTAAGCGCGTCAACCGCGTCGACCTTTCGCTCCTGCGCGGAATTGATCGGGTGCGCGATCTTCTGGTCGAGAATACGCAGCGCTTCGCCCGCGGCCTGCCCGCCAACAATGCGCTGCTGTGGGGCGCGAGGGGCATGGGCAAATCGTCGCTGGTCAAGTCCGCCCATGCTGCAATCAACCGCGAGAAGGATGTCGCCGGGCGCCTCAAGCTGGTCGAGATCCATCGCGAGGACATCGAGGGCCTGCCCGCGCTGATGAGTCTCGTGCGCGACGCGCCTTATCGGTTCATCGTCTTTTGCGACGACCTTTCGTTCGACGCCGGCGACACGTCGTACAAGTCCCTCAAGGCGGTGCTCGAGGGGGGCGTCGAAGGCCGTCCGTCGAATGTGCTCTTCTATGCCACCTCGAACCGGCGCCACCTTCTGCAGCGCGACATGATGGAGAACGAGCGCTCGACCGCGATCAATCCGGGCGAGGCGGTCGAGGAGAAAGTGTCGCTCTCCGACCGCTTCGGCCTCTGGCTCGGCTTCCACCATTGCAGCCAGGACGACTATCTCGCGATGGTTCACGCCTACGCCAAGCACTTTCGACTAGACCCGTCCGATCGGTTCGAAGCCGAGGCGCTGGAATGGGCGACGACGCGCGGCGCGCGATCGGGCCGCACGGCCTGGCAGTTCATCCAGGATCTGGCCGGCCGGCTCGGCAAGCCGCTCGACGCGACGGGTTGAGCGGAGCGATTTGCGCGGACGCGCCTCGAGCCATGAGGATGGGAGCGATGCGGGCACGATTCACGAACGCGATTGTTGCGCTGCTGTTGGCGGGGCTTGCGGCTTCACCCGCCGCAGCCGCGACCGTCGGCGAGCGTCATCTCGTCGCGCATGAGGCGTCGGCCGCCCTGCGGAACGCATCGCATAGCGACGAGCTCCGGATCACGGTTTGGTATCCGGCCGCATCGGGCGCGGTCGAAGCGCCGCTCAACGTCGGCCCTCCCGACAGGCCATTGTTCACGCCCGGCTCGGCGGCGCCGAACGCGGACTTCGAAGACGCCCGCCCGCGCCCGGTCATCCTGCTGTCGCATGGATTCGGCGGATCGGCGCGAATCATGGCGTGGTTCGGAACGGCCTTGGCGCGCCATGGCTATGTCGTGATCGCCGTCGATCACCCAGGCAACAACGGGCGCGACCCGATGACGGTCGCCGGCGCGGTCCTCTATTGGGAGCGGCCCGGCGACCTTAAGACGGCGCTCGACGCGGCGAAGACCGATCCGACGATCGGCCCCCATCTCGACCTCAACCGGCTCGGCGCCGCGGGCTTCTCGGCCGGCGGCTTCACGACTCTGGTCGCGGCTGGCGCGCGGGTGGATTTCCATCGCTTTCGGCGATTCTGCGACGCCCATCCGGACGATGGGATCTGCGCGCCGCAGAAAGAGTTTCAGTTCTCGCGCGCCGACGCGGAAGCGTTCTTCGCTGAGCCCGCCGGCGCTTCGGAGCTCGCCCATGTGAAGGACGATCTCAGCATCCCTGGAGTGAGAGCGGCCTTCGCGATGGCCCCCGGCATCGTCCAAAGCCTCGATCCGGAGAGTCTCAAGGGCCTCCGAACTCCGGTCGCGATCGTTTTGGGCGACGCGGACAGAGTTGCTCCGCCCGGAACAAACGGCGAAGTCGCCGCGGCGCTCATTCCCGGAGCCAAACTGACCGTGCTGCCGCGCGTCGGCCATTACGATTTCCTCGCCGAATGCACGCCAGCAGGGGACGCCGCCGTTCCGGTCTGTCCCACCGACGTTCCGCGCGCCGCGACTCACAAGGCCGCGATCGATGGCGCGTTGGCTTTATTCGGCGCGACGCTCGGCGGGGATTAGCCGCTTGCCTTCTGCGGCGCGCCCATGACGAGCAACGACGCTCATTTCGATCGGGCGCGAACGAAATCCGCAGCGGGCCGGCCGAGCCATTGGGTGAGCGCCATTACGCGCGGGAAACCGATGAGCGGTCCGCGGGCCAGGTTCGTCAGCATGCTGGGCGTGAAGCCCGGAAGCTCGCTCGCGACCTCGCGCCAGGTCAGGCCTCGCCCTCGTCGCTTGGCATCGAGGGCGGCGTGCATGGCCTCGGTTTCGAATCGCAGAATCTGCGCCGGTCCAGCTTCCGGCAGCGCCTCGCTCGGCGCGAGCGCTTGATCGCCGCGCCCTGCGAGGAAGCTTTCGGGCGTGCGGCGAAGCCAGCGCAGGGCCTGAAGCACGACTGCGCTGGTCACCGATCGTTTCGCGGTCATGGTCCTCAGTGTGCCGACGCTGATGGGTATGGAAGGGGTGTGCTTGAACGGCGCGTTGATCTCGGCGGCGAGCTCATCCCATGTCAGCTTGCGCGCGCGCCTCTCGTCGTCGAGCGCGGTGTGCAGCGCGCGCATGTCGAACTCGAACAAGCGGCTCACTTCAACGGCTCGCAGAACCTGACGCCGCGCGCCGAGCCCGCGGCCAGTTGACGAGCGTGAGGCCCGCAATGACCAGCACGATCGCCAGAGAAAAGCCCCAACTCAGAGTTTCGCCGAACACCAGCCAGCCGGCGAACACCCCGACCAGCGGGGTTATGAAGGTGAAGGCCGAGAGCTGGGCTACGTGGTACCGGGTAAGGGTCCAGAACCACAGAGCGTAGCTTATCCCCGCCACCACGACGCCTTGCCATAAGAGGGCGCCGATCGATGTCGCGCTCAGATGCGTCGGCGGCGCTTCGCCGAACGCATAGGCCGCGAGCGGCGCGGCGAGCGCTGCGAATCCGATCTGATAGAGAAGGACCTTCACCGGATCGATGCGCCTGAGCGGCGTCCCCTTGATGACAAGGGTCGTCGCCGCCCAGAGCGCCGCAGCCAGGAGCGCGAGCGCGTCGCCCGCGAGGCTGCCGCCTTTCGTCCGCCCGAGGAAGCCGCAAACCACACCAAGGAACGCGAGGGCGAGCCCCACCCATTGGGTCGGCCTCAACCGCTCCTCCTTGAGCAGGAACGCCGCGCCGAACGCGACCAGGAACGGCGCCGCATAGAGAAAGACCGTCGCTCGCGCGGCGGTGGTGAAGCGCAGCGATTCGTACAGCGCGATGAATTCGGCGGTGAACAATGCGCCGGCCAGCGCCCCCGCAACCTCCGTCCCGTCGATCTCGAAGATGCGGCTCCTGGTGATGAGCGCGTAGGCGATCACGCACAGCGCGCCGACCCCCGAGCGGACGCCGGTCTGCGCGATTGGCCCGACATCAGGCAGCGCGAGTTTGACGGCGACTTGATTGAAGCCCCAAATGATACAAAGACCGAAGACCAGCGTGGAAGCGAAGGCGTCGAGCGGGCGGGCTTGCATCGCTCTCCCTCTCCGCTCGGCAGCCTAAAATCAAGGGCGGCGGGCCTGTCTTTGGACCCGCCGCCCTCATTGGCCCTCGAAGATAATTTGTTTCGCGGAGGTCTCCGAGGGTCAGGCTTCGCCAGACAGGAGTCTGGACCTGACGATCCGGGCGATCAGAGCCCGGCGAGATAGCTCGTCGGGTCGACCGGCGTCGATCCCTTGCGCAACTCGAAGTGAAGCTGCGGCGAATTGACGTTGCCGGTGTCGCCGGACTTGGCGATCACCTGCCCCCGCGCGACCTTGTCGCCACGCTTCACGTCGAGTTCGCCGTTGTTGCCATAGGCCGTGACGAAGCCGTTCGGATGCTTGATGAGGACGAGGTTGCCGTATCCCTTCAAGCCGTCGCCCGAGTAGACGACGGTGCCGCTCTCGGCGGCGCGAACCGAGGTCCCGGCGGGCACCGAGATGTTGATGCCGTCGTTGCCCCCGGCTTTGAACCCCTGGATGATGCGGCCGCGCGCCGGCCAGCGGAACTCGGGCTCCGTGCCCGCGGCGTCGGCCTGCGCGCCGGTCAGCGGAGCCTTCTGCGACCCAGCCGATTCGAGGTTGCCCGTCGGCGTCTTGTCGATCGCCGGCTTCTTGGCCTCTGACTTGGTCGGCTCGCGTTCAGCAACCGTCGCCTTCTTGGATTCCTTGGCGTCCTTCGACGCGGACTTCTCCGCCTCCTTGGCGGCTTTGTCCGCTTTGGCGGAAGCCTTGTCCTTCTCTTTTTCCTTGTCCTTGGCTTTCTTGCTCAACTTGGTCGGCTCGGCGTCGGCGACGTCCGATTCGTGCTTCCTCGCCGCCTTCTCCTTTTCGGCGCTGGCGACCGCACGGCCGTCGGCGTGATAGACAGGCACGACGAGGCGCGTCCCGCCCTTCACCTCAGAGGCGCTCGAAAGGCCGTTGGCGGCGAGAAGCGCGGAGGCCGGCACGCCGTAACGGCCCGAGATCGTGTCCAGCGTCTCGCCATTGGCGACGACGATCGGAGAGCCGCCGGCGGCGGTCCAGCCGGCAGCCGATCCGCCAACCGCCTGCGGCCTTCCGAGAGCGAAGCGGTGCGCGTCGCCGCGCTCGCGGGCGCGGTCTGCGCGAGCGGCGATGCCGTCACCCCATGCGTCGGCGCGGCCGTCGTCGTATTGCTTGCGAACGGATTGGAGAACGGACTGTCGCTTTGCGAAAAGCGCGTGACGTCGGACGAACATCCCGACAGAAAAAGAAGGCCTAAGCCGGCCAGCGCGAGACGCCGAAACGCGCGTCCATTTGTTCCCGCAACGCAATCACTCATCGGCTTCCACCCACACGCCCACGCAACTGCACATTGAACGCAGTTTGCGCCGATCGAGTTAAGGGAAGGTTTAAGATGAATCGTCGGTTGACAAATTATGTCGGGATCGGCGCGTCCAATAGGCGCCTTTGCGGCTAGAGCGCGCGCGCCAATCCCCGCTCCAGAGGCCTCATGGCGTGCGCCGGGCCCATGTCGGCGGCCTCGCCCGCCCCGCCCGTCGCATCGGTCAATCGCACGATGTGCTGCTCGCCTCGGTCCGGGCCGGCGACGACCGCAACCAGGACGCCGCCCGGCCGAATCAGGCGGCGGAACGCCTCGGCGGGCGGCTCGATGAGGCCATGGACGATCACCCGATCGTAGCGGTCTCCCGAAGCGTGATGCTCGAATCCGTCCGCCCAATGCACCGTGACATTGGCGAGTCCGAAGGCCTTGATCCTTGTGGAGGCCTCGAGCGCCAGCGTCTGGAATTGTTCGAGCGATACGACATTGTTCGCAAGCTGAGCCAGGAGCGCGGCGCAATAGCCTGTTCCCGTTCCGATTTCGCAGACACGGTGCGCGGGCTGCACGTTGAGCGCGGCGATCATCGCGGCGACGATCGAAGGCGGCGGCGACGTCTGTCCACAGCCGATCGGCAGCGCAATGTCGCGCGCCGAAATGTCGGCGAACCGCGGCGGCATGAAGAGGGCGCGCGGCGCGCGCTCGAGCGCCCGCAAAAGCTTAAGGTCGTTGATGCCCCTCGCCCGCATGGCGAGCGTGAACTGGGCGCGCTCTTCTGATTCGGCCACCGTCATGACGGGTCCTTATCCCGCCGATCAAGTTTCGTTTGCGTCAACGGCGGGCAAACGCCTCCTCGAACCGCAGACGCGAATCATGATCGGTGAGATCGAGTCGGAGCGGGGTGATCGAGATTTTGTTGGCGGCCAGCGCCGCAAGATCGGTCCCCTCCGCCTGCTCGAACGCGCTGCGTTGGAACATGAGCCAGAAGTACGGAAAACCGCGGCCGTCGCGCCGCTCCTCGACCCGCATCAGTTCGGCGTTGCGCCTTCCCTGGCGGGTGAGCTCGATCCCCGCCACCTCCGACGCCGGGCAGGCGGGAAAGTTGACGTTCACGAGCCCGCCCGGAGCGATTCCGGCGGCCAGAATCGTGCGGATCACGGGCGTCGCATGGATTTCCGCCGCTTCCCATTCGATCTTCGCCCGCCCGACCGCGCCGCCATAGGCCTGCGAGAGAGCAATCGATGGGACGCCAAGGAGCGCGCCCTCCATCGCGCCGGCGATGGTGCCCGAGTAGGTGACATCCTCGGCGACGTTCTGCCCACGGTTGACGCCGGAAAGGACGAGATCGGGCGGGCGGTCGGCCAGGATTTTCCTGACCCCCATGATGACGCAGTCGGTCGGCGTGCCTTTCAACGCGAAATGCCGCGGGCCGATTTCCCGCAAGCGAAGCGGGTCGCTTAAGGACAGCGAATGCGCCACGCCCGACTGGTCGTT
This sequence comes from uncultured Alphaproteobacteria bacterium, assembly GCA_963753135.1. Lineage (GTDB taxonomy): Bacteria > Pseudomonadota > Alphaproteobacteria > Rhizobiales > Beijerinckiaceae > Roseiarcus. The sequence continues at coordinate 94,838 of CAVWBA010000016.1, read as the reverse complement.
TTCCGGCGCGACGATCGTCACGTCGTCCGACAGTTCGCGCGCGATCGATTCGAGGAGCTTGAGCCCCGCCGCGTGAATGCCGTCGTCGTTGGTGAGCAGGATTCGCATGGGGACGCGTTTTCGCACGGAGCCTGCGTCGAGGCGAGCGCGTTCTGCCGGAAAATTCGATCCGACCGACGCAGTCGAGGCCCCGGGCTCGCTGCTGTGCGCTCGCCCTATTGCTTGACCATCACGTCGGCGTTTCCGATCCGCCGCAAGACATTGACCGACACATCGGAAGCGTGGCGCTGCAAGAGGATATCGACCTGGCTTGCGCCAACGCTAAGCGAGCGAATGATGACCCGGTCCAGAAAATCCGGCAGCGCCGGCCGAGAAAAGCAGACCTGCTCCGCCTGGAAGTCGAAATCCAAACCGAGGCAGGCCTGCAACAGCGCGAGCGGCGCGGCGCTCGCCCATGCCTGCGGAGAACAGGCCACCGGATAGAGCGTGGGCCCCTTGCCGGGCGTGCGCCTGAGCCCGCAGAACAATTCCGGGGGGCGGCGCAAGTCCATATAGCGCGAAGAGCCGTAAAGACCGGTGAGAACTCGCTGAGCCTGCCGTCTCAGGCCATACCGGGCGAAGCCGAGGCCGATCAGCGCATTGTCGTGCGGCCAGACCGAACCGTTGTGATAGGACATTGGGTTGTACCGCGCTTCAGAGGAAGCGATCGTCCTGATCCCCCAGCCGGTGAAGAAGGTCGGACCCAGAAGCTGCTCCGCGACCGCCGCCGCTCTTTCCTGCAGCCACGATGCCGGCGAACAACAAGTGACCGGCGTTTGACGACCGCACCCGGCAAGGGCGCTTCCGCCCGTCGAGCGCCAGCGCGTAGGTCCCGATGTCCGGGCTCCAGAACGCCTCCTCGAATCGAATCCTCAAGTTTTCGGCCTCGCGTTCAAGCTCGCCGGCGCGTTTGGCGAGGCCGCGGGCGGCGGCCATCTTCGCCGCGAGGCGCTTCGCGGCGTAGACGTAACCCTGCACTTCGCAGAGCGCGATCGGAGCTTCCGCGTTGCTGCCGTCGGCGTGGAATACGGAATCCGCGGAATCCTTCCACCCCTGGTTGGTGAGGCCGGTCTCGCCGCCCTGATATTCGACGAATCCGTCCCCGTCCCTGTCGCCGTAGGCGTCGATCCAATGCAGCGCAGCCTCGATGTTCGGCCAAAGCTGCGAAATGGTCGCCAAGTCCCGGGTCCGCTCGTAGTAGAGGCCCGCGAGCATGACGAACAAGGGCGTGCTGTCCACGGAGCCGTAGTAAAAAGCGAACGGAACCTCGCCGAGGCGCGCCATTTCTCCTGAGCGCATCTCGTGCAATATCTTTCCGGGTTCGGCTTCCGACTCCCGTCGTACATCCTTGGCTTGGGTCGCGGCGAGGAAGCGCAGCACGCCCTTGGCGACCGTCGAATCGAGCCACATCATTTCGATCGAGGTGATGATCGCGTCGCGGCCGAACGGCGTCGCGAACCAGGGGATGCCGGCGTAAGGGATGGCGCCCTGAGGTGTCTCGGTCATCAGCATGTAGAGATCGGCAACCGACCGACACAACACCTCGTTGAATATGTCGTTGGACGTCTCGACCGAAGCGGCGCGAGCGGTCGATGCGACCAAGGCTCGACGGGCGTCACGCAAACCGACGAAGAATTGGCGGACCGGGCTCTGCTCGTGCGCGCGCTCCCCGCACGCGACCGTCATGAACAGGGAGGCGCGCTCGCCGGGGTTAAGTTCGACGAGAAAGCGGGCGCTTTCCTTGCCAATCTCCGCCGGCCTCGGATCGAATCCGATCGTAGTGCGGCGCACAACGTCGTCGAGACCATGGTACAGGAACACGACGCCGTTCTCTCCGGCCCTGCTTTCGATCGTCCCCCGCCGCTCCCGGCGATGGCCGCGAAGCTCAAAGATATCAGCGAAGTCCGCCGCGAAATAAAACACAAACTCGAAGGCGTGCGCGTCGGAGCCAAAGTTGTGCACGCCGAGCCGCTCGTAGCAGGCGCCGTCGAAGAGAAACTTTGAGCGAGCGATCTGGATCGTGTCTCGCGCAAGCTCGAGCTTGCCGGCCTTGAGAAGATCGGGATTGGTGAGGTCCGCGGTGAGGAGCGCGTTATTGTCCTGGACGGTCGAGCTGAGCAGGAGCGGCCGCTGCCCGTTGACCAGAACGCGCAGGTCGGAAAGGAAGCGGGTGTCCTTGTGAAAGACGCCTTCCGGGCTGCCCCCGCGGGAGGAGACGTCGCCGTAATGGTCGAAGACGGCGAATGTGTCGCCGTGCTTGAGGGTCCGCGGACGCCGCTCCAGGATGGAGGTCGTCGCCGAGATGTAGAAAGGATTTTGGACCGCTTCCGCCTTGGAGGACTCCAGCGCTGCGTGGCTGCTCAGATTCGTTACTGTCAAACCGTCATCCCCTGTTTCTTCTGCGCGGTCGCGCCCAAAGGCGACTGTTGCCCATTGATCCCGCGCCCAAGAGGCGTCCGAAGCGGCGGCGGTTCGGCGCCGCGCCACGCCTTGCCGCCGACGGCAAGCGCGATGGGTTCGGCTGCGAGCGATTGATAGACGCGCACATAATCGTGGGCCACGCGCTCGATGGTGAACCTCTGCTCGAAGCGCTCGCGCACGGCTTCACGGCTGAGGGAGCGGGCTTTGTGGACGGCGGCGACCGCTTCCTCGATGTCCTCGACCATAAAGCCGGTGACGCCCTCATCGATCACTTCCGGGACGGAGCCTCGGCGCCAGGCGACGATCGGAGTTCCGCAGGCCATCGCCTCGATCTGGACGAGACCGAACGGTTCGGGCCAGTCGATCGGAAACAACAGCGCCGAGGCCCCGCCGAGGAAGGCCTGCTTCTCGCCGTCATTGATTTCGCCAATATATTCGACGCCAGGTCCTTTGAGGAGCGGACGGATCGTCTCCTCAAAATAGGCTTTCGTCGACTTTATCGACCTTGGCGGCGATCTTGAGCTTGACGCCGGCGCGCTTGGCGATCTCGATCGCCCGATCAGCACGCTTTTCCGGGCTGATGCGGCCGAGAAACGCCAGATATCCGCCCTCCCCCGCCGACGAGAACGAATAGAGCTCCGGAGGGAGACCGTGCAGCACCGTCGCGATCCACTTCGCCGGCAGGAGCCTTCGCTGGTCGTCAGAGATGGAAACGAGCGGCATCTCGGGAAATTCGTCAAGCAGCAGTTGGTAGAAGGGAAGGTCCAGCCGGCCGTGCAGCGTCGTCACCGAAGGCGCTCCCAGACCGCGTACAAGCGGAAAGTGGAAGAAATCGGAGTGAAAATGCGCAATGTCGAAGTCGCCTGCACGTCGACGGATCCTCTCGAGCTGCAGCACGGTGTAGGGCGCCGAGTCGGTAACTTGCGCGAGGCGAAGCGCCGTCGGAGCGCAGGGAACCAGTTCGGCCGCCGTCTCGGAGTCGCCGCTTGCGAAGAGCGTCACTTCATGTCCCTGCCGCACCAGCTCTTCCGTCAAGTAGGAGACAATCCTCTCGGTGCCGCCATAGAGTTTCGGCGGAACGCTCTCGATCAATGGTGAAATCTGCGCGATTCTCATCCCGGAACTCCATCTCGTCATGCTGCCGAGGGGAACGACGGGGAGCCCTCTGAAGTTCCGTCACGCCAAGAGCGCGCTTCTGCCGGGAGTCCAACAAGGGTTGTTGGCAAAGGTATGGCGAGGGCTCGCGCTTTGCCGCTTACCGCTGGATCGCCGTCCAATCCCGGTGCGCCAGCATTCAATTCGACGAACTTCGGCGCTAAAGCTCGCGGGGCGCGTCCGACATTGGACACGGGGGCGCACGCCAACTCATCGTCAACGGCAAGGGAGCACGGCGCGGCCCATGGATGTTCAGGACATCGCCAAAGAGGTCTTCGCGGTCCTGGAGACCGGCCGCCAAATCGCGCCCTTCTCCAAAGCCAATCCCGATCTCAGCCTCGATGAAGCTTACCGGGTCACAGCGGCGGTCCGGGCGAAGAGAGAGGCGCGCGGCGAGCGTCCCATTGGCCGCAAGATCGGCTTCACCAATCGGACCATCTGGGCGGAATACGGCGTGTACGCGCCGATCTGGGGCTATATCTACGACCGCACGGTTCGCGACCTCACGGGCGAGCCGCACGAGGTTTCCCTGAACGGCCTGGCCGAACCCCGCATCGAGCCGGAGATCGTGTTTGGCCTTGGCGCGCCTCCCGTGCCCGGCATGGACGAGCAGGAACTCATCGGTTGCGTCGATTGGGTCGCCCACGGCTTCGAGATCGTCCAGTCGATCTTTCCGAATTGGTCGTTTCGAGCGCCCGACACCGTCGTAGCCTACGGGCTCCATGGGAGGCTCTTCATCGGGCCCCGCCATTCGGCTGAGATGCGCCGGAACGAGTGGGCGCGCGAGCTTTCGCGCTTCGAGATCGATCTCTTCCGTAACGGAGCGCATATCGATCACGGCATCGCGGCCAACGTTCTCGACGGGCCTCTGTTCGCCTTGCGCCATCTCGCCGAGGCGCTGGCGCAAGACCCGCTCAGTCCGCCGCTCGCGGCAGGCGAAATCGTGACCACCGGAACGCTCACCCGCGCCTTCCCGGTCGCGGCAGGCGAGGAATGGAGCACGAAGCTGAGCGGCGTTCCTCTCGAAGGCGCTCGAATTCGCTTTGTCTGATCGAGCGGCCCGTTGTTTGGGCCACCGCGGGAGGCTTCGACCCGTCACATGCAATTCAAAATGATTTCAATGTGATTTCGAGCCTCGCAAGGACGCTTTGACCAGCCCACGCCGTAAATCGACGTCTACAAAAATGGACCTTGACTTGTAGAGCGCGCTCCCCGCAATCTTAGGTTGTAGAGTGATTCTCGCGTCCAGTTTGACGCCTGAAGGTTGCAAAGCGCGGAGGCTACGACTTTGGATTTTCTCGCTGTTTACGGCGCCGGCAGCGCCATTACGACGCTTGCATTCCTTGTCTTCTGCTTTCGCGCAGGCGAGGCCCCATACAATGATTGAGGTTCCTCACGATTTCCTCAACGTCGTGTTCACGCTGCTCATCGTGATGGCCAGCGTCAACCGGTCAAAGCAGCGCTCGGTCCGCGAAATGGCGTTCGGACCCTAATTCACGAAATGTCGTCGCCCGGTGCGTCGAGGGCGAGCCATTTTACGGCCGCAACACTTCCCTGTGAGTTGGGAACTCTTCCATTTTGACGGCGTTGACTGGTGAGCATGACCTTCATGGAGCTCACCAATGCGAAACGCGATAACCAGGGCGACAATAGCGGGCCTGGCGGCATTCTCGCTCGCGGGATCCCCTATCGTCATGAGTGAACCGGCGGCGGCAGCCTTCCACGGAGGCGGCGGCCACGGAGGCGGCTTCCACGGGGGCGGTTTCCATGGAGGCGGCTTTCATGGAGGCGGTTTCCGCGGCGGCGGTTGGCGTGGAGGCGGATGGCGCGGCGGCGGGTGGGGTGGCGCGGCGGTCCTCGGCGGCTTGGCGGCCGGAGCGCTGCTCGCGGCTCCTTACGCCTATGGCTACGGCTATGGACCCTACGGCTATGGCGGCTGCACATCCTATCAGCCGATGTATGACGCCTATGGCAACTACCTTGGCCAGCAGCTGGTCAACGCCTGCTAGCGAGCAGCCTCGATCCGCGTAAGCCCGCCCATATAGGGCCGCAAGACGTCCGGGACGGCGACTGAACCGTCCGGCTGCTGGTAGGTTTCGAGAACCGCGATCAGCGCGCGGCCGACCGCAACGCCCGAGCCGTTGAGCGTATGGACGAAGCGGGTCGACTTGGCGTCCGCGCCCTTGGCCCGGGCGTTCATGCGCCGGGCCTGAAAGTCGCCGCAGACGGAGCAGGAGGAGATTTCGCGAAATCGCCCCTGCCCCGCGAGCCATACCTCGATGTCATAGGTCTTCTGGGCGGCGAAGCCCATGTCGCCGGCACAAAGCGCCATTGTGCGAAAATGCAGGCCCAGCCGCTTGAGCACCTCCTCGGCGCAACCTGTCATCCGCTCATGCTCGTCGCGCGACTGTTCGGGCGCCGTGACTGAGACAAGCTCGACCTTCTTGAACTGATGCTGGCGGATCATGCCCCGCGTGTCGCGCCCCGCGGCCCCGGCTTCCGCGCGAAAGGACAAAGTCCCTGCCGTGAAGCGCAGCGGCAGGGTCTTTTCGTCGACGATGCTCTCGCGCACGAGGTTCGTGAGCGGGACTTCCGCGGTCGGGATCAAGCCGAACCGCGCGCTCTTGATGCCGCTGAGCCGGCTCGCCAGCGCGGCCTGGGCGTCAAGCGGGTCGAGAAGCGCAATCTCTTCGTCCGAGGGCTGGCGTAGAACTTCGCCGCTCACGGCCCAAAATTGATCCTCCTCGAACTTCGGCAATTGCGCGGTGCCGAACATCGCAGCGTCCCGAACCAAAACCGGCGGTGAGACCTCGACATAGCCATGCTCGCTCGTGTGCAGGTCGAGCATGAATTGCTCGAGCGCGCGCTCGAGTCGCGCCAGCGCGCCCTTGAGCACGACAAAACGGGCGCCGGAGAGTTTCGCAGCGATGTCGAAATCCATGAGGCCTAACGCCTCGCCGATCTCGAAGTGCTCGCGCGGCTTGTTCATTCCGCCGAGATCCGGCGGAGCGCCGCAACGGCGAAGCTCGACGTTGTCGTTCTCGTCCTTGCCGTCCGGCGTGTCGTGGAGCGGCAAGTTGGGGATTGCCGCCAGCTCCGCCTCGAGCGCCGCGCCCGCCTCCCGCTCCGCCGCTTCGAGTTCGGGCATCGTCGCCTTGAGCCCTGCGACCTCGGCGCGATAGTCGTCGGCAGCGACAATATCCTTGCGCGCCATCGCCAATCCGATCTGCTTGGACGCGGCGTTGCGCCGCTCCTGGGCGGACTGGAGCGCCAGGATCGCCGCCCGCCGCTTTTCGTCCAGCGCAACCAGCGATTCCGCGCGCGGGCTAAGCCCGCGGCGCCGCAGACCCTCGTCGAAAGCTTGAGGATTCTCGCGGATCGCTCGGATATCGTGCATGATCTGACCTTAAGCAGAGGCGCTCGGTGCCGGCTCGCCGCCAGGAGCTTGGGCCGAGGCTCGCCCATAGCAGAAGCGGATCGGACCGCTCAACAGCGGCTTTGCGGCGAAACCTGGCCGAGGCGCAGATTCCGTCGATCCGCCGCTGGCCGCCCCAAATAGGTAAGGTTGACGCCAACGAGGCGCCCGATCAGATGCGCAGTCCGTCCGCATCGCGGCCCACCAGCTCGCGATCGGGATCCAGTTTCCCGGAGCAAACCCGATGACCGCCCGCCCATTCGCCCAGAAGCTCGCCGCGATGATCGCCGCCGCCGCGCTTTTTTTCGACGAGCGCGGCCGAGGCCTGCACCGGCATCCGCCTCATCGCCGCCGACGGGACCGTCGTCCATGCGCGGACGCTCGAATTCGCCGTCGACCTCCAGTCCGACGTCCTGGTCTCGCCACGCGGCTACGAGCGCGTGGGCGCCGACTCCGGACGGCAAGGACGGCCTCAAATGGAAGGCGAAATACGCCAGCGTCGGGGCGAACGGAGTGGGCCTGCCGATCCTTATCGACGGGGTCAATGAGGCCGGGCTTGCGGCCGGTCTGTTCTACTTCCCCACCATGGCCGGGTACATGGCTTACGCGCCGTCGGACGCCGCAAAGACGATCGCGCCATGGCAACTGGGTTCGTGGATCCTCGACAATTTCGCCAGCGTCGACGAGGTCAAGGCCAATATCGGGTCGATCCTTGTCGCCGCGACCGTGCTCAAGCAATGGGGCTTCTCGCCGCCCGTCCATGCCGTCGTCCACGACGCCTCGGGCAAGAGCATTGTCATCGAATACGTCGGGGGCAAGCTCAACGTTTACGACAATCCGCTTGGAATCATCACCAATTCGCCGGGCTTCGATTGGCAGATGACCAATCTGCGCAATTATGTGAACTTCTCGTTGAACAACCACCCGCCGATCCAACTCGGGCCGGTCAAGCTCGAGCCGTTCGGCCAGGGCTCCGGCATGCTGGGCATGCCCGGCGACTTCACCCCGCCCTCGCGCTTCGTCCGCGCCGTGGCGTTCAGCCAATCCGTGCTAGAGCCGAAGACCGGCGACGACGCCGTTCTCACCGCCTTTCATATCCTCAACAACTTCGACATCCCGAAAGGCTCGGCGCGCGAGGCGGAGAAGGACGAGCACGGCAACATCCTCGCCGACTATACAATTTGGACCGCCGCGAGCGATCTCAAGACGAAGCGCTTCTACTTCCGCACCTACGAGGATAGCCGTATCCGCATGGTCGACCTTATGAAAATGAATCTGAACGCCAAGGACATCGTCACCTTCTCGATGCATGGCGAGGAGACGTTCCTGCGCTTGAACCCTTGAGCCGGTCGGCGCTACCTCCTGCGCCGCGGCGATTTGCCAGGAGCCCGTTATCCCTAAGTTACGCAGGGATCGCTTGGGCGCGCCTCCCCCCTCTTGTTGAGGGAGGAACAAGGAGGGGGTCGCGCCGTCCTTCACAGACAGGAGCGCAGCGACGCATTCGATAATCTCCTCGGCCTGCGCGACCCCCCACCCCTGCCCGCCCCCACAAGAGGGGGCGGGTGCGCCGCCCGCGCTACGAGCCGCGCTCAAAAGGGCGTTCGGAAGAACGCCCGTCCTTCGACGGGCTTCGGAGCGCAGCTACAAATGGCCGCCTCGACCCAAATACAATCTGCGCTAAGCGACGCGCGCCAGCGCGACCGGGCGTGAAGCGCACTGAACCCTCGGCAGGGTGACCAGCGCAGCCGCGCCCCGGTCGGGCCTGGATTGGAGGCGCAGCGTGCCGCCATGCAATTCGACCAGCGAATTGGCGATGGCGAGACCGAGGCCCGATCCCTTCATCCCGTTGATCATGACCGTGGCGGCCTGTTCGAATGGCCGGCCCAGCCGCACGAGGTTGTCGGCCGCGATGCCGGGGCCATTATCCTCGACGGTGAAATGGATGAGCTCCGCGCCAGCGGCCGCGCCGATGGAGACTTCGCCGCCCTCAGGCGCGAATTTCACCGCGTTGCGCATAAGCGTCGTGAGGATGCGCTCGACCGCCAAGGGATCCGCCTCAAACGTCACCTCGGCGCCGACGTCGACCCTGACCGCCACTCCTTTCTCGCGGGCGGTCGGCGCGATGTCGAGCACCGCCCGGCTGACCGCCTGTTCGGCGCGGAAACGCGCGTAAGTGAGGCTTTCCCGGCCCGCCTCGAGGCGCGCCATGTCGAGGACGTCGCTGACCACGCGCAGGAGATATTCGCCGCTCGCGAGAATATGGGCGCAATACTCGCTGTACTTTTTCGAGCCCAAGGGTCCGAACGTCTGGCCTCCCATCAGTTGCGAGAAGCCGATGATCGCATTGAGCGGCGTGCGCAGCTCATGGCTCATATTGGCGAGGAATTCCGCCTTGGCGCGGTTGGCGGCCTCAGCGAGTGATCTCTGCTCGTGATAACGCTCGGCGAGCTCGGCAAGCTGTTGGGCCTGCTCTTCGAGCGACCGGCGCGATTGCTTGAGCTCCGCGACGGTCGCCAGAAGCAGCTGCTCGGAAGCGATCCGCTTTTGCTCACGACCGTCCCCGCCCCTGAGCGCACAGAGGCCCACCGTTGCGACCAGCGCGATCGTCAAAGCAAGCAGGGCCATAGCATTGAGCGCCAGATCGCGCTCAAATCGCAGATGCTGAACCATGAGCGCAACGACGCAGACGAGCGCAATGGCGAGGCCAGTCAGAACCGCGGGGAGGCCCAGCAGTCGAGCCGCTGTAACGCCAGAGGGTCGTAGATGAGCGCGTTCAAGGGCTCTACTCGGCCCACTAGCCCACAACTCAGCGAAGCGAAACGCCGTTTCCCCGCTTAATATTTCAGCTCGTCCCACTGGATAAGCGTCCCCGTTTGCCGCGCTTACGCGCGTCATCGCCATTCCCAGACTTCGCCACAAATTACACTCGGACTGCCGCCTTAACGCCCGAATCACTACGATAAGAATCCTTGTGCAAATCTTTGTCTAGTCCTTGACAAGGCGTAAGGACGAAAAATTGTGGCCGAAGGGAGTCGGTAGAATCGGCGCGTAGCGTAATCGGCCGGAAAGGCGCCCCTTCCCTTCGCCCTCGGGGAGAAGGTGGTGCGCGTAGCGCGCCGGATGAGGGCGAACCCTCACCCCTACCCCTCTCCCGTAGCGAGAGGGGTAGCTGCTCAGCCCAGGCTGCGGGTCACGATGTCGCGCACGTCCGGCGACAGCGAGGGTTTGGCGGCGATGCGCCGCAGCATTGCTTCGGCATGGCCGCGGCGGATGTCCTCGAGCGAACGCCAGGACCGCATTGCAGTCAGGAGCCGCGCTGCGATCTGCGGATTGCTCGGATCGAGAGCCACAACGATTTCCTCGAGCAACGCGAAGCCCGTGCCGTCAGCGCGGTTGAACTCTCTCTGGTTGGCCGTGAAGCCGCCGATCAGCGAACGCACCCGATTGGGATTGGCGAGCGAGAAGGCGTGGTGGTTCATGAGCCCTCGCACCCGCTCCAGCGTCCCGCGCTCGGGTATCTGCGCCTGGAGCGCGAACCATTTGTCGAGGATGAGGGGCTCCGCCGCATAGCGCCGCTCGAACGCATCGAGCGCATGTTCGCGGGCATCGTCCGGCTTGAACGCGATCGCCGACAACGCGCCGAGGCGCTCGGTCATATTGTCGGCGTCGGCAAGCTGGCGATGGGCGAGCTCCAGTCCCTGGATCACGTCGCCGTCGACAAACAGCCCGAGCGTAACATTGCGCAAAGCGCGGCGGCCGGCGGACGCCGCGTCGGGCGCGAAGGCCGAAGCATCGGCGAGCTCCGCGTGCAGCGCGGCGAGCGCGCCGGCATAGGCGCGGCCGAGCGCGCCGCGCAGACCCATGCGCGCGGCGTGGATCGCGTCCGGATCGACATCCTCGCCGATCTCGCGCGCGATATCGGCCTCGGTCGGCAGGCTCATCGCGAGCGCCGCAAAGGCATGATCGATGCGCCCTGCGCGGACGTCCTCGATCAGCGCGCCGAAAGCCGCCGCAAGTCCGCCGTTGCGCTCGGGGGCGCGGCCATCCCGAATCGCCTTGACGCCCCGCAAGAGGATCCGCGTCGCGAGACTCTGCAGCGACTGCCAGCGGTTGAAATTGTCGCTGTCGTGCCGGGAGAGGACGATGAGATCCTCCTCGGTCAGGTTATCGTCGACCCGCACCGGCGCGGAGAAACCGCGCAGGAACGACAGGGTGGGACGTTCAGGCACGTTGCGAAAAACGATCGACCGACCGGCATCCTTGAGCTCGAAGACGCCGCTCTTAAGCTCGTCGGCGCTCGCGTCCGACGACGTCAGCGGCATATCGCCGCCGTTGGAGCCGACCAGGCCGAGCGCGAGCGGCATCGTCATCGGCAGCTTGACGTTTTGCCCCGGCGTCGGAGCCAGCGATTGCGCAATGTCGAGCCGATAGGTCTTGGCGGCCGGATCGTAGGCGCCGCGAACCGTGACCTTCGGCGTGCCGGCCTGATTGTACCAGCGCATGAATTGGGAGAGATCGCGGCCTGAAACCGTCTCGAAACAGCCGATGAAATCCTCGACCGTCGCCGCTTGGCCGTCATAACGCTCGAAATAAAGATCCATGCCGGCACGAAAGGCATGTGCGCCGATCAGGCGCTTGAGCATGCGCACGACCTCCGCGCCTTTCTGATAGACGGTCGCGGTGTAGAAATTGTTGATCTCGTGATAGACCTCGGGGCGCACATTGTGCGCGAGAGGCCCCGCGTCCTCCGGGAACTGCGCCGCGCGCAGCGTGCGCACGTCGCCGATACGCTCGACCGGCGCCGAGCGCATATCGGCGGAAAAATCTTGGTCGCGGAAGACGGTCAGGCCCTCTTTGAGGCAGAGCTGGAACCAGTCGCGGCAGGTCACCCGATCGCCGGTCCAGTTGTGAAAATATTCGTGCGCGATCACGCCCTCGATATTGGCGTAGTCGTCGTCGGTCGCCGTCTCGGGCGAAGCGAGCACGTATTTGTCGTTGAAGACGTTGAGGCCCTTGTTCTCCATCGCGCCCATATTGAAATCGGAGACGGCGACGATGTTGAAAATGTCGAGATCGTATTCGCGGCCGTAAGCCTGTTCGTCCCAGGCCATCGACCGCTTGAGGGCGTCCATGGCGTAACGCGCGCGCTCTTCGCGGCCATGCTCGACATAGATCGCCAACGCGACTTTCTTGCCCGAAGCGGTGACGAAGGAATCCGTGATCGAGCCCAAGTCGCCGGCGACCAGGGCAAACAAATAGGAAGGCTTCTTGTGCGGATCGCGCCAGATGGCGAAGTGCCGGCCGGGCGCAGCCGCTTCGCCCGCGGTTTCGAGATTGCCGTTGGACAGAAGCACCGGCGCCTCAGCCCGATCCGCCTCGAGCCGCACGCGGTACGTCGACAGCACGTCGGGGCGATCGAGAAAATAGGTAATGCGGCGAAATCCCTCCGCCTCACATTGCGTGCAATAGGCGGAGCCCGAGCGATAGAGGCCCATGAGCTTGGTGTTGGCCGCCGGATCGAGACGTGTCTCGATCGCGAGCATGAAGGCGCGCCGCGGCGGCCGGCGCAGCAGAAACTCCGACGCGCTCGCCTCGAAACTCGCCGCGTCGATGGGCTCGCCGTCCAACCGGGCGGAGACGAAATGAAGCTCGTCGCCATCGAGCGCGAGCGGCGCACCCTCCCGGCCGGCGGGATTGGGCCGGATCGACAAGGTCGAGACAACGCGCGTCGCATGGATGTCGAGCGATACGTGAAGCTCGACGTGGTCGATCAAATAGTCCGGTACGCGATAGTCGCTGAGGCGAACAGGTTGTCCGTCCGAGGTGCGCATGGGCGCGGCCTTTCGAAGATGATACTATAAGGGGGCTTCGTCGGGTGGCGCGAAGGCTAAGTCAAGATCCCTAGTGGATCAAATCTGACATTTGAATCCGATCAGGGATTTCGACCGGACTTGGGGCGTGCGAGTCTGGGGGATGCGAGCTGGCGTCACCCTTTCCGTCTCTTCGGCTGACCTCGATCGGCTCCGCGCGCTGGTCAGCGACCGGAACGCCCCGCAGAAGCACGTCTGGCGAGCACGGATCGTCATGCTGACCGCGAAAGGAGTTGGCACGAGCGCGATCATGCGCGAGACGAGCAAGTCCAAGACCTGCGTCTGGCGCTGGCAGGAACGCTTTGCCGACGAGGGCTTTGAAGGGCTGCTGCGCGACAAGACGAGGCCGTCGCGCATCCCGAAGCTTGATCCCGCTGTCGCCGAACGCGTCGTGACGCTGACGATGGAGCCGCCGGTGGCCGAAGCCACGCATTGGACGGGCGCAGCGATGGCGGAGGCAGCCGGCGTCAGCGTCTCTTCCGTGCAGCGCATCTGGCGCTCCCACGGACTTCAGCCACACCGCATCCGGCAGTTCAAGCTCTCCAAAGACCCCGCGTTCGTCGACAAGTTGCGCGACGTGGTCGGGCTCTATGTCGATCCGCCGGCGCACGCTGTTGTCCTTTCCGTCGACGAGAAGAGCCAGATCCAGGCGCTCGACCGAACCCAGCCCGGCCTGCCGATGAAGAAGGGCCGGGCGGGAACGATGACTCATGATTACAAGCGCAATGGCACGACGACGCTGTTCGCCGCGATGAACGTTCTCGACGGCAAGGTGATCGGCCGCAACATGCAGCGCCATCGGCATCAGGAGTTCATCCGTTTCCTAAACGCCGTCGAGCGCGAGGTCCCCGCCGGCAAGACCGTCCATGCGATCCTCGACAACTACGCCGCCCACAAGCACCCCGAGGTCCGAAAATGGCTGGCGCGCCATCCGCGCTGGACATTCCACTTCACGCCGACCTCGGCCTCCTGGCTCAACGCCGTCGAGGGCTTCTTCGCGACCCTCACCAAGCGCCGCCTCAAGCGCGGCGTCTTCCAATCCGTGGTTGATCTGCAGGCCGCCATCAACCGCTTCCTCGATGATCACAACGCCAAGTCAAAGCCCTTCCGATGGGTCGCTGACCCCGAAAAAATCATCGAAGCCGTCAGACGACGGCACCAAGCGTTAGATTCAATCCACTAGCGGGGAGCGAGGTCCTTGCCGATGCCGACCAGATCCTTGGTGCGCTGCTCGATCACCCCTCCCCGGCACTGAGGAAAGGAGATGACCTGGCCCTCCCGGCCACTCTCGCCATTGGCGTCGAACAAGCAGGACTTCTCTTTGTACGCAATCCAGGCCTGCTCTTCGGCGAGCAAGTCTTTCGCGGTCTGGCCGCTCGCCAGCCGGTAGGTCTGCTTCCACGCTGCGTTCAGCGCATCGTCCGCCCGCTTGAGATAAGCTTTACCGCACTCGTCAAAGTCGACATTCGAATTTGCCGTCTTCATGCACGCGTCATAGACGGCGTCCGCCCGCGCCGCGCCTGAGCCTATGACAGCGAGACCCAAAAAGGCCGCGAGCAGCCTGACCATCGTCAAGACCCTCTCTCACGGCCGCCATTGGTGAGTTGCGCTCAGGCCGGAGCGAAGCCGATCATTGCGGCCGGGGGCAAACATGAGCCCATAGCGGCGCAAGGTCTTTTGCAAAGACGGCGGCGGCGCCTCGCCGCTGGTAAAGATCGCCGTCCCTTCGTGGCTTGGCGCCCCGCCCGCACGGGCGTCGCAAATCAGCGCATCGAGGCGGCGCGCAATCGCCGGCGCCGGGTCGACGAAGCCGACCGGCCAGGGCGACAGGCGCTCGAGCCGGTCCACGATAAGCGGAAAATGGGTGCAGGCGAGCACGATCTGGTCCGTGCGCCGGCCATCGTGCTCGACAAAACACGGGGCGATCTCGCGCTCAATCTCGGCGTCCTCGACAGCTTCGTCGCGCATGACGCGCTCGGCGATGACGGCGAGAAGCGGCGAGCCGACCAGCGTAACTTCGCAATTGGCGGCGTGATCGCGCACCAGCGCGTGCGTGTAGTCGCGCGCCACAGTCCCGCGGGTCGCCAGCACGCTGATCAGGCGCGATCGCGACGCCGCCGCGGCCGGCTTGATCGCGGGCACGGTGCCAACGAACGGCAGGCGCGGATAGGCGGCCCTCAAGGGGGGCAGCGCGAGCGTCGAGGCGGTCGAGCAGGCGATGACGACAATATCGGGCTCGGTCTCGCCGATCAGTCGCGCCATGACCATCTCGACCCGGGCGACGAGCGCCGCCTCGCTGAGCCTGCCGTAGGGGAAGGCCGCGTCGTCGGCCGCGTAGGCGATTTCGACGTCCGGCCTCAAGCGCCTGATCTCGGCCAGCACCGAAAGGCCGCCCAGTCCCGAATCGAACACGAGCGCCCGCGGAGCGCGTGGCGGCGCGGCCGGGTTGGCGTCCAGTTCACCGATCAAACTTGGGGGCGTCTCGCCGCCCCCACCCCGGCGGTTCATGGGCGAGGGCATACGCGAATCCAGGGCGCGCGGCAAAGTTACCAATTGGGCCATTGACCGAATGTGAACGATTCGGCCAAGGAAACACAGAGCGCCTTCGCGAGAGGAATTGCGGGCTGACCGCCACGTTGTTGTCCGAGGCCGATTTCACGGCCGAACCGGTCGAGCGCCTTGACGCGCCCGACCCGCCGACGCCTGCCGAGCGCCGGGGCCATGTGCTCGCGCTCATTTTGGCGGTCGCGCTCCACGTGCTTATTCCGCTCTCGTTCCTCCTCTACTATTGGCTTTGGCCGCACCCGGTTCCGACCGTCGTGCAGGAAATTCCAGTCGAGATCGTCCAGGAGGAGCCGCCGCCCCCGCCCAAGCCGAAGCCGCCGCCGGAGGAGAAACCGAAGCCGCCGCCTCAGCCCTTGTCTGAAAAGCCGGCTTATGACGCGCCCGCGGACCCGACCGAAGAGAAGGTCAACCGCGAATCGCCCGACAAGAAGACGGAGGCCAAGGCGACGCCCGACGTCCCTCCTCCGCCGAATCCGGGGGCGTCGCCGAAGGCGGACGCGCCGGCGCCCGCGCCTCACCCGGCTGAAGAGCAAAAAGGCGAGGCCGCGCCGCCCGCGCATGACCTCAAGCCTGAGCCTGAAGGCGAACTCCCCGCGGACCAGAACCCGAAGCCTCAGGACAATCCCGCTCAGGCGGCCGCCCCTGCGGCGCCCCCCGCGCCGCCTAAGAAGGCCCCGGTCGGCGAGCCGCTGCCGACCATCGAGGATCTGCCTCAGTACAAGTTCGCGCGTGCGATTGAGAAATCGCCGATCGCCGGCGGAAACGCCGAGTCCCGGTATCTGACGATCATCTATGGGATGATCAAGGCCCATATGCACGAGGGGCCGGGTCTCCACCTCGACCTCGCCAACAGACATGGCATTGTCGACTTCTATGTCGACGAAGGTGGCAACCTAGTCGGCCGCAGGCTGCTCGCTTCCAGCGGCTCTTCGGACCTCGATATGGCGGTTATGAACGCGATCGCCGCTGCTGCGCCCTATCCCGCGCCGCCGAACTGGAGCCCTGTCTCCTTAAACTACAACTTTGGCCGAGCGCCGAAGCATGGCGACCGAGATCATTGAACGCAGAGATAATTTACCCTGACTTTCTGGAAGTCTGGTGTCCAGTTGCTCCAGTTATAGGACGCCCTCATTCCGTATTTCGCGCATTCCTTTTCCGCCACGGCGTAAAACTCAGACCGAGGGGGAAAGGTCGGGCGATACGGCGCGTTGGGATAGTAGATGAACGAAACATCGCGATAGCTGCCACAGCCGCTTAGCGTCGCCAGGACCCCGATCAAGAAGACAAACCGCATTCTCGCCCCACGCCTCGAGAACCGCCGGGCCGTCCCAAAGAACCCGACTCTCTAACGGCACTCTGCCCGCGCCGCGCCCGTCGCGCAAGACTTTCTCCAGATTCGCGACATTTGAAACCGGCAAAGGTCATTATCCGCTTGCGAGGCGGGTTCGCGCGAAGATCATTCCTTCACGGGCAGCGCGTCATAGCGCGGGCTGCCTATGTAGGTTTTCAACCTGCCCTCAAGCACGAAGCCAGTGAGCGCGAGCCGTGTCTTGAGTGCCGCCAATGCCGTCTCCGCCCGCCTCCCTTGCACGAAGGAAAGCGCGGCGTTGAACACAAGCAGACCCGCGATCGCTGCGGCTTTCGAGATATTCCCCGATCAGCGCTTGCAGAAGGACAGCGGCTTCGAGCATCCACGGCGCCGGCGCCCAGAAATGGCGTAGCACGGCGATCGCTACGTTCGGCTTCGGCTCGGCCACCTGGTTGAAGCCATATTGGGCAAGGGGACGGCGCGCCTCCTCTGACGATAGTCCGGCAGGATCATGAGCGCTGGAAGCGCGCTTTTCTTCTCGCGCTCTTCGTCGACCCTGCGTTTCTCGGCGTTGGCCCGGCGGTCGATCATTGATTTACGTGAATGCGGTCACGAACCGGCTGTTACACATTGTTACAAAATTGGCGCCAATTTTCACGCGCAAGCGATCCGCCAGTGACATAGCGCTGCTCAGATGCGCCCCATCAAGTCGCAAAGGGAAGCGCCATGTATAGCCAAACCACTGTAACGTTGACTCGCGGCGCGGTTCCCTCGCCCATCGGTCGCGCTGATCCGGGGCCAACGCTGAAGGACCTTTTCGGAAGACAAGCCGTCGAATCGTTTTCAGCCGGCGAAGCGTTATTCTGGGAAGGCGATCAGGCGGGCCAAATCTTCTATGTCCTGGAGGGTATGCTGCGGGTTTATAAAATTCTGCCAGACGGGCGACGCGCAATTATGGGCTTCGTCTATCCGGGCGACGTTCTTGGCGTGTCCTTCCAAGATCTCTATCTCTTTTCCGCGGAGGCGGTGACAGCCGTTAAGGTTCGGCGCTTTTCCCGAGTTCGCTTCTTTTCGCTGGTGAACGACTCGCCGGATCTGCGGCCACAGCTATTTGCGCTTCTCTGCGATGAGATGTCGGCTGCTCAGGACCAAATGCTGCTGCTTGGCCGCAAATCCGCCGAAGAGCGGGTTGTCAGCCTTCTCCTGGCCGTTCATCGTCATTGTGCGACCGGCGATGAAATCGAACTGCCGATGACCCGTCTCGACATGGCCGACTATCTCGGTCTCACGATCGAGACTGTGTCGCGAATGATGACCAGTCTTGCCCGGCGCGGCTTCATCCACGCGACTGGACGTCACAAGATCGCCCTGAGTAAATTGAGTGCGTTGCGCGACATCGCCGGCCGTGACGAGCACGAGGCCAATGCGCAGCCTGCGCCGGCGCGGCAGGCCGTCTGGCCAAATTGACCAAGCCGGGAAACCGACCCTGGAAGAGCTCCAAGATATGGGTAAACCGGTCGATTTCGCCAACATGGCGCAAGTGTTGGACCTCACGAACATCGTCATCCATGACGAAGAGGGCAAGATCCTGCACTGGACCACCGGATGCCAGCGTCTTTACGGCTGGAGCGGTGACGAAGCCCTAGGAGCCATTGTTCACGAGCTTCTGAAGACCCGCTACCCGTTGCCTCGCGACGACATCATCACGCAGGTGCGCAAAGGCGGAAGCTGGCAAGGCCAAATAGAACAGCGCCGGAAAGACAACTCTTTCCTCTCGGTCGCGAGCCTTTGGGTCGCGGGGCCGACCGAAGATGGGAAGACCCAGTCCATCCTCCAGATGAACAACGACATCACCGAACTGAAGCGGGCCCAAGCTGAGCTGACCACCCGTGAGGCGCATTTGCGTTCGATCCTCGATACGGTCCCGGAGGCGATGATCGTCATCGACGAAGCTGGCGTCGTGACCTCGTTCAGCGCAGCGGCCGCGCAATTGTTCGGCTATGACCCCGAAGAGGTTATTGGCCGCAACGTCAAGATGCTGATGCCCGCGCCGTACCGGGAAGAGCACGACGGCTACATCCGCCACTATCTGGAAACCAGCGAGGCCAGAATCATTGGTTACGGCCGCGTGGTCAGAGGCCAGACGAAAGACGGCGGAGTCTTTCCCTTGGAGTTGGCCGTCGGCGAGGCGCGGGCCAATGGCCAACGCATTTTTACCGGGTTCATTCGCGATCTCACGGCTCGTCAGAAGATGGAGGTGGAGCTTCGGCAGTCACAGAAGATGGAGGCGGTCGGCCAGCTCACCGGGGGCGTCGCCCACGACTTCAACAATCTGCTGACAGTGATCGCCGGCAATCTTGAAATGCTTGAAGGCGACCTTGAGGACGATCGCCAACGCGAGTTGTTGAAAGAGGCGCAGGATGCGGTGCAAGACGGCGCCAAGTTAACCGCTCAACTCCTCGCGTTCGGCCGCCGCCAGCCGCTCAATCCTAAGCCGACCGACGTTGGCCCGCTTGTTTCCAATTTTGCCGAGCTTTTGCGTCGGACACTGGGCGAGTTGATAGAACTGAGCATCGTAATAACCGGGTCGGCTCATCTTGCAGCGATCGATGCAGCGCAACTCCAGAACGCGCTTTTGAACCTGGCGATCAATGCGCGAGACGCGATGCCGAACGGGGGACGTCTGACGATCGAGATTTCCCACGCGCGCCTCGATGCGGACTACGCCCAGGCGTACCCGGAAATCCGCACCGGACGCTACGTGCTGATCGCCGTAACGGACACGGGTGAAGGCATGCCCGAGAATGTGCGAGAGCGGGCTTTCGAGCCCTTCTTCACCACTAAGCCGACGGGAGCCGGCACGGGACTGGGCCTCAGCATGGTCTATGGTTTTGTCAAACAATCCGGAGGGCACATCCAACTCTACAGCGAACTGGGCCGGGGCACGACCGTGCGTCTTTTTCTGCCGTTGGCGGACGCCGTCCAGAACCCGGTGGAGCCCGTCGGAGGCAAGACGGATCAAGACGTCATGCCCAGCGGAACGGAGACGATCCTCCTCGTCGAAGACGATCCCCGGCTGCGGAGGGTCGCCAGCAGGCGACTGAGAAGCCTGGGTTATCAGGTGATCGAGGCGGAGAACGGCGCGAACGCCCTCACGCTGCTTGCGGCTCATTCCGAAATCGCGATGATTTTTACCGACTTCGTCATGCCCGGTGGGATGAACGGCGATGAACTGGCGGAGGCCGCTTTGGCGGCGAAGCCGACGGTCAAAATCCTGTTCACGTCCGGCTATGCGGAGCCCGCGGTCGCGCGGCGGAAGCTTCGAGCAGGCGCTTGGCTTAAAAAGCCGTACACGGCGATCGAACTTGCGAAGCGGATTCGCGACGTCCTCGGCGCGCGGTCGGCCTAACCAAAAGCCCAGGTCTCTTGTTCCCGGCGTCTGGCCGATAACAGAGCGGGCGCGGGCGCGTGCGTATGCAGTTGGCAGATCGATTTGCGGGCCCGCGATAGAGCTGCCCGTCATCCTCGCCAACCCCTCCTCCGCCGTCAGCGAAAATGGTCCCCACTTTCCCTTGATCGGCATGGACATTTGCGGACCTTGAGATAGATCAAGGCGCATCGCCAGACTGTCAATAACCTGTATCGTCCAGAACGCGATTGATCTTGCGCACGCCATGGGGTTTCCCGAGGTGCGTGTCGCAATCTTAAGCGCGATGGAGACGGTGACGGCCAAGGTGCCGTCGACGATCGAGGCTGCCGCTCTCTGCAGGATGTCGGAGAGAGGTCGAATCACCGGCGCGCTTATCGACGGCCCACTCGCGCTTGATAACGCCATCAGCCTGGAGGCGGCGGCGATCAAGAAGATTGCCTCTCCCGTGGCAGGTCGCGCCAACGTGCTGGTGGTTCCCGATCTCGAGGCTGGCAACATGCTTGCGAAGAGCCTCTCATTTCTAGCGAGCGCAGACGCTGCGGGCATCGTTCTTGGCGCGCGCGTGCCGATTATCCTGTCAATCGGCGTCCAATTTTGGACGCCGATCCCCCGCCTCATGGAGTGGGCCCCTGGGGGCGGACAGGGAGGGACTTAACATTTGACCGGCAGGCTGGGCTTTCGAAGGACGAAAGCTCATGGCCAGGTATCGATCCCACGGCATCGAATTCAAGCGTCAAATCGCTCAAGAGTTTTTGGCTGGCGATACGCTTCACGGTTTGGAGAAGCGCCACGATCTCTCGCGCAATTTGATCCGTGTGTGGGTCGAACGATACCAAGCCGGCGCCTTCGACGAGGACGCTGCCGCGGCCGACCTCCTTCAGCAATACGAAGCGCGGATCGCCGCCCTCGAACGGCTTGTCGGCAAGCAGGCGTTCGAATTGGAGTTTCTAAAGGGGGGTCAACGAAACGCACCGCCAGCGAGAAGCGGGCCTACGTCCGCAATTGCCGGCCCGAAAGCGTCTCCGTCGCCGAAGGATGCCGGCTGATGGGGATCTCGCGCTCGGCCTACTATGACGCGCCTATGGGGGCGCCCGATGACACAGCCATCGTCGAGGCGATGAGCGCGATCGGACGCGTTCGAACGCTACGGTTGGCGACGCATGCAGGCCGCCCTTCGCCAGCAAGGCCTCGTGGTCAATCACAAGAAGGTCAAGCGCCTCATGCGCGAACACGATCTCCAGCCACGCATGCGTCGGCGATATGTGGCGACGACGAGCAGCGACCACGACCATCCGATCTTCCGCAATCTGGCCAAGGACAGGGTCGTCAACGGCGCCAATCAGCTCTGGGTCGCCGACATCACCTACGTCGCTGTCACGACGGGCTTCGTTTATGTCGCCGTGATTCTCGACGCCTGGTCGCGCCGCGTCGTCGGCTACGCCATCAGCCGATCCATCGATGTCCGGCTGACGCTCGCGGCTCTGAACGCTGCAATCGAGGACCGCAGACCGCCGGCCGGCTGCCTTCATCACTCGGATCGCGGCTCGCAATATGCCGCGCAAGCCTATCGGCAGGCCCTCGACAGCCATGGCCTCGTCGGCTCGATGGGCCGGCGCGGCAATCCCTACGATAACGCCAAAGCGGAAAGCTTCATGAAGACGCTGAAGGTCGAAGCGGTCTATCCAATGGCCTACGAGACCGTCAGCCACGTCGCAGAAGACCTTCCACGCTTCATCAACCAAGTCTACAACAGCCGCAGGCTCCACTCAGCCCTCGGCTATCTGAGCCCCAAACAGTTCGAGGACCACCACGCCCGGCAGACAGTCAAATCAGCGGCCTGATCTCTGTCCGCCCCCAGGGGCCCACTCCATCAGGGGGTCACTTTTCCACGCCGGATCTCATCTACATCGACACTCGAAGAGATCATCGATACGGTGAATTAAGGGTGCGGGAATGCGACTGTTCTTTTCTGCGATCGCTGAGAGCCTTGCCCTCATTGGGGCGGCGAATGCAGCGCCGGTAGCCCTGAACCGGCTTCTCTCGAATCGATATTCGGCGCCGGTCGATGGCGGTTTGGTCCTGTGCGACGGCCATCGATTGCTTGGCCGTTCTAAAACATTGCGGGGCGTCGGCATCGGAATACTTGTCCCAGCTTCTCTGTCGCTCCTAATGGGCTTCTCTTGGCGAACAGGCGCGCTCGTCGGCGTGGCGGCGATGGCGGGAGACTGCATGGCGTCATTCATCAAGCGTCGGCTCGGCTTGGCTGCAAGCACCATGGCGCTCGGGCTTGATCAGATCCCCGAGTCACTTCTGCCGGCGATTTCGATGCGGGCGTACGCTCCGCTCGGCGTCATGGATATTTTCGCGGTTGTGCTTCTTTTCTTTTTCGGCGCGCTCGCCTTGTCCCGCGTTTTGTTTCACTTAGGTCTGCGCGAACGGCCCTATTAAGGGAGCAGCAACGAGACGATGCAACGTGATTTCTGGTCTGATGTTGAAGCGGACTGGAACCACGGATGAGCCTACGCCGACGGAGGTGTAGCCGACCAATTGATTGTGTCTCCAGGGTCCGGCTCCGAGCGCGCGCGGCAGTTTGGCTTCGAGAAAAATGGCGACGCCTCCGGGAAGGCAGATTTGCCCCCCGTGGGTGTGTCCGCTGAGCATTAGGTCGAATCCGGTGTGAGCCGCTTGGCGATAAATCTCGGGCGTATGCGACAAAAGGATCGATACGGAGTGTTCCGGAATTTCCGTCGCAGCCTTCTCAATGTTGTCCGCGCGATAGAAATGGGCGTCGTCGACGCCCGCGAGATAGATCGCCTCCCCGCCCCGTCTAATTGCGACGCTTTCGTTGAGAAGGATGGTTATGCCTAAAGCTTCGAGATCGGGAACCATCATGATCGAGTTGTGGTTGCCGAGCACTCCATAGATGACGCCACGCAACGAGTTGCGTAGCTGGGCGACAAGTCTGAGCGTCGGTCCATAGTCCCCGTACGTTCGACCTCGGAAGTCCCCAGTGAGAACGCAAAGGTCGTATTCGAGACCGTCCAAAAGCGCTCTGGCCCGCACAAGCGCGCGTTGGCTTATGTCAGCATGAAGATCGCTCAAATGGAGAATGGTGAACCCTTCGAAGCTCCGCGGAAGGCTGGGCAAACAAACGTCGTTTCTCTTCAAAACGACTCGAGCGGCGTTCGAACGGCCCCGCCAATAAGTTCCAGTTCCCCGCAATACGATCTCTATCAGCGCTTGCATGACGGGCATGTTTTCAAGGTGCAGGAAGGTGAGGCCCTGCCCGAACGCCTGCGCTTCATGCTCGCGCTCCAGTCCCAGACGCAACCGCGTATGTACGCGCCCTAGCCGATTTTCCAACCGCTGCAGCACGTCTTTGGAGTTGAGGAGCTCGTGGTTCGTAACTCTGACTTTCATTGCGACCGGACGCGGACAGAACCCTGTCACGGCCAATCCCTCCAAAGTCAATCCAATCCAGACGTTTCCCGCGCGGCGGTCGATGCGAGCCCGGCATCCGGCGCGGCTTGCGGCCGGCCTGCGCGCCTTCGCCCAGGATGCTCGGAGCAAACACCGCGCTCCCCCGGCCTATTTCGATGGCAGCCACCGCAACGCAGCAAAGGACGCGGCTCGCATCGCCGGCCTCGACGTAGCAAGGTTGGCGAACGAGCCGACTGCTTGCGGTTCGCGTCGACGAGGCGTGGACTGGGGCTCGCTGAAGAGGCTCGCCTTGATCCGACAAACGCCTGACACCTTTCTCTGCGATCGCCGATCCATCCCATCGCGCCGGGCTGCCAATGCGGCCGCCGCGAGTTCATAGCGGGCTCGAAAGGAGAAACAGACATACTCAACTCTCATGGCCGTTTCGTCTGGTATGAGCTGATGACCACAGACGCAGAAAACGCCAAGGCCTTCTACGCCAGCGTCGTGGGCTGGAGCGCGCGGGACGCCTCGATGCCTGGCTTGGCCTATAGCCTCTTTGCCATTGGAGAGTCTCCGGTCACCGGGCTGGTGAACGTGCCGGAGGACGCGAGGAGAATGGGCGCAACGCCGCACTGGATCGGATATGTCGCAGTCGACGACGTGGACGCAGCCGTCGACCGGATTAAGAAGCTTGGCGGCGCGGTCTACGTCCCACCGATGGACGTCCCCAATATCAGCCGCTTCTCGGTCGTCGCTGATCCGCAAATGGCGACCCTTGCGTTGGTCAAGGGGACGAAATCCGGCCGGGCGCAGTCCGCCGCGCTCGGCGCGCCGGGATGCGTCGGCTGGCACGAGTTATTCGCCGCCGACGGGGAGAAGGCGTTCGCTTTCTACGGCGAACTGTTTGGCTGGCAAAAGGCTGAAAGCCACTTGGACGCGATGGGCACGTATCAAGCGTTCTCCGCCGGAGGGATGACGATCGGCGGTATGTTCACCAAGCCTGCAACCGTGCCGCTTCCCTTCTGGCTTTACTATTTCAACATCGACGACATCCAGGCCGCGGCGAAGCGCGTGGAAGCCGGCGGCGGCCAAATCCTATATGGCCCAACCACAGTGCCGGGCGGCGCCTCGATCATCCATTGCGCGGACCCTCAGGGCGCCATTTTCGCGCTGCTGAACAGGCGAGGCCGCAAAACGATTGGATATTTTTATTTCGAGCGCCTCCCATCGCGCCCTACCGCCAATGCGCCGGGCGGCTGATGGCGTTGAAAAGCCTGGGAAGCGTAGATGACTTGCTGGCGCCCGCCGATTTTGGCCGGGCCGCCGTCCTATCGTCGCCCTTGCGTGAGCCGCGCCGAGCCCATGCGGTTGTCAGTCGGAAGCGTCCGATTTCGCGTCGCGACCGATCGCAAATTGACCGACCGGTCCCTCGACGTGAAATTCGACTCCCGTCATCTTTGCGAACAGATCGATATTCGTGATCCCGATGGCACATCCGCCGAGTCCCATGTCGGTCGTCATCAAGTAGAGGGTTTGCACCAGCACACCGACGTCCTTCAGAATGAGCGCATAGGCGATCGAGCTGTACTTCCATGAAACCCGGCCAAAGCGCGCAGCGATCGTGATCAGGATCTGGGGCGCAGCGGGGGCGCCCATTGCGTATTCGGCTCCCGACAACAGCGCTTCGAGCTCGTTTGCGGGGACGCCGATCGGCGTCAGCGCGTGAACGCCGGCGTCGTAATGATAGAAACCGCGCCTAAGCCCGTCGCATCGGTTGACGGCCAGATAGAGCTCGAGCTCGTAAGCAGCGCCCGCGGACGGATAGGGCCTCACGGTGTGACCGCCTTCATCGAGGTCCTGCTTCGTGTCCAATCGCGACAGGACGCGCGCGGTCCCGTCAAGAAACTGCGAAAGCTCGGCGAGCGTGATCGGCCGCTGGTCGTCGAAGCTGCGCGTCGAATGGCGTTCACGCAGAAGCTTTGCGATTGGCGAGATCGCCTCCGGACGCCCTGTCGAAACCTTGTGCAGGTCGATCTTCTTTCCAGGCCAGCTCAGCCGCACGGCCGGCAGCGGAGAAATGATCCCGACACACGGATAAACTCCGCCGAGCGGATTCGCGTGCCGGCCTTCCGTGCTGCGCGTGTGGAACAAAAGATCATGAAAGTCCCAAAGAACGAGGCTGTGGTCACCCTCGGCCAGTCGAAGCTCCTTCTCGCCGGCAGCAGCGCCAACCTTGAAAAGGATTTGGCAATCGAGGAGGAGCGCGAGAAGTGCGACCCCTGGAAAACCGTCCTGCCGACGCAGTCGTCGGATTTGCTGCGGGGTAGAGAGTGCGACGATGAAACTCGCAATCTTCGGGTCGCAAATTTTGAACAATGCGCCGGCGCGCGGCGATTCCAACACCATCTCGGAGCCGCGCCGTCGCATGTATGCGAACCGCGACAGGACGAGAGCGTCGGCGTCGCCAAGCTGTGGCGCTTGCGGCCAATAATCGGGAACCTGCGGTTCGATGACGACCAGGTCCTCGCTGTTGCGCGGGCGCCCGAGGCGGTACTCCAATAGACCGCTCCTCGCCAACCGCTGGACCAGTAGAGCAGTCTCCTTGTCGATGTTCCGACTGCCGGACGCGAACGCGCTGAGTTGCAAACCTGTGCGCAGTTCCCGCGCGCGCGCCGCTACGCTGGCGCTGAACGTTCCCAGGCTGATCGAATAGCCATCGAAGCCGGCGACGATTTCTCCGTTCGCGTGAGCCTCGAGCCTGACGTGACCGCGGAGCCGGGCGGAAACAGTCGCCGGCGTGACCGATCGCACTCTCTTTGGTTTGGGAGCGCCCAAGCGAAGGAATCACCTTCAGGTATGGGGGTGAATCGGATTGAGCTCGTTTTCCTTAAGCGGCCGATCACGCAATCCAAGCTTCACCGGAACATCGTAAAGCCGACCAGGCCCGAAGCGGCGATAGAAATGCCGCAATCCCGGAACGATCACTCTGACGACCGGCGCCTCGATGTCGGCACGCGTCTGATCGAGGACGAGGAAATCGAGGCCCGCTTGCTTCGCGAGGGAGACGCAGGCCATGACCTGCTCGCGCGTGTCGAGATGGCCGAACTTCGAGCCGAACTCCGGTTGCGCCATAGGACCTCCGCTCGAGGTCAGATAGGGATGGTCCTCAAGGCGCAACGGAGTGGCGCCGTCAAGGCTCGATTTCTCTCCCGTGCCCCCGCCCATCAGACCCAGGGATAGAAATTGATTGAGCTCCGTCAGCGCCCGCAACAAGGCGATCCTGGCGTCGAAATGCGCGCCAGAACCGAATTCGATATTCTCGCGCCCATTTTGCATCCAGTGCGTGATCGCCACAAATGTCGGGATCCCGAGATCGCTGGTCACGTCGAGGACCCAGAGCCGGCGACCGGTTTGGGCCAGCTGCTTTTGAAGGTCGCGAACATAGGAATCATCGAACGCGCCGAGGTCCAATTCCGGCCGTTGCAGCCGATTGTACCACCAGATCGCGTATGCATCCCTTTCCACCAGCTCGAGGAATCCCTGGACGACCGCTTCCTCGAGCGTATTGCCCGCCGCGCAGCCATTAGAATCCGCTGCGAAGGCGGCGGCGCCCCTGTAAAAGAAATACAAGAGCGTGGTCGGAAGATATTTGAAGCGCGCGTCGCGCACAGACCAGACCGGCGACCATTCGATCCTTGGCGATCTATCGAAGAGCGCCGGGAGCCCGCCCGGCACGTCCGAGCCGGGTGTCGGCGCCCGGGCTTGCCGCACTTGCGCGTCGCTGAACAGCAAGACTTCGTTTGGAGGAATAGCGTCGCCTGAAGGGAAATCGATAAACCGCCGCTTTGCTCGGATCTCGTCGCCCTGAAAAATCCCCGAATAGCGTTCGATCGCCTCCATGAGCGCGCTGGCTTCACCCTGCTCGGCGCTGCTGCCCTTGCCGAAGCTGCCGCCGCTCAGTCCGGCCCTGAGCTCATGAACCGTCTCCGACGGCCCGGAGAAATTGTGCGTGGCATAGTAGTTGGTGTTCAAGGGCAAATCGGCTTGGATGCGCTCGAGACGTGAGACGACGCCGGTGAGCGGGCTCACGTGCCTGCGGAAGCGCGCAACGGTGGCCGACGATGAAACGCTGCGGTAGCCGCCGCTCGTCATAACGACCTTGCCGCCCGCGCCGAACTCGATCGGCGCCGGCGCACGGCGGGGATCGCGCAGTTTCTTGCGGCCGCAGCTTGGGCATTGCGGGCGGGCCGCCACATGATGCTTCACGATGGTCGAACCCATGAGGTCGAGGCTGATGATGTGATCGGACAATTGCGTGCGAAAATCGGTCGCGGTCACTTTCGCGACCTCGACGGCAGCAAGCTGGACGCCGCTCTGCCCAATGGTCTGTTGAGCCAGAGGCGATACGGCGACGCAGCGGGCCTGTCTGCGGTCGAGGAGCGCCTTGACTTCCCGGTTCCTCTTCATCCGCTCGGCGAGGCACGTCCAGCAGGCGCCCTGCCCCGGTCTGAACACCGGCCCGACCAGGGGAAAAATGCCGGAGGGTTGGACGAGGACCCACGGGGCGCCATCAGACAAACGCTGCTCATTCAGTTCGGCCAAGCGCTCTTCGAGATAGTCGTTCACCAACGTGATCGTCAGATCGGAGGAGCGCTTGACGATGCGAACGCCCAGCCCGCCCAGCGCTGCGCCGAGTTCCGTCTCCCCTTGCACGTCGATTGATTGAATGCGCACGCGACACTTCTGGAGATTATGCTCAGCAGTCACCGGCGATAGACCGAGGCTCGCCCAATAGGCGGCTACGGCGCCGTTCGCAGAACTCGATGCCGGAAGGATATAGCGGCGGTCGACCAGCCGCTTGAGGGCTTCATGGATTTGGTCGGAAGGAAAATCCTGCTCCAGGTCACGAATGAGCTCCCGAAAGCTTCTTCCACCCTGTCCTATCGCGGAAGCGAGCGCACAATAGAGTGCGCCATGAAGCAAGAACTTCCGGTCCTCGGAATAGAGGCACACGACACCAGGTGGCAGCACGTAGACGGTGAAATTCGGCGCGAACTGCGGAACATCTTTGCCGTTGTATTGTGTAAACTTGTTTCCGTGATCGCCTGTCATGAGCTCAGTACACGCGCTTTCTGACCCCGGACGCCCGCCAGTGCAAAGAGTGTTCTCCGGCTGCCAGGGGTCCGCCGTCAAGCTTGCGCGCTAGCGTTTCTCGATAGGTTCGCCAACCTCTCGGCCGCTCCGAACGCGCGCATCAGTCGGGAAAGCGTCGCAAACAAGATCCGGCGCCGGGTCCAGATGGTCAAACCCCCACACAACCCCTGCGTCAACGTAATCGCAAAGCGCTCCAGCTCTAGCACCAGAGGGAGCAGCCTCCCCACGACAAGCAGCAGCCGCCGCCGCCCCAGCCCCAGCCGCAGCCTCCCCAGCCACCACCACAGCCGCAGCCTCCAAAGCCGCAGCCTCTGCAGCCGCGGAAGCCAGCGCCGCAGCCTCTGCAGCCGCCGACGAAACCTCTGCCGCCGCACCCTCGAAAGCCGCCGCCGCAACCTCGAGCGCCCCCGCAGCCTCCGCAGCCGTGTCCGCAGCCGCACCCTCGGAACGCTGCAAGTTCTACGCCTGACTTGGAATTTCCAAGTTCGTTCTCGAACAGAGAGAAAGTAGCCAGGCTGACGTCGGAGATTTCCTCGTCGTCGAAAGCGGGGAGCTGAAACGGCGCCCTATTCTGCCAGAGTATTTCCGCTGCCGACCCGGCAGTCGGCGGCGCCAAAGGCGCGGACGGCATATCGGCCGGGGATCCCCTGCTCGATGCCGCCAAAGACATCCCGGCGATTCCTAGCACGGATACAGCTTTGCGTGGAAAACGCTTCGCCCTCGAAGGGCGCTTCGCTTGCGGCATAGCAGAGCTCTCCTCTACTTCCTTCGACCAAATCCGCAACGAACGTGTTGCATTGGTACCACTTCTCGAGCGCCTTGAACAGCACCGCTTGAGGCATCGTCCTTCGTAGCTCGATCACTTGTCTGTAATCGGCAAGTCAACCAAGCGCGTCTGCGCGCCGCGCCGCCTTCGTTCGTATCGCAGCAGCCCTTCATCCGTCACTTTACCTGCGGCTTCAGCTGAACGGGCGTCGTCGGCGCAAAAAAGGCGGGACGTACTGGCCCATGGTGACGAGAACCTTGAACGGTCGAGAAGCGCGAGAAAGCGATGAAGGCTAGGCTGCGCCAGAAGCGGTCCCTCGCTTGTCGCCCACTTTGCGCGCGTCAGATTGATCAGGCGCAAACAAGGACTTTGGATCTCAGGTATCATGCTGGGCGTCGATCCAGTCGGGCCGATTTCAGCCCCTATACTGACCTAGATTGGCGGGAAGAGGGTAATATTGTGCCAACCGACCGTTGCATTCCGCGATCTGCCAATTGTGAGTTACGGCGGATCGCGATGATCAAGATTTTGGCCGCCATTGCGCTCCCGCTCCTGATTGCTTCCACCGGGATTGCGCCAGCCCAAACCAATCCCAGCGCCTCTGGTGTTGCGCCGACGCACCCGAACCCCGGCGGCCCCCCGCAGACGAGCTCTGGCGTCGCGCCCGCGCAAACGAATCCGAGCGCTCCCGCGGCTGCGCCCGCCCAAAGGAGCCCAATCGCACCCTCGCAGACGAACGCGGCCCCGTCAGGGCCGACGAACGCGGTCACCTCGGTTCCATCCCAACAATTGCTGAACGCGGGGCAACTCGACGCGCTGGCGGCGCCGATCGCGCTCTATCCCGACCCGCTGATCGCCGAAATCCTGATGGCCTCGACCTACCCGCTCGAAGTCGTCGAGGCCGCGCGTTGGGTCGCCGCCCACAAGGGTCTCAAAGGCGCTCAACTCAAAGCCGAAGTCATGAAGCAGAGCTGGGACGAGAGCGTCAAATCGCTGACCGCGGCGCCCTCGGTGCTGCAAATGATGAGCGACAAGCTCGAGTGGACGCAGAAGCTTGGCGACGCCGTGCTGGCGCAACAGCTGGACGTCATGGGCGCTATCCAGCGTTTGCGACAAAGGGCGCAGGCGAACAAGAAGCTCGCCTCGAACAAGGAACAGACCGTGACGACTGAGGAGCAAGGGGGCCAGGAGTTCATCGACATCGAGCCGGCCGAGGCGGACATGCTCTACGTGCCTTACTACAATCCGGACGTCGTTTACGGCGCGTGGCCCGATATCGACTATCCGCCATATTATTTCGGGACGCCGGACTACATAGGCGCCGACCTGCTTGCGGCCGGACTGGTCTTCGGCGGGGCCTACGCGCTCGGGAACTGGGTGGGCGGCGGCTATGGCTGGGGCGGCGGCTTCAATTGGCGCGGCCACAACATCTACGCCAATCGCCCTCTGAACCTCAACAACGCGAACGTCAGAAACTGGGTTCACAATCCCATCCACCGACAGGGCGTGCGATACAACAATCCTGCTGTCGCACAAAGATTCGCTCCTGCCCGCAATATCGCCGGGGGCGCGCAATCGCGCACGGATTTCCGCGGCCGAGGGGCCCCGCAAGCGTTGCAGCCTGGCGGCGGCAATCGGCGCAATATCGGCGCGGCCGCCGGCCAAAGGCCGAACATCGGAAATCGCCCAAACGTCGCCAATGTCCGCGGCTATCGACCGGAGGGCGTCAATCATGGCGCGTTCAATCGACCCGCGGGCGGCTACCCACTCCCTGCCGGTCCTCTGGGAGGCGTCGATCGCGGGGCCTTCGACCGGCCAACGGGCGTCTATCGCGGCAATGCGTTCGGCAACATCATGTCGGGAAACCGCGCTATGTTTGACTCGAACCGGGGCTTCTCCAGTCTCGGCGGCGCCGGTTTGCGCCCCGGCGGAATCGGCGGCGGCTTTCGCGGCGGCGCTGGCGGAGGCGGATTCGGGGGCGGTGGATTCGGGCGGCGGGGGCTTTCACGGCGGCGGCTTTGGCGGCGGCGGATTTGGGGGCGGCGGTTTTCACGGCGGGGGATTCGGAGGCGGCGGATTTCACGGTGGAGGCGGGTTTCATCGATGACGCCGCCCACGGGCCGCACGTTCGCCTCCATGGGCGTTGATCGCCAGCTTCAACTTCGGCCGAGGTCGCAATGAGCAGATTCCACCTTCGCGCCTGTTCGAGACGCGCTGTCATGCTCGGAAAGCGAACGCTGCTCTCAGCGGCGCTCCTTGTCTTTGCGAGCCCCTCCCTCGCGTTCGCGCAGGAAAAATACGCAACGCCTGACGCGGCCGCCGCCGCGCTTATCGAACTCGGCAAGGAGCGGCGACGAAAAAGCAGCCCTTGTCGTTCTCGGCTTGAGCGGCGGCGACATCGTCTCGTCCGGCGACAAGGTCTCTGACGACCGCGCGCGGGCGCGGTTTGTCAGCGCCTACGACGCCAAGCACGAGATCAAGATGGAGGGCGATGACAAGGCGACCTTGATCATTGGCGATAAGAACTACCCGTTTCCGATTCCGCTGGTGCGCAAGGCCGACAAGTGGTCGTTCGACAGTGAGGCCGGCCGAATTGAAATTCTGGCGCGACGCATCGGCCACAACGAGCTCGACACGATTCAGACCACGCTCGCCTATGTCGACGCCCAAGACGAATACGCGTCCAAGGATCGCACCGGCGAGGGCGTCGGCGTCTACGCCCAGCGCTTCATAAGCGAGCCCGACAAGAAGGACGGGCTCTATTGGCCGACCACGCAAGGCGAGGAAGAGAGTCCCTTGGGCGAACTCTTCGCCCAGGCCACGCACGAGGGCTACGTCGCCGGCAAGCACGCGCCCTACCATGGCTACTATTACAAGATCCTCATGAGGCAGGGGCCGAACGCGACCGGCGGCGCCGTCGACTACATCGTCAACGGCAAGATGATCGGCGGATTCGAACTCGTCGCCTATCCCGATGAATACCGGAACTCGGGAGTGATGACCTTCATCGTCAATTACAGAGGCGAGATCTTCGAAAAGGACCTTGGGCCTGACACCGTGAACATCGCCCAGAACATAACCTCGTTCGACCCCGATCCGTCCTGGAAGAAGGTCGAAGCGACCGAACCGCCAAAGTGACCGAGCCAAGAAAGGCCGCTTTGGAGCTTGGCCTGGCTGAACGCAGGATGTGCGGGACTGTTGTTCGGCGCGCCCTGCGACGGTTGGAATGATGTTAATGAAGATATTGCGTCTCACGTGCGCCATCGCTGGAATTGCTGGGAACGCTTATGCGACCGAGAGCCAGCCAACGAGCGCCGCCGCGCTGATCAGGGAGTGGCGAGCCCTTGAAGCCGCCTGCCGTGGCAGTAACGATGCTATGGCCTGCGACAAGCGCGATAGCGTCGAACAGGAACTAGGGCAAATTGGGTGGTGCTTCAACGGCTACGGTTCTGGCCGCCGGTGGGTGAAGTGTTAGTCGCGCGAGCTGTTCTGTCTCCGTGTCATGGACTTCTCGTCCGCACAGAATCTCTCATAGGAATACGATAACTCGGCCGAACAGCGCCGGTCGGCAAGAGGGAGGACGAAAATACGACAGCCAAAGCGCTGGTTCAGGGTTGTCACCGCTTCCCGCATCTGCAACGGAACCAGCCGATCGAGGGGATTTGTGGCAACGGTCCAAGCGTGACGCTCTGTATTCTCGACAAGTGCGGCTATCGCCCGCGCAAAGGAGTATCGCCCCCGAAGATGTGTTTTGAGACGAGGCAATCGCGGTTCAGGGCCTCAACCGGTTTGACTTTTGAGCACGCTGCGGAGAGTGGGAGGCGAGCGTAATGACGATCCGACTTCAGAATTCACAGAGTGGAAACCTCGAGATCGCGATCAGGGTCCGGGATCTTGTCGTCGCATTCGGTGACAAAATCATCCTCGATCATGTGGATCTCGATGTCTATCGCGGCGAAATTCTCGGGGTCATCGGCGCTTCGGGGTCGGGTAAGTCGGTGCTGATGCGCGCCATTATCGGGCTGGTGCGGAAGCGGCAAGGCGTCGTAGAAGTATTTGGCGAAAGCCTCGATGCGCTAGACGCCGATGCCATCCATGCTTTGGAACGGCGCTGGGGAGTTATGTTCCAGCACGGGGCGTTGTTTTCATCTCTAACTGTGAAGGAAAACATCCTGGCGCCGATGCGCGAATATTTGAATTTGTCGGACGAACCTCTCGAGGAATTGGCTATGCTCAAAATCGAGATGGTAGGGTTAAGTCCCGATTCAGCCGAAAAATATCCTTCGGAACTGTCCGGCGGCATGATTAAGCGCGCTGCACTGGCGCGTGCCCTTGCCCTTGATCCCGAGATTGTCTTCCTCGATGAACCGACATCCGGCCTCGATCCTGTTGGCGCGAGGAAATTCGACGAACTCCTCGCGACGCTTCAGAAAACCCTCAAGCTCACGGTTTTCATGGTCACTCACGATCTCGGCAGCCTGCGTACAGTCTGCGATAGAATAGCGGCGATAGCCGGAGGAAAAGTAATTGCGGTTGGTACGATGGAGACAATCCTCGCGGCGCACGCTCCTTGGCTAGACGACTATTTCAGGGGTGTGATTGGGCCGGGAGGTTTCGAGGCCGAGAATACTGGGCCGGCGCATCGGCAATAAGAGATCGGAGTCCTAGTGGATTGAATCTAACGCTTGGTGCCGTCGTCTGACGGCTTCGATGATTTTTTCGGGGTCAGCGACCCATCGGAAGGGCTTTGACTTGGCGTTGTGATCATCGAGGAAGCGGTTGATGGCGGCCTGCAGATCAACCACGGATTGGAAGACGCCGCGCTTGAGGCGGCGCTTGGTGAGGGTCGCGAAGAAGCCCTCGACGGCGTTGAGCCAGGAGGCCGAGGTCGGCGTGAAGTGGAATGTCCAGCGCGGATGGCGCGCCAGCCATTTTCGGACCTCGGGGTGCTTGTGGGCGGCGTAGTTGTCGAGGATCGCATGGACGGTCTTGCCGGCGGGGACCTCGCGCTCGACGGCGTTTAGGAAACGGATGAACTCCTGATGCCGATGGCGCTGCATGTTGCGGCCGATCACCTTGCCGTCGAGAACGTTCATCGCGGCGAACAGCGTCGTCGTGCCATTGCGCTTGTAATCATGAGTCATCGTTCCCGCCCGGCCCTTCTTCATCGGCAGGCCGGGCTGGGTTCGGTCGAGCGCCTGGATCTGGCTCTTCTCGTCGACGGAAAGGACAACAGCGTGCGCCGGCGGATCGACATAGAGCCCGACCACGTCGCGCAACTTGTCGACGAACGCGGGGTCTTTGGAGAGCTTGAACTGCCGGATGCGGTGTGGCTGAAGTCCGTGGGAGCGCCAGATGCGCTGCACGGAAGAGACGCTGACGCCGGCTGCCTCCGCCATCGCTGCGCCCGTCCAATGCGTGGCTTCGGCCACCGGCGGCTCCATCGTCAGCGTCACGACGCGTTCGGCGACAGCGGGATCAAGCTTCGGGATGCGCGACGGCCTCGTCTTGTCGCGCAGCAGCCCTTCAAAGCCCTCGTCGGCAAAGCGTTCCTGCCAGCGCCAGACGCAGGTCTTGGACTTGCTCGTCTCGCGCATGATCGCGCTCGTGCCGACTCCTTTCGCGGTCAGCATGACGATCCGTGCTCGCCAGACGTGCTTCTGCGGGGCGTTCCGGTCGCTGACCAGCGCGCGGAGCCGATCGAGGTCAGCCGAAGAGACGGAAAGGGTGACGCCAGCTCGCATCCCCCAAACTCGCACGCCCCAAGTCCGGTCGAAATCCCTGATCGGATTCAAATGTCAGATTTGATCCACTAGGGAGGGCCGTTCCAGCGCGCGCCTCCCGTGAGCCAAGCGACCGTGCCTGCTTCGTAAATGATGCCGGCCCCAAGCAGGATCAGCATCCACGGGACGATGCGGCGTCCCCATCGTTGGAGGAACGTTCCCCATAGAGGATGGCGCGCAAACGAGCGCGCCATTCCGACCCACGCTATCGTCAGGACGAGAAAGACAACGACAATCGTCGCCATTTCGAAAATAGTCCGAACGGCGGCGAAGAAGGGGACATAGACGGCGAGGTTATCGCTCCCATGCGCAAGCGTGACGCCGCCGACCGAAAGGACGCTCGCCGTCGCCGACCTAACCTTGTCTTCGTCGCTTTCGCTTCGGGGCCGCCACAGCCGTAACACGCCAATGCCAATCGGCAGGACGCCGAGCGCCCCCAATGCGGGTCTGGCCACGAAAAAGCCCATGAGGCCGAGCGCCGCACTGATTGAGACGAGCGCCCCGATCCCGAGAAGCTGTCCGAGAAGGATGTGGCTCGTCTTGTATGTCCGGTCGGAAAACCATCCCGCCAGCAGCGCAAGATCATCAATGTCGGTCGAGACGAAAACCACCGCAGCCGCGGCCATGAGCGAAATCTCGGCGATCCATGAATCGAGGGGCATGCTCGGCCGCTATGAGGCGCGATTGGCGGAGAGCGTCATCGTGAAAGGCCACCTTGCCCGCAAGATCAGGAACCAGGCGCTTGCGCCGCCACTCAGCCACAGCCGCTGCGGCCCACGCGGTCCATGAATCAAGAATTCCGCATCGGAGCCAGATGCCTGACCTCGACCGTAACGTGCGAGAGCGACGGGAAGGCCGCCAGGCGCTCGCGGTAGAACTCAGGTTCCCGCCCGTGCCGGGTAGCGACAGAGACAATTGCTCCCAGATGGCCCGGTCCAAGCCGCCATACGTGCAGATCGGCGAGCGCGTCGCCGTCGCGCTCGATCGCTTCTTGCAGATGGCCGGTCATGCGCCGGTCGGGATTCATGTCGAGCAGAATGGACCCGGTGTCGCGAATGAGGCCATAGGACCAACTGGCGATGACGCACGCCCCAATAATGCCCGCGAGCGGGTCCATCCACAACCAGCCAAATGCGCGGGCAAAGACGAGCCCGACAATCACCATGACGGAGACCGCCGCATCCGCCATGACATGCACGATAGCGGCGCGGATGTTGTTGTCGCGGTCCGCAGCATGCTCGTGATCGTCGCCATGATGATGGCCGCCGGGATCCTCTTCACGGTGATGATGGTGACCGCTGCCCGACAGCAGCCATGCGGACAGGATGTTGACCATGAGACCCAGCGCGGCGATCGGGATCGCCTCGGCGAACGCAATGGGCGCCGGCTCGATGAACCGAGTGACCGCCTCGTAGCCGATCAACAGCGCGATCAGAGCGAGAATGACGGCTGAGGTAAATCCGGCAAGGTCGCCGAGCTTGCCGGTGCCGAAGGTGAAACGCGCGTCATGCGCGTGGCGGCGTGCGTAAGCGTAGGCGAGCGCCGCCAGCGTGAGCGCGCCCGCATGAGTCGACATGTGCATGCCGTCAGCGACCAGGGCCAGCGACCCGAACGCAACGCCGCCGATGATTTCGATGAGCATCATGGCGCCGCAGAGGATGATCACCGCCCATGTTCGCCGTTCGGCATGCTGATGGCCTTCGCCAAGGAAGACATGGCTATGGTCCGCCTCGGCCAGCGTGTCGCAGTCGTGATGATCGTCGTGGTCGTGATCGCTGTGCATGAAGATCACTTCAGATAGGTGCGAACGACCTCGATCAGCTCCGCAGCCCCCCGCGCGCGGTCCGCGTCGGTGTCGGTGTCCGGGTTCGCCACATGATTGCGAATGTGATCTTCCATGACCTCGGCGCTAAGGCCGTGGACGGCGCCGCGCAGCGACGCCACCAGCATCAGCACATCGGCGCAGCCGATCTCCGCCTCCAGCGCGCGCTCGACGGCTTCGACCTGCCCCTTGATGCGTCGCACCCGGGCGATGAGCTTGCTCTTGTTTTCGATGGTATGCGCCATGCCCAAATATAGGGTGAGGGGCTATCCTATATCAAGGCGCCTCGACAGACGTCAGAACGTCCGCGTCGCCCGGCCGACGAGACAGAACTCAATATTTTTGCAACCCAGCCGCCGCCAGGAATGGGCGCAACGTCGGGTTGAGATTGCCGTCGCGCCACGCAATCACATGGGCGACCGTCGGCGCGGCCTCCAGGGCTAAGAACACCACATCGGGCAATCCCAGCCTGCTCATCGACGTCGGGACGAGCGCGACGCCCAGTTTTTCCGCGACTAGGCTGACGATCGTCTGCTGAAGCTGCGCTTCCAACCTGATATTTGGCGTGACGCCGCCGGAGCGGCAGAAACGCAGAATGGCGTCGCGCAGGGTCGGCGCCGCGTCCGGCGGCGTCGGCGATCAAGGGCTCCCCTGCCAGCTGTTCGGCGCGGATAGTCGGCGAGCCTGCGAGGCGATGCGCGGAAGGCACAGCGAGGCAAAGCTTTTCTTCGAAAATCTGATGCGTCGAAAGCCCCCGTATGGCCCCGGGATCAAATGTGACAGCGGCATCGAAGCGGCCTGTCAGAACAGCGTCCGGCAACAAATCGGGGATCATTTCGCGCAGCTCGACATGCACCTGCGGGTGCTCGGTCATGAATTGCCGCGTCAGGCGCGGCAGCACCGTATGCGCGGCGTGCATCATGAAGCCGATCCTCAGCGCGCCTAGCTCCCCCCGCTCCGCCAATCGCGCGTTGCGGCACGCTTGATCGAAGGCGGCGATCGCCAAACGGGCATCATCGAGGAAGCGCTGTCCGGCGTGGGTGAGTTTGGCGCGGCGAGAATTTCGCTCCAGAAGGCGCACGCCAAGCTCCCGCTCCAGCGCTGCGATCTGCCGCGTCAGCGGCGGTTGGGTGATATGCAGGCGCTCGGCGGCGCGGCCGAAATGCAGCGTTTCGGCCAGCGCCACGAAGTAGCGCATCTGGCGTAGGTCAATCATGATGATACCGAACAGGTATTAATAGCTCCATAAATCGGCATTGGATACTATCAATCCGCGAGCCTATGCCAATGAAAACCATTGGCCGCCGATCATGCTCTCCACGCTCACCGTCGTTCTGCCGATCTTTGCGCTCATCTTCGCGGGTTGGCTTGCCCGGCGGATCGGCGTCCTGGGGGCGAACGCCACCACGGAGCTCAATCGTTTCGTGGTCTATCTCGCTCTCCCTGCGCTCCTGTTCGACATCATCGCGAAGGCCCGCTGGTCCGACATCTGGCAACCGGCCTTTATCGCGAGTTTCGGCCTGGGCGTTGCGATTGTTTTTGTGATCACGCTCATGATCCGGCTGAGCCGCCCGCGCCATCTGGCGGATGCAGCGATCGACGCGCTGAACGCCAGCTATGCGAATACCGGCTTTATCGGCTTTCCGCTGGCCCTGATCGCGCTCGGCGCCGACGCCATGGCGTCGACGCTCGTCGCGACCCTCCTGACCGTTTGCGTGTTGTTCGCCGTGGGGATCGTGCTGATCGAGATCGGCTTGCAAACCGAGAAGCGGCGGCGGCGCCTCGTCCTCAAAGTCGGCGGCGCCTTGTTGCGCAATCCGCTCGTGGTCGCGCCGGCTTTGGGCGCTCTATTCCCGCTTTCCGCTCTCACATTGCCGAGCTGCCGCCGATACGTTCCTGAAGTTGCTCGGCGGAGCGGCGCCGCCCTGCGCGCTCGTTACGCTTGGTCTTTTCCTCGCCGCCAAAAAGGAGAGCAGCGAAAAGGATGTGGGATCGTCCGCGCTCCTGGTCGGGCTCAAGCTCGTGCTTCAGCCGGCGGCGACATGGCTCTTGGCGACGAGCGTGTTCGGCCTCTCTCCCCTGCTGACCCACACGGCCGTACTGCTCGCCGCCCTGCCCACCGGCACGGGTCCGTTCATGCTGGCCGAGTTCTATCGCCGCGAGGCCGGCGTCACCTCGACCGTGGTGCTCGCCTCGACCGTCGTGTCGTTGGCGACGATCAGCGCCTATCTCGCCGTGTCGCGATAGCCTCTGCCGTAACCCTCCGTATGACGCAATTCGGCCAGCATCTGATGGAGTCGGGGCTCGTCCGAATAAAGCGCCGGATCGACAATATCATTGTCCGACATGTGCACGTCCGCTCCTCCTCATGGCGCGCAGGCATATCTGACGAGCCGCCAAGCCTTCGCCAGCACGGTAAAAGACCCCGAGTTCCGAGAGAAAACCGGCCCCTGCGCGCAGCGTCGCTCTCCAACGCCGTGCTTCAGCCGATCCGCGGGGCCTAAGAGCCTTTCCTGCCCGAAGCCTGTCCAACGGACGGGCGTCCTTCCGCTCGGTCTGTTAGTTACAGACCCGGTAGCCGTAGCTGTTGATCCAACAATGGGGCGCCGCAACGGCTGCGCCGACCGCCGCCGCTCCCAGCGCCGCTGCGCCAACCGCCGCTGTGCCGCCCCATCCATAGGGATGGTACCCACCGTAGCCGTAGCCACCGTGATAGCCGTAGCCGCCGTGATAGCCGTAGCCGCGGCGATACGCATAACCGCCACGGTACCCGCCGCGATAACCGCCATGGTAGTGATAACCGCCGCGATAGTAGACCTTGTCGAACTGCCCTGAAGGAAGGGGCTGCGCGGATGTCCCGTAAAGCGTAAACGCCGAAACCGGGCTTAATTCGAGGACGAGCGTTGCGCCGGCGGCAAGGACGGCAACCGACAGGCTGAAAAGAGATGACTTGGACATGATTTCCTCCCTTTGCGTCCCAGACACACGCGATTAGGCGCTATCGGAAGTGAACGCCGCCTGAACCGCCTGTTGAGGCGACGCTTCCGGCGGAAACGGGCAGGCCTGGGACGCCATCGCGCTCGTGCGCTATCCCAGCCGCCAAGCCTTCCCCAGCATGGTCGAAGATCCCGAGCACCGGGAAAAGGCCGGCCCCCTTCGCGCGGCGTCGATCTCCGAGGCCGTGCTGTAGCCCATCAGCGCGGCCTAAGTCAGGCAACAATCGGGCCGTTTGAGAGACCGTCGACTGACCGTTCTCAACTCAAAGCGGACCTTTAGCTGACTTGGCGCAAGCGCAGAGTTTGGCCCACAACTGTCGGGCAGCTATCAGATCGTCAGATCGCGGAACCGGACACACCGGCGCGAGCAACTCCGGGCGTGGCCCGTTGCCGCTCTAAAGGAACGTGTGACTCACCGCCGGAAGCCAACGAGTTTATCCGGCAACGGACATCGACACGACAGATCCACGAAAACTCGCGATGCAACGACTTGGCTCCTTGCGGAGCTGTCGGGCGGGTCGCGGAAGAGGAAGTGAGTTCGGGTCACCCGCCTATCGCCGACCTATGCTAGTGCCACAGCCAGCATATACCATCGCTTGAGAGTTCTATCGGATACAGCTACTTTGCCTTATGGATCAAACCGAATTGATCGGCTTACTCGCCGACGGCTGCGGCAAGTACTCTTGGTTTTTGGGCGCCGGCACCTCATTGAGCGCCGGTTTGCCGACCGCGAATGACATAGTGTGGGACATCAAGCGTCGACATTATGGGCGCGCGGAGATAGGACTGTCGAGCGCCACGATCTTCAGAACCCAGCGATTAGGGAGAAGATCGAGTCATACATGTTGGCAAAGGGATTTCCGGTGACCTCCGATCCGACACCCGTGGTTCGTTCTACAGCCGGGGATCACTATTCGCCCGTCGAGAGCGCGCGCTCGTTCGCGATTTTTTGTTTCAGCGGCGTATTGGCCGCCGCAATAAGGAGGCCGATGAGATCCTCTCGGCCTGGATCGAGATTCTCTTTCCAGGTCAAGGCGGTGACTCAGTTCACCAAGTTCAAGCCTTCAGTGGGACGGGAACGGGCGCAGCAAGCTTTGAGATCGGCAGCCGCACGGCTTTCAGCCGAAGGAGCGTAGCCTGATCATGTCGCTTTCTGAAATCAGCGGCTACGTCCAAATTCCTGAACCGAAGTTAATCTTTGCGAGCGGAAAGGACGGGCTTCACCCGCTCCAAGGTCTGCGCTCTCACGGGCCCTTCAGTGTGGATTTGGGAGTGCCGTCCCGCCTGCGCTTCGCGCTGCTTGCCCCTCGAGGCGGATTGACAAGACTGGACGCGATTATCGCCGAACTCGGCCGAAGCGCTCAGCCGAAGGAAGCGCTGGTGTATTATCCGGAATATCCCGGCTTTCAGAGGGCGTTTGGGATCAACATTACCCCGACCGATGCGCGGCTACGGCGTGAAATGCCGTCCGATTTCGATGACCTCGCCCGAGCAGGGGATAAACATGCTCTGGCTCGGCTACTCTTCGGTGCGATTGGCCAATTCCACGGCTTGCGGGCCGAGTTCGGCGTGGTGTTGATCTACCTCCCAGACGCGTGGGAAGCGTGCTTCGTCGAGCCCGGCTTCGACCTACACGACTATCTCAAAGCGTACCGCGCACCCTTGGACATTCCCATTCAAATCATTTTGGCGGCGACATTTGAGAGAAAATGCAGGGCCAACATCATGTGGGGGCTGAGCGTGGCCTTATACGCGAAAGCAAACGGGATCCCCTGGAAACTGTCTGGCCTCAACCGCGACGAAGCCTTCATCGGTATTAGCTATGCGATGAAGCAGCAATCCGGCGGATCGGAATATACTACCTGCTGCAGTCAAGTATTCGATCCCGACGGCACAGGTTTCCAATTCGTCGCCTACGACACCCGTGGATACACGAAGGATCGACGCGGCAATCCCTGCCTCGACTATGACGAGATGTTAGCCGTCATGTCGCGTAGCCTGGAAATCTATCAGTCAGGACATGGAGGTCGCCCTCCAAAGAAAGTCACCGTCCATAAGAATACCCATTTCAAGGACGTATAAATTCTTGCCACGAAAGATGCGTTCGGCGAGGATCTGATATTGAACTTGTTCAAATAGTGCAAACAACGAACTGGATGGCCTATGCTTACTCACTTGCGCGGAAGCCTGATGGGTATCCTGTCAGCCGGGGCCTGTTCATTCCGGTGACCGCAAGCGAAGCGCTGTTCTGGACCCAGGGAAGCGTCGTGGGCGTTCACACGGAGGTGGCGTGAAAAATATTTACAAGGAGCTGGTGCTGAAACCGGTACCGAGCCCGTTACTCATCAGACGCTTCACTGGCGATGGGGGCTGGCATGACATCTGCCAAGCTATTCTTGGCCTAACAAAGATGGACTGGAATAACAATACGCTCTACAAGAAGATGCCCGTGACACTAGAGTATTCGCAACGTTTTGCGCAAATCATAAATCAGAACACAAACTTGGTGGATTAAGTTTTTGACTTCAGAAGTTTTATGTGAAAAACCATTCCGGGCCGCGGGCGTAAGGTCCGCTCTCCGCCGAGGCCGTGCGAAAACGCAGTTTTTGGGACGCTGTGCTGGAGCGGCTAAGAAAGCGCAGTAGGGTTTGCCGGCGGTCTGGGTTTGTACGATGAGGGGCTCAGGCGGCCCTGATCGCCTGGATGAGCGGCTGCGTCCCGAGGATGGCGATCATCCGCTTCAGATTGTAGGCGAGAACGTGAAGGCTCATCTCGGCGCTGACCTTTTCAAGGGTGCGTAGCCGGAAGTGGGTGGCGCCCATCCAGGCCTTGATGGTTCCGAACGGATGTTCTGCGGTCTGGCGTCGGATGCGCATGCTCTGGGGCGCACGGTCCAACCGCTCCTGCATCGTGTCGAGGACGGCTTCGTGTTCCCAACGCTTGACGCGCCGCTCCTTTGAAGGCGTGCATTTCGATTTGAGCGCGCAGGGGGCGCATTTCGTCGTCCAGTACGCGTGCAGCGTGAGGCCGGCTTCGACGGTGGTGAACCGCCGCGTCAGCTTCTCCCCGCCAGGACAACGATAGGCGTCCTCCTGGGGATCGTAGACGAAATCCTGCTTGCCGAACCGGCCGTCCGCCTTGGCGCCAGAGGTCAGCGGCTTTGGCACGATGGGCGTCACGCCCGCCGCCTCACAGGCTAGGATCTCCTCGCCTTTGAAGTAGCCGCGATCGGCGATCGCCGTCAGTTCACGCGCGCCCATCGCCTCTTGCGCCTGCTTCGCCATCGCCGAGAGCTGGCTGCGATCATTGCCGATATTGGTGACCTCGTGCGCGACGATCAGGTGATGCTTGGCGTCGACAACGGCCTGCACATTGTAGCCGACCAGCCCC
Organism: uncultured Alphaproteobacteria bacterium; assembly: GCA_963753135.1. Classification (GTDB taxonomy): domain Bacteria; phylum Pseudomonadota; class Alphaproteobacteria; order Rhizobiales; family Beijerinckiaceae; genus Roseiarcus. Next base: position 51,300 of record CAVWBA010000016.1, on the reverse strand, counting down.
GTGTCCTTGCCGCTCGTCGCCATGGATCGCGCATCCCGATCAGTCAGCGAAATCTGCTTGTCCGGCGCGGCGTGCACGGCGACTTCCAGCGCCTTATACTTGCGCATCTGCTCTCGCAGCGAAGCGATCTTGTCCTTCAGCCGCGCCGACTTGGCTTCCGCCAACTCGCCTTCCTGACGGTCCGCCGTCTCCAGCGCCGATAGATAGCGCTCGATGCTCGCCTCAACTTGCTCCATGCGGCGCTTTATCGAGCCGCGCGAGAAGGACCTGTCGCGGGAATTGACGGCCTTGAACCGGCTGCCGTCGATCGCCACCATCGCCTGAGTGAACAAGTTCACCTTTCGGCAAAGCGCCACGAATTGCCGGCACGTCGCGCGGATCGCTGCGCCGTTGTCTTTTCTGAAGTCCGCGATCGTCTTGAAGTCCGGCGCAAGCCGTCCAGTCAGCCACATCAGCTCGACATTGCGTCGGGCTTCCCGCTCAAGCCGCCGGCTCGAAGCGATTTGGTTGACGTAGCCGTAAACGTAGATCTTCAGAATCGTGGCGGGATGGTAGGCGGGACGGCCCGTCGCCTCCGGGACCACCCCCTCAAACCCCAGCCTCCGCAAATCCAGCTCGTCGACGAACGCCTCGATGACTCGGACCTGGTTCTCCTCAGCTACAAAGTCGTCGAGATACTCCGGAAGCAAAACGCCCTGGCGCCGATCCTCACCCTCGACAAAGCGCTTCATCAAGAACCCCGACTCAATGCGTCAAGATTCTAACTCAACCGACGTTTTCACACAGCCTGCGCCCTTTGTCGCCGTTCCCAAAGCGTAGCCCTTCGCGGCACTACGGGAACAAAGAGCTTGCGAGACAGGTAACGGAGCGACAAGCGACCGTCTGACGGGCGACGCGCCACCAAAATGAAAAGACGGCATTCTATTGGCAAAACCAGAATTCCGTGCTATAAACTGAGGGTCGCCGGATGGACGCGGCCTCACGGGCGACGCGAGACAATTTACCGTTTATGACATGTGAGATCGAGGTTCGAGACAGGACAAATTTTTTATTTAAATTGGCTGTAACCCATTGAAAAGTCCCGATTCGGAAAAATAAACGCTAGTAAACGTTAGCAAATTTACTAGCGCTTACTAACGTTTACTAGCGCTTAATAGCGTTTATGCGCGGCTATTTCCGTTTGCCTCGGGGCTTTGCTCACGACGGCAGGATGTTCCACGTCTATAACAGGGTCCGCAAGACCCCCGGCAGCGCATCGGGCAGGTCCTCGGCGATGAGGCCGGGGCCGACCGCCCGGCCGCAGGCGCCATGCAGCCAGACCGCGGCTGAGGCGGCTTCGAACGGGGCCGTGTCCTGGGCCGCAAGCCCCGTGACGAGGCCGGAGAGCACATCGCCCGAGCCGGCGGTGGCGAGCCAGGGCGGCAGGTCCCATCCGATGGTCGCGCGGCCGTCGGGCGCGGCGACCACCGTGTCGGCGCCCTTGATGAGTACCACGGCGCCCATGAGCCGCGCCGCCGCGCGGGCGCGGGCAAGCTTGTCGTCGTCGAGGCGGACGCCGGGGGCGCCCTCGAACAGCTTCATGAACTCGCCCTCGTGCGGGGTCATGACGGCCTCGTGGCCGCCGCGCCGGATCAGCGCGGCGAGCCGCTCGGCTTCGCCGGCGAAGCTCGTCAGCGCGTCGGCGTCGAGCACGATCGTGCGCTGCCTGGCGGGCCGGGTCAGGCTCGCCGCGACCAGCTTGCGCAAGGTCGGACCCACCCCCGCGCCGGGGCCGAGCGCAATCGCGCGGCGCCGGTCGTCGGCAAGCAGCGCCTCGAATTCGCGGGCGTTGGCGAAGGGGGCGACCATGACCGCGGTGAGCTGCGCAGCGTTGACCGCGACCGCATCGGACGGGCTCGCCACGCTGACAATGCCGGCGCCCGCGCGCAAAGCCGCGCGGGCGGCGAGCCGGGCCGCGCCCGTATGATGGCCCGAGCCCGACAGGATGAGCGCGGCGCCGCGCGCATATTTGTGGCTCGCGGCGTTCGGGCGCGGCAGCGCCTCGCCCCAGACGGCCGGCGCATTGACGAAGGCTTGCGGGCTATGGAGGCAAGCGCGGCCTCGGGAACGCCGATGTCGGCGAGCCGGATCGCGCCGGCAAGCATGCGGCCCGGCATGAGCAGATGGCCGGGCTTGAGGCGAAAGAAGGTTACGCTTGCGGTGGCTTCCACCGCGGCGCCGCGGATCTTGCCGGTTTCGCCGTCGATGCCGGAGGGAACGTCGACCGCGAGCACAGGGCCCCCTGCCCACTTGAAGGCGTTGATCCGTTCGACGATCGCTTTCGCTTCGCCATCGATGTCGCGCGCGAGGCCCGCGCCGAACAGAGCGTCGATCACGCAATCAGCTTGGGCGAGGTCGACCGCACCGGCGTCGAGGACCGGGCCGGACCAGCGAGCGGCGGCGAGCGCCGGATCGCCTTTCAAGGCATCGCGGCGGCCGAGCAATCCGAGCTCGACCGCATAGCCGCGCTCACTGAGCAGCCGGCCGGCGACGAAGCCGTCGCCGCCGTTGCCGCCCGGGCCGCAGACGACGGCGATCCGGCCGCGCGATTTCGTGAGCCGCACCGCTTCGTCGGCGACTGCGAGACCCGCCCGCTCCATCAGCTTAATGCCCGGCGTTCCGGCCGAAATCGCAAAGCGGTCGGCCTTGCTCATTTCGGCGGGCGTCAGGAGTTCCGGGAACGCCAAAGGGTCAAGCATCAACGAAGGTTGCGCGCCACTTGGCCCAAGCGCAAGCGGCAAAAACGCGCTTTCCATCGCGTCGGATTCTGCTATATCCCCCCGACGCTGATCCCCGATAGCTCAGCTGGTAGAGCATTCGACTGTTAATCGAATGGTCGCAGGTTCGAGTCCTGCTCGGGGAGCCACACAAAGCCAATTTCTCAAGAAAAATCATAAACATGCTTAGTAGCTCAATTCTCGGTCCCACACTTAGTTCCACACCACGACATGCGGCGCTCCGGTTTGCGTCCCTCGCAGCGTGGGTGACTTCGTCCGGTTAACTCTCGCCTGGACGCCATCCGACCCGCGTCCCCTTGCGGGTCTCGAGGCGCCGTTGCGGCCAGGCGGACAAATCGTCATAAGACCTCCACATTGCGTGAGCTATGCTTTTGTGTTTTCGCAGCACTAGCGGCACACGAAGGGGGTTCAGATGAGAAAGTTCGGACTTGTCCTTGGGATTGCTGCGGTATTGACCTGCTCTCAGTCTCCGGCGCGCGCCGCCTATACTGTAGTCTTCACGGAAGATGGACCGAATGTTGTTGCAACCGGCACCGGGACGATTGATCTCAGCGGTTTGACGCCCCCACCCCCTGATCAATCAGATTTCTTCATAGCTTTCGTTGCCCCATGTCCGGACGGGAAATCACGGGACCTAGCAGCAGCAACCGCATCGACAGTTACTCGGGCGCGACAGGGCCAGACTCTTTTGGATCAGGCACAGGCGCGGTCGCCAACAGCGGCGCTGGCGACAAAGTAGGCATCGATGACGTAGGCGACGATCATCCCCAAATCGATGTGCCTCACGGCTATGTCTCTGAGGCGCCTCTGTCTGATAACCGGAGCGGACGCGGCCAGCTTCACGGTCCAGATTGGAACTGCGGTCCCTGAAGCTTCGACGTGGGCGATGATGGCGCTTGGCTTCGCGGGACTGGGCTTTGCGGGCTACAAGCGGCGCGGGGCTTTAGCTCGCGCCTAGGTCGGCTCTCGCGCAAGCCTGAGGATCGCGCCAGCTCCACTCTTGTTCTCCGTCTGTTCTCGCGATTGAATAGGCGGATGCACCCGCCCCAATTCCGTCCGACGCATAAGCTCTCCGACTGGCGGGAGTGTGTGGTAGAGCTGCAATGCTGCGGCGGGTTCGGTGGGATATCCCGTGCGCCTGCTAATACGGCGCAAGGGCGATATGACGTTCGAGAACGTTCTCAAACGTCTTCGCTGCAAGCGCTGCGGCAGGTCTCACCCGGCCGCGGTCTATCTGGTCGCCGGACATCACCGCACAGCTCGATTCGGGCCGGACGCGGATTGGGCTGTCGAACTCGTCCCGCCGCCAGTAATGTGGTCTGCCGCGGCAACTGCGGGGCGTCGAAGAGCGGCGAAATGTGGCTTCAGCGGTTCAGCCGATCACGGACGGTCCCCATCCACGGAAAAGCACCTAGGATCGCCAGGGTGACGACAAGCAGAGCCATGCCGATTATCCAGTTCGGCAGAGCCGGTGTGCTGATCAGGATTGAAATCCTCCGGAAATTGCTTCGATCCAATCTGTCCGAAATCAGGGTAATGACAAACAAAAACCCGGTAATTCCCACGATAACCTCCGCCCAAAACCGACGCGGAACGTTTCTAGGTTGGGTAGTTAATGCAAGAACCTCTTCGTCACCGCCCCCGCCCTGGTCGAGCGCCACTTCCGCAAGCCGCTTGGCCTCGCGCTGCGCTGGTCCGTTCAGGAGTCTGACAAGCTCGCCGAGGATGGCAGCTCGGTCGGATCCTGGTGCGATGTAGGCCGTGATTAGTCGCTCGGCCCGGGCACAAACCGCAGCGTTGACACGGAGGGCGGCCTCTAATTTCGCGATGCGGTAGCTCATGGAGTGCACAACGCCAATCAGTCGGTTTCGTTCATTTCGAGCGCCCAGGACCAAATGGACAAAAAGGCCGCCGTTAGGCGGCCTTCATGCAAAGCGCAGACGAGAGAGGGTGATTCTACAACCCCACGCGCGAAACATGGCGAATTTTACAATCCATCACGCGAACGTCAATTTACGCTGTTGACCCGTCATGGTTGAGACAACGCGGCGGGCGAAGGTATGACCGGGGCGGGGCTCCGTTTCAGTGTGATATGCAGGTCCGAAAATGATAGCGGCGCAGTGTCGGGCCGCGCGCGGCCTGCTCAATATGACCGTCAAGGAATTGGCGGCGCGCGCGGGTGGCGACAGACACGATCGTGCGGTTGGAGAACGACCGGGAGATGAAACCGCGCACAATCGAGGCAATACGGACGGCCCTGGAAGTGGCCGAAGTCGAGTTCATGCCGGCCGGTGTCCGGTTGAAGCGCGGGCCGATGTGTGGATGGGTCGGCCGGCGTTAATGAAGTCACGGGGTGAAGGGGGTTCTGGGGCGTTATTGAACGATAGCGCTGAGAAGAACGAAGTGGAGAGTGTGATCTAGGCCGTGTTGACGGTTTTGATCCAGAGCCTTGCTGCTGCGATGCATAGCATGGAGAGGAAGGCCCTCGCGGTCTTCTCGTATCGTGTGGCAATGCGTCGGAATTGTTTGAGGGCGTTGACGCAACGCTCGATCAGGTTACGGCGCTTGTAGGCCTCACGATCGTATGGGATCGCTTCTTTTCGAATTCGCCTTCGGCGGGATGACCGGCTCGATGCCGCGCTGTTCGAGGTCATCGCGGATCGCGTCGGCGTCGTAGCCCTTGTCGGCGAGGAGCTTCTCCGGCTGGGCTTCGAAAAGCTCCATCAGCGCGTCGTAGCCCTTGACCTCATGCGCCTGGCCGCCGGTCAGCTCGAACACGAGCGGCCGGCCTTTGGCGTCGGTGCGCAAGTGGACTTTGGTCGAGAAGCCGCCGCGCGAGCGCCCAAGCGCCTCCTCGATTTTGATTCCCCCTTTTACGCCGGCTGCATGCTGATGCGCCCGCACGATGGTCGAGTCGATTGCGTGCTCGGCGTCCTCCGGCGGCCCGACGCTTGCCAGCGTCTCGAACGCCGCGTCCCACACCCCGAGCTTGCTCCAGCGCGTGAAGCGGACGAACACCGAGTTCCAGACGCCATAGCGCGCCGGCATATCGCGCCACGGCGCGCCAGTGCGCAGGACCCAGAGGATGCCATTGACCGTCCGCCGCTTGTCTGAAACCGGCGGACCCCGTTCGCCCCGGTCGGGAAGCAGGGGATCGAAAATGCGCCATTCCCCGTCCGCCAGATCGCCCCAACTCAAAGCTGCCTCCTTCCGTAGAGGCAACCTCGGAATCATTCATCAGTAAAAAAACCGTCAACACCGCCTAGCAGGGTGCTGAAAAAGACATCCGGCAGGTTGCTGGTGTTTGTTGTTCTCGCATGATTCCGTGAGGTTTGTGATAAGTGAATCGCGAGGGGATCGATGCGAGGCGAGGATCTAACGAGCGGGGCGTTGTTTTCTTACGTCGACGTCGAGGCGCGCATTCCGGCGAAGCACCCGCTACGGACGATGCGGCGGCTGACCAATGCGGCGCTGGCTGAGCTCGACCCGAGGTTTTCGGCGCTTTACGAGCGGATCGGGCGCCCGTCCATCCCGCCGGAGCGCCTGCTACGGGCCACGCTGTTGCAGCTTCTCTATTCGCTCCGCTCGGAGCGGCAGCTGGTCGAACGGCTGGAGTTCGACATGCTGTTTCGCTGGTTCGTCGGACTGTCGATCGACGAAAAGGTTTTCGACGCTTCGACCTTCTCGAAGAACCGCGACCGTCTGCTCACCCACGAGATCGCGCAAGAGTTTCTGTCTTCGCTCCTCGGCCTGCCGGAGGTGAAGGGGCTTCTGAGCGCCGAGCATTTTTCGGTGGATGGAACGATGTTGAAAGCCTGGGCGTCGATGAAGAGCTTCCGTCCGAAGGGCGCCTCGGACGAAGGCCCGAGGTCCGGCCCAGGCGATCCGCCTCAACCGGGGCGCAATGGCGAAGTCGACTTTCGCAAGACGAAGCGGTCGAACGCGACCCACGCCTCGACGACGGACAAGGATGCGCGCCTTTTCCGCAAAGGCGCCGGACAGGAGAGCCGTCTGGCCTATCTTGGCCACGTCTTGATGGAGAACCATGGGCGGGCTCGTGGCGGCGGCCGAGGCGACGCTGGCGACCGGAACGGCCGAACGCGAGGCGGCGGCGTGCATGAGCCAGCGCTTGCCCTTTGGGGCGACGCTCGGCGCGGACAAGGGCTATGACGCCGAGGCCTTCGTCGAGGGTCTGAAGGCGCGCGGGATCGAGCCGCATATCGCGATCAACGGGACGGTGAGCAAGCATGGGCCTGGCGCGCAAGACCGCGGTTCCGAGCGAGGTCGCCGCGAGTGTGCGCTATGCGATCAGTCAGCGGCTGCGCAAGCGCATCGAGGAAGGCTTCGGCTGGACGAAGACGGTCGGCGGTCTTACGCAGGTGAAGGTGCGCGGCCTCGCCAAGGTCCGCGCCGCTTTCGTCTTCGCCATGGCCGCCTACAACATCGTCCGCCTGCCCAAGCTTATCGCCCCGACGGGCGAAGTGCGTCCCGCAACATGAAGAGCCAGACAACAATGATCCGGTCGACGGCCAAAACCTCAAAATGAGCCCCATCCAGCCACAAAAAATCGCGCCTGCCTCTCCGGTTGCGCAAACGCAGTAACCTTTTCAGCAGCCTGCTAGAGCGTCCAAATAGGTATGTTCGTTCTGGGATAGTGCGCGGGGAGGCCCACCATGGGGATGCGATCCGCTCTCTGGCTGCCTGCGGTTATCCTGGTCCTAGCATTGTTGGTCCTCATCATTTCTTTCGGCGCGATCTGCGCGATCCGCTTCCGCAATCGTCGTCCTATTAGCTTCAGCTACTTCGCCGGCGGGATGGTGCCCCAGCCGAGCGAAAGCGGGGTCTTAGGCTGACAAAAAGAGCGGCCAGAAAGCCGCCCTTCAGGTCAGCGGTCCTTCATCTTAGAGCGAGCTTATCGCCTGCAGACGCGTCTTCCTGTGCCCGACGTAGCCGAGGCCTGCGAGGCCCATGAGTACGAGCGCACAGGTCGATGGCTCAGGGGTCGCGACGCCGCTCACCTCCGTCTGGAACGCAATATTGAATGCGAACGGAGACACGCCTTGATTGCGGAAGAATGTAAAATCGGTTGCGTTTGAGCTGTTGTAGTTTTCAGCGACTCCGACGCCCGACACATCGGCGGTATAGCCCCAGTTCACTGGATTGTCTCAAGGTCCGAATTCTCCACATCTATCCGATAAAGGGAGTTGGGCTGAAGAGTGATGCTCGCGAATTGATTGAAATGCTCGGTCGCCAAACCAGCCGAAAGCTCGGAGGCCGGTAGGGTGACCGCAGCGATGGTAGGCCCGCCCGGACCGACGTTGAGCCTCAAGACTGGATCGAACGAGACATCGGCCAGCGGGACACCGCCTTTCAGCGACACGGTAAACGTCTCATCAGCGGGAGGCGCGATGCCTATACTCAACAGGAGAGCGATATCGGTCGCGCAAAAGCTCGAAGCGCCCGTTGAGAAACTGGCGTCCAGTAGAGGGACTGAAAACGACGCTACGTTCGCACTATCGAGACTGTCGAACAGAACTGTGGCTGGGAAGTCCAAGCTTTGCAGATGAACTCGTATGGGGCGAGGCCTCTCAGCGTTTCGAGGCGTCTGGCCTCCCGGCAGCTGCTCAACGCGCCTGACAAACACGGCGGCGCTGCGCAGTGCGCTTTTGCGCCGTGCTGCATCCCCGCCGATCGAGCGGCCGCGATCTCAGCCCAAAGAAGAGCGAACATCAGTGTTTCGTGTTCCTGGCCGGGCGCCAATCCTGTATCGACCGCATCGGCGTCTTGCGCTCTCAAGAGGCGTTCGTATCGCGTATGAAGCTGCTTTTGCGGACTGCCGCTCGATAGCGCCCATAGCCCACTTTGACGAGCAAGCTTTCGTTACATATGCGGGCCAGATAGCAGCGAGGAGTGCCAAGGTCGGTCAGGTCTTTCGTCCGGACTACCTCGATCCCAGGGCGAGCGCGACCGCCCGCTCTCAGAGCGATGGCTTCGAGGCCCCAGCCAGCCGGATCCGCTCGGTCGCGATCACGCTTACGAGCCTTGATGGAGGGTTCTCGCGTAGCATGGAGGGGAATCGGCAGCGCAAAGTTCGCAGTTTCGTTCAGCCCGGGGAGCCAATTGTTTCCATCACGCCGAATCGTCAGTGCTGTTCGGACCTCCGAGCGCGGCGTCCCCGCCGCCCAAGCGGATCGCGGCAGCGACCCGACAATGTCGAACGAAAGTTGCATTGACGCGTGGGCTGTTCGTTGACTAATCCCGGTCATCCCGCCTGCAACCGCCGCGGATTTGCGCGATTGCCGGCTAACAGGGAAGCAGCAAGCACTGGGTCCCGGGTCACGGCCGGAATCAAGCTGTCGTTGGGAGGACAAGGATGACCGAATTCGCATTTGGAAACGGGCGCGCCGGCGCAGTTTCGCGGCGGAGCGTGCTGAAGCTTGGCGCGGGCGCGACCGGCGCGGCCTGGATCCCCGGATTTTTCGGCCAGATCGGCCGAGCCTATGCCGATGACCAAGCCCCGCTTGGCACTTGGCCTGCCGGCACGCAGGGCGCGTCGGTCACGATCGGCGCCACTGTCCCCCGCACCGGCGCCTACGCCGTTCAGGGCGAGGACGAGCTCAAGGGCATGCAGCTTGCCGTCGAGCACATCAACGAGGGCAACGACCTGGTCAAACAGATCGCGCCCAAACTGAGCAAAGGGGTCTTGGGCAAGCAGGTCAATCTCGTGGTCGCCGATTCGGCCGCCAAGCCCAACAACGCCGTCCAGGAGCAGCAAGTTTTCATCAACGAGAATAAGATCATCGCCATGACCGGGTCGACCTCGTCGGCCGTCGCCGTGGCGTTGAACAAGTTCGCCCAGCGCGAGAAGGTCCTTTACCTCGTCGCGATCTCGGGCTCGAACGACACAACTGGCAAGGATTGCGCCCGCTATTCGTTCCGGCAGTGCTTCTACGGCGAGACCGCCGCCAACGCCATCGGCCCGGTGCTGGTGAAGAACTTCGGCAAGGGGAGAAAGGCGGCGTTCATGACGCCGGACTACACCTACGGCCACACGGTCACCAAGTCGGTGAACGACTATCTGAGTTCGCAGGGCGGTTGGACAATGGTGACGAACCAGGTCTCGCCGCTGGGGACGCAGGACTTCAGTCAGTACCTCACCAATATCGCCAGTTCCGGCGCCGAGTTCATCATCAATGTGAATTGGGGACGGGACGCGGTGTTGTCCGTTCAGCAGGCCAAGCAGTTCGGCCTGACCCCGAAAATGAAGATGGTCATCCCCTACCAGATCCCATTCCTGGCCAAGGAGGTGGGTCCGGAGCTGACGGAGGGCGTGTTCGCCGCGACGGATTTTTGGTGGACGCTGGAGGACAAGTACCCGTTGGCGAAGATGTTCGTCGACGCCTTCCTGAAGAAATACAACTACCGACCGGAATGGGGCGCCGAGAACAGCTATATGCAGTTTGCGATCTGGGCCCGCATGGTCTCCGAGGCGGGAACCTTCTACCCGCCGGATGTGATCAAGCAGTATGAAAAGGGCGAGACTTTTCCATCGATGGTGGGCGATGTGCGCTTCCGCCCAGAGGACCACCAGTTGATCCGCCCGGTCGTCATTGTTCGCGGCAAGGCGCCGAAGGACATGAAGAACGGAGAGGACTACTGGGAGGTTCTCGAAGTGGTGCCAGGCGGGCCGCTGATGCAGAAGCCTGGCGCCTTCGGCTGCGAACTCGGCCCTTACACCTGAAGGCCGCCGACGCCTTCCCGCTTGTCCGACACCTCTGAAATGGTCGGCGTAGACGCGTTTTCGCGTCCTGGGCATTCGCGGCTCCGCAATCGGAAGCAGGTCGTAGGGGATCACTCCGTGCGTGGCGGGCGGATGCCCTTTCATGATGGAGGCCGCCGTGGCAAGGAAGCAATCTCGACACCGGCGGTAGAGCGGGCGCAAGCGTGATCAGCTGGGATGCTTTCATCTCGCAATGTTTCAACGGGCTGGTGCTCGGCGCGCTTCTCGCGCTGATTTCCTCCGGCCTGACGATCATCTACGGCACGCTCGGGGTCCTCAACCTTGCGCATGGCGCGATGTTCATGCTCGGCGGCTACGCTGGCTGGGTCGCCTACACCTATTCAGGGTCGTTTATCCTGGCGGTCGTCGCCGGCTCGCTCTTCGTGATGCTGGTCGGGGTGCTGATGGAGCGGCTCATCATCCGCTATTTCTATGCGCGCCCGAACGAGGATCAGCTCCTCGTCACCTTCGGGCTCGGGATCGTCTTCGTAGAGGCCGTGCGCTTCTTTTTCGGCAGCCTTTCGAAAACAGTGCCGCCACCAATCTCCGGCATCACCTCGCTCGGCTTCATGGTTTATCCGACCTATCGGTTGGCGCTGCTCGGCCTGGTGACCGTGGCGCTCCTCGCCCTCTATTTCGTCCTGTACCGTACTCGCCTCGGCATGATCGTGCGCGCGGGAATCGAAGATTCGGTCATGGTCGAGTCGTTGGGGATCGACGTTTACAAGATCTTCACGCTGGTGTTCGGCATCGGCGCCATGGCCGCCGGCTTCGCGGGCATCGTCAATGCTCCGGTGGTCTCGATCTCGCCGGACGTTGGCGAATCGATCCTCGTTCAGGCTTTTGTCGTCGTCGTCATCGGCGGCGTCGGCTCCTTTCCTGGCGCGATCCTTGGCGGCCTGATCGCGGGCGAGATCATAAGCATCACCTCGATGTTCAACCCGGGCTACGCCTATGTCATGCTGTTCGTCGCGATGACGCTTGTGCTGGTCATCCGCCCCTACGGACTCCTCGGCGTGGCGGGCCGCGAGTGACCGCGGCCCGCCGATGAACATAAAACATCCTTTCATCGCCGAGATATTGACGATCATCGCGTTGGTCGCCGCGCCCTTTGTGCTGCCGCACCTCGGCTTCTCCCTGACCACCATCAACCGCATTCTGATATGGGGCTTGTTCGGGCTCGGCTTCGATCTCCTGTTCGGCTACACCGGCCTCCTGTCGTTCGGTCAGTCCGCCTTCTTCGGCACGGGCGGCATGTTCGCCGCTTACCTGCTCACCGAAGCCAACTTTCCATACGTTTTAACGTCAATCGTGATCGGCGCGGTGGTCGCCGCCGTCGTCGGCTATTTGGTCGGCCTCATCGCCCTCAGGCGCACCGGGATCTACTTCGCCATGATCACGGTGGCGATCGCAGAGGTGTTCTTCTTCGCCGAGTTCAATCCATTGTCCGACTTCACCGGCGGAGAGAACGGTTTGCCCGGCGTCCCAACGCCAAGCTTCAACCTTGGCTCTACGAAGTTGAGCTTCGACACCGACCTGTCAATGTACGCTTTCCTGGCCTTCTGGTATTTCGTCGGCCTCGTCATTGCGCTGCGTATCGTGCGCTCGCCCGTGGGGGCGATCTTCCGTGCGCTCCGCGACAATCCGCAGCGCGCATCGGCCCTTGGTCACAACATCCATAGCTACAAGCTGACCGCCTTCGTTATTGCTGCCGCCTACGCCGGCTTCGCCGGTGGCCTGCTCGCCATCATGCAAGGTTTCATGCCGCCGGACGCGTTCATGTTCGACACATCCGGCCAGCTCGTCATGCAGACCGCTATTGGAGGCGCAGGCACGCTGTTCGGGCCTTTGGTAGGCGCAACCGTATGGCTCTATCTGAGCGACTTCTTCCAGAACACGCTGCACCTTGGCGCGACCTGGAAGCTGGTGCTCGGTATTGTGTTCGTGCTCCTCGTCTGCTTCCTGAGGCGGGGCATCGTCGGCGCCGTCGTCGAACTTTACGAATTCACGGCGGCCCATAGAAAGACAACGGAACCGGTCGAGAGCAAGGTCGAACCGGTCGTGTCGCCCGCGCCTGCGAGAATGACGATGGCCAATCCGCGCCCGGCCGAACGCGCGAGCGGAGCCATTCTCGAGGCGACCGGTCTCAGCAAGCGCTATGGCGGGCTAGCCGCCAACAGCGATATCGATTTCGTCGTCGATCACGGTGAAATGCGAGGCATAATCGGGCCAAACGGGGCAGGCAAAAGCACATTCTTCAAGATGCTGACCTGCGAGACGGCGCCGACGTCCGGCAGGATCGTATTCGAAGGCCGAGACATCACCGGCATGAGCGTCACCGATGTCTGCCAGCTCGGACTGACCAAGAGCTATCAGATCAACCAGCTTTTCGATCGCCTGACAGTCAGGCAGAATCTGAGGATCGCCGCGCTTGGTCAAATTCGAGGCAAGTTCAAGCTCGATCTGTTCCGAAGCCTAAAGAGCGTTCCCGGGCTCGAGGAGCACGTCGACCATACGCTGGCGCTCGTCAATTTGCTCGGGCGGCCGGACACGCCGGTGTCCGAGCTCGCCTATGGCGAGAAGCGGCGACTCGAAATCGGGCTGGCGCTTGCGACCGAACCAAGGCTGCTTCTGCTCGACGAGCCTCTCGCGGGCATGAGTCCAAAGGAGCGTGTCGAAACGGTCGCCTTGCTCAAATCGATTGCACGCGGGCGCACAATGATCATCATCGATCATGACATGGACTCGCTGTTCGAGCTGGTTGAAAGAGTGACCGTGCTGCAGGAGGGCCGCGTGCTGGTCGAGGGCACGCCGGAGGAGATCAAAATCAATTCGAAGGTGCAGGAGGCCTATCTCGGCGGCGTTCACGGAGAGGCCGCGTGAGCCTGCTCGAAGTCACTGGCCTCAATGCCTATTACGGCGACAGCCACATCCTGTTCGACGTCTCTCTGCGGGTTGAGAAGCACGAGGCGGTGGCGCTTGTCGGCAGGAACGGCGCGGGCAAGAGCACGACGCTGAAGAGTCTCATGGGCATCGTCGCCCGGCGCAATGGCAGCATCAAGCTCGACGGCGTCGAACTCGTCGCTCTCAAAGCTCACAGCATCGCGCGTCTCGGCATGCAGCTTGTACACGAGGATCGGCGCATCTTCGGCAGTCTCAACGTCGAAGAGAACATCATTCTCGCCGGACTCACCGCCGAGAGCAAATGGCCGCTCGAGCGCATTTACGCGATGTTCCCCCGCCTCAAGCAGCGCCGCTTAAGCCGCGGCACCGACCTTTCCGGAGGCGAGCAGCAGATGCTGGCGATCGCGCGCGCGCTGGTGCGCGATCCGAAGATCATCCTGCTTGATGAGCCTTTCGAGGGGCTTGCTCCGATCATCGTCCAGGATCTGGTGCACACATGCCGTGAGCTGGCGCGAAGCGGGCAGACCATCGTGGTGGTCGAGCAGAACCTGGCCGCGACGCTGGCGCTGGCGCAGCGCGTCTACATCCTCAACAACGGCCATATCGCCCATGAAGGCCCCGCCGCGGAGATCAAGGCGCAGCCCGACCTCCTGCAGCGCTACCTGGGCGTGTAGCGACGAAGCCAGGGATCGGATTTGGCGCCAATAAACGCTAGTAAAATGTGCATAAACGCTAGTAAGCGCTAGTAAATTAGCTAGTGTTTACCTAGCGTTTATTTTTGCGAATCGGGACTTTTCAATGGGTTACACGGGGAAAAATAAAAAAATTCCTCTCCCCAAGGCTTGCCCGCTAGGGTTGTGGACCGAACCTGTCAAATAGCCTGCCGGCCTCCATCCCCCGTCTGGCTCGCGCCAAGCGCGGGTTGATTCCGCCGACGTGGATATAGGTAACACACCTTTCTGTTTTTGCCAAGAATATTCGCGAGGGGTGTCTGTAGCAGACGATATGTCCGGTTTAGGTAGCGCACGATCTGTCCGGTAAGTCCGCCCTTTTGGGAGAGGTTGGATGCGCCGGACGGAGGCCCTTCAGGGGGTGCGCATGGCGGTGTTTTTGAACCTTTGGCGCCGCTGGGAGTCGGCGGAGCTCAATCAGGAGGAGGCGGCGGAGTTGCTCGGGGTGAGCGAGCGGACGTTCCGGCGCTGGACGCGGCGCTACGAGGAGGAGAACGAGAGCGGCCTGATCGACCGCCGGCTCGGCAAGGCGTCGGGCAAGCGGGTCCCGAGCGATCGGGCGGAAGAGGTGGAACGGCTTTACCGCGAGCGCTACCAGGGTTTTACGGTCAAGCCCTTCCATGAGCATCTGGTGAGGGACCATTGGGTTTACGGTGACACCGATTATCCTAAGTCCGTCCGCTCGAAGAGGAACGCCGATTGCCCGGCGACCCGCGGGAAGCAACCCTTGCCGATGGCGCGTTTTGCGCTTGCGCATGTGCGCGGACTGTGCAGCAATCGCCATCGGGGGCGGGGCCAGTGGATTTTTGACAGAACCGGCGACACTCTCCCGTCTGCGGTTCGGCGACGGCATGCTCGCCGCGGAGCAGGCCATGCCGCTCGCGTCGAAGCGCCTAGCGAGTGATGGCTCGGCGCTATGGTGGGGCGGCGTCGATACGCCTGGACCGCCGCAAATCGTCGCTCCCGGCGCTGGAGCGCCTGTCCTGGCGGCTGTTTCGCCGATCCGGCCAGGCCACAGCGTCGCGGTCGAATATCGCCTCAACGGAGGCCCCGTCCGCGAAGCCATTGGCGTCATCGAGCCACGCGTCCATGACGCCAACGCGCAGATATTTCGAGCGGTCGTGCCGGGTCAATCGGATGGGCTGGTGGAGTTCCTGCCGGTGCTCCGTTTCGCAGGTCAGCCGATTTCCGCCCGTCTCTCGGAATTGAAGCAATGTCCCTGGTATCGGGTGGGTCGCGCCTCGGGGCCAGTCCTGACCTCGGGCTTGCCGCCTGCAACGGCGCCCAAGCCAGCGGACGAAGTCTCGCTGGCGGTGGGAGGCGAAATTCCTTGGCGGCGCCACGATCAAGCTTCGCAAGGAAGTGGTTGGCGTCGTGTCGGACGGTTTCCGCATCATCTGGCGCTTTGATGAGGCGCCCTTCGTCGGGCCTGTGTTCGAAGGGCGTTTCCTGCCCGGCGCCGCTGATTGGATGCGCATCCGTCCGGATGGCGTTGCAATCGTCCAGGTCCAGGGCTGCATAGAGACCCTCTCGGGCGCGCGCGTCTACACGACCTATGGCGGCTACCTCGAGCTCGGCCGGGATGGCTACGCCCGCGCCTTGCGGGGCGAGTTCGATCCGTGGCCTCCGTTCGTATGCGCTCCGACCTATGCGACGGCCGACAAGGAACTCGAGTGGCTCAATCGCGCGCAATGCCTTATCGTCGGCAGGGTGGACATGAAGGCGCTCACCGTCGAGTCTGACGCCTACTTTATCGAGGTTGGGGGACGAAAAAATTCGTGAGCAGCGCGGCCGGCGTTGTCGGCTAAAAGCCGAGCTTCATCGTGCTTCGGATGGAAGGCATTGCGTTCGGCTGATAAACGAACGTGAGGGCGAGTTAAACGGAGGGGCGCCGACATGGCAAACGACCCGCAAGTTCCGTGGACCGACGAGCAGTGGGCCCGCGTCAACCAGGTCATTCAGGAGGAAGCGAAGCGGGCTCGAGTGGCCGCCACGTTTCTTGCCGCTCTATGGGCCGCTGGACGCGGATGCCGATTTCGTGCGCCGGCAGGACATTTATTACCCCACGTCCGCGGCTGATCGAACCGCGGCGGTGGACGATGCGACTCCCTGCAACATTCGGCGCGGCCGACGATCCAATGCACGGCCGCCGAAGCGCGCTTTGTGACAGAATGCTCCAACCGCGCCAGCGCTTGTGGATCGACGACAGGGACACGATGAGGCTCGCGACGCTGCAGGTGATCGTGCCCATACGAAATGCGCAGATGGCCGACCCGGAGCTGGCGAGCGCGCTGGCGCTGTTTCGGCGCGCGGCAAACGTAATCGCTCGGCTTGAGGACGCCGTCGTCTTTCGAGGACTGACACCGACCCCGACGCAGCACGGGGGGGCCTTCGTTCCCGGTGGCAGGGCTCACCGGTTTGCCGCCATCTGGCAAATCACCGGGGCCCTCCAAGCGCGGGGCATTTGGCGTCGCGGACCGGGCCAGACGGATCGATAACGGTCGCCCGGACTCCGGAGGAGGAAGAGGGCAGCGGCTTGTCCACGCGGTATCGAATGCCATCGGCGAACTGGAAGGACGGGGACAGTTTGGCCCATTTGCGGCGGTGCTTGGTCAACAACTGTTCCTCGTCGCTCAGACTCCCGATCCGCAGTCGCTTGTCTTGCCGCAGGACCGCATCATTCCGTTTCTGGGCGGGGGTCCGCTGCTACGTTCCTCAACGCTTGACGAGGCGGACGGCTTTACCGGCGTCGTTGTGGCGCTCGGCGGCGCGCCCATAGAACTGGTCGTCGCCTCAGATATCAGCCTGCAATTCCTCCAGGTCAGCGCCTGACCCAGCGTTTCTCTTTCGCTTATCCGAGAAGATTGCGCTTCGCATTCGGGAGTCTGAAGCGATCGTCCAGCTCTACATGGAGGGCGGGGAAGTAGCGCGACCGCGACCTCCCGGCCCTCGCGCCCCGCGAGGAAGAGGCGCGTAGGCAAGTCGGACAACCCGCATCGAACTCGTCGCGCGAGGACGTCGGAGGGTCAGGGAAAAGGCGATGGCGCTATGACCCATGCCAACTAGGGTCGTCGTCCTGGGCGGCGGCGTCGCCGGCATGAGCGCCGCCCACGAGCTCGTCGAGCGCGGCTTCGAGGTCGTCGTGCTCGAGCGCAGCGGCTTGGCGGGAGGAAAGGCCCGCAGCATTCCCGTCGTCGATGACGGCGAGGACAGAAGCGGACATGAGCTCGCCAGCTGCGCCGCGGGCCCAATCGAGCACCGGCTGCCCGGCGAGCATGGGTTTCGCTTCTTTCCCGGCTTCTACAAGCACGTCGTCGACACCATGCGCCGAACCCCGTCTTTCGATGGACGAAAGGCGGCCGATCACCTGACGCCGACAACCCGGATTGGATTCACTCAGTACACGAAGCCGATGTTCGTCGCGCCGTCTGTCTTTCCGCTGACGCCCGGCGACGCAGGCGCGGTGCTGCGCGACATTCTGCTCATGTTTGAGCCGATCACGGACCTCACGCCGGACGATCTCGCTTTCTTCGGCGCTCGCGTCTGGCAAATCCTCACCTCGTGCACGGAGCGAAGGTTCGGAGAGTACGAGCGGATAAGCTGGTGGGACTTCGTCGGCGCCGAAAGTCGTTCAGCGCCCTACCAGAAGTTCCTTGCCGCGGGCATCACGCGCTCCCTCGTCGCCGCCAAGGCGCGCAAGGCGAGCACGCGCACGATCGGCGACATATTCGTGCAGCTTGTGCTCTCGATCATAAGTCCAGCGGCGGTCGCGAGCGACCGCGTGCTCGACGGCCCAACCAACCTTGTCTGGATCGATCCCTGGCTCGCGTATCTCGAATCGCGCGGCGTGCGCTACGTGAAGGGGGCTCAGATCGAGGAGATTCTCTTTCAGAACGGACGGATCACCGGGGTTGCGGTCAGCCAACAGGGGAAGCGGGCCGTCGCGACTGGCGACTACTATATCGCGGCGCTGCCGGTCGAGAGAATCGCGCCGCTGGTGAGCCCGGCCATGTTGGCGGCTGATCCCGCGCTTCGGAATTTGCATGCGCTCGCCGCCAACGTGGAATGGATGAACGGCGTCCAGTTCTATCTCAATCGCAACCTGCCGACCGCGCACGGGCATGTGATTCACATCGATACGGAATGGGCGCTCACGAGCATCTCGCAGCTCCAGTTCTGGCGCGACGTCCCTCCCGAGTTCTTTCAAGACAGCGAAGTTCACAGCGTGCTGTCGGTCGACGTTTCCGACTGGACGGCTCCGGGATCGACGGGACGCGCCGCGATCGATTGCTCGCGAGAAGAGGTGGTGCGCGAGACCTGGAGCCAGCTCAAACGCTCGATGAATGCGAGCGAGGAATTGCTGCGCGACGACGATCTGCACTCCTGGTTCCTTGACCCGGACATCACCAAGGACCCCACGCGCCCTGCTCACCTGACGAATGGCGAACCGCTGCTCGTCAATCTCACCGACACATGGGCGTTGCGTCCGGACGCGACCACCGGCATCCCGAACCTGTTTCTCGCGTCGGACTACGTGCGCACGTACACCGACCTCGCCACGATGGAGGGCGCCAATGAGGCGGCGCGCCGGGCGGTCAACGGACTGCTCGACGCCGTCAATTTCGGAGGAAGCCGCTGCGAATTGTGGCCGCTGCATGAGCCGGAAGTCCTCCAGCCCTGGCGATTGTACGACGCAGCGCGATACAAGGCTGGCCTGCCATGGGACAATTCCCTCATGCAGGTCGCAGCCCACGCCATGCGAGGCGCGTCACCGCTGCTCGAACGCGCGCGCCCGCTGTTTGAGCACGCCGCGCCGTTCGCGAACGCCGTCGCCAAGGCGCTCGAGCTCAGCGACCGCGCCCTGCCGGACGTGCGCGAACTGAGCGCCGGCGATCCGGCCGAGATACGACGGTTTGCCGGTTTGTCCGCCCCGCAGGCGTCGGTGCTGGAGCCTTTGTCGGGCGCGAGCGGCGTCCTTGGGCCAGCAGGGTTTCTCGAGCGCCTGAGCTGGTACCGAGACATGCTCACGGACACGCTTGCCGAGGGCGTTCCGAGCGGGGAGCCTGAGCGCCACCTTTACGGGCTCGTGAGAGACTTTCTTCAGCGATCCGGGAAGGGTCTGCGCCCTGCCCTTTGCATCGCGACCGCGAGGGCGCTAGGGGGGCGCAGCGAAGATGCGCTGCAGGCCGCGGCCGGCCTGGAAATGCTGCACAATGGGTTTCTTGTCCACGACGACATAGAGGACGGCAGCGATTGGCGACGGGGCGCCGTCACGATGCATCGCAGCGCGGGAGTTCCCATCGCGCTCAACGCCGGCGATTCCATGAATGCGCTGGCCATGCGCCTCTTTCGCAAGGCCGGCGAACGACTGGGACCCGCAGCGGGCATGCGGATCTTCGCGGAAGTCGATCATTTGGTCGTTGAGACCCTCGAGGGCCAGGCCATGGAGCTCGGCTGGGTGCGAGACAACGATCTCACGGTCACGACGGATGACTATCTTCGTCTCGTCTTGAAGAAGACGGCTTGGTACAGCTTCATTCACCCGCTGCGGATCGGCGCCCTGGTCGCCAATGGCGATGACCGGAATCTCGACAGGTTCGATCGCTTCGGCTACCTCATCGGAGCGGCGTTCCAGATCACCGACGACGTCTTGAACCTCAACGGAAACGTTGCGCGATACGGCAAGGAGATCAACGGGGATCTCTGGGAGGGCAAACGCACCCTTCTGCTCACGCATGCGTTTGGCCAATCGAGCAGCGCCGACCGAACGTGGATAAGGAGTTTTCTGGCGAGGCCGCGTGAGCGCCGTCTGCCGCGCGAAATATTGCGGCTGCACGACATCATCGCAAGCACTGGGAGCATCGAATGGGCGCGTCAAGCGGCGAACGCATTTGCGGAAGCCGCGGCGCGGGAGTTCGACGCCTCGGCGTTCGTAGGCACGCCCGCAAGCCCCGACCTTGAGTGGCTTCGCGCTTGCGTCGACTACCTCGTGCGGCGTGATGCGTAGTGGGCAATTGTGCGCATTGAGCAGTGTGATAATAGTGTGTTGTCTATCCGATAGGTCCGCTTGAAACATTGGTTTTCAATGGATTTCGACGGGGCGTCGGAGCGTTACCTCGAGCAGGTTGCGCCGGAGGGGCCTGAGTAATGGTAGTGCCCCAAAGCTGCGGAGAGCCGGATGCCGGGGATGAGAGAGTGGTTGGGTTCGCATGGGCTATCCGAGTACGTGGATCGCTTTGCCGAAAATCGGATAGATCTTTCTATCCTGCCGGATCTGACGGACGAAGATCTCAAGGAGCTCGGCGTATTACTGGGCGATCGTCGGCGAATTCTGCGCTTGATTGCGGAGCTCGCCCCCAAGCCGCAACTCCTGGCTGCTCCCGGATCGCCTCCGCTCGAGGAGGCTGAACGACGCCAAGTCACCGTGATGTTCGCCGATCTGGTTGGGTCGACGGCGCTGTCTACCGGCATGGACCCGGAGGATCTGCGAGAGGTCTTTGCGGCATATTCGAGTTGCGCGGAAGAAACCGTCAGCAAGTTTGGTGGAAACGTGGCCCAATACATGGGTGACGGCATCCTCGTGTACTTCGGCTACCCGCACGCTCACGAAGACGACGCTGAGCAAGCGGTAAGGGCGGGGCTCGAACTCATCACCGCGGTCGCGGGACTAAAGACGCGTGTTCCCCAGCAACTCAGGGTCGGCATCGCGACAGGAGTGGTCGTGGTCGGCAATCAGACTCCGAGCATCGTCGGCGAGACCCCGAACCTTGCGGCGCGCCTCCAAAGCATCGCCAAGCCCAACATGGTCGTCATCAGCGAGGGCACCCGCAGGCTTCTTGGGCATCTCTTCGAACTTGGGGACTTGGGAACACAGGACTTGAAGGGAATTTCGGCGCCCGTGCAGGTCTGGGCGGTGCTTCGGCCAAGTTCCTCGACGAGCCGCTTCGAGGCGCTCCACCCGAGCGGCATGACCACCCTCGTCGGACGGGAAGAGGAATATGAGCTGCTGCGGCAGCGCTGGGCGAAGGCAAAAGAGGGAGAAGGCCAAGCCGTGCTACTGTCCGGCGAGGGCGGCATTGGAAAATCGCATTTGACGGTCGCGTTCGCCGAACGTCTCAAGGGCGAGCGCTTTCTCCGCATCCGTTGTTTCTGCTCTCCACAGCACACGAACAGCGCGCTTTATCCTATCATCGACCACGTCGAACGCTCGGCCGGCTTTGCGCGCGATGACACGCCGCAAGCGAAACTCGACAAGCTCGACGCGCTCCTCCGACAGTCCTGGTCTTCGGTTGAGGATTCTTCGCTCTTCGTCGAGATGCTCTCGCTGCCCAGCGATGGGCGTTATCCTGTTCTTGAACTCGCGCCCCGGCAGCGCCGCCAAACAACGATGGACGCGCTTGTGCGGCAAGTGGAGATCCTCTCGAACCTAGGCCCGCTGCTCATCATCTTTGAGGATGCGCACTGGGCCGACCCGACGACCTTGGAGTTGATGGGTCGGCTAGTGAGCCATATCGCGAACCATCGCGTGCTGATGGTCATTTCCTTCCGGCCGGAATTCGAGGCGCCCTGGATCGAGCAGGCGCACGTGACCGCGCTCGCGCTCAACCGGCTTGCCCCGCGCGACATCGACGTCATGATCGACCACATCGTCGGCAACAACGCGCTGCCTGCGGCGGTCCGCCAGGACATCATCGAGCGAACGGACGGGATTCCGTTGTTCGTCGAGGAGATGACAAAAGCCGTCCTTGAGACGGCGTCAGAGGACGCAGCCCGACGGATCGCCGGTTCGGTTCCCTCTCCAGCGATGGCCGTCCCGGCAAGCCTCCACGCATCATTGATGGCTCGGCTCGACCGACTTGGCGGCTCCAAAGAACTTGCGCAGATCGGAGCGGCGATTGGCCGTGAATTCTCGCACGAACTCCTGGCTGCAGTGGCGTTTAGACCAGAAGCGAAGCTGGAAATGCAGCTCGACAGACTCGTTCGGGCGGGTTTGCTGTTCCGCCAGGGCGCGCCGCCAGATACGACCTATTTGTTCAAGCACGCCCTCGTGCAGGACGCGGCCTATGGCCTGCTGCTGCGCGAGCCGAGGCGCCAGCTACACGCGAGAATCGCGGAGACCCTGGAGGGCAAGTTCAGCGAGACCGCTGAGAACAAGCCCGAAGTGCTGGCGCGTCACTGGGCAGAGGCGGGCGATTTTGAGAAAGCGGCGGCGCTGTGGGGAAAGGCGGCTCGACGATCGGCGCAACGTTCCGCTGTGGTCGAGGCCGAAGAGCAGCTTAAACGCGCGCTCGACATGATCGCGGCCCTACCGAGCACGCCTTCTCTGCGTCGAGAGGAGATAAAGCTTCAGGTCGAGCTCATTACTCCGCTTCTCCACGTTCGCGGCTATGCAGCGCCCGCGACCAGAGCCGCCGTGGATCGCGCGCGCCGTCTCATGGAACGGGCTGAGGAACTCGGAGAGTCTCCGGAAGATCCCCTTTTGTTATTTTCGGTTCTGTACGGTCTGTGGGTCGCGAGCCTCGTCGGCTTCAACGGCGACGTTATGCGAGAACTTGCCGTCCAGTTCTTGGCGCTGGCCGAGGCGCAGAGCGCGACCGGCCCCCTCATGATGGCGCATCGCCAGATGGGTCTGTCTCTCCTGCATACCGGCGAAATCGCCGAGGGACGAGGTCATCTTGATCGCGCGATCACGCTTTACGATCCTACTGAGCATCGCCATCTGGCTACGCGGTTCGGTCAAGACGTCGGCGCTTCGACCTTGGCGTGGAGATCGTTGGCTATGTTGCTGCTGGGCTATCCCGAAGCGGCGCTCAAGGACACCGAACGGGCGCTGAAGATTGCACGTGACAGCGCCCACGGGGCGACGTTGACCTACGTGCTGATTTTCAGCGTTCTCCAGCATGTCCTTTGTGGCCATCTCGAAATGGCGAATGCACTTCTCGATGAATTCAACATATTGAAGGACCAAATCGGCTCAGTTTCCTGGAATGGATGGGGATTGGCCCTCCGAGGTTGCGTGTTGATCCGGTCCGGAAAGGCCGCGGAAGCGGCCCAAGACCTAGCCTCCGGCATCGCCGCTAACCGTTCAACCGGAAACACGATGTGGACGCCTGTGTTCCTGTCGTATCTGGCGCGAGCCAATATAGGCATCGGTCAATTCGACGCAGCCTGGACCAATATCCACGAAGCGGTCGGCGCGATGGAGACGACGAAGGAGAGCTGGTGCGAAGCTGAGATCAATCGCGTTGCCGGAGAAATTGCGCTCATGGGAACAAAGCCGGATGTGGTCAAGGCGGAAGCCTATTTCGCCAATGCGCTCGAGATTGCGCGGAAGCAGCAGGCGAAATTCTGGGAGCTTCGAGCCGCAATGAGCGCTGCGCGCCTCCTCTTCGCTCGGGGCGGCCGGGAGCCCGCGCGCGACATTCTGGCTCCGGTCTTCGGCTGGTTCACCCAGGGCTTCGACACGCTCGACTTGCGTGAGGCGAAGCTGCTGCTCGAGGAGCTGGCGCAGGACGAGCCGATCAGTGCGACGCCGAGCGTATAAGTGGAGCCCCCTTTCTTGAACGAAGCAAACACCGCCGGCACTCAAGCATTTGACGGTCCGCGGCGCATAGAGCTCGTTTCCGCCGCGAATGGCCCTCCCTGCCTTCAATTCGGCGGATCTCGTGGCGCGCGCACTCGCGGTTCTCGACCAGGACAAGAAGAGGGGCGAGGCCCGCTACGAACAAGCGGACATCGCGAGCGGATTTCCGACCCGGCCGGTCAGTCTTGAATCGACCCCGGCGGCCCACCTTACATTACAGCGGCGCGTTCTCAGCGACGGAGCAGAGTGCTTTCTGCCCATCCGCTACTTCGACGTTCAATGCCTCGTCGCCACCTTTTTAGCCCCTCCGGATAAAGCATCTGATCTGCTGGTTGGCGCAGGGCTGCAGCCGGTCTTGCAGGAGGACGGAAGAGCGGTGGTCGATCTCTATTGCATCGAATATCGCAAGACGGATATCGGCCCCTATAATGAAGTCGGCTTGACTGTCCGGGCGATGGCGCCGGGCGACCCGATCGCGGCGAACTATGTCCTGAACCTTCCCGTGACCACCGCAGCCGCGTGTCGAGCAGGCCGCGAGATTTGGGGGTATGACAAATTCGTCGCGGCCATCGATGTCAAAAGCGAAGGCACGACATTCTCCACTGTTCTTCGCGATGAAGGTCGCGAAATCATCTGCGCGCTCGAAGGAAGACGCGGCGCTTCGGTTCCAGCGCCGCCGACCGACATAGTCACCTTCACTTTGCATCATGGCCGATTGATAAAAACGGTCATTCGAGTCCCGACGCCGTCCTTTGCCAGCAGCGGCGACGGTTTCCTTTTCAAAGTGGGAACATCGAAGCATCCTATGGCCGACAATTTGCGTGCGCTCGCCCTCGATGGAGCACGCCCGGTTCTCGTCCATTACACAAATCCGTTTCAGGCGCTTTTATTCCCCGGTCAGGCGATCTGACCCCATGTTTGAAATTCCTTAAGCAGGGATCTTGCGGCTCTTCAGTCTGTTTGGGCTTGATTAGATCTTAGGCGCCTATTTTCTGATCAGACGCGCACGCGAGCCAGGCGGCGGACTTTAGCTAGTTCTCCAAGCGCCAAATATCAGTTGCTTTTCAGGTTGTTAGACCCGTGGCCAAATCATGGCACGCGCCTTGTAAGGCCACCGTGGGCGGGACGCGCTCGCGTTCCGATTTCACCGCACGAAAGCGGTACGGTTTCAGTACCGCCGCGGCGCACCATGGGGCGAGCTTATGAAAATCGTAATGGCGATCATAAAGCCGTTCAAGCTGGAGGAGGTGCGCGATGCGCTCACCGCCATCGGAGTGCACGGTCTGACGGTTACGGAGGTCAAGGGTTACGGGCGGCAGAAGGGGCATACCGAGATCTATCGTGGCGCCGAATACGCCGTAAGCTTTCTGCCGAAGCTGAAAATCGAGGTCGCGGTCAGCGCCGACGTCGCCGACAAGGTCGTCGAAGCGATCGTCGCCGCTGCACGCACGGGCCAGATCGGCGACGGCAAGATTTTCGTCTACAGCCTCGACTCGGCGGTCAGGATCCGCACGGGCGAGACGGACAAGGACGCGCTTTAAGCGCCACCGCTTCCCCCTTTCCAGATTCGGAGTTCCTGACCATGAAACTGACACGTTTATTGACTGGCCTCGCCCCCGCGCTAGCGCTGGCGGCGGCCATGTTCATCGGCCTTGCCGAGCCCGGCGCTAGAGCGCAGAACAACAACGCTCCCGCCGCCGCGCCAGCGCCTGCAGCAACCGCTCCGGCTGCCCCAGCTGCGCCGGCAGCAACCGCTCCGGCTGCCCCGGCGCCGCCGCCGAGCTGCTCGGCCACAGTGCTTGAAAAGTGCACCGGCAACTCCGGCGACACCGCCTGGCTTTTGACCTCGGTCGCGCTTGTTCTGATGATGACCATACCGGGCCTCGGCCTCTTCTATGGCGGCATGGTCAGCAAGAAGAACGTCGGCGACACCGTGATGACGAGCTTCGCCATCACGGCGCTGGTCACGGTGATCTACTTTGTCCTGACCTACAGCCTGGCGTTCACCGGCGGCAGCGCGTTCATAGGCGGCTTCTCGCGCGTCTTTCTCCAGGGCATCCACTATGACCTGGCGAGCGGCGCGAACACTCCCAACCCGCTTGCGCCGACGATCCCCGAAACCGTCTACATGATGTTCCAGATGACGTTCGCGATCATCACGCCGGCGCTCATTGCGGGCTCGTTCGCCGAGCGGATGAAGTTCTCGGCGATGCTCTGGTTCATCGGCCTGTGGGCGATCTTCGTCTATGCGCCGGTCGCGCATTGGGTCTGGGGTCCCGACGGCTTCATGAGCGCCGCCAACGTCGACTCCAAGGGCAATTTCCAGGGCTGGTTCCAGGTCCTTGATTTCGCCGGCGGAACCGTCGTCCATATCAACGCGGGCGTCGCCGGACTCGTCTCGTGCCTCCTGCTCGGCAAGCGCAAGGATCCGGGCCCGGGCCATAACATGGTTCTGACCTACATCGGCGCAGCTCTGCTGTGGGTCGGCTGGTTCGGCTTCAACGCCGGTTCGGCGGTGACCGCGGGCCTGCAGGCCGGCATGGCGATGACCGTCACCCAGATCGCGACCGCAGTCGCGGCGCTGACCTGGATGTTCGTCGAATGGGCCCATCGCGGTAAGCCGACGGTCATCGGCATCTGCTCGGGCGCAGTCGCGGGCCTTGTCGCCATCACCCCGGCTTCGGGCTTCGTCGGCCCGGTCGGCGCGCTGGTGATCGGCATCGCTTGCGGCGTCGGCTGCTACCTCGGAGCGCACATCGCCTCAAGTCACTCCTTCGGCTATGACGACGCGCTGGACGCCTTCGGGGTGCACGCGGTCGGCGGAATCATCGGCGCGCTCCTGACCGGCGTGTTCGCGGTCAACGAGTTCAGTGGCCACTCCGGCCTGCTCGAGGGCGACGTTGGGCAGTTCATCAACCAGATCAAGGGGGTAGTCACCGTCATCGTCTACGACGGGATTGTGACCTTCATCATCCTGAAGATCGTCGACGTCGCCGTCGGCCTTCGTGTCTCCGAGGAGGTGGAGCGCGACGGTCTCGATCTCGCGCTGCACGGCGAAGTCGTTCACTAAATCTGCGGCGCCCGGCGGCTTTTGGCGGCCGCGGGGCGAACGTTCCTCCCCGCGGACCTTGGGCGCCCTTCGGGGCGCCCATTTTTCATTGCGCGTCGCGGGCGTTTTGAGCAGCCCGCGCCCCTACTGCCCGTTAAGGTTAGGACCGCATTAACTCGACGCGACTTAGGGTCAACAAGGGGGCGGCGGGCGGCCGCCGCTTCGACCCGGCAAGTGAGCGATGCGTACGACGACATTCTCATTTATCGACCATGTGCCCGCTTCGGTGCGAGAGTTCCCGAAGCGGCGGGCGGCCGAAATCGCTGGCCTCTTCACGCTCGCCGGCGTGGCGAGCCTCACCCTTGCGCTCGCGACTTGGTCGGTCAGCGATCCCAGTCTCAACCACGCGACGAACGAGCGCGTCCACAATCTTCTCGGCGCTCCGGGCGCGATCGCCGCCGACCTCGTGATGCAGTTCATCGGCCTTGCCTCGGTGGCCCTGCTGGCGCCGCCTGCGTTCTGGGGCTGGAGCCTCGTCGCCAACCGGCGGCTTGAGCGGCCGCGCTTGAAGGTCGGCCTCTA
The DNA here is from genome assembly GCA_963753135.1 of uncultured Alphaproteobacteria bacterium. GTDB lineage: Bacteria > Pseudomonadota > Alphaproteobacteria > Rhizobiales > Beijerinckiaceae > Roseiarcus. The sequence continues at coordinate 23,894 of CAVWBA010000016.1, read as the reverse complement.
TTTCACCGGAGTGATCGCGACGGCGGGGCTGGCTTCCCTCCTTCCCGCGCCCGGAAGCTGGCCGCTGCCCACCGGTCTCGGCGGGGTCGTCGGCGACGCCGTTCTGGCGCTGCCGCATCGCCTCCTTCCGGGCTCGCCTTGGGCGACAATCGCGCTGGGCTCAAGCCTTGCCGCAATCGCTATTCTCGGGCTCGCCGCCGCATCCGGCGCTGGCGGCTCGCCGAGCTACCCGGAGGAGGCCCCCGACGATGCGGCCGCGAAGGTCCGCGCCCGGGCGATCGCGCGTTTGGATGAAGACGACGAGGATGAGCCAAGCTTCGGCATGGTGTCGATCGGCGCCGTCATTCACGCCTTGCTGACAGCGAAGGCGGCGCTCCGCCGCATCGCGTCTCGCGGCTCGAGGACTGCGAGCCGGGCTCCGAGCTCTGCGCCGGCGCCGGCCCTCGTTCGCGCCATGGTCGAGCCCACGGGACGCCGACGACGTCTCGACCATCGCCGCCGCGCTCGCGCCTCGCGGTCCGGATTTGGCGCCGTTCGCTTCGGTGGCGCCGCCGGTCGTCCCCCCGACCTCCGCTCGCCCAAGCGCGGTGCGGCCGGCGTTCGACATGTCGGCCCGGCCGCGCGGCGAATGGGTCATGCCCTCGATAACGATGCTGACGGAGCCGAAGAAATCGGTCGGGGCCAAGATTTCGCAGGACGCGCTGGAACAGAACGCGCGCTTGCTCGAGGGCGTTCTCGACGATTTCGGCGTGAAGGGCGAGATCGTCAATGTGCGCCCAGGTCCGGTCGTCGCCCTCTACGAGCTCGAACCGGCGCCCGGCATCAAGTCCTCGCGTGTCATCGGGCTCGCCGACGACATCGCCCGCTCGATGTCGGCGGTCTCGGCCCGCGTGGCGGTGGTTCAGGGCCGCAACGCCATCGGCATCGAATTGCCGAACCAGCGCCGCGACACCGTTTACTTACGCGAGCTTCTCGCCAGCGAGGATTTCGGCCAGTCGAACCATCGCCTGCCGATCGCGCTCGGCAAGACGATCGGCGGCGAGCCGGTGATCGTGGACTTGACCCGCATGCCCCACCTCCTGGTCGCCGGCACGACCGGCTCGGGCAAGTCGGTCGCGATCAACACCATGATCCTCTCGCTCCTCTACCGCATGAAGCCCGAGCGATGCCGGCTCATCATGGTCGACCCGAAGATGCTCGAGCTTTCAGCCTACGACGGCATCCCCCACCTCCTGACCCCGGTCGTCACCGATCCGAAGAAGGCTGTCATCGCGCTGAAATGGGCGGTGAGGGAGATGGAGGAGCGGTACAAGAAGATGTCGAAAGTCGGCGTGCGCAACATCGACGGCTTCAACGCCCGCGTCGCCGAAGCGGTCGCCAAGGGCGAGCCGCTGACCCGCACTGTCCAGACCGGCTTCGACCGCGAGACCGGCGAAGCGGTCTACGAGTCCGAGGAGATCCCGCTCGACGAACTGCCCTATATCGTCGTCGTCGTCGACGAAATGGCCGACCTCATGATGGTCGCGGGCAAGGACATCGAGGGCGCGATCCAGAGGCTTGCGCAGATGGCGCGCGCGGCAGGCATTCATCTCATCATGGCGACGCAGCGGCCGTCGGTCGACGTCATCACCGGCACGATCAAAGCGAATTTCCCGACCCGCATCTCGTTCCAGGTGACGAGCAAGATCGACAGCCGCACCATTCTCGGCGAGCAAGGCGCCGAGCAACTGCTCGGCCAGGGCGACATGCTCTATATGGCGGGCGGCGGACGCATCGCCCGCGTTCATGGCCCCTTCGTGTCGGACACCGAGGTCGAGAAGGTGGTCGCCCATCTCAAGAAGCAGGGCGCGCCGGAATATCTGCACGCCATCACCGAGGACAATGGCGCAAGCGAGGACGACGACGAGGCCCCCCTGCCCTCCCCCGGCTCGATGGACGCGGAGGAATTGGCCGACTATTACGATCGCGCCGTCAATATCGTGCTGCGCGACCGCAAGGTTTCGACGAGCTACATCCAGCGCCGCCTCTCGGTCGGCTACAACAAGGCCGCCTCGCTGGTCGAGCGGATGGAGAAGGAAGGCGTGGTCAGCGCCCCCAACCATTCGGGCAAGCGCGAGATCCTGATCGGCAATGGCGTCGACAAGGGCGCGTTCGAGGATCTGAGCGAGGACTAAAGCTCACGGAGCTTATAGCCGCGCTCGGTAAGGCCGCCGGACGCGGTTCTGTAGCCGCGCTCGCCGAGCGCGGCCGACGCGATCAACGATCGCGGTCTACAGGATTAGCGAGTCCGTTTCTCGTGATTCCAATGGGTTGCGGCGCGATTAGCGAGTCACTGCCCTGACCAGCCTGCCCGGCGAGTCGCTCTACCCGCCGCGGCGCATCGTCCAGACCTCGCCGCTCATGTCGACCAGGTGAAAGCCGCGGCGCGCCAGTTCGCTCATCGTCATCTCGTCACGACAATGGACCGTCGCCCATGCGTTGGGCGGCGCGTCCTTGATGCGATCCAGGTTGCCGGCGTGGAAATGGTCCGCCCGTTCCTCGTCGTCGTTACGATCACGCATGCCTCCTAGATCGTCCACCCATTCCTCCATGTCATGGCTGCAATTCCTTTAGCAGCCGACCCATCGCAAGCAAAAAAGCTCTAATGAGCATGAACATAGCCTTAACGAGCATAAGGGTTAGTAAACTTGCTCGCGTTACCTAGCGTTTATTTTTCCGAATTCGGGGACTTTTCAATGGGTTACGCACGATACAAAACAGGAAAATTCCGCGCCTGCCACCCTTCGCACAAACCTCCGCTTTATAGCCCATCCCTATGCTTCCATTGCATGGCTCGATGATCCACCGGGTGGCCGTTTGTGGACAACCCGCTTCGGTGGCTAAAACACATCTTACATTAGATTTTGATTTTCTGAAAGTAATTGTCGAAAAATCTTTGTGTCAAGGGTAACGGCGGCCGGTCGAGCCCATCGATCAGTCAGCGGAGACGCTCCCTTGTCATTCCCGACGGCCGCAAAATGGCCGATCGGGAATCTAGGGGCGCCCGCCCAGATCCTCTCGGACGACTGGATTCCCGGTCAGACCTCCGGTCTGTCGGGAATGACAGCGGGGCGGACGCTTCCTCGTCAGAATTGAATGACCAGCCGTCCTCTCGTGCCGCCAGCCTCCAGCCGGCGATGGGCGTCGCCCGCCCTTTCCGGGGGATAGACGTCCGCCACGCGAAGCGTGAGTTTGCCGGCCGCGACCAGTTGGCGCAGCCGGTCGAGCTTCTCCCACTCCTGGGCATAGGAGCGCACGAAGGTTGTGGTGAAGCGGATGCCCCGCTGGGGCACGCCCTGGAAACCGCGGACGGCGGTGAAGGCGCCGCCGTCGCGGACGGCGGGGATGACAAGCTCGTTGAGCACGGCTCCGTCCGCGAGCCCATCGACGCCTTGGGGAAAGTGTTCGCGAAACCGCGACGCGACATCATCGCCCCTTCGAACGACGATGTCGGCGCCGAGCGACGCGACCCGCTTTTCGTCTTTCTCGGACGCGTCGGCAATGACCGTAAGCCCCTCGGTCTTGGCGAGCTGGATGACGTAGCCACCATAGGCGCCCGCCGCGCCGGTCACGGCGATGACCTCTCCGGGAGACAGCTTGAGCAGATCAAGCGACAGGCGCGCCGTCAGTCCGTTCATCGGCAAGGTCGCGGCCTCGACGTGGGTCTTTCCGGCAGGCGCGCGCACCACCGATCGGGCGTCGAGCACGATTTGCTCGCGATAGGCGCCATGGCTGCCTTTCGGGACCACGATCGCCATCACGGCGTCGCCGAGCTTGAGCCTGTCGGAAACGCCGCTGCCAACCTCGTCGATGATCCCCGCCGCCTCCATGCCCGGCACGTAGGGCGGCGTATCGGCCTTCTGCTGTTCGGCGCGCGAGCCGTTGCGGACGCCGACGTCGGTCGGGTTGACCGTCGCTGCATGGACGCGGAGCCGCACCTGCCCCGGGCCGGCGTGAACCTCGGGCAATTCGACGACCTGAAGAACTTCAGGACCGCCGTGAGCGAAGAGTCCAACTGCGCGCATGATTTCTTCCTTCAGATCATGGAAAGCCGTCAGGGGACAGCGCGCCTCACCGCCTCAGAGCGAGACAGGTGATGTCGTCCAGCTGGGACCGTCCGCGGGCAAACTCCCCCACCGCCGCCTCGACGCGGGCAATCCACTGGGACGCGCGCGCGCCATGGCCCTTTTTTGCCAAGAGATCGGCAAGCCGCTCCTCGCCGAACTGGACCGCGCCCGGGTCCTCGGCTTCGGTGACGCCGTCGGTGTAGAGGAAGAAAAGGTCGCCCGGCCGGAGTTGGGCGTTGTGCACCGTCACTTTCATGGGCTCAAACAGGCCGACCGGCAAGCCGCCGACCGGCAGCATCTCGACGGCGCCGCCGGGCTTGCGGATGAGCCCGGGAAGATGGCCGCAGTTGCAATATTCGAGCGCGCCCGAGCGCGGATCGTAGGCGGCGTATAAAGCGGTCGCGAACAATTGCCCCGCATTGTTGTCGGCGAGAAAGGCGTTCGCCTTGATGATCGCTCCCTTGAGGTCGGGGTTTTCGCGCAGGTTGATGCGGATGAGGGTCTTGGTGATGCCCATGAACAAAGCCGCAGGGACGCCTTTGCCGCAGACGTCGCCGATGCCGAGAGCGACGCGCCCGTCGGCGAGCGGCACGAGATCGAAGAAATCGCCGCCGACGTCGCGCGCCGGAGTCATGGCCGCCCACACGTCAAGGGCGGATTCATCGGCGAACTCCTTCACCCGGGGCAGGAGCGCGCGCTGAATGACGGCCGCGCTCGCCATCTCGTCGTCGCGCTGACGGCGCAGAATGATCTGCTCGGCCATGCGGCCGAAGGTCCGGCCGAAATCCGCGAGATCGGGAATCGGATTGCGCAACTCCTCGAGCAGCGCGGGATCGAGCTTGTGATGCTCAAGCGCGTCGAGCGCCTCCGTGTAGAGGCTGATCGCGCCGTTGAACTTGCGCATGCGGTCGCCCATGCGGCCGATCACGTCGATGAGCAAGGACGGCGTCGCCTGCGCGACCTCGACCAGCGTCTCGCGTCCGAAGCGCAGAGCAGTGACAGGCGTGCAGGCGCGCGCCGTGGCGCTGCGCGGCAATTGGGCGAGCGCTCCCAGTTCGCCGACCAGCGAGGGAGCGTGAAGAGTCGAAATGGGAATGGCGCCGCGAGCGCTGTCGGCGCTGACCGTCACCTCTCCCTCAAGGATCAGCATGGCGAAATCGCTGGGATCGCCTTGCACCATGAGGGCAGCGTCAGGATCGAAAGTCTCGAGTTCGGCCGCTTCGATTAGTATCGCGAGGTTTTTGTCGGAGAGCTGACGGAAGGCGCTCGCCGCCCGAATGGCGGCGCGCAGCTCCGGAGAATCTTTCATGTCATCATGGCGCGCTCAACGAATCCGGACCGGCGTTGCGTCGGGCGTCGAATTCTAGCACGAGGCGGTTCATGCCTTCAAAGCGGCTGTAGCTCATGCGCCGGGAAAATTTCTGCATGAGCCCAGTGCCGTAGCCGCCGATGTCGAAATCCTGCGTCGGGCCGCTGATCCGCTTGGCCGGGGCGAGAGTCGGATCGAAGGGCGCGCCGTCGTCGGCGAACTCGACGGTGACCCCGTCGGGCTCAGCGCACATGGAGATGGTGGCGCGATTGGCGTGGCCGTGTTTGACCGCGTTGAGGAACACCTCCTCGAGGCAGAGACCGATTGCGAACTCCGCCTCCTGGCCGAGACCCAGCGCGCTCGCCTGGCGCGCAACCCAGATCTCGGCCTCCGAGGCGGCCTCGACCGTGCCGGGAAAGTCGCGCGAGCAGGTTCGCGACGGCGGCTTGCTCATGCTTTCTTGGTCGAAAAGGCGCCGAGCCTTTCCCGTAAGGTACGGACGGCGGATTCGTAGTCGGGGTAAATCCCGGCGACTTCGTTGAAGCCGGTTGTCCGCAGGACCTTCTCGACGCTCTCATTGGCGCCGCAGACCGCCATTTCGCCGCCGCTGCGAATAAGCGTCTTGGCGCTCAGCATCAGCGTGCGTATGCCGAGCGAAGCGAGGAACGAAACCTTGGCGAGGTCGACAACCATGGCCTTGCTGCTCTTCGCCAGTTCGTCAAACCGGGAATCGACCTCTTGCGCTCCCTGAATGTCGAAGCGGCCGTCGAGCACGACGTGAGCGATTTCACCGTCGTCCTGGCTGACTTTCATGTCCATGCGCGCACCGTTCCAGCGTCTCGTGTGTCGCACAACACCAGTAAGCACCGTTCATGACGGTTTGGCGACAACCGGAAGCGTAGGTCTAGGCGGCCTCTCCGATGGGCGCCAGGCGAACGAGCGCTCACGCCGTCGGCCTCAGCTAATCGTCCGAGATAAGCTGAAACCAGATGATGGCGATCGCGAACAGGGCAAGCGCGATGATCAGCGAGCCAAGCGCGTGGGTGATGTGAAAGTGATCGGAGCCGGCATCGAACCCCGGCAGGAAGGGAGGAAGACCGCCGGCGGGCGTGAGCCAATAGACCAGCGCGACGCCGATGAACACGACGCCGATAATGCCCAAAATCCATGGCACTGGCTTGGTCATGGGGCGGGTCTAGCGGAGGCCCGGGCCAGCGGCAAGAGGCAATCCGTTTCTGTGGCTTTCATGCCGGCGGGGGTTCAGCCGAAGCCAGCCCCGGCCACGCCCGGCGCGAGGCGCACGAGCCGCGAATCCTCCACCGCCGCCTGCCGGTGCTTGACCGCTTCGCGGTAGGCGGGGTCGCGGATCATGGCGACGAAGGCGGCGACGGTTGGATATTGAGCGATGAAGCAGAGATCCCAGCGCTCCTGCGGCGGTCCGATCAGCGTCTGCTCGAACCGTCCACGCCAAATGATCGAGCCCCCGAGGCGGGAGAAAACCGGCTCGCTCTCGCGCCCGTAAGCGGCATAGGCCTCGGCCCCGGTCGCCTTTCGGCCGTCCGGATAGGCCGCCTGGGCGCGCAACTTGACCAGATTGAGCATATGGATTGGACCCGGTCGGTCGTCGGCGCGAAAGGCGGCGAACGCCTCTTTGGTCGGATCGACATACATGCGACCTCCCTGCCTTGGCGGGCGGGGCGCCAAGCAGCCAAGGTGTACGACGACTCGCGTTAACGCCAAGCCAAAAAGCGCAAGGATTCAGCGAGCAACCGTCGATCGCAAATCGGCGACGCGCGCGAGCGAAGTCGACGAAGCGTCGACGCTGACCCCGTCATAGCCAAGAGCGGAGCCAAAATTGCTCGGCGCGACGCCTGCATATCCAACAGTCGCCGTGACGGCCGCGGCGCGGCTCTTCACGGCGACTGTGGGCGCCCCGGCGCCGCGCGGGGCATGGCTTAGGAAGACGAAATCAGCAATTTGAGCTCCGCGGGCATCGCTGTCGTTTGCGACGTCCGGCTGCCGCGCGATCGCCTCCGCCGTGGCGACTGACGCGGTGTCCGCGGCCAGTTGAACGCGGCTCCTGAAATGGGAGACCGTTGCATAGTCGGCGGCGACCGCCAGGGCGAGCAGGACGAGCGGCGCCGCAGCAGCGCAGGCGACCACGCCCGCGCCTTCGGAACGTTCGCGGCTGAACAGCCAGGAAAACCTTTGAGCGGCGAACACCCGGCCAAACATCACGGGTCTCCTCAACCAAACCAGCCTTGGCCCGTCATTCAACGTGGAACGGACCGACCTGTTCCGCTTGGAGTGTAAGGAAAGAGAATATCCAATTGATTGAGGAAGATGGTAAAGTAGAGGGTGAGAATAATCCGAGTCTCGGTTAGATCTTTGGCAACGATGTCCGGTCGCCGGCCGGACCGGATCGCGGCGAGCGACGAGCCTGTGGCTGCACGCCATGGGGTAAATACACGACTGCGACGATATAGAAGAGGAGACCCGAACTTAGTTCGTGACTCAGATTGATTTTTTCCCAAAAGTCTATAGATTGAATCAAATAATCACCCAGCCGCTCTCGGTATTGGGTCGAAAGGCTTCGAAAATGTCTGAAGCAACCCTGCCCGTCCGGGCCGAGAAAAAACTGATCGACTGGAGCTTAGGCGCCGGTCTCGCGCTGCTTGCGCTGCTCATCACCATCAACAGGTTCGTGCCGCTCGGGTAGAAGCGGCCCGCTTTCAGCCTTGATATTGCGCGAGGACGGAGCGCCGTCTCGAGGCGCTTCGAAGACTCAATCCTGATGACCGACTGGAACCCGACCCTCTACTCGAAATTCGAGGCCGAGCGGATGCGCGCGGCGCGCGATCTCTTGGCGCGGATTCCGCTCGAGATGGCAAGCCTCGCCTACGATCTGGGCTGTGGGCCCGGCAATAGCGCGGAACTGCTGCTGCGCCGTTTTCCCGACGCGCGAATTGTCGGCCTCGACACCTCCGATGCCATGCTTGCGCATGCCCGCGTGCGCGCGCCACAGGCGAAATTCGTCAAGCAGGACATTGCGGGTTGGGCGCCAGAGGATAAGTCGGATCTCATCTTCGCCAACGCCGCGCTGCAGTTCCTGCCCGATCATGACCGGCTGTTTCCGCGCTTGATGTCGTATCTTACGCCTGGCGGCGCGCTGGCGGCGCAGATGCCGAACATTGCGCGCGAATCGTCGCATGCGCTCATGCGCATGGTCGCCGCCGAAGGGCCCTGGTCGACGCGCCTGGTGCCGATCGCCAAGACGCAGCCGCTCATCGCCGACTTCGAGAGTTATTACGATTGGCTGAGGCCGGCGGCTTCGCAAATCGACATCTGGATGACGACCTACGTTCACCCGCTCGACGGGCCCCACAGCATCGCTGACTGGTTCGCCGGCTCGACCCTGCAGCCGTTCCTGGAGCGGCTCGGCGACGAGGAGCGATGCGAATTCCTCGCCCGCTACCGCGCCGGCCTCAAGGACGCTTATCCCATTCAGTCCGACGGCCGCACCTTGTTCGCCTATCCGCGGCTCTTCATCGTCGCGGTCAAGGCGGCGGCGCCGTGAGATCGGGATCCGGCCATTCCTTCGGCTCCGTATCTTCCGAGTTGGGGTCGAAGTTCAGCGGGTCGAGCCAGACGCCGACATAGACCCCGGCCATGGCGCCGCCGGCGAAGGCCAAGCCCTCGATAAGCCAGCGCAGCGTCATACCCTGGCGGGTTTTCGGCCTCGAAAGGTCGGCTCCGCTGTCCTCAGAAAATGGTTGCCGCTCGTCGAACTCGGCCAAAGTCGCCGGCGCCAATGTCTCAATCTCGGTCATTGTGAGGGCTTGCTTTTTCACGCTCATCTCCCTGCGCCGATAATGACGGCTTGGTTCAGAACCGGACGAACGCCGATCGGCGAAGCCGAGCGAACGATCAGCACCCTGAGCGCGTCTGGCTACCGGAGAATTTCAGGAATTGGATGTTGCGTTACGTCAGTAACGTGGCGGCTGCTGGCAGAGACGCCGAAAAGCGCTCGGCGAAGGTTCAGGCGCCGGCGAGGATGACGCGTTCGGCCTGTTTGGGCTGCGTCACCTCGACGGTGACCTCCATGCCCAATTCGTCACCGGGAGCGCCATAAAAGGCGCCCGTCAAGGGCGCGGCCTGCGACGGATTGCGCGCGACCGCGACCCGGATCAGGTCCATGCTGCCGACGAGCCCATTGGTCGGGTCGAATTCGACCCATCCGGCGCCCGGCAGATAGATCTGGCACCAGGCGTGAGTCGCTCCGCCGCCCAGCCGGACCGGCTCGTCGTCGCCGCGCGGAACATAGATATAGCCGGAGACGAAACGCGCGGCGACGCCAAGCGCCCGGGCGGCTTCGATCATCAGGACCGCGAAGTCGCGGCAAGAGCCGCGACGCCGCTCCAAGGTTTGCAGCGGCGTCTGGACTCCGGGCGCCTCGCGCCGCTCGTAGGAGAACGCTTCCTTGATCGCGTAAGTCATCGTCATCAAGAGATGACTGGTCAGGATGGTCGCTCCCGGCGTCAGGAACTGGCGCACCCAGCGGTCGAGGTCGCCGGCAGGATCGCTATAGAGACGCTCCATCGCGCGCGCGATGTCAGGCAATTCCTCAGGCGCGTAGGAAAAGGGAAAGAACTGCGCCCGCTGGTCGATCTCGCCGCCGGGCTGGTCGTCCTCGATCCTCTCCACGGTGAAGCGGTTCTCGACCCGGAGCGACGTCCAGGAGCCGGAAAACGACGCGACGGCGACGCAATTGTCGAATGTGTCGTAGAGCCAGCGCAGTTTCCTCGGTTCGGGCTCGATCTCGAGCTCCGACGACAGAAGCCGCTGATCGTGCCCGTCGCGCGGGCGCAACATCATGCGGTGGTCGCCAAACTCGACCGGCCGCTTGTAGCGGTAGGTCGTCAGATGGCGGACGTTCAGAATGGCCCTGCCGGACTGCAATTCGACTCGCTCAATTTTGCCGCTAAGGCCCGGGGCGACATGTTGTCCCCCGGCGGCGGCGCGTCAAGAGCGCTTTCGGTCGTGGGCTGCTCACCCGAATAGGCCATGCACAAACCATTTTGGCTGCGCCGTCTCGCGGCCCCATAGGCCCTCCCGATAGAGCCAGAAGCGTCGGCCTTCGGAATCCTCGGCGCGGAAATAGTCGCGCGTGGGCGCTCCCGCCTGTCGCCACCAGGGCGCGGCGATGCGCTCGGGCCCCTCAATGGCCGTGACGTCATGCAGGACGCGCCGCCAGCGGAAGCGCAAAGGAGGGCCATCGGGCACTTCGGCCAGGGCCTCGATCGGCTCCGGGCGAGCGAAGAGGCGCAACGGCCGCGCGGGGGCGCTGTTTGTTTCGTCATTGCGAGCGAAGCGAAGCAATCCAGGGGCCAGCGCTCCCGACTCCTGGATTGCTTCGTCGCTGAGCTCCTCGCAATGACGGCTTTCCCTGCGCGCTCGCATCTGCCCAAGAGTCTGCGGCCTTTCCATAGCCCGTCCATTGGACGGGCTATGGGGGAAGGAAACGCGCTGAACCGATCTCCGCGCCTGCCCAAGCGTCGCCGGCGCCGCCGCCTCGGCCTGCTCGGGCAGATGCGCATCGATAAGCTCGCGCCGCGTCACCGCGCGGGCGCCGAGGCGGGCGGAGAGCCGATCGAGAAGCTCGGCGAGCGAGCGAGCGCGCTCGGCCTCGTGCGCGCGCTCAAGCTCGGCCTCGGAAGGCGCGAGCGGCTCGGCCTTAAGACAGGCGAGGCGCATGAGGTCGACGCCGAAGCCAGCGTCAATTTCGTCTTCGTCCGGACTCGCCAGCCGCTCTGCGATGAGCCGCACGATCGCGCGCGCTTCGTTGAGCGGCCGGGAGGCGCCGAAAAGGATGCGGCGCACCGCGCCATCGACGCGATAAAGGCTGAGTTCGATCCGCCGCGCGCCCTTGGCCTGCCGCTCCAGAAGCACGACCAGATCGTCGGCGAGCTTGCGCAATTGAACCTCGATCGCCTCGATCGTCTGGATGGGAGAGGCGAACCGCCGCTCGGCGCAGAAATCCGGCGGCCTGAAGCGCGGCGCAATCGACGAGCGCTCAAGGCCCTTGAGCGCGTCGAGCCTGGCCATCGGAACAGGGCCGAACCGCGCCGTGATCGGCGCGCGCGGCCTCAGCGCAATGTCGCCGATGCGTCTCAAGCCCGCCCGCGCCATGTCGGCGACGGTTGTCTCGTCGAGGCCAAGCGCAGCGAGCGGCAGATCATAAAAGAGCTTGGCGAAGGCCTTGTCGCTCATGGGCTCAGGCGCGGTCTTCACCCGCGAAAACCGCGCCAGCGCCGAAGCCGCGCGCGGATTGCCGGCGGCGCCGATGAGGACCGTGATGCCCTGCGCGGAGAGCCGCGCGCGACAATCCTCGATCAGCGCCGCTTCGCCCTCGAACAGATGGGAGATTCCGGAAATATCGAGCATCAGCCCGTCGCGCCCATCGAGCGCGGCGAGCGGGGTAAAGCGGGAGCACCAATCGCAGAGGCGCTCGATGAGCCGCGCTTCTTCCGCAGGCTCAGCCTCGACCGCGATGAGACCCGGAAAGCGGGCGCGCGCGTCGGGGAGCGAAAGGCCTAGGCTCAAGCCGAGCCGCGAGGCTTGAGCGTCGACGCAGACGAGCCTCTGCGCATTGTCGATTCTGGCGACCGCGACGAGCGGCGCCGCCTTGTCAACGTGGCCTAGCCGGCGCGCGCGGTCGGTCGCCAGACGCGGCAGCCAGAGGGAGAGAAATCGCCTGGTCGTCAACGCCCATATCCTTGAAAGTCAGGTCTTTGAAAGTCAGGTCCTGGCTTTGCCATTCGAGACGAATGACGCGCTCCCTGTCGAAAGCCTGGAAAGGCCGCTCTGGCCCCGCGCGCGCGAAACGCGCCTTGATGAGCCGCGCCCCGCAGGCGAAGGGTCCGGGCAGGTCAGGGCCAGCCGCCGCCGGCGTTGGAGCGCTCGGGGCGGCCGCGATCTCAAAGCGCGTCTCGGCGGCGCTGGAGATGCGCTCCGCCTGGCCATAGGCGCTGGCCAAGATCAGGAGCGCGGGCGTTCTGCCTTTTCGTGCGGCTAGAAGCAGGCGCCGCGAGGCGGCGAGGCTATAGCCCTTGAGACTCCAGATCTCGCCGATGACCGCAGCCGGCGCGCCGCATTTGAGCGCCTCCTCGATCGCCCAAAGGGCCAAGGCCGCATCAGGCGCGCGCACGAATACGAGGCGGCTTAGCTCAAGCCCATGCGCGACGAGCCCCGGCCCATAGAGCGCGCCCGACTCCTGATCGGCGAAGCCTTCGCTGACGATGAGGGCCGAGGCTGGCCGCCCACTCAAGAACCGTCCGGCGAGCGCCAGCGCAAAGCCCATCGCCGCCGCCCCGTCTGTTGGCCGAGCCGGCGCAATCTCATGCAGGGCGTCATCCGCAAGCCCGCCGCCAAGGGCGGAATCGAACGCGCGCGCGAGGGGCAAGCGCCGAGCGAGCCGATCGCCCGCCGGGCCGGCTTCCGCCTCGATCTCAGCGATGACGCGCTTGAGACGCGCCATCCCCTCCGCTCTGCCGCTTGGCGACATTCGGTCCGCGTCCTATAAGTTCGTATTTTGTTCTTGTTTTGGACCGAAAGAGCGAGGGAGTCAAGGATAGGAACTGCAGGGTAGTGTCTCAGTTTGCCAAACTGAACTTTCATACTTGCTGGATCGTGGCGGTCGCGGAGCGCATTTGTTTGCAGGTCGTGTGTGCCAATACGAACCGGCGGAGGCCGAAGAGAGCGCCCAACAGGATGAAATTTTCGATTTTGAACCCGCGCAGCATTCCCGACATGCGGGGCCGTCAGTCAGCTCAATCGGTTGAGCAGCATTTTTCGCCAGATAAGCGGCAAGGCGATGACTGCGATTAGCAAACTTCCAACGACAATCGACATGACGACGCTGGGTACATTGAGGAGACCGAGGCCGAAGGTCACCAATCCCATAATGCAAGCGGCCAGTACGACGCCCGGAATGGAGCCTGCCCCGCCTTGGATGCTGACGCCGCCCAACACCACCATGGTGATGACGTCGAGTTCGTAACCCTGCGCGATCGATGGCCGCGTCGAACCGAGGCGCGATGTGATCAGCACCGCCGCGATTCCCGACATGAGACCCGTCAAGCAAAAGAGATGGAACTTGATCCGTTCGACCCGAACGCCCGAATAACGAGCGACCTCCGCATTCGCGCCGATGACGAAGATTCTTCGGCCAAAGCTCGTGCCATGCAGCACGAAACCGTAGACGATCGCCGCGAGAACAAAGAGCGCGAGTTCGAAGGATATGACGCTCCAGACGTAGCCTTGTCCGAAATACGCCAGACCAGCCGGATATTTTCCATAAGCCTGGTCGCCGAGAATGATGAAGGCGATGCCGCGGAACAGGCTCATCGTGCCGATCGTGCCCACAATGGACGGCAGCCGAAAGTAGGCCACAAGCAGGCCGTTTCCGGCCCCGCAGATGAGCCCGATGAGAACGCCGACGATGACAAGCAAGGGGGTCGCGGCGCCGGCCTCGGCCGCCATACCCATGAGCGTAGAAGCCAACGCCATGATCGCGGCGACGGAGAGGTCGAATTCACCTGAGATGATGAGAAGCGCCATGGGGAGCGCGATGAGGCCCTTCTCGGTGAAGGTGAAAGTGAGATCAGAGAGCGCCAAAGGGTCGAGAAAATATGGAGAGGCGACGCTGTTAAGCGCGAATATGGCGATAGCGATCGCCGCGAGCAGCGTCTCCCAGCGCATGAACCTGCGCCACAGAGGTTGATCGAGACGGTCCGGAACAAGGCGCCGCTCGACGGTCGTCCCGCTCATGCCGCCTCGGTGGGCTTGAGAATGATCCGCCCCGGTCGCCGCTCGCCGCGCAAGTTGAGCGCAACTGCAATGATGATCGCGACGCCCGAAATCGCCATTTGCCAGAATGGAGAAATATTGATCACGGGAAGCGCATCGGCGATGATTCCGAGAAACAGCGCCCCCAGCACTGCGCCCGCCACGGATCCAACCCCGCCGGCGATCGACACTCCGCCAACAAGACACGCGGCGATTACGGTGAGTTCATACCCGCTCGCAACCTCAACAGAGGCAATTACGTAGCGCGAAATCCAAAGGTACCCAACGAGTCCAGCGACGGCCCCCGAGATGCAAAAGACGAAGAACTTCGTGCGGCCGACATCGATCCCCGTGTAGACCGAAGCGACCGGATTGACTCCAATCGCGTAAACAGAGCGGCCGAACGGCGTCCAGCGCATCACGATTGCGAAGAGGACGATCGCGCCAATCGCGATCCAGGACAACATGGGCAAGCCCAACACGACCGTTCTTTGGAATCCGATGAAACTCGGGCTCATCTGATCGGCGTTGACCCAGGCGCCGCCAGACAGAACGTAAGTCGCGCCACGAAAGATCGAGAGCGTCCCCAGCGTGACCACAATTGGGGGCACATCGCAGAGCCAGATGAGCAGGCCGTTCAGCGCTCCGAGCGCAAGGCCGATGGCGAGCGCGAGCAGGATCAGAATGCTCACGTCGATTTGGGGATGGGCGGCGTTCAGCATCGCGACCGCCATGCCGCTGAAGCACAGGTTGGAGGCCATCGACAGGTCGAGCGATCGGGAGATCAGGACAACCATCTGGCCGAGCGCCAGCATGATGAGAAGCGAGGTGTCGTTGAACACCTGAGCCAGATTGCCTGGCCTCACGAAGCCGGGGAAGCGCAGCGCGATGAAAAGGAGGAGCGCAACGTTGGCGAGGATGAGCCAAATCTCGCGCGACTTGAGCAGTCGGTTCACGTCGCCAGCCCCGCGGCGGCGCGCACCAATGTCTCGGCCGTCAAACCCTCAATGTCGTGGACGGCGGTAATCCGCCCCTGCCGCATGACGACAACGCGATCGGACATGCCCAGAATCTCCGGCAGTTCCGAGGAGACCATGATCACGGAAAGTCCCTCTTCGACCAATTGGGCCATGAAGCCGTGGACAGCAGCTTTCGAGCCGATGTCGATCCCCTTGGTCGGCTCATCCAGGATAATCACCTTAGGTCTCGTTGCGAGCCATTTGGCGATGACCACTTTTTGCTGATTCCCGCCTGACAGCGCTCGAACGTCTTGCTCAAGCGAGACGGCGCGCAACTGGAGGCGCTGCGCATAGGCGCGCGCGAGAGCAAACTCCTCGCCAACGCGTAGAACGCCGAACTTCGACGTCCGCTCGAGTGACGGAAGCGAGATGTTCTGGAAGATCGGCAAGCTGATGGCGGCGCCCTGCCCTCCGCGATCCTCGGGCACATAGACGATCCCGGCGTCGATTGCGTCGGCGCTGGATCTAGGCGCGATGGCCTTTCCCGCGAACGTCACCGCGCCGCGGCTTGGCCGTGTGATTCCAGCGAGCGCTTGCATGACCTCGCTTCTGCCCGCGCCAACGAGGCCGTAGAAGCCCAGAATTTCGCCCTCCCGCAACTCGAAGCTGATGTCACTGAACTCGGTGGGATGCGACAGCCCGGAACAGATCAGCACTGGCGCCCCGATTTTGTGACGCCGCGTGGGGAAAATCTGATCGATGGGACGGCCGACCATCATCCGGATAATGTCGCTCCGACTCGTCTCCTTGAGAAACCCCTCTCCGACCATTTCGCCATCACGGAAAACCACGTAGCGATCAGCGATGCGCTCGATCTCCTCGAACTTATGGCTGATGAAAAGAATGGCTTTGCCATCCCTCTTCAACAATTCAACGATGCCGAAAAGCTCGTCGACTTCCTTCAGTGAGAGAGCCGCTGTCGGCTCGTCCATGATGACGACCCGCGCGTCGACCGACAGCGCCCGAGCGACCGCGACGAGGTGCTTGCTGGCTGTTCCGAGATCGCGCAGCCGAGCGTCGACATCGAGATGGCGGACGCCAATCTTCATGAGCGCTTCGCGCGCTTGGCGCGCCGTCGCTCTCCAGTCGATCCCACCCCAACGATTGCGCGGCGCATGGCCAAGATAAATATTCTCGGCCACCGTCAGATCGTCAAAGAGGACCGTCTCCTGGTGGATGGCCGTGATTCCCTGCGCGAAAGCGTCATGGGCGGAAGACAGTGTCGCCGGGCGGCCATCAAGCAGTATGGAGCCCTGCGATGGCTGCAGGATGCCGGTCATGATCTTGACCAGCGTCGACTTGCCCGCGCCGTTCTCGCCAATGAGCGCAACGACCTCGCCGGGATAGAGAGCCAAGCTGACGCCGCTTAGCGCTCGTACGCCTGGAAAGCTTTTGCTGATGTCGGAGAGCGCAAAGCACGGTTCGCGGGCCGGCGGAATCCGAGGCGCCGCCTCGGCAAGGTTCGACGGAGGCGTCACGGCGGCAAACCGACGCCTCTGTCGCGCCGCGCGACTCCCAAGGACCGATCCGGCGGCGATTGGCGAGCCTCCCTTTTGCGCCACACGCTCGAAGACGTTCGGGCGCCCGACGTTCCTGCTGCGGCGTCAAAGAGGGGTTGGGCTACGATCAACTCAGAACTGCGCCGCGTATTTTTCAATGTTCGACTTGTCGAAGACCAGCAGATTCTTCAAGTACGTGTTGTTCTCCGCTTCGATCGTCATATCGCCGAGGCGGCCGATCTTCACCGTCTTGCCCACCTCGGGCTTCAGCTCGCCGCGCGCGATAAGGCTCGCGAACATCACGCCGGCATAGCCGAGATCCGCCGGATTCCAGAGCTGGAACGTCTGGCATACGCCGGAGAGCACATTCGGCTTCATCTCGGAAGGGAGCCCGTGACCGGTCACGTAAATCTTGCCGATGAGACCCGCGTCCGTCACCGCGCGACAGGCGCCGATGATGCCAACCGCTGTCGGCGAAATGATGCCCTTCAGATTCGGATGGCCCTTGATGAGCCCCTGAGCCTCGCGATAGCTCTTGTCGGCGGCGTCGTCGCCATAAACGACCCCGACCAGCTTCACCTTGGCGTACTCGGGCTTTTTCAGCTCCTCCTTCATCTTCTCGATCCAGATATTCTGGTTCGTCGCTTGGGAAGTGGCCGAGAGAATGGCGATCTCGCCCTCGCCGCCGATGGTCTTGGTGATCATGCGGACATCGTTGGCGCCGACCAGATCGTCGTGCGGCGCATTCACCTGCATCGCCCGTCCCTCGGGAGCAATGCCTGAATTGAAGGAGAGGACCGTGATCCCTCGCTGCATCGCCTTCTTTGTCGTCGGGATCAGCGCGTGCGCGTCATTGGCGGAAATGAGCAGAACGTCCACGTGTTGCGCGATCAGCGTATCGATGACAGCGATCTGCTGCTCGACGGTCGCCGCGGTCGGGCCCGCGTAGATGAGCTCGATGTCGCCGAGTTCCTTCGCGGCCTCCTGCCCGCCATCCCTGCCGACATCAAAATAGTTGATGCCCAGAACCTTCACGACCATGGCGATGCGCAGTTTCTTCTGCGCGAAGGCTGCTCGCGGAAGCTGAGTGAGCGCTGTGCTCGTCGCCAATCCGGCCGCCAAGCCTTTGGTGATTTGTCTACGATTGAAGTCCATTGCCTCATCCTCCCTGGTTCAGTTTTTGGGTCGCGTCGTCCGACAAGAGCGATCGCAACCGAGCGCTTCCCCCGTTGCTCAGACGACCGCCCGCCACACCTCCGGCACAAATCCGAAGCCAGTTCCTCGGCGCTCGATATGGCCGATCGCGGGAAAGTCGAAATGAGTGCCGGCGACGCGGATCTGGTCCGTCGCCGCCATTTCCAGAGCGCGCTTCCGCGTCGCGATCGCCTGCCCGCGATCGATGTCGAGCACCGTCCCGGCCTGGGGCGCGGCCATCTGCAAGTTTGGCATATGCACAACATCGCCCCAGATCATGAGGGAATCGCTTCCCGATTCGATCAGCCAAGCCGTTTGGCCCGGCGTATGTCCCGCCTGGGTGACCGCGGTCACGCCCGGAAGCACTGGACCGTCGCGAACTGTGCGGATGCGATCGGCGTAAGGCGCGGTGGCGAGCCGCGCGCCCTCGAAGAACTCCAATGTCTCCGGCGGCGAGCGGCTGGGCGAATCCGGATCGCGGAAGAAATTCAGCTCCGCCTCGTTCACGACGATCTCCGCCTTCGGAAAGACGGCCTGCCCGTGCTCATCGATGAGCCCGTTCACGTGGTCGGGATGAAGATGGGTCATCAAGACCGTGTCGATGTCATCCGGTTCGATACCCATGGAGCGCAAATTGTCGGTGAGCATTCCAAGCGTCGGCCCCATGCTGACCCCGCAACCAGTGTCGATCAGCACGCGGCGGCCCGCCATCTGCACCAGGAACGCATTCATCGTCATCTTTGGCGGAACGGGCCGGAAAGCGGCCTTCTCCAGCCGCTCGCATTCGGAGTGGTCGATCCCGACGATGAGATCGAACGAGGCCTGGAACGTCCCGTCATTCACCGCGGTCACGAGGGCGTCGCCGATCACGAGATGGTAGAGCCCGGGGGGTTGGCGGCGAGGAAATTCGATCAATTCACGCATCGAGAATCGCCAGACTTCCTCCCCGATCACGTACGTTCAACCCTGACCGCAGGTCCAACGTGCGAGCGCGCCAGAGCCGCGTGCCGGCTCGGCTCCACGGCCTGTTGACAACCCTAGGCCCGCGGATCGACGCGGCCCAGTCGTTAATCGGAACGAGGCCATCGCAGATGGCGAGGCGGCCGTCGCAGAGGGGTAACTGACGGTTAAACAGATACCGGCGCCAGGGGGATTCCCAGTTCGTCGGTGATTGCGCGGATCGACTCCACGATGGGGATAGCGCTCGGTCCGTCGCCATGCACGCATATGCTCTCCGCCGGGATGGCGACGCGCTTGCCGGATACGCGCCAGCTAACCGACGATAACCACTTGACATACTAGTGTATATGAAATATTATAACGTTGTATATTGATCTCGGTAGGCGCCGCAGGCCGATCCCCTAGCCCCGATAGCAACCGCGTTGAGCACGAGCGACGACTGATCCGCAACCTCGGATCAACGATCGGCGAGCGTGCGCGCTCTCCCGTTTCGCAAACTCTCTCGAGGTTGAAGATGACCGAGGAAAACGCGCTCTCGCGCGATCGCATTCGCGCGCTCAATGATGCCTTCCGCCGCACGTTTGTGGGTGGGACGGTCGTCGTTACCGCCGGCTTTAAATCCCTATCCGCCGACCATCGTCATTCGGTTCTCACCAAAGTCCGTGCGTTCGATCAGTTTGACGAAGACAACGACCCGAATGGCGAGCACGACTTCGGTCTTATCGATGAGGGCGATGTCCGCTGCCTTTGGAAGATTGATTACTTCGACTCCGACATGGAGCTGATGTCGCCTGATCCGGCCAATTCTCTTGTCACGACGCGTGTCCTCACGGTGATGCTCGCGGAAGAATACTGAACCGTCCGAAGCCACGCGCGGCTTCCCTCATCGGATCTCGCCACTCAGCCCGGAACTGTCCAAGTCCCAATCGCCCAAATCGTTCGGCGCTGCCATTGAGGGCGATCGTTTTCACCTCGTCCTACCCGAACTCGGCTCCCGACTTCGGCGGCCGTCCCCCACGGAGTTTCTCAATATGCCCGGCAAACAAGCAAAGGTCGTTACGCCCCAGATGTTGCGGCGGATGTTGCGCAGAACATCAAGCGCACCCTTCCCCGCGCGTGATCGAGTGATGATCCTCTTGTCAGTCAAAGCGGGACTGCGCGCCTGCGAGATCGCCCAACTCGAGTGGTCAATGATTCTCGACGCGCGAGGCAAGGTCGCCGACAGTCTTGCGATCCACGACGCGATCGCCAAAAAGCGTGGTGGACGGCGCATCCCAATGCATCCCGACCTGCGCAAAGCGCTTCAAAGCTTGTTGCGGATGAGCGAACCTTCCGGGCCTGTTGTCCGTATCGCTCGCGAGCCGGCACCTCACCCTTCTCCCCTTCAAAAGCGCCTCGATTGGCTTGCGCAGACATGTTCGCTCAACGCCGCTCAGAGCCGGGTCCTCGGTCTTCTAGCGCGAGCGGTTAGCGTACTGGAGGTCCGTCGTCTTGTCGAAGCCATCGATGATCGGTTCCACGCGGACGGTTTGGAGCTCGAGCCGTTTCTTGAGACGAATTCCGAGCGGCTCGAGCTCTCAGCCAGAGGCAAGTCGTCAGAATTGAGCTTGATAGACGCGCAGAATAACTCGAGTTTGCCCCTTGTTGTTGATCGCTTTCTTTCCCTGCCCCGATTTGGCCCAAACAAGCTTGGCAATCTCCTGCTCGGCGAACCGGCCCACGCCTCGCTGACCTGGAAAGACTTTGAGCACCTCGGGGATCTCCGCGACCTAGCTTCTCGGATTGTCGCTGGCGCCGGGTGTCTCAGAGGCCCGGCGCCGCGCGGCGTGAACCTCCTCTTCTAGGGGCCGCCGGGAACGGGCAAGACGGAGTTCGCGAAGACGCTTGGCGCCCCGTGTCGGGCTCTCCGTCCAGTTTTGCAGAGAGAGGGGCGAAGAAAGCTCAGAGCCCAATCGACGCGAACGGATTGCGGCGCTTCTCATTGCAAACGCCGTCGGACGCATCGCGCGAAAGACGATCGTTGTGGTCGATGAGGCGGACGACATCCTCGCTGAGCTTGATGAGGATAACTCCTCTGATCGACGAAGCAGCAAAGTATTCATAAATCGGCTCATCGAGAGAGCCGCCGCCCCGACGATTTGGATCACCAATGATGTTGAGAGATTAGGGCCGGCAATCATCCGGCGCATGAATCTCGCGCTGCGCTTCGCCAAACCAAGCCTCTCAGTCCGGAAGACTATGGTGGCAAAGCTCGCAAAGCGCGAAAACCTTCGCCTCAACGAAACGGTCCTCTTGGAACTCGCAAGAACTCCAAGCCCGACTGCGCTCGTCAAGAACGCGATTCGGTGCGCCGCTTATATCCGGGGTTCCTCCAGCGATGCGCGCACGATTTCTCGGCAGCGCACTAAGAGCTTTGGGTGGGCGAGACTTCCCGGCGGAGTCAGCGCCGATCCGATTTGACCCAATGCTGAGCTCGGCCGATGTCGACTTAGCTCGGCTCGCGGACCAAGTCGCCAAGTCGCCCGCACGCGCCATCTCATTTTGCCTATCGGGTCCTCCAGGTGCGGGAAAGTCGGCCTACGCTCGCCATCTCGCCGAGCGCCTGATCTCGATGTCCTCGAGAAGCGGTACTCTGATCTCAGCTCCATGTCGCTTGGCGAGTCGGAAAAGAGGATCGCCGCGGCGTTCGAAGAGGCGGCAGATATCCGTGCTTTTTTCATCATCGACGAAGCCGACTCGCTCCTGCGCGATCGATTGGCGGCCCAGCATTCTTGGGAGATCACGCAGGTCAACGAGATGCTGATGCAGATGGAACGGCATCCCTACCCCTTCGCCTGCACCACCAATGCACTTGAACTTTTCGACGCGGCCGCGGCGCGTCGGTTTCTATTCAAGGTGCGCTTCCTTGCGATGATCCCAGATCAAATCGCTAAGGCGTTCCGGGCCGCGTTTGGCGCCGATCCGCCTGAGTTCGCGCTCAAGCTCGACGGCTTGACCCCAACCGATTTCGCGACGGTCGCAAGGAAAGCGAGCGCGCTCGCCGAGCGCGATTTAAAGATTTTGGCGCAATGGCTTGAATACGAAGCCCAAGCCAAACCAGCCTCAGGCCGGCGGCGGATCGGCTTCTAGCTGACAACTGGCCCAAATCCACCGTCTCGTGGCTGCCGATGTCGCCCAGGCAAGGCCCCCTCACTACTAGTGAAGCAGCGCCGTTCACTGCGGATCTCAATAGTTGATTTGTCTTCATTCGTACTATGGCCGGAATTGCGGCCGGAGTCAGATAATACAATCTTACGGACATTTCTAATCCGCGACCACCGTGGCGAATTCCTCGGCACAAAACGTGACAAAGCGCCGCACACTAGTCACCACGTCCACATGATTCGCGCCGATCTGGCCCTCGTTCCCGACCCACTCGCCGACCTCGGCGAATGGCTCAGAGACGCTAGCCTTTGCGGCCTGGGCGCGGGCGCACAGCAGAGCGATCACCTCTTCTTCGCTGGGGCTAGCCTCGCTCTGCCGGACGCCTGTTTGCGCCCGCGACCACCTGGGGCCGGGGCCTTGCTTTCCCGCCTGGCCCTTCAAAGCGTCGCCGCCTCGAGTAAACTGCTTCGCCTCAACGCCGGCGCCGCTACTCTGTGCGATTTGCATTTCGCGGTGGCCGCCGAGCCTCTCCTTGCTGCAACACAGCTGCAGTTGTGTTGCGACATTGCGGGCCGCCCACCTAACCTCGACGCCCGGCGGCGTGCCGCGGCCGCGCTCGAGTTCCACTGGCCAACGCGAGCCTGCTGGCCAAAACCCTATCGGAGAGCGCCAAAGCAAAGGACCCGGTCTCGGCCGGCGCCAAGGCGGCCGCTATCACCTTTGCCGCCCTTCCGGTCGAGCGCCTTCTGAATTGCGCTAGGCACGACGCTTGCAAGAGCGCCTCGCAGCGCCGCATCGACCCTTTCGGCTATGCCGCGGGCCCGGATGTTTGGCGGGCTGGGAGCTGGGAGCAAGCAAATGAACGTTTCGAAGCAGGTCGGTCGCGTCAGACGCTTCGCCGTAGCGTGCGCATCTGCGTTATTGATCGGCGTTGTTCCGACAGCGTTCGCCGAGGACGCCTCATCGATCTCACCCGCCGCCAAGGCGGTTGTGGATTTTGACAAGGCGGGCGTAAAGCCGTCCAAGCCATATCGCATCGGCTACCTCACAGAATGCGTGGACAATGCCTACTGCCTCGCGCGGCTCGCGGGCCTGAAAGCCGCCGCGGAGAAGTATGGCTTCACCTTCAAGATCTTCGATGCGGCCTTTAATCGGCGACTCAGGCCAAGGTCGTGCAGGACGCGGTCACGGAAGGTTTCGACGGCTACCTTTACGGGCCCACGGCGTCCGCACCCGGCTGCGGCATCTACAAGCGCCTCCTGAAGCCGACGGAGAAGCCGGTCGTCTCGATCGACATCGCGATGTGCGGCGATCCCGACTACCGCCTGGCCTCGCCGCGACTTTCACGATGCAAGGCCCGGCGCATTTTTATGACTACATGGATCACGCCTTCGCCCAGTGCAAAGGCGAGTGCAAGGTCGCGGCGGTCGGCGGCTTCGTAGGCTCGGATCTGTTCGGCTACTGGGAAGGCGCGATCAAGAAGGCCCAGGAGAAATATCCCAACGTCAAGATCGTCGTCGACGAGCCCGGCAACTTTGATCCGCGCATGGCCCTCAAGAAGATCCAGGACGCGCTGCTCGCGCATCCCGACATCACGATGGTCGTCTCGCCCTGGGACGACGAGCCGCGGCGTCGAGCAGGCGGTCATCGCCGCTGGCAAGACACCAGGCAAGATGTCATGATCTTCTCCGGTGGCGCGACCAAGCTCGGCGTCGACAAGGTGAAGGAGGGCAAGTGGCAGTTCACTTACGCTTGGCTCCCCTACCAGGAAGCCTATTACGGCGCGGTCGCCCTGATCATGGCGCTCGAGGGCAAG
>CAVWBA010000015.1:0-193248 GCA_963753135.1 uncultured Alphaproteobacteria bacterium | reverse complement strand
TCCGAAATGCCGAGCGCTTTCATGATCTGCCAGGCGGCGAGGTTCGAGCAGCCGATCGTGTTGACGAGACCGCGGCTCACGCAATCGTCGAGCGCGCGAAGGGTCTCCTCAAGGGGCGTCACGGGGTCGAATCCGTGGATCTGATAGAGATCCACATGATCGAGGCCGAGCCGTTTCAGCGAACCCGCGATCTGGTCCATGATGTGGCCGCGCGACAGGCCCACTGCATTCGGCCCGGCCCCATGCGGCCCCGAACCTTGGTCGCGATGATGACGTCCTCGCGCTTGACACCGAGATCACGCAAGGCTTGGCCGACCTGAACCTCCGACTGGCCCTCGGAATAGACGTTGGCGGTATCGATGAAATTGACCCCGGCTTCGAGGGCGCGGCCGACGAGCTTGGTCGAGGCGGCCTGATCGAGCGTTCCGATATTGCGCCACATTGCGCCGGCGCTGCCACCGTGAAAGGTCATCGCTCCAAGACAGATTTCCGAGACATATTGGCCCGTGCGGCCAAGCGGTCGATAGCGCATGAAACGACTGTCCTTATTTGGGAGGCGCCGCGCTGGTCGCGCGGCCTGAAGAATGCCCTATTCAACCGCGCCCGGCCCGTTTAGGCAAATCGCTGTTTCGTGACCGGCGTCGTGAGAGGGGCTGACGCCCATTTCGCGACGAAACGGGCGTCAGGCGGCCTCTGCTTCGACAGGCGGGGCCAAAGCGCCGGTCATCATCGCAACCGCGTCCGACATGGTCACCTGCTTTGGGTCCACGACGGTCAAGCGGCGGCCCAGGCGGTGGATGTGAATACGGTCGGCGACTTCGAACACATGGGGCATGTTGTGGGAGATCAGAATGATCGGCAGCCCACGCTTCTTCACGTCAAGAATGAGTTCGAGCACGCGACGCGATTCCTTGACGCCGAGCGCGGCTGTCGGCTCGTCCATGATCACGACGCGCTTGGCGAAAGCCGCGGCGCGCGCCACCGCCACGCCCTGGCGCTGCCCCCCCGACAAAGTTTCGACCGGCTGATGGATGTTCTGGATCGTCATCAGGCCAAGTTCGTTCAGTTTCTCCCGCGCGAATTTCGCCATGCGAGCCCGATCGGTCGCTCGGAACCACTGTCCCATGATTTCAGGCGCCCGCGGCTCCCGGCCGAGGAACATGTTGTCGGCGATCGACAGCGCCGGCGAAAGAGCCAGCGTCTGATACACGGTCTCAATGCCAGCTTCGCGCGCGGCGATCGGCGAGGTGAAGTGAACGACGTCTCCGCCAAGCCGAATCTCGCCGAGTCGGGAATGACCGCGCCGCAGAGGGCCTTGATCAGCGTCGACTTGCCAGCTCCGTTGTCCCCGATGACGGCGAGGATCTCGCCCGGGAAAAGGTCGAACTCGGCGTGATCGAGCGCGGTGACGCGCCCGTATCGCTTGACGAGGCTGCGGCCCGTGAGGACTGGTTCGACGCTCATTTCGACACCCTCCGGATCCACTGGTCGAGAGCGACCGCGACGATGATCAGGACGCCGATGGCGAACTCCTGCCAAAGCACGTCGAGTCCGGCGAGCGAAACGGCTGAGCGGAAGACGCCGACGATCAGCGCGCCGACCAGCGTGCCGATGATCGACCCTCTGCCGCCGAACAGCGACGTGCCGCCGATCACCACCGCGGTGATGCTGTCGAGATTGGCGTTCTCACCCGCCGTCGGGCTGATGGCGCCGACACGGCCGATCAGCGCCCAGCCGGCGATCGCCGCGATAAGGCCCGCGAACACGTATACGCTAAGCAAAATGCGATCCGTATTGATGCCCGCAAGCCGAGCGGCCTCCGGGTCGTCGCCCGTGGCGTAGATGTGGCGGCCGTAGGCGGTGCGGTTGAGGACGTACCAGACGACGGCGGCGACAATCAGCAACAGGAAGGTGCCCCACATGATCCGCGCGGAGCCGATCTCCACCTGGTTACCCATGATCTGCAGGAACCAGGCCTTGTCCTGGATGTCCTGCATCCCGATCGTTTCGCTCTGCGAGTAGAAGGTGTTGAGCGCGCCGATGATGCTGAGCGTTCCCAGCGTGACGATGAACGGCGGCATCTTGAGGCGCGTGACCAAGATGCCATTGAGGTAGCCGAACGCTGCGCCGACGATGATCCCGAGCGGGAAAGCGATAATGGTCGGAACGCCGTCGTACACGGCGAGCCGCCCCATGACCACCGAGGAAATCACCATGATGACGCCGATCGAAAGATCGATGCCCGCCGTAAGGATCACGAGGGTCTGGCCGACGCCGACAATGCCGATGACCATCACCTGGGTGAGTATGGTCGAGAGATTGCTGGCGGCGGTGAAGCGTGAGGGATTGACGACAATCCCCAACAGCACGCCGAGCAGAAGCACGACGAACGGCACAACAGTCGGGTACGCGTGGAGGAAACGCTGCGTTCGCTGGAGAACGGTGAGATGTTCTTCCTCGAATGAGGCGACCGTCGTCGCCGCGGCGGTTAGAACCCTCTCGAACTCCTGGGGCGCGGGACGGCCAGTCGCTTCGCTCATCGCTTCCTCGTTCGTCTCCGGTCGTCCTCGTTTTTTGAATCCGCCGCAGGCATGACGGCGGCGGATCCTTTTTATTTCAGCGGATTAAGCTCCGAACGCGGGGGGAAATCAACCCCAGCAGATCTTCAGGGCTTCGTCGGACGTGATCGAGGGAACGCCCGGAACCGGCTTGTCGGTGACAAGCTTCTCGCCGGTGTCCTTGCTCTCCGGCTTCTTGCCGGACTTGATGTACTCAGCAACGGCTTCGACGCCGTCTGACGCCATGAGGAGTGGATATTGTTGAGAAGTCGCGCCGAGGATGCCTTCCTTGACCCACTTGACGCCCTGGCAGCCGCCGTCGACGGCGACGAAAGTCACGCCTTTCTCTTTGCCGGCGGCCTTGAGAGCGGCATACCCGCCATAGGCAGCCGGCTCATTGATCGCGTAAACGAGATCGATGTGGTCAGCCTTCTGAAGGATGTTCTCCATCGCCTGACGGCCGCCTTCAGTCGCGCCCTTCGTCACATCCGACCCGACGATCTGTGGGCTGTCGCTGGCGGCATAGTGCTTCGGATCCTTGACCTTAATGCCGAAGCCGGTGAGGAACCCATTGTGGCGCAGATAATCGACGGTTGGCTCATTGGGCGTGAGGTCGAGGGTGGCGATCTTGGCGGTCGCGGCCTTATCGCCGAGCGTGCCCTTCGCCCACTCCCCGATCAGCTGACCGGCCTTGAAATTGTCGGTCGCAAAGTTAGCGTCAGCCGCCGTGATCGGGTCGAGCGGAGTGTCGAGCGTGATGACCAGGACACCGGCGTCACGCGCCTTCTTGACAGTCGGCACGATCGCCGTCGAATTGCTGGGCACGAGCAGGATGCCCTTGGCGCCGGCGGCGATGAGCTGCTCGATCGCTCTCACTTCGCCATCGTTGTCGCCGTCGAACTTGCCGGCGTAAGCCTGAGGCGTCAGGCCAAGCTCCTTCGCCTTGGCCTCGAAGCCTTCTTTCATTTTGACGAAGAAGGGATTGGTGTTGGTTTTCGTGACGAGTTCGACGATGTCGCCGGCATAAGCTGGCGCCGCCACGAGAGCGAGAGACAGGGCCGCAGCCCCAATGGACGTGAACAATCGAGAAAGCTTGGACACAGGTTTCCTCCCGATGAGTCGATACGGCGGACATCGATCATTACGGCCCCAGGTGGCTGGACGTAACGTCTTTGCCTTCCCGCGGCCGGTTGCCGCCGGCTTATTCGTTAGGGCAGACTTCTAGCCGAGAGTCAAGGATAATTACACCCGCTTGAATTATCCTTGACAGGCACTCGCGTTCGGCACGATCATTGCGGCCGAGATCGTTTACGACGGGCATAAGCGGAGGATGAAGGAGGGGCATGGCGGCTCGCGCGTATGCGATGGGTGGGCTCGATGGCGATGCGGCGGCAAGCTCGCCGCTTATCGTCCTTTCCCCGATGATCGCTGGCGGCGCCAATCAGGCAGGCGTGCGTCTTTACAATGAGCGTTTGTTGCTCTCGCTTGTGCGCCACTTTGGTCCGCTATCCAAGATTGAAGTCGCACGGTCGACTGGACTGTCCGTTCAAGCGACGTCCGCAATTATGAATTGACTGCAAGCGGAGGGACTGTTGAAGCGAGAAGCCCCGCTCCGTGGCCGAGTTGGGCAGCCGACGATCCCGATGTCGATCGATCGCGAAGGCGCCTTTTCGTTTGGACTCAAGATCGGCCGGCGCAGTTGTGATTTGGTGCTGGTCGACTTTGGCGGAGTGATTCGCGAACGGACGTGCCGAGCTTACGGATTTCCTACGCCGATGATGATCCTTGACTTTGTCCGAGAGTTGCTGCCGTCGCTCGCCGCTTCGCTTACGGCGTCGCAGAGACAGCGGATCGCCGGCGTTGGCGTCGCGACCCCCTTCCAATTGTGGAACTGGGAATCCGAAATCGGCGCGCCAGAGGGCGCGATGAATGCCTGGCGGCACTTCGACGCGGAAAGCGAAATCGCGGCCGTGTGCCCTTATCCGACGACGCTTTGCAATGACGCGACTGCCGCCTGCGCGGCTGAGTTTTTCTTCGGTCGCTGCTGGCGCTATCGCGACTTCCTCTACTTCTTCGTCGGCGAATTTCTCGGCGGGGGGCTAGTGCTCGACGGTGCGCTTCGTCCCGGACGCACGGGCAACGCAGCCGCGCTCGGTTCAATGCCGATTATGGCGAAGGCTAACGGCGGCGTCGCTCCGCAGCTCATCGCGTGCGCGTCAATTTATCAGCTGGAGCGTCGGCTCGAAGCAGCTGGCCTCGACTCTTCGTCGATTTACGTGACGCCCGAATCGTGGGGCGAATTGGGCGCTCAGCTCGACGCCTGGATTGAAGACGCCGCGTCCGCTCTGGCCTACGCGACGGTCGCGGCGATCTCGGTCATCGACTTTGAGGCGATCGTGATCGACGGCGCGCTACCAGCGGCGGTGCGCGAGCGCCTCACCGCCCGTATGGCTCAGATCTTCGCTGGTCTCGACCGGCGCGGTTTGAGCGACGTCGACATTGTCCCGGGCTCAATCGGCGCCGATGCGGGCTCGATCGGAGGGGCGGCGTTGCCCCTGATCAAGCAATTCGCTCGCGATCGAGAAGTTTTGTTCAAGGATGCGATGAGACAGGCGAGCTGAAACGAAAGCGCTCCGCATCGCAAGCTTGGCTCAGAGCGCGTTGGTCGGTAATCTCTTCGCGCGGGAGGCTGGCGGAGCCGCCCCAAGCGACCCAACAGAGTTTTCATGGCCACACGCATCGTCAAGGTTGAACCATTCGATCTCGTTGTCTTTGGCGGCACCGGCGATCTGGCTCATCGCAAGCTCTACCCGGCGCTGTTTCACCGCGAGCGCAGCAACCAGTTCTCCGAGCCAACCCGAATCATCGGAGCTTCGCGGCGTCAGCTCAGCCGCGAGGCGTTCCGCGACTCGGTCAAGGACACGCTGACAAAGTTTCACATCATCGGCGGCGACGTGGACCGGGTGACGGAGCGATTCCTCTCTCGACTCGACTACGTCGCTGTCGACGCCATGAAAGACGGCGGATGGGCGGACCTGAAGGCGTTGCTTGGCGCCGATGACCGCATCCGCGCGTACTATCTCGCGACCGGTCCTGACCTGTTCGGTCCGCTGGCGAAGCGCCTCGGCGCCGAAGGCCTGGCAACCCCCCGCTCAAGAATTATCGTCGAGAAGCCGATCGGCAGAGACGGCGCGAGCGCCGCAGCCATCAACGACGTGATTGGTTCGGTCTTTCTTGAACGAAACATTTTTCGCATCGACCACTATCTTGGCAAGGAATCAGTGCAGAACCTCATGGCGCTGCGTTTCGCCAATATCCTTCTCGAGCCTTTGTGGAACAACGCGCACATTGATCATGTGCAGATTACCGTCGCTGAGACGCTTGGCGTCGAGGGACGAGGCGGCTATTACGAAGATGCCGGCGCAATGCGCGACATGGTGCAGAACCACATGATGCAGCTCCTTTGCCTTGTTGCGATGGAGCCGCCGAATTCACTCGAGGCGGATTCCCTGCGGGATGAAAAGCTGAAAGTGCTGAAGGCGTTGCAACCGATCGACGAAACCAACGCCTCAAATCTCACCGTGCGTGGGCAATATCGCGCCGGCTTTGCCGACGGCGGCCCCGTTCCGGGTTACCTGCAGGACATCGGCAAGGAGGAGAGCGACACGGAAACCTTCGTTGCTCTCAAAGTTGGAATCGCCAATTGGCGGTGGGCCGGGGTGCCCTTCTATCTTCGCACGGGCAAGAGGCTTCCCCAGCGCTTTTCGGAAATCGTGGTCGGATTCCGGCGCGTGCCGCACGTCATATTCGCGATGCATCCCGACGGCATACCTCCAAACCGCTTGGTGATGCGCGTCCAGCCGGACGAGGGGATCAAGCTTTGGATGATGGTGAAGGAGCCGGGGCCCGGCGAGATGCGGCTGCAACATGTGCCGCTCGACATGAGCTTCGCCAAGGCGTTTGGCATGCCGTCTGCAGACGCCTATGAGCGGCTGCTGATGGACGCCCTCCGCGGCAACGCCGCTCTTTTCATGCGACGCGACGAAGTCGAAGCCGCGTGGAAATTCGTCGATCCGATTCGCGACGCCTGGGCGCAATCGGGCGAGCTGCCGCGCCCCTATGCCGCCGGCACCTGGGGGCCCAACGCGTCGGTCGCGTTGATCGAGCGCGACGGGCGAACCTGGAATGAGGAATACGAATGATCGAGACCGGTTTTCGTCGCTGCGAATTCGCCAATGGCGAAGAGCTGGCTCAAGGGTTGGCCGACTGGACGGCGGAACATCTACGTGAAGCTATCGCGGCGCGAGGCGTCGCGTTGCTCATCGTCTCCGGCGGCAAGTCACCCGCTCGTTTTTTTGACCGGCTTTCGAATTTGGACCTCGAGTGGTCGCGGGTCGCGATCACGCTTGCCGACGAGCGACGAGTAGCCGACGACAGCCCTCGCTCCAACGCCCGGCTGGTGCGCGAGAGGTTGCTGCAGAATCGCGCGCGGGCGGCGAAGTTTACGCCGCTTGCGGATGTCCGTTTGCCAGAGGACCAGGAGCTCGCCGCAGCAAGCGCCCGGATCGCCAATTTGCCGACGCCTGCGGACGTCGTGATTTTGGGCATGGGCGATGATGGACACACCGCTTCCTGGTTTCCCGGCGCCGAAGGGCTCGCCGAAGCGATGGACCCCGGGGCTAGGCAACTCGTCGCTCCGATCGTTGCGCCGGATGCGCCCGAACCGCGGCTGACGCTCACGGGACGCGTCATCTTGCGCGCCAAGGCGATTGCGCTCGAAATCCAGGGGACGGGCAAGCTCGCCACTTTCTCGGCCGCGCTTGAGGCCGGTCCTGAACAGGCTATGCCGATTTGCGCCGTGTTGCGGGGCGCCGCCGATCGCCTCACCGTGTTCATGTCGTCGCGGGCGGACGCTTCTCCAGACGCAACGGCCGAAACGCATCCTGCGGCTTGATCATCGAGACGAGCTGGGAAGATCGCGAATGTTGGCTAAAACCGAACTTATGAAGTTTGACAAGCGTTTTTTGCGTGGCGCGCTTCTTAGAGCTTTTCATGCGATTACGCTGGAACGCACCCTAAGCAATGATATCGATTATCGCTTCATAGTTCATTATCAAAAAGGCAAAGGGACTCTACTTGCAAGGCTTTGCGACAAGTATGGCTCCGATAAAGGTCAAGTGACCACTACGAGTTATCCTTATAAATTTGCGGCGCATACTTACACGGATTTCTACGCGCGGGTGTTCGATCATTGTCGATTCTCAGTCCAACGCGTCTTTGAATGCGGCTTGGGCACAAACAATCCGGACTTCCCGGGAAGCATGCTCGCAAATGGGCGGCCCGGAGCATCTTTGCGGGCATGGCGCGACTATTTCCCAAACAGTGAGGTCTTTGGAGCGGATATCGACCGCGGCGTGCTATTCGACGAAGATAGGATCCGGACCTATTACGTGGATCAGCTTGATCCGAAATCGATCACCTCCATGTGGAGCAGCATTGGCGCCACGGATTTCGATCTGATCGTGGACGACGGTCTTCACACGTTTGATGGCGGTCGATGCTTGTTTGAATATTCATTCGAGAAGGTGCGTCCGAGCGGTCTCTACGTTATCGAGGACGTCGCGATGCCGGACATGCGCCGATTTAAGCGGTACTTCATGGAGCGAGGCATACAGGCCGACTATATAAACTTACTGCGTCCGGAAAATGGCCTGCGGGACAATTCGCTTATCGCGGTTCGGGGGCAGAGCAGCTCCTAAGCCAGTCCGCCTGCGTATCCGGAAGGGCGTCGCCTTCGCAATCACCTTAGGCTTCGCTCCAAAGAGCCGTCATTCATTTCATTTGAGGCGATCCGGTCCACAAAGGTTGGCCTTTGACGAACTCAGCTTCGGATTTCTTTCTGGTACGCGCCGAGCTTGCGGCCGGTGTCTAGTTACCCGGCTTTAGCCGAAATTCGCTCATCGCTGTAATACGAGTTCCGAAGCGAGTTATTGCCTAGTCGCTGTGGAGCTCGTTGACGAGCGCGCTCGTAATTCAGAGCAATCACGAGCGCCATCAAAGAAAAGATCAGCATATGATTTTCTTTCTGCGACAGAACAAGTCTGTTCATGATGAATCCTATGAAACTGCAAGCCAATGCGCCGGCCAACGCGCTAGTTTCCGACATGTCAGAGACATAATTCCGTAGGCCATACCAGACTGGAAGAGCGAGCATCCCAAGGAAAAATACAAGTCCGGGGACTCCTGTCTCGAGGGCGAGCGATAGGATGTAGCTGTCGATCGAGCCCCCCCCGATGATGAGACCTGAAAGCCCGAAACCGTGCCCGGTGATCGGATTGGACTTAATGAATGGCATTCCTGCCGCCCACTGAATGTATCGCGCATCCGTGCTACCCGCCTGGGCGGCCCCTCCTAGCACCATATCGTGCACGCTGTGGGAGAGCATGATCGCTCCAATGACACAGCCGAAGCCGATAACGCCGACAACAGCAGAAATTGCCGGGAGCAGACTTGTCTTGCTATTCGTCGCTTGGCGGATTGAATAGAAAGCGACAAACACCGCAACGGACGCGATGACGCCGACGAATCCGCCTCGCGACCCCGAGCAGAAAATTCCAACAACTCCGCCGAAGGCAACGATCCCACCGAGGACTCTCTCAAAAAGCTTCTCTCGGTGAAAAAAGAAAAATAGGCCGATTGGGATGACGATGATTTGAAATTCTCCGAAAGAAAGCGGAGTGACGAAGGTCGACGACGCTCTAAATAGGCCGTTTCTAAAATCTTGAGGACTTGGCAGAAGATTTGCAAGCGTAGGGTTACTCTCAATCATCGCCGCCAACATACCTTTTGGAAAGATATCGATGAAGAATTGATGTCTGAGAAAAAACTCAACGACCCCGGCTGCCGTATTGAATATCGCGCAGAGACAGATGATCTTTAATAAAAATACAACCTCGTTCCTATCTCTGGCTATATAGATCATCGCAAAGAAAGGCACGTACCACGATAGGATTGCGTCCGCGAAAGCCGAGAATGACTTAGAAGGACTGACCGAGGTGAAAATTGATAACGCCGCTGTAGCAAGGAAGCCGGCCGCGCATATGAAAAGCAGCAACGAGGCGCGACAACGTTCCATGATTTGTCGTCGGACGTCAGACGACGCTGCAATCGCGACAAGGAATGGCACGATGAGGCAAAATGTCGCGAGGCGGCGGGCCGAAATCCAAGGCAGACCGGAGAACTGGACTGTGTAATAAAAGGGTACGATAAGATCGGTCACCAGCATGACGAAGAACGCCCTGCGAATGAATTGCGGCGACACCAGGGGCAGATCTGGCATAACCCAGAGCAGCACCAGTCCGGCGGCCGCGACGATTGCAAACGCGCCCATTGGCGGCAGAATGACGGCGGATATACCAAGAACGAAGCCCAAAGCGATGGACGCGACCGCCCACGCAACGATTGGCGCAAGGTAACGAACGAGGCTCGGCGCGGCGCGCACCGCGAGTTCTCGTTTCTGCGAGCGCCGTGGAGGCGACTCGGGATAGCGGGAAACGGTTCCCGATGCGAGTTATCATCTTTGTGTCGAACTCCCGAACGGTCCCGAAGCTGCGCTCGTCGCCTCGCATTTTCCAATTTACAGTCTATATCCGTATCCGCGTCAACCGCCTCTTTTCTCACGCCTAGCGATGAGGTCGAGTCCCGCCGCGTCGCTGTTGGCTTCAGGATTGATCATTTCTAACAATAAACCATTGAAGCCTGTCGGCGATTTGTTCAGCGTTCCCGTCCCCCTGCCTGACTTTCGCCGCAGGACTGGGCCGCGGGTCGAAAAGTGACCAATAACTCAAGCTGAATTGTCGCCTCTAAAGTGAAACGCACTGAAACATCAACGCGAGAGCCCTTGACCGATCTTCATGGCCGAACTTGGATGTCTCGGCTTTCTCGGGCGGCGCGCCTCATTTCCCACAGCCCTCACGGGCAGAGCAACATGGGGCAGCCGGGCTGATCGAGCAACGACTCGATCCGTTCGCAATCATTGAGTTGACAAAAACCTGAGGTCTAAATGTATTCGAAAATGATCCATGCATAAGATTTTTCCTGGGGCGTTGATCCAATGCGCAATTCGAATTGTGACGTCATTTTGGCTGTTTGGAACGGCGAGCGTTACCTTCCAGCGATGCTCGACTCCTTATTGAGCCAGACCACTCGTGACTTCAACGTTCTCGTGCGCGACGATGGCTCGCGCGACGGATCGCTCGAAATTCTTGAGGAGTATAAACCGAAGTTCGACGGACGCCTCAGTGTCATTACGGGCGAGCCTTCGGGCTCTGCCACGTCCAACTTTGCTATACTCATGCGAGAGACTAAAGCCGATTATGTGCTCTTCGCGGATCAGGACGACGTCTGGAAGCCGGAAAAGGTCGAGCTCACGTTGCGATCCTTGAAGGAAGCCGAAGCGAAATATGGCAAGTCGACGCCAATTTACTTCGCAACCGACATCGCAGTTGTCAATAAAGATCTTGAGGTGATTAGTCCTAGTTATTGGAAATGGAAACGCCTTAACCCAAGCATGATGGGTAAGCTAAGCCAAAGTCTTATATGTGTGCCAATTCAAGGCATGGCCTCCGGAATAAACCGGGCGCTTCTGGATCTGTCCAACCCCATCGCGGACAAGGCCATTAGCCACGATTGGTGGGCGCAGCTCATAGCAGCAGCGATGGGCAAGGTCATTTGTGATCCCACAACGACCGCGCTTTATCGTGTCCACGGCGGAAACGCCTCCGTTCCGAAACAGGTTGGCGTTCTTCCGTATTTAAAACTGGGATTGGACGCCAGCTTCCTACGTCGTGGTCTTGGAAGGCGGATCGAGCAAGCCAACGCTCTTGCCGACGCCCTTGCGGGAAGAATGCCCCCCGATAAATTGAAAATCATTCGGAGGTTTACGAGATTGCAGTCTCAAGGCTTCCTGCGGCGCCGGTGGACGCTCGTCAGCGGCAACTATCTCTATCATGACTTGGTGCGCAGCGTCGCCACATTCGTTTTGATGTGAGGATTTCTGCCGGTCACAACCGCTAGGCAGAGCCAGGGCTTCTCTAAGCGCCGACGAATGCGAGGCGGATCCACCTCGGACCTTTGTCGGCGAGACCAAATGCGAGGGCTGGCGCAAAGGTTCGCCGGTTGGGCCAGCCGGAGCGCTGATCGCGGGCTGAGTTAGCCGCTGAGGTGGGCGTTCAGTCGCGCAAGAAATTCCGAGAGATCGTCCGTCACGAAATCCGCGACGTTGGCCGCATCCGAAATTGCCTGGTCATGCGGCTCGCGATGGTCCAAGCGCCCGGCTTTGGTGGTCACCAGGGTCGTCGTCATGCCTTTCGCCTTGGGCACCACCAGATTCCTGGTCACGTCCTCAAACATCGCAGCCGCTCGCGGATCAACCCCGCATCGCTCGAAGAAGACGTCGTAAGCGCCCTCGGCGGGTTTTGGCGTGAGCCCCGCTGCGACAATGTCGAAAGCTTCTTCGAAAAGCCCATCGAGGCCGAGCTGCCTTGCTGTCAAGATCGCGTGGCTTCGAGACCCGTTCGTGAAGATGAGCTTCCGCCCCGGCAGCCTCCCGATTTCATGCGCGAGAACGGGGTCCGGCTTGAGGCTGGAGCGGTCGATATCGTGAACAAAGTCCAGAAAGCGCTCGGTCAGGTCGAGGTGTTCCTGCACCAGCCCGCTTAAGGTCGTGCCGTGGCGAGAATAATAGTGCTTGTGCAAGGCGCGAGCCGACTGACCGTCGATGCCGAAAAGTTCGACGAGAAACAGCGTGATGCGCTCGTCAATCTTCGGCCAAATGCCGCTGTCCGGAGGGTAGAGGGTGTTGTCGAGGTCGAAGACCCAGGTTGTGACGTGAGCAAACCGAGCGCGCAACGTCTCGTCGGACGGCAGGCGGAACGCCGCAGGCGCAATCAGAGGCGCCATGGGCTTAGACCATTTTTAAGCGGCAAAATTCAGCTTCCGTCCTGGCTCGACCGTCGCCGAGATTAGCGGCGACAACTTGACCTTTGTATAACAATTGATTTGCCCGCGTCACGTTTTCGCCAAAGCGTGCTCGACGGCCTTCCGCATCATGCTCGAGAACCCAATGGCGCGAATGGCGTCAGGCGCGACCCAAAAACACCCGGCGGGCGCGCCGCCGTCAAACTCCGCAGCGTAGACCGTGAGACTTAGCGCAAAATGGGTGAAGACCTGCTCGACTTCGCCCGGCAGCCGGCGCCAAAGCGCCGGGACCGGCGCGGCCCCGATGAGCGCGCCATTCAGGCCTTTGTTCGACCAAGGCGTGCCCGGCAGCTCAACGGTCGAGGCGAGAAGGCCGCGAGGCGGCCGGCGGCGAGCGAGGAAGGCGCCGTCGGGGCGGCGGGCGAAGAAGACCGCGCCCTGCCGCCGCGGTCTCGTCTTAGCATCGGCGCGCTGTGGATAGGCCTCGGGAGTCCCGGCGCGGAAAGCCGCGCAATCCTGGGCGAGCGGGCAGGAGCCGCAAGCGGGATTGCGCGGACGGCATAGGGTCGCGCCGATGTCCATGAGCGCCTGAGCGAAATCGCCCGCCCTTTGGCTCGGCGCCAGCGCGCGCGCCGCCGCCTCGAGCTCGCCTCGCGCGCGAGCGATCGGCTCCTCCAGAGCAATGAGCCGGGCTAGAACGCGGGCGATATTGCCGTCGACCGGCGCCGTCTGGCGGTTGAAGGCAATCGCCGCGACCGCCGCGGCGGTGTAGGCGCCGACGCCGGGAAGCGCCCGCAAATCGGCTTCCTCGCTCGGAAAGCGGCCGCCGCGCCGGGCGATTTCCTTCGCGCAGGCGTGTAGGTTCCGCGCCCGCGAATAGTACCCGAGGCCGGCGAAGGCGCTCATGACCGCGTCGACAGGGGCGGCGGCCAAGTCCTCGACTGTGGGCCATTTTGCGATGAAGGCCTGA
This sequence comes from uncultured Alphaproteobacteria bacterium, assembly GCA_963753135.1. GTDB lineage: Bacteria > Pseudomonadota > Alphaproteobacteria > Rhizobiales > Beijerinckiaceae > Roseiarcus. The sequence continues at coordinate 179,742 of CAVWBA010000015.1, read as the reverse complement.
TAATAAGGCGTCGCCGCCCGGGCGGTTGTCTGCTGCAGGAGCACTTCGGATAGCCAGACGCGATAGGGATCGGGCGTTTCGCCCGGCTGCTGCACGCCAGGCGAGCGCGCGGCGGCTGCGCTCCCACCAGCGAAGCGTGCGCGCAACGATCGCCTTTCGCTTTGCCTCGGAGGCGAGCGCGCTTACATTGGCGCTCATGCCCTCGACCCCATCTCCCGCGTCCCCGCCGCCCGTGTGCAAGCTATGATGAAGCCTGGCCGAGGCGGCGCCAAGCGGTTGGCTGAATTTACGCCCGGACTGATCGCCGAGGCGCTCGCCGCGCGGGGCCTCGGCGAGGCAAGCCTGATCGCCGATTGGCCGGCCATTGTCGGCGAGAGGCTCGCGCGTCACGCCCGGCCGATCGAGTTGCAATGGCCGCCGCGGGCCGCCAAACGCGATCCCGACGCGCCGATCGCGCCCGCCACTTTGGTGCTTAGAGTCGAAAGCGCTTTCGCGCTCGAGGCGCAACACAGCGCCTCGGTGATCGTGGCTCGGGCGAACGCGCATCTCGGCTGGCGATGCGTCGACAAGATCGCTTTCCGCCAGGGCCCGCTGCCGCCGTCGAAGGACAAGCGTCGCCCTGCGCCGGTCCCTTCCGACGCCGCCGAAGCTGCCGGCCGCGCCGCAGCCTCGTCGATCGTCGACGATGGGTTGCGCGACGCCGTCGCGCGGCTCGGAGCCCGCACGATCGACAGGTCGGTCCGCCTTCGTCACGCGGCGGACGCCCGAAGCCCAGAGCGAGGTTAGGGCTTGATCCCCCGCCATCCGCTCGCAGGGCGCGAGATCCACCGCATGAACGGGGCCGGCAACGCCATCCTGGTCCTCGATATGCGCGGCTCGCTGTTCCGTCCGTCGCCGGAGGACGCACGCGCCATCCATCGCGCGCCGGGCTTGAGCTACGACCAGATGATGGTCATGGGCGATCCCGCGACGGCAGGGACCGCGGCCGACGTGCTCATCTATAACAACGATGGGACGCTCGCCGGCGCTTGCGGCAACGGAACGCGTTGCGTCGCCGACCGGCTGTGCCGCGAACTCGGGGCAAGCGCCGTCAGCCTCGAGACCGAGGCTGGCGTGATCGCGTGCGAGCGGCTCGGGCCCTGGTCCTACCGGGTGGACATGGGAGCGCCGCGCCTCGATTGGGATTCCATTCCGCTTCAGCATGCGGTTCCCGACACGCGGCGGGTGACATTATGGCCCGATGGCGAAGGCCCAGCGGAGCTGGGCGCCGCCTCGATGGTCAACATGGGCAATCCGCATGCGGTGTTCTTTGTGCCCAGCCTTGAGCGCATCGACGCGGCAAGGCTCGGGTCCCGGATCGAGGTCGAGCGCATGTTCCCCGAGAAGGCCAATGTCACCTTCGCCGAGATCGTCGACCGGGACGAGGTGAGGGCGAGGGTCTGGGAGCGCGGCGTTGGCTTGACCCTCGCCTGCGGCTCGGCCGCTTGCGCGACCCTGGTTGCGGCGGCGCGGCTTGGGCTCATGGATCGCAAGGGGACCGTGCGCCTGCCGGGGGGCGACCTCACCATCGAGTGGCGCGCTTCGGACGGCCACGTGCTGATGACCGGCCCGGTCGAGTACGAAGGCGCGTTCATTCTCGACGAGGCCTTGTTCGAAGCCGCGGCGCCGTGAACGGCGCCGAGCCCTCACCCCCAACCCCTTTCCAAAGCCCGTCGAGAGACGGGCGTCTTTCGACGCCCTATGGGGGAGAAGCGGGCATCAGGGCGCGGCCGCTTCCCTTCTCCCTCTGGGAGAAGGTGTCGCCGAAGGCGACGGACGAGGGCCTGCCGGGCGACGCCGCCCATCATCCGCCCGCCCGGGGTCGCGTCGACGCCATTGATTGCGCCCGCGGTCTGGCGCTCCTCGGCATGGCCGTCTACCACCTGAGCTGGGACCTCGCTGATTTTCGGCTCGCCCCGCCGTGGCTGCCGTTCACGCCGCAGATGCGGCTCTTCTCGCATATCGTGGCGAGCGCGTTCCTTGTCCTGGTCGGGGTCTCGCTTGCGCTCGCCCATCGCAAGGGACTGAACCCGCGCGCTTTCTGGCGGCGCTTTGCGATCGTCGCCGGCGCCGCGGCGCTGGTGACCGCCGGCAGCTTCGTCTTCGCGCCGAGCGAACCCATCACCTTCGGCATCCTCCATTGCATCGCGGTCGCGAGCCTGCTCGCTTGGCCGTTCGTCAAGGCGCCAGCCTGGGCCAGTCTCGCGATGGGCGTCGCGGCGATCGCCGCGCCGTGGCTTGGCCGCTCGACTCTGTTCGATCCGCCTTGGCTCCTGTGGATTGGCTTAGGCGAGGCGCTGCCGAACACCCTCGACTGGCGCCCGCTCCTGCCTTGGGCGGGCGTTGTCTTTCTCGGCCTTGGGGTCGCGCGATTGCCCGGCGTTCTCGAGGGGCTGACTTCGCCCAAGCGCTGGCGCGCGCGGTCGGCGCCGTCGCGCGCGATCTGCTTCGCCGGCCGGCACAGCTTGGCCGTCTATCTCATCCATCAACCGATCCTGATCGGTCTGCTTTGGGCGCTGACCGCCTGGGGGCCGCTGGCGCCGAAGGCGGACATGACCGGCTTCCTCGCCTCCTGCCAGCGCGCCTGCGTCGCCCAAGGGCGCCCCGCCCCCGAATGCGAGACCGGCTGCCGCTGCGTCGCCGACGCGGTTGTGAGCTCAGGCGACGCCGACCGGCTGGAGACGCTTAGCCCTGAGCGCCGGGACGAGCTCGGGCGGCTGGCCGACGCCTGCATGGGTCGGTGAGCCGGCTCTCAGCTCGGGCGCGCCCGGCGGCGGTCGGCGGCCTTGGTCCGGTTGGCCTGTTTGGGTTTTCTTGGCGCTTCGCGGTTTCGCTGCGAAAACCCCCGGAAATGGGGGTTGGATTTCCTTGGATTTCCTTGGATTCTCTCGTCCGAATCGAGACTTATCAATAGGTTACGCGGGATAAAGCGAGCAAAGAATTTTCTCGACGCTTTTTCCCTTTGTTGGGCGGAGCGCCGGAAAGGACGCCCAGGATTTTGGCTTGCGGATGGGCAGGACTGTTCATCGGACAAGCTTACCCGAATTTCTGATTTTCTGCAAACAATTGTTGCTGCTCATAGAATTGCCTGTGGTCATCAGGGACGTGAAAGACGGACCACGAAGATCACGAAGAATGGCGCAGATTCCTTCGTGGCCTTCGTGTCCTTGGTGGTGAATTTGTCGGTCTTGATTCGTTGGCCGGCTTGGGAACCTCTGCTTTAAGCCGCAGCGCGGATCGCCTCGATGTGCGCGCCATAGGCTTTCGGATCGCCCTCGAACACCTTGGAGCCAGCGACAAAGACGTTTGCGCCGGCGCGCGCCAGAAGCGGCGCGGTCTCAGGCGCGACGCCGCCGTCGACCTCGATGTGAATCTTGCGTTGGCCGATCATGCGCTTCACCCGCGCGACCTTGTCGAGCATGGCGGGGATGAACGCCTGGCCGCCGAAACCTGGATTGACAGTCATGACCAGGATCAGGTCGAGCCGGTCGAGCACATATTCGATCGCGCTCTCCGGCGTCGCAGGATTGATCGCCACGCCCGCTTTCTTGCCGAGCGCGCGGATCTCCTGCAGCGAGCGGTCGAGATGCCGCGTCGCCTCGGCGTGAACGGTGATGTGATCGGCGCCCGCCTTGGCGAAGGCTTCGAGATAGGGATCGCAGGGCTCGATCATCAAATGGCAGTCGAACGGCTTGTGCGTGAGCGGCCGCAACGCCGCGATGACAGGCGGCCCGAAGGTGATGTTGGGGACGAAATGCCCATCCATCACGTCGAGATGAATCCAGTCCGCGCCCGCTGCGGCGACGGCGCGCACCTCCTCGCCGAGCTTGGCGAAATCCGCCGACAGAATTGACGGCGCCATGATTATCGGATTGGTCACGCGCCGATCTCCTTTCGATGGCCGGTCGAACGCGGCGCTATCGATGGTCGCCGTCCAGCGGAGAGTCAATGCGCTTGCGCTCGCATTGAAATAACAATCTATGTCAGTTCCTACAGAATAACAACTTAATCATATAGCTTAACTCGTTGCGTTCTCGCGCTAAGCCGCCTATGTACCGCGCCTTCTCAAAGGGAACCCTCGATGGCGAGCGTATTGCCAGCCCATCTCAAGCGACTGGAGGCCGAGTCCATTCACATCATGCGGGAAGTTGTCGCCGAGATGCGCAATCCCGTGATGCTGTACTCGATCGGCAAGGACTCGAGCGTCATGCTGCATGTGGCGATGAAGGCCTTCTATCCGGCCAAGCCACCCTTTCCGCTGCTGCATGTCGATACGACCTGGAAGTTCCGCGAGATGATCGCGTTTCGCGACGAGACGGCGCGACGGCTCGGCCTCAATCTGATCGTCCACATCAACCAGGACGGGGTGAAGCGTGGCATTTCTCCTATCGCCTCCGGCTCGCAACTCCACACGCAAGTGATGAAGACCGAGTCGCTCAGACAAGCGCTGGATAAAGGCGGCTTCGACGCCGCCTTCGGCGGGGCGCGGCGCGACGAGGAAAAAGCCCGCGCGAAAGAGCGCATTTTTTCCTTTCGCTCGGCCGCGCATGCTTGGGACCCGCGCAACCAGCGCCCCGAACTCTGGCGGCTCTATAACACCCGCCTCCGCGAAGGCGAATCGATGCGCGTCTTCCCGCTCTCCAACTGGACCGAACTCGACGTCTGGGAATATGTGCTCGCTGAGAACATTCCGGTTGTGCCGCTCTATTTCTCCAAGCTTCGTCCTGTCGTCGAGCGCTCGGGCGCGCTCATCATGGTCGACGACGACCGGCTGCCGCTAAATCCCGGCGAGCAGCCGACGATGCGACGCGTTCGCTTCCGCACGCTTGGCTGCTATCCGTTGACGGGGGCGATTGAGTCCGAAGCCGACACGCTCCGCGACATCGTCGCCGAGATGCGCAAGGCTACGACGTCCGAGCGACAAGGGCGCTTGATCGACTCGGACGAAGCCTCTTCGATGGAAAAGAAGAAGCGCGAGGGGTACTTCTGATGAATGTCGCCGTTGATCTCGCGGCGCCGACGCTTCGTCTTCTCACCTGCGGCTCGGTCGACGACGGCAAGTCCACCCTCATCGGGCGGATGCTGTACGAGAAGAAGCTCATCTTCGACGACCAGCTTTCGACGCTCGAGCGCGACTCGAAGAAGTTCGGCACGACGGGCGAGGGAATCGACTACGCGCTTCTGGTCGACGGGCTCGAGGCTGAGCGCGAACAGGGCATCACGATCGACGTCGCCTATCGCTATTTCGCCACCGAAAGACGCTCTTTCATCGTCGCCGACACGCCGGGCCATGAGCAATTCACCCGCAACATGGCGACTGGCGCCTCCAACGCCGACCTCGCGATTGTGCTGGTCGACGCGCGCAAGGGGCTGCTCACGCAGACCCATCGCCATTCGATCATCGTCTCGCTGCTTGGCGTCCGCCATGTCGTGCTTGCGGTCAACAAGATCGACCTCGTCGACTACAGCGAGAGCGTCTTTCGCCAGATCGAGGCTACTTATCGGAAATTCGCCGAGACGCTTGGCTTTCGCTCGCTGATCGCGCTGCCGATCTCCGCTCGCCACGGCGACAATGTCTCGTCGTTGAGCCTGCGCACGCCCTGGTGGGCCGGCCCGCACTTGCTCGAATATCTGGAAAGCGTCGAAGTGGAGGAGGATCGCCGGAGCGCGCCATTCCGCCTGCCGGTGCAATGGGTCAACCGGCCGCACCAGGATTTTCGTGGTTTCGCCGGCATAATCCCGAGCGGACGCATCGCGCGAGGCGATCGCGTCGTCGCCGCGGACTCCGGCCGCGAGAAGTTCTTGTCGCAAGCCTTTGGGTCGCCGATCGCGAGGTCGAGGCCGCAGAGGCGGGCGACGCCGTCACGCTGACGCTGACCGACGAGATCGACATCGCGCGTGGCGATGTCCTGTCGAGCCCGGACAGCCGCCCGGAGGTCGCCGATCAGTTCGCGGCGCATGTCTTATGGATGAGCGCCGAGCCGATGCTGCCCGGCCGTTCCTACCTGCTCAAGATCGGCGGGCGAACGACGCCCGCTTCGGTCACCGAACTCAAGCATCGTCTCGACGTCAACAATTTCGACAAGCTTGCGGCGAAAGAGCTCGATCTCAACGAAGTCGGCTTCTGCAACATCGCGACCACCATGGCCGTGGCCTTCGACCCTTATGCCGACAATCGCGACACCGGCGGCTTCATCCTGATCGATCGCGCCACCAACGAGACGGCTGCCGCGGGCATGATCGCGCACGGGCTCAGGCGCGCGACCAACGTCCATCGGCATGGCGCGACAGTGGGTCGCGAGGCGCATGCCGCGCTCAAGCACCAGAAGCCCGCGATCCTCTGGTTTACGGGGCTATCGGGCGCAGGGAAATCGACGATCGCCAATCTGGTCGAGGCCAAGCTTCACGCGCGCGGCGTGCACACGACGCTGCTCGACGGCGACAATGTTCGTCACGGCCTGAACAAGGATTTGGGCTTCACCGCCGCCGACCGGGTCGAGAACATCAGGCGCGTCGGGGAAGTGGCGAGGCTGATGACCGACGCGGGGCTTATTGTGCTCTGCTCGTTCATCTCGCCGTTCCGGGCGGAACGCCGGCTCGTTCGCGACACGGCGGCCGAGGGCGAGTTCCTCGAGATCTTCGTCGAGGCGCCGCTCGAGACCGTCATCGCCCGCGATCCCAAGGGTCTCTATAAGCGGGCTTTGGCCGGCGAGATCAAGAATTTTACCGGCGTCGACCAGCCCTATGAATCGCCCGAGGCGCCGGCGCTGACCCTCAATTCCGCCGGGGAGTCGCCCGAGGCGTTGGCTGATCGGGTCGTCAAGGAGCTTGAACGGCGCGGCCACATCGTGACGTTATAGGGCGGGGCGCGCGTCGCGCCCCATCATCCTGGGGCCGCCATGCTCACCTTCTATTACGCCACCAACACCTGCGCTCTGGCTTCGCATATCGCGCTCGAAGAAGCAGGCGCCGACTACCAAACACGCTGGATCGACTTTGCGGTCGCCGAGCAGACGAAACCCGAATATCTCAAGATTAACCCCAAGGGCCGGGTGCCTTCGCTCGTGACCGACCGCGGCGTGCTGACGGAAACGCCCGCTATCCTCGCCTATATTGCGCAAACTCATGCCGCGGCCAAGCTCGCGCCGCTCGACGATCCCTTCGCTTTCGCCGAACTGCAATCCTTCCTGAGCTACCTCTGCTCGACCTTGCATGTGGCGCACGCCCATCGCATGCGCGGTTACCGTTGGGCGGACGATCCGGCGGCTCATGAGTCTATGAAGAAGAAGGTGCCGCAGTCCGTCGGCGCCGGCTTCGATCTGATCGAGCGCAAGATGTTCCGGGGCCCGTGGGTGATGGGCGACGCCTACACGATCGCCGACCCGTACCTCTTCACCATCGCGCGCTGGATGGAGGTCGACAGCGTGGATCCCACCGCCTTCCCGCGCGTGCTCGACCATCGCGACCGGATGGCCGAGCGCCCGGCGGTTCAGCGCGCGCTTCATGCCGAGGGGCTGGCGTAGCGCCGCCGCCCCTCAGGCGATCTTCACATATTCGAAATCGCCTGCCTGACTGTTGACGCCGACGCGCGGCGGGGCGATCCAGCTCGCATATTTGCCTGGCTCATGACATGGCTTCATCAGCGAGTTGATGAAAGCCATGTCGTCATCGTTGGGCAGCCAGTCGCCGCTCTTCGCGGTCCACTCGTCCTCCGTCAGGACCTCGCCGGTCGGGCTGATGCGTTTGCCCCCGAACTCGCCGATCCTGCGATTGAAGCCTTTGTGTGGCTGGACGAATTTGAAGTCGATTCCGGCCTTTTCGACCGACTTGTTCCAGCGGTCGATCCCGCCCTGACAATCGACGATGAAATCGTCGAGCAGCCGGGCGTTGAGGGCGCGAAGCGCGGGCGCCTGTTCGACCACCAGTTCGCCGTCGACGACGCGCGTGATGGGATAGGTCGCGTCCTGCAGCACATGATCGTCGCCCTTGAGGTTCGCCTCGTTGAAGCGGCCCTTGATGCCGGCGCCGAAGACCTCGGCGGCGTTGCTGGAGATTTCGCTGCCGAACAGGTCGCGGGTCACCGAGGCGTGGAAGTTGGCCTTGCGCTGGAGCAACGGCAGGTCGACGACGCCGAGCTTGCGCACGGCTTCCACGTCGTGCGGATCCTTGATGCCAGCCTTGACCATCGCCGCGCAGGTCGCCTCGATCGTGCGCTGGACCCCGGTCTCGCCGACGAACATGTGATGCGCCTCTTCCGTCAGCATGAACCGGCAGGTGCGCGACAGCGGATCGAAGCCGCTCTCCGCCAGCGCCGCGAGCTGCATCTTGCCGTCGCGATCGGTGAAGAAGGTGAACATGAAGAACGACAGCCAGTCGGGCGTGCGCTCATTGAAGGCGCCGAGAATGCGCGGGTTGTCCATCTGCCCGCTTTGGCGTTCGAGCAGCGCCTGCGCCTCCTCGCGGCCATCCTTGCCGAAATATTTGACCAGGAGATAGACCATCGCCCACAAATGGCGGCCTTCCTCGACATTGACCTGGAACAGGTTGCGCATGTCGTAGAGGCTCGGCGCCGTTGCGCCGAGGAAGCGCTGCTGCTCGACAGAAGCAGGTTCGGTGTCGCCCTGCACGACGATGAGCCGGCGGAGAAGCGCGCGATGCTCGCCTGGCACTTCCTGCCACGCAGGCTCGCCCTTGTGACGGCCGAAGGGAATTGTGCGCCCCTCGACCTTGGGCGCGAGCAGAATGCCCCAGCGATAGGTCGGCATCTTCACATAGCCGAACTTGGCCCAGCCCGCGGGATCGACGCCGACGGCGGTGCGCAAGTAAACCTCGGACTGCTGGTAGCCGACCGGGCCCATGCCGGTCCACCAATCGAGATATTTCGGCCGCCAGCCCTCGAGCGCGCGCTGAAGCTGCTTGTCGGAGCCAAGCGCGACATTGTTGGGAATGACCTCGTCGTAAGAGATCTCGACGAAGCGATCGGCGGAGATGGCGCCCGCGGCGTCGTTCACGGTGTCATCAGCGCTCATGGGTTTCTCCCGTTCAGTAGGTTTCCAAATGCAGCCGCCCGTGCCGCTTGAGCGATGGCCCGATTGCTTCCCAGTCGAGCCCGGCATTGATCGCGATGTCGCGCAGCGCCAGCACCACGCCTTCCTCCATCGCTTTCAAGCCGCAAACATAGAAATAGGAGTCCGGATCGGCGATGAGCGGCGCGAGGTCGGCGGCCCGCTCACGCATCACGTCCTGAACGTAACGCTTGGGCTGACCGGGCGTGCGGCTGAAGGCGAAGTTGATGTCGATGAAGTCCTTCGGCAGATTGCCGAGCGGCCCGAAATACGGCAGCTCTTCCTTGGTGCGGGCGCCGAAGAACAGCATGAGCTTGCCGCCCTCGAACTTGCCCGACTTGCGCAAGCGCCGCCGCCACTCAGTCATGGCGCGCATCGGCGCGCTTCCCGTGCCGGTGCAGATCATGACGATGGCGCTCTTCGGATGGTTCGGCATAAGGAAGCTCACGCCGAACGGCCCGGTCACCTCGACTTTGTCGCCGACGTTGAGATCGCAAAGATAGTTGCTGACGATTCCACGCGCCGGCGTGCCCTGGCGATCCTCCAGCACCCGCTTCACGGTGAGCGAGACGTTGTTGTAGCCAGGCCGCTCGCCGTTGCGCGGGCTCGCGACCGAATATTGGCGCGGGTGATGCGATCTGCCCATCCGCGTCGACGCCGGGAGGGATGATCCCGATCGACTGCCCTTCGAGCACCGGAAATGGCGTCGCGCCGAAGTCGAGCACGATGTGATGGGTGTCGTAATCCTTGCCGACTTCCGTCACCCGGACATTGCCGGCGACCGTGGCGACGACCGATCGCGCCGCGGCTTTTGGGCCATAGAGGTTGGCGTAAGGGCTGGCGGCCGACCAAGGCGGGATCACGGCGGCATAGGCGCCAACCTCGAACGCGGCTTCCTCGCTTGTCCCGTTTATTTGCGCCGACGGCGTCGCCGCAAGCGCCGCATCCCCGGAAGAGCCGGGCCCCAGTTCCTCGGCGCTCAGTTCCGCGGGCAAAGAATCCCATTCGAACTGCGCTTCGACGCTGTAGGCGCGCGAACGCGGCACCTGCCGCCAATTGTCGATGCTGCCGGTCGGGCAGGGCGGAACGCAGGCCATACAGAGATTGCAGATGTTCGCGTCGACGACGTAGTTGCGCGCGTCATGCGTGATCGCGCCGACCGGGCAGGTCGACTCGCAGGTGTTGCAGCGGATGCAGATTTCGGGGTCGATCAGGTGCTGCCTGATGACCGCCGCCTCGGACGCTTCCATCACACCCGGTTCCAGTCGAACGCAGCCTTTTCCCCCTTGCCGTAGACCTTGAGCGCGCCCTTGTCGCCGACCGCATTGGGTCGCTGGAAGATCCAGTTTTGCCAGGCGGTGAGACGACCGAAGACGCGCGTGGCCAGAGTCTCGGGCCCGTCGAAGCGCAGATTCGCCTCCATCGCGGTCAGAGCGTCCGGGCTCATCGACGCGCGCTCTTCCACCGCGATACGAACCTCTCCCGCCCAGTCGATATCGTCGGGAATGCTGGTGGCGAGGCCGAGCGCGAAGGCGGCGTCGGCTTCGAGGGGCCGGCCGATGCTCGCTTTGAGCTCTTCGAGCTTACGCGCCTCGTCGTAGAAGCGGCGTCCGAGACGGCTCTGCCCGCTTGCCATCGGATAGTCGCCGAAGTTCGCCGCGCTCATTGCGATTCGGGGCGCGTCGTTGCTCGGCAGAGCGAGATGATAGATGCGGTCGCAGGCGAGAGCGATCTCAAGCAGCGTGCCGGCGAAGCAGGAGCCCTCGTCGACGAGCGCGAACAGGCTGCGCGAGGTGACGTCGAGGCGGCTCAACGTTCGGCGCAAATAACCGATCGTCTCGCGCACGAACCAATGCTCTCGAAGCGCGTGGAGCGTTGCATCCATCGCGAGAACCGACTCAAGCTCGCCTTCCGTTTTCATCAACCACACGCCGATATCGAGCTCGTTGGTGCGCATCGATAAGATCGCGTCGTCGAGGTCGCGGGCGAGCGCGAGCGGATACCAGTGCGCTCCTTCCGCCTCGATCGCACCGATGTCCTGCGGCTGAGCGCCGCTCGGGCCTTTGATGACGAACGTGGCGGCGCGCGCGGCCCGGTCGATCGTCACTATTAAATGCGGGTAGCGGAGCGCATCGGATTCGATAGAGCGTTCGATCGGCGTTAGCGCGACGCCCTTGGCTGACGAAGGGCGGTCGCTGGCCGCGGCAAGCGCGAGGGCGCGCTCTTTGACCTTGGCCTCGAATTGCGCGGGCTTGGCGATTGCGTCGACGAGACGCCAGGCGATGGCCTTGTCGCCGCGCACGCCTTCGCTGGTGGTGCAGAAGACGTCCGCGAGGTCGTGGCGAACGTGGCGCTTGTCGGTCAGCCGCGTGAGACCGCCGGTTCCGGGCAGCACGCCGAGGAGGGGCACCTCGGGCAGGCTGACTGCGCTTGAGCGGTCGTCGATGAGGATGATCTCGTCGCAGGCCAAAGCCAGCTCGTAGCCGCCGCCGGCGCATGAGCCGTTGACGGCGGCTAAGAATTTCAAGCCGTCATGCTTGGAAGAATCCTCGAGGCCGTTGCGGGTCTCGTTGGTGAATTTGCAGAAGTTGACTTTCCAGGCATGGCTGGAGACGCCGAGCATGAAGATGTTGGCGCCCGAGCAGAACACCCGCTCGCGCGCGCTCATGATGACCACCACGCGCACTTCTGGGCGTTCGAAGCGGATCCGGTTGATAGCGTCGTGAAGCTCGATATCGACGCCGAGGTCGTAAGAGTTGAGCTTGAGCTTGTAACCGGGACGCAAGCCGGCGTTTTCGTCGAAGTCGGCAAGAAGCGTCGCCACTGGCCCCTCGAACTTGAGCTTCCAGTGTTTGTAGCGGGACGGTTCGGTTTGGTAGTCGACCCGGTCCATGGGGCTCCCGCTGGTAGGCAGTTTAATGCAAGTCCTGCATCATAGTGCGCTAGCTCTAATCAGACAAGGCAGCTTGCCGGGTCAGTCGACGGGCAAGCCGATCGCCTTGCGCGCCTGCGCCCGCAGGATCTGGAAGGTTTCAATGAGCGGCTGAGCGCTGGTGTCCAGGCGCATGTCGGCCTTCGAATAGAACGCCGCGCGGCCGGCGAGGATTGATTTCAGGTCATCCATCGCCTCACGGCTCGCGGCCATCGGCCGCAAGTCGCCCTGGGCCATGACGCGAACTCATGTGGTCTTCGGGATCGGCCATCAGCCAGACGGTGGTGCAGCGGCGCAGAAGAAGGTTGAAGCTCATGAGATCGCTGACCAACCCGCCCGCGGTGGCGATCACGGCTTGAGGATAGGCGTCGATTGCGTCCTCGAGGGCGCGGCGCTCATAGCGGCGGTAGGCGTTCTGGCCATAAAGCCCAAGAACCTCGCTGATGCTGCAGCCGGCGAGCTTCTCGATCTCGCGGCTGAGCTCAACAAAGGGAAAGCCGAGATCCTCCGCCAGCATGCGGCCGAGGGTCGATTTGCCCGCCCCGCGCAGGCCGATCAGTGCAATCCTCGACGAGGAGCGGACAGGCCCCTCGTCATTGCGCGGCGCTCCGCCGCCGACGAGGTCTATGGCTGCGAGGCGCACGCGGCGCAACATCGCCTCATCGCAGGCCCCGAGCGTCTCGCGCAGCATAAGCCATTCTGGCGATTGCGTGGTCAAATCGCCCACAAGCTCGGCCAGCGAGCATTGCAGCGCCTGCGCGACCTGCAAGAGCACCAGGATCGAGGCGTTGCCGACGCCATATTCGAGATTGGCCAAATGCCGCTCGGAAACGCCGGCCAAGCGGGCGAGCGCCTTGCGGGTCAAACCGCGGCGCGCACGCAGAGCCTTGGCGCGTTTGCCAAGCGCGGCCAAGAACAGCTCCTGCCGTCCGTCCGAACTCTCGGCCCGCGCATGCGCGTCGGCGGACTCGGCCGCCTCGTTTCGGCTTTCGCCTCCCGCATCGCGCGCCTCGATTGGCGTAACGGTCGACGAGAATGGCGCATTGTTTGACAAGGTCCGGGCGCCCCCCTAGAGATGGATGAAGCACAATATTGCATAATGCCGGCGCGGACAACCGTTGTGCGACTTGCAGCGCTCCGGCTGCGCGTCGGCTTTTCAGGGGAGGCCGTCCGCGCTTTGGACGGGGCCAAGGAGACGCCGATGACCGCAAGCCCGGTTGAACCGCCGCCCGAGGCGTTCAACTTCGCGGCGCATCTGCTTCAAGCCAATGCCGGGCGCGCGAACAAGACCGCGTTCATCGACGACCTTGGCGCGGTGACTTACGGCGAGCTCGACGACCGCGCGCGACGGTTGGCCGCGGCGCTCAAGGAGAGCGGCGTCAAGCGCGAGGAGCGAGCGCTGATCCTGATGCAGGACTGCGTCGACTGGCCGGTCGCCTTCCTAGGCGCAATGCTGGCCGGCGTCGTTCCGGTCGCGGTCAACACGCTGCTCACCGCCGACGACCTCGCCTACATGCTCGAGCATTCGCGCGCCCAAGCCGCGTTGGTGAGCGGCGCCGTCAAGCCGGCGTTGAAGGCCGCGCTCGCCAAATCGGATCACGAGGTTCACGCTGTCGTCGTCTCGCGTCCTGCACAGCCGCTCGAGGCGGGCGAAATCGAGTTCGGCGACTTCCTCGCCGGCGTGACGCCGCTGACGAGACCAACGCGCACGCATGCCGACGATCCTGCCTTCTGGCTCTATTCGTCGGGCTCGACCGGCAGGCCAAAGGGCACGGTGCATTCGCACGCGAATCCGTATTGGACGACCGAGCTCTACGGCAAGGCGATCCTTGGGCTCAAGGAGAGCGACGTCTGCTACTCCGCCGCCAAGCTCTTTTTCGCCTATGGACTCGGCAACGCGCTGACCTTTCCGCTCGCGGTTGGCGCGACGGCGCTGCTCATGGCCGAGCGGCCGACGCCGGAGGCGGTCTTCAAGCGCTGGCGCGGCGGCGTCGGGGGCGTCAAGCCGACTGTCTTTTATGGCGCGCCGACTGGCTTCGCCGGCTTGCTCGCGTCGAACCTCTTGCCGAAACGCGAAGATGTGGATTTAAGGCTCGTGTCATCCGCCGGGGAAGCGCTGCCGGCCGAGATCGGCGAGCGGTTCAAGCGCCATTTTGGCGTCGACATTGTCGACGGCATCGGCTCGACCGAGATGCTGCATATCTTCATCTCCAATCGGCCGGACAAGGTGCGGTACGGCTCGACGGGCTGGCCGGTGCCGGGCTACGAGATTGAGCTCCGCGGCGACGGCGGGCGCGCGATTCCCGACGGCGAGCCGGGCGACCTCTACATCCACGGGCCGTCGGCGGCGCTCATGTACTGGGGCAATCGCGCCAAGACACGCGAGACCTTCGAGGGCCGCTGGGTGAAGAGCGGCGACAAATACATCCGCAATGCCGACGGAACCTTCACCTATGCCGGCCGCTCGGACGACATGCTCAAAGTCGGAGGCGTGTGGGTCAGCCCGTTCGAGGTCGAGGCGACGCTGGCGCAGCACCCCTCTGTCCTCGAAGCGGCGGTGATCGGCGCTCCCGACGCCGACGGCCTCATCAAGACGAAGGCGTTCGTGGTGCTGAAGGAGGGCGCAGCCGCCGACGAGGCGGAGCTCAAGGGCTTCGTCAAGGATCGCCTGGCGCCCTACAAGTATCCACGCTCGATCGCCTTCATCGCCGAACTGCCGAAGACCGCGACCGGCAAGATCCAGCGCTTCAAGCTTCGCGAGCAGGAGGCGCGAGGGTGATGAGAATTTCACGGGCGTTCTCGCAATGTGGACAATTGCACGCCCTGACGCGCCGCCGAATGTGAACTAAGCTAAGTAGACTTAGTCTAACACGATGGACCAGGAGGAAATCGAGAAACTGTTCTACGGCGACGAGTGAGGCTTCTGCTCGACACGCACATCCTGCTTTGAACAATTGCCGAGAGCCGGAGGCTATCCGCCGCCGCCCGCGCTTTGATTGGCGAGCCAGACAATGAATTGACCTTTAGCTCGGTCAGCCTGTGGGAGGTTCCGATCAAGACAGGTCGCAACCGCGCCGATTTTCGTATCGACGTCAGTTCGCTTCGTCGGAGCCTTTTCGACAACCGTTATGCCGAACTCGCCGTGACAGGCGCCCATGCCGCCGCATTGGCGGGCCTGCCTCCCATTCACAAAGACCGGCTCGATCGCATGCTCGTCGCTCAAGCGATCGTGGAAGGGCTCACTCTGTTGACCTCCGATCCGACGGTCGCCAAATATCCGGGACCCATTCGACTGGTCTGATCTCCGATCTCGGCCTTCGGACAGCAAGATCCATTCGGTCGCAATTGGGTCTTCGTCTTGCCTCAACTCTGCGAATCGAGGACGACGAACCCGGCCCCCGAGCGGGTCCTGGCGTCCGCCGGCTGATCGGTGGTGACAAGCGTCATGCCGAATTTGAGCCGCTTGCGGACCGCCTCACGCGCCGGTAGGTCAGCCTTGATTCGGCGCAGAGCCGCGCCATTGTCTTCGCTGGTCGTCTTTGACGTCGCGCCGACGTCGGCGGCTTGCCACGTCAAGAGGCCAGTCTGATCATCTGCGCCGCTCAAGGTGAAGACGCGCTCGCCCAGCGGCTTCTCCGGATTTTGGATCTCGACTTTGCCCGACGCGGCCAGCGCGCCATTGTCGAACACCTGAATGGACTTGTCGGCGCTGCTGACGACGACGCCGGGCGATTTCGGCGTAGGATCGTGTCCTTCCGAATATTCCGTCGCCTTGATCGCGTTGTCGACGGCGTTGAATTCGCGCGCGGCGTATTCGCCGAGCACCATGCCGGGATGCGTCACCTCTTCCGGCTGAGACTTGTCGTCGGCGATGACCACCGTCATGCCGAGCTTGGTGACGCCAAACAGGAGTTCGGCGAATTCCTTCGGCAGGCGCACGCATCCATGCGACGCGGGATAGCCGGGCAACTGCCCCGCGTGCAGCGCGACTCCCGACCAAGTGAGCCGGTTCATGTAGGGCATCGGCGCATTGTTATAGGTCGAGGAGTGATGGTTCTTGTCCTTCTGCAGGATCTTGAACACGCCGGTCGGCGTTCGATGGCCGAGTTTGCCGGTCGAGCAGGTCGAGGCGGCGATGCGCACTCCGTCGCGATAGACATAGACCCGCTGGTCCGGCAGCGAGACGATGAGGATAACCGGTCCGCTCGGGGAGCGGTCGGGATACCAGTCGAATTCGCCGTTCGTGAGCTGTTCAGCGTCTTTGTCGACGCGCTGGGCAAGCGCGGAGTGGAGTGGCAAGGCGACGGCTGCAGCTGCGACGCGGCCGAACTGACGACGGTTCATTCTGTGTGGCGCCCCAACCCGCAAGGATTCGCGAATAGAAGGGGACGCCTCGGATTGTCAATGATTGCGGCCCACGGGATTGACGGACCGCTCGCTTAAGCGAAGCCGCTGGCCAAAAGCCGCGCATGATTGACCGCGCCCATCGTGCGTGGTCAATCGGCTCTCATGTCGCCTGCGCTCATCGCCATCGACTGGGGAACCTCCAGCTTTCGCGCTTATCTCATGTCGCGGGACGCCGAGGTCCTCGATGAATTCGCCTCCGGGGACGGAATCGGGAGCGTGGCGGCAGGCGCTTATCCAGCGACGCTCAAACGCCTGATCGGCGGGTGGCTCGACGCCCATCCGTCTCTCCCGGTCATCGCTTCGGGCATGGTCGGCAGCCGGCATGGCTGGCGCGAGGCGGCTTACGTCAAATGTCCTGCCGGACCTTCCGACGTCGCCGCGCATCTGGCGCAGGTCATGGCCGATGGCCGCCGCGTCGTGCTTGCGCCCGGTCTCTCCCATGTCGATGAAGCCGGTCAGCCGGATGTGATGCGAGGCGAGGAGACGGAGATTTTCGGTATCGCCGACGAGGGCGCTCGCCTGATCGTGCTGCCGGGCTCGCATTCGAAATGGGCTCGGGTCGAGGGCGAACACGTTGCGGCGTTCAAGACCTTCGTGACTGGCGAGCTATTCGCGGCGCTACGGGACCATACCGTTGCGGGCGCTTTCGCAAAGGCCGCGCCGGCGAAGAGCCCGGGAGAGGCTTTCACGCTCGGCGTTCGACGCGGCGCGGCAGCCGCGGCCTGCCAAGGCGAGTCCGGGTTACTCGGCCTCCTGTTTGGCGCGCGATCTCTGCCGCTCATGGGCGCGCTCCCGGAGGATGATGTGGGCGAATATCTCTCCGGCCTCCTGATTGGAGCCGAAATTGGCGAGGCGCGGCGGCTCTTTCGCGGCGAGGAGCCACATCTTGCGGGGACCGAAGCGCTGGTTGCGCGCTATCTCAAGGCGTGCGAGGCGCTCGGCGTTTCCGCTCGCGTCGCGCCGCCGCGGGCTGCGGCGCGCGGGCTTTTTCGCATCGCTCGCGACGGAGAGCTCCTGTGACGCTTGAACTTGCTCCGACCCCGCTCGTCGCCATCCTGCGCGGCGTCACGCCGGACGAAGCGGATTCGGTCGCCGCGGTGATTGTCGAGGCGGGTTTCGGCGCCATTGAAGTGCCGCTCAATTCACCCGATCCGTTAGCGAGCATCGAACTCATTGCGCGGCTCTTCGGCGACAAGGTTCTCGTCGGCGCCGGAACGGTGCTGGAAGGGCGCGAGGTCGACGAGGTCGCGGAAACGGGCGCGAGGCTCGTGGTCGCGCCCAACGCGGATCACGCCGTCATCGGGCGGGCCGTGAAGCTGGGCCTCCTCGCCGTGCCGGGCGTCGCCACCCCGACCGAAGCGTTCGCGGCGCTCAAGGCGGGCGCGTCGGGACTAAAGCTTTTCCCCGGCGAAGCGCTTGGCCCAGATGTCGTGAAGGCGTGGCGCGCCGTTTTGCCCAGAGAGACGCAACTCTATCCGGTCGGCGGCGTCACGCCGGAGCGCATCGCTCCTTATCGACGCGCCGGCGCGAACGGCTTCGGCATTGGCTCGGCGCTCTATAAGCCCGGCGCGAGCGTCGAGGAGGTCGCGCGCGCCGCGCAGACGTTCGTGAGGGCTTGGAAGGAGAGCGCATAGCGGGTGTTCGGGATCAGTTTTGCCGGAAGAAGCTCCGCGGTCGGATGAGGGGTGGCATCGAAGACCAATCAGGCCATCGAGGGAGGAACGCCACCCGCGCCGGCGCCTGCGCTACGTCCGCGACCCACTCGCGCACTTCGCCGGCGACGCGGACAATCGGCCTCGCTCTTGGCTCGGGCTCAATTCGAGCCGGGGGAGGCCAGGAGGTCAGAAGCGGTGGGGTCTCTGTCGCAACTGCGGCAGGGTCCGGCTGAGATGCCGGCGCCTTCGCCGGCCCGGACTTTTTCTTGACCGCGGCTTTTGGCGCGAGCCGCGCAACCGCTTTCTGTGCCGCCGCCGGTCGTGGCTCGGGCAATGGCGGATCCGCGACGGAAAGGGTGAGCGGGGCAACCGACGCGACCTCCGTCGCGGCGCTCCCCGAGCGCTCGGCGTCGAGCTCTTCCTCCTGATTGCGCTTCACAAAGCTGGCGATGAGTTCGTGTTCCTCACGCAGCGACTGCACCATCGCCTCTTCGGACGCCGACGGCGGGGCCTGAATGACAATCGGGGCCGCCGGCGGCTGACGCCCGTAATGGTTGACCAGCATCGCGCCAATCACGCTCGCCGTGGCCACTGGCAAGATCTCGTGGACGAATCTCGACGAAACCTTCGCTATTAAGCCGAGAGCCCAAATCGCCATGGCGCTTATCCTGGTCGTGGTCGACGCCAACGGCTTAAAAAGGGATTATGGCTGCAATCACGAGAGATTGTGGTCGCAATCGATGCGTCGCGACGCTGACGACCGGCCCACTCAGGTGCTCTGATGTGATGTGATCACTCCAGATTGGTGTGCCGCGCGCGCATCGTCTCCGAGGTTTCGCCGAAGCGCGGGCGCAGCTTCAGGATCGCCAGTTCGAAGGCGATCATCTGCGCGGTCTCGAACAGCGACCCCATCGGCAGGACCGAAAGCTTGCCAGCCTGATCGTCGGCCATCGTCTGGGCCGGAATAACGGCGACGACATCGACATGGCTGGCGAGGCCGCCCGCGGGCTGGGCGGTGACAAGCGCGGTGCGCGCGCCCGCCTCATGCGCGATGTCGACGAGCGTGCGCGCGGTCGGCAGATCGCCTGGGCCAGCGGAGGCGATGAACAGGTCGCCCGGTCCGAGCGCCGGCGTCGTCATGTCGCCCCAGACCGCGACATCGCGGCCCATGTGAAAGAGCCGCATGGCGAAGCCGCGCATCTGCAACCCCTCGCGCCCGAGGCCGAACACGACGATGCGCTTCGCCTTGACGATCTCCTCGATCAGCTCGTCGAGCGCATTGTCCGGCATGGCGGCGAACACGCCGGAAAGATCGTTCAGCGCCCCTTTCGACAATTGGGTCAGGCTTTCGGTCATGAATTCTTCCTCATTGCTCCCTCGCCTAAACCGATCCGCGCCTCACGATCGGGCATCCGACCTTGACCTGCCGCAGCCGGCCCGCCGAGCCGGAGGCGGCGTCGAGCAGGAGGACCCTAAGGCTTCGCCGCCGCCCCCGCACTCGCCCGCGCGAGCGCATGGCGGATGAGGCGGTCGACCAGTTCGGGATAGCTGATCCCGAGCACCTCCATGACCTTCGGGTACATGCTGATATTGGTGAAGCCGGGCAGGGTGTTCACCTCGTTGATGATGAGCGTGCCGTCCTCGCGCAGAAAAAAGTCGATGCGGGCCAGACCCTCGCAGCCAAGCGCCCGGAACGCTTCAATGGAGAGCTTCCTCACCTTGTCGCTGATTTCGGGGTTAAGGTCGGCGGGGATCTTGATCGCAGCGCCCTCCTCGTCGAGATATTTGGCCTCGTAGGTGTAGAAGCCATGCCGGTTGCTGGGCACGATCTCGCCGGGCAGCGATGCGGTGAGCGAGCCGTCCTCGTCCTCGAGAACGCCACACTCGATCTCACGGCCGCGAACATATTCCTCGACGAGGATCTTGCGGTCATGCCGGAACGCCTCGGCAACCGCTTGCGCGAACTCCGGCTCCGTCGCCGCCTTGCTGATGCCGACCGACGAGCCAAGGCGCGCCGGCTTGACGAAGACCGGCCGGCCCAATTCGGCGACGACCGCCTCAAAGGCGGGTGTGTCCCCTTGGGCGAAGCTCAAGAAGCGGGCGATGGGCAGTCCGCCGTCGCGCATCAGGCGCTTGGCGACATCTTTGTCCATCGCAGCCGCCGAGCCGAGGACGCCGGAACCGACATAGGGCACGCCCGCAATCTCAGCCGCGCCCTGGACGGTTCCATCCTCGCCGAAGGGGCCATGCAGAACCGGGAACACGACGTCGACCGAGCGCGACAAGTCGGGCGCAGCCCCATCGGTCTCGGACAGGATCGCAAGCCGCCCCGCGCCGCCGGGAATGAGAGCGACGCGCGGCCCGCTTTCGGGAACCGCGACCGGAAACGCCCGGCCTTCAAGCACGCAAAGGCGCCAGACGCCGGAGCGCGTGATACCGATCGGAATCGTGTCGTAGCGCGCCGGGTCGAGGGCGCGGAACACGTTGCCGGCGGACATGACGGAGACGTCGTGCTCGGCCGAGCGGCCGCCGAACAGCAATGCGACGCGTAGTCTCTCGGCCATGTCGCCGTCTCCCGAATCAGCACGTGGCGGGGACTTCGCCGAAAGCGGCGGGACTGGTCAACGGGAGTCGATGAGCGGGGTCAGCCCCGAGGGAAGGCTGCGGGGCAAGCGGCGGTCAATCTGCCTGATCCAGGAAGGCGATGCCGAGCGTTGCGGCCCGGGGATGCGCTCGACGTCATCGACCGCAGACCGGCCGCCAATGGCGTGGACCCGCTCGACAAATTACGCTACATCCGGGTTAAACTGGATGGCGATAAGTAATATTACCTATATCGGGCGGGTTTGAATTAGAAACAAAGCGCCATATCATTCTTCTAGAGCTGGGGACGGAAATGGCCCTGATGAATTCGCATGACATGCCGTTCCTGCCTCACCGGGCTTGGACCGGCTTGACTGCGGCTGGGCCCAGGTTTTGGGGGACAGGCGCAGCATTCATCGCCGCCTATTTCGCGCTGAACCTCCTGACAGAGTGGCACGAATTCGATCGTCTCGGGATCACCTTGTGGAGTCCGGACGATGGTTTGAGTCTCGCGCTGCTCCTCGAGAATGCCGCCTTTGCGCCGTTCGTTTTCGTGGCCGCGGTTCTGGTCGACTTGTCGATTGCTGGAGTTCACCGCAGCATCGGCATGACCGTGGCGGCGGAGCTCTGTTTGACCCTGGCCTATGTTGGCTTGGCTTTTGTTCTGAAGGACCCGCTGAAATTCGATATCAGGCAGTTCAGATTGCCAGACGTGGTGGCGTTCCTGCTTCTCGTTCCGGCAGGCGCTGCTCTATCGGCGCTTATATATTGTGGAGTGCTGTACCTGGGCGGGGAATTGTCGTCGGATAAGTTTTTTGTCGCAATGGCCCATTGCTGGATCGGCAGCGCGCTCGGGATAGTCACGGTCATTCCTGCGATGACAGCCGTCTTCACATATGCGTCGCCGCCGTGGCGGTGGTCCGGTTATACGGCGTTCACCGTCTTCATCTTCGCGCTGGGAATTGGTTTTGGATTCGCCGCGCTCGTTGGGGTCGGCGACAAACTATACTATCTTTTCAACCTCCTTTTCTTGCCGGTCATCTGGGTGGCGATGCGGGAAGGATACGCAGGCGTCGCGCTTGCGCTGGTGACGATCCAGCTGACCCTTGCCGTGCTTACGGCGTTCGTTGGTTACAACACGACGGACTTCGCCATACTCCAATTGCTGATGCTGGTGCTTTCAATCACCGGGCTGCTGCTCGGCGCAGTCACGACGGAGCGCCAGGACGCCGCTCTACGCCTGCGCGAACAAAAGAGGGAGCTGGCGCGGATGGTCTCCAACGCCCGCGCTGGCGCGATGGGGATGGCGCTCGCTCACGAAGTCAGTCAGCCGCTGTCAACAGTTGCGACCTATCTGCATGCCGCGCGGCGATTGCTTCAGGCGAGCGTCGCGAGCGCGCCAGTCATGGATGCCCTGGTCAAGGCGGAGGCCGAGGCTCAGCGGGCGCGCGAGGTTCTGGAGCGCATTCGCGATTTCGTTTCAAATGGCAACTTGAACCTGACGGCGCTCAACGTGTCCGCGCTTGCCGAGAAGGATCGGCGCGCTTTGCCAGGAGGAGGCAGCCGCGCGCGGTGTTCTGGTGGAGGTTGAAAATATGGGTCTCGTCCCTCTGATAGAGGCGGACGGGGTCCAGATTGAGCAAGTTCTGATCAATCTCGTCGCCAACGCGATTGACGCCGCCGCAGAGCGGTCGGACGCCCGCGGACGCGTGATCATGCGGGTCGCCGCCAAAGGCGACGCAATCATGCTCGGGGTCGAGGACAATGGCGGCGGGGTGGCTCCGGACCTGGCGGACAACATTTTTGACGCCTATCAGACCACCAAGCCGCGGGGGATGGGGCTCGGCTTGCACTTAAGCCGACGAATTGTTCAGAGGCATGCCGGGCGCCTCTGGTGGGAACCGGTCACGACGGGGGGCGCGCGATTTGTAGTCGAGTTGCCTACGAATGGATGCGGACACAATGCTGCATGAACGTTGCGTGCACATCGTCGATGATGAAGCCAAGGTGCGGGATGCGCTGACTCTGCTTCTGTCGACCGCCCAGATTGAGTCGAGATCCTATGGCTCGGCGGAAGAATACCTGACCTCAACTCCCCTGAAGGATCCCGCTTGCATTCTCCTCGATAACCAGCTTCCGGGCATGAGCGGCATCGAACTTCTGAGGCGTATCGTCGCCGCGACCCGAGATTCGACTGTTATTATGATAACCGCGTATGGCGATGTGCCGACGGCTGTCTCGGCGATGAAGGCGGGCGCCTTCCATTTTGTCCAAAAGCCCTTTGACGCCGAGGCGCTGCTGGCCACTGTCGAGGAAGCCTTGTCCCGGAGCGACGAGCCTGGCGACACTCCGCTCGAAATGAAGGGATTCAAGGCCCGGCAGGCGCTGCTCACACAGCGCGAGCGGGAGGTTCTCAGCCTTTTGCTGGAGGGATTGCCGACCAAGCTGATCGCGCACCAGTTGCGCATAAGTTCGCGGACCGCCGAACATCACAGGGCCGCCGTTATTCAGAAGATGCAAGCGCGCAACATTTCCCACCTCATGCGCATGGCGTTCGTCGCGAGAAATCTCAGTAGCGGCGAGCGGACGCCGCAATAGCGTCGCATCGCTGTCATCCGAGATTTCCAACCTGCTGCCGGCCGCAATCTTTGCGTTGGCTCAAGCATAAAATCTTGTCGCATCGTCCGGCGCCGAGGCCTATTCCGAACTGAAGCGACAGGCTTTAGTGGGCGTCCTCTCGAATGGATGATGAGGCTTTCGATTACATCATTGTCGGCGCCGGTTCGGCGGGCTGCGTGCTCGCCGATCGGCTAACCGAGGACGGCCGCTCGAGCGTGCTCCTGCTTGAATATGGCGGGTCTGACCGCTCCATTTTCATCCAGATGCCGGCGGCGCTGTCGATCCCGATGAACTCCAAGACTTACAACTGGGGCTATGAGAGCGAGCCCGAGCCGCATCTTGGCGGCCGCCGCATCGCCTGTCCGCGCGGCAAGGTTCTCGGCGGCTCGTCTTCGATCAACGGCATGGTCTATGTCCGAGGGCATCCGCTCGATTTCGAGCGCTGGGAAGAGGAAGGCGCGAAAGGCTGGGGGTATCGAAACGTGCTTCCCTATTTCCGTCGCGCCGAGACCTTTCAAGGCTCTGCGGACGCCTACCGTGGAGACGCCGGACCGCTGACAACCGCGCATGGACGCAAAAGCAATCCTCTCTACGACGCCTTCATCGAGGCCGGCCGGCAGGCCGGTTATGGGGTCAGCGCCGACCTTAACGGCGAGCGGCAGGAAGGATTTGGCGCGCTCGGCATGACAGTGAGGAACGGGGTGCGCTCATCGACCGCCAACGCCTATCTCAGGCCGGCGATGAAACGGCCCAACCTTCGGGTGGTCACGCACGCGCTCGCGACCCGAATCGCCTTCGAGGGGCGCCGCGCGGTCGGCGTCCATTACCTCAGTCGCGGACGGGAGCAAAAGGCGCGCGCGCGGCGCGAGGTCATTCTGAGCGGTGGGCCGATCAATACACCGCAACTCTTGAAGCTTTCGGGTGTCGGGCCGGGAGCGGAACTGCAAGCTCTCGGGATTGGCGTGGTCGCCGACCGGCCGGGCGTCGGTGAAAACCTGCAGGACCATCTTGAATTCACCTTTCAGGTCGCCTCCAAACAGCCGATCACGCTCTTCGCGCATACGGGCCTATTCAGCCGCGCGCTCATCGGCGCCGAGTGGCTCATGCGCGGACGCGGTCTCGGGGCCTCCAATCATTTCGAGGCCGGCGGCTTTATTCGGTCACGCGCAGGCGTTCGCTATCCGGACATTCAGTTCCATTTCCTGCCGATGGCCGTTGCTTACGATGGCTCGACGCTGGCCAAGGAGCACGGCTTCCAGGCGCATGTCGGTCCGATGCGGTCGAAAAGCCGGGGCTACGTGCGGCTGAAGTCTCCCGATCCGGCTGAGCCGCCGCGGATCCAGTTCAACTACATGAGCCATCCCGAGGACTGGATCGAGATGCGCGCTTGCGTGCGATTGACCCGCGAGATCTTCGCGCAGCGCGCCTTCGACCCTTATCGGGGCCGCGAGATCAAGCCTGGGACGAAATGCGTCAGCGACGAGGCGATCGACGCCTTCGTGCGCGACCATGTCGATACCGCCTACCACCCCTCCTGCACCTGCAAGATGGGATCGCCTGTGGACCCGTTCGCGGTCGTCGACCCGGAGACCCGGGTGCTCGGGGTCGAGGCGCTGCGCGTGGTCGATTCGTCGATCATGCCTTCGATTACCAATGGGAATCTCAATGCGCCGACGATCATGCTGGCTGAAAAAGCCGCCGACATGATCCGCGGCCTCGACCCTCTGCCTGCATCGAACGCGCCCTATTATGTCACGCCGGACTGGGAGACGAAGCAGCGGTAGGGTTTAGAAGGTCCTCGGTTGGTCGGCTGGCAGAGCCGTGATAGGATTGTCCGATGACTAAACTTCTCGACTTGGCGATTGAAGAAGTTCGCAAATTGCCTCCGGCGGATCAGGACGAGACCGCCGAGATGCTGCTCTGGTCCATCGAGACGCGAGCGGGCTCACTTAAGCTCGACAGCGAAACTCTCGCGGCGATCGACGAGAGTCTGGCGCAGGCAAGGCGGGGCGAGTTCGCCTCGGACGCTGAGATCGAGGCACTTTGGAAGCGTCATGATGGATGATCGTCCGCTACACTCGCCGGGCGCAAGACGACCTTGCAAGGGTCCTGAGCTATCTTGATGCGCGAAGCCCGCGCGGCGCCCTCAGCGTCAGGCTTGCTATCAAGCGCACGATCGACACGATCCGCAAAAACCCAAACATTGGCCGTCTCACGCCGAAAGGTGCAGTTCGTGGCGCGCCGGTCGGCCGATATCCCTATCTGATATTCTGGACGGTCGAGGCAGGCGAGATCTGGGTGTTGCACATTCGTCATGGCGCCCGGCGGGTGTGGCGCGGTTGAAACGTTTGTCTCGAACGCCCCTTATGCCGGCGCCTCAATTTTCGAGTTCAATTCCGCGCCGCCCTGGCGCAAACTTCGGGTCGGGCAGGCAAAACGAGCTTCGGGAAAGCGAGAACGCCATGACGGACATCGCGCCAGCCGCTGCAAGAGAGCCTCGCCGCGGCCGGGAGGCCCGCCGTTCTGCGCGCGCGAAGGCCTCGCTCGCCTCTGTCCCTTATATCACCCGCAAGATTCCGCTGACCGAGCTCGTGAGCGAGGAGGGGCTCGAGACGATCGAGCGCAACGCCGAGACGCTGCTCGAGGAGGTAGGGATCGAGTTTCGCGACTTTCCCCGCGCGCTCGAGCTGTTCCGCGGCGCCGGCTGCGACATCAAGGGCGAACGTGTCCGCTTTCCTCGCGGCCTGGCGAGGAGCCTGTGCGCCACCACGCCGTCGCGATACGTGCAGCACGCGCGCAACCCCGAGCGCAATGTTCTGATCGGCGGCGACGCGATGGTGTTTGCGCCCAATTATGGCTCGCCCTTCGTTCATGACCTCGACAAGGGCCGCCGCTACGGCACGCTCGAAGACTTCCAGAATTTCGTCAAGCTCGCCTACATGAGCCCCTATATCCACCATTCGGGCGGCACGGTGTGCGAGCCGGTCGATCTGCCGGTCAACAAGCGGCACTTCGAGATGGTGTACGCGCATCTCAAATACTCGGACAAACCGTTCATGGGCTCCGTGACCAAGCCCGAGCGCGCCGAGGACAGCGTGCGCATTTGCGAGCTTCTGTTCGGCGAAGCGTTCGTGCGCGACAACACGGTGATGACCAGCCTCATCAACGCAAATTCGCCGCTGGTCTGGGATTCGAGCATGCTCGGCGCGGCGGAAGCTTACGCGCGCGCAAACCAGGCCTGCATCATCACTCCATTCATTCTGTCCGGCGCCATGAGCCCGGTGACCGTCGCCGGGACGCTGACCCAGGTGCTAGCCGAAGTGATGGCCGGCACGGCGTTCTGCCAACTCACCCGACCCGGCGCGCCGGTGGTGTTCGGAACCTTCGTCTCGACATTGTCGATGCAGTCCGGCGCGCCGACCTTCGGCACGCCCGAGGCGGCGCTCGCAATCTTCGGCGCGGGCCAGCTCGCGCGGCGCATGAACATGCCGTTCCGCACCGGCGGTTCGCTCTCAGCCTCCAAGATCCCGGACGCGCAGGCGGCTTATGAGAGCGCGCAGACGCTTACTCCCACGGTGCTGGCGGGCGCCAATTTCGTCCTTCATGCCGCTGGCTGGCTGGAAGGCGGCCTCACCGCGTCTTATGAGAAGTTCGTGCTCGACTTCGATCAGCTTGGGGCGATGCACGTGCTCGCCAAAGGCGTCGACTTCAGCGACAATGGTCAAGCGATGGAGGCCTTCCATCAAGTCGAGCCGGGCGGTCATTTCCTGGGCTGCGCCCACACCCAGGCGAATTTCGAGACGGCCTTCTATCGCTCCAACATCGCCGACAACAATTCCGTAGAGCAATGGCGCGAGGAGGGCTCCAAGGACGCGGCCACTCGCGCCAACGCGCTCTGGAAGTCGATGCTGGCCGAATATGAGCCCCCGCCGCTCGACCCGGCCAAGGACGAAGCGATCCGCGAATTCATCGACAAACGCAAGGCGTCGATGCCGGACGCGAACTACTAGGTGGGACCGCTCCTATTGCGCCGGATATCCTTGCCACAGCCATTCGAGCGCCGCGGGCAAGGTCTGGGCTACGGTCGCCTTGTCGACATGATGCGCATTGCGGGCGAAGAGGAACTGGTAGTGGTAGCCCTTGCCGGCGAGAACCTTGGCGAAGCGCTCATCCGCCAGGGTCCAGTCGTGCATGCCGTCCGCGACGGGTGTTACGGGGTAGAAGAGATCCTGGTCCCCGGTCTCGAACCAGATGCGGATCGGCTTCGTCGGGCTGTTGGGGATCAGGGGCGATCCGAAATGCGCGCCGGTCTTCGAAACGTTGACGCCCTCGACGCTTTCAGTGGCGACCGAAGGTCCCGCCCATGGGCTGTGATATTCCCACGCGCCGCCTGGCAGCGCCGGGTTGTGCGGCCATTGCTGGTTCACCACGGTTGGCGAATAGGCGAGCACCCGGTGGTAGAGCTCTGGATGGAACCAGGCCATCGTGAAGGCCGCTGCGCCGCTCGAGCTGATTCCCATTGTTGCACGACCGTCCGGATTCTTTGTAAGCCTTACGTTCGCAGTCTTTTCGGCCTGCGGCAGCACTTCGTTCTCGACGAACTCCGCGTAAGCGCCGTTGACCGCGTCATATTCGAGCCCGCGCTCGGACCCTTGCGCGTCCTGGCCGCCCGCGCCGATGCTGATTGCGGCCATCGGCGGCGCGCGATGCTCGTGAATGAGATTGTCGAGGACGGTGAAAAACATCTTTTCATTGAAGAAGCCGTGCGGGCCGCCGTCGCCCAGAACGATGAACGGGATTTCGGTTCCCGCGACATAGCCCGGCGGAACATAGACGTCGACAGCACGTGTCCAGATGCCGGCGTGGGCGGTCGGAACAAGAAGGTTCGACTTGTCGCCAGGGGCCAATTGCCCGGTGAAGACTGCGGCATTGAGGCAGCCGTCCGGGTCGTCGCGGATCAAGCCCGGGTTGAAGACCGTGCTGTCGTTCGACGACATGGTGAAGGAATAGACTTTCCCGGTTGGCGCGCCCTCCTGCGCCGTGAGCTCAGGCGCTGGGGTATGCGTGGGCCCGATGATGAAATTGCCTTCGGCCTTGCTTGGCGGGAGTGTTCCGTCGGGAAGCTCGGTCGCCGGCGGATAGTTGGGATTGTTGGGGTCGCGGGTTGGCGGCGCAGTTTTGAAATCGAGGCCCGATGTGTCGATGTAGAACGGCGCCGACGGATCGGTCGTGTTCGCGCCTGGCGGAATTCCGGCGTTGCCTTTCAGGCAGTCCGCATGCGCTGCGCCCACGACAGCGACGCACGAAAGGGCTGCGACCCTAAGCATGTGCATGATTGGCGTTCCCCCTTGATTGTGAGGGTATCCTAGGAGGGACTGCCAGGTTGTCAACGAATGGCGGGTCGGCGAATCCGCGTCTCAAGAGGATTTGAATGAGAACGCACGCGCGGGCTGTGGTGATCGGCGGGGGTGTGGTCGGCGTCTCGACGCTCTACCATCTCGCCAAGAAGGGTTGGACCGACAGCGTGCTGATCGAACGCAAGGAGCTGACCTCCGGCTCGACTTGGCACGCGGCGGGTCTCTTGCCGCTGTTCAACCTCAGCTACTCGGTCGGGCAGATCCATAAATATTCGGTCGCGCTCTACCAGACGCTCGAGAAAGAGACCGGGCTCGACCCCGGCCTTCGCCAAGTGTCGAACATCCGCCTCGCGCGAACGCGCGATCGGATGGACGAGTACAATTATTACGCAGGCGTCGCCGAGACGATCGGCGTCAAGGTGAAGTTCCTCACGCCGGACGAGGTCAAGGAGATCTGGCCGCTGTGCAATGTCGACGGGATCATCGGCGCGATCCAGCATCCAGAAGACGGCTACATCCAGCCCGCAGACCTGACGCAGGCGTTGGCGCGCGGCGCTCGCGACCGGGGAGCCGAGATCAACCGCCAAACGACGGTGACGGGGATCGAGCGGCTGCCGAGCGGCGAATGGAAAGTGACAACCGACAAGGGCAATGTCGTTTGCGAGCATGTCGTCTCGGCGACCGGCAATTTCGCAAGGGCGACAGGCCGCTTGGTCGGCGTCAACGTGCCAGTGGTCCCTGTCGAGCACCAATATATCGTCACCGAAGCGCATCCCGAGATCGTCAAGCGCAAGGCGCAAGGCTTGCCCGAAATGGGGGTGTTACGCGAATTGGATTCCTCTTGGTACATGCGCGAAGAAGCGGGGGGCCTGCTGCTCGGGCCCTACGAAAAAGGCGCGCCGGCCTGCTATGTCGACGGGCCGTCCGCGGACAGCGAATACGAGCTCTTTCCCGAGGATCTCGATCGTCTTGCGCCGTACATCGAAACCGCGATCGCGCGTGTTCCCGCCTTCGGCGAGGCCGGGGTCAAGAAGGTCTACAACGGCGCCATCGCTTACACGCCTGACGGTTCGCCGATTGTAGGCCCCGCGCCGGGGTTGAGAAATTTCTGGCTTAACGAAGGCCATTCGTTCGGCGTCACAGCGGCGGGCGGCGCCGGCTGGCAGCTGGCCGAATGGATCGTTGAAGGCGAACCGAGTATCGACATGCTCGGCGTGGATCCGCGCCGCTTCGGTCCCTACGCGGATGCTGGCTATCTCGTCGAAAAGAACGAGGAAGCCTATGCCAAGGTCTTCTCCGTGCATTATCCAGACGAGGAGCGCGTGGCCGCGCGGCCCCTCCGCGAGGCGCCTTGCTACGGGCGGATGAAGGATCTCGGCGCCGTGTTCGGCTCCGTTTACGGCTGGGAGCGGCCGAATTGGTTCGCCCCGCAAGGTTACGGCCTGAGCGACGCGGATCTCGCCAAGCCGGACGTCCTCTTGAATGAGAACCATCCCGCGGTCGCAGAGGGACAGCGGCCGCGCGAGAAATGGAGCTTCCGGCGCTCGAACTATTTTCAGTTTGTCGGCGAGGAGTGCCGAAACGTGCACGACAATGTCGGCCTCCTGGACATGTCGGCCTTCGCAAAATGCGAGGTTTCGGGTCCTGGCGCCGAAAGCTGGCTCAATTCTATTCTCACCAACAGCGCGCCGAACACGACCGGCAGGGTCACTCTGACCTATCTTCTCACCGAACGCGGCGGCGTACGGGCGGAGTTTACGCTCACGCGCGTCGGGCCTGACCGATTCTATCTCATCTCCGCCGGATCGCTCGAAACGCATGACTTTGACGTGCTGGAGAAACTCCTTCCTGCCGACAACAGCGTGCGCATCCACAAGGTGACGACGCAGCGCGGCGTTCTGGTGCTCGCAGGTCCTCGCTCGCGCGAGGTGCTGGCCAAGGTCGCCGACATTGACGTCTCCAACAAAGCGTTCCCATGGTTGACCGCCCGGCGTCTGTCGATCAAAGCGGCGAGCCTCATCGCGATGCGGGTCAATTTCGTGGGCGAGCTCGGCTATGAGCTGCACCATCCGATCGAGACGCAGAACACTATCTTCGACGCTCTGATGGCGGCTGGCGCGCCGTTCGGCATCAAGCCTTTCGGGATTCGCGCGATGGATTCGCTGCAGGCTGGAAAAGTCCTACAAGCTCGTCGGCCGAGAATTGTCGATCGAGTACGCCGCGCTGGAATTAGGCCTCGAACGGTTCGTCGAACTCGACAAAGGCCCGTTCCTCGGCCGCGACGCGCTTGTCGCGTGGAAGGGCAGGGGCTTTCAGAACAAGCTGGTCACGCTCGAGGTCCAAGGCGTGACCGACGCCGACGCGCGCGGCTCCGAGCCGGTGATGAAGAATGGCGTCATGATCGGCCGCACGACCTCCGGCGGCTATGGATGGCGAACAGGCAAATCTCTGGCGCTCGCGATGGTAAAGCCCGAATTCTCGCAGCCCGGCAGCGAGGTAGACATGCGCATTTTGGGCGAGATGCGCCGCGCGATTGTCATCCCCAACAGTCCCTATGATCCGAAAAACGCGGCCTTGCGAAGCTAGACTTAGGCTAGCAGGCTGCTGAAGAAGAGGCCCGACGAGCTGCTGGTGTTTGTTGCTCCGGCATAATTCTTTGAGGATTGTCGTAGGCGAATCGCGAGGGATCGATGCGGGGGCGAGGATCGGACATGCGGGCGCTGTTCTCGTAGGTGGACGTCGAGGCGCGTATCCCGAGGAACCCCCCGCTGCGGGCGATGCGGCGGCTGACCGATGCGGCGCTGGCTAAGCTCGACCTGAGATTTTCGGCCGCCTTCCGAGCGGATCGGGCGCCCGTCCATCCCACCGGAGCGCCTTCTGCGGGCTTTGCTCCTCCAGCTTCTCTAACCCGTCGCCTCGACGACGGACAAGGATGCGCGCCTTGACCGCAAAGGCGCCGAGCAGGAGAGCCGTCTGGCCTATCTTGGCCACGTCTTGATGGAGAACCATGGGCGGGCTCGTGGCGGCGGCCCAAGCGACGGCAAGACGCGCAAGACCGCCGTCCCGAGCGAGGTCGCCGCGAGCCTGGGCTATGCGATCAGCCAGCGGTTGGGCAAACGCATCGAGGAAGGCTTCGGCTGGACGACGAAGACCCGTGGGCGGGCTCGCCCAAGGGAAGGTGCGCGGGGCAAACTGCGTCCGGCGACATCCGGCGACATGAAGAGCGACAGACCAATCGCCCAACGCCGGACCTCAAAAATGCGCCCCCGTCCGGTCGCAAAAAGTCGCCCCTGCCTCCCTTGTTGCGCAAACCCAGTCGACTTTTTCAGCAGGCCTGCTAAGGCGCGAGATCGAGCCAGGCGCCTTCCGCGCCGTCCTCGATCTCGACGATCCAAAGGTCGGGATCAAACGCAATTTCCCGTTTGAGCCGCTCCTCCGCCTTGTTGGAATCGATCGACAGGCCTTCATGCGCGCGGGCGAAAAGCCTTTCGACGCCGGGCGGCGGGTCGCCCGCGAGGGACTGCGGCGCAGGCTCATAGAGCGTCGCGCTTCCATCGAGGTGGTCGACTTTGACGAAAATCGCGCCGGCCTCCGCGGCGCCTCTCCGACGCAACACGGCGCTTGCGCCCTCCACTCCGCACCGACGCAAATAGGCTGCGATCCAGATGTCGGAGCGCAGGCGCACCGAGTTCAGCGCCCCCCTGCGCGAACGGCCGCGGTCAGCTGCTTGACGAGTTGTTCGGTTATTTCGGCGCCGGAAGGCAAGCCGTGGGCCTTCTCGAACTCCCGCAACGCCTGCTCGGTGGCGGCCCCCTCTTTCCCGTCCGGCTTGACCGGATAGCCAAGCTTGGCCAACGCGGTTTGGGCGGCCAGAGTCAAATGCGATCCGTCGCTGTGGGTCTCTCCCGCCAACAGTTC
Organism: uncultured Alphaproteobacteria bacterium; assembly: GCA_963753135.1. Taxonomy (GTDB): domain Bacteria; phylum Pseudomonadota; class Alphaproteobacteria; order Rhizobiales; family Beijerinckiaceae; genus Roseiarcus. Next base: position 147,167 of record CAVWBA010000015.1, on the reverse strand, counting down.
AGCGATCGGATCGGACGCAGGCGGAGCGCTCTGGGCGGCCTCTGCCGGCCGGGTCGGCGGAAGAGCCGCGGAGGAGGGCGCTGGCGAAGCGCTGTTTTCCGCGCTGACGGGCTTTGGAGGGGGAGCCGGAATTGGCGCTGGAGCGGCGGATAAGGGTTTCGGCGGCGCAAGCCCGAATAACGGGGCGGGATGACGCTCGCGCTGCAAGAGAAGCGCATTGACGGTGACGCCAACAAGCGCCAGCAACAGCGCCGCTCCCAAGAAATAGCGCAAGTGCGCGACCTTCACGCGCCCGGCTATCCTTCGCCGGAACGTCTCGTGAGCTGAAGGTTGGACAGGCCCGCGGAGTTGGCCCAGATTACTTCTGATGCGGGCAAGCGCTAATTCCAAGTCTTCACTCCTGAGAGCACGGCGCCGTTCGATTCCGTTTCGCGGTTGAAAAAGCAGTCAACGGAATGACGGGCCGGATGTGCGGGCTTTTGGCGGCGGGTCGCAGCGTAACGATTGGCCGACATAGCTTGGCCCGGCGGAACGGCGGAAGGATGCGGACGTATCCCTTGCAGGCGCATGAGACCGTCGCGCGCTTCCTTAAAATCGCAGCCGCTGATTAAATCACTCTTAAGTCTAGAGCCTGGCCGCTTCCCTGATTACAAGCTCACACGCCGGTCCTTGCGCTATGGTTTACGCTTTATTACAGCTCTCCTTTCGTGCCTTACCGATATGAGGATTCTGGCTGGGGTGCTGGTCGATCCCTCATAAAAGCCCATATAAGGACCATGGACGACGCAACGAGGCTGGCGCATCCTTTGTCGGCGATCGACATCATCCGCGATGATTTCGCCTCTCTCGATGACTGGGAGGACCGGTATCGCTATGTCATTGAACTCGGCCATTCGCTCGAGCCGCTGAGCGCGGAAGCGCACAATGGCGCCAACAAAGTGCGGGGCTGCGTCAGCCAGGTTTGGCTCGAGTGCGAGCCGAAAACGAACGCCGAAGGCGAAACAATCCTGCACTACCGCGGCGATAGCGATTCCCACCTCGTGCGAGGCCTGATCGCGATCGCAATTGCGCTTTTTTCGGACCGAACCCCTGAGCAGATCCTGGCCGTAGATGCGCTCGCCGCTTTTCGCGCCCTCGGCCTTGAGCAACACCTCACGCCTCAACGCTCAAATGGCGTGCGCGCCATGGTTGACCGCATTCGGACGGACGCTGCCGGCCTCAGGCTTGGCGCTGTCTAGCCGACATCCAAGCTAAGGCACGGCATGCCGGCGGCGACCGCGCAGCCGACGTTCAAAAGCGCGCCGACCCTCTCGAGTTTTTCAATTTCGCCAGGACCGCTGCGTGACGGTCAACAATTCATTAATCCCGTTGGCGGACACTGGAATAAATGCTTCGTCAGCCGCGGATGTTAATCGATGGGTGAATTCGGGATTGCGAACGTCGGCCACGAGCCGCAGCCGCCCAGTTCCTCGCGTGACCTCATTCTTGTTGTCGACCCTTTGGAGGCCAAACCCGAGGCTGAGAAGCGACCTCCGGCTGCCGGCGGGCTTTTCTCGTCTCGATTCCACCTCGCCGCCGTCGCGGCGCTCGCGGTCGTTGTCGCCGTCGCGGGCGCCTTGTTTTTGGAGGACCGGCTGCAGGCCAAGGCCCTCGATGAACAGGCAAGCGAGAATGCAGCTCTGGCTCATACTCTCAAGTCGCTGAAGGTTCGCCTCGACGCGATCGACAGCGCGATGTCAAACGCCGGCCTTGCAAGCCTGCGTCAGTCGGTTGGGGAGATCCGGTCAAACCTGGTTTCGTCGCGGGAGTTCAGCGGGGCCTTGGCCCAACTGTCGCAACGCGTCGACAAGTTGGATCGCGAAGAGAGCGCAAAAGTGGACAAGCTCGGTGAGCGAGTTGAGCGCGAAGCAACGGCTCTGACAGCCGGTCTTTCCACTCGCGTGGACAAGCTCGAGCAGAAAATCGCCGCGCCACCCCCAGCGCCGCCGCAAGTCACACAGGCCAAGCAATCCCCGGCTCGTCCGAAATTCGACAGCGTCGCGATGGACAGGACGAGTTCAATCGAACGACCGAGACCTCTTCTTCGCGGATATGTCGTGCTCGACGCTCGCGATGACATGGCGCTCGTCGGGGGGCGCTATGGTGAACGCGAAGTCCGGCAGGGCGATTATCTCCCGGGCGCGGGGCGTGTCGAGCGTATCGAGCTCGGAGGCAACGGGTGGGTTGTCACGACGAGCGAGGGCCTCATCGCCTCCGCTGATTTTCCGCGCTACTGAACGATTTGTCCCACCCCGACAGCCCGCGTCCTCACGCCTCCCGCTCCAGGCCGTTGACCTGAGCCCAGCCGGAACGCTTTCGGTAAGCGTACGCCTGTGTTACCACGCCGGCCTGAGGCTTCCGCGCTTGGCGCGGTCGGGGGGATAAGACCGCGCGGCATGAGTGAACGGCGCACCAGTTTCGATTATGAGGATCTTATCGCCTGCGGTCGTGGCGAGTTGTTCGGAGAGGGCAACGCGCAACTGCCCTTGCCCCCGATGCTGATGTTCGACCGGATCAGCGAGATTTCCGAAACCGGCGGCGCCAACGGCAAGGGAGAAGTTCGCGCCGAGTTCGACATCAACCCGAATCTTTGGTTCTTCAGTTGTCATTTCAAGGGCGATCCGGTGATGCCGGGATGCCTCGGCCTGGACGCGCTTTGGCAATTGACCGGCTTCTTTCTCGGTTGGCTCGGCCTACCTGGACGTGGCCGCGCCCTCGGCGTCGGGGAGGTGAAGTTCGCCGATCAGGTGCTGCCGACAATAAAAAAGGTCGTCTACGGCGTAGACATGAAGCGTGTCTTCAAAGGCAAACTGATCCTTGGCGTCTCGGACGGGTGGCTCGAGGGCGACGGTAGACGCATATATGAAGTCCGGAATATCCGCGTCGGCTTATTCAGTCCTTCGACCGCGGCCCCGACCTGACCTGCGCGCAATTGGGAGGGCAAGAGAATGAGGCGCGTTGTCGTCACCGGCATGGGCATCGTGTCCTCGATCGGCAACAACACGCAGGAAGTCACCGCTAGCCTTCACGCGGGCAGGTCAGGGATCACGCGCGCCGACCGGATGGCCGAGCTTGGCTTTCGCTCGCAAGTCGAGGGAGCGCCGACGCTTCGCGCCGAAGAGGTGGTTGATCGAAGGGCGATGCGCTTCCATGGCGGCGGAACGGCTTGGTGCCATGTTGCGATGGATCAGGCGATCGTGGACAGCGGCCTTGCGCCCGACGAGGTCTCGCATGAGCGAACCGGCATCATCATGGGTTCGGGCGGTCCTTCGACGCGCGCCATTGTCGAGGCCGCCGACATCGCCCGCGCCAAAGGCCCCAAACGCGTCGGCCCGTTCGCGGTGCCGAAGGCCATGTCCTCGACAGCGTCGGCGACTTTGTCAACCTGGTTCAAGATCAAGGGCTTGAGCTACTCGATTTCCTCGGCATGCGCGACGTCCAATCATTGTATCGGCGCTGCTTACGAACAGATCCTCACCCATCGGCAGGATGTGATGTTCGCCGGCGGCTGCGAGGAGCTGGATTGGACGTTATCGGTGCTGTTCGACGCGATGGGCGCGCTGTCCACCGGCTACAACGACACCCCTTCGCGCGCGTCGCGAGCCTATGACAAGAACCGGGACGGGTTCGTCATCTCGGCCGGCGCAGGCGTGCTGGTCCTTGAAGAATACGCGCGAGCCAAGGCGCGAGGGGCCAGGATTTACGGCGAGATCGTCGGCTACGGGGCGACTTCGGACGGTCACGACATGGTCGCCCCTTCGGGCGAAGGCGCCGCGCGATGCATGCGTCAGGCTCTGGCCGGGGTCGAGGTCCCGATCGACTATATCAACCCTCATGCGACCTCGACCCCGATCGGCGATCTCAAGGAGATCGAGGCTTTGCGCAAGGTCTTTGGCTCTGGCGATAAGTGTCCGCCGATATCGGCGACCAAGTCCCTGACAGGGCATTCTCAGGGCGCGACCGGCGCGCACGAGGCCATCTATTCATTGCTGATGATGCAGAATGGCTTCATCTGCGAAAGCGCCCATATCGACGAACTTGACCCGGCTTTCTCGGATATGCCGATCGTGCGCTCGCGCCAAGACAACGTAAAATTAAGGGCCGCGCTCTCAAACTCTTTCGGCTTTGGCGGGACAAACGCGACGCTCGTGTTCAAGCGCGTGGACGCTTGAGTCCCTACAATCTTCGACCGCCGCGACGAAAGCGAAATGACTTAAGTCTCCGCCCGTCTCCAACACTTCCGAAGACCTGATTGACGAGCGCGCCCCATGAGATCCGGCTTGATGAACGGCAAACGCGGCCTGGTGATGGGTGTCGCAAATGATCACTCGATCGCCTGGGGCATAGCCAAGGCTTTGGCCGCCGAAGGCGCGGAGCTGGCGTTTACTTTCCAGAACGACGCTTTGGGCAAACGGGTCGCGCCGCTCGCCGAAGAGTTGGGCTCGGCGGAGCGTCTCTATCGCTGCGATGTCGAAGACTTAAGTTCGGTCGAGACTATGTTCTCCACGCTCGGGGCAGTTTGGAGCAGACTCGACTTTTTTGTTCACTGCATCGGTTTCTCCGACCGCAATGAACTCAAGGGGCGATACGCCGACACGAGCCGCGAGAATTTCATTCGGACAATGGTCATCTCGGCCTTTTCCTTCACCGAGCTCGCCAAGCGGGCGGCGCCGATGATGCCCTCGGGCGGCGCGATGCTCACGCTTACTTTCGGCGGCTCCACGCGCGTCGTGCCAAACTACAACGTCATGGGGGTCGCCAAGGCCGCCCTGGAGGCGAGCGTGCGGTATTTGGCAGTCGACTTTGGGCCTGAAAATATTCGCGTCAACGCCATTTCAGCCGGACCTATCCGCACATTGGCCGGGGCGGGCATTAGCGACGCGCGTTTCATGTTCAATTTCCACCGCGCCCATTCGCCGCTACGGCATGCAGTCACGATCGAGAATGTCGGCGGCGCCGCCGTTTATTTGCTCTCGGGGCTTTCGGAAGGAGTGACAGGCGAGGTGCACTTCGTCGATGCGGGCTACAACATCATCTCCATGCCGCGTCCCGACGAAATCAACAGTTGACCGTCGATATTCCGTCGGCCTCTAAACAGGCGATTGCGTTTTGCTCGTTTTGGCGCAGTTTCTAAGCCAGACCTTTTCTGTGCACGGCCCGAGTTATGGCCACAATCGACCGTAAACAACGGATATGCCGCTTTCCGGGCGCAGGTCTTGCCATCCTGGGCGCTCTTATTGTCACGCTCGGGTTGTCAGGCGCCGCATGTTCCGCAAGCGTCGCCAACAAATCCGTCCGGCCGCATCAGCAAAGCTTCGGCGAGTTCGTTGATGCGCTTTGGCCGCTCGCCGAGGAGCGTGGCGTCTCACGCGCCACCTTCGATAAGGCCTTTGCCGGCGTCGCGTTTGATCCCAAAGTTGTGGCTAGCGCACAATCACAGCCGGAGTTCGTGCGTCCCATTTGGGACTACGTCGCAAGCGCCGTATCGGCCGACCGCATTGAGCGGGGACGCGACAGAGCGCGTTCGGAAAGCTTCTGGCTCGCCGAGGCCACGGAGGCCTTTGGCGTCGACGACGCCGTGCTCTTGGGCATCTGGGGGCTGGAGACCGATTTTGGCGGTTTCGTCGGATCTAACAATGTCATTCAGGCTCTTGCGAGCCTCGCCTATATCCACTTCCAGGGCGACTATTTCCGCGGCGAATTGCTCTCGGCGCTTGTCATCCTCGACGAGGGCGACATCGCCCCGCCCCTTATGCGTGGTTCCTGGGCGGGAGCGATGGGACAAACGCAATTCATGCCGTCGAGCTATCTGGCCTACGCCGTCGCGTTTCAACGGCACGACCGGCGCGACATCTGGACGAGCGAAGCAGACGCGATCGGTTCAACGGCAAATTATTTGGCGAAGCACGATTGGATCAAAGGCCTGCCCTGGGGTTTCGAGGTTCGCCTCCCGCCCAAATTCGCGTTGACTGCCGCCGATTCTTCATCGCCGGCGCCGTTCTCGTCCTTCGCCGCTCGCGGCGTGGCGAGAGCCGACGGTTCGCCCTGGCCGCAATCAGGCGAGGGACGGCTCTTGATCCCTGCCGGGCTCGAAGGACCGGTGTTCCTGATCACCAGGAACTTCGATGTCATCAAATCCTATAACAATTCCACGGCATACGCGCTCGCGGTCGGCCTGCTCGGCGACGCCGTGAAGGGCGGCCCCGGTCTCCTCGCCCAGTGGCCGACGCATGACCATCCGCTCACCGCGACGCAAATCCAAAGACTGCAAGTCAAGCTGAAGAAAATGGGCTATGAAGTGGGCGAGATCGACGGAAAAAACGGCGATGCGCTCCGTTCGGCAGTGCGGGCCTACCAGGAGCGTAATGGTCTCAAGCCCGACGGCTATGCCAATCAGGCGTTGTTCGGTCGGGTTAGCGCGTTGCGATAATCAAAGGGCGGCCTCCCGCGCTTGTTTGGATATTGGCGCCATGCTAGGCGACCGGCCCGAGATTTAAGGTCTAAGCGATCGCCAAGAGGCGCTCGAAAGTCGCGTTCAAGGAGCAGTTGACGATGGCTGAACAGAACGGCAATGGCGCTGACGCGCCGCAAGCCGGAGCCGGTCCGAAATTTTCGGTTCTCGCTCAGTACACGAAAGATCTCTCCTTTGAGAACCCCAACGCCCCGCGCACCTTGGGCCCGCAGCAAACGGCTCCCAATATCTCGATCCAGATCAATGTGAACGCCCGTCAGCTTGCTCAGTCGGATTACGAGGTGAGCCTCATGCTTGAAGGCGGCGCGGGCCAAGGCGCTGATACGATGTTCAAGTTTGAGCTCAACTACGCGGGCGTCTTCCGGGTGGAGAACTTTCCACCCGACCAGGTTCAGCCGGTGGTCATGATTGAAGGCCCGCGGATCTTGTTCCCATTCGCTCGCCAAATCGTTGCGGACGCGGTCCGCGGCGGGTCATACCCGCCGCTTTTTATTGATCCAATTGATTTCCAGGCGCTGTATCTCCAGAGATTGGCTGCGGCGGGCGGTCAACCGCAGCAACAGACAGCGTAAAATCGTTCGCCCCGAACGAACTCAGGCAGGTTGAGCCAGATAGCGAAACCAGATTGCTTCCCGGCCTAAACTTTCAATATATCGAAAATGAGCGTTCATTTCTGAGTGCTCGACTGGAAACGCCCTTGTGGGCCTCGGACCAGAGCGAGAAATAGCCGCAACAACGGGCGACACGGCGCCCTCAAGCGCGCCTCCAAAGGAGAGCGAGCGCTGACGACCTCCAGTCAGCTCGCAATAGACCTCGACGAGGATCTCCGCGTCCAGCAAGGCGCCGTGTCGAACCCGCCGCGAACGGTCGATGCGGTAGCGGTCGCAAAGGGCGTCCAGGCTGTTCGGCGCGCCGGGGTGCTTCTTTCGCGCCAGCGTTAGCGTGTCGACAACCCGATCCATGCCGATCGTGGCCAGCCCGAGCCTCGCCAACTCCGCATTCACAAAGCGCACGTCAAAGTCCGCGTTGTGGATGACGAGCTTCGAGTCGCCGATAAAGGCCAGAAAATCGTCGACCACGCTTGCGAAGACGGGTTTGTCCTTGAGCGCCGCAAAATCGTGCCCGTGAACGCGCACCGCCTCCTGGGGGACGTCGCGCTCTGGATTGATGAGCGTGTGAAAGACCTTGCCCGTGAGGCTTTGATGCACGATCTCGACGGCGCCGATCTCGAGCACCCGATGTCCCTCGGCGGGATCGAGGCCGGTCGTTTCGGTGTCGAGCACCACTTCACGCATCGCGCGTTCGCCCTCCCGCCATCGCCCCGACCGAGCGCATGAATTGACCGACGACAGCAGACGTCAACTCAAGCTTGCCGCGGGTATCGATGATGAAATGAGCCCGGCGCCTCTTTTCCCCGTCGGGCATTTGCCGCGAAAGAATGGCGTCAAGTTTGGCCTCGGTCATGCCCGCTCGCGCCAAGACCCGCGCACGCTGGATCGATTCTGGCGCGCTCACCACGATCACCAGATCAACGTTCGCTTCCCCGCCGGTTTCGAACAAGAGCGGCACGTCGATGAGGACGAACCGCCGTCCTGCCGCCGCCGCGCGCTCCACGAACCGAGCGCGCGCCTCAGCGACCGCAGGATGCACAAGTCCCTCGAGGCGCTGCAACGCCTCTTTGTCACCGAGCACCCGCTTGCCGAGACGCTCGCGATCGACTTGGCCCGAAACCAGGACGCCCGGGAACGCGGCCTCGACCGCTTTCGCGCCATCCCCGGAGTAGAAGTCGCGCACTGCGTCATCGGAGTCGAAGACCGGGACCCCCAGTTCGCGGAACATGCCGGCGACGGTCGATTTCCCCATCGCGATCGAGCCCGTCAGCCCGGCCACGATCACCGCGCCGCCTCATATGTCGCTATCACTTCGGCTTCGACCAGCGCGCGCAACGCCGGCGTCACCGAGGGCTTTCTGCCGAACCAGCGCGCGAAGGCCGGCGCGGCCTGGTGGAGCAGCATGCCAAGCCCCTCGACAGTGCGCAGTCCGCGGGCGCTGGCGGCTTCGATGAGGGGCGTCCGCAAAGGAACATAAACGATGTCGGCGACGACCGCGCGCTCTGGTAAGGCGCTCACGTCCACCGCGAGCGGCGGCTGTCCGACCATGCCAAGCGAGCTCGAATTGACGAGCAAGTCCGCTCTAGCCAAGTTCTTCGATAGATCCGCCCAAGCCATCGCTGTTATCGAGCGGCCGAAATGCGCGGCCAGCGTTTCAGCTCGCTCTTGCGTCCGGTTGACGATTGCAATGCGCTCGAAGCCGCGCGATATCAATGGGTGGACGATCGCCCGGGCGGCCCCGCCGGCGCCGATGACGATGGCCAATCTCGCCCGTTCCGCCCAGCCAGGCGCAGCCTCATCCATGTTGGCCAGGAAGCCAGCAACGTCGGTGTTGTCCCCCATGAGACGTCCGTCCTGACGCCATAGCGTGTTCACCGCGCCAAGCGCCTCAGCGACCGGCGTTCGCTCATCACAAGCGCTGAAGGCCGCTTCCTTGTGAGGCACGGTGACGTTGGCGCCGACGAGTTCGCCGTTGCGAATCCTAGCGGCGAACGCGAGAAACTCTCCCGGTCGCACGGCAAACTTCTCGTAGCTTCCCGGTATCCCCAGCTCTTTGAGCCAGTAGCCATGAATCATCGGCGACCGGGAGTGCTCGACCGGCCAGCCGACCACCCCGGCGCACGGCGCACTCGTTCCGGTCATAGTGAGATCAGATTTTCGCGCCGCATCCACGCAAGGAGGCCCAACATCGGCAGTCCGAGAACAACGGAATGATCCCCTTCAATGTGCTCGAACAGGTGGATTCCCAGACCCTCGCCCTGATACACGCCAACGGAGGACAACACGCTGGGGCCCGCGCGTTCGAGATAGCGCGAAATCTCGTCGGGAGCGAGGGCTCGCATTCGCAGGTCCGCATGATCTCTGTGGACGACGAGCGGCTGGCCGGCGCGGGCGACGCAGAATGCTGAGGTCAAGCGATGGGTCTTGCCGGCGAGCGCGGCCAGGGTTTGCGCCCCTTCAACGAGATCGCGCGATTTGTGGAAAATCCTGCCATCGACCGTCAGTGTCTGATCGGCGCCGATGCAGTAAGCGTCCGGACGTTTCTCGCTGACTGCGACAGCCTTCGCCCGCGCCAATTCGATCGCGACATCTTCAAGCGCGCCGCCTTCGGCGAGATACCGATCTTCGAGCACGCGCTCGTCAACCTCAGGCGCGATCGACTCGGCGTCCAGTCCGGCGGCTGACAAGAGCGCCCGGCGGCTTTCGCTCCTCGACGCCAGGACCAATGGTCCGGCGGCGCGCCAGAGTGACGGCAACGCGGCAGGCTGCATGAGAGTCAACCACTGGCGATGAATTGAAGACGATGCTCGCGATAGAGATCGAGCACCGCCGCCGCCGTTTCCTCGATCGACCGTCGGGTGACATCAATTGCAGGCCAGCCGCGCTCGGCGAAGAGGCGACGCGACGCGGCGATTTCCTCCGCGACCGCGATGCGGTCGACATAGTCGGTTTGCAAGTTGGCGTTGAGCGAAAGAAGCCGATTTTGCCGGATCTGCACAATTCGGTCAGCCGAGGCGATAAGGCCGACAATCAACGGACGGCGAAGATGATCGAGGGCTCCGGGCAACGGCAGGCGCGGAACGATCGGCACGTTGGCAGTCTTATATCCGCGATTGGCGAGGTAGATGCTGGTCGGCGTCTTCGAGGTGCGGCTCACTCCGAGCAGGACGATATCGGCATGCTCCAGGTTCTCCGGGGCCTGGCCGTCATCGCTCAACATGCTGAAATTGAGCGCGTCGATCCGCTTGAAATAGTCGGCGTTAAGCATGTGCTGCGCGCCGGCTCGCGGCGTATAATTCTGTCCAAGGTAGGATTTGAACAAAGTCAGTATTGGTTCGAGGACGGACAAGCAGGGTGAACCCGAAGCCTCGCAGCCTGTCTGGAGCCGCTTCGACAGGTCGAAATCGACCAGCGTGAAGAGCACGATTCCGGGCGCGTTCTCGATCTCGGCAATCACGCGATCGAGCTGCGAGGGCGTGCGCACCAGCGGATAGACGTGCTCGATCGACGCGACGCCCTGGTATTGCGCCGCAGCGGCGCGAGAGGCGGCGATCAGCGTTTCGCCGGTCGAGTCCGAGACCAGATGAAGATGGAAGTAGCTGCGGCCCAATGCCGTCCCCAGGGTCAATCGCAGATTGTTATAACCAGCCCCGCGCCTTGTGGACAGGCGTGGAGAACGGGGAGCGGCCGACGCGCGTCCTGAGCCGCCGCGGGCGAGGCGAATCCGATGGCGCACAGCCGTCGCGAACGGGAAAAGATTGGAGGTCCCGGCGAAGGCACATAGGAATTGCGGGGACAAGTTTGAACGATATTGATATGATGTTTGGTGCGGCCCGCGTTTCTTAACGAAACGTTAACCATTCCGACCCGCGCCCAAGGACAGCCACGACCCCTACGTCAATTGTGACTGTTCAGCGCGTTGGATTAAATCGAGTTTGTGCAAACAGGCCCCCTAAGAAGAAGAATCAGTCTAAAATCTTAATTGTATGTTTGACGCCACTCCCCTTGGCTTGCGCGAACGGAATGCAGCGCCTAATGCCGTGAACCATTCGAGCGGGTGAGGGAACCGCCCGCCGGCGGCGAATTTCATATGATTCTCTGGATCAAGGCTCTGCACGTCATCGCCATCATCGCGTGGATGGCGGGAATGCTCTATCTGCCGAGGCTATTCGTCTACCACGCCGACGCGCCGAAGGGCTCCGACGTTTCAGAGACGTTCAAGGTGATGGAGCGCCGGCTTCTCAGGGCCATCGTCAATCCGTCGATGATTCTCGTCTTCCTGACCGGGTTCGCTCTTGTCTATCTGACCGGAGATTGGCGGGAGGGCTGGTGGCAAGCGAAATTCATCCTGGTTCTTGGCCTTGCCGGACTGCATGGCTATTTCGCCCGCTGCGTGAGAGCCTTCGCCGAGGACGCCAATGAGCGGTCGGCCCGTTTCTATCGAGGCTTGAACGAGGCTCCGACCGTGCTCATGATCGTCATTGTTGTCTTGGCGGTGGTAAAGCCTTTTTAAAGCCATTCGGGGATGAACCGGACGACGCTTGCAAATTGCAGTTGAAAAATTTCCCAAAGGCGACTATGGACCGGCACCCGCATTTATCAATGCGGGTTCTTACGAGCGGCGCGGATCGCCCGGTCCAATTTTCGTCGCGCGGCCCTGACACGATCAACTCCGCCTCGAATCGTCAGCGCCATCACCCATCCAGTCTAACGACTTTGCAGGTCTGCGGGACCGCAAGTCCAAGGTAAGGTCCGCCAATGCGGGAAATGAAACTCAAGGAATTAAAAGAGAAATCGCCAACTGAGCTCCTAGCGTTCGCTGAGGAGAATGAGGTCGAAAACGCGTCGGCGATGCGCAAGCAGGAGCTGATGTTCGCGATCCTCAAGCAACTTGCCAGCGTCGACGTCCAGATCATCGGGGAGGGCGTCGTCGAGATTTTGCAAGACGGATTCGCTTTTCTAAGGTCGCCCGACGCCAACTATCTCCCAGGGCCGGACGACATTTACGTATCCCCGTCGCAAATCAGGCGGCTGGGGCTCAGAACCGGCGATACGGTCGAGGGCGTCATCCGAAGCCCCAAGGAGGGGGAACGGTATTTCGCGCTGCTCAAGTGCAACGCGATCAATTTCGAGGATCCGGAAAAGACCCGGCACAAGGTCCATTTCGACAATCTGACGCCGCTCTATCCCAATGAGCGGCTCAAGCTCGAAGTTGAGGATCCGACCCGAAAGGATCTGTCGGCGCGCGTCATCGATATCGTGGCGCCGATCGGCAAGGGCCAGCGCGCACTGATTGTCGCGCCCCCGCGTACTGGCAAGACGGTGCTCCTGCAGAACATCGCCCAATCCGTCACCGCCAACCACCCGGAATGCTATCTGATCGTGCTTCTGATCGACGAGCGCCCGGAAGAAGTGACCGACATGCAGCGCTCGGTGAAGGGCGAGGTCGTCTCGTCGACCTTCGACGAACCCGCGGTGCGCCACGTTCAGGTCGCCGAGATGGTGATCGAGAAGGCCAAACGACTTGTCGAACATGGGCGCGACGTCGTCATCCTGCTCAATTCGATCACCCGGCTGGGACGCGCCTACAACACCGTCGTGCCGTCCTCAGGAAAGGTGCTGACCGGCGGCGTCGACGCCAATGCGCTCCAACGTCCGAAGCGCTTCTTCGGCGCGGCTCGAAACATCGAAGAGGGCGGCTCGATGACCATCATCGCGACCGCGCTGATCGATACGGGCTCACGCATGGACGAAGTCATTTTCGAGGAGTTCAAAGGAACGGGAAACTCGGAAATCATCCTCGATCGAAAGGTGGCCGACAAGCGCACTTTCCCGTCAATGGACATCACCCGGTCGGGAACCCGGAAGGAAGAGCTGCTCGTGCCGCCGGATATCCTGAAGAAAATGTACGTCCTGCGCCGCATCCTCAATCCAATGGGCACGGTGGACGCGATCGAGTTTCTGCTGGGCAAGTTGCGCGAGACGAAGACCAACGCGGGATTCTTCGAGTCGATGAACACCTGAGCCGCGCCGAGCGCCTCTCGGCTCCCATCACGCCAGTCCCTCGAAAGGAGAGGGCCCGCTGCCCGTGTCTCAATTCACAAAACCCACTCTCGTCGACCTAAGAGTGGAGATCGATCGCATCGACGCTGAGATGCATGAGCTCCTCATGGAGCGAGGCCGCGTCATTGACCGCTTGATCGAGATCAAGACGAGCCAGGGCGGAGGCTCGGCGTTCCGACCCGCGCGCGAAGCCTCCATGATGCGCGCGCTTGTCGAGCGGCATCGGGGTCTTTTGCCGCTCGACACCGTCGAAGGCATCTGGCGGGTGATCATTTCGACTTTCACCTATGTCCAGGCGCCCTACAGCGTTCACGTTGACGTATCGGGCGGTGACGCCGCAATGCGGGACTCGGCGCGTTTTCACTTCGGCTTCACCACCCCTTGCGTGCCCCACTTTGGGGCTGGCGAGGTGATCCGCGCGGTCGGCGAGTCGGTCGGGGATCTCGGCATGTTCGCCGTCGACGGCGGACCGGGGGCCGGCGCCTGGTGGACGAAACTGGCTCCCGCTGAAGCGCCCAAAATCATCGCCCGCTTGCCCTTTGTCGAGCGGGCCGATCATCCCGCCGGCATGCCGGTTTTCGTGATCTCGAAGCCGTTGGTTGACGGGATGGCGCGCGACGTTGTGCTGGAGTCTGTCACGCTCGACCGGTGGCGAGCCGAGGTCCCGCACGCCTTGCGCGCCATCGGAGCTGAGGCGATCGGCTCAGCCGCCAGCGGAATGGGGCTTGCGCTTCTTGTCGCGCGACCGGGCGCCGCCGCCTCGAACGCGGTTAGCGAGGCCCTGCGGTCGGTCGGCGGCGCCGACGTCCGCGCTTCGGAGATCGGCGCACATGCTGACCGATTTGACGCCTCGACATTGCGCAAGCGGGCGGTTTGAGGCTAATCGGACGCTCATGACCTCCGCCGTTCCCGTCCGTCCTCAGCCCAGGGCGGCAATTCTCGAAATCGATCCCTATGTGCCGGGCAAAAGCCACGTGCCGGGGGTGGAGAAGGTTCATAAGCTCTCGTCCAACGAATCGCCGCTTGGGCCGTCGCCGAAGGCGGTTCAAGCTGTGCGCGCGCTGGCCGACCGCCTTGAAATCTACCCTGACGGCGCGTCTACGGCGCTGCGCGCGGCGATTGCTCGCAGGTACGGCCTCGAGCCGTCCCGGATCATCTGCGGCAATGGCTCCGATGAGCTCTTGGCGCTCTTGGCGCATGTCTTCCTGCACCCCGGCGAGGAAGGCCTCTATAGCCAGTATGGCTTTCTGACCTACCCGATCTGCATTCGCGCCGCGGGCGGGATTCCGGTTGTCGCCGAGGAAACAGACAGAACAGCGAGCGTGGACGCAATTCTTTCAAAAGTGAACGCGCGGACCAAGATCGTCTACCTCGCCAATCCGAACAACCCGACCGGCACCTACATTCCCTATTCAGAGGTGAAGCGCCTGCACGCCGGTCTGCCCCCGCACACGCTTCTGGTGATCGACGCGGCTTACGCTGAATACGTCACCCGCAACGATTATGCGGCGGGCCTCGAATTGGCCGCGACGGCGGACAACGTCGTCATGACCAGGACCTTCTCCAAGATTCATGGTCTTGCGAGCTTGCGCATCGGCTGGGGCTATGGCTCGGCGCATGTCATCGACGCTTTGAATCGGGTTCGCGGACCCTTCAACCTCAATGGAGCGGCGCAGGCCGCGGGCGTCGCCAGCCTTGGCGATGCGGGGCATATCGAGGGCGCGATCGCGCATAACGGGCGCTGGTTGCCTTGGCTCGCTGAAGCGATAGCCGAGTTGGGCGTCGAAGTGACGCCGAGCGTCGGAAACTTTCTGCTCCTGACCTTCCCCAAGCAGCCCGGCCGGACCGCTGCGGAGGCGGATGAGTTCCTCAGCGCGCGCGGCTTCATCCTCCGGGCGGTCGCAGCCTATGGCCTGCCCGACTCGCTGCGTCTGACCGTTGGTGGCGAGGAGGCCAATAAAGGCGTGGTCGCTTCGCTGGCCGAGTTCATGCGAGGCGAAGGTGGTTGATCGGCTCGGGGAGCCGCTCGCCGAGCCGATCTTCGAAGAGCTTGCGATCATCGGCGTCGGGCTGATCGGCTCGTCGATCGCGCGCGCCGCGCGGCGGCGCCATGCCGCGCGGCATATCGTTCTTGCCGATCATTCGGTCGGGGTGTTGGAGCGCGCCAAGGCGCTCTCGCTCGGCGATCTCGTCACCGACGATCTGGCTCGCGCCGTAAGCCGCGCCGATTGCGTCATTCTCTGCGCGCCGATCGGCGCCAATGAAGCGATCGGGCGCGCCATCGCGCCGGCGCTGAAGCCAGGCGCGATTGTCTCGGACGTCGGTTCGGTCAAGGGCGCCGTCATCGCGGCGCTGAAATCGACGCTGCCAGCGCATGCTCGCTTGGTGCCGGCGCATCCGGTCGCGGGCACGGAATATTCGGGGCCGGACGCAGGCTTCGCCACCCTGTTCATCAACCGCTGGTGCATTCTGACGCCACCCGAGGGGACGGACGAAGCGGCGGTCGAGAAGGTGCGAGCTTTCTGGGAAGCGTTCGGATCGCATGTCGAAACGATGAGCGCCGGTCACCACGATCTCGTACTGGCGATCACCAGCCATGTGCCGCATCTCATCGCCTATAATCTTGTTGGCGCCGCGGCCGACCTTGAGGAAGTGACCCAGTCCGAGGTGATCAAGTTTTCGGCCGGCGGGTTTCGTGATTCCACCCGCATCGCCGCGTCCGACCCGACCATGTGGCGCGACGTCTTCCTGCACAACAAGGATGCGGTCCTGGAGATGCTCGGCCGGTTCAACGAGGATCTGACAGCGCTGCAGAGGATGATCCGGCGCGGCGACGGCGACGGGCTGTTCGCTTTGTTCACCCGCACGCGCGCGATCCGGCTCGGCATCGTCGCCGAGGGCCAGGACACCGCGGCGCCGGATTTTGGCCGGCACGCCACGGAGACCGACGAGCCGCTTCCGTGACCGCTTCAGACGGGGTCGCGCCCGTTGCAGACGACAATCTTTGGGTGTTTGGCTACGGGTCGCTGATGTGGCGGCCCGGATTTGCGTATGCGCGACGCTGCAAGGCGCTGCTTCGTGGCTGGCGCAGAAGCCTGTGCATCTACTCGCATGTGCATCGCGGCTCGCCTGAGCGGCCCGGACTCGTGCTTGGCTTCGATCGCGGCGGCGCCTGTCCGGGGGTGGCCTTCGAGGTCGACGCGGCGCGGCGCGAAGCGACGATTCGCTACCTAAGGGAGCGCGAGCAAGTGACGTCTGTCTATCTCGAACGGGTTGCGCCCGTGACGCTCGAATGCGGCGATCGCGTCCTGGCTCTGACTTATGTCGCCGATCGCCTCCACGACCAATATGCCGGACGTCTCGATCGCGAGGCGATGCTCGAATACGTGCGCGCCGGGCAAGGACAGTTCGGCCGCAATGCGGAATATGTCCTTGAGACCTATGATCACCTGCAGGAGATGGGCGTTCGCGACCGCGATCTCGAATGGCTCAGCGCCAAGCTGAGAGCCTGAAGGCGCTCGGCGACAGCATTCGCCCGATCAATTCGCCTTGCCCTCGACCGCGAAAACGCGCCCGCGCACAAGTTTACGCCAGCGAATGATTTCAGTAGCTTAGGTGCGCTTTCGCGCAACTTTGTAGCTCCCAAGCCGGACGTGATCTGTAGGGCGGCGGCGCTGGCGCCGCTTGGCCGGATCATCACGGCTCCCACGTCAGCCCCCGGCGATCGCCAGATCGGCGACTGTCGCGGCGCGTTCCGCGGGCGAGGCAGCCAGCAAATGGAGATGGAGCTCAAGGCCGGGACCGAACGCGCGGAGCTCATGCTGCACCATGGCGACGACAGGCTCGGGAAAGGCGCCCGTGTCGCACACTGAAACGACGCAGCGCCGCCCGGTCATGTCGCGAACGACGGCCATGAGAACGGCGTCGGGAAACGCCGGACACTCGCAGGCCGGGTAGACGGAGAAGACGTAGCGCCGCCCCGACTGCCCGATCCATGAGCAGAATCGGGAGGCGATCGGCATGCCGGCCAGCGCCTTGAGCGAGGCCCCTCGCCTCTTGTCCTGGCCGCTCATCGGAGCGACCCATTGCGCCGGGGGCGATTCCGAGAGGCCGTCGCCCGTGGAAGTCTCATTCTCGTATGTCAGCGTCATCGCCCCGACCCTGTTTATTACAAGAACATTAATAGAACAAAACGAGACTACCGTCAAGGCGAACGCAACGTTTCCTCGTCGCTTTTAGCGCCTTCCGCAATGACCGCCGCGAGCGAAGGATCCTTTTTGACCGCTTCTGCGTTGAGGCGGTCGCAAGCCGATTCGATCGCAAACTGCAGGCGCTTGTTGAATTCGACGCGGTTTAGCCCTGGCGGGATGACCGGCAGATATTCGATCACTGCGAGGCCCGGTCGCCGCAAGAAGCCGCGCCGCCGCCAGAATAGCCCCGTGTTGACGGCGACCGGCAGACAGGCCACGCCGGTCTCCATGTAAAGGGCGGTGACGCCTTGCTTGTATTTCGGCGGCGCGCCGGGGAGGCGGCGCGTTCCCTCCGGGTAAATGATCACCTGTCGTCCCGCGGCGAACACCGGTTTCGCCGCGCCGGCGATTTGCTGCAACGCCTGCCGGCCCCGGGCGCGATCAATGGCGATCTGCTTCGAGACGATGAGATAGAGGCCGAACAGCGGAACATAGGTAAGCTGTCGCTTGAGGATGATGGCGAAATCGGGCGCATATTTGAGCAAAGCGAAGGTCTCGAGAAACGACTGGTGCTTGGCCGCGATCAGCACTGCGCCAGGGGGAATATTCTCGACCCCACGATATTCCAGCCGAAGACCGCAGATCGTCTCCAGGAGCCAGACGGAGATCGCGCCCCACAGCCGGGCGAGCGCGAAGACGGCCTTCCTCCCCATGAGCATGGTCGGCAGGCCGATGATCATCAGGATGATCACGTTCAAGTAAAACAGCGCGTTGAAGAGTAGCGATCGCGTTGCAAGCATGGCAGCCGTCGGGGTTCGGTTGAGGGTCGCCCCCGCCCTGTCTATTGCAACGATTGCAAATGGCGCATGACAATCTCGCGCGAGAGAAGACCGGTGAGCAGGGTAACCGCCGCGCATACCGCCACAAGCGCGAGATAGCCTAAAGGCCGGAGCGCAAACGAGCCGAACATCGCCGCGATTTCCTCGCCGCCGGGCGAATGCGCCCACCAGAAGGACAGAAACGAAGCAATGGCGAAGAAACCTATGGCCGCCGATCCGCCGATCAAGGCGCCGCGAAACCCCAAACGACGGAAATGGGTCTGAAACTCTCTGGCGATGAACCCGTTGGACGCGCCGACGAGATGGAGCACCTCCACGATTTCTCGGTTTGCGGCCACTGCGCCGCGTGTAGCGAACCCGATCGCCGTGGCCATCGCCACGATCATCAGCGCGAAGAGAGCGGCCGCAAGAATGACGATGGCGTCGGCCATGGCGCCAAGCCGCGACGCCCAGATCCGATGGTCGTCCAGATCGGCCTGCGGAACCGCCGAGGCGAGCGCCGCGCGCAGCGTCGCAAGGTCTTCCGAGCGCTGGGCGCCAAGCCTCACGACGATCAGCCGGGGAACGGGCAATTGGCTCAGGTCAAACCCGGCGCCGAGCCACGGCTCGAGAAGCTTCTCCAATTCGGCCTTTGAATAAGCGTGAACGGATTGGACGTCCGGCGCTTGTGTGGCGATGGCGACGGCTTTGGCGACAAGGCTTTCAATATCGTCGCCAGCGTGGGGCTTTACCTGGATCGTAGCATCACGCAACACTTCCGAGCGCCATGCTTGGGAAGCGTGGGCGACCAACAAAGCTGCGCCCGCGGTCAGGCATGCAAGAAACGTCATGATCGCGATGACGACGACCAGCGCGCGCCCGGCGACGGAGTCGCGGGGTATCAGCGGCGCATTGGTGTTGAACGACGATTCCGGCTCCGCCGCAAGAATCGGCTCGACGATCGGCTCGTTCATGACGGCAATCCGTCAAAAATCGTCAGTTTGCCGTCGCCGACGACCAGCCGGCGGGCGAAGCCGAATTGGTCCATGAGATGGAGATCATGCGTGGCGATCACAACCGCCGTCCCAAGCCGGTGAAGTTCGACAAACAGCCTGAGGAGTCGGCGCGCAAGACCCGGATCGACATTTCCGGTCGGCTCGTCCGCCAGCAGCAGTTCCGGCCGAACGATCAGCGCCCGGGCAATCGCCGCCCGCTGCTTTTCACCACCGGAAAGCACAGGCGGGGAAGCGTTCATCCGATCGCCGAGACCGACCCAGCGCAGAAGCTCGACCACTTCGGCCCGATAGCCCAATTCCTCCCGTCCCATTGCGCGTAACGGCAGCGCCACGTTCTCATAAGTCGTGAGGTGGTCCAAGAGACGAAAGTCCTGAAAGACGGCGCCGATCCGCCGTCGGACGGTCGTCAAATCGTTCTTGCTCAGCGCCGCGGAGTTCTGACCAAAGACGCGGATCGTTCCCCGTGTCGGCCGGAGCGAGAGCAACATCAGCCGCATGAGGGTTGTCTTGCCGGCGCCGGACGGGCCGGTAAGGAATTGAAAGCTTTGCGGCTCGACAGAAAAATTGAGATCGCCGAGCACCTCCGGCCCCATGCCGTAGCGCAAACCGACGTTTTCGAACCGTAGCAACGCGTTTCCCTTGACGGCGCGGGTTGGCCGCTTAACGCGCCTTTAACTGTGTTCCCAACCAAATACCATCACCGGCCACCCCATCGGAACAACAAGGTCAGACGTCATGACATTCGACCACAGGTTCGGCGCAAATCGCGATCAGAGCTTCTACCAAAGGACTGGCGCCGCGTCTTGGCGACCTTGCGGCGCCTTGGCCCCGGCTGTTGTCCTCGCCGGCTTGGCAGTCGCAACAATGACGGCAGTCGCAGCGCGGGCGACGATCGTCTCAATCGCGCCGGCGACGGCAAGTGTTTATGCCAGCGTAGGACTGCCGGTGAACCTTCTCGGCCTGTCGATCGCCAAGGTTCATGCGACGATTGCGCAGCAAACAGAAGGCCCGGGCGAGCTCGTCGTCTCAGGCGAGATAGAGAATTTGCGCGACGCCAAGATGTCTCTCCCGAATGTGCGCCTGACGTTGCGCGGCGAGGATGGGCGCGAGATGTATGTCTGGACGGCGAAGGGGCCGAAGACGAGCCTCAACGCGCATGAGCGCGTCGCATTTCGAGCCCGATTGGCCGCGCCTCCGAACGGGGTTTGCGACGTTCTGGTAAAATTCGCCGAGCCGGGCAATAAAGGGGCGTTCACAGAGACCCCTTCATGAGCGGCGAGAGACAGGTCAAGATTCTCTTCGACGAAAGGACAATCGCCGAACGAACGGAGGCGCTGGCGCGCGAGATCGCCGCGGCGAAGCCGAAGGACCTGCTTGTCGTCGCCATCCTAAAGGGCTCCTTCATGTTCGCGGCGGACCTGCTGCGCGCTCTGCACCGGGTGGGGCTTGAGCCGCAGGTCGAGTTCTTTCACCTGTCGAGCTATTTGAGCGGGACGGTGTCGAGCGGGACGGTGAAGATCCTCCGCGACATTGAATCCTCGGTCCGCGACCGGGACGTCGTGCTGGTCGACGATATTCTCGAATCCGGCCGCACGCTGGCCTTCGCCAAGGATCTTCTGATCGCGCGCGGCGCGCGGCGCGTTCTGGTCTGCACGATGCTGGAGAAGCCAGGCAAAAGAGTGGTTGATATCAAGGCCGATTTCGTCGGCTTTGTCTGCCCGGATGTTTTTGTGGTCGGATACGGCATGGATGTCGCTCACTCTTATCGCGAACTGCCGTTCATCGGCCGTGTCGTGACCTCTGAGGACGCCGGCGACGCGGCGCAATCGGAAACTGGCGCGCGTGTTTGAGAGCCGTTTTCAATCGTTCGTCGCCTTGGGGGATCCTTCGCATGGGGCGGCCCGGGTCAGCCAATTGCGCGCCGAATTGGCGAAGGCGGGTCTAGCAGGGTTCATCGTTCCGCGCGCCGACGAGCACCAGAACGAATATGTGCCGGCCAATGCCGAGCGGCTCAGGTGGCTCACGGGATTCGCCGGCTCGGCGGGAATCGCGGTCATCTTGAAGGATTCGGCGGCTCTGTTCGTCGACGGACGATACACCGAGCAGGTCAAGAACGAGGCGGATGCTTCCGTTTTCGAGTTCCGTCCTGTGATGGAAGACCCGCCGAGCGAATGGATCGCGCGTCATCTCAAAGCGGGCGACAAGCTTGGCTATGACGCGCGGCTTCACACTCCTGACGCCGTTGCGCGCTATACGGCGGCCTGTGAGAAGGCGGGCGCAGGGCTCGTCGCCGTCGACGCGAATCCGATCGACGCGATCTGGCTCGATCGGCCGCCGGCGCCGCTGGGCGCGATCACGACGCACAAGCTGCGCTTCGCCGGTGAAAGCGTGGGCACGAAGATTGCGCGCGTGCGTAGGGCCATAGGGTCATCGCAGGGTCTCCTGATCAGCGACCCTCACAATCTCGCGTGGCTGTTCAATATTCGCGGTTCCGACGTCTCCTACACGCCGCTGCCGCTCGGCTGGGCCTATCTGCCGGTTGACGGGCGTCCGGTGGTGTTTTTCGACCGAAGAAAGCTCACCGCCTCAGGCAGCAATAGTCTCAGCCGCCAGGCCGACGTGCTCGAGCCCGACGCCCTGCTCAATTTCGTCGAGGACTTGGGCCGGAAGAGCGCGCGCGTCGCCTTCGACGCCACGACCGTGCCGGCCTATTTGACCCAGGCGATCGAGCGGGCGGGCGGCAAGGCCGAGATCGGCGCCGATCCGATCACGCTCATGAAGGCGAAGAAAAATCCGGCCGAGCTCGCCGGCGCGCGCGCCGCGCACGAGCGGGACGGCGCGGCGATGACGAATTTCCTCGCCTGGTTCGCCGCCGAGGCGCCGCGAGGCCGCTTGACCGAAATCGATGCCGTCGAGGCCTTGGAGACGTTCCGGCGCGCGAGCCCTGCGCTCAGGGACCTTTCGTTCCCCACCATCTCGGCCTTCGGCCCGAATTCGGCGATCCCGCATTATCGGGTCAGCGAAGCGTCCAACCGGAAGATCGAGCGCGGAATCTTCCTCGTCGACAGTGGCGCGCAATACGAGGACGGCACGACCGACATCACCCGCACCATCGCGGTCGGACGGCCGAGCGCGCTCATGCGCGACCGGTTCACCCGGGTGCTGAAAGGTCACATCGCGGTTGCTCGCGCCATCTTTCCGGCCGGAACGAACGGCGCGCAGATCGACGCGCTGGCGCGCGCGGCGCTTTGGCGGGCCGGCCTCGATTTCGACCACGGCACGGGTCACGGCATCGGTTCCTACCTCTCCGTGCACGAAGGCCCGCAGCGCCTCGCCAAGAGCGGAACGACCGCGCTCGCGCCCGGCATGATCGTGTCCGACGAGCCGGGCTATTACGCGGCCGGCGCGTTCGGAATCCGGATCGAGAACCTGCTCGTGGTCGAGGCGCGCACCATTCCGGGCGGCGAACGCCCGATGCTGGGCTTCGAGACGCTGACGCTCGCCCCGATCGATCTCAGCCCTAGTCGAGCCGAAGCTCATTGGACACCGACGAAATCGCTTGGCTGACGATTACCACGCCCGCGTGCGCAAGACGCTATCCCCGCGGGTGGATACCGCGACCCGCGCTTGGCTGGCTAAGGCTACGCGGCGCTTGGCTGCCAGCAAACGCCCGACCTCGTCCTGAGCGGCCGCGGGGCGACCTATTCGCCAGCGCTCGCTTTACGGGCAAGCGGTGCCAGGAACCTTGCGAGTCCATTTTGAGCGATTTCAACGGTTTGGGGCGCGATTTGCAAGTCACTTCCCCGCCACTAATGCCGAAACCCGTGGTCTGGCGTCGCCATGACAACCTCCAGCCGGGGCCATGTTAGTATTTCGGAAAACACTACTATGCTCTGGCCAGCTCAGCAAGAAATTGTCGATTTCCTCACCTAGCGTCCCGTCCTCGCGTTGGTAAGGCGTGGTCGAAAATCGGAGAATCCACCCGGGTAACTCGTCCGCAAGTTTGGTGGTTTGGGAGCCGGCCGATGTTCAACTCTTTCTATTGACAACCTACCAAAATAGGGCACAGTTAAAACGCGGTTACCGCGGTCCCAAAGCTTTATTGAAAACAGAATCGCTTCGATCTAGTCAGAAGCGAGAAAACTGTTTCTGACCCTATCGACCCAGCGTCGAGTTTTATAGTGAGGTTAGTTCAAGAACGGGTGCCATAGGTCATGCATATATGGAGGATATTATGGATCCGATTGTAAATGTAGCGGCAAAAACACCTCTGAAAGTACAATATTCGAGGATCTTAACGGAAGCAAGTAGGCTGAGGCTTAATTATTTTGATACGGTGCATAATCAGTGGTTGACGATCTTCTATGACTATACTGCACCATCAGTAGTAACGACTATTTTGCAAGTGACGCCTCTAAATCCTGTTCAGTATTCGCTTGAAGCATGGAACGTGTGGGGGCGAAATGAGTGGCCAATGCCTGGGATAAGAACTAATTATGCCGATAGAATAGAATTTGCTCTGACAGTCACTCCTGGCTCGCCCCTCGACACGCTGGTCACTTTCTATCTGACGTAACGTTTTGTTTAATATACGACATCCTCTGATCTGATAACAGGAGGCGCGTGGGAATGGCCGAGCTTTAGCTGGCGCGGCGCGCCTCTTACAAGCGGTGACTATAAAGGGGAGAATACGTACGACTTCCTGCGAGAGCGCGTGACCTCTACAATAAGCTATTGTCTGTTCGAATCTCTCAACCGCCGGCAATCGGCCAAGATTTTACGGCATAGAAGGCGCACCCCGCGAACAGTCTGCCCCAACCGCTCCGTATCTGTGTTCACACGGCCCTCAGGCGCTCCCGCTCGCCCCGCGAAGCTCGCGCAGATGCGCCACCAGCCCAGCCGTCGACGGATCGAGTTCGTTTGTCTTCGCGGCCGCGTCGCTGACGATCGGCGCCAGGCTCAAGGCAAGCTCCTTGCCCAGTTCGACGCCCCATTGGTCGAACGAGTTGATGTCCCAGACGGCGCCTTCGGTGAACACTTTGTGCTCGTAAAGGGCGATGAGCCGCCCGAGCGTGCGCGGATCGAGGCGACGGTAGAGGAACGTGCTCGTCGGGCGGCTGCCGGAAAAGCTCTTGTGCGGCGCGAGCCGACGCGCCTCGGCCTCGCTCGCCCCCTGCTTGTGGGTGATCGCCTCGGCCTCCGCGGGGGTGCGGCCATGCATCAGGGCTTGGCCCTGCGCGAGGCAATTGGCGACCAGAAGATCGTGATGATGCCCGTCAGCGTCGGTCGGCGTCGCCGCGACAAGGAGGTCCAAGGGAATGATCTCCGTGCCCTGATGGATGAGCTGGAAGAAGGCGTGCTGGCCGTTGGTGCCGGGCTCGCCCCACACCACCGGGCCGGTCGCCGTGTTGCACGGCGAGCCGTCGAGCTGGACATGCTTGCCGTTGCTCTCCATCTGCAATTGCTGGAGATAGGCGGGGAAGCGCCCGAGCCGCTGGTCGTATGGGATCACGCCGTGCGTGGCGTGCCCGAGGACGTTGCGGTTCCAGCAGCTCAAGAGCCCCATCAGGATCGGGATGTTTCGCTCGATCGGCGCTTCCCGGAAGTGCTCGTCGATCTCGTAGCCGCCGCGGAGGAATTCGTTGAAGCGGTCAGGTCCGATGGCGATCGCGAGCGGCAGCCCGATGCTCGACCAGACCGAATAGCGGCCGCCGACCCAGTCCCAGAAGCCGAACACCCGCGTCGGCTGGATGCCGAACTCAGCCACCTTGTCGAGCTGAGTTGAGACAGCGGCGAAATGGTCGCCGACCGCCGCCTCGCCGACGCCCTGGGCGATCCAGGCGCGCGCGGTCGCCGCGTTGGTCATCGTCTCGACCGTGGTGAAAGTCTTCGACGAGACGATGAACAAAGTCCGCGACGGATCGAGCCCGCGCAACGTATCGCCGATGTCGGCGCCGTCGACGTTGGAGACGAAATGGCTGCGCAGCTGCGGCGGCGCGAACGGCGCGAGCGCGCGCGTGGCCATTGCGGGACCAAGGTCGGATCCGCCAATGCCGATATTGATGACGTCCGTCATCGGCTGGCCCAGCGCGCCCCGCACCCGGCCCTCGCGCACATCCGCCGCGAAGGTCAGCATCTTTTCCCGCACGCCGATCACCTCGGGCATGACGTCCTTGCCGTCGACCAGCACCGGCTTGCCGGAGAAATTCCGGAGAGCCGTGTGCAAGACGGCGCGCTTCTCGGTGACGTTGATCTTCTCGCCGGCGAACATCGCCGCGCGCTTGGCCTCGACCCCGCAGGCCTTGGCGAGCTCGACGAGCGCGCTTAAGACCGCGGCGTCGATGCGCTGCTTGGAATAGTCGAACAGGAGATCGTCGAGGGTGACGCTGAACTCTTTAAACCGTGCCGGATCGTCGGCGAAATCTTTCCGCGCCGTTCGCGCGAGCGTGGCCTCGCGCAAGCCGTCCAATTTCGCCAACGCCGCTAAAGTCTCCTTCGTCGCCATGGGCCTTTTCCTTTTCCCCGCTTGCCGTTAAGCGTCACGCCGCCGCGTACGGACTTAATTCTATGCCGCCCCTCCTACAATTGCGAGACACTGGCCTGACGCTAGGCGGCGCGCCGCTTCTGGACGGGGCGGAACTGTCAATTTCCGCGGGCGACCGTATCGCCGTCGTCGGACGCAACGGGTCGGGCAAGTCGACCTTGTTCCGGATCGCGGCGGGGCAGATGAAGGCCGACGCGTGGATCGCGCTTCGTCCAGCCCTCCGCGCGCCTCGCCTATCTGCCGCAGGAGCCGGACATGTCCGGCTTTCGCGACAATTCTCGACTATGTGCTTGCGGGCTTGAGCGAATTCGATGACCCGTATGCGGCGAGGGCGATGATGGCCGAGCTCGGGGTCGACCCGGCGGCCGATCCGGCCCGGCTTTCCGGCGGCGAGGCGCGGCGGGCCGCGCTGGTCAGGACCTTGAGCCCCGAGCCCGACATCCTGCTCTTGGACGAGCCCACCAATCACCTCGATCTCATTGCGATCGAGTGGCTGGAGGCGCGCCTTGCCATGAGCCGCTCGGCGCTGGCGCTCATCAGCCATGACAAGCGCCTGCTCGCCGACCTGACCCGCGCAACGATCTGGCTCGATCGCGGCCGCACGCGCCGCCTCGATCAGGGCTTCGGCGCGTTCGAGGCCTGGCGCGACCAGAAGCTCGAGGAGGAGGAGCTCGAGCGTCACAAGCTCGATCGCAAGATCGTGAACGAAGAGCACTGGATGCGCTACGGCGTCACCGCGCGCCGCAAGCGCAACATGCGGCGTGTGGGCGAGCTCGCCGATCTCAGGCGCGAGCGACGCGAGGCGCTGCGGTCGGTCGGCGCAGCCGCCATGATCGCGCAAGACACGAAAGCGTCGGGCGCGCTGGTGATCGAGGCCGAGCGGATCAGCAAGGCTTATGGCGACCGGACGGTCGTGCGCGACTTTTCGTTGCGCGTCATGCGCCGCGACCGGATCGGAATCGTCGGCGCGAACGGCGCGGGCAAGACGACGCTCATCAACCTCTTAACCGGCGCGCTCGCGCCTGACTCCGGCTCGGTGCGTCTGGGCGCGAATGTCACGATGGCGGCTCTCGATCAGGGGCGCGCCTCGCTCGAGCCGGCGACGACCCTCGTCGACGCGCTGACCGGCGGCGGCAGCGATTATGTGACGATCAACGGCGAACGGCGGCACGTTATGGGCTATATGCGCGATTTCCTGTTCCCCCCGGAGCAGGCGCGCACGCCGATCGGAAAATTGTCCGGTGGCGAGCGCGGCCGGCTCATGCTCGCGAGGGCCTTGGCGAGGCCGTCCAATCTGATGGTTCTGGACGAGCCGACCAATGACCTCGACATCGAGACGCTCGATCTCCTTCAGGAATTGCTCGGCGACTATGCCGGAACGATCCTCCTCGTCAGCCACGACCGCGACTTTCTCGATCGCGTGGCGACGTCGGTCATTGTCGGCGACGGGGATGGGCGTTGGGTCGAATATGCCGGCGGCTATTCCGACATGGTCGCCCAACGCGGCTACGGGCTGGCGGGTCCGCTCGCCGCGCCGGCGGCGACGCCGGTAAAGGCCGATAAGGCGCCCGCGCCAGAAAGGGACGCGCCAAAACGCAAGCTCGGCTTCAACGAGAAGCGAGCCCTCGAGACGCTGCCGGGAAAGATCGAAAAGCTTCGCGCTGACCTCGATCGGTTGGAGCGCAAGCTCGCCGACGCCGACCTTCCCGCCCGCGAGCCAGCCGCGTTCACGGCCGCGACGAAAGCCTACGGGGAGCTGCGCGATGCGCTGGCCGGCGCCGAGGACGAATGGCTCGGGCTGGAGATCCTGCGCGAGGAACTTGAGCAGCAATAGAGACGCGCTCCGGCCTTATGATGGAAATGGTAGGGCAAAGATCAATCTAGTCCGTCAGCGTGTGGCTATGCGATTCATTGCGCTTCGAGAGGTTATCTTCGCCGTGTATTAGCGGCATTAACGCGGGCCGCGATTGACGCCTAGTCTGGCGGCTGCGTCGGTGGCGGCGCCATGCCAAGTCGGCATGATCCATCGCCTTGGCTTCGCATAGCGCTAATTCTTTTGTCATGCGTTCCTCACCGCTATCCGTCTTTCTCGCCGGATTCGTGCATTGACATCGCTCTGGACGCGCTAGGGTTATCCAAGACGGATCGCTTTGGCAAACATGAGCCACCAGCGCAGACGAGCCAACAATGGAGCGGCGTCAGACGACAATTGATTGCAGAAAATCAGAAACTGGATTAAGCTTGTCCCATGAAAATCCTGCCCTTCCGAATGGCCTCGACCACACCCTCCCGTTGCGGCGTCCTCTCAATACCAGGGGAAGGCGACGCGAAAATAACTCTGACGAAAATCCCGCGTAACCCATTGATAAGTCTCGATTCGGACGAGAGAATCCAAGGAAATCCAAGAGAATCCAATAGGGATAATCGGGGGCTTTCGCGGCAAAACAGCCAGCCGCCAAGAAAACCCAAATCGATAGGCCATTACAATTGACACTTAGGCGTGTAATGGCTAACAGCACGACGCCCGGCTCAACGTCTCGCCCCGCGCCGCCGCGACGCCAGTGTCCACAAAGCGCGCGTCGCCAGAACGTCGGCGAGCTGCGTGTCGGTCCGAACCCGCGCGCTCGCTTGCCGAATTGCGGGCAGGCGCTCGGCGATCGAGTCCGTGGTCCAGCGCTCCGCCTGTTTGGCCAGCGCGCGGCGCGCCGACATCGGCAGCTTCACGAACAGAGCCTGACACGCGGCTTCGAACGGCCGGCCCTGATCCATCTCAAGCCTAAGTCGATGCAACAGCGTCAATCGCGCGACGAGCCGGATCATCAGATAGTCCGCTTCGCCCCCCTCGTGGAAGAACCGGGAAAGCGAGGCCTCGACCGCGGGCAGGTCGCCAAGCAGGGCATCGTCGATGACCTGGTCGAGATTGGACGGCGCCGCGTCCGCGACGATCGCCTCCACGTCTTCCGTGGTGATCTGCGACTGCCCTCGCGCATAAAGCATGAGCTTGGCGATCTCTCCCCGCGTGGTTCGTCGATCGGCTCCGACCATGTGGATGAGCGCTGCGCGCGCGTCCGGCGTAATGACAAGGCCCGCAGCGCGGGCTTCCGCATCGATGAGAGATTCAAGGGCGCCAGAATTGTCGGGATAGCACTCGATCGAAGCGCGCGCGGCGGAACTTTCGAACGCGGCCCTTAAGCCCGTTCCCTTCTTGAGTTGTCCCGCCTTGATGACGATCGTGCAGTCGGTCAGCGCACGGGCGAATAGAGGCTCGAGCGCTGGCAAGAGATCGCGCCCCTGCGCGTCGATCCAGATCACTCTGTCGCCGCCGAACATCGAAATCGCGTAGGCTTCATCGGCAAGCGCGCCCGGATCACGCGCGACTGCATCGCCCTCGAGGCGCACAAGCCGCATCGGGTCCGAATCGTCGCCGATCCGGCTGCGAAGGATGGCCTTCACGCGCTCGTGCGCGAGGCCCTCGTCGAGCCCGTGAACCAGGCAGAAGCGGATCTCCTTCGGCAATCGCTGAATGAAGCCGTCGGCGGCGGCGCTGTTTACGATGCTCATGGTCTCGCCAAACGCGTAAGGGCCTTCCTATTCGTCGGCGTCGGCCTGATTGAGGCGAATCCAGGCTTTCGCGCCGGCGGAAATCGTCTAGCACACCACCCCGCTTCCCCCTGACGCAACGTAACGGAACATGGCGACCTTTAAGCTCCTGCTCTTTCCTGGCGACGGCATCGGCCCCGAGGTTATGGCCGAACTCGAGAAGATTATCGATCATTTCAATCGCGAGGGCGCCGCCAAATTCGAGATCGAGAAAGGGCTGGTCGGCGGCGGCGCCTATGACAAGCACGGGCAAGCGATCGCCGACTCGGATATGGCGCTGGCGCAAGCCGCGGACGCGGTCTTCCTGGCCGCGGTGGGAGGCCCGAAATGGGACGGCGTTCCTTATGACGTCCGCCCCGAAGCGGGGCTTTTGCGTCTGCGCAAGGAGCTCGGCCTTTACGCCAATTTGCGTCCGGCGATCTGCTATCCGGCGCTCGCTTCCGCATCGTCGCTCAAGCCCGAGGTTGTCGAAGGCCTCGACATCATGATCGTGCGCGAGCTCACCGGCGGCGTCTATTTCGGCGAGCCCAAGGAGATCAAGGATCTCGGCAACGGTCAGAAGCGAGCGATCGATACGCAGGTCTACGACACCTACGAAATCGAGCGGATCGGCCGCACCGCTTTCGAGCTCGCCCGCAACCGCGGCAATAAGGTGACCTCGGCCGAGAAGCGCAATGTGATGAAGTCGGGCGTGCTGTGGAACGAGGTGATGACCGCGCTGCACAAGCGCGAGTTTTCGGACGTCAAGCTCGAGCATCAGCTCGCCGACGCCCTTGGCATGCAGCTGGTCCGCTGGCCCAAGCAGTTCGACGTCATCGTCACGGACAACTTGTTTGGCGACATGCTGTCCGATGTCGCGGCCATGCTGACGGGCTCGCTCGGCATGCTGCCCTCCGCCTCGCTCGGCGACGCCGATCCGAAGAGCGGCCGGCGCAAGGCGCTCTATGAGCCGGTTCATGGATCGGCGCCGGACATCGCCGGCAAGGGAGTTGCCAACCCGATCGCGATGATCGGTTCGTTCGGCATGGCCTTGCGCTATTCGTTCGGGCTTCATGCCGCCGCCGACCGGCTCGACGCTGCGATCGCCGCAGTGCTCGCCGCCGGATACCGAACCGCGGACATCAAAGGCGAAGACGGCGCGTCGGTGTCGACAAGCGAAATGGGCGACGCGATCCTCAAGGAGCTCGCGCAAGAGTTCCGCCAGACCCTAACGGGGTCCTGGCAAAGCCGCGGCGTGCGCCGCAGTCCGTTCCGCGCGATGGACGCGGAGCTTGCATCTTGCGCGCTTCCTGTATAACAAACGGCCCGTTCGGCAAAGAGAACAGGCCGACCGTTATTGGATGTCTGGAAGGCCATAAAGTTGGGAGACCTAGGAGCGCTTCTGAACGGCGCGGTCGCGCAATCCGTTTCACCGGATAGCTTGACCCTGCGCTTGAGCTCCAATTCCCCGCTGCGGATGGATTCGGGGGCCGCGTTGGCCCCGCTCACTGTCGCCTACCAGACATATGGCGCTCTCAACGCGGCGAAATCCAACGCTATTCTCCTTTGCCACGCCCTGACCGGCGACCAGCACGTCGCCAATCGGCACCCCGTCACCGGCCGGCCGGGCTGGTGGGAGACCATGGTGGGCCCTGGCCTGCCGTTCGATACGAACCGCTTTTTCGTGATTTGCTCGAATGTCCTTGGCGGATGCATGGGCTCGACGGGCCCCGCGTCCGTCAACCCGGAGACAGGCGAGCCCTACGGCCTCGATTTTCCGATCGTGACGATCGCCGACATGGTGCGGGCGCAGGCGCTCCTGATCGACCATCTCGGCATCGACACGCTGCTTTGCGTGGCCGGCGGTTCGATGGGCGGCATGCAGGTGCTGCAATGGGCGGCGACCTATCCCGATCGCGTCTTCGCGGCGCTCCCGATCGCGACGGCGGCGCGCCATTCCTCGCAGAACATCGCCTTCCACGAGGTCGGCCGGCAAGCGATCATGGCCGACCCCGATTGGCGAGGCGGCCGCTATCTCGTCGAGGGCACGAGGCCGGCCAAAGGCCTCGGCGTCGCGCGGATGGCGGCTCATATCACGTATCTCTCCGAGAGCGCGCTGCATCGCAAGTTTGGCCGCAATCTCCAGGACCGCTCGGCGCGGACCTTCTCGTTCGACGCGGATTTTCAGGTTGAATCCTACCTGCGTCATCAGGGCGCGATCTTCGTCGAGCGGTTCGATCCCAACTCCTATCTCTACATGACGCGAGCGATGGACTATTTCGACCTTGCCGCTGACTATGGCGGATCGCTCGCAAACGCCTTCAAAGGCTCGCGCACGCGCTTCTGCGTGGTCTCCTTCACCTCCGACTGGCTCTTTCCCACGAGCGACTCGCGAGCGACCGTTCGGGCGCTCAACGCTGGCGGCGCCTCGGTGTCCTTCGTCGAGATCGAGACCGATCGCGGGCATGACGCTTTTCTCCTCGACGTGCCCGAGCTCATCGACACCACACGAGGCTTCATCGAGGCGGCGGCCCGCGCCAGGGGCGTTGATTGAGCCTTGAACGAACGCAAGCTGCGGCGCGCGTCGACCTCCTGCGCGTGGCGGAGCTCGTCGCGCCCGGCTCTCGCGTCCTCGACGTCGGTTGCGGCGACGGGCAATTGCTGCGGCTTTTGGCCGAAGAGCGAAACGTCGACGGGCGAGGCATCGAGCTCTCCCAGCACGGCGTGAACGATTGCGTCGCCAAGGGGCTCTCGGTGATCCAGGGCGACGCCGACGCGGATCTCGTCGATTACCCGGATGACGCGTTCGACTATGTCATCCTGTCGCAGACGTTGCAGGCGACCCGTCAACCTCGCGTTGTGCTCGAGCACATGCTGCGCATTGGGCGGCGCGCCATTGTTTCGGTGCCGAATTTCGGCCATTGGCGCATCCGGGCCCAGGTCGCCTTCCTCGGCCGCATGCCGGTGACGAAAAACCTTTCGCATGCCTGGTACGATACGCCGAACATCCATTTCTGCACGATCGCCGATTTCATCGCGCTGGCGCGCGAGGTGGGCGCGACGATCGACAAGAGCGTCGCGCTCGATCTCAAGGGCCGGCCGCTCAGCCCAATCTTCTCGCAATGGGCGTGGAATCTCATGGGCGATCAGGCGATTTTTCTCCTTCACCGCAAGCGCTGATCCTAGCGCGCGTTGACAGCGCCTTGCGCGCGGCGGCAACCTGTCGGCTCAATGCAAGGACCCCGTTCCGATGCCGATCAGCTCCGCAATCAACGACCTCGTTCCCGAAGTTCGAGCCTGGCGCCGCGAACTGCATCAGAAGCCTGAAGTCATGTACGACGTCGAGGAGACGGCGAAATTCGTCGCCGAGCGTCTTCGCGCCTTTGGCTGCGACGAGGTCAAAACGGCGATCGGCCGCACGGGCGTTGTCGGCGTCATCCGCGGCGCCAAGGGATCGAGCTCGCGTTCGATCGGACTGCGCGCGGACATGGACGCGCTGCCGATCGAGGAAGAGACCAACCTCCCCTATCGGTCCAAGACCCCTGGCAAGATGCACGCCTGCGGCCATGACGGGCATACCGCCATGCTGCTCGGCGCGGCGCGGCGTCTCGCCGAGACGCGCGATTTTGCAGGCGACGCCGTTATCATCTTCCAACCGGCCGAGGAAGGCGGCGCGGGCGCGATGGCGATGATCGACGACGGGCTCCTCGACCAGTTCGGCGTCGAGCAGGTCTATGGCATGCACAATTGGCCGGGCTCGCCGGTCGGCGCCTTCGGCCTTCGCAAGGGCCCGCTAATGGCGGCGGCGGATGAGATCACGATCACGATCGAAGGCAAGGGCGGGCACGGAGCGATGCCGCATCTCTGCATCGATCCCGTCATGGTGGGGGCGCAGATCGTCACCGCCCTGCAGACGATCACGTCGCGCAATGTCGATCCCCTGGACTCGAGCGTCATCTCGATCACGCGCTTTGAGGCCGGCACGGCCAACAACATCATCCCGCAGACGGCCTGGCTGAACGGCACGGTCCGCACGCTGAAACCTGAAACCCGCGACAGGGTCGAAAGGCGAATCCATGAGATCGCCGCCGGTCTCGCCGAAGCGAGCGGGGCGAGCGCACGCGTCGAGTACCGGCGCGGCTATCCGCCGACCATCAATCATGAGGCTCAGACCGACTTCGCGGCGAGCATCGCGCGCAAGGTCGCGGGCGACGCCCATGTGGACGTGAACACGCCCCCGACCATGGGCTCGGAGGACTTCTCCTTCATGCTCGAGGCGCGGCCCGGCGCCTTCATCTTCATCGGCAACGGCGACAGCGCGACGCTGCACCACCCCTCTTACGACTTCAACGACGAAGTCCTGCCCTATGGCATGAGCTACTGGGTCGAGCTGGTCGAGACGGCGCTTGCGCCCTGAAACCCTTCTCCCTCCGGGAGAAGATGGCCCCGCCGTTCGGGCGCCGGCACGTACAACCTCAAGGCGATGTCCGCCCAAACAAGTTCAAGGAAAACCAAGGAAAAACGCTTGCATGTCCTTGGTTTTCTTTGGCCGAATTTGGACTTTTCAATGAGTTACGCGCGAAAAAATAAAAAAATTCTGCTTGGCCTCGACTCGCTCACCGGGTTGTAGTTTTAAGCGGCTCACTCGTGTTTTATCGCTCCCGTGTCTCCTCGTCGCTGGACCCTGCCGGCCGCACTGGATCGGCGGCGCGCCTGGGAAGTGTATAGCACAGCTTCCGGGTTTCGGAAAGCTTTTGCCGAGCGCGCGTCGTCATCCGAACGGTACGAAGAAGACGTCAATGGCCGGGACGAGGCTGAGCGAGCCCGGGGAAGACCTCTTGCCACGCCTAGAGCCGGATGAGATCGGTTTGATCGCGGACGTCATCGCGAGGAGCCGTAGGGCGTTGAGCGACGCCCGTCTTTCGGCGAGCTATGGCGACGCGGCGATCCAGGGGCCGTAGGGCGCGACGACTCCTGGATTGCTTCGCTTCGCTCGCAATGACGGCTTTGCGCCGACCTGAAGTCATCCCGCTCTGGCGGCCGCCTTCGTCAATATCGGCCGGTTAATCACCATGCTAACATGTTAGCGTGGTTGCTCCCGTGACCGCACGCGCGGGCCGGCTGCTACCTCGCCTCCTCGGCGCCCGAGAGCATATCCGCGTCGGGAAGAGCCGGCGGCAGGCTGAGGCGCTTCTTCATCGCGGCGAATTCGGTCGTCAGCATGAGCGGCTTGGCCTGAACGGCGGCGAGTTCGTTGGCGCGCTTCTGAAGCGCCGCGACCCTGTCCGGGTTGGCGTCGGCGACATTGTTCTTTTCGTATGGGTCCTGAGCGATGTTGTAGAGCTCGACCGCCTGCGGCAGCGGCGTACGCCAGATGAGTTTCCAGTCGCCTTCCCTGACGCCCGCCCGGAACGGCTCGATATTGTAGATGATCTCCGTGCGCGGCGAGGGCTTGCCTTCGCTGATCGTTCCCCAGACGTCCAGCCCGTCGAGCGGCTTGCTCTTGGCGGCCGAGGCGCCGGCGACCTCGAGAAGAGTGGGGTACATGTCGACCACATGGATCATCTCGTTGACGATAAGCCCCGGCTTGATATGGCCGGGCCAGTTTGCGACCGAGATCACGCGCGTTCCGCCCTCGTAGAGCGTGCCCTTGCCCTCGCGGAACGGCCCATTGTCGTTGGGAAGCTTGATCTTCGACATATCCTGCTCCCCCGAGAACAGGGGATTGCGCGTGCCGCCGTTGTCGGCCTGGAACACGATGAGCGTGTTGTCGCGCATGCCCTTCTTGTCGAGCGCCTCGACCACCCGGCCGATCTCATCGTCCATGGCGGTGATCTGGGCGGCATAGGCGCGCCGGGTCGGATCTTCAATCGTCTTATACCGATCGAGATAGGCCTGAGGCGCCTGATAGGGCGCGTGCGGCGCGTTGAAGGCAAGATCAAGAAAGAGCGGAATTTTGGGGTCGTGGCTCGCGATCAGTTTGACCGCGGCGTCGCCGAGGAGGGTCGTCGTATAGCCCGGCTCCCGTAGCGGCTTGTTGTCGCGGTACCAGTCGAGCACACCGTGCTGCTCGTGGGTGAAATAGTCGAGTCTCGCCAATGAGCGGCCCATATTGGTGATCGAACCCGCGCTGGCGCGGCCAGTATTTGGGATCGGCGTGACCGAGGTGCCATTTGCCGACAATCGCCGTCTCATAGCCGGCGTCCTTCAGCGCCTGGGGCAAAAGCCACTCGTCGGTCGGCAAGCCCCAGGTGTGGCTGGATGGAATAACGGCCGTCTGGAGACCGTATCGGAACGGATACCGACCGGTCATCAAGGCCGCGCGGGTGGGGGTGCACATGGGCTGGGCATAAAACTGCTCGAGCCGCGCGCCGCCCGCGGCAAGCGCGTCGATGTTCGGCGTCTTGATGTCGGAGCCGTGGTAGCCGACGTCCTTCCAGCCCTGGTCGTCCGAAATGATGTAGACGATGTTGGGCGGCTGGGCCTTCGCGGGCTGCCCGCTTGTATCGGCTTCCGCCTTGAGGGCCGGGGCGGCGACAATCAGCGCCGCGGCGGCGGCGCCGAGAAACATGCGTTTCGAAATCAAGGCGTTTCTCCCGGCGGCGTTGAGCTCTCGAGCTGGCGCGCCGCCATAGCTCGATCCCTCGAGCGTTGATGACCGAATTGGTAATGTGGGCCGCCTTCCGGATGCCACAGAGCAACGGATTGGGCCAGCATTGTTTACACGCGCCAACGCGTCATCCCGAATCTCTTCGTCCGAAAGGGCGAGGACGGCTCATAGCACGCCGAATGTCTCGAACGCCTCGCGCGCCCCCATGCCGTCCCGGATTGCCGTCGCGACCCGGTTCTCTGTGGACGCTTTTTCGAGGGCGGCCTCGATCGCATCGGCCGCGATCTCGGACGGGATGACGAGAACGCCCTCGCGGTCGCCGAAGATGAGATCGCCTGGCGCGATCCTCACCCCTTCGATCTCGATGGTCACCCGAAAATCGATCACCTTGCCGCGCGGGCCCTGGTCCTGGGCGTAGAGCCCGCGGCTGAAGGTCGGAAAGCCGAGCGCCTCGATGCCCGAGGCGTCGCGGACGAAGCCGTTGAGCACGGCGCCGGCGGCGCGCAGGTAGCGGGCGCGGGTCGACATGAGCTCGCCCCAGAAGGCGTAGCGGAGGGAGCCGCCGGTCGCGACATAGACCTCATTGGGGCGCAGGTCGTCGAGCGCCTCCAGCATCAGGCCGAAGGGCTTGGCCCCGCCTGGCGAAGGCGAGCTGTCGTCGAAAATGTCCGCTTCGAGCACCGGCATGGCGCGCCCGATCACCTTCATGGCGGGCGTAAGCGGTCCGATGGCCTGCGGCAGGAACTGGCGTCGCCATCCCATCTTGTCGAGGACGTCGCCCACGACGGCCGTGAACAGCGTGTCGCGGAGCGCCGTGAAGACCGCGTCTTCCTCCATCCTGGGCATTTTTAGTTCCTGCGCGAGGAAAGCGTATGATTGTAGCCGCGCTCCGATCCAGCGCGGCGGACGCGGTGAGCGGCCGCGTCTACAAGGCGTGCTAATCCGTCGCCGACTGGCAAAGCCGGCGGCAGAAGTCGTCGAGCTGGTCGAAATCGCGGAAGGCGATGCGGATCTCGCCGCTCTC
The DNA here is from genome assembly GCA_963753135.1 of uncultured Alphaproteobacteria bacterium. Taxonomy (GTDB): domain Bacteria; phylum Pseudomonadota; class Alphaproteobacteria; order Rhizobiales; family Beijerinckiaceae; genus Roseiarcus. The sequence continues at coordinate 110,201 of CAVWBA010000015.1, read as the reverse complement.
CCCTTCATGCCGGATCGTCACTTTAGTCCCGAGCGCCAGCGCAAGCTTGTCCTGAAGGGCGCGCGTGTCGGCGTCGACGGGCGCGGCCCCCTTGCGTGGCCGCGCCGTCTTGCCTGAATTTTCCCCTAGGCGTTCGATGTCTCTGACCGTCAGGCCCTCGGAGACGATTTGGTTGGCGAGCGCGTCCGGGTCGGCGACGGCGAGCAGGGCGCGCGCGTGTCCGGCCGAGATCTTCCCGCCCGCAAGCAGGCTCCGGGTGTGCCCGGGCAGATTGGTCAGGCGAAGCGTGTTGGCCACATGGCTCCGGCTCTTGCTGACGACGCGGGCGATGTCGCTGTGCGAATAGCCATGATCGGCGCCGAGCTGGGCGTAGCCCGCGGCCTCTTCGAGCGCATTCAAGTCGGCCCGCTGCACGTTCTCGACGATGGCGATTTCGAGCGCCTCGCGGTCGCCGGCCTCGACCACGATGACCGGGATCTCGTGCAGCCCGGCCCGCTGCGCCGCCCGCCAGCGCCGCTCGCCGGCGATGATCTCGTAAGCGTCCGCGACGCCCGAGATGGCGCGGACGACCACCGGCTGGATGATCCCGCGCTCCTTGATCGAGGCGGCGAGCTCGTCGAGCTCGGCGGCGTCGAAAAGCTTTCGCGGGTTGCGCGGATTGGGGCGCAGGAACTCGATCGGCGTCTGGCGCGGCCCACGCGCGGCCTCGGCCTGCTGCGCGTTCGCCCCGCCGAGCAAGGCGGCGAGTTCGCGGCCCAGGCGAGGCCGATTCTCGATCACGCGGCTACCATCTTCGGCCATGGATCCTTGTCTCCAGGTTCACTCGATTAGGCGGCGCGCCAACGCTCTTCGCGCCGAATGACCTCGGATGCGAGCTTGAGATAGGCCTGGCTGCCGGCGCATTTGAGATCGTAAAGCAGCGCCGGCTTGCCGTGCGACGGCGCTTCGGAGAGGCGGACATTGCGCGGAATGACCGTCTCGTAGACCGTGTCGCCCATGTAGGCGCGCACGTCCGCGACCACCTGGCCGGCGAGGCTGTTGCGGGGGTCGAACATGGTCAAAACCACGCCATGAATGGTCAGCGATGGGTTCAGCGTGCTGCGGACCTGCTCGACCGTGGTCAGAAGCTGGGAGAGGCCCTCGAGCGCGAAGAATTCGCATTGCAGCGGGACGACCACCGCATCGGCGGCGGCGAGCGCGTTGATGGTGAGAAGGTTGAGCGACGGGGGACAATCGATGAGCACATAAGTCGCCCGTTCCGGGTCTTCCGCGCTCGAGGCGGCGTAGCCGCGGAGCGCATCGCGCAATTTATAGGAGCGGTTGGCGTGGCCGGCGATTTCGAGCTCGACGCCGAGAAGATCCATGGTCGAGGGCGCGATGATGAGGCGCGGCACCGACGTCGGAATGACGACGTCGCGCAGGGGCTTCTCGCCGATCAGCATCTCGTAGCTTGATGTCGTTCGGGCGTTCCGATTGATGCCGAGCCCGGTCGAGGCGTTGCCCTGGGGATCGAGATCGATGATGAGCACCCGCTCGCCGATCGCGGCCAGCGCGGTTCCCAGATTGATGGCGGTGGTCGTCTTGCCGACGCCGCCCTTCTGGTTCGCGAGCGCGAAAACGCGCGGACGCGCGAAGCCTTGCGGCTCGCGGACGAGGGTCTCGGTCTCTGTCTCGGTCATCGGCTTTCAGCCTTGGCGGATGCGCAGGATCGCGGCCTTCGGGTTGACGACGCTGGGCATCGTTTCGATTGCATAAGCCCTTGCCTCAGGCAGCGCCGCGATCTGGTCTCTAGCTGATTCGCCGCGCGGAAACACGGCAATGGCGCCGCGCTCCATCCACGGTCTCGCCAATTCGAGCGCGAGCGGCAAGGGGGCGAAGGCGCGCGCGGTGACGGCGTCCACAGGTCCGAGGCTTTCGGGCGCGATCGCGTCGACGCGGACCGGGTGGATCTGGGCCGCCGCGCCGGTCGCGCGCGCCGCTTCGCGGAGGAAAGCGCACTTCCGCTGGTCGCTTTCGATGCAATGGACGACAGCGCCGGCAACGTCCGCGAGCTGTATGGCGATCACGAGGCCGGGGAAGCCGGCGCCCGAGCCCATGTCGAGCCAGCGTTTGGCGTCTGGCGCAAGCGCGAGCAGTTGCGCGGAATCCGCGATATGACGGGTCCAGACGGACGGGAAGGTCGAGTCGGCGATGAGGTTGGTCTTGTCGCGCCATCGGTCGAGCAGATCGACGAAGAGGGCGAGGCGCTGCTCCGTTTCACGTGAAACAGGGACGAGGCGCAAAGCCGCTCGGCGATCGTCTGCGAGTTGGTCCGCCAAAGCGCCGGTCGGCGGCCGAGTCACGTCCCAGCCGGAAGCCGGTTGCGCCCGGAGGACCGCTCCGCGCGCCTCGCATGCGCGGCGAGGAGCGCCAAGGCCGCTGGCGTGACCCCCTCGATGCGCCGGGCCTGACCCAGGCTCGCCGGACGGACGGCGAGAAACTTCTGCTTGATTTCGTTGGAGAGCCCGGAGAGGCGGCCATAGTCGAGATCGGCCGGCAGGATCGCCGAATCGTCCCGGCGATAGCGCGCGACGTCCTCGGCCTGGCGATCCAGATAAACAGAGTATTTCGCGTCGGCTTCGAGACGGGGAACAAGATGAACCGGAATATCGGCAAGATGTGGCCAGATGCGGGCCAGAACAGCGATCGGGAACTGGGATTGCGCCGCAAGGTCGAAGGCAGAGCGGCGGGCTCCATCGCGATTGACGATAAGGCCGTGCGCCTCGAGCTCCCGCGGCGTCGCGGTCGCGGCCCTGAGCATCGCCCGCGCCTGCTCCAGCTGGCCTTGGGTCGTGCGGAAGGCCCCCGCCCGCTCGGGGCCAACGCAGCCCAGCGCGATCCCCTTCGCGGTCAGGCGCTCGTCGGCGTTATCCGCTCTGAGCGACAGCCGAAACTCGGCGCGCGAGGTGAACATCCGGTAGGGCTCGGTGACGCCATGGGTCGTCAGATCGTCGATCATCACGCCGAGGTACGACTCGGCGCGGTCGAAGGTTGCGAGCCCCTGGCCGCCAGCCTTGCGCGCCGCGTTGATCCCGGCAACGATCCCCTGCGCCCCCGCTTCTTCATAGCCGGTCGTGCCATTGATCTGCCCGGCCAGGAACAGGCCCCCGAGCCGGTGCGCTTCGAGCGCGGAAGTGAGCCCGCGCGGGTCGATGTAGTCGTATTCGATCGCGTAGCCGGGACGGAGGATGCGCGCATGCTCGAGGCCCGGAATGGACGCCACGAGCGCAGCCTGCGTGTCAGGCGGCAGCGAGGTGGAAATGCCGTTCGGGTAGATCGTGGGGTCGTCGACGCCTTCAGGCTCGAGAAAGATCTGGTGGCTTCCGCTATCGGCGAAGCGGATGACTTTGTCTTCGATCGACGGACAATAGCGGGGGCCGCGCCCGGAGATCGCGCCCGAATAGACAGCGGAGCGGTGCGCATCGGCGCGGATGATGCGGTGGGTCTCGTCCGTGGTGCGAGTGATGTGGCAGGGGAGCTGCGGCGCCGTGACCCCTGTCGTCAGCGAGGAGAAGAATTCCGGCTCGGGATCGCCGTGCTGGATCTCGAGCTGATCCCAGTCGATCGTTGAGCCGTCAAGCCGAGGCGGCGTTCCGGTCTTGAGCCGCCCGAGCGCGAATCCGGCCCCGTCCAGGCTTTGGGCGAGCGAGACCGACGGCGGATCGCCGAAGCGTCCGGCCGGCGTCCGCTGGTCGCCGAGATGGATCATTCCGCGCAGGAAGGTGCCGGTGGTGAGCACGATCGCGCGGCAGGCGATGGTCCGCCCGTCCGCGAGTTCGACGCCCGTCACGGCGCCGGCGTCCGACGCGATCCGAGCGGCCTCCCCTTCGACGACGGTCAGGTTCGGAGTTTCGCCGACGAGCGCCTGCATGGCGCGCCGGTAGAGCTTGCGGTCGGCCTGGGCGCGCGGCCCTTGCACGGCGGGGCCCTTGCGGCGATTGAGAACCCGGAATTGGATGCCGGCCGCATCGGCGGCGCGGGCCATGACCCCGTCGAGCGCGTCGATCTCGCGCACCAGGTGGCCCTTGCCGAGGCCGCCGATGGCTGGATTGCAGGACATTTCGCCGATCGTTGCGAAGCGATGGGTGACGAGCGCGGTCGCGGCTCCGGAGCGCGCCGCGGCGGTCGCGGCTTCACAGCCCGCATGGCCCCCGCCGATGACAACGACGTCAAACTTCATCGGCGGTCGCCTGTTTCACGTGAAACACGCAATGATGGACCTGGCGGGTCTGACAGCGCCGTGGCCGGGTCAAGCCCGGCCATGATGATATAGGTCCGCGGCGACTCTAACAGAGCCAACATCTCCACCTACTTCCCCACACACAGCCGGGCGAAAATCTCTCCGAGCACGTCCTCAACCCCGATCCTTCCGACAATGCGGTCCATCGCGGAGGCCGCGCGTCGAAGGTCCTCGGCGATCAGTTCGGGCTCCACGGCCTCCGGCTTGAGCGCGGAGATGAGCGCCTGGCGGGCGTCCTGAAAACCGCGCCGATGCCTTTCAAGCGTCAGCAAAGCCGGCTCGCGCGAAGACATGCGCTCTTCCGCCAATTCCGCAATGACGTCAAGCAGCCGGTCTATCCCCGCCCCCGTTTTCGCCGATATGGCGAGCTTTTCCGTCCCGGCCGACGGGTGGGGTTCCTCAAGGTCGATCTTGGTCCGCACCGCCAATGTCGGGGATTTAAGGCTCGGCGCCGGACTGGCGCCGCCGTCATCGAGCCACAGGGCGAGGTCCGCGCTCTCGGCCCGGCGGCGCGCTCTCGCGACTCCTTCCTGTTCGATCGGATCCTGGCTCTCGCGGATCCCCGCGGTGTCGACGAGAATGACCGGATAACCGCGCAGATCGAGAAACACCTCGATCAGGTCGCGGGTCGTTCCCGCGATCGGCGAGGTGATCGCGACGTCCCGGCCAGCCAAGGCGTTCATCAGCGTCGATTTGCCGACATTGGGAGCGCCGGCGATCACGATTGTGAAGCCCTCTCGCAGCCGCTGGGCCGAGTCTGCAGTCGCGAGCGCCCTGTCGATTCGCTCGAGCGCGGCGCGGACCGCATGTCTCACCGATTCGAGCGTGAAATCCGACGCGTCCTCGACGTCGGTGAAATCGATTTGCGTCTCGACCGCCGCCATGGCCTCAAGCAGCTTCGATCGGATCGCCTCGCACTCGCGGCTCAGCGCTCCTCCGGCGATGTTCTGCGCCTGGCGGCGCTGCGCCTCGGTCTCCGCCTCGACCAGATCGGCGAGCCCTTCCACCTCGGAGAGATCGATCTTTCCGTTTATGAAGGCGCGCCAGGCGAACTCGCCGGGCTCGGCCGGCCGCAGTCCGGGAATGAGCGCTAGCGCCCGGACAAGTGCGGACGTGACCGCCCGCCCGCCCGTGACGCTGAGTTCCGCCATCTCCTCGCCGGTGAAGCTGCGGGGCGCCTGGAAGCGGGTGATCAGGGCCCGATCGAGCGGTTCATGAGATTGAGGGTGGCGCAGGGTTCGCAGGACAGCGCGGCGGTCGGGAAATTCGGCGCCACGCGCGATTGCCTTCAGCGCGCCCGAGCAACCAGGTCCTGAAATTCGCAAGAGCGCGATGGCTGCCCGGCCCGATCCGGTCGCCGGCGCGAAGATCGTGTCGTGATCGTTGGCGAACATGATGCGCTAGGTCAGGCTGCGTTGGGACAAAATCCTCATTGGGAGGACTATGGGGCGTCGAAGACGTCCGTCTGTCGACGGGCTATATTGGCGACGTGGTGATCCAGGAGATCGTTCGGCGCCCCCTTCGTTCCTCCGGATTGCCCACATAGGCAAGGGTTCGGTCAAGGGGCTAGGGATCGGGACGATGCGGATCTCGCCGCTCTCCCCCGACTTCATCCGGACCCGCGATGACGCTCGTCGTCAAGCGCCAGGGTCGCTTGCCTGACCGGCTATCTTATTTCCCCGCTATTCCCGAGGCAACCGCAGCGTAACCGTTGCGGGTCGACATCTGTTCGCCTGCGTCCTTAAAGGTCTTGTCGTCGTCGCCGAGTTGAACCGTCGGCATGCAAGCGGGATTGCAGGAATAGGACATCCTCGAGCTTCCGTTCTGCAACACCAACAGCGTTTTCGCCGGCAGGACCTCGACTTGCCTCTCCTCGATGAGCGATCCGGCGGCGTCGATCGCGATCAGGTTCGTCTCGCCGAAGCCCTTGCCAGTGATAATCATCGTATTGTTGTTCTTGAGCATGGTCACGTCCGCGATCATCGGGTTTCCGACGATGAGCGTCGTCGTGCCCTCGGGCAGCCGGTCGATCTTGGCCTGGTCGAGAGTGACCGCGATCACATCGGTCTCGGCGCGCGCCGGCGACACGCCAGAGGCGAGAACGAATGCGACGGCAAGCCAGAGGCGCGACGACATCATAGCCCTCTTGGTCGGGAGACTACGGGCTATTTCGCTCGCCAATGATGAAGAAAGCTTCAACGTCCTGAGCGGTTCCGTGCGTCACGCCTCTTAAAAAATCTTCTCCTCTGATTCGGCGCGCGGCCGCCAAGCGCTCACTGGCCCAGAGACGTTCAAACGTCGGCCGAAAGGACGTTGGAAGCGAACCCCTCGAGCCCCGCGCCCGGCGTTAGAAGCCGGCGAGCTCGTGCACCATCTTGGTGAAGCGGCGCCGCTCGTCGAGGGTCAGATTGGCCGTGGCCACATCGAGCCCGTCGTCTTTAAGTCCGGCCGCCTTGGCGAAACTGTTCCAGGCGGCGGCCTTGGCCAAATCGCGTGGCAGCGCTTCGCCGCTGACGTAGAGATGAGCGACACGGTTCTGGGCGATCGGGTTGCCGCGCGAGGCGGCGGTGAGGAGGATCTTAGCCGCCGCGACCTCGTCTTTCTTCACGCCCTCGCCGTTGAACAGCATGATCGCATATTCGACTTGGCCGGCGATGATGCCGTCGTCGGCGGCGCGCTTGAGCCAGTGAACCGCCTCGCCGATATCTTGCGGCGCTCCTTTGCCGTCGCGCAGCATCACGCCGTATGAATAGGCCGCGTCGTCGTCCCCCGCGTTCGCGGCGCGGAGGAAATATTGCGCCGCTTGGTTGTAATCCGGCTTCTTGCCGTCCAAGCCCTGGAGCGCCATGACTCCAAGATTGTAGAGCGCGCCCGGATGATTCTTGGCCGCGGCCCGCTCGAACTGCGCCTTGGCGGCCGCCGGGTCTTTCGGCACGCCGGTTTCGCCCTGAACCAGCATCGCCCCGAGTTCGTAGGCCGCCTCGGGATCGCCGAGATTGCTGGCCAGGCGGAACCAGCGCGAAGCCTCTTGATCGCTGCGGGCGACCGCCGCGCCATCGCGATAGATTTCGCCAATCAGCGTCATCGCCGCCGCGTCCTTGTGATTGGCGTCGAGGCGCCGCTCAGCCTCCAGCAGGGCGTAAAGGAAGTTGCCGCGCTGATAGGCGCCGAAGGCCATATCCGCCGGCACTCCGTCCGCTCGCGGGGGAAGCGGAGGCGGCGGCGCCGTTACCGGAGCGAGGTTCGACGGGCTGGCCAGCGGCGATGTGACGCTAGGGGCCGGCGTTTGCGCGAAGGCGGCGCTGGCCGGGATCAGCGCCAACGCAAAGGCGAGCGCGATCCGCGTCATCGAGCGTCGACTCCCACGCCGGCGATCAGCGCCTGCGCTTCGCGCACAGCCGCCGCGGGCGAAGAGCCGCCCCATATCGCGTCGCCGAGCGCGACGAAATCGGCGCCGGCCTCGGCCAATGGTCCAGCCGCCGCCATCGTGTCGGCATAGGCGACGCATGGCGTCTCGAAGATCTCGGCCCACCAGACGACCCGTTCGGTGAGCGACATCAGCGACGCCAGGCCCCTCGTTTGTACGCCTCCATGCGGCTCCCCGAACATCACGTAGTCCGCCCCCATTTCGCCTGCAGTCATCGCCTCGTCGCGCGTGCGCAAAGATCCAGCGCCGACGATCCGTTCCGGTTTCAGGCTCTTGATCGCCTCGACAAGATCCTCCCCGGCGCCCGCGACATGAACGCCATCTGCGCCAAGTCGGACCGCCAACCGGGCGTCGTTCTCAATCAACAGCGCACAGTTCGCGTCCCTGGCCGGACGAAGGAGGGGCGCCACGATCGCTTTCGCGTGGGCCTCGGAGCCGGGCGCGAAACGCACGAGCGCGCAAGCGACCGGCGCGGCCTCGATCGCGCCGGCGAAAATCTCGCCAAAGGCGCTGGCGCCATGAGCCGACAGGAGGGGAGTGACGAGATAGAGCGAGCAGCGGGGTGACGTTTGAGGAATGAGCGGCATGAGCGGCAAAGCGGAACGGAGACGGACATGTCACCGACCATTGCGGCCAAATCGCGGTCGATGCAAGGCTTTTGGAGACGCATCGTCGCCCGAAGGGCGTCCGATCAAGACCCCGGCTGAGCGAAAGGCTCTTGGGCCGCTATTTGTGAAAACGCGGCGCGAAGCCGCTCGACTTGCGAGGCGACCTCGGATCGCGCCTTCACGGGTTCAGACGAATGCGAGACCACCAGGCCTTTATCAAGATGCATCACCCGCTCTTGAATCCGCATCGAGCGGTAACTGAGGCTCCGCAGGGTTGGCGGCAATTGTTCAAAGAGCTCGGGCCTGCAGCCATAGTCCTCGCGGGAAAGCTTGACGCGCACGCGTTCGGCCTGGGCCTGGCGCGGAGTCAATTCGCCCTCATTGACCGCGCGTTGGAGCAAAAGCCAGGAGGCGACCTGCATCAGACGGGTGGTCAAGCGCATGCTTTCGGTCGAGTAGGCGAGAGCGGCTGGGCGAGGAAGAACGCGCGACTCTTCTCGACCCGGACCATCGAGGTAGGACGCCGCCTCTTCGACGAGCGTCATTCCTTCTCGAAAGAGATCTTTGAACGCGGCGGACGAGGCAAGATGGCGAATGAATGGAATCGCAGGCGAAGGCGACGGGGTCGCGGTAAAACTGCGCTTCGGTCCTTCGTACTGATAGCCCATACGCCCTCACTCCCACCAACTGAGGCCTGGCCGCTGAGACGGCCGCCCCGCTTTCATGGAGCCCGAGCCACCATAGCTCCCGCGCGGTCCCTTCTGCGCATTTACCATTGAGCAAGGTTAACCGGGAAGTCCACGGTCTCCACGCGGATAAAAAAAGCCGCCCTAAGCGGCGGCTTTAAGGTTGGGGAGGGGAGGGTTCACTGAGGAGTAGGCGCCCATTCAGACTGCTGTCGGGCTCAGCGATTCATAAACAATAAGGATTAAGGGCTTCTTAACGTGACTCGGAAAAACCGCGATGGCTCAGATTTTGAAGACCGAATTGGCCGCCGCGCGCGTCGCCTGACGGGCCTCGATCGCCCTCTCCAACCGGTCGATCTCTGAGCGCAAGAGAGCGATGCGCTCCCTAAGCTCGGGCGCCGACAGATCGTCGATGTTCTGGCCTATCTCGTGGGCGAGGGTGGGTTTGGGCTTCGCCCCAAAGACCGATTCGTCATCGAGTGCAGCCATGCGCTCTATCCGGGCTCCATCCTCAGGCGGGGACGATGAACCCGCCGCCAAGCACCCGCGCGTGCGGGTCGACGGAATCATAAAAGACGCAGGCCTGACCGGGCGATACGCCGCTCTCGGGCTCGACGAACTCAATCTCGCCCGAGGGCATGAGCAGGGCGGGAGCCGGCGGACGAGTTGAGCGGACCCGCGCGGCAATCGGCAATCCGTGCGGCGGCAAGGCGGTGATTGCGCCCGGACCGATCCAATTGACGTCGCGCAACTTAAGCCGCGCCACCGCGAGGGAGGCGCGCGGGCCGACGATGACGCGCGCATTGGCCGCATCGAGTCCGACCACATAGAGCGGCTCGGCCGCCGCGACCCCGATGCCGCGCCGCTGGCCAATGGTGAAGTGAACCACGCCGGCGTGCCGACCGAGAACGCGACCGTCCACGTGAACGATCTCGCCAGGAACGGAAGCGCCGGGGATCAAGCGCTCGATCATTTGGGTATAATGTCCCGACGGCACGAAGCAGATGTCCTGGCTGTCGGCCTTCTCGGCGTTGGTCAAGCCGAACTCGCGCGCCAGTTCGCGCACCCGCGCCTTCGGCATGCCACCCAGGGGAAACCGCAGGCGCGCGAGTTGCGCGCGCGTGGTGGCGAACAGGAAATAGCTTTGATCACGATCGGGATCGGCGGCGCGGTACAAAGCTCGTCCGCTGCGCCCATCGTCGCGGCTAACCACATAGTGACCGGTTGCCAACAGATCGGCGCCGAGATCATTGGCTGCGTCGAATAGATCGGCGAATTTCAGATACTGGTTGCAGGCGATGCACGGAACGGGAGTTTCGCCCGCAACATAGGATCGGGCGAACGGCTCGATCACCTTTTCGCGGAAGCGCTCCTCGTAATCGAGCACATAATGGGGAACGCCGAGCCGCGCCGCGATATCGCGCGCGTCGTGAATATCCTGTCCAGCGCAGCACGCGCCCTTGCGGTGCGTCGCTTCGCCGTGGTCGTAAAGCTGCATCGTGACGCCGACCACGTCATAGCCTTCGGCGGTGAGCAACGCCGCGGTGACCGACGAATCCACACCGCCCGACATCGCGACGACGACGCGGGTTTCGGCGGGGGGCTTATCGAGCCCTAAACTGTTCAGTGCGCCGTCTAAAGTCGGCGCGAGCGATGGCGCGAGCATGTCGACCTATTGCCGGCGAAAAAGCCCGGACAAACGGTTTATCTTGGGCCTCAAGCCCGATCTGGCAAGGCCATAGCCCAATTTGGCCGTTCCCGCCATAAGAGATCTGGTCGAAGCGGCAGATTAGAATTTATCCAAGACGATAGGACGAAAGCGCGCGGCGCGCCCTATTCTTTCGCCGCCAGCCTGTCGGCGAACAGCGCGACCGTGTTGGCGTAGATGGGGGACGAGTTCCATTGCAGCAAAGCGTTGAAATTTGGCTGACCTTCGTCCCAACCCGCGCCCGGGCTCCAGCCCTTCGAGCGAAGGAAATTCGCGGTCGACGCGAGCGCGTCGGCGGGGCTGGAAATGATGTCGCCGCCGCCGCCCCCTTCGGCGTTGACCGCGTATTTCAGATAGGCCGACGGCATGAACTGGGTCTGGCCGATCTCGCCCGCCCATGCGCCCCGCTGGGATGGGCGCAAAAGGCCGCGCTGGACGAGCATGAGAGCATCGATGAGCTCGGCGCGGTAGATTTGCGCCCGGCGGCAATCGTAGGCGAGAGTCGCCAGCGCGCTGAAAGTTGAATAGCCGCCCAAACCCGCGCCGAAGTCCGTTTCGAGACCCCAGATCGCCACGAGGACAGGCCCGGGCACGCCATAACGCTGTTCGATTCTCTCCAGCGGTTCGGCGTAGGCAAGCATCATCGTCTTCCCCCTTTTGACTCGGGGAGGCGTGATGTGGCGCGCGGCGAAGGCGGCGGAATTCGTTCCGAAGTTCTGGCTGCGATCGTGCGCTGCGACGGAAGTATCGAACGTAACGCCGTTCAGGGCCGAATTGACGACATGCTGGGAGACGCCGTTGCGAACCGCGACTTGCTTGAAGGAGGCGAGCCATTCACTGAAGCCGTCCGCGCTCTCTCCGCAATCTGCGGCGCGCGCTGACGCGACGCCGATCGCCGCAGCCGCGGCGATCAAAACCACCGCCGTCCTCAAAGCCCTTACTCGCATTTCCCGCGCTCCGTCATCGTGGATTTGGAAACCGCTAAACGCAAACCGCGGTTGAAAGTTGGCGGCATCTTTCGATCTTTATCGACTTCGCGAGCGAGGGTCGTCCCGCTCCTTTGCAGATCCCCACACAATTCTAGTTATGCATCGGTATATTTTTGCAGTGGTGGCTTAGGCAAATCTTAAATCGCTTCGTCTATTGTCACACAAGTTGTGTGACATGCGTCTGAGTGAGAGTCCAATGAGTGAAACGCTGCGACCGAGAGTAAAATACGTCATCGGTCCGGACGGCAGTCCGCTAACAATCGCCGACCTGCCGCCGCCCAGCACCCGGCGCTGGGTCATTCGCCGCAAGGCCGAAGTGGTCGCTGCGGTTCGCGGCGGATTGTTGTCGCTGGAAGACGCATGTTCGCGTTACACGCTGACTGTCGATGAATTCCTGAGCTGGCAAGTCTCGATCGACAGTCACGGTTTGGCCGGACTCCGGACGACCCGCATCCAGCAATATCGGCACTAGCCGCCACGATTTTAGCCGCGACCGCTGGTCGCGGCTGACGCGATCAGCGATCGCGTCTACGCACCGCCTCACGGCATGAGCTGGCCGCCATTGACCTCGATAATCTGCCCAACGATATAGGCGCTGAGCGCCTCGGAGGCGAGGAACAGGTAAGCGCCGACGCAGTCCTCCGCGGTCCCTAGTCGCCCTATCGGAATCGTTTTGCGAATGGCCTCCAACCCCTCGGGAGTCGTATAGCGCTCGTGAAATGGCGTCGTTATGACACCGGGCGCGACGCCGTTGACGCGAATCTTTTTGTCGATCAACTCCTTTGCGTTGCCCTTGGTGATCGTCGACACGAAGCCCTTGGCGGCGGCGTAGAGGATTGCGCCGCCGGCGCCGCCGTTTCGCGCCGCGATTGAGGTCGTATTGATGATAAAGCCGCCCTGGCGCTCGAGCCAGGGCCTCGCCGCGCGCGTCACCCAAATGACCGAACGCGAGTTGAGATCGATCACAGCCTGGACGTGCTCGTCGCTCGCCTCGAGCGAATGCACCCGCCCGAGCATCAGGCCCGCATTGTTGATGAGGCCGTCGAGACGGCCGAATCGGCTCGTCGTTTCGGCGACGATTTCAGCGCAGGCTTTTGGATCGGAGACGTCGCCCTTCACCGCGATCGCCTCGCCGCCTGCGGCCTTGATCTCGCTCACAAGCGCGTGAGCTTTCTCCGCGCTCGAATGGTAGCCGATGGCGACGCGCGACCCCTGCTCCGCGAAGCCGCGCGCGACGGCCGCGCCAATGCCGGTCGAGCCGCCGGTAATCAAAACAGCTTTGCCGGCGAGATCGGGAATAACAAGACGGGATGCGGTCATTGGGCGCCTTCTCAAGGTTCGGAGCGATCTTGTCTTCCGCGTCGCGCGTTAAGTGCGCGATGCGATGTCAACGCGCACGCTTCGCCCATTGTGGGACGGCAAGTTCGCGCCCTGAGCGAAATGTTGAGCGGCGACGTTGAGCGGACCGTCCTAGCGCCAGCTTCTCCAACGCGCAAATCCTGGATAGTCCCGGCCGCGACCCTATATAGAGCCGCGAAGCGGCGGAGAGTCCAATCCCATGACTGAGGCGCGCAAGCTGGCGGCAATTCTCGTGACCGACATCGTCGGCTACTCGCGGCTGGCGGGCGCCGACGAGGATCGGATTTTGGCGCGTTTGCGCACGCTAAGGAGCGACCTGATCGAGCCGACCATCTCCGTGCATCGCGGGCGCGTGGTCAAGGGCACCGGCGACGGCTTCATCGTTGAATTTCGCAGCGTGGTGGACGCCGTGCGTTGCGCGATCGAGATGCAGCATGGGCTCCTGGAGCGCAACGCCGGCCTGCCGCCCGAGCGTCGCATCGAGTTCCGTGTCGGCATTCATCTCGGCGACGTCGTCGAAGAGAGCGATGGCGATCTCATGGGCGACGGCGTCAACATCGCCGCGCGTCTTGAAGGCATCGCCAAGCCCGGAGCGATTGCCCTGTCGGAGGACGCTTACCGGCAGGTCAAGGGGCGCCTCGATCTGATGGTCAACGACCTTGGCCAAACCGAGCTCAAGAACATCGCCGAACCGATCCGCGTCTATTCGCTCGAGATTGGTCCTGCGGCTCAAATCAGCGTTGCGCCCGGCGCCGCCGTCGCAGCCGAGAAACCTGCGCCGCCACGCCTGTCGATCGTGGTGCTGCCGTTCACAAGCCTCGGCGTGGATCTCGAGCACGAGATGTTTGTCGACGGCGTGACGGAGAGCCTGACGACCGACCTTTCGCGCATCAACAATGCGGTTGTGGTCTCACGCAACACGGCCTCCACGTACAAAGGCAAGTCGGTCGACGCCAAGCAGATCGGCCGCGACCTCAACGTGCGCTACGTCCTCGAGGGAAGCATTCAGCGCGGGGCGACCGAATGCGCGTCAATGTCCAGCTCATCGACGCCATCACCGGAAACCACCTATGGGCGGATCGGTTCGACAAGGCGATGGCCGACCCGTTCGACATGCAGGATGAAATTGTTTCTCAGCTCGCCAATCAGCTTCGGCCGGAGCTGATCGCCGCCGAAGCGCGGCGCGCCGAAAGTGAGGAAAACCCGGATTCCATGGATCTCTATTTCCAAGGGGTTCAGTGGTTCAACAAAGGCGGGCCCGCCAACATCGAGCGCGCCCGGGAAATTTTCGAACGCGCCGTGGCGCTCGATCCAACCAACGTTGACGCTCTTGTCGGCGCCGCGCGGGCCGACGTGCTGGTTGGGGCGATCTACACCACCGACCATCGGGCCGAGCGCCTGGCCGCCGCCGAGGCGCTGTTGATCAAGGGCGTCTCGATCGCGCCGCGCAACTATTGGGCGCATCTCTGGCTGGGCTTCATCCAGATCCAGACGAACCGCGCTTCGCGAGCGATCGGCGAATTGGAGCAGGCCTTGAGGCTCAACCGAAATCTCGGCGCCGCTCATGCATGGATCGGGCAAGCGAAAATAACCATGGGCCGGGCCGAAGAGGCGGAGGACCACGTCAACGAGGCGTTCCGGTTATCGCCCGGCGACGCGGTTGGCTTCATGTGGACCCATATCCGGGGCCTCGCCAAACTCCACCTCGGAGCCGACGAGGAAGCCGCCGCGCTCTTTCGTCGCTCGGTCGACGCCAGCCGCAACTATCCGCTGAGCCATTTCTATATGGCCGCCGCGCTCGCGCATCTCGGTCGTCTCGATGAGGCGCGGGCCGAGGTCGAAGCTGGCCGCGCGCTTGCGCCGAACTACTCGATCGCGCGTTTCCTGAGCATGGCGGAGAGCGACAACCCAACGTACCTCAAGCAGCGCGAGCGCATCCTCGAAGGGCTTCGCAAGGCTGGCGTTCCGGAGAAATCACCATTGGCGGCGACGAACTGAGCTCGTTTGCCACCCTGGGTCGGCGAGTAGCGGTCGCTTGCCCGATCCGCAGACTTGGGCCAAGGCTGACGAGTGGCCCGGCGGCGCTCTCCCATCCGTCTCCTCGCGCGCGGAATCGTCTGGGCGGGGCTTGCGCTCCTCGCGCTCTTCGTCAGCCTCGTCGTCCTTTACGCCGGCGCGCGCCCTGTTTCGACGCTGATGCTTGAGCGCACGATCGAAGGCAAGGGCTATCAGCGCGTTTATGCGCCGCTGAAGACGATCGCGCCGACCGCGCTCGCAACGGTGATCGCATCCGAAGACGCGGGCTTCTGCGACAATGACGGCGTCGATTGGGGCGCGCTGCGCGAGGTTCTGAGCGGCGCCGGCAAACATGGGCCGAGCCGAGGCGCCTCGACCATCACCATGCAGACCGCGAAGAACCTGTTTTTGTGGCCCGGCCGGTCCGTCATCCGCAAGGGGATTGAGATCCCCATGGCGCTCGTCCTGGGCAAGGCCTGGCCGAAGGCGCGCACCCTCGAGATTTATCTCAACATCGCCGAATGGGGCGAGGGGCTCTACGGGATCGAGGCTGCGGCTGAGCGCTATTTCCATAAAAGCGCAAGTCAGCTCAATCCCCACGAGGCCGCGCTCCTGGCGACTTCGCTGCCAAACCCGATTGAACGCAATCCCGCCCACCCCACGCCGCTCCAGCGCCGCCTCGCCGCCAGCCTCGAAGCAAAGGCGCGTGGACGGTCCGATTTGCTCAATTGCCTGCCCCGCTAGCGGTGTTGCGCGCGCTTGCGAGAAACGGCGAGCCGTCGAACGAAATTGACAATAGAGGCCGCGTCGTCATTGGCGGGACCACGAAAGGCCCTTATCTCTCGTGCCATTCAAACGACAGCGAGCAAACTGATCATGACGATGTTGCGCCCGGCCGCCCTTCTTGCCGCATTCGTGGTTATGTCGCCCGCGCAGGCCGATTCCCAGGACCCCGACCTGATCTTTCGCGAATCGACGACATTCAAACTGCTGACGCCGAACGACAAACTCGCGGTCTATGGCATTGACGACCCGATCGTCCAAGGAATCGCCTGTCACTACACGGTTCCGGAGAAAGGAGGCCTTTCAGGAGCCCTGGGCCTCGCCGAACAGACGTCCGACATTTCCCTCGCCTGTCGTCAGTACGGCCCCATCAAGTTCAAGGACAAGTTCTCTCAGGGCGATGTGGTGTTCAGCGAAAGGCGGTCGCTTTTCTTCAAGAAGATGCAGATCGTCCGGGGTTGCGATACAAAGCGGAATATACTTGTGTATATGACCTATAGCGATAAGCTCATCGAAGGCTCGCCAAAGAATTCCACCTCAAGCGTTCCGATTGAACCTTGGGGTGTCGGGGCGAACGACATCCCGAAGTGCGCCGATTTTCTTCGCTGATAGGACCGGTCGGCCGGGCCATTGTGGGGCGAGCGATGCGGCGCGCGAAGCCTGCCGCCCGTGAGCTCAGGCTGAAATCGCCGAATGGGGCGAAGATTAACGACTGGACGGTCATTGCCTCAGGGCCTTCCAGCGGTTCGGACGTGATCGTATTATCAAGCTACCCCACGCCGCGCGTAAAGTAGATTTGGCCTCCTTAGGCGCGACATTCCTCATTTTCTCAGGCCCTCGACTTGGCGATCCGGAACGATCGACGGCCTCAATCGCACCATCTAGATCGAGAACGGCGCCCCGTTGCCTAATGAGGTGGTCTTCCGTCAGACGGAGTATTTCCAGATCAACGCCAACCTCCTCGTCCAAATCCGGCCTCAACTTGCTCACGGAAGCTAAGCCGATAAAGGCAATTGTTGAAAAGGCGCAGACGCCGCCAAATAGTTCGAGGATAAACACTATCATTATAGGCCATTACCCTTACGGATCGGGCGACGAGTATCATACCGGCGGGAGCCGTATATCCAACATAGATGTGGAGGTCCGGGCGAAGGTCGCTTGATCTTCGCTCAAATGGTTGCGTAGTCGGCGATGGCGATGAGCCGTTGGGACGAGCTCTCCTCATAAGACACGCGCATGTTGCGACCGCCGAAGCCAAGGTCAGCCGAGGCATGGCCGGCCTTCTGAGGGCCCCAGGGCGCTGCCTCACCCGCGAACATCATACCGCTCTTTCTGTTTGCGAGCTGTGATAGCGGTCACGGCGCCACGCGAGGCGTTGTGCTCAACTTGCAGAGCATGAACAGGGGCCGGGCGGCCCAGGAGTTTCCAAGATGTCTTATCACCAACGACCACATGAGCTGCGGCTCGCGATTTCCTCCGAAACGGAAGCGCTCATGTCCGATTATGGCGGTGAGGCGCACGCTGAAGCGTGCCGCCGCGCTAGTGAGGCAAGCAGCGATTCCTTAGCAAGGGATTGGAGCGTCGTGGCGGCGACGATAGCTCGCAGGTCGGGCACACGCTCATCCGTGCTCGACGCCTTGTTCGGTTGAACAGGCGGACCCGCAATGCGAAAATTCTCGGCAGCTGCCGTTCTTTTGCTAGGTGCGGCAACGGCACAGGCCGAGGTGACGCCTCATGATTCCCTTCCCACTCGCATTTTAGCCTGCGGCGGGAGCGTCATTACGCTCATTGGCGGTCGCCTTGAGGGCGATACTAACTTTAGCTCGGGTACTTCCGTCTTCTATCAGAACGGAGGGAGCCAGGTGAGTTACGAAAGAGTTCCGGCGATCGTGAACTCCAAGAGAGGTGACCACGTCCTCATTTGCCTCGTGTTCATACCCAGCCATTGTCCGGCGGGAGACGATCGAGGAAAATTTTACACAACAACAAACTTGCGCACTCTCGACTCGTGGACACTTCCTGACTCTGAACACAGTTGCGGCGGCGCTTGAGCGCCTCCAGCCCGCAAGGCTACCTCCTATCCCACGCCTGCTCGAACTTGGCGTCAAAGCCAGCGCAAACCGACGCGCCTCTGAGCGCCACGAGGTCGTTGTCTTGGCGCGTCTCGCCTGACCGGCTGAAGTTGGCGGAGCCAGTGCACAAGAGGCGATTCTTCCTCAAAGGCGGGGGGAGAACGATGGTTTCCCGCCTCGCGGGCGCCTCGAGACCCGCAAGGGGAAGCGGGTTGAGCAGGAGGCCGATCCTCGGCGGTTGAAGAGATCGCGAGGGGATCACGGGCTCAGCTCGAGACTGCCTAAAGCTTTCGGCGTGTGGGACCGGATGTGGGACTGATTCGAAATAAGAATGCTATCTATCTGCAATTCATTGATAATTTGACTCTGCTTGGTGCCCCTAGCCGGAATCGAACCAGCACTCCTTGCGGAATCCGATTTTGAGTCGGACGCGTCTACCAGTTCCGCCATAGGGGCCCGCGACGAGACGGACGGCGCCGATATAGAACGCGGGGCCGCGTAGGGTCAATGCGCTCAACCTTCGCGGAAGCCCCATGCGTGGACGGTGGCGCCGCAAGCGCGTAAAAGGCCGCTGCACTGCGAAGGACCTGTATGAACAGTTCGCTCTACTCCCGCGTCCGATCGCTCGCCGAGGGCCCGTATGCAGAGCGCGCTTTGGCCGCCGTCGCCTTCGCGGAAAGCTCGTTCTTCCCTATCCCGCCCGACGTGCTGCTCGCCCCGATGGCGCTCGCCAATCCGAAGCGCGCCTGGCGCTACGCGCTCATCGCGACCATCGCTTCGGTGATCGGCGGCATGCTCGGCTACGCCATCGGCGCCTTGCTCTACAACACCGTCGGGCAGTGGCTCATCAATCTCTACGGCTATGGCGCAAAGATGGACGCGCTGAAAGAGACCTACGCCCGATGGGGCTGGCTGGTGATCCTCGTCAAGGGCGTAACCCCGATCCCTTATAAGCTGGTGACGATCACGAGCGGCTTGCTCGGCTATAATTTTGCGCTGTTCGTCGCCTTGTCGGTCGTGACGCGGGGGCTAAGGTTCTTTCTTGTCGCGGGCGCGCTCCACTGGTTCGGCGAACCGCTGCGAACGGCGATGGAGCGTAATTTCGCCGCAGTTCTGGGCGCATTCGTCGCCCTCGTCGTCGCCGGATTTGTGATCGCGATCAGAGTGTTTTGATGACGCCCGCCGAGATCGTGCTGGCGCCCTCGCAAGGCGTGAGGGCGCTTTGGATCGCCGCCGCCTCGGTCGCCATCCTCGCGGCGGTGTGGATCTTTCAGGTCTTCGGCTATGCCCCCTGCGAGCTCTGCCTCACGCAGCGCTACGCCTTCTACGCCGCCGTTCCGATCGCGGCTCTAACCGCGCTGGCGAGCCGCTCAGCGCATGGTCTGGCGCGAGCCGGCCTCGCGCTTCTGGCCTTGATCTTCGCCGCCAACGCCGGGCTCGCCGCCTATCACGTCGGGGTCGAATACCATTGGTGGCAGGGACCGACCGCATGCACCGGCGGACCGGGGTCGCTCGACGTCAACGACCTGGTGAAATCGCTGGATTCGGTGAAGGTCGTGCGCTGCGACGAAGTCCAGCTGCGGATCGCCGGGCTGTCGCTTGCGGGATGGAATGTTTTGGCCAGCGCAGTGCTGGCGGTCTATGCGGCGCTCGCCGCTCGGCTTTAGAGGCGCGCCCAGACGCCATGACGAACGGGCTGACGGAAACTCTGTATTTGCTTTTCGAAAAGCAGAATGTGTGTTACCTTAGAGCGGCACCGGAGCTGAGAGAATCGGGAGGGGATTCCCGAATCGGGTAAGTTCTGATTCAGGCTGTCTGCCGGATCGGAGGCCGGCGGGCATGTCAAAGGCGCTGTCTCTTGATCTTCGGGTTCGGGTTTTGGCGGCGGTTCAGGCCGGGGCGACGCATCGCCAGGCCGCCGAACGGTTTGGCGTCAGCGCCGCCAGCGTGAGCCGCTGGCGCGCGCGTGAACGCGAGCAGGGGGACGCGCGTCCCAAGGCGCTTGGCGGCGACCGCCGGTCGAAGCGCATCGAAGCCTGCGGCGAAGCCGTTCTTTCGGCGCTTGGACCCGACGGCGACGCGACCATAGAGGAAGTGCGCCGCACGCTTGCCGCACAAGGGCTCAGCTTCGGCTTCGGCACGATCCAGCGCTTCTTCGCTCGTCACGCCATCACGCGCAAAAAAAGACCGCGCACGCTTCCGAGCAAAGCCGCCCCGACGTCGCGGAGCAGCGCGAGGCCTGGTTCGAAGGGCAACTCGATCTCGACCCCGAGCGCCTGATCTTCATCGACGAGACCTGGGCCTCCACCAACATGGCGCGCCGTCACGGTCGCGCTCCGCGCGGTCAACGCCTGCGGGTCGGCGTTCCGTACGGACATTGGAAAACCACGACCTTCATTGGAGCCTTGACGCTGCGCGGCTTCATCGCGCCGTTTGTCATCGACGGAGCCGTCGACCGTCTCGCTTTCGAGACTTACGTCGACAAGGTCCTCGTCCCGGAACTGCGCCAGGGCGACGTCGTCATCATGGACAATCTGCCCGGCCACAAAGGGTCGAAAGTGCGTCAGCTGATCGAAGCCGTGGGCGCAAGCCTTCTCTACCTCCCGCCCTACAGTCCCGATTTCAATCCCATCGAAAATGCCTTCGCCAAACTCAAGGCGCTTCTGCGAAAGGCCGCCGAGCGGACCGTCGAAGGCCTCTGGAGCGCCATCGGCCAACTCATCGATCTCATCACCCCGCAGGAAATCCAAAACCTCTTCGCCGCCGCAGGCTACGATGCAGCGTGATCGGATTCTGCTCTAGCCAATCGCCGAACCCGGCGCTCGGCGGCAGAACGACGCCCGGCGGCTTGGAAAAGGAGCGGGCGCCATTGTTGAGACCTTTCGCCCACAGGGTCTGAGAGAGGAAAAGATTTTTTTATTTGGACTCGCCGTAACTCATTGAAAAGTCCAGATTCGGCCAAAGGAATCCAAGGAAATGCAAGGAGTTTTCCTTGGTTTTATTTGGATTTCCTTGGATGTTATTTGGCGATCTAGCGCATATTCCCGGTATGGCCGAGGGAATAACGCCCAGGCTGCGGCCAGACGGTGAGCCCATGCGGCATGCCGCCCACGGGGATCGTCTTCACCGAGCCGTCGTCGGTGTTGAAGGCGTAGATCGCGCCGTCGTAGCGGCCCGATAGCCAAAGCCATTTGCCGTCGGCGCTCAAGTTTCCCATGTCCGGGCTGCCGCCCCCCGGAATCGTCCAGTTGGCGACGACTTTGCGCGTCTTAAAATCGATCACCGAGACGCTGCCGGGGCCCTTTCGCGCGCCTCCGAGACTGTGAGTGCCTCGATTGGACACATAGAGCTTTGTCCCGTCGCGACTGGGATAGAGTCCATGCGCGCCGACGCCGGTCTTGATGAAATCGAGCTGCCCAAAGGAATCGCCGTCGATCACCATGACGCCGTCGCCGATGAGGTCGGCGATGAAGAAGATCTTGCCGTCCGGCGCCACCCTGATGTCCTGCGGCATGTGGCCGGGAGTCAGCGGCAGCGTCTCGACCAGAGTGTGATGGACGAGATCGATCTTGGCGAGCGAGTCGTTGAACTCGCAGGTGAAGATGGCGTACGAGCCGTCGGGCGCAAAGTCGGCGTGATTGATGCCCGCGCATTGGGGCGTCGCGATATAGCCCTGCAACGCCAGGGTGTGCGGATCACGGAACTCGAGCCGGCGCAGGGCCTCGGCGACGACGATCGCCGATTTGCCGTCGGGGGTGAAATAGATGTTGTAGGAGTCCGGCACGTCGATCACCTTGCCGACCTTGCCTGTCCTCGGATCGATCGGCGCGACGCCGCCGTGGCCGCCGCGCGCGCTCACATCCGCCGAAACCCAGAGCGTCTGCAGATCCCAGGATGGAACGATATGCTCCGGGCTCGGCATCGCGGCCAGGCTGTCGATGACTTTGAACGTGTCCGGATCGATCACATCGACCTTGCCGGTCACGAGGTTCGGCGAATAGACCCGCGACGGTTGCCCGGCGACGGCAGGACTGAACATGCCGGCCGCGGCGCCGGCATAGACATTGTGCGGATCGACGGGCGCCGGCATCGAAAGGTTGGCCGGCGGCAGGAGAATCGGGCGCTCGGGTCCAAGCTGGTAGGCGGCAAGCGCGATGAAGTCGGCCGGCGCGCGGCGCTGATCGTCGAGGCTGCGACAAACCTCGGCGCAACTCGCCGCCCCGAGCACGCAAGCGTCCGGAACGGTGAGCGACTGCGCGCTGCGCAGTTCGAAACCGGCGCCGATTGCGATCGCGACCGCGGCGGCGGCGGCCAAGCCGGTGCGAGAAGCCATTTCGCCCTTCCCCTTTGAGTTCGCCCGCCGAACCGCGATTCGGCGCAACTCCGGGAAGCGGAAACTGCAACTGCGCCGATGACTGTTCGATGAACGGCGCGGCCCATTCCACAGTCGCGCCGCATCGTGATGGCGCCCGGCGGGCGCATCGATTATGTGATGGCCATGACCCAGCCCCATCGCCCGGTCGGTCCCGGGGACCACGTTTTTCTCATCGACGGCTCGTCCTTCGTCTTCCGCGCCTATTATCAGTCGATCCGCCAAGACCAGAAGTACAACTATCGAACCGACCGGCTGCCGACCGGCGCGGTGCGGCTGTTCGCTACCAAGGTGCTGCAGTTCATTCGCGACGGGGCCGCGGGCTTCAAACCAACCCATCTCGCCATCATCTTCGACAAGACGGAGAACTCGTTCCGGCGCGACATTTACCCAGCCTACAAGGCGCACCGGAAAGACCCCCCCGACGAACTCAAGCCCCAGTTCCCGCTGATGCGCGCCACGGTCTCGGCCTTCGGCATGGTCCCGATCGAACAGGGCCGGTATGAGGCCGACGACATCATCGCCACATACGCCCGCCAGGCGCGTGAGGCCGGGGCCGACGTCCTCATCGTCTCGGCCGACAAAGACCTCATGCAGCTCGTCGAGCCTTGCGTCACGATGTATGACCCGGCTTCCGGCCAAGCCGGTGTCGCAGGCTCTCGCGAGGAGCGGCGCTTCGGCGTCGAGGAAGTGGTCAAATATTTCGAGGGAGTAGGCCCCGGCAAGGTCGTCGACGTCCAGGCGCTCGCCGGCGATTTCGACCGACAATGTGCCGGGCGCGCCCGGCATCGGCCTCAAGACTGCGGCGCAGCTCATTCTCGAATATGGAGACCTTGAGACGCTGCTCTCCCGCGCGGGCGAGATCAAGCAGCCGAAGCGGCGGGAAGCGCTGACCGACTCCGAAATCGTCAAGCGCATCTTGATCTCGAAGCAGCTCGTAACGTTGGATCGCGATGTGCCGGTCGAGACGCCGCTCGAGGCTCTTGCGACGCCTGAGCTCGACGGCAAGCGGCTCGTCGCCTTTTGCAAAGCGATGGAGCTCACGACGCTGACCCGGCGCGTCGCCGAGATTTGCGGCGTCGAGGCTTCCTCCATCGAGCCTGACCCGCGCTTTGTCGGCCGGGCGGCTTGGCCGGGCGGCCAAGGCGTCGCCCTTTTGGAACGAGAAGGAGAAGCGCCGGCGGAAGGCGACGCCGCCGCGCCCCCGGCGCCCGTTCCTGCTCCGGCCCCTTCGCAGATGGCGGCGCCCGAGGGCGCTGCGCCCGCGGACCTTGCGGCCGCGCGTGCAAAGGAGGCGCGCGCTCCAATCGACCGTGCGGCCTATAGAATTGTGCGGACCGGGGCCGAGCTCAGCGCATGGATCGCCCGCGCACTAGACGAGGGCGTGGTCGCCATCGACGCCGAGACCTCGTCGCCCGACCCGCTGCAAGGGGACCTCGTCGGCCTCTCATTGGCAGTGAAGCCCGGAGAAGCCTGCTACATCCCAATCGGCCATCGGACCGGCGCCGATGATCTTTTCGACGGCGGGGGACTCGCGCCCGACCAGATGCCGGAAGCAGAGGCGGTCGGGCTTCTGAAGCCGCTGCTTGAGGCGCCGGGCGTTCTCAAGATCGGCCACGACCTCAAGTTCGATATGCATGTGTTCGCGATGCGCGGCGTTCGCGTTGCGCCGATCGACGACGCCATGCTGCTTTCCTACACGCTCGACGCCGGCGCGACTGGCGACGACCACAGCCTCGTTACGCTTTCCGAACGCTTTCTCGGTCACAAACCCGTCGCTCTCAGCGAAGTCGCGGGCTCGGGGCGGAATTTCCTTGGATTCGCGCGTGCGACGATCGAAAAGGGGTGCGAATACGGAGCGGAGAAGGCCGACGTCGCCCTGCGTCTCACGCGCGTTTTGCAGCCGCGCCTCGTCGCCGAGAAGATGTCGACGGTGTATGAGCGGCTCGAGCGCCCGCTCGTCGATGTTCTGGCGCGTATGGAGCGCCGCGGGATCGCGATCGACCGCAACATCCTGTCGCGCATGACGGGCGAGTTCGCTCAGCGCATGGCCGGACTCGAGGCCGAGATCAACGGAATTGTCGGCGCGCCGTTCAATCCCGGCTCGCCGAAGCAGCTCGGCGATATTCTGTTCGGCCAGATGGGCCTGCCCGGCGGCAAGAAGACCGCGACCGGCGCCTGGTCGACGACAGCGAGCGTGCTCGAGGACCTCGCCGCCGAGGGCCATCAATTGCCAGCGCGCGTGCTCGAATGGCGGCAGATCTCGAAGCTCAAGTCGACCTATACCGACGCGCTGCCTGGCTTCGTCAATCCGCGAACCGGCCGCGTCCACACAGCGTATGCGCTCGCCTCGACCACGACCGGGCGGCTGTCGTCGTCGGAACCTAATCTGCAGAACATTCCGATCCGCACCGAGGAAGGGCGCAAGATCCGCCGCGCCTTCGTGGCGCCGGAGGGGCGCAAGCTCATCTCGGCCGACTACAGCCAGATAGAGCTCAGGCTCCTCGCGCATCTCGCCGACATTCCAGCGCTCAAGCAGGCGTTCGCGGAAGAACTCGACATTCACGCCATGACCGCCTCCGAAATGTTCGGCGTGCCGATCCAGGGCATGCCGGCCGAAGTCCGGCGGCGCGCCAAGGCCATCAATTTCGGTATCATTTATGGCATTTCGGCCTTCGGCCTCGCCAATCAGCTCGGCATCGCGCGCGATGAGGCGGGCGCCTATATCCGGAAATATTTCGAGCGCTTTCCCGGCATCCGCGACTATATGGAGGCGACGAAGAAGACGGCGCGCGCCAACGGCTATGTCACCACTCTGTTCGGCCGCAAGTGCCATTACCCGCGCATCAATGCGTCGAACCCTTCGGAGCGGGCGTTCAACGAGCGCGCCGCGATCAACGCGCCGCTGCAGGGCTCGGCCGCCGACATCATCCGCCGCGCGATGGTGCGCATGGACGAAGCGCTGGCCAAAGCGGGCTTGAGCGCTGAGATGCTGCTCACCGTCCACGACGAATTGGTGTTCGAGGCGCCCGACGATGAAGTCGAGGCGACGCTGCCGGTGGTAGCCAAGGTGATGGTCGAGGCGCCCGAGCCCGCCGTCCGCCTGCACGCGCCGCTGAGGGTCGACGCGCACGCGGCGCAGAACTGGGAGGAGGCGCATTAGCGGGCCGAAACTGGCGAAACGGAGCAACCTGCGATGAGGGTCTATGGAATACTTGTCGGCGCGTTGGCGACGGCGGTCATAATGGGCCCGGCAGCCAGCGCGGCCGCAGCCGAAAGTTCGATCACCGCCGTCGACGTGGCGCGAGAGCGGCCGGCCGGAAGTTACGCCGGCATCGCCTGGCGCTATGTCGAGGGCGTCATCCGCGGCGAGGTTGCGATCGGAGAGCCGGTCGCGGGCTTGAGCGGGCTTGCAGCCGGACGGGCGAACGTTCCCTATGTGATCGCCTTCCATATCGTCGCGCCAGAATCAGCCTCCGACGCGAGCGCCATCGTCGTCGAAGCGCCCAATCGCGGCAACCCCATTCTAGCCCGCTCGCTTGGCGCTCCTGTGGCGATGGCGGCGGGTCATGCCGCCCCCGCCGCGCCGGAGGCGGCTGCGATCGGCGACGGTTTTCTCCTTAAGCATCGGATTTCGCTTGCCGCGGTTCAATGGCAGGCGGGTCTGCCCGGCGGCCCCCCCGAGGCCGCGCAGGGGATCGGCGAAGTCGCCGTTCGGGATTTCGGCCGCTGGCTCGGCGGCGCGTTCCGGAGCGAGTCGGCGCCCGTGCCGATCTTCCGCCATCGCATTCTGGCCGGGGTCAGCCAGAGCGCGTGGTTCGTGAACACGTTTCTTGCTGAGGGCTTCAACGCCGATCCCAAGACCGGTCGTGGAGTCTATCAGGGCGCATTCACCCGCAACGGCAATGGCGTCGTGCTCGCGATCAACCGATTCGCCGAGGGCGACCGGCAATTCCCATACGCCCGCAATGATCTCGCGCCGCTTGCGCCCGCCGAGCTGCTTTCCCGACCCGCAAGCGACCCGACACTCATCGACGTGGTCTCGCTCACCGACTTCTTCCGGTTGCGCGCCAGCCTCTTCGCCCGCGCCCCCGAACAGCCCGGGCTCCATCGCTATGCGACGGCGGCCCCGCACGCCCGCGGGGGCGCTGCACCTGCGGACACTGTCTTTCAGACGATGAGGTGCAACGGCGGCGCGCCAATCGCGCTGAGCACGATCAGCGACGCGCTCTATCTTCGTCCGCTCTTTTTGGGCCTCTTTCGCTCGATCGGCGAGGAAAGCGAGGTCAAGCGCGATCTCCCGCCCGATGCGCCATTCGTCCTCGCGCCGGCGCCCGCCGATCTTGCGGGCTTGAACCGGCTCGGAGCAACGCCGCTCTGGATTCCTACGATGAGCGCAAACGGCGCGCCCACGGGCGGCATTCCCGTGCTCGAGGCGGTGTTGCCGCTCGGGCTTGCTCAGCCGCCGGCGCTGCCGCCCGCTGCGATCGCCTCGATTGCCGACACCTGCGGCAACTTCTCCGGATGGCGGCCTTTCCCGGCCGACGAGCTCGCGCGCCGCTATGGCGATCGAGCGAACTACCTCAAGCTTGCGCGGCGGAAGGCGGCCGACCTGGTCGGAGCCGGCTATCTGCTCGATGAAGACGAGGCCGCCGCAATTCGCCAGATCGAAGCTGAGCTTCCCGAGGACTTCCGATAGCGCGCGCGGAAGCCGGAGACCTTGAATTGGGCGCACATCAAAACTAATAGCTCGCGATCCCAGCCGTCCCTTCCCTCTCTCGAGCCAAGATCCATCCATGACTCGCATCGCCGAGCGCTACCGCGCGCTGGTTGCCGAGCGCGGCTTCGAGTCCGACCCGGCGCAAGCGGAGCTTGTCCGCAAGCTCGACGCGCTCGCCGCCAAATTGAAGGGCTATAAGGCCGAGGGAAAGCCGAACGGCTTCTCGCGACTGTTCGGCGTGAAGGCGGCCGAGCCGCCGCGCGGGCTTTACATCCATGGGCCCGTGGGCCGCGGCAAGACGATGCTGATGGACATGTTCTTCGACGCGGTCGAGACGCCGCGCAAACGCCGCGCGCATTTTCACGCCTTCATGGCCGACGTGCATGCTCGCCTCAATCAATGGCGTCAGGCGCGGAAGCGCGGCGAAGTCGAGGGCGAGGATCCGATCGGGCCGGTTGCGGCGGATCTCGCGCGCGAGGCTTCGCTTCTTTGCTTCGACGAGTTTTCGGTGCGCGACATCGCGGATGCGATGATCTTGAGCCGTTTGTTTACGGCGCTGTTCGCCGCGGGCGTGGTGGTGGTCGCGACCTCGAATGTCGCGGCCGACGATCTCTACAGGGACGGGCTCAATCGAGCTTTGTTCCTCCCCTTCATCGCGCTCTTGCATGAGCGGCTCGATGTGGTCGAACTCGACGCCCGGACCGACTACAGGCTCGAGAAGCTCAAGCGCGCCCCAGTTTACTATACGCCGCTCAGCCCGAAGGCGGACGCCGCGCTTGACGCGGCTTTCCTGACGCTGACCGGGCATGAGCGCGGCGAGCCGATGCGCATTGAACTCATGGGGCGCTATCTCGACGTGCAGCAGGCGATCGATGGCGTCGCGCGTTTCGATTTCGACGCCCTCTGTCGCCGCCCGCTCGGCGCCGCTGACTATCTCAAGCTTGCTCAGCGTTTTCACACGCTCGTGCTTGACCGCATTCCGGTGATCGGCGCTGCCGAGCGTAATGAGGCGAAGCGCTTCATCATCCTGATCGACGCCCTCTACGACATGCGGGTCAAACTGATCGCTTCGGCGGCGGGCGAACCGGAGACGCTCCATTCTGGCGCCGACGGCGCCGAGGCGTTCGAGTTCGCGCGCACGGCGTCGCGTCTCCACGAAATGCGGTCGGCTGAGTATCTCGCGCTGCCGCACGGGCGCGAAAGCGGAGCGCAAGCGGGCGATCTCGGCGGCATCGCGGAGACGTGACGCGGCCGCATTTTGTAGCCGCGGTCTATAGCCCGTCGAGGCTGCTGCTTGCGATGAACGGCAAGGCAAGGCGCGGCTCTCGGCGACGACCGCGACGCGCTCGATAAGTTCGGGACGGCCGCGTCCAAGCAGCGCAAAGCTGACGCAGTCGATCGACGCCAGATCGGCTCGGCCCTCAGCGACCGCCTCCACACTCGCCTCGTGAGAGCCCGTCACGAGCGTTGTGCGGCCACGCGGGCGCGCTCCGGGACGTCAGGCCCCCCGCGCCGCTCCCTTCGCAAGGGCCAGCGCGCCAGGCTCGAGCTCGCAATAGAGGAGTCGTTCGGGATCGACCGGTCCCGGCAGCGATATCCTGTCCTTTGGCGCGCGCTGAAACCCCATGCGCGCATAGTATGGCTCGTCGCCGACCAGGATCACCAGCTTCCAGCCCGCGGCTTTCGCGGCCTCGAGCGAAGTCGTCACGAGCGCTTCGCCGATCCCCTGGCTGCGGAAGACGGGCTCGACGATCAACGGCCCGAGGAGCAGGGCCGGGGCGTCGCCGATGGCGATCGGCGTCATCGCCGAGGCGCCGACCAGGAGCGTCCCGACCCTGGCGACGAAACTCAGCGTCGGATCGGCGGCGGTCGTCTCGCGAATGCGATAGGCGGTGCGCGCGAATCGGCCTGGGCCGAACACCCGTTCGTTGAGGCGCTCGATCGGCTCGGCGTCGCCCTCGGTCGCCGGCTCCAGAACGAGAGAAAGATCGTGCATACTGCGGCTTTAGCATGCTGACGCGAAGCGCGGGAACTTGGCCTCGCGCGGCCAGTCATGCTCCGACAACATTAGGGTCGCGCCAGGCGCGCTCGAAGGGCAAACGCCACGCGTGGGGCGCGATCAATTGATAGATCGCCTGTGGTCCCCAGGAGCCTGGCGCATACACCTTGACCGGCGGCGGCGATTCGAGAAGCGGCTGAGACACCTCCCACAGCCGCTCTATGCCCTCGGCCGAACAGAATAGCGTATGATCGCCGCGCATAGCGTCGAGGATAAGGCGCTCGTAGGCTTCGAGCACATCGCCGCCCATGCCGGTTTCGTGCATTGCGAACTGCAGGCTCTGTTTGTTGAGCCGCATTCCGGGTCCGGGCCGTTTGCCATAAAACGACAGCGACACCCTGGATTCGTCGGCGAGGTCGAAGGTCAGGTGATCGGGCCCCTGCGTGCCGATGCCGGAATCGCTCGGGAACATGCTCTTTGGCGGCTCGCGGAAGGCGATCGAGATGATCCGCTGACCCTCGGCCATGCGCTTTCCGGTGCGCAGGAAGAACGGCACGCCGGCCCAGCGCCAATTGTCGATGAAGCATTTGAGCGCGATGAAGGTCTCCGTGTCCGATTCCGGATCGACGCCCGGCTCCTTGCGGTAGCCTATGAACTGGCCGCGCACGACATCGGCCGGATCGATCGCCGTCAGCGACCGAAACACCTTGTTCTTCTCTTCGGTGATCGGCCCGGGCGCGAGGGCGGTCGGCGGCTCCATGGCCATGAATCCGAGAATCTGGAAGAGATGGGTGACGATCATGTCACGAAAGGCGCCGGTCTGCTCGTAGAAGGCGATCCGATTGCCGATGTTGAGGGTCTCCGGCACGTCGATCTGCACATGATCGATGAAATTGCGGTTCCAGATCGGTTCGAACAGGCCGTTGCCGAAACGGAAAGCGAGGATGTTCTGCGCCGGCTCCTTGCCGAGGAAATGGTCGATGCGGAAGATCTGGTCTTCGGCGAACACCTTGTGCAGCGCATCGTTGAGCGCGATCGCGGTCTCGAGATCGGTGCCGAACGGTTTTTCCATAATGACCCGCGATCCGCGGGCGAGATCGGCTTCGCTCAGCATTTTGATCGCCGACAGCGCGGCGTTC
The DNA here is from genome assembly GCA_963753135.1 of uncultured Alphaproteobacteria bacterium. Lineage (GTDB taxonomy): Bacteria > Pseudomonadota > Alphaproteobacteria > Rhizobiales > Beijerinckiaceae > Roseiarcus. The sequence continues at coordinate 80,044 of CAVWBA010000015.1, read as the reverse complement.
GGCGGCACGCTCAGGTAATTGACAAGCTGGACCTCCTCGTTGAAGGACTTCTCCGCCTTCTCCACCGCTTCCTTGAGAGCTCCGGCGCCAGCCGCGATGGGCACGTAGTCGAGCGTCGCCTCGAACGCCGGCCAGGCATCCTTCTTGGGTTTGTGCTGGTGTTGCTCGAACACGGCGTCGCGGGCGAGGGCGCGGAAGCCCTCCGCGTCGATGGCGTCGAGCGATACGCCAATTATCCGGCATTTCGAAATGAAGCCGGCGGACACCAAGTGAAAGAGCCCAGGCAACAGCTTCTTGTGAGCGAGATCGCCGGTCGCGCCGAACAAGACCACGATCTGAGGCATTTTGGGGCCGACCCCGACAGGTACTCTCGCCATTCCGCTCTCCCGCCCTCGCCCCTGAAGCCGCACGTTCGCCGCCACTTTGTCGCGTCCGCTTGACAGAAACGCGACAGGCCCTTGATGCCGGCGGACCGGCGATTTCACGGCCGCAATCTGAGGCTCGCCCAACCTTCGAGGTCGATCCTCTCGACGAGATGAAATCGCTGCGCCCGCCAGGACGCTAACACGCCCGCAACGTCAGCAAGAAGCAGGCCGGAGACGATGGCCTCGCCGTCCGCGCTCATGACCGCGGCGAGCGACGGTGCGAGCAGCCGCAAGGGCTTCGCCAGGATGTTGGCGAACACGAGGTCGTAAGGCGCGCCCTCGCGCAACGCGGCGCTCTCGACCCCGCGCGAGACGACCGCCCGGCAGAAAGCGCCGACGCCGTTCAGGCGCGCATTGGCGTTGGCGACGCCGACCGCCACGGGATCGATGTCGCCGAGCGAGATCCTGCGCTTGAGGACCTTGGCGGCGGCGATGGCCAAGACGCCCGCGCCGCAGCCGACATCGAGCACATGGGCGGGCCTCCGCCGCTTGAGCAGCCGGTCGAAATGCAGGAGGCAGCCGCGGGTCGTGCCATGATGGCCGGTGCCGAAGGCGAGCCCCGCCTCGATCTCGATCGCGACGTCATTCGCTTGGATCCGCGCCCGGTCGTGGCGCCCATGAACGAGAAAGCGCCCGGCCCGAACCGGCTTCAAGCCGGCCAGCGAGTTGGCGACCCAGTCCTGCTTCTCGGTGAGGCCAAAGGTCGCCGCGCCGGCGGTCGCGTCGTCGGAAGCGGCGGCGATCAGAGCCCGGAGCGCCGCCTCGTCCGGGGCGTGAGCGAAATAGGCCTCCATGAGCCACGCTTTGCCGCCGCCGGGCCAGGAATCATCGGTCTCGAACGCGGTCGAGGCGGCCTCGGCCGGCTCGAAGCTCTCGAAGATGAGGTCGGCGACGGCGCGGGCGCGGCGCTCGTCGCTGACGAGCCGCAGCCTATGGGCGGCGTTGTTCGGCGGGAGGCCTTCGAGCATGGCCGCCCCAGTACTCCAAATGGGCTCGGACAGCGAGCCTCCGATCGATCGCCGCCTCGGGGACTGGCGGCGCGGGGGTCAAGACGCGGGACGCTGGCTCAGGCTCGCGCCCGTGAATACAACCGAAAGGCGAGCAAGGCGCCAGGAAGTCCAAATAAAAACAAGCAAAATCGCTTTTATTTCCTTTTATTTTCTTGGCCGAATCCGGACTTATCAGAGGGTTACAGAGGAAAAAATAAAAAAATCTCGCTCGCCCTCAACTCGCGTCCAAGATTGTGTCACGATGGCCCACGCGCACACCTACCTTCCTTTACCAAGCCCTAGGGTTCGGGCGCGGCGCCTCGATGCGGCTAATTCAAATCTATAGCATGAATTTCTGCTTTAGGCAATGACCGGAGAGTACCTTTAACTCTCGCGATTCATCTAGATAAACCCAGGCGCCTCACTACGGTGTCAGACGACCCAGCTGGGGCGTACAGGAGAATCGTGAACTTTCGTATTCAAGCAGGCACTAACGGCCGCAGACATCGGGCCGAAGCCTCGCCAGTCCGCCCCGCTCAGTGGATTGGCCCTTTATCTCGATCAAACGCAGGAATCAGATCGTCGCCGATTGCCGGCGCTCGCCTGGGCGGCCTTAAGCCGCCTGCCGTCAGCTGCGAAGGCTTGCTTGGAACTTTTCCTCCATCTCGTCAGCCTCATTGTCCTCGACCTGTCGCACCCAATCCATCATCTCGGCTTCCCACTTAGGGACGCTCAACGCGTCCTCCAGCATCCTCTTCACGGCCGCTTGCTCGGCCCTGTCGAAGGCAGCGATGAGTTCGGTCAGGGCGGCGGGAGGAAGCATCCTACCAATCGGGCGACCACCCAGGCGCAAGCCAAAGAGCGCCAGCACGCCAGCACGGGCGATATCGATGGTCCCATCGTCATCATGCATGCCGTCCTTGAAGGCCTCCCAGATGGTGGTTGCGGAGGCGCGTTCGGGGTCGCGTGGACCAGTGGTGAATACGATGCGGAGGGCTTCCTGCTTGGCCAGTACAGCACATGCGAGGACGCGGTCGTGACTTACCTTCAGGGCCTCCGCGAGGGTGATGGAGTTGATTGAGGGGGTCCTACCGTGGGTTAGGGTGTCAGCAGTAATGAGGGCGTCGAGGTTGTTGGCGTTCACGATAGCCTCCGTTTTCCAGCTATGGGATGCCCTATGCGGCTAGCTAATCTCACATTTGATGGCTGTGAGGCAATGGTCTTCCCGTTGTTGACGCAGACGGCCATAGCGTCAACCTGGAAAAGCTGCGCCGGCTAGCAGATGGTGAAGGAAGCAAAGCTCTGTCATAGGAGCTGGAGGCAGGTAAAAAGCCCCGCGCAAATACGGGGCGCGGGGCAAGTTGGCGCCCGTGGGAGGTTGGGCGTGGCGCCGGTTTAGGGAAACTCGCCAAAGAGCGCCGTGACGGTCGTCACACGGCAAACAAAAAGGCGGCCCGAAAGCCGCCCTCTCGCTTGCGCGGTGGACGATCCGCCGCGCCACGCGGCTGCGGATCTCCGGGGTCCGCCTGTTCAACCGAGTAAGGCGTCGAGCACTGACGAGCGCCTGCCCGACCTGCGAGCTATCGTCGCCGCGACAACGCTCCAAGGGGACCGAGAGGACCGCTTAGCGCAAACAACGGTCACTCGCCGACGACTTGGCGAACCGGTCAACTCGACCCTTTGCTGCCTTCCAGATTGCGCATACGAATGGGCGGGAAGCAAGAGAAAGCGGACTTTGGGTGGGGGCGTCGGCCGGCCAACATCACGCTTGACGCACCACGAGTTCGGCTAGGAACGCGCGCAATTCCCGTCGCGCGAAGCCGTAGCAGAAAGCGCCGTAGGAGAGCGCGCCGAGGAAAATCAGTCCGACTAACACGAGCCTTTGGTCGATCCCCTCCGGGCGCCAGACGGGCAAATACACAGCCGCAGCCATAAGCGCCGCCCCGGCGAATAGGCGCAGCGGCAGCCGGAGATAAGCGGCTCCGGGGAGCCCGCACCCGCGCGCTACCCACACGACGTAGAGCGGCAGTAGCGCCCAGCTCCGGAGCAGCAGGGCGACGCAGGCGGCATTGAGGCCGAACGGGCTGGCGAACAGCACGGTCGCGGCTGTGGTCAGGGCTTGGATCGTCGAGGTTCGGCTGAACGCCGCAGGCAAACGCGCGCCGAGCATGGCGGCGTCGAAGCAATAGACCAGCGCGAGCGGCGGACCGCCGAGCAGCAGGAGCTGCGCCGGCGCCACGCCGGGAAGCCAGCGCGGATCGAGCCATATCCGGTAGAGCTCCGGCATTACGGCCGCCGCTCCCAAAAGCAGCGGCGCCCCGACGAGCGCAACGTCGCGCACCATCGCCGCAAAGACACGTGCAAACTCAGGGCTGCCGCTCGGCAATGTCCTGAGCTCGAGTCGACCCACAGAGACGCGTGGAAACACCATCGTGAACATAATCATGTCAACAAACCGACCGGCCAGCGTAAACAGCCCGACCTGCACTGGGCCGAGCACATAGCCCAGCACGAGGCGGGGGATCTGCCCGCTCGCGTAGAACATCGCGCGGGCGGTGAAGATGTTGATGGCAATGGACCGCATTTGGTCGAAATGCCGGTGGGACCAGACGAATCGGAAGCGCAGCGGCACCGACGCCCAGGCGATGACGACCTCGACGCTCCGCTGCACCAACACCTGCAGCGCCAGCGCCCAGACGCCACCCCCCGCGATGGCGGCCCCAATCCCAGCAGCGCCGCCCAGCGCCAGACTTACGATTGAGCGGGTCGCGATCCGCCGGAACCGCATGTCCCGCTGCAGCATGGCCATTGGCGCGGCCGAAAGGAACGAGAGCAGCGGCAGCGGCGCCAACGCCATCATCAGTGGCCGAATGTGATCGTTGTGGAACAGCGCGCCGATCGCCGGGGCTAAGCAGCAGAGCAGCAGACCGAGCCCGAGGGCGGCCAGTCCGGCGACCAGATTGGTCAGGCCCACGTGCTGCTGCTCGAACTCGACGAGCGTCACGAGGACCTCGACCATTCCATCACCGAGGACGAGCTCGCAAAAGCCGATGAACACCATGACGATAGCGAACTCGCCATATGCGCCCGGCCCTAGAATCGGAGCGAGAATGCTGAAGAGCACAAGCCACAGCGCCTGCTGGGTGATTTTCTCAACAGTCACCCAGCTCACCGATGAGAGTGACGAAAGCCTAATCCCCATGTATCAAGACCGGCGCTGCTTGGAGGGGAGCGGACGCGCTGAGGAGCGGATTCGGGATCACACTGGAAGCAGAAGACGGCGCCGGTATGGTCGCTGAGTGCGCCCGACTGGTCCAAGACGCCCGCTCGAGCTCACTCCGCTGTCTCATAACCTGGCGCTCGCGACCGGCGGGGTCGACGACCCCTGAGCCGCGCTTGTCGGCGGCTGGTTTCCGCCTCCCTTGCGTGCAGCGGCCTTAGCTCTGGCTCGGCCAAACGCCTCGTAGGCGCGGAACGGTCCGAACGCCGCTCGAGCCCGCCAGGTCGGCGATATCTGGACCGCGCTACCGAACAGCACCTCACGCGGCTTCCAGCGCTCCTTCGACTGGTCGCGACCGGTGGACAGGTTGACCCGCTCGACCCCGTGCGCAAACGCCCATTTGATCACCTCACTCATCAGCACTGTCATCACGCTATAGCTCTTCCAGGCTGGATCGTAACCCGCGAAGTACAGGTACAGGTCAGAGGCGAGGAGGAACGAAACCCGGCTTGCCACCACAACGCCGGCGATTTCCAATTCGAAAATCCTGAGTTCGCCACGGTGCGCCGCACGCTGCAGAGAGTCGGCGAAAAAGCCGCGCTCGCGGGCTCGCGCGAATTTGTCGGGGTGGAAAATCATGCCGGCTGCCTCCGCGCGCGCCGCGTGCAGCGCGAGGAACCGCGTCAGGGCCGCCCCGACGGCTTCTGGCCGCTCGGTCACGCGGAACCCAACCTCAAGGCCGTCTCGTTCGAGAAACTCGTAGCACTTTCGCAGGTTCTTGCGCATGTTGGAGGAGACCTGCAGGCGAAGATCGTTCCAGCTCTTGGGCAGGTCGAGAACAAAATCCGGCAGATCCTCCCTGGCTATGAAGGCCCTCGACGGGCGGTGCGCGCAGTAGGTGTTGGCGGGATGCCGTAGGCCTGCCCATCGGAACACGTCCCATTCGTTGGGGCGGGCGAGGAAATGCTCGACCAGCGCCTCGACCACTGGCGCGTGATTCTCTGGGCTACAAATCACGCCACGGATCTCAGTCAGGGCTGGATCGACGCCGAAGAACTGCAACATCCGTACTGCTGGCGGCCCGATGCCGGGAACCGAGGTGAGCATCAGCGGAGCGACGGCGACGAGCGACCCGTTGTCACCCCGCACGACGTGACAGAAGAACTCGTCATGGAACAGCATCTGCCGATGGCGGGAAAAGTGCTTCCACCAGGAACTTATCCATGACGAAGATGTAAACGGGGTGCGCGGCGCGATCTGACGATCGAGCAGCTCCCACTCCGCGGTAATGGCGTCAAGCGCCTCGGGCCCCCGCAGTCGCTCGACTGTGAGTCGGCCTAGCGCAATATTGTGGTACAAGGAGTCAACACCAGGCGGGACAATCCTTTCATCGCGTAGAACTCAAAGCGCCCGCGTTCGCTTCGGTACTTGACCGCCATTCGCCGCGCGCCGGCGCGATGCTGCTGGATCTCGTGCTCGCTCAGCACAGGGGCATGCATCAGGGACGGGCTGCCAATCCGGTAGTGCAATGTCGTCCGGTCAAGGAGGTGGGCGCCGAACTCGCGCATAGCGCGGCCGAAGAAATCGACGTCTTCGCCGAGCTGGATTTCGGAGTCGAAACCCCCGAGACGCTGCACGCAGTCGCGACGGATCAAGGCGGCGCCGCAGACCAGCAGGGTTTGATTGAAAATCATTCCCGCTGCGAAGCCGAGACGGGGCCCCAGCCGGCTACACACCATGGCGCGCCGCGCTGCCTTAAGGAAGAATGCGCGTTCACCGCGCATCTGCGCCTCGGGCGCGTCGCCAAAAGGTTCGACTCGGCCGAACACGACGCCAACGCCGGGATGAGCGTCGAAGGCGGCGATCGCGGCTGCGTAATGACCCTCAGGCACGAGATCGTCGTCGTCGAGAAAGTGCACGAACCGGCCGCGGGACAATGTCCAGCCGAGATTGCGCACGATGCTCGGAAAGCCGCCAGTGGGCTTCGGATTCTTAAAGTAACGCACCGTATCGCCAAACTCGCCGGCCACAGCGGCGGCGGAACCCTCGGGGCTGTCGTCGACGACGATCAACTCGACCGTGGCGCCCTTCTGCGCGCGCACGCTCCCAATCGCCTCGCGGAGCAAGGCCGGCCGGCGAAACGTCGGAATGACGACAGAGACGTCTATCGACACGGCCCTGCTACCATGGCTACGCATCCCGACTCCCTGTCCAATGGCGGAAACGATTGTTTTCTGAAACAGGCAAAATAATACCACATTCGACTAATGGAGTTTTCCCAACCCATTTTTCACCTTGCTAGTACGGTGTACATGACCCGGTCAAGCCCGCAATGAGTAGAACTACCTATTGCTTTGGGCGTCGGACTGTCGTGGGCGAACCGCTGGCGCGCATTGGAATGACCGCTTTCGCACGCCTTTCGGCCCTTCCCGAGGCGACCCCTGTAGGTGCGCTTCCCGCCCAATCGAGGCGTCCAGTACCGTGGTCTGCTACGTCTGCAATACGTCGCGACCGGACCTTGCTGCCGATTTGTACGTTGTCCGCATTCCGCCCGCAATTGCCAGTCGACAGTGAGGCAGATACGCCGCTCGCGCCCCGGCCGCACCTATGCCATTTCGATTCGCGTTCCGCTTTCCCCGTTGAGCAGTCGCCTCAAGTGGTACTGCGCAAGCGCGTCCGCCGGGGATTCGCCGACCAAGGCGGCGAAGGCGGCGAGCGCGGCTGGATCGCGCGCCTCTAGCTTTAAGAAGGCGTCGGCATAGGCCAAGGCGTGGCGGCTTTTGCGCTCCTCGGGCCGCAGCGGCTCGAACACCCGCATCGGCTCGGTCCGCCCCCTGAGCAGAAGATCGCCGACCGGGCGGCCGACAAAGCCTTCCGCGCGATCGGCCGCGGCGGCGCTGACGCAGATGCGCGTGCCGAGTTGCTTGTTCGCGGCCTCGAGGCGCGCCGCCGTGTTGATGGTGTCGCCGTAAGCCGTGTAGTCGTAGAGCCGGCCGCCGCCGAAATTGCCGACGATGGCAGGCCCGGCGTGAACGCCGACGCGCGTGACGCCGAGGGCCGCGCCGCGCGCGATCCACTCCTGCCGATAGAGTTCGGCGTGCGCGTCGAGCGCGAGCGCGCAGGCGATCGCCCGGCTCGAAGCGTCGGGCTGATCGGCGGGCGCGCCGAACAGCACATGGATCGCGTCGCCGATGATCTTCGCGACCGTGCCCTCATGGGCGAATACGACCTCGGTCATGCCTTCGAGATAGCCGCTGAGCAACTCCGCGAGCTGTTTGGGATCGAGCAATTCGACCAGCGGCGTAAATCCGGCGATGTCGGTGAACAGAGTGGCGATCTCGCGTCGCTCGCCGCCGGGCGCGAGCGCGTTCTGCTCGCCCGCGAGACTGCGCGCGAGGTTGGGCGAGAAATAGCGCGACAGCGACGCATGCGCACGCTCGGCTTCCGCCTGGCGCTGACGCGCGTCCTTGAGATGGGCGACATGGGCGATCGTCTTGCGGAGCGTGGCCTCGAAGTCGGTGAAGTCGATCGGCTTCGTCAGGAAGTCGAACGCGCCCCGGTTCATGGCGGTGCGAATATTGGCCATGTCGCCGTAAGCCGAGACGATCACGGTCGAAAACTTCGTCGCCTCTTCTTGCAGCTTGGCGAGCAGCGTCAGTCCGTCCATGCGCGGCATGTTGATGTCGGAGACGACCATGTCGAAATCGCCTTGCTCGGCAAGCACGCCCAAGGCCTCCACGCCATCGCGCGCGAACCCGAATGCGATCGAACCCTCTTTGATCTGACGGCGGAACCGCTGCCGGACCAGATCCTCAAGGTCGGGCTCGTCGTCGACGACAAGGACTTTCGCCGTCATGAGGGACTCGCGGCGGCGTCCAGCCGGCGTCCGATCTCGCCGCGAAGCTCCGGGAAGTCGATCGGCTTGGTGAACAGCCCCGCGGCTCCGGCTTCCGCTCGCCTTCCGCCGCGTCTCGTCATCGCCGTAAGCGGTGATCATGATGATCGGGACGTCCGGCCGCGCTTGCCTCGCGCGCGGCAGCATGTCGAGACCGCTCATGCCCGGCATGTTGATGTCCGAAAGGATGAGAATGAGCTCGGCCTCCGCGGCGCGGACGCGCTCTAGCGCATCCGCGCCGCTCAGCGCGAATTCCATGACGAAGCGCGAGTCGCGCAGCTCCTTGCGGAATTGCTGGCGGAACAGGTCCGCGACATCGGGCTCGTCGTCGACGACCAGGATGAGTCCGCTCATGGTCCGGCCGCGCCCCGTGGCAACAGAATCGTGAACTCAGTGAACGCGTCGGGCTCCGTCGAGACCTCGATCGCGCCGCCATGCTGCTTGACCACGATGTCATGGCTGAGCGATAGGCCAAGGCCGGTGCCTTCGCCGGCAGGCTTCGTGGTGAAGAACGGGTTGAACATCTTCGCCTTCACTTCGTCCGGAATACCGGTTCCGTTGTCGCGGATCGCGATCTCGACCTTTGGCCCAAGGTCGCGCGTCGAGGCGCTGATCGTGGGTTCATAGGCGCCGTCCGCCCCGCTCTGCTTGCGCTTGCTCGTCGCGTAGAATCCGTTCGAAATCAAGTTCAGGAGAACCCGGGTCATCTCTTGGGCGTAGACGTCGGCCGCGCCGGCGTTCGGGTCGAGCGATTTGACGATCGTCACGTTGAAGCCAGGCTTCTCCGCCCGCGCGCCGTGATAGGCCAGATTGAGCGCCTCCTCGACCATGGCGTTGACGTTGGTCGTCGATCGTTCGCCCGAGCCCTCGCGCGAATGCAGGAGCATGTTCTTGACGATCGAATCGGCGCGCTTGCCGTGCTGCACAACCTTGTCGAGGTTGCCGCCGATGGCGCCGATCAAATCGTCCGCCTCGCCGTGGCCTCGGCGCCGCCCTTGATCGCTTCAGCGAGCTCGCCGATGAGCTCGCGCGACAGGGCCGAGTAATTGCTGATGAAATTGAGCGGGTTCTTGATCTCATGCGCGATGCCGGCCGTGAGCTGGCCGAGGGAGGCGAGCTTCTCCGACTGGATGAGGCGGTCCTGCGCCTTGCGCAGATCGTCGAGCGAGGCGGCGAGCTCTCGCGTCCGCGCCTGCACTTCTTCGAAGAGCCGCGAATTCTCGATCGCAATCACGGCCTGGTCGGCGAAGGCGCGCACCATTTCGATTTGCCGTGCGGAAAAGGGCGTGGGCTCTGGCCGGGCGAGCGCGAAGACGCCCTCCACCTGACCGTCGCGCAAAAGGGGAACGCCGAGCAACGTGCGGTAGTTGCCGATGCGCGGCGCGTCGCCGAAATCGTATTCCGGATCGGCAAGCACGTCGGGCAGGTGCACCGCCTCCCCGCTCAGCATCACTCGACCGGTGAAGGTGTCGCGGCCGGCCTTGATCGGATGGGCGCGCAGGAAAGCGACGATCTCGGGGGTGCAGCCCGATTCCGCTCTGAGCCGCATTTCCTCGCCGTCGCGCATGAAAAGGGTCACGAATGACGCCCCGCAGAGTTCGCGCGCCGATTCTGCAAGGGTCGTCAGCACGGCCTGTAGATCGAACGCCGAGCGGCTGATGACCTTGAGCACCTCGGCGGTCGCCGTCTGCTGCTGCAAAGCCTCCGAGAGGTCTCGCGTGCGAGCCTGCACCTCGTCGAACAAGCGCGCGTTCTCGATCGCGATCACCGCCTGATCGGCGAAGGTCTGCAAGAGCTCGATTTGCCGAGAGTCGAAGGGGCCTGCCTCGGCCCTCCCCACCATCAAAGCGCCCTCAACCTTGTCGTTGCGCAGCAAGGGCACGCCGGCGACGGACCGGGAGCCCGCGAGCGCGTGCACCGGAACCTTGAGCTCGCTGTCCAAGAGCGAATCGGTGATGATCTCGGGTCTGCCGGAGAGCAAAATTCGGCCCGCCACGGACGCCCGTCCCGGGGTGGGCGGATGCTCGGCGAGATACCGCCACATGGCCGAGTCCCGACCTTCGGCCACGGCGCGATATCTGAACCGGTCGCCTTCGCGAACGCAAATTGTACCGCCCCTGCTGCCGACGAGCGAGACGGCGGCGGCCAAGAGCGCGTCAAACACCGCATCAAGATCGAATGCGGAGCGGCTGATGACTTTCAGCACGTCAGCCGTCGCGGTCTGCTGCCTCAGCGACTCCTCGAGGTCGTGCGTCTTGGCCTGCACCTCGTCGAACAGGCGGGCGTTTTCGATGGCGATGACGGCCTGGTCGGCGAAGGTCGTCACGAGATCGATATGTGTCTTCGTGAAAGGCTGAACCACTGGCCGCTGAAGGACGATGACACCCATCACCTGGCTATCGCGAAGCAGCGGTACGCCAAGCATGGTGCGCCGAAATTCAAACCCGTCTTCACGCAGATACGTGAACTCCGGATCGGCCTTCACGTCGTGAATGTGCACGACGCTCCGCTCCTCGGCGACTCGACCGGTAATCGAGCCGCGCCCGGGCAGGATTGGATGGTGGACCAATCTGTGATCGTGTACGCTCTCACGCGGTCCCTCCACCGCGATCGCGTGATAGGCGCCATCGCGCAGGATGTGGACGCTCGCCCGCTCGGCGTTGCACAACTTGCGCGCCGTTCGCACAATGGTTTCGAACACCGGCCGCGCGTCGGTCGGCGAACTTGAAATGACACGCAGGATTTCGGCTGACGCTGTCTGTTGCTCAAGCGCCTCCTCCACGTCGCGGGTCTTCGCCTGCACCTCGCCAAATAGCCGCGCGTTTTCGATGGCGATCACCGCCTGGTCTGCAAAGGTGCGCAGAAGCTTCCGCTCCCGCGCGGTGAACGTCGCGTCCGGCGCGCGGGTTACGCCGAGCGTTCCGATCAGCCGCCCGTTCCAGACCATGCGCGTGATCAGAACCGCGAAGTTTCCGTGCCTCTCAGCGATCGCCCGCATCGTCGGCGGCGCAGCGCGAGCCCCAAGCACGTCGGCGAGTTCGAACTGTTGCTCGAATTGAGAGGACTGGGCGAGCGCCGTCTGACTCACCGGGGCGGGAAAGATGCCGTCGAAATCGAAAGGCCGGGCGGCACGGTGCGCCGCGATCCGCATCAGGCCGTCGCCCGGCGTCAGCCAGGCGCCGATGAGGTCGTGCGGCATCAAGTTCGCGAGATTCTCGACGATGCGCTCGAACACCGGCTGTGCGTCGGCCATGGAGGCGCCGATTGCCTGCAAAACGCCCGAAGTCGCGATCTGGTCTTCGAGCGCCTCCTCGACGTCGCGCGTCTTTGCCTGCACCTCGTTGAACAGCCGTACGTTCTCGATCGCGATCACCGCCTGGTCCGCGAACGATTGCAAAAGCTCAATCTGACGCGTCGTGAAGCGTCCTTTGGCCTGTCGCGCGAGCGAAAACACACCGTCCACTCTGCCGTCGCGCAACAGGGGCACCCCGACGATCGAATGGAAGTTGCCGAGCCGCGGTGCTTCGCCAAGCTGGTAGTCGGTCGAAGCATCGATGTCCGGGATCTCAATCGTCGCAGCGGTTCGGGACGCGCGCCCGACATGGGTGCGCCCGCCGCGCGCCGATGCCGGATCGATCGGAGTGGCTTTCAGATAGGCCACCAACTCGTGCGTACAGCCGCTTTGAGCGCGAAGCGCCATCAACGCTCCCTCACGCATGTGAACGGTCGCAGAATTGGCGCCGCACAGGCGGCCAGCCGATTCGGTCAGCGTCGCAAGGACAGCGTCCAGATCGAACGCCGATCGGCTGATAACTTTCAGGACGTCCGCCGTCGCCGTCTGCTGCTGAAGTGATTCCTCAAGGTCGCGCGTCTTCGTCTGCAGTTCGTCGAACAGGCGCGCGTTCTCGCGGCGCGCCTGCGCTAGTTCCGCGTCGCGCTCGGCCAAGGCCTGGACCAAATCCCGGCGCTTTGGTTCGCCGTCCCTTTTCGCGGCGGTCGGCGCCTTGCGCGTCAGTGACATTGCGTCTCGCCCCGGCAAAGCACGTTCCTCTCCCAGGCTATTCGACTTGCCTGCCAAGGGGAAGCTCGACGCCCCATCCCGGAGCAGCGCCAGTTATCTTGCCAAACAATGTCGATGCGGATCCGCTTGACTCACTCATAGCTCTACGGTTATCGGTTTGATCCATAGCCAGGCAGTTATCAATCCCAATGCCAGACGCGCACGACATGCTGTTCCGAACCTTCGCCGATCCGACGCGGCGGGCGATATTCGAGCGCCTGTGCCGTGAAGGGGAGCAGACGGTCGGGGCGCTGACGGCTCAGGCCGGCGTGTCGCAGCCCGCAGTCTCGAAGCATCTCGGCGTCCTGAAGCAGGCCGGGCTGGTGCGCGACCGCCACGAGGGGCGCCAGACCCACTACCGGGCAGAGATCCGCGCCTTGAGCGCGCTCACCGATTGGACGAGCCAGATGAAAGGCTTTTGGGAGAGCCGGTTCGACGGCCTCGAAGACCTGCTCAAAAGGATGGACCAATGAGCAAGCCCGCAATCAAGACGCCTTCTTTCGGCGGCAAACGAAACTCAGGCAAGTCAGCGAGCGGCTCCATGGAAGCCGCAAAGGCCTCTCCCTCCCAGCTGATCGATACGAGGATCAGGGAGCTGAACGACTGGCGCGGCGAGACGCTGGCGCGCGTGCGAAGCCTGATCAGGGAAACCGACCCAGAGGCGGTCGAGGAGTGGAAATGGAGAGGCGTCCCGGTGTGGTCGCACGACGGAATCCTCTGCACCGGCGAGACCTACAAGGGGGTCGTCAAGCTGACCTTCGCCAAGGGCGCCGCGCTTGACGACCCCTCTCGCCTCTTCAACTCGAGCCTCGAAGGTTCGACGCGGCGTGCGATCGACATTCGTGAGGGCGATGGAATCGACGAAGAGGCGCTGAAGGCGCTCATTCGCGGGGCGGTGGCGCTGAACGTTTCGGGGCGAGCCGCCGCTCGCCCCGCCCGCTCCAAGACATGAAGGATGGACCCATGACCAGCGCTGCCGCCGAAACCCGCTCCGTCGTCGTCGAACGCGAGATCCCTTATGCGCCGGAAAAGATCTGGCGCGCGCTCACTGAGCCGCATCTGATCGAGGAATGGCTGATGAAGAACGACTTCAAGCCCGTCGCCGACCACAAGTTCAACCTTCGCGGCGACTGGGGCGCCGTTGACTGCCAGGTCCTCAAAATCCAGCCGCTGAGGACGCTGTCCTATAGCTGGGCGGCGCACGGGCTCGAGAGCGTCGTCACCTGGATTCTCACCCCCACGAGCAAAGGCACGACCGTGCGCATGGAGCAGTCGGGGTTCCGGGCGGATCAGGAGCAGTTCTACCAGGGCGCCAAGATGGGCTGGAGCAACTTCTTCGCCAAGCTCGAGCAGGTGCTGACGCAGCTTTGAACTGCAAAGCGCGCATTTCAGAGCCGCCGAGCCCCGCTATAAAGGCTAGCGTCCGCCTCCTTATGGCGCCCCAGCGTAGCCAGTAAGGCAAGTGCCGCTGCGATGGCCCCCAACTAGGAGGCCAAACCATGCTGCTTCATCCAATGTTCTATATATGCATTCAGGCCAGCTGTGAGAACGGAGTATCCGGCCTTGCCTACGGCTGACAGGACCTGTCTTAAAGCCTCGCGTACCCTGCTCGGATCTGCTCCTTTGGATACGTCATCAGCATGAAGGTTAGCTAGAGCCGTCTCCAAATTCGCCTTGTCCGCAGGCGCAAGATCCAAAGTGGAAATCGGGTCGCGTATCTGCGCCAGTAATTGTTGCAGCTCCGTGGGGTCGACACCCCCTGCTTTCGCATGATGGCCAGTCGCCACATTAGCGTGTCCGTTCACATCGCCGAGAACGCCGATTGTGACGCTGCCACCGCTCTGTTGAAGCACGATGCTATGAGCCCTCTCCTTCTCGGCTTTCGAAAAGCTGAGTCCCTCTCCCCGTACCCCCGCTTTATCCAGTGCGATCGCCCATCGCAGAACTCGGTTTCGTATCTCATCGAGGATGGCTAGGAGACGCGCTTGGTCGACGAAAGAGACAAACTCTGTATGCGGCTGCGCGAAAAGACCTTGCAAAACCTGTTGCGCTTCGGCCGGGAAGCTAATCTTGAGAGACCCCTCGCGGGTTAGCAAGCCCTCAATATCTGCTACCGAGCCGCCGATCCTCCGGACCGCGATCTGGTTTTCCATCTCGTTGCTTGAGTATTGTACAGGCACCCCATTATTCTCCCCTTCACCACTCCGCGAACAAGCCGATACGGAGGCAACTCGTCATCAGGTGCGTACCCCGAGAGTTCCCTATCGATCCAATTGGGAAGATCTGGCACCTCCAGCTTGGCCGCGACCAAGAGAGCCTTTCTAAGCAAGGCCGAGACTGAGACGGCGCTGCCAGCAGCGTCAATCTGCAGTTCGTCGATAAGTGAGGGATTCACAGTTTGCTCCCCAAAGAGGCGGCGCGTGTTACGAGTTCACGCTGATACCGGGAAGAGTTGAGCGCCCCAGTCTCCCCAAGAGCAGCATGGGCAAGTGCGACCCACCAACCTTCACCGCGCCCGGTTCTCGTGGAAGAAATCGTAGACCAGCTTCGCCGTCGCGGCGTTGAGGCCCGGCGTCTTCTCGAGGTCGGATAGGCCGGCTTTGGCGACGTCCTTGGCCGAGCCGAAGGCGAACAAGAGCGCCCGCTTGCGGGCCGGGCCGATGCCCGGGATCTCGTCGAGCGGGCTTTTCACGAATTCCTTCTTGCGCCGCGCGCGGTGGGTCCCGATAGCGAAGCGGTGCGCCTCGTCGCGCAGGCGCTGGATGAAGAAGAGCGCCGGGTCGCGTGGGCTTAAGCGGAATGGCTCCCGCCCCTCCATGAAGAACGTCTCGCGCCCCGCGTTGCGGTCGGGGCCCTTGGCGATCGCGACCAGCCTTATCCCTTCGACGCCGAGCGCGCCGATGACCTCCCGCGCGGCCTCGAACTGCCCGCGCCCGCCGTCGATGATGACGAGGTCCGGCGTGTCGGGAAAAGCGCCGGGCTCCGCAGTTTCGCCTTGCCGCTTGAGGCGAGCGAAGCGGCGCGTCAGCACCTCGCGCATCATCGCGTAGTCGTCGCCGGGGGTGAGATCGAGGCTTTTGATGTTGAAGGTGCGGTACTGGTTCTTGACGAAGCCTTCCGGGCCGGCGACCACCATGGCGCCGATCGCGTTCGTCCCCATGATGTGCGAATTGTCGTAAGTTTCGATCCGCCGGATCGGGTGATCGACGCCGAAGGCCTCGCGGAGCGCCGCGATAAGCTTCTCCTGGGTGGCCGATTCCGCGAGCTTGCGCGACAGCGCCTCACGCGCGTTGCGCGACGCGGCCTCGACCAGATCCTTCTTCTCGCCGCGCCGCGGCGCGCCGATGGCGATGCGATGTCCAACGCGCGCGCTCAAGACCTGGCACAAGGTTTCGGCGCTCGGAACCTGATGGCTCAACAGCACAAGGCGGGGCGCAGGGCGGTCGAGGTAGAATTGCGATAAGAAAGCGTCGAGCACCTCCTCGGGCGACAGGGCCCGGTCGGCGCGCGGGAAATAGGCGCGATTGCCCCAGTTCTGATAGGTGCGAAAGAAGAACACTTCGACGCAGAACTGCCCTGCCTCCTCGGTGATTGCGAAAACATCGGCTTCGGCGATCGAGCGAGGATTGACGCTCTGCTCGCCCTGGATCGCGGAGAGCGCGCTGATCCGGTCGCGCAGCCGCGCCGCCTTTTCGAAATCAAGCGCTGTCGCCGCCTCGCTCATTTCGTGAGCGAGTCTGCTCTTGATCGCGCGGCTGCGGCCGGAGAGGAAAGTCGCGCGCCTCTCCTACCAGTTTCGCATAGTCGGGGATCGAGATCTCCCCGGTGCACGGCGCCGAGCAGCGCTTGATCTGGTAGAGCAGGCACGGCCGGGTTCGATGGGCGTAGAAACTGTCCGAGCAGGTGCGCAGGAGAAACGCCCGCTGCAGCGCGTTCAAGGTGCGAAACACGGCGCCAGCGCTCGCGAACGGGCCGAAATAGTCGCCGGGAACCGAGCGTGCGCCCCGGTGCTTGATGAGCCTCGCCGCCGGATGTCCGGTGCAAATGAGGATATAGGGGAAGCTCTTGTCGTCGCGCAGCGTCACGTTGTAGCGAGGCTTCAGCTGCTTGATGAGATTGGCCTCGAGCAGCAGCGCCTCGGCGTCCGACGCGGTGGTGACGAACACCATCGAATGGGTTTGCGCCACCATGCGCGCGATGCGGTTCGGCTGGCGCTCGGGGGCCATATAGGCGGCGATGCGCTTCTTGATCGAGCGCGCCTTGCCGACATAGAGCACCTCGCCCTCGGCTCCGATCATGCGGTAGACGCCGGGCCCCATCGGCGCGTGGCGCCAGAACGCGCGGATCGCCTCGACGCCGCGCGCGACGCGCGAAGGCTCCACCGGCGGTTCGTCGAGGGCCATCTCGAGGGGGGCGGTGTCGGGCGCGAGCTCGCGCGCCAGCGCGGCTTCTTCACGCGCCTCGGCAGCGGGCGCTTCGCCGGGAGGAAAGCTGTTCGATGCGCCGCTCATGCGGGGCTTATCTAGGCGCAAGCGGCTGCGGTGGGAATAGTCGGAGCGCGAACCCGCCGTCGGGGTTCTTCAGCCGCCGCCTTCGCCTATGGGCGAGGGCCGCGCGCCTGGCCTAGCGGTAATTTTACCGGCGCGCCCCAATGTTTCCAGTGACTTCCGCCCCAGTTTAGTTCCGCCCTCAAAAATCGCGCGCGACGCATCGATCGTGACCGGGCGCAGACTGGATCTAATAACATAAGATAAATGTTATAGAAGACTCAAAGCCGCGCCTCCGGCCAGAGCCATCAATCCAGTTGTTGGCGCGAGCGGCTTAACGGATTATTAACCTCGCTTCCCAGCGGCGAGCGGGCCGCGGGCGGGAATAGGTCCAAGCGTGAGTTCAACTTTTAAGGACCCGGTCAAGGCGTTCGTCGCGGGTCTCGTTTTAACGTCGGCGTGCGCGGGCTTGAGCGCCTGCAACGATGTCGCCGCCACCCCGCCGAGCGCGGATGCGAGCGCCCAGTTCGTTATGCGCGACGACGCCAATATGGCTGGGCCCACGGTCGCCATCGCCTCGGTCGACGGCCCGCCGGCCGATCTTTCCACCCGTTTTCGCCAGAGCTTCGATGACGCGGCGGCGGCGCGCCGGATCGCGGTGGCCGCGCCAGCCAAGGCGCGCTACCTCGTGCGCGGCTATCTCACCGCGTCTCCAATCGAAGGGGGCGCGGAGATCGACGTCGTCTGGGACGTGTTCACGCCCGATAAGAAGCGTGCGCAAAGGCTTAGCGACGCGATCGCGGTCAAGGGTGCGGGCGACGACGCCTGGGCGATGATCGACGATGCGGCGCTGAACAGTGTCGCCGCCAAATGCGCCGACGACCTTGCCGCCTATCTGTCCAACACTCCCGAGGCCGCGACGCCGCCAAGCGCCGCGCTCAGCTACGCCCAATAGGGCTTTTTTCTTGTGGACATCCGCGCCGGCTCCGGCCGTTGTGATCTCTGTGTCATGTTGTTCGCGCGTCCGCGCGCTGCTATGACCCGCCGCGCCCGCGCTAAAACGCTCTCCGAGGGCGCGTTTGGAGAATAGGCTTGCCCGGCAAGATGAAGATTTTGGCCGGCAATTCCAATCGGCCGCTGGCCGAGGCGATCGCCGCCTATCTCGGCGAGCCCTTGACCAGCTGCCATGTCCGCCGCTTCGCCGATCTCGAGATCTTCGTCGAAATCCTCGAGAACGTGCGCGGGCGCGACACCTTCATCATTCAGTCGACATCCTATCCGGCGAACGACAATCTGATGGAGCTGCTTATTATGATCGACGCGCTGCGCCGCGCCTCGGCGCAACGCATCACCGCGGTCCTTCCCTATTTCGGCTATGCGCGCCAGGACCGAAAGCCCGGGCCGCGCTCGCCCATCTCCGCCAAGCTCGTGGCCAATCTGATCACCCGCGCCGGCGCTGACCGGGTGCTGACGGTCGACCTGCACGCCCTTCAGATCCAGGGATTTTTCGACATCCCGACCGACAATCTGTTCGCCGCCCCGACCATGGTGCGCGACATCCAGGCCCACCATAACGGCAGCAAGAACGTGATCGTCGTGTCTCCCGACGTCGGCGGCGTCGTGCGCGCCCGCGCGCTCGCCAAGCGCCTCGATGCGCCCCTCGCCATCGTCGACAAGCGCCGCGAACGGGCGGGCGAGTCGGAAGTCATGAACCTGATCGGCGACATTGCCGGGCGCCATTGCGTGCTGCTCGACGACATCGTCGATTCGGGCGGCACTCTATGCAACGCCGCCGACGCTCTGCTCGACGGAGGAGCGGCGAGCGTATCGGCCTATATCACCCACGGCGTCCTGTCGGGCGGCGCGGTCGCGCGCGTCGCCGCCTCGAAGCTCAGCGAGCTCGTGCTGACCGACACGATCCAGCCGACCGAAGCGGTGCGGGTTGCGCGCAACATCCGCGTGATCTCGATTGCGCCGTTGATCGGCGAGGCGATCGGCCGCATCGCCAAGGAGGAAAGCGTCTCGTCGCTGTTCAACTAGCGGCGAACTTCGCGCTCGCGCGCAGGGTTAGAACTGGCGGCGCTTGGGAGCATCATCAAGAACGAAACCGTCCAGATGGACAGGGCGGCGAGCACTCCGACAACGTCGACGGTCAAAAGCGATAACATGCCGGCCATAACTTTCCCTTTCTTGCAGGGAACTAAAGCACGCGCATCAGACAATCGCAGTGCGCGCAATCACACTCCTCGAACTCCTGGCGGCTCGTCGCAAAAACGAGGTCCCGTAAGCTGACCACTTCACCGTCTCGCGGCCGGACCGTTCTCCTGAGGCGGGCGTCGCACGGAGATAATTCGGTAAGGAAAGGCCCGGTCCGGAGACGCGGCCTTTTTCTTGCTTGCGACCGGCTTCGTGGGCTCCGCTTGCTCCTGGTAAATCGCCCGCATAGTCTCGACGCCGTTGTCGGCTGGGAGGGCTGGCCGCCGCTTGACAGTCAAGCGGCGGGCGGACTTACTCGATCAGCCGGTTAGTTTCTCGGGGCAGGCTCGGTGAGCCGCTTGGACCAGTGGGAGGTCAGCTATGATGGGTCGCATCACGCTCATGGCGTCGGCGGTTCTTGCCGGGAGTCTTCTCGCCTCCGCCGCGGCCTCCGCCGCGGACATCAAACCCGCCGTTCTTTATGACCTTGGCGGCAAGTTCGATAAATCGTTCAACGAGGGCGTGTTCGACGGCGCGACACGGTTCACCAAGGAGACCGGCATCAAGTTCCGGGATCTCGAGCTCCAGAACGAGTTGCAGCGCGAGCAGGACCTCCGCACGTTCGCCAAGGACGGCTTCTCGCCGATCATGACCGTCGGCTTCGCCTGGGAGACCGCGTTGAAAAAGATCGCGCCGGAATATCCCAAAACGAAATTCGGCATTATCGACGACGTCGTCGACCTGCCCAACGTCCAGTCGATCGTGTTCAAGGAGCAGGAGGGGTCGTTCGTGGTCGGCGTGATCGCGGCGGATACGTCAAAGACCGGCAAGGTCGGGTTCGTTGGCGGCATGGACATTCCGCTGATCTCGAAGTTTGAGTGCGGCTACGCGCAGGGCGTCAAATACGCTTCCAACGGCAAGGATGAAGTGTTCGCCAACATGACCGGCACGACGCCTGCGGCGTGGAACGATCCGGTCAAGGGCGGCGAACTCGCCAAGTCGCAGATCGATCGCGGCGCCGACATCATCTACGCCGCCGCCGGCGCCACCGGTCAGGGCGTATTGAAGGCGGCGGCGGACGCCGGCAAGCTCGGCATCGGCGTCGATTCCAACCAGAACGGTCTGTTCCCCGGCAAGATCCTGACCTCGATGCTGAAGCATGTCGACGTCGCGACCTACAAGTCGTTCATGGATGCGAAGAATGGGACGTGGAAGCCCGGCGTTCTGGTGTTGGGCCTGAAAGAGGACGGCGTCGACTACGCGGTCGACGACAACAACAAGGCCATTCTGACTTCTGAGGTCAGGGCCAAGGCCGACCAGGCGAAAGCGGACATCATCTCGGGCAAGATTCAGGTCCACGACTACATGTCCGACAACAAGTGCCCGGCGTGACCGGAGCGCCGTTCGACGAAGGTCGCCGCTCGTGACCGTCATGGCCGGGCCTGACCCGGCCATCGACATTGATCCTTATGCTTGGCCGTCGCCGAGTCCTCGCGTCGTCATCGAGGCGAGCCGATGACGGCCCCGGCCGCTCAAGCGCCTCCCGCCATCGAACTGATCGGCATCGATAAGAGTTTCGGCCCGGTTCACGCCAACAACAACGTGAACCTCGTCGTCGAGCGCGGAGTGATCCACGGCATTGTCGGCGAGAACGGAGCCGGCAAGTCGACGCTGATGTCGATCCTCTATGGCTTTTACGAAGCCGATAGAGGCGAGATCCGCATCAACGGCGAACCGGTCAGGATCCGCTCCTCGCGCGAGGCGATCAGCCACGGCATTGGCATGGTGCATCAGCACTTCATGCTGGTGCAGCCGCTCTCCGTGCTCGAAAACGTGATGCTCGGCGCCGAGGGCGGGCCGCTGCTCGCCGAAGGCGCTGGCGCGATCCGCAAGCGGCTTGACCAACTCGGGCGCGAGTACGGCCTTGTGGTCAATCCCGATGCGACCGTCGGCGAATTGTCGGTCGGCCTGCAGCAGCGAGTTCGAGATCCTGAAGGCGCTTGTGCGCGGGGCTGAGATTCTCGTGCTCGACGAGCCGACCGCAGTGCTGACGCCGGCCGAGGCTGACCAGTTGTTCGAAATGCTGCGCGTTCTCAAACGCGAGAACAAAACCATCATCTTCATCACCCACAAACTGCGCGAGATCATGACTCTGACCGACCGCGTGTCGGTGATGCGACGCGGAGAGATGGTCGCGACCTTCGATACCGCCAACACGTCGCCGCCCGAACTCGCTGACGCGATGGTCGGGCGAAAGGTCATCCTGAAGGTCGAGAAAGGCCCGGCGCATCCAGGCTCTATTGCGCTCGAAGCGCGAAATCTCGTGGTGCGCGACGACCGCGGGGTCGCCCGCATTGATGGCGTGTCCTTCATATTGCGAGAGGGTGAAATCCTCGGCGTGGCTGGCGTCGCCGGCAACGGACAGTCCGAACTTCTCGAGGCGCTCGCGGGCATCCGCCCGCTCAGTTCAG
Organism: uncultured Alphaproteobacteria bacterium; assembly: GCA_963753135.1. Taxonomy (GTDB): domain Bacteria; phylum Pseudomonadota; class Alphaproteobacteria; order Rhizobiales; family Beijerinckiaceae; genus Roseiarcus. The sequence continues at coordinate 58,301 of CAVWBA010000015.1, read as the reverse complement.
GCGAGATCCTGATCGAAGGCCAGCTTATTCCCGCGCATGAGCGCAATCCGCACATGGAGCGGCTGCTCGGCGTCGGTCACGTGCCTGAGGATCGTCATCGCGTCGGGCTCGTCATGCCGTTCGAAGCCTGCGAAAGCGCGATGCTCGGATTTCATCGCGAGCCGGTTTACGGCAAGGGCCTCTTCTACAGCCGCAGCGCCATCGTGTCCGACGCGGAGAAGAAGATGGACGCCTTTGACGTCCGCCCGCGCGCGCCCTTGCTCAAGACCGCCAATTTCTCCGGCGGCAATCAACAGAAGATCGTTCTCGCGCGTGAGATGGAGCGCAATCCGAAAATCCTGCTGGTCGGTCAGCCGACGCGCGGCGTCGATATCGGCGCGATCGAATTCATCCACAAACGGATCGTCGCGCAGCGCGACGCCGGCAAGGCGGTGCTCCTGGTCTCGGTCGAGCTCGACGAAATCTTCGCGCTCTCGGACCGCATCATCGTGCTCTGCGGCGGCCGCATCACGGGCGAGCGCCGGCCCGAAGAAACCGACGCGCAGGACCTCGGCCTGTTGATGGCGGGCGTGAGCGAGCGCGCGGCATGAGCGCGCCTCTCAAGCCTCTGCCCGCCTGGGCGGACGTTGCGCTCATTCCCCTCATCAACGTCGCCGCCGCCTTCGTCATCTCCGGTTTCGTCGTGCTGGCGATCGGCGAGAATCCGCTTGAAGCGGTCCAAAGCCTGATCCTTGGCGCGCTCGGTGACCTCGAAGGGATCGGCTATACGCTGTTTTACGCGACGAGCTTCATCTTCACCGGTCTATCGGTCGCGATCTGTTTCCATGCCGGCCTATTCAACATCGGCACGGAGGGGCAGGGCTATATCGCTGGCCTCGGCGCGGCGCTTGTCGCGCTCCATTTCGGCTTCCTGCCGGGCTATACGCTCGCCATCGCGGCGATCATCGGCGCGGCTGTGTTCGGCGCGGCCTTCGCGGCCATTCCCGGCTATCTGCAGGCCTATCGCGACAGCCACATCGTCATCACGACGATCATGTTCAACTACATCGCCTCCGCCATCATGGGCTACCTGCTCGTCAACGTGATGCGCAAGCCGGGGCAGATGAACGCGGAGACGGAGCCGTTCCGGGACACGGCGCTTGTGCCGCAGTTCCACGATCTGCTCGCCCATTTCGGGATCATATGGCCGGACACGCCGTTCAATCTCTCCTTCCTGCTTGCGCTCGCCTGCTGTCTCGCGGTCTGGCTTCTCATCTGGCGCACTCGCCTCGGCTATGAGATCCGCACCGTCGGCGCCAACCCGACCGCCGCCGTCTACGGCGGCATCTCGCCCGCCCGCGTCACCGTCATCACCACGCTGTTGTCGGGCGCGCTCGCGGGCGGCGTCGCGGCGAACATCATCCTGGGCGATCAGCATCGGCTGATCCTCGAATTTGTCGGCGGCTTCGGCTTCGTCGGCATCGCGGTCGCGCTCATGGGCCGCGCACATCCGGTTGGCATCATCCTGGCTGCAGTCTTGTTCGGCGTCCTCTATCAGGGCGGCCAGGCGCTCTCGATCGACATGCCCAAGATCAGCCGCGACATGATCGTCGTGATCCAGGGCCTGGTCGTGCTCTTCGCCGGCGCGCTCGAGCACATGTTCCGGCGCCCTGTCGCGACCCTGCTCGCGCGGCGCACGACGCAACCGCCCATCTGACGGCGGCAGGCATGGAATGGTTCGACGCCTTCATCGTTGTTTTCGCCTCCGGCATGCGTCTCGCGATCCCGCTCATCCTCGCCTGCCTTGCGGGCCTCTGGTCGGAGCGATCGGGCATTGTCGATATCGGGCTTGAGGGCAAGATTCTCGTGGGCGCGTTCGGATCCGCCGTGGGCGCGACCTTCACCGGCAGCGTGTGGATAGGGCTTGCCGTGGGTCTCGCCTCGACTGTCGTCTTCTCGCTGATCCATGGCTACGCCTCGATCGACCAGCGCGCCAATCAGATCGTCTCGGGAACCGCGATCAATATGGTGGCGGACGGCCTCACTGCGCTCATCGGCAACGCGATCTGGTCGCAAGGCGGACGCACGCCGCAACTGCCGGAGACCGCCCAGTTCCGGGAAATCGCGCTGCCGTTCGTCAGGCAGATCGGGCCCTTGCCGATTGTCGGACCGATCTACCGGGAGCTGATCTCCAACCACGACCTGATCGGTTACATCGCTTTCGCGATGGTCCCCGTCACCTACTGGGCCCTCTACAGCACGCGTTTCGGACTGCGTCTGCGGGCGGTCGGCGAGAATCCGGCCGCTGTCGACACCGCGGGCATTTCGGTGCGCGGCCTGCGCTATAGCGCAGTTGTCATCTGCGGCGTGCTGGTCGGCTTGGCCGGCGTCTATCTTGCGCTTGGCCAGACCGGCTATTTCCAGCCGCATATGAGCGCGGGGCGAGGCTTCATCGCGCTCGCCGCGCTGGTCTTCGCCAAGTGGCGGCCATGGCCGGCGCTGGCGACTTGCCTTCTGTTCGGCTTCCTGGATGCATTGGCGATCCGCTTGCAGGGGGTCGAGCTGCCGGTCATCGGACCGGTCCCGGTGCAGGCGATCGAAGCCCTGCCCTATATCCTCACGGTGGTGCTGCTTGCGGGCTTCATCGGCAAGGCGATTCCGCCTCGGGCCTCGGGAATTCCTTATGTCAAAGAGCGTTGAGGCGGCGCTTGGCCGATTGTTCGCTGCAGCCAAGGCCGCGCAGGCGAACGCCTATGCGCCTTATTCGCGCTTCAAGGTCGGCGCGGCCTTGCGCACCCCTTCGGGCGCGATCTTTTCCGGCTGCAACGTCGAAAACGCCGCTTATCCTCAAGGGTCCTGCGCCGAAGCGGGCGCGATCGCCGCCATGGCGCTCGCCGGCGAACGACGCATCGCGGACATCCTCGTCATCGGCGACGGCGAGGCCTTGTGCACCCCATGCGGCGGCTGCCGGCAGCGCATCCGCGAATTCGCCGATCCTTCGACCGTGATCCATATCGCAGGCCCCGAGGGCGTGCGGGCAAAGTTCACCCTCGGCGAACTCTTGCCCGAGTCTTTCGGGCCGGATCATCTGGCGGTCTGAGCCAGATGAGATTTGGCTTCCTGTGACTCGCTTCCTGCGTCTCTCGGAGTTCTCCACCACACAGCGCACAGAGTGCTGAGGTTCGCCCGTATGAAACCCAACAAGATCGCCGTCATCGGACTTGGCGCCATCGGCTATGGCGTCGCCGCGAGCCTCGCGCGCAAAGGCTGGCCCGTCGTCAGGCGCCGACACCAATCGCCGCAGCGACCGATCGGTTCACACACGAGTTCGGCAAGCCGGCGGGCACCTCGCGCGAGGTCAGCGTCCGGGCGCCGATGTCCTCATTCTCGTTCTAGTCAGCGCGGCGCAATGCGAGGCGATCCTGTTCGGCGACGAAGGCGTGCTCGCCTTCAACCGCTCCCGATGCGCTGGTCATATCCTGCGTCACCATGGATCCCGGCTCATGCGCGCCGGATCGGCGACAAGGTCGAGGCGTCAGGCCGCGCGTTCGTCGATGCTCCGACCAGCGGCGGCCCGGCGCGAGCCGCCGAGGGCGCGATCACTCTTCTAAGACCGGAGCGACGCGTCTGTCGTCGAAGCCGAAGTGAAGCCCTCTTCATGCAAAGGCGCTCAATGAAAGCATGGCTGCTCGACCGCCTCGGCGGAACTCTTCGTCTCGAAGACGCGCCGATCCCCGAGCCTCGCCCCGGCGGCGTCGTCGTGAGGGTCGAAGCCTCTGCCCTCATGTCCTATTTGAAAGCTTACGTGGAAGGCCGGCTGCCGATCTACAGCCCGCCAGACGGCCCATTCACGCCCGGCGGCAACGCGATCGGAACCGTGCATGCGATCGGCCCCGGCGTGTATCACGTCAAGGCCGGCCAGCGTGTCGTGGTCTCGTCGCATATTGTAGCGGGCGAAAATGCTCCGGAGCCGGCGCAGTTCCTCTTGGGGATTACCGCCGGTCCCGCGGGCAAGGCGCTTCAGGCGGACTGGCGCGACGGGACGCTTGCCGAATATGCGCATGTTCCGAAGTCGTGCGTGACTCCCATCGAGGGATTGGACGCGGTGAGCGCAGCTCAGCTCTCCGTTCTGCCGCGATTCGCGGTCCCGTACGGAGGCCTTCTGCGCGGGCGTCTTGCTGCAGGCGAAACGATCGTCGTCATCGGGGCGACGGGGGCTTACGGAAGCGCGGCCGTGTTCCTATCGCTCGCCCTCGGCGCCGCGCGTGTCATCGCCGCCGGGCGGAATCGGACGGCGCTCGAAGCGCTGGCGCGCCTCGGCGGTTCGCGCGTGGCGACCGTCACGCTTTCGGGCGACGTCGATGCCGACGCCAAGGCTCTTCGGGCCGCGGGAGGCGGGGGCGCGCATATGGCCTTCGACATTGTGGGCGCCGCTCAAGACGCCAACGCAACGCTCGCGGCGCTGAAGAGCCTCCGCCGCGGCGGGCGGCTCGTGCTGATGGGCAGCATGGCGGTCCCGCTCCCGATTCCCTATCTCGAGGCGATGCTGAACAATCTCGAGATCATCGGGCAGTTCATGTATCCGAGCGACGCCTTCATGCGCCTTATCGATTTGACGCGCTGCGGCCTTTTGGACCTCCGAGCCATTCCGCGTGCGCTCCTTTCCCTTGGAGGCGTTGCCCGAGGCGATAGAAGCGGCGGCGAGGGCCGGCGGTCTCGAGTGCGTCGTTGTGACGCCGTCCTGACCATCCCGCGCAGCGCGGACGCAGCCAAGAAGGCTCACACCTCCCGCCACGCCGGTTTCGACGGATCGCTGAGCTTGAAATTCACGGGCCGATCCCGCAGATCGCGATCACCGCCGGCTCGCTCATGGCCGCGGATCACGCCGTCATAATGCGGCGTCAAGGCGATGCGGTGAACATAGCTGCCGGCCTTAACCGGCACGCACGAGGCGGGGTCGAAATCGGCGCCGCTGTTGCACCACCAGGTCCCCGACAGCACCATGCAATAGCGGTCGGTCGAATAGAAGATGCGGCGCGCTCATGTATCCCGGATGCCAGCGCATGAGCGTGTAATAGAGGCCGGCGGCTGTAGGGTCGCCGATCAAGCGACAGTCGTCAACGCTTTCTGTAGGAAAAGCCCCGCTCGCGACTTCCATTGCAACGATCTGGCGGCTGTGATGATCGTCTGCGCTGGATTGAGCGGACTGGCGGCAGCGCTCGCGACGCCAAACGGCAACGCCGCCATCAGCGAGGTCATTAGCAAATCACGTCGGCTTGCCTGGTGTTCCATGAGCGACTCCCTTCGAGCCGTCTTTCCATTTCCGACGACGCCTCTATTATGACCTGCAATGTCGGAAGTGGGTCGACCGGCCGGCCCTCCATCATACTTTCGTGAGGCGTGACGAATCGAACACTGTTCCCCTGACGCCGCGATCGCGCGCGCTCAAGAGGCCACGGCCTCAACTCCTTGCCGCCGCTCGCCATTGTGCTCGGCTCGGGGCTTGGCGCTTTCGCGGACGAGGCGCGCGACGCAACCGCGATCTCGTACATCGACATTCCCGGTTTCCCGGTCCCGAGCGTAGAGGGCCACGCTGGGCGATTGGTCGTCGGTGTGATTGAGGGCCAGCGCGTGGCGCTGTTTCAGGGCCGCGGCCATTACTATGAGCGAGGCGATGCGAACGCGATGCGGATCGCGATCGACGCCTTTCGTCAACTCGGCGGCGAGACGTTGCTGCTCACCAACGCCGCCGGCGGGCTCAAGCAGGAATGGCGGCCGCCGGCGCTGGTCGCGATCACCGATCACATCAACTTTTCCGGGACGAACCCGCTGATCGGCCATGCCGGCGCCGACCGCTTCGTGCCGCTGACCCAAGCCTATGACGAGGCGCTGCTGGCTGGGCTGCACGAAGCAGCGAGAGGCGCGAGCGTCGAGCTCAACGAGGGCGTCTACATGTGGTTTTCCGGGCCTAGCTTCGAGACGCCGGCCGAGATTCGCGCCGCGCGCATCCTCGGCGCCGATCTGGTCGGCATGTCGACCGTGCCGGAGGTGATCTTCGGCGCGCCGCGCAGGCTTGCGCTGCGCCGCGGTCTCGGTCGTCACCAACTATGCCGCAGGTCTTGCCGGCGGCGACCCGAGCCATGAGGAGACGCAAGCTGTCGCGCATGAAGCGGCCGATCGGTTCAAGCGCCTCTTGCGCGGCTTCATTCGCGCCTATCGGCCTCAGCCTGCATGATCCTTCCCCAGGAAATCATTCGCGCCAAGCGTGACGGCGAGACCTTGAGCGCGGGCGAGATCGGCGACTTCATCGCCGCGCTGACCAGCGGCGCGGTCACCGAGGGACAGGCGGCCGCCTTCGCCATGGCGGTCTATTTTCGCGGCATGTCGCTCGACGAGCGCGTGGCGCTGACCCAGGCGATGACCCGCTCGGGCGCGCGCATCGATTGGCGTGACGCGAACTTGGCCGGCCCGATCCTCGACAAGCACTCGACCGGCGGCGTCGGCGACAACGTCTCGTTGATGCTCGCGCCGATGCTCGCCGCCTGCGGCGCCTATGTGCCGATGATTTCCGGGCGCGGCCTCGGCCATACCGGCGGCACGCTCGACAAGCTCGATTCGATCCCGGGCTATGCCTCGCAGCCGGACCTCAATCTGTTCAAGCGCGTAGTGAAAGAGGCTGGCTGCGCGATCATCGGCCAGACGGCCGATCTTGCCCCGGCCGACCGGCGCCTCTACGCCATCCGCGACGTCACGGCGACGGTCGAATTGGTCGCGCTCATCACCGCCTCGATCCTGTCGAAGAAGCTTGCGGCGGGACTGCAGGGGCTGGTCATGGACGTCAAGACCGGCTCAGGCGCCTTCATGACGACCCTGGACGGCTCCCGCGAACTCGCGACCAGCATCGCGATGGTCGCCAACGACGCCGGACTGCCAACCGTATCGCTCATCACCGACATGAACGAGCCGCTCGCCAGCGCCGCCGGCAACGCGGTCGAAATCCGCAACGCCGTCGACTATCTGACTGGCGCTAGGCGCGACGAGCGCCTTGACCGGGTGACGATCGCGCTCGGCGCCGAACTGCTCGCGCTTTCGGGCCTCGCGCACGACGTGGATGGGGGCGCCGCCGCGTTGAGACGCGCGCTTGAGACCGGCGCCGCAGCGGAGCGGTTCGAGCGCATGGTCGCCGCGCTCGGCGGCCCGAAGGATTTCATCTCGCGCGCGGACGCCGCGCTGCCTCAAGCGCCGATCCTGGTTGACGCGCTGCCCGAGACGCGCGGCTTCGTCGCGAGCATCGACGTGCGCGCGGTCGGGCTCGCCGTGGTCGAGCTCGGCGGCGGCCGGTCGCGCGCCGCCGACTCGATCGACCCGGCAGTTGGTCTGACCGAACTCGCCCCGATCGGCGCTGAAGTCGGTCCTGGCGCGCCGCTTGCCCGGGTGCATGCGCGTGAGCCCGATCAGGCCGACCTCGCCATCCGGCGGCTTCGCGCCGCCTATCGCCTGGACGAAGCGCCGCTCTCGCCCGCTGACCCAGTCATCGAACGCATTGTCGGGGCGGAAGCGTGAGCGTGCTCATCGCCATTTCCGGATGGGACCCGAAGCCCTGGCGAGCGCGCATGGAAGCGCTGCTGCCGTCGCATGAGATCGTCATGCTCGATGAGCCGTTCGATCGCGCCTCGGTGCGCTATGCACTGACTTGGCGCCATCCGCCGGGCGCTCTCCAGGACCTTCCCAACCTTCGGGTGATTCTCTCGCTCGGCGCCGGCGTCGATCATCTGTTCGCCGATCCCGCTCCTCCCGGATAAGCCGATCGTGCGCGTGGTCGACGCCGATCTCACCGACCGCATGAGCGAATGGGTCGTCATGCATGCGCTCATCCATCTGCGACAGTTGCGCCGTTACGAACGACAGCAGCGCGAGCGTGTCTGGGAAGACGACGACCAGCAGCCGAAGGCCAGCGACATCCAGATCGGTCTCTTTGGATTGGGCGTCATGGGCCAGGACGCGGCGGCGAAGCTGAGGGCGCTCGAGTTTCAGGTCGCCGGCTGGAGCGCGAGCCCGAAATCGTTGCCCGATGTCGCCTGTTTTTCAGGCGCGGAGGGGCTCAAGCTCTTGCTGGCGCAAACTGACATGCTCGTCGTACTGCTGCCGCTGACACCAGCGACGCGCGGGATCATCAACGCGTCGCTTCTATCGCAGCTCAAGCGGGACGGACCGCTCGGCGGCCCGATCCTTATCAATGCCGGACGCGGCGGCCTCCAGGTCGAAGCCGACATCCTCGCCGCGCTGGACTTCGGGCGCATTGAAAGGCGCATCGCTCGATGTGTTCGAGCGCGAGCCGCTGCCCAGCGATTCGCGCCTATGGTCGCATCCCGCAGTCTATATCAGCCCGCACAATGCGGCGATCTCCTCGTCCAAGGCGATCGCTGCGCTGGTCGCCCGGCAGATCGAGGCGGACGAACGTGGCGAGCCGCTCGCCCATCTGGTTCACCGCCGGCGCGGCTACTGATATGAGTTCGAGGCGTCAGGCGCGCCGGCGCCTGACGCGCATTCGTGGCGCTACGGCTTCTTGCAGGTGTCGATCGTCTCCGGCGTGCAGACGTCGGGGCCGATTGTCACCGGATCGGGAACGGTCTTGTTTTGGGTGAGATCGTTCAAGAGATAGATGGCCTTGTAGCCCATCTCGAACGGCCTTTGTCCAACCTGCCCGTCGCTCAAGCCCGCTTTCAGATTCCGGCCGTCCCGGACATCCGCGCCATTCGCCAACCGCGAAGAATCTCGCTATCGTTCTCGAAACGCATGGACCGAGGGAGGAAACGCATGCTCTGGGGGATCGATCCGCTGCTCACCGCGGACTTGCTTTACGCCTTGCGGCGGATGGGACACGGCGACGAGATCGTTATCACCGACACCAATTTCCCCGCCGACTCGACCGCCATGTCGACCGTGATCGGCGAGCCGATCCCATTGGCCGGCGTCAACGCGGCGCGCGCAGTCGAGGCGATCCTGTCGGTGATGCCGCTCGACACGTTCGTCCCCGACCCTGCCTGCCGCATGGAAATCGTCGGCGATCCGGACGCCGTGCCGCCGGTGCAGCGCGAGGTTCAGCAAGCGGTCGACCGGGCGGCGAGCAAGCATGTGCCCCTGCTTGGCGTCGAACGTTTCGCCTTCTATGAGCGCGCGAAGAACGCTTTCGCCATCGTCCCCACCGGCGAACGTCGGTTCTACGGCTGCTTCATCTTCAAGAAGGGGGTCGTGCCGCCCGAGTAGCTGTCGCTACCTCGGCTTCAGGCTCATGACATAGGCAATTGCCGCGTCGGCCTGATAGCTCGGCATCACAAAGCCGGGCATGGCGCTTAAGGCGCGCGCTTGGCCGTGAGGCTTCGTTAGAAAATCGCGTAAGAACGCTTCGGTCACCTCGGGCCGGGAGGCGATGTCGGCGAAGCTCGGCGCGGGCGGCTTCAATGTCGGCGCGACCGCCTGATCATCGGCCACAACATGACACATCGCACACACCCGCATCGCGATTGCCCGGCCGTCGGCGATTTTCACCTGCTGGCCAAGCGCAGGCGCGACGCCAAGGAGCGGGAGCAACAGGCTGAGCGCGAGGCCCGATCGCATCATGGCGTCCCCCGATGACGGCTCACGCGCCGCGATAGGCAATCCAATTCAAGCCGAAAGGGAGAGACTAACCCGCCTTCTTCCGCGGCCCAGGCTTTTGCGCCGTCTGTTTCTCCGACGCTTCTTTGGCGGACGCGCCGGCCTCCTTCGCGGGCGCGCCGCCGGCGATCGGCAACAGCATCTCGCGCTGATCCGGACTGCCCTTCGCAGTCCGCTTGCCTTTGGGCGCTGCCGCAGGCCTTGCCGCGGCGGTTGTGGCCGCCGGCGCCGGCTGTTTGGCGGCTGCCTTCGGCGCCTCCTCCTTGGCTTTCTCGATGCTCTGCTTGAGCGCGGCCATCAGATCGGTGCCAGCGACGATCCTCGGCATTGGCCGCTGCTTGGGAATTGGCGCCCCGGCCCTTTTCTCGTTCAGCATGGCGACGACCGCCTCCTCATAGCGATCGTGAAACTGGGTGGGATCGAACGTCGCCGCCTTGCTCTCAAGGATATGCTCGGCGAGAGCGAGCATATCCCTCGGAATTTTGACCTCGCCGATGTCGCCGAAATAAATCGCCTCGTCCCGAACTTCATAAGGGTATCTGAGCGTCGCGCCGAGCAGGCCCTTGCCCCGCGGCTGGAGCATGATCACGCGCTCGCGCTTGGACAGGACCACCCGACCCAACGCGACCATGCCCTTGCCGAGCATGGCGTCGCGGATGACCGCAAACGCCTCAAGCGCGACCTTGTTCTCCGGAACCAGATAGTAGGGGCTGTCGATATAGCGTTCGTCCACTTCGGATTTGGGGACAAAGCTATCGATGTCGATCGTATGGCTGCTCTCGATCGCAATGGAGTCGAGCTCTTCGTCCTCGACCTGCAGGTACACGCCTTTATCGACTTCGTAGCCACGCCCTTTATCGTCGGGATCGATCGGTTCGCCGGTCCCTTCGTCCACCAGTTGCTGACGAAGGCGATTGCCGGTTTTCTTGTTGATTTGCCGGAAGGCGACCCGCTCGCCCGGCGAAGTCGCCGTGTAAAGCGCGATCGGGCACGAGACGAGGGAAAGCTTGAGATATCCCTTCCAGTAGGGGCGCGGGGGGGCCATGGAAACTCCTACTCAACGCAAACCAATATCCCTTATAACACGCTGGACGCTATTCCGGACAGACTTGGCAAGGATTCTTTAACCAGTGTGCAGGCGAGCCCTCGGCGTCGCACCGAGCCCTGACGGCGGCGGCGCAGCGCGCTTAAAACAGAATGTTCAACGCACCGGAGCGACCATGATCGATCTCCGTTGGCAGGTGTGGCGCGCGACCTTGCGACAAACGGCGTAAGACGAGAGATCCTTCGCCAGGCAGAAGCGCACGTCGACGAGTTCGCCGTTGCTGCAGCTGACCGCCATGTTGTCGGGACGCAGATTGGGGTTGGCCGTCATGAACGCCTGTTCGATCTCCTCTGGCGCCATGTGCAATTCCTCACTCGTCGCCTGGAACGCCTGAGGAATCTTCAGCCGCGATCGCACGCTGCGCACGGTGGCGAAATAGTCGTGCGGGCTAAGGCCCGTGCAGGTTCCATGCTTGCGATATTCATAGGCCGCAAGGCGATCGTTTGGATAGACGCCGTGCTCATCGTCGAGATCGGCAGGCGTGGCGTCGTGGCCCAAGCAAGACTCGGGGTTCGGACGATATTCGTTATTCGGCCACAGGCCGTGGACGACGAAGCCGTCGCCGGAGCCTTCCGCACATTCTGGCGACGACGTCTCCTTTCCGCCGAGATCGCAGAAGCCAGGCGCCCATGAGAGCGTCATCACGTAATAGTCGAACTGTGTCGTCGCGACGGGCGGCGTGGAAGAGGCGGTCTGCGCGACGGCCACAAAAGGCGTCTGAGCTGAGGCGAACGCCAAACTCCAGGCTAACCCGAGCGCCAAACGCCGCATTCTGACGTCTCCGGCCGCTGTCTGGCGCCGATCAGTAGCCTCTCTTGACGCCATACTCGGCAAGCCACTTCGCCTTGCCAATTTCGCGCTCGAGGATGGGTTTGATGACCTCGCAATCAGGCGCGTAGGCAAGGGTCGGGTCGATGCCAACAACGCACCACTCCACGCCCCATGTGTTTCCGATGATGCCGAGCTGCGTGCCTATGGCGTAGGCGACGGTCCGCTGCCTTTGATCGGTCATTGCGGCGCGGGCGATGCAATAGCGACGGGGAATGTAGGAAAGACCGTTGGACCGGAAGCCGATTTCGCGCACGCGCTCGAAGCCCGCGATCGCCAGACTGGAATTCCAAAATTCGCGCTGCGTTCCGGCGAACCGGCCGCTGATCGTCGACAGCACGCCGGAGTTGTCGCAAGGCGGCATGTCGTCGAAAAACGGCGCCCAGCGCGCCTCAGCCGGCGTATCGTAGAGGTTGAGCTGCGCCGGACCGCCCCCAGCCCAGGCAAGCGGAACGAGGAGAAAAAAGGCTATGAGACCGAAGACCGCTCTCTGCAACGCCGTTGCTCCCCTTGCTATAAGATCCCCGGCGCGCGCCGCTCGGGTCAACCACAATGCCGCCCGGCGCGCGGCAAATCAAGCCAGCGCTCAGGACCGCGGCCGTGCCGCCCGGCCCCGCAAATCAAGTCGGGCGTGACCCCAGCGCCCCCATCGCCTCAAGAGAGCCGGCGCTTGATCTCGCCTATTTCGTGCGTCACCAGATCAGCGCCGGCCGACCCCTTCATCTGGTCGGTCAGTACGATCTCCGCCGCCCTGGCGGCGTGGTCAGCCGCAGCGGCGCGAACCTCGGCCGCAGCTTGAGCCTCGGCGAGCGCGATTTTGACCTCGGCTTGTTTGGTGCGCCTCGCGACGAATTCCTTCAACCGCTCGGCGGCCTCAAGATTCAGCTGCTCGGCTTGAGCGCGCGCCTCGGCAACAATGGCCGCTGCGTTCGCTTCGGCTTCTTGAGACTTTTTCTCGAAGCTCGCCAACAGCGCCGTCGCCTCCTGGCAGAGCTTCGCGGCTTGAGCCAGTTCGGCCGCGATCGCTTCGCCACGCGCGTCGAGCGCTTTGAGCACGATCCGGTGGGCGCCAAAATAGATCAGAACCCCGACGAAGACGAGGAAGCCGAGAAGGACAAAGAATTCCGCACCAAACTCCATCATGCGGCTCCGCTTAGCGACTCACAGAATTGACTGCCGCGGCGATCGACGATGGATCCGCCGGACGTCCTCCAAGACGCTCGACGATCGCCCCCGCGGCGTCCCGCGCGACGTCGGCGACGTTGGCCATGGCGGCGGCGCGCATCCTGGCGATCTCGCGCTCGGCGTCCGCGAGCTTGACCGCAAGCTCGTCCTCGAGGGCCTGTCGCTTGGCCTGCGCATCGGCCGCGGCTGCGTCACGAGCGGCCTGGGCGAGGCTCTGCGCCTTCGCGCGCGCCTCGGCCAATGTCTTTTCGTGAGCGGCCGCCGCGGCGTCGGCCTTCTGCTGCATCGCCGTCGCTTCGTCGAGGTCGCGCGCGATCCGCGCCTTGCGGGCGTCGATCACCGCCCCAAGCTGCGGCAGGCCCCGCTTGGACAAGTACCAATAGAGGAACCCAAAGGCGATCGCGAACCAGACGAGTTGCGAGGGAAACGTGCCGGGGTCGAACGGCGGAAAATTCGAATGCGCGCCTCCTTCCTGACCGACTTGCGTCTGCGTCGCGTCGGAGTCGGCACTTCCCCCGCTCAAATCCGTAGTGGCCACGCCAAGCGCCCTCTCGTAAAGCGAGCCGAACTCTGGCTCGTCACACCGCGAACAGCAACAGGAACGCGATCAAGAGCGCAAAGATGCCGAGCGCCTCGGTCACCGCGAAGCCGAAGATCAGCCGGCCGAACTGGCCTTCAACCGCCGACGGATTGCGCAGCGCGCCATTCAGGAACTGGCCGAACAGCGTGCCGACGCCGATGCCGGCCGCCCCCGTTCCGATCGCGGCGAGGCCGGCGCCGACATATTTGGCGGCGATGGCGAGTTCATGCGGTTCCATTCGTGACTCCTTATGACGTCTCTTCAAGCTTTTGCGATTGATCGGAAGGTCAGTGCCCGCCGGGGTGGACTGCGTCGTTGAGATACATGCAAGTCAACATCGCGAACACGTAGGCTTGCAGGAAGGCGACGAGCAGCTCGAGGGCGAAGAGCCCGATCGTCATCAAGAAGGGCAGCACCGCGAACGCCTTGAGCAGCGCGCCGGCCCCGAGCAGCATGACGACGAAGGCGCCGAAGACGTTGAGAGTGATGTGGCCGGCGAGCATGTTGGCGAACAAGCGCACCGAATGGCTGACCGGGCGCACGAAGAAGGAAAAAACTTCGATCGCCACCACCAAAGGAAGGATATAGATCGGCACGTCCGGCGGCACGAATATTTTGAAGAACTGCACTCCGTGATCCTTGATCCCAAAGATCACGACGGTGAAAAAGACCATCAGCGCCAACGCGGCGGTGATGACGATCTGGCTTGTCACGGTGAACGAGTAGGGAATGAAGCCGAGCAAGTTGCCGAGCAGAACGAAAAAGAAGATGCAGAAGACCAACGGGAAAAACCGCATCCCCGCCTCGCCGGCGGAGGAGCGCACCATGCCGGCCACAAACTCGTAGGACATTTCGGCCAGCGCCTGCAGACGTCCCGGCACGCCGGAATCCCCTCGCCCGCCGATTGCGACCAAAAGGCAGGTGAGCGCGACCGCGAGCAACATAAAGAGGCCCGAATTGGTCAGGGAGACATCGTGGCCCGCGACCTGAATCGAGACGACGGGGTGCAGGCCAAATTGTTCGATCGGATTGATCGCCGGTCCCGACTCTGTAGCCACGTCCTCTAGTCCTCGTCGTCGTCCGCCTCGCTCTGACGCGGAAGCGTCCCGGCAGCGGCTCCGCGCCCCCCCAACGAGGCGTCGTCCCGTTCGGCTCGACCAGCCGAGCGCCGCACGTCTTTATCCGGCGAGTTTGCGCGAGACAAGGGCGAATCGCGCTTCATTGAGGCCGTTTTGGCGAAGTCAGCCGGATCACGTTCCAGATCCCCGCAGCCACGCCGAGCAGGAAAAATACAATCAGAAACGCAGGATTGGTGTGAAGCGCCCGGTCGAGAACCCAGCCGATCCCCAAACCGAGGATGACTGCAGAGACGAACTCGCTGCCGGCCCGCAAGCCAAGCGACATCGCCGACCCCGCGGCGCTCCCGTCCGTTTTTGGCGCAGGCTTCGGCTCGGAAGCACGACGCGAAGCAGCCCGACCTTTCAGTTCGCTGGACAACCGATCGAGCCGCGCGCGCAAGTCCGCGGCCTCGTCGTCAGGGTCGCCGGGGTCCGAACTCATGGGGCCAAGCCCTCCCTCGAACAAGATCGCGGCGCTGCTCTGCTTTAAGGGCGCCACGCTTCGCATGACCCTCTCTAACACCGAAAAGGGAAGCGCGGTTAGCCGCTTGACCCTCGCCGCCGCGTCGGGCAAGGCAGGCGCCATTTCAAACGAAACGGCTTTCGCATGCCCAAGCCGCCGTCCTCGCCACGAGCCGACAAGGCGCCCGGACCACGAAAACCGCCGCCGCCCGGTTCCGCGACAGCCAACCGCCAGGCCGCCCTCCGGCTTTCTTGCCACCTTTGCACATCGGCCTCGTCTCCTGGCGGGAGCGATCCTGATGGTCGCGGCCTACATTCCTTTGCAGCTCGGGGTGGAGATCCGCGAAGCGACGCGCCTCCTGATCGCCTGGAATGTCGGCGCCTGGGCGTTCCTCTTCATGATTTTGCACATGGTCATGGACCGGAGGCGCGACGCCCGCGTTCAGGCGATGCCGGAGGACGAAAACCAGTCGATGCTGGTCGCCCTCGGCATTGTCGCGTCTCTCGCGGCCATGGCTGCGATCGTGTGGGAGCTTGGTCCGGTCAAGAATTTGAGTGGCTGGCCGAAAGCCGGCCATCTGGCGCTGGTCGGCGCGACGGTGCTCAGCGCCTGGGCATTTCTGCAGACGATGTTCGCGCTGCATTACGCGGGCGTCTATTTCCAGCCCCATAAGGGCGGGATCCAAGGTGGCCTCGACTTTCCCAGCTGCCCCCAGCCGGACTGGATGGAGTTCTTTTATCAGGCCTTCGTCATCGGCTGCACCTTCGCTTCCTCCGACGTCAACGTGACGTCGAAGCGGATGCGGCGGATCGTCGTCATTCAAGGCGTCGCCGACTTCTTCTTCAATGCGATCATCCTGGCGCTGACCATCAACGTCGCCGCGAACCTCTTCTAGCCGGGGCCTTTGCCGGATATAGAGCGGCGATGACCGATACCGCCGACGTTTCCCCCCGTGCCCGCGCGACGCTGCCGCGCGGATTTGCAGATCGCGACGCCCTCGATCTCGCCGCCGCCGCCTCGATGATGGCCAAGATCGGGGAGGTGTATGCGCTCTATGGGTTCGAAGCGGTCGAGACGCCGTTCGTCGAATACACCGACGCGCTCGGCAAGTTTCTGCCCGACCAGGATCGGCCGAACGAGGGCGTTTTCTCGTTCAAGGACGACGACGAGCAATGGCTGTCGCTGCGCTATGACTTGACGGCGCCGCTCGCCCGCTATGTCGCCGAGAATTACGAGAAGCTGCCGAAACCCTATCGCTCCTATCGCGCCGGCTGGGTGTTCCGCAACGAGAAGCCGGGGCCCGGGCGCTTCCGCCAGTTCATGCAGTTCGACGCCGATACCGTCGGCGCGTCATCGCCGGCGGCGGATGCGGAAATCTGCATGATGGCCGCCGATTGCCTGGAGGCGCTGGGCATCAAGCGCGGCGACTACGTGATCAAGGTCAACAACCGCAAGGTGCTCGATGGCGTGATGGAGGCGATCGGCCTAGGCGGCGACTCCAACGCGGGACGGCGGCTCACGGTCATGCGGGCGATCGACAAGCTGGACCGGCTGGGCGTCGAGGGCGTGCGCCTGTTGCTGGGGGCTGGGCGCAAGGACGAGAGCGGCGATTTCACCAAGGGTGCGGGGCTCGATGAACCAAGCGCGAACTTAGTAATCTCCTGCCTCACCGCGAGTGGGCAAGATGGAAAGGAGAAGCTCAAAGAGGTCGCAAGGCATGTAAGCCGGCGCGCGCGCGAAAGTTCGAGTTTTCTAGGTGAAGGCATCGAGGAGCTCGACGGCTTTGCTCCTAATGTGCGAGACGGCGGGGTTTCGTCAGGATCGGGTTGTATTCGATCCCATCAGTCGTGCGCGGGCTCGAATATTACACCGGTCCCGTCTTCGAGGCGGAGCTCACCTTCGAGGTCAGGGACGACGCCGGCAGGCCGGTCCGGTTCGGCTCCGTCGGCGGCGGCGGGCGCTACGACGGGCTCGTCGCCCGCTTCCGCGAGGAGCCCGTCCCAGCGACCGGCTTTTCGATCGGCGTCTCGCGACTGCTGGCGGCGTTGCATGCGATCAAGAGCCCGATCGTCGCCGCGGCCGAGACTCCCGGCCCCGTCGTCGTGCTCGCGCTCGATCGCGACGCTGAGTCGCTGAGGAACTATCAGCGGCTCGTCGCGAGCTTGCGCCAGGCTGGGATCGCGGCCGAACTCTATCTGGGCTCGGGCGGCATGAACGCGCAGCTCAAATATGCGGACCGGCGCAGGAGCCGCGTCGCGGTGATCCAGGGATCGAACGAGCGCAACGCTTCCGGCGGTCCGCAGGTCACGATCCGCGATCTCAACCTTGGGGCCGAGCTCGCCAAGACGACCAAGGACCGCGCCGATTATCTGGAATTGCGCCAGCGCGCCCAATTCTCCCGCGCCGGAAGCGGAGCTGGTTGAGCGCGTGCGCGAAGTTCTGGCGAGGCGTTAGGAGAGAGTCCATCCCCGCGCCTGCCTGGCGCGTAAACTCAAGAGCGGAAGGCCCATCCGCTCGGGCTTGAGACAAATGCAAGTCGCCGATCTCATCTTGCCGGTGTTCGCGGTGATCGTGACCGGATGGCTCGCCGGCTATCTGGGATATGTCTCCCGCGACCTCAGCGACGCCTTGATCCACTTCGCCTATAACGTCGCGATGCCGGCGCTCTTGATCGTCACGATCGCGCATGAGCCGGCGCGATCCCTCCTCGCATGGCGCTTCCTGGTTGCGTTCGGCGGCGGCTCCCTCATGTGCTTCGCGATCGTCTTTGCCGCGTTGCGCGCATTCGGCGGCCACGGGCTTGCGGGGGCGGCCATGCAGGGATGGGCCGCCTCGATGACGAACACCGGCTTTGTCGCGCTTCCGGTCCTCCAGGCGACTTACGGGGCGCGAGCGGTGTTGCCCGCCGCGATCGCGACGGTGTTCGTCGCGGTGGTCATGTTCCCCGCGGCTGTGCTCATGCAGGAGCTTGATCCCCATGGGTCCAGCGGACCTGTCTTTGCGCCGGGCAAGCTCGCTCGCCACGTGATCCTGAACCCGATGGTGCTGTCGACCTTGATCGGGGTCGCCTGGGCCGCGGCGGGCGTTCCCATGCCTAGGAGCGGTCAACGCCTATCTCCAAATCTTGGCGGACGCATTGACCGCTTGCGCTCTCTTCGCCATCGGCCTTGGCGTGTCGATCGAAGGCCTGCGGTCCAATATTGGCCGCTCGGCCGCGCTCGCGGCAGTCAAGCTCTGGCTGATGCCGCTGATCGTCCTTGGCCTTTCGATCGCGCTCAGGCTGGAACCGCTCTATCTCATCGCGGCCGTCGTCTGCGCAGCGGTTCCGACCGCCAAGACCGTCTACATCCTTTCCGGCGAATACCACTGCGAGGAGCCGACCGTCGCCGCGACCATCTCACTGACGACATTGCTCTCGATCGGCACGCTCATCGTGTGGATCTATGTTTTGACGAAATTCTTTCCGTTGGCCTGAGCCGTGCGACCGCCGCAGCGTCCCCAAGTCTTCAGGAGCCCGACGCATCGGTCCCGCCGCGGCGACTGTGAGACAGGCATACGCCGGTCCATAAGCTCGAGCAGACGCTCGCGGGCCTGCCCATTCAGAGTGGCGTTGCGATTGGCCTTAAAGTGAAGGAGGTTTTTCGGCATGTTGAACCTGGATCATCAAGTCCCAGTAATCTGAATCTTTCGGTGATTTCGGTTTCACGCAATGAAGCGCCGGCCTTGAAAAACTCACCGCCCAATAATCGGCAACGATCGATGCTTGTTGCTCGATATTATAATCCTTAAATCGCTTATATTTTGTAAGATCATACGGGTACATCTTATCTACATAATCACGACCATACTTGATCGCCCCGTAGATCCAGCCGTTGATTGGCGTTACACCATAATAATACTGCCAAACATGGCCGAATTCGTGAACAAACACCCACGTGTCCGCTCGGGGATCGCTAAAGTCCGGGCACCATATCTGATTAGAATAGTGAGGCGTGTCACTATAAGTGACACTATTGTCTCTACCGCCGACATTCTTGTCGTTCGTTGTGATCTCGTGCTGCTCAAAATCAATCGTATCATAAAACACAAAATCTAGGATCGCCAATTCACCTGTGGTGAGACCGCGGGTCGGCATTGAGTTCCCTCCCATTTCTTGACCAGCATCCTCATAACGAGACTTAAGTAGCCAACACCTCCGAACGGAGGACCAACGAGCAAACTTGCAGCCGCCAAGTTCTTTTTGCAAGACCAACCGCCCACCCGTGTATTGTGGCCTTACTGTTGCAACGACCCCGTGACGCGTTCACCCCGCAGGCTCCGGGTCAGGGCGCCGCTCCAGCAGCGACCATCTTTGCGAAGGCTGCGAGATCGGCGTTGGAGCCGCAGACGAGAACGCCGACCCGCTCATTACGTTGCGGTAGATAGGCGCCGCTGGCGATGGCGGCGAAGGCCGCGGCGCCGCCTGGCTCGGCGATGATCGAATGATCCGCCCATAAACGGCGCTGCGCCTCAATGATGGCTGCGTCCTTGACCAGCACGACGCCGCTCACGAAGCTCTTGGCGATATCGAAATCGAGTTCGCCGACGCGTTTCGCGCCGAGCGAATTGGCGGCGAGCGAGTTCACGGTCACATCGACCGGTCTATCCGCTTCCAGCGCGGCGTGCAGCGCGCGCGAGCCTTCCGGCTCGACGCCAACCACCTTGACGCGGCCTTGAAGCCAGGCGGCGACGCCTGCGATGAGCCCGCCGCCGCCGACCGCGACGAGAACCGTGTCGAGCTTCTCGAGCCCGGCCCGTTCGAGGTCCTCCTCCCACTCGAGCGCGACCGTCCCCTGGCCCGCGACCGTTTCGACCGCATCGTACGGATGGATCAAGAGCGCGCCGCTCTCGGCGACATAGGCGTCGCAGTGTTCCTGAGCCACCGCATACGAGGCGCCGCCGATAACAGCCTCGGCGCCGTAGGCCTTGATCTTGGCAACCTTGGCAGGCGTCGCGATTTCGGGCACGAAGACGCGGGCGCGAATCCCGAGCTTTTGGGCGGCGAAGGCGACGGCGGCGCCATGATTGCCGCCTGAGGCCGTGGCGCAGCCGGCCGCAGGCGTCGGCCGCGTGAGGAGGTTATGGAAAGCGCCCCGCGCCTTGAACGATCCTGTCGCCTGGAGGCATTCGAACTTGAGGGAGAGCGGCGGCGCGGCCATCGATCGGCGAAGCCGTGTCGAGGATCGGCGTGCGGCGGATATGGCCGCGGATTCGCGCATGGGCGGATCGGATATCGGAAGGCGTGACGGCGGTCATTGCGAGGCAGGCGCCCCTAAAGCGCGTTGGGTCTTCTTGGGCAGCGCGGCAAGAATCATTGCGTAGCTTTGCCGCATATATTGCTTGAGATCATGGTCGCTGAGGGAGCGGGCGTCGAAGCGCTGGATCCACGACAATCCGCGGGAAGCGAGATAGGGC
Organism: uncultured Alphaproteobacteria bacterium; assembly: GCA_963753135.1. GTDB lineage: Bacteria > Pseudomonadota > Alphaproteobacteria > Rhizobiales > Beijerinckiaceae > Roseiarcus. The sequence continues at coordinate 37,932 of CAVWBA010000015.1, read as the reverse complement.
GCGGGGCGCGCGCCTGGCAGTTCTTTCAGGATCGCGAAGCTCGTCTCGGAGCATTTGAACGTCACGGCGAATTCATGTCCCTCGAACCATCCGCCAATGGCGAAGACCTTGCCTCCGATCTTCCAGACGCTGGCGTCGCCCCATTGGACGACATGGGTCGCGTGAGGCAGGCTCCTGCAAAAGGCGTCATAGTCTTCGCGGGTCATAACAGCACGAGGCGAGGACCGCGGATAGCGCTCGGGAGCTCCGCTCGGGCCTAGAGCTTGATTGCGTCCTTGAGCTCGCGCAAGCGGTCGACCTTCTCCTGGGCCAGGCGCTTCTCATCTTCGGTCGCGTCGGCGAGGTCTTCCTCCGCGTTCTGGATCTCCTGCCCGAGCATATCGGCATTCAAGTCCTCGAACGGAATGGCCGTCTCCGCAAGCAGAATCAGGCCCGCCTTGCTCGCGTCGGCAAAACCGCCGCGGACAAAGACGCGGCTGTGCTTGCCCTCCGCATCGTCGATGCCGACTACGCCGGGGCGCATCGCGGTCATCACCGGCGCGTGGTCGCTCAGCACCTGGAAGTCGCCCTCGGCGCCCGGCACCAGGACCGCCTGAGCGGAGCCGTTGAACAGCATCTTGTCCGGCGACACGAGCTCGAAGTGGAACGTCGTAGGCATGGGCCTTCCCCGAACGCGACGATCTTTAAGCTTCCGCCGCCAGCTTCTTGGCCTTCTCGACCGCCTGCTCGATCGTGCCGACCATATAGAAGGCGGCCTCGGGCAGATTGTCGTACTTGCCTTCAATGATGCCCTTGAAGCCTTTGACAGTGTCCTCGATCTTCACCTGCACGCCGGGCGTGCCGGTGAAGACGGCGGCCACGTCGAAGGGCTGCGAAAGGAACCGCTCGATCTTCCGCGCCCGCGCGACGATCTGCTTATCCTCTTCGGACAGTTCGTCCATGCCAAGGATCGCGATGATGTCTTGCAGCGCCTTGTAGCGCTGCAGCACCTGCTGCACCTGGCGGGCGACGTTATAGTGCTCCTCGCCGACGATGGCCGCGCTCAGCATGCGCGAGGTCGAGTCCAAGGGATCGACCGCCGGATAAATGCCCTTCTCCGAGATCGCGCGCGACAGCACGGTCGTCGCGTCAAGGTGGGCGAACGAGGTCGCCGGGGCCGGGTCGGTCAGGTCGTCCGCGGGGACGTAGATCGCCTGCACCGAGGTGATCGACCCCTTCGTCGTCGTGGTGATGCGCTCCTGCAGCGCGCCCATGTCGGTCGCGAGTGTCGGCTGGTAGCCGACCGCCGAGGGAATGCGGCCGAGAAGCGCGGAGACTTCCGAACCGGCCTGGGTGAAGCGGAAGATGTTGTCGATGAACAGGAGCACGTCTTGCCCCTGGTCGCGGAAATGCTCGGCGACGGTGAGACCCGTCAGGCCGACGCGCATGCGCGCGCCCGGCGGTTCGTTCATCTGGCCGAACACCAGCGCGCATTTCGATTTGACGTTCTCATCGGGATGGTGCGGGTCGGCGTTGACCTTCGATTCGATGAACTCGTGATAGAGGTCGTTGCCTTCGCGGGTGCGCTCGCCGACGCCGGCGAAGACGGAATTGCCGCCGTGGGTCTTGGCGACGTTGTTGATCAATTCCTGGATGAGCACCGTCTTGCCGACGCCCGCGCCGCCGAAGAGGCCAATCTTGCCGCCCTTTGGCGTAAGGCGCGAGCAGATCGACGACCTTGATGCCGGTGACAAGGATCTGGGCTTCCGTCGATTGGTCGACATAGGAGGGGGTTGGCTGATGGATCGCGCGGCGCTCTTCCATGTTGATCGGCCCCGCTTCGTCGACCGGCTCGCCGATCACGTTCATGATGCGCCCGAGCGTGCCCTCGCCGACGGGAACCGTGATCGGCCCGCCGGTGTCGGTGACCTCCTGGCCGCGCACCAGGCCCTCGGAAATGTCCATCGCGATGCAGCGCACTGTGTCTTCGCCGAGCTGCTGGGCCACCTCGAGCACCAGGCGATGGCCGTTGTTGTCCGTCTCGAGCGCATTCAGAATGGGCGGCAGATTCACATTGCTGTCGAACTTAACGTCGACGACGGCGCCGATCACCTGGGAGATGCGGCCGGTGGCGTTCGCGATATTAGCCATTGGTCTTCGTCCTCTTAAGTCTCTTGCGCTCCGGGCGCCGAGTTCCGGTCAGAGCGCCTCGGCGCCGGAAATGATCTCGATCAGTTCCTTGGTGATCATTGCCTGGCGCGTGCGGTTGTAGCGAAGCGTGTACTTCTTCACCATCTCGCCGGCGTTGCGGGTGGCGTTGTCCATGGCGCTCATCTGAGCGCCGAAGAACGACGCCTGATTTTCGAGCAATCCGCGATAGACGCGCACTGTGACCGCGCGCGGAAGCAACTCGGCGAGGATCTCTCCCTCGTCGGGCTCGTAGTCGTAAACCGGCGCGTTCTCATCCTTTGCGCCAAGCTCCGGCGGGATGAGCTGCTGGGCGGTCGGGATCTGCGCAATCACCGATTTGAACCGCGAGTAGAACAGCGTGCAAACATCGAACTCGCCGTTGTCGAACAGGCCGATCACCTTTTCGGCGATCGGCTTCGCGGTCGCGTAGGTGATCGTGCGCACCGCGCGCAGGTCGATCAGCTCCAGGATCTGCCTCTCATTCGTGCGGCGAAGCTGATCGTAACCCTTCTTGCCCACGCAAAGGATCTTGACCGTCTTGCCTTGCGAGATAAGCGAATTGGCCTTCTCGCGCGCGAGGCGCACGATGGCGGTGTTGAAGGCGCCGCACAGCCCCCGCTCGCCGGTGCATACGAGAAGCAAATGCGTCTGGTCCGAACCGCTGCCGATGAGCAGCCGCGGACCCTGGCCGTCGGTCGCCGCGCCGGCCAGATTCGTCAGCACCGTTTCGACCTGCTCGGCATAGGGACGCGCGCTTTCGACTGCGCCTTGCGCGCGTCTGAGCTTCGATACCGCAACCATCTGCATGGCCTTGGTGATCTTCTGCGTCGACTTGACCGAGGCGATCCGGTTTCGAAGCTCTTTTAGCGACGGCATCGCTCAGCGCCCCCGAGCGCGCGCTTCAAGTCCAGCGACGGCGAGAAAGCTGCTCATTTTAGGCGAAGGTCCCGGCATAGGCTTCGACCGCCATCTTGAGCTTGGCCTCGACCTCGTTCGTCAGATCGCCCGAGGAGCGGATCGCCTCCAGAATGTCCGGGTTCTTCGCCCTTAAGAAACTCAGAAGCCCGTCTTCGAAAGGTCGGACCTTGTCGATCGGCAATTTGTCGAGAAACCCGTTGACGCCGGCGTAGATGACGCAGACCTGCTCCTCCATCTTGAGCGGCGAAAACTGCGGCTGCTTGAGAAGTTCGGTCAGTCGCGCGCCTCGATTGAGCAGGCGCTGGGTGACCGCGTCGAGATCGGACCCGAACTGGGCGAAAGCAGCCATTTCGCGGTATTGCGCCAATTCTCCCTTGATCTTGCCGGCGACTTTCTTGGTCGCCTTGGTCTGCGCTGCAGAGCCCACGCGCGAAACCGAAAGGCCGACGTTCACCGCCGGCCGGACGCCCTGATAGAACAGGTCCGTCTCGAGAAAGATCTGCCCGTCGGTGATCGAGATGACGTTGGTCGGAATGTAGGCCGAGACGTCGTTGGCTTGCGTCTCGATAATCGGCAGCGCGGTGAGCGAGCCCGACCCGTTGTCCTTGTTGAGCTTGGCGGCGCGCTCGAGCAGGCGAGAGTGGAGGTAGAACACGTCGCCGGGATAAGCTTCGCGGCCCGGCGGGCGGCGCAAGAGGAGCGACATCTGGCGATAGGCGACCGCCTGCTTGGAGAGGTCGTCGTAGACGATGACCGCGTGCATGCCGTTGTCGCGGAAGAACTCGCCCATCGCGCAGCCGGCGAACGGCGCGAGGAATTGCATCGGGGCGGGGTCCGAAGCGGTGGCGGCGACGATGATCGAATATTCGAGCGCGCCGTGCTCCTCCAGAACCTTGGCGAACTGGGCGACGGTCGAACGCTTCTGCCCGACCGCGACATAGACGCAGTAGAGCTTCTGGCTTTCAGGGGCGCCCTCGACGTTGAGCGGCTTCTGATTGAGAATCGTGTCGAGGGCGATGGCGGTCTTGCCCGTCTGACGGTCGCCGATGATGAGCTCGCGCTGGCCGCGGCCGATCGGGATCATCGCGTCAATCGCCTTCAAGCCCGTCGCCATCGGCTCGCTCACCGACTTGCGCGGAATGATCCCGGGCGCCTTGACGTCGACACGGGCGCGTTTCTCGGCGTTGATCGGACCCTTGCCGTCAATCGGATTGCCGAGCGCGTCGACGACGCGGCCGAGAAGCTCCTTGCCGATCGGCACGTCGACGATCGCGCCGGTGCGCTTGACCGTCTGGCCTTCCTTGATCTCGCGGTCGCCGCCGAAAATGACGATGCCGACGTTGTCGCTCTCGAGATTGAGCGCCATGCCGCGGGTGCCGTTCTCGAATTCGACCATCTCGCCGGCCTGAACCTTGTCGAGGCCGTAGGCGCGCGCAATGCCGTCGCCGACGCTCAGCACCTGCCCGACTTCGGTGACATGCGCCTCAGCGCCGAAGTTCGCGATCTGTGTCTTGAGGATCGAAGAAATTTCTGCGGCGCGGATATCCATCAGCCGACCTCTTTCATGGCAAGGCGAATAGCGTTGAGTTTGGTTTTGAGCGAGCCGTCGACCATGCGCGAGCCAAGCTTGACGATCAAGCCGCCAATGATCGAGGGATCGACCTTCATGTCGAGAGCGACCTCCCGGCCGCCGGAAGCCGCGCGCAGCGAATCCTTGAGCGCGGCGACATTTGCGTCGGTCAAGGGGGCGGCGCTGGTGACTTCCGCCCGCGTCACGCCTCGGGACGCATCGTACAGTTTGCGGTAATCCGCGATCATTTCGCGGATGAAGAACAGCCGGCGCTTCGTCGTCACGAGCCGGATGAAGTTCGCGGCGACGCCGCTGATTTCCGCCTTGGCGAGGATGGCGTCGAGGGCCTTGAGCTGGTCGGCCGCCGAAAACACCGGGCTCCGCACCATCCGTTGCAGGTCAGGGCTCTCCGCGATGAGCGCGTCGAATTTGGTCAGGGCGTCGGCGACCGACTTGGCTTGGCGCTCGTCCTGGGCAAGCGAAAACAAGGCGGACGCATAGCGTCCGGCTACGCCGGAAACGACCGTGTCTTCTTCTGCCACCCTGTCACCCCAGAAGACGCTCGCTAAAAGCCCGCCCCGCCTCCCCGAAGGCTTCCCGCGAACCTCGGAAATTCTTGACGATTGCGCGCTCAAAACTGAGCGCTCGGCATGAGCCTGCCCGAAAGGCGGGGTTGCCTAACATAGCCTTTTTGCAGGCGCAACCCACCGCAAGCGAACGCGGCGTCGCGTCTCTGAGGCGCGGGCAAACGGCGGCGCGGGCAGTGTGCTTCGGCAAGCATCAGCCGCTCGGACGCACTTCATTTCTTTCGGTTTCGCGCAAGCACTTCGCCAATACCGCGCCGGCCGTCGATCGCAGCGAGGCCGCAAGCGCCTCGAGCGCAGCTTCGCGCGGCGAGCCGCGCTTGAAGACGAGCCTAACCAGCCGCGACGCGCCGTCACCAACGATCTTCAAGCCCGCAATCCCGGCGCCCGAGCGTCGCCAATCGGCGTAGGCGAGCAGGGGCGCGAGCGTCGCCCCCTGTCCGGCCGAAGCAAGATGCCGCAATGTCTCGAGGCTCGTTCCCCGGACGTCGGCGCCCAGCGCCGTCCTCTCCGCCGCCTGACAGAGCGCCAGGGCCTGATCGCGCAGGCAATGACCCTCGGCCAGCAGAAGAAGGGTGCTCGGATCGATCTCCTCGACGCCGATCGAGCCGCGCGCGCTCTTTTTTGCCTGACCGGAAAAGACGAGGAAGAAAGGTTCATCGTAAAGCTCGATTGACGCGAGCTTCGCGTCCCGCGGGTCGGTCGCGATGATTGCGGCCTCGAGGGCGCCGTCGCGCAAGCGCGCAAGAAGCCGGTCGGTCAGATCCTCCACCAGATAGAGGGGCGTTTGCGGAAGCGCCTCAGCCAGCGCCGGCAGCGCGATCGGCAGAAGGTAGGGAGCGACCGTCGTGATGATTCCAAGGCGCAGTTCGCCGGCGAAGGGATCGCGCGCCGCTTGAGCCGCGGCGCTTACACCCGCCGCCGCCGCGAGCGTCGCGCGCGCCTGCGCCACCACGGTCGCCGCCCTGTCGCTGACGCGAGCGCCGCGGCCCTCTCGGTCGAACAGACGAAGGCCGAGCTCGGCCTCGAGCTTCAGAATTTGACCGCTCAAGGTCGGCTGACTGACGTTGCACGCCGCCGCCGCCCGGCCGAAATGGCCATGAGTGGCGACTGCGACGACATATTCGAGGTCCCGAAGGTTCATGGGGCAAAGATCGGTCCCGCCGATTGCTTGTCAAGAGACAATCGATTGGACCTATCCTCCGTCCGGGTCTATCGAAGCCCGGACGGATGGCGGTGACGCGGAACCGCCATATGCGGGGGCTATGATCGCCGTTCACTCTTTGGATCTTCGACGGCGCGATGAGCTGAACACCAGTGGAGGAAAGCATGGCGGAAGAGAGCAAATGCCCGGTCTCGGGCGGCGAGACACGAACGCGCACAAATCGCGACTGGTGGCCGAACACGCTGGACGTTAGCGTCCTTCACCGGAACTCCGACCTGTCCGACCCGTTGGATGGGGATTTCGACTACGTCAAGGAGTTCGAAAGCCTCGACCTCGACGCGGTGATCAAAGACCTGCACGCCGTGATGACGGACTCGCAGGACTGGTGGCCGGCGGATTTCGGCCATTACGGCGGTTTGTTCATCCGGATGGCGTGGCACAGCGCCGGCACCTATCGCATTGCGGACGGGCGTGGCGGCGCCGGCGCCGGCCAGCAGCGTTTCGCGCCCCTCAACAGCTGGCCGGACAACGCGAATCTCGACAAGGCTCGTCGCCTGCTCTGGCCGATCAAGCAGAAATACGGGCAGAAGATCTCCTGGGCCGACCTCATGATTCTGGCGGGCAACGTCGCGCTTGAGTCGATGGGCTTCAAGACGTTCGGCTTTGGCGGCGGGCGGAAGGACGTGTGGGAGCCCGAGGAGCTTTACTGGGGACCCGAGGGAACCTGGCTCGGCGATGCCCGCTACAGCGGCGAGCGCCAGCTCCAGAACCCGCTGGCTGCGGTCCAGATGGGCTTAATTTACGTCAATCCGGAGGGACCAAACGGCAAGCCGGACCCAGTCGCAGCGGCGAAGGACATCCGCGAGACCTTCTTCCGGATGGCGATGAACGACGAGGAGACGGTCGCGCTGATCGCCGGAGGGCATACCTTCGGCAAGACGCACGGCGCGGGCGATCCGTCCTTTGTCGGCGCAGCGCCAGAGGCCGGCGCGATCGAGGATCAGGGCCTCGGATGGCGGAGCAAGAACAAGACGGGCGTCGGCGCGGACGCCATCACCGGCGGTCCGGAAGTGATCTGGTCGCAGACGCCGCTCAAGTGGAGCAACCACTTCTTCGACAATCTCTTCAAATATGAATGGGAACTGACGAAGAGCCCGGCCGGCGCCTACCAGTGGGTCGCGAAAGGCGCTGAAGCCACGGTTCCCGATCCCTTCGATCCGTCGAAGAAGCGGCTGCCCACCATGCTGACGACCGACCTCTCGCTGCGGTTGGACCCGGCTTACGAGAAGATCTCGCGGCGCTTCTACGAGCATCCGGATCAGTTCGCTGACGCGTTCGCGCGGGCGTGGTTCAAGCTCACCCATCGCGACATGGGCCCCAAGATTCGCTATCTCGGGCCGCTCGTTCCGAAGGAGACGCTGATCTGGCAGGATCCGATCCCCGCCCCGGACCACCCGCCGATCGACGACGCGGACGGCGCCGCTCTGAAGGCGAAGATCCTCGGCGCTGGCCTGTCCATTCCTCAGCTGGTTTCGGCCGCCTGGGCTTCGGCCTCGACATTCCGCGGCTCCGACAAGCGCGGTGGAGGAAACGGCGCGCGCATCCGCCTCAATCCCCAGAAGGACTGGGAGGTCAACAATCCGGCCGAGCTTAAGAAAGTGCTCATGAAGCTCGAGGCGATCCAGAAGGATTTCAACGCCTCGGCCAAAGGCGGCAAGAAGGTCTCGCTGGCTGACTTGATCGTGCTTGGCGGCGGAGCGGCGATCGAGAAAGCGGCGAAGGACGCAGGCCATGACGTGAAGGTCCCCTTTACGCCGGGGCGCGCCGACGCCTCGCAGGAGGAGACCGATGTCGAGTTTGTCGGCGTGCTCGAACCGCGGTCCGACGGCTTCCGCAACTATCGCAGCGCCAAAGAGTTCATGGCGCCGGAAGAGGCGCTGATCGACAAGGCGCAGCTGCTCAGGCTGAGTGCGCCGGAGATGACGGTTCTTCTGGGCGGCTTGCGCGTGCTTGGCGCCAACGTCGGCGGGTCGACCAATGGCGTTTTCACCAAGAAACCGGGAACGCTCACCAACGACTTCTTCGTCAACCTGCTCGACATGAGCACCGAGTGGAAGCCCGCCCAGGGCGCGGAAGGGGTCTACGAGGCGCGCGACCGGAAGACGGGCGAAGTCAAGTGGACCGGCACGCGCGTCGATCTCATCTTCGGCTCGCACTCGCTCTTACGCGCGCTTGCGGAGGTCTATGGGTCGTCCGACGGCGAAGGAGAAGTTCGTCAAGGACTTCGCCAAGGCGTGGGCGAAGGTCATGAACCTCGATCGCTTCGACCTCGTCTACAGGAGCGAGCCTGCGCTCAAGATAGCGGCGGAGTAAGCAGGCCGCCTTCGCCCCGGAGCGGGCCAGTGACCAATGGAGGGCCCGCGCCTGCGGCCCTCCGCATCTTTAGCGCAAGAGCGCGGCCGGAGGCAGGAGCTACCCTTCTCCCCCCGGGAGAAGGTGGCGGGCGCGCTTCGTGCGCGATGTGCAGGGACCGATGTGGCCAAGGCGACGCTGACCTTTGCCGTGGCGAGGTTGGCGCGCGGGAATGCGCCAACGCCGCGCACGAACGAAGAGCGCTGACCGCGCTCCTTAAGGCCGAGGGCGTGCGGCGTGTCGGCATGAAAGCGACCGGCGTCTATCACCTGGAGACGGCCGGGAGCTTCGCGCCGCAGGCTTTGGCCTCATGGCGTCGCGGTCAAGCCCAGCGGCCACAGCGGGGGAGAGACGGAAAGAGATAGACGAAGAACAAACAGCAAGATGCAAGGGATAGCGGCATCTGAGGCAGGATGGAACGGGGAGAGGAATCCTTTATCCTTATTTGAATTGGCCGTAACCCATTGAAAAGTCCCCGATTCGCAAAAATAATTGCTAGTAAACGTTAGCCAATTTACTAGCGTTTGCACGAATTGACTGGCGTTTGCTCGCTTTTGTTGCTTTGGCCAGAGATCAGGCAACGGGGGCGAGCGCTTCGTGGCCAGGGATGACGGCGGTCATGAACTTGTAAGCATTGTTGGCGCGGAAGCGCGGGTCCGACTTGACCACGGCCATAAACGCCCGATGACCGTCCCTTTTCTCACCCACCAGGCAACCGGCGCTCGCCGCGCCGATGTCGTCTTTCGGCTGATCGTAGCCCCAATGCTGATTGACGCCGAAAATGCCGGTAAAGGTCGGCCCCTCGCGTTTGAAGTCCTTCTTGCTGTCGCGATATACGTCGATCGGCGCGCATTGGATCAGCGCCTCATGCGGATCGTTTCCCGAGGGGCCCACATGCGTGCCGACAGCCCAGGACTTGTACTGGCCGAGCGCGATCCGGGCCGCGCCCTTCGGATTCATGGGATTCATCGTGTAGGGCTTGCCCGCCACGGTCGTTGCGATCCAGGGCTGAATCAGCGGCTTGCCGTCGGGTCCAATCGAGAAAACGACTCTCAAGTCCTCGAACACGTTCGGCGTTTGCGGGTCGAGGGCTCCATCGGCGTCAACGCCCTCGACATAGACGATGTTCTTACAGTCGGGGTGGCGGCAGATGAAATAATTCTTGTTCTGCATGTAGGCGAGGATCCGGTCGATCCATTGGCCGCTCGGGCGGATCTCGGGCAGGAGCTGATGCGGGCTCAACAGGGCGGCGGCGATGTCCTTGGTGAAGCCCTCCGTCGTGGAAAGGCCGTTCAGCTTGCAGAATTCGTCGATCGCCCATCGCGTCGTCGGCCCCATGAAGCCGTCGGGAGGCGGATCGAGATAGCCGAGGTCCGAGAGGATCTGCTGCGTTTCGAGAACGAGGTCGGGCCGTTCGCCAGCGAGCGTATCGAACGCAATCGCCGCGCCCTGGAACTTGCCCAGCGCCCGGGCGGCCGGAGCGATCACCTTGCCGGTTGGCGCATGCCCCATGCGGAAGCGCGACGGTTGGATCTTCTGCTCCATGAAGTCAGTCAGCCATTTGCGGTAGGCGATGGTGACGTCGCCGCCCGCGGCGACCACGAGCTGGTTCGCCCGCGCCGTCCCCACTTGCGAGATCAACTTGTCGAACGGAATGACCTGATCGTTGCGCAGGAAATGCTCCGCGCCCGCGAGCCCCTCATGATGGGCGAGATAAATGTTCCAGGCTCGATCGTCGTCTCCAACATTGGAGTCGACGAGCTTGTCCTTGATCAGGGCTTTCAAGTTGTCGAAGCCATATTCAGCCGCGGTGACGATCGACATGGTTGGGTCGAAACGAAGGGCAAGCAACGCCTTTCTCATATTGGGCGTGACCTGGTTGTCGCTTGTGACCATCCCGCTCTGGCGGGCGGTCTTGTTGAGAAGCTTTCCCGGACGGCAGGCCATGTCGCACCAGGTTCCCTCGATAAATTGCGTCAGCCCGGCGGCGCTGGTGGCGGCGTTGCTCGACTTGGCGTCCCAGACGCCTGCATCCGCGCCGCTGCCGATTTTGGCCGCCTCGGCGTCGATGAGCGCCGCGAGCGCGGCCGCGTCGATGCCGGTGATGGATTGGGCTTGCAGCAGCGCCTCGCGATAGCGATCGTTCGGCCCAAGCACGAGGTCGTCGTCGGTCGGGGCCGGCGTCGGCCCCGCTCCTGGGTCGGCGGCAGGCGGACGGGCGGGCTTGGCTGGATCCGGGGCCGTTGGCGACGAGCCTGCGTCCTCGGTCCAGCCGACCGCGGACGCCGATCCGTCCGGCGGGGTGACCTTGACCTTGGCCCAGGTCGCGACTTTCGCCAGGACGTCAATGCGGCCGGTCACCGTCTGCACGAGGCTCCCCAACGGCTCATCGAACAGCCTGACGGTCGCCTGCTGCACCGGAATGAGGTCCGCCGAGATAATCCAGCCCGCAAGGGGAAGCCCCGCTTTGGTCAGCGTAACCTTGGTCCACGGGTCGAGCGTCTTATCGATGCTGACGACATCGCTTGGATCGAGCGTCGCGATCGGGGCGGAATTCTCGTCCGGATCGGGCCGAAGCCCTTCGGACGCTGCGACCGAAAACATCAAAGACATGGGTGAGCTCCATACTCGTAAAGGAGAAAAGCAATTCCCTTTTATGGCGCGTTTCGAAGTCGGACCTAGTGCTCAACGTCCCCGGAGGATCGAGATTGCGGACCGCTGATTCGCGTTGTCCATAGGTAAAAATACCTACCTGAAGATACCGGCAACGCTCGCGGGCGCCATTTGGATCGCACCACGCCACGAGTATAAACGACGATTGAAATTAGACTGTGAGCTTCATCACAGAATCTCAAATTTAGTCTCGATTGAGATCTGATCTCGAAGCCTTGACTGTCGGCGGCAAAACCCGAACGCGTTGGCGCGCGCCTACGCGCGCCTGGCTGTGTCCGACTAATATAACACAGTGCGGAGAGGGTCCTGCCGGAGCAGCCTGCTCAGGAAAATGCGCGCCGGCGCTTAGCTAGCTCGGCTGGCTTGCGACTTCGACCGCCCGATCGACGATCGCCCTGAACGCATCGGATTTCGCCATTTCGAGGTGGTCGACTTGCACCTCGGAAAGGTAAGCGTAGAGCTTATCCTTGCTGTCTCCAGCTATGATCCGATCGTAAAGCGTCTCGGCGTAGGTGAAGAGTTCGCCCTCGTTGCAATCGGCCGGCAAGTCCCATGTGTTGAGCATGACCTCGACGATCTCGCCGATCCGGCTCGTCTTATCGACCATCGCCCGGCTCCTCTGCTGTTTATTATTTAACGCATCAAATGCGAATTAAATTCGTTGGAGGGGGAGGGACGGAGTTACGGAGGGACAGAAATAGGCGCCCAAGTCATTGAAAACGCTGCCTCGCGTCCAAAACCGATCACGGGGGCGGCAAGCGCGAATTCTCAGCCGTCCCTCAGAACGCCCCAACGCGCATGAGATCGTGAAAGTTCACGATGCCGATCACCTGGCCGCGCTCGACGACCAGAAGCGCCTGGATCTTGTGGCTGATCAGCTCGAGCGCCTCCGCGACCAGCGCATCCGGCGCGATCGTGCGCGGGCGCCGGGTCATCACGGCGCCGACGCGGGTGTCGAGGGAGAAACTAGGCCTCAGATGCCGACGCAGATCGCCGTCCGTCACGATGCCGGCAAGTGCGCCGCCGTCTTCGAATACGGCGACGCAGCCGAAGCCCTTCGACGTCATCTCGACGATCGCCTCGGCCATTCGAGCGCTCGCATCAATGCGCGGCACGCGGTCGCCGGTATGCATGACTTCCCGCACATGCTTGAGTTTCGCCCCGAGCTTGCCGCCTGGATGAAGGGCGCGGAAGTCGAGGGCGGTGAACCCGCGGCCCTCGAGCAGCGCAATCGCCAAGGCGTCACCAAGGACCAGCTGCATCGTCGTCGAGGTAGTCGGGGCTTCGAGACCGTTGGGGCTGGCCTCTGGCGCGCTTGGCATGGTGAGGCAGACATCGGCCTCGCGGCCGAGCGTGCTGTCGGCCTCAGCGGTCATGGCGATCAACGGAATGGCGTAGCGCTTGGCGAACGTCACGATCGCCGCCAGTTCCGCCGTCTCGCCGGACCAGGAAATGGCCAGAACAACGTCGCCGATCTGCACCATGCCGAGATCGCCATGGGCAGCCTCGGCCGGATGGACGAAGAAGGCAGGCTCTCCGGTCGAGGCGAGGGTCGCGGCGATCTTGCGCGCGATATGGCCGGACTTGCCAATGCCGGTCACGATGACCCGACCGGGCGCGGCCGAGATCGTCTTGACCGCTTCCGAGAACGCGGCCCCAAGTCCGCCGTCGCGCTGGGTCCGCACCGCCTCATCGAGGGCTTCCAGGCCCTTGCGCTCGTTGGCGATGGTGCGGAGCGCCGACAGGAGGGCGCTGGTCTGTTCCTGAATCATCTTCCGCAATCTATCATTTGCGAGCCCAGTTGGAAAACGTCGCGAGCGCTGAGGGGCTCAGCGTAGCGCGGACTTGGGCGGGCCCTTGACCAGGCGGCGGCGCAGTCAGCCGCCCTTCCCGGTGAAGCCCAGTTGGCGCAATACCTCCTTAAGGCCGGGCGCGATATCGCTCCGGTCGAGCGCGAAAGCGAGGTTGGCGCTGAGAAAACCAAGCTTCGAGCCGCAATCATAGGTTCGTCCGTTGAAACGCGCCCCATGGAACGACTGCTTGCGCGAGAGTTCGATCATGCCGTCCGTCAATTGGATCTCGCCCCCAGCGCCCTTTTCGACCTGCTCCAGGATTGGGAAAATCTCCGGCTGGAGAATGTAGCGTCCCGAAATAATCAGATTGGAAGGCGCCGTTCCCTGCTTCGGCTTTTCGACCATTTTGGTGATCTCGAAAGTGGCGCCGTGGTCAGCGCCAACCCCGACAATTCCGTATTGATGGGTCTCGGCGGGAGGGACCTCTTCGACCGCGATGATGTTGCCGCCGTGCCTCTCATAAGCCGCCACGCACTGGGCGAGGCAGCGTCCGCCATCGGATCCAGCCCTCGTGACCATATCCGGCAACAGGACCGCGAAGGGTTCGGCGCCGACGATCTCGCGCGCGCACCAGACGGCGTGGCCGAGGCCCAGCGGCGCCTGCTGGCGCGTGAAGCTGGCCGCGCCGGCCGGAGGGAGATCGGCCATGAGCGCCGCGTATTCACGCTCCTTCCCCCGTCGCTTGAGCGTGTCTTCCAGTTCGTAAGCGTTATCGAAATGGTCTTCGATGACGGCCTTGTTCCGCCCGGTCACGAAGATGAAATGCTCAATGCCCGCCTCGCGCGCCTCATCGACGACATGCTGAAGGATCGGCCGGTCAACCACGGTCAGCATCTCCTTGGGAATTGCCTTGGTCGCAGGCAGAAACCGCGTGCCGAGACCGGCGACGGGCAGCACGGCTTTGCGAATGGGTTTGTCCATGGATGCTTGGTTCCCCGGTTGATGGAGGTTGGAAGGGAGGCGAGGCTGGCGAAATCCTGATATCCGACTATCAGTTCCGGCCAAGCCGTTCTACGCGGCTTTTTTTCGCTAATTCGGCGTTGGGCCGAGCAAGAAGGGGGCTTGCCGTATGAGCGTTCTGGTGACCGGCGGCGCCGGCTACATTGGCGGCCACATGGCTCTGGGCCTTATTGACGCCGGCGAGACGGTCGTCGTTCTCGACAATCTCTCCACGGGCTTCGCCTGGGCTGTGCCCGAAGGCGCGAAGCTCGTGGTCGGCGACATGGGCGACGCCGACCTCGTCGCGCGCCTGATCAAGGAGCATGCCGTCGATGCAATCGCTCATTTCGCCGCCAAGATCGTCGTGCCTGAGTTGGTCCGCGATCCGCTCGGCTACTATCTCAATAACGTTTCGAACGCGCGCAGCCTGATCAATGCGGCGGTCAATGGCGGGGTGAAGACATTCATCTTTTCCTCGACCGCGGCGGTTTACGGAGAGACTGGAGCCGAAGCGGTGTCCGAGGAAGCGCCGCTTGCGCCGATTTCGCCCTACGGGCGGTCCAAGTTGATGGTCGAATGGATGCTCGAGGACGCGTCCAGGGCGTACGATTTCCGCTATGTCGCGTTGCGCTACTTCAATGTCGCCGGCGCCGATCCCAAGGGGCGTCTTGGCCAGTCGACGCCCAACGCCACCCATCTCATCAAGCGCGCCGTCCAGACGGCGCTCGGAATCCATTCGAAGATCGAGATCTTCGGTGAAGACTATCCGACCCGCGACGGCACCTGCGTGCGCGATTATATCCAGGTCACCGACCTCATCGACGCGCATTTGGCCGCGCTCGCCTATCTGCGCGCCGGCGGCGCGAGCGTAGTGTGCAACTGCGGCTATGGGCACGGAGAGACGGTCAAGGAGGTCGTCGAGGTCGTCAAACGGGTGTCGGGGATTGATTTTCCCGTCGTGGTCTCCGCGCGGCGGGCGGGCGATCCTGCCGCCATTGTAGCCAAGGCCGACCGGGCGAGGAGCGTGCTTGGCTGGAAGCCGAGCCGCGACAATCTCGATGACATCGTCCGCCAGGCGCTCGACTGGGAGCGCCGGCTGCACAATCGCCGCCTCGACGACGGGCCCTAATCGCAGAGTCGCGTGGTTGGCCGAAAGTAGGGGGCGCAAGGCGGCCGCGGCCTCGTGTTTAGTCTTTACAAGCGGCGCGCCAACGGCTTGATAGACTTTCGCCTTTCTGGGAGGAACCGCATGCGCTCGGCCGGCGGCGATAATAAGCATGGACGACATTCTTGTCACCGAAGGCCTGAGCAAGAGCTTCGGCGACTTCCGCGCGGTCAGCGATGTTTCTTTGCGCGTCCGGCGGGGGACGATTCATGCGCTGATCGGCCCGAATGGCGCTGGCAAGACCACCTGTTTCAACATGCTGACGAAATTCATCGCCCCGACCGGCGGTCGCATTTCCTTCAACGGGCGCGACATCACCAGTCTCAAACCGGCGGACGTCGCGCGGCTCGGGCTCGTTCGCTCCTTCCAGATTTCCGCGGTCTTCCCTCATCTGACTGCGCTCGAGAACGTTCGCATTGCGCTGCAGAGAAAACGCGGCGACTTGTTTGACTTCTGGCGCTCCAAGTCTGCGCTCAAGCCGCTTAATCCCCGGGCGCTGGCGCTGCTCGACGACGTCGGGCTTTCGGGCTTCGCCAATTCGAAGGCGGGCGAGATCTCTTACGGGCGGAAGCGAGCCCTCGAGCTGGCGACGACGCTTGCCGTCGAGCCCGAGATGATGCTGCTCGACGAGCCGATGGCGGGCATGGGCCATGAGGACATCGATCGCACCGCCGATCTCATCCGCCGCGTGGCGGCGAACCGCACCATCCTGATGGTCGAGCACAATCTTAAGGTCGTCGCCCACCTCTCGGATCGCATCACCGTGCTGACGCGCGGGCGTGTGCTGGCCGAGGGCGACTATCGCGAGGTGTCGGAGAACGAAGAGGTGAAGCAGGCCTATCTCGGGGTGGGGCATGGCTGAGGCGGCTCTGGCCATGGCGCCCGCCGCGGCGGATAAGACGGTGCTCAGCGTCAAGGGCCTGCAGGCCTGGTACAACGAATCGCATATTCTGCACGGCGTCGATCTCGACGTGCGGGAGGGGGAGGTCGTGACCCTCCTTGGACGGAACGGAGCCGGCAAGACGACAACGCTAAAAGCGATCATGGGTATCGTCCGCAAGCGGACAGGTTCGGTCGTATTCGGCGGCAAGGAGCTTATCGGCCTCTCGATCGACCGCATCGCCCGATGCGGCGTCGCATTTTGCCCCGAAGAGCGGGCCATATTCGCCTCGCTCTCGGTCAAGGAGAATTTGTTTCTTCCGCCTGCAATCGCCAAAGCCGGCGCCATGAGCGTGGAGCACATCTTCCAACTCTTTCCGAACTTACGCGAGCGGCTCATGAGCGGCGGCGGCAAGCTGTCCGGAGGCGAGCAACAAATGCTCGCGATTGCGCGCATCTTGCGGACCGGCGCGCGCTTTCTGATGCTCGACGAGCCGACCGAAGGTCTCGCGCCGGTCATCATCCAGCAGATCGGCCGCACCATTGCGGAGCTTAAGCGCGAGGGATTCACGATTCTGCTTGTCGAGCAGAATTTCCGCTTCGCCTCGACTCTGGCCGATCGGTTCTTCGTCATGGAGCACGGCCGGATCATCGACGCCTTCGCCAACTCGGAATTGGAGGGCAGGATGGACCGGCTGCACGAGGCGTTGGGGGTGTGATGACGCCTGTCGAACGATGGATTGGCCCGTGAACCTGTTTGGCCACACGATCAGCATGCCGGAGCTGTTCGGTCAGTTGCTGATCGGCCTGATCAACGGCTCGTTCTATGCGCTGTTGAGCCTCGGGCTCGCCGTCATTTTCGGCATGCTGACCATCGTCAATTTCGCCCACGGCGCCTTCTACATGATGGGGGCGTTCGCCGCCTATTTTCTCCTCCAATATACAGGCCTCAATTATTGGTTCGCCCTCATTCTCGCGCCGCTGATTGTCGGCGCGATCGGGGCGATCACCGAGCGCCTGTTCCTCAAGCGGCTCGCCGGCTTCGATCCGCTCTACAGCCTGCTCCTCACATTTGGCCTCGCGCTCGTCATTCAGGGGCTGTTCCAGAACTATTATGGCGCCTCGGGCATGCCCTACGCGATCCCCAAACAGCTGACCGGCGCCTATAATCTCGGCTTCATGTTCCTGCCCGTCTATCGCGGCTGGGTGATCATCGCCTCGGCCGCGGTGTGCTTCGCGACTTGGCTCATCATCGAGAAGACCAAACTCGGCGCCTATTTGCGTGCAGCGACCGAGAACCCGACCATGGTGCGCGCCTTCGGCATCAACGTGCCACGCATGGTCACGCTCACCTATGGCTTCGGCGTCGCGCTTGCGGCTTTCGCCGGCGTTTTGGCCGCGCCGATCAACCAGGTCCGTCCGGGCATGGGCGCGGACATCATCGCCGTTGTCTTCGCGGTCGTGGTGATCGGCGGCATGGGGTCGATCCTCGGCTCGATCTTGACCGGCTTCGTGCTTGGCGTCGTCGAAGGCTTGACGAAAGTGTTCTACCCGGAGGCGTCGAATACGGTGGTGTTCGTCATCATGGCGATCGTCCTCTTGATTCGACCAACTGGCTTGTTTGGACGGGCGGCCTGATATGGACATCGAGGCCTCAGTCGCCCCGGCGGATATAACGAGCGAGGACCGACGCGTTAGCGCCATCGCCTTCGCGATCATGGTCGTCCTGATCGCGGTGGCGCCCTTCTTCGCCTATCCGTTCTTCGTCATGCAGGCGATGTGCTTTGCGCTGTTCGCCTGCGCGTTCAATCTCCTGATTGGTTACGCCAACCTTCTGTCGCTTGGGCACGCGATGTTTTTCGGGCTCGCGAGCTACGTCTGCGCCCATGCCGCCAAAGTATGGGGTTTGGAGCCCGTCTCGGCGATCGCGGTCGGCGTCGTTGCTTCCGCCGCCCTCGGGTTCGTCACCGGAGCCCTCGCCATTCGCAGCGCCGGGATTTACTTCGCGATGATCACCGTCGCTTTTTCCCAGATGGTGTTTTTTGTCTGCGTCGAGGCGCCGTTCACTCACGGCGAGGACGGCATCCAGGCGGTCCCGCAAGGACGGGCCCTCGGGTTCATCGATCTCAGCAATCCCCGGATCCTCTACTGCTTTGTGGCGGTGATCTTTCTGTTTGGCTTTCTTGTGGTGCAGCGCGCAGTCAATTCGCCGTTCGGCGAGATCCTCAAAGCCATCCGCGAAAACGAGCCGCGCGCCGTCTCGCTCGGCTATCGCGCGCTGCAATACAAGCTCGCGGCCTTCGTCTTGTCGGCGGTCATCGCGGGGCTCGCCGGCGCAACCAAGGCGCTGGTCGTTCAGAATGCGTCGCTGACCGACGTCTCGTTCGCGACCTCGGGCGAAGTCGTGCTGATGACGCTGGTCGGCGGCATGGGCACATTCTATGGCCCGGTGGTCGGCGCCCTCATTGTCGTAGCGATGCAGAACTATCTCGCCCAGTTCGGCGAGTGGGTGACTGTTATCCAGGGAGTCGTGTTCGTCGCCTGCGTGCTGGCCTTCCGCCGGGGTATCGTGGGCGAACTCGCCGCGCGGGCGAAGGTGTCGCTTTAAGACGCCAATCGCTGCATGCCGGTGGCTGCCGAAGCGGCGGACGGCCTCTCGGCGCGAAACGAAAGTGGCTCCCCGCAAAAGCCGGGGATTGGCGCTTTTTTCGTCGCGGAGTTCCGCTACTGATGGGCTTGAGACGCGCCAGGAGTTGACGCCATGTATATCGTCGGCGAGGAGGAAATCGAAGCGATCGCCCGGGTGATCCGATCGGGCAAACTCTTCCGGTACGGCGAAGAGGGCCAGTGCGCGACCTTTGAGAAGCGCTACGCCGCCTACCTCGGCGTCGATCATTTCGCTCTTTCGGCCAGCGGGACCTTTGGGCTCGTGGCGGGCTTGACGGGCATGGGCGTCGGCCCAGGCGACGAAGTCATCATTCCGGCCCACACCTATATGGCGACGGCGACAGCGGTTCTGGCGGTGGGCGCCATTCCGGTGATCGTCGACGTCGACGAGACCATCACGATCTCGCCGAAGGCCATTCGCGGCGCCGTCGGACCGCACACCAAGGCGATCATCCCCGTCCACATGTGGGGCGCGACCTGCGACATGGACGCGATCATGGGGCTAGCCCGCGAGCACAATCTCCAGGTTCTCGAAGATTGCTGTCAGGGCGTGGGCGGGTCGTACAAGGGGCGGAAGCTCGGCTCGATCGGACACGCCGGCGCGTTCAGCTTCAACTACTACAAGAACATCACCAGCGGCGAAGGCGGCGGCCTCGCCACCAGCGACCCGAAGATCGCCGAGAGGGCGCGCTGCGCGATCGACCCTTGCGGATTTTACTGGCAGGGCAAAAGCGACAGCATCAGGCCGTTCGCCGGCAACGGCGCGCGGGCTTCCGAGATCATGGGCGCGATGCTGAACGCGCAGCTCGACCGGCTCGACGGCATGATCGACAAGATGCGCAGCGAGAAGCGGCGCATCCTCGACGGCACCCGCCATCTCAGCAATCTCGGTCTTAAAGCCACGCCCTTGAACAGCCCGGAGCACGAGTGCTCGACGCAGGTGATGTATCTCCTGCCGAGCGAAGAGGCGGCCATCCGATTCACCGAACTGCAGCCGAGCGTCATTTCGGGCAAGACGGGCCGGCACACCTACACCCAGTGGGACTCGGTCCTTGCGCATGAAGGAGCCGCCCATCCGGCGCTGAACCCGTTCAACCTGCCGCAGAACCAGGGCTTGCGGAAAGACTATTCGCCGGACATGTGCTTAAGCTCGCTCGGGATCCTCAACCGCACGGTCATGGTGGCCACGAGCCCCCTGCATACCGACGCCGAGATCGACGATCTGATCCACAATATCGACGTGGCGGCGAGGGTCGCCCTCGAGAAGATGTCAGCTGAGACCGTTCAGCTGCGCGATGTCGCGCCGGTCGACAAGCGAAAGTTCGACAGCGTCGAGCATTAGAATACAACTTCCGGTCGATCTGCCTCCAAGGAGATCCAAGGAAAACCAAGGAAAAAGGCTTGCATTTCGTTGGATTCCTTTGGCCGAATCTGGACTTTTCAAAGCCTTACGCGCGAAAAAATAAAAAAAATTCCGTTCGCTTAACTCGCCTCCCAGGTTGCGCTCCGAACCCGCGCAGACAGGGGCGCGCTTCGAGGCTCGGGGCGCCGGCGTTGGCGTACATGCTGTCGTCCTGTCGTTTCAGCTCCTTCACCTGCTTTCGTTTCGCGCTCTCTCGCAGCGGGCTCGACCCAACGGATTGATCGATCTTGAGCCTCGCGGCCTCGCGGCGGGCCCGCTTCGACCTTCCTGTCATCATAGGACGGAATACAGAAATACGCAACAGATTTCCCATGATTTAGGTTTTCAAAAGGCGCGAGACGGCGCGGGTCCCCGTCGCGGCGGGCCGCCCTGACGCCCCCGGCGGTCCGGCGATCGTCCTTGACCCCGCCAGCCTTTCGAGGAAAGTGGGTCAATGACAGGACCCAATCCATGAAAAATCCGCGGTCCACCTCGCGTCGACCGGAATTGCTTCTCGACCTCATCGCTCTCGACCGCAAATCCCACGAGCCGCTCCACCGACAACTCTACCTTCGTCTGGTCGAACTGATCATGGACGGGAGCCTGCCCCTCGACGGCCGGCTCCCGTCCTCGCGGGCGCTGGCGCAAAAGATCGATGTCTCGCGCAACACCGTGGTGAGCGCCTACCAGCAGCTCGAAGTCGAGGGCTATGTTCAGGCCCGACGCGGGTCCCAGACCTTTGTCGCTGCGGCGCCCAATCGAGCGATCGCGCATCGATTCGAGGAACCGAAAGGCGCGAAAGATCCGTTGTCCAGGCGCGGACGGGAGATGATCTCGCAGCCGATGAATTTTTTCGGTCTGGCGCACCGACGTTCGCTTCAACCTGGACTCGCTGACGTTACGCATTTCCCGTTCGTCACGCTTCGGCGCATCCTTGCGCATCGGCTTCAGGCGGGCGGCGATTACGTCTTCGGCTACCAGCACATAGCGGGCTACCCTCCCCTCAAGCGGGCGATTGCGCGCTACCTCGCCGCCGCCCGAGGCGTGCGTTGCGAGCCGGACCAGGTGGTGATCACCAACGGCGCCCAGCCCGCCTTCGATCTTCTCGCGCGTATCCTGACCGATCCGGGAGACAGCGTCTGGATGGAGGACCCCGGCTATCCCGCCGCCCAGTCCGCCTTCGTCGCCGCAGGCGCGACGATCATGGCTCTTCCGGTCAGCATGGAGGGTTGGGAGCTTTCGGCGCCGCCTGAGGAGAGGCTTCGCGCGATCTATGTCACGCCATCATGCCAGAGCCCGCTCGGCGTCACGATGCGGCTCGAGCAGCGGTTGCGTCTGGCGGAGATCGCGCGGGCTCAAGACGCCTGGATCGTCGAAGACGACTTCGACGGCGAATACCGATTTTCGGGCAATTCCGTTCCGGCCTTGCAAGGCGTCGCGGCGGACAGTCGCACCATCTATGTCGGAACATTTTCCAAAACCATGTTCCCAGCGCTGCGCATCGGCTACGTCATTCTGCCGCTCAACATGGTTGCGAACATTTCCCAAGCGATGTTTCTCACCGGGCAATACGCGTCTGGAATCCTGCAGGCGGCGCTCGCGGATTTCATCGAGGAAGGCCACTTCACGACCCACTTGGGCCGCATGCGCCGGCTCTACAGAAAGCGCCGCGAGGAATTCATGGTCGCATGTCAGAGCGAGCTCGGCGAATGGCTCGAGCCGGCGCCCACGGACTCCGGCATCCAGTCGCTCTGGTATTGCCGAGCCGGCGTGGACGATGTCGAGATCACAGGCAAGGCGCGCGAAAGCGGCGTGGTTGTGACGCCCCTATCCCTGCACTATCGCCAAAGCCCTC
Source organism: uncultured Alphaproteobacteria bacterium (assembly GCA_963753135.1). Taxonomy (GTDB): domain Bacteria; phylum Pseudomonadota; class Alphaproteobacteria; order Rhizobiales; family Beijerinckiaceae; genus Roseiarcus. The sequence goes on along the minus strand of CAVWBA010000015.1, from coordinate 15,681 downwards.
AGCGCCATGGCCTGATCCTGGGCTACACGGCGCTCGAGCGGCCGGCGCTCCTGGCTGAACTGAAAACGCTGCGCCGGATTTTTATCGATCTTACGACCAAACATTGAGCGCGGCGCCGCAGCGGGACGGCATGTGGACCGCTGATATTGCCCGCAAGTGGCGCTATCGAACGTCCGATCAGCGTCGATAAGTTCAGCTTGTGAAGCGTCCTACGCTTGAGCGGAATCGTCATCGCGAGGAGCCATAGGGTGTCGAAAGACGCCCGTCTGTCGACGGGCTATGGCGACGTGGCGATCCAGGAGTCGTCAAGCGCCCACATTCCCTGGATTGCTTCGTCGCTGCGCTCCTCGCAATGACGGACTGAGTTCGGCCTGATCGCGCGAGTCACCGGAGATTCTCATGAACGTCAACAGTCCGATGGAAGGCGCCAACAGCCTGACGAAGAACGCGCTCGATCACTGCATCTTCCCGATCACTCCCCGCGACGACATCGAAAAATATGGGCCCATGATCATGGCGTCCGGGTCCGGCGTCAAAGTCGTCGACATCCATGGCAAGACCTATCTCGACATGATGGGCTCGCCGTCGCGGGCGAACTCGCTCGGCTATGGCAACGAAGAGATTGCGCGGGCCATGTATGAGCAGGCGAAGACCCTTCATTACATCGGATCGGGCCGCAACGTGACCGAGCCCATGGTCAAGCTGGCGACGCGCATCGCCGAGCTCGCCCCCGGACGGCTCTCGAAAGTCATGTTCGTCAGCGGCGGCTCGGAAGCCGTCGAGACCGCGTTCAAGATCGCCAAGCAATACCATCAGGCGAGCGGCAAGAAGCCGAGCGCCTACAAGATCATCTCGCGCTGGAACGCCTTTCATGGCGCGACGATGGGCGCTCTTTCGGCCACCGACTGGCTTCCTGTGCGCGAGACCATCGATCCGCGCGTTCCCGGCTACAGTTTCGTCGGCAACCCGCTCTCCTACCGCAATCCGCTTGGCATGGAGGTCGACGAATACGAGGAGTTCTGCGTCAACCATCTCGAGCGGCAGATCCAGCTCGAAAACCCGGCTTTGGTCGCCGCGTTCATCGGCGAGCCGATCATGCAGGCGAACGGCGCGCAGGTTCCGTCGAAGACCTACTGGCGGCGCGTGCGCGAGATCTGCACCAAATACGACGTGCTCATGATCGTCGACGAGGTCATCACCGGTTTCGGCCGGGCGGGCCACTGGTTTGTCAGCGAGCATTTCGGCATCGAGCCGGACATCATGACCAGCGCGAAGGCGCTGACTGCCGGCTATATGCCCATGGGCGCGGTCATCACGCGCGACGAGATCGCGGACGCCATGCCGATCTTCAAGCATGTGCACACCTTCAGCGGCCATGCGGTCGCCGCCGCGGCCGCCAACGCCGTCATCGACATCAAGACGCGAGAGAAGCTGATCCCCAAGTCCCTCGAAAACGGCAAGTATCTGCAAGCCGGTCTCCAGGCGGCGATCGGCGATCACCCGATGGTTGGACAGATTCGAGGCATGGGAAGCTGGCACGCGGTCGATTTCACCTCGGACAAGAAAACGAAAGCCGCATTCGAAGACGATACGGTGAGGCAAATCGCGCGCCGCATGCTCGATCTCGGCGTGATCGTAAGCGCGATCGGCACGAGCGTCGAAGTCGCCCCCCCTCTGATCGTCACGCACGACGATCTCGATCAGACCATCGGCACGTTCAAAAAGGCGATCGACGATGTTGCGGCCTTAAGCGCGCGCTAGAGAAGTCTTCGTGTTGAAGACCTTGCGACAGCTCTCCGCATTGGACCTGACGATTTACCCGCAAGTGGACCTTTCTCTTCAATCCGGATATTTTGATAGTTGGCACGCGAGATGCATCAAAAGATCCCCGTTGAGGGTGTTCAGGGCGGAACGGTCGATGAAAGAAGGCGGCACAAGGCTTGTTGCAGCGGCCGCGTCTGTGATTGCGACAAAGCGTCCGGCGTAAGATGTCGACGCCGCGCTTTCCCTGCGATCTGATAGCAACAACGATCCGAGAGACCGCGCTCTGCACATTGCATGCGCAAGATTGGCGCGAACCATCGCCCTCCGCTGACCGGCGGCAAAGCTCGACGAGACTTGCTCGATGAGCGCGGTCCGTTACCACGGCGTCCGGAAGACATTCGATACGTTCACCGCCCTGCACTCGCTCGATCTGAAGGTGCCGGATCGCTCGTTCATGGCGCTGCTCGGTCCCTCCGGATGCGGCAAGACCACGGCGTTGCGCATCCTCGCAGGTCTCGACATGCCGACGAAAGGTCGCGTCCTGATCGGCGAGCGGGATGTGACGCAATTGCAGCCGCGCGACCGCGACGTCGCCATGGTGTTTCAGAGCTACGCGCTCTATCCCCACAAGACGGTCAGGGACAATATCGGCTATCCGCTCTGGATCCGAAAAGTGAGCGGCCCCGACATCGCGGCGAAAGTCAGCGAGGTCGCAACGACCCTCGAGATCGAACACCTGCTCGACCGGCGCCCGCGGCAATTGTCGGGCGGCCAGCGCCAGCGCGTGGCGCTGGCGCGCGCGATCGTGCGCGATCCCGCGGCGTTCTTGATGGATGAGCCGTTGTCCAATCTCGACGCCCGGCTTCGTCTGAGCATGCGAGGGGAACTCAAGCGGCTGTGCCAGCGCCTCGGAGCGACGACGCTCTATGTCACCCACGATCAGGCCGAGGCGCTCACCATGGCCGATCTCATCGCGGTGATGAACGCCGGCGAATTGCAGCAGGTCGGCTCGCCCGAGGAGATTTACGAACGGCCCGCGAACCGGTTCGTCGCCACCTTCGTCGGCAATCCCCCGATGAACGTGGTCAAAGCTCACCTGACGGATGGCGGATTACAGGTGGGCGGCGTCGCTGTCGCGCTCGAGCCGGAAAGACGCGCGGCCTGCGCCGCGGGCGACGTGACCGAGATGGGCGCGCGCCCAGAGGATTTCAGCCTTGTGGACCTTGCGACGCCCGGCGCTCTCAAGGGCGAAGTCTATGTCGTCGAGCCGATGGGCAACGAGACCTTGGTCGAGGTGCGCGTCGGGGCGGAACATCTCTCGGTGCGCGCGGGACGAGGCTTTACGGCTCGCGTGGGTTCGAAGGTCGGAGTGAAATTCGATGCGGACGACGCATGCTTCTTCGATGCGAAGGGCGCCACCGTCGTTCACCGCGTCGATGTGAGGAGGGTGCAACAATGAGCTCAACTGACTCAGGCAAAGGCGGCGTCGATCGGCGCAGCTTGCTCAAGGGAGGCGCGGGCGCCGCGCTTCTTGCTGGCTTAGGCGCGGCGACCCCGGCCAAGGCGGCCGGCAAAAAAGTCGTGATCGGCGGCTTCGTCGACGGCGCGCTTGTGCCGTTCAAGGAAAAGATCATTCCCCTCGCCCAGGCAGCAGGGCTTCGACATCCAGTTCCTGCAGGACGAGTACGGCGTCACGCTCGAGAAATTCTTCAACGACGCGCAGAGCGGCGCGGGGCAATACGACCTCTACCTGCTCGACGATCCGTGGGTTCCCCAGTTCGGCGCGGCCGAGGTCCTGGAAGACCTCGGCGCGGCGGGGATCAACGGCGCCGACAAGGATTGGGTCAAGCCGATGATCGACATGGGCTACTGGCCGCCGCAGACGGGGCCGCGGGTCAAGGGGTTCGAGGGGGCGACCCCGAAGCTCATCTGTGTGCCCTTCATCGGCGACATTCAGACGTTCACCTACCGCAACGACGTCTACAAGAACGGGCCGCCGAAAACCTGGGACGAGGTGATCGAGAAGGGCAAGGCGGGGGTCGCGGCCGGCGCCATAAAGTATCCGGTCGTATTCCCCGGTCTGTCGGGCAATCCGATCGTGACCTCCTGGCACCCTCTCCTGATGTCCTTCGGGGGCGACTTCTTCGACGACAAGTGGAACCCCATCTTCAATTCCGCCGTCGGCAAGGCGTCGGCGGACTACCTCGTCACCACATTGAAGCAGAACGCGCCTCCCGGGGTGGTCGAGTTCGGGAGCGATCAGCAGGGCGCCGGCATGCTGGGCGGCGATTGCGGCGCGACGATCCAGTATACCGGCAACGCGCTGGTGTCGGATGATCCTAAGCAATCGAAGGAGGTCGGCAAGCTCGATTTCTCGGTCGTGCCGAAGAAGGAGAAGGCGATCGCGCAAATCGGAATTTTCATCTCCGGAATTCCCAAGACCGCGCCCAACAAGGCGAACGCCATCGAGTTCCTGAAGTGGTTCGTGACGCCCGAGATCCAGGCCAAGCTGTCGGCTGCGGGCGCCATTCCGGTCAAGCGCGGCGGCCTTTACCGTTCCTCCCGCTGGCAACCGCCTCATTCCGGTCACTCTCCAGCAATTTGATTCTGGCGCGATGCCGCGGCCGCGGACGCCGGATTGGGCCAAGATCGAGGAGCTTGTCGGCATCCAGCTCAACAAGGCGCTGCAGGCTGGGTCCGGAGGCGGCGCCGCGCTCGACGTCGCGGCGGGCCAAGTCAAGGATTATCTGACCCAGGCCGGCTACTACAAGTGATGGGCCACGACGCAGCGCGGGGCGCATGAGAGCCGTTAAGTGACGGAAGCGACGCGCGGCGTGGCGCCGATCAATGACAAGCGCGCCGCGACGCGGCGCGCGGGGCGAGAACGCCGGCAAGGAGCAGGGCTGGATCTGATCCTGCCCTACCTGCTCCTCGCGCCGAGCGTTCTCACCGTGTTCGGAGTCCTCGTCTATCCGTTGTGGAACGGACTTCAGACGAGCACCAAATTTTACCGCTATGGCCGGGCGGTCTCGGATATCGGCCTCGACAACTACCGCCGGCTGTGGAGCGACCCGGAATTTCTGGACTCGCTCTGGGTCACGCTGCGGTTTGTGACGGTTTCGGTAGCGATCGAGACCATTCTGGGCTTTGCCCTGGCGCTATTCTGCGCGAGGGAATTCGCCGGCATCCGGCTCCTGAGGACGATCCTGATCGTTCCGATGGTGATCACGCCAGTCGTCGTCGCGATCGTGTTCCGGCTCATCTACGCCAACGACGCCGGCATGCTGACCGCGCTCTCCCTAGCGTTCGGGGGCGGGCGGGTCGAGATCCTCAGCGATCCGATCAAGGCGTTCATCGGCCTTATCGCTCTCGATGTTTGGGAGTGGACGCCGCTCATTTTCCTCATTCTTCTGGCGGGGCTGCAATCCCTGCCGCAGGAGCCGTTCGAAGCCGCCCAGGTTGACGGAGCGGGCCCTTGGCGGACTTTTGTCGACCTGACGTTGCCGATGATGAGACCCGTACTCGCCGTCGCGATCGTGCTCAGGACGATTGATGCATTCGGGACGTTCGATCAGGTCTTCGTCCTGACCCAGGGCGGCCCGGGAACAGCGACGAAGCTCATTTCGCTCTACGGCTACGAGGTCGCGTTCAAATTCCAGCAGACCGGCTATGCCGCGGCCCTGTTCGTGACCGTCGGGCTCCTCATTCTGGCCCTTGCGCTGGCCGCCGTGCGCCTGCTGCGCCGAGCGGAGGCGACTTGACCGCCCGTCTGGCTCGCGGGGGCGTGACGGCCGTCGTGCTCGCGGTCGTTCTCATGCCGATCTACTGGATGGTGGCGACCTCGCTCAAGACCAACAAGGAGATCAGGCAGGACGCGACTCTTTATCCGCACGCGCCAACCTTCGACAGTTACATTCTTCTGTTCAAGGACAAGGGCTTTTCGAACTTCTTGACCAATTCGATCGTGGTGACGGCTGCGTCGGTTGTCATCGCGGTCGCCTTTGGCGCGCTCGGCGCCTACGCGATCGCGCGCTTTCGTCTGCGGTTCGGCCTCGAGCGGAAGATCGGGCTCGCGCTGCTGACGCTGAGGATCGTTCCCGCGGTCGTGATCCTGGTTCCTGTCTATCTGCTCATCCTGCGACTGAAGCTGATCGACACCTGGGCCGGGCTGATTTTGGTCTATACGGCGTTCAACATCACCTTCTGCGTCTGGATGATGGAAAGCTTCTTCCACGAGATCCCGGTCGATCTGGAGGAAGCCGCAATGGTCGACGGCGACTCCCGCCTGACGGCGTTCATACGAATCGCCCTTCCGCTGGCTGCGCCTGGGCTCGCGGCGACGGCGATCTTCGCGGTGATCGCGACGTTCAACGAATTCCTGTTCGCGCTCGCGCTGACCGCAACGCCGCGAGCCATGACCATGCCGCGCGGCACGGGCACGCTGATCGGCCGCATCGACACGGACTGGTCCTCGATGGCGGCGGCGGGCGTGGTCGGAGCGCTCCCCATCGTCATCTTCGCGCTTCTGGTTCAGCGGCACCTCGTCCGCGGCCTCACGATGGGTGCGGTGAAATAGGGCTCGGCGTCGCCACCGGAGCCCGCTGCGTTTGGATAGAACCGATGGCGTTAGCGCACCCGCCCCTTCTTGTGGGGGCGGGCATTAGTCCGTCGAGAGACGGGCGTTCTTCCGAACCCCTATGAGTGGGGGGTCGCGCGGACCGAGGAGATTATCGAGTGCGTAGCTGTTCTATTGTCGTATAGGACGGTGCGACCCCCCTCCCTCAAGAGCAGAGGCTGTAACGGGCCGGCGTCGCGCAGCTCATGCTACTTCGGCGCCGCATCCCATGGCGAGGGCACGCCCACTCGAATGAGCCGCGAGAAGTCGGGCGATCCGTCCGCCGCCCTCGCCTGCTCGCCTATGCGCGCCCGCTCCATGAGCTCGCTGAGCGGCATTGTCCTGACGACCGCGCCGTGATCGTAGAGGTAGCCCGGGAGAAACCCGTTGACCACGAGTCGCCAGTCAAGCGGGAGCGTGCTCCCCGCCGCCCTTACCAGCTTGAAGACGACGGTCGCGCAGTTCGCGGTGATCGAATTGTACCATTTCGGCTGTTCGGCGAGCGCGGTCGATTGCGATACATATTCGAGCAAGAGCAGCCGCGCCTGTCCGGGCGGCGTATTGAGCCTATAGAGGCGCACGTCCTCGCCGCGCACGTTCGAACGCAGCCTGACCGAATCGCGCTCGGTGGTGGCGAGATAGATAAGGGTGTGGGATTTGAACGCGTCGGCGATCGGCGAGAACTCGCTCGTCCTCTCGCGTCGGACCTCGACCGACCACGCGATATGCTCGCCGTCTTCGAAGCCGAAGCTCATGATGACATGCGCCATCTCCGGCCCGGCCCAATAGGCGAGAAAGAGATCGAGCGTCTTCAGCTTCGAGAGGTCGTAAGAGCGCTTGCTCCACTTTTCGGTGAAGTCGTGATCCGTCCGCCAGTCGAAATCCCGGACGTCGGACAGCGTCAGAATGTCGCCCGCGATCGATCCCGTCGTCTGCCGCGCGACGTCCGGCGCCCAGTCGCCCTCGAGCGGCGGCTTGATCGTGCTCCACCAGGCGAGCAAGCTTACGAAGGCGAGCGCGAAGACGACGAGCGCGATCCGGCTTCGACGACGCAAGAGCGCCACGATCGTCGCGAGGCCGAGAAGCGCAAACAGAACCGCCGCGGCCGCCCGCAAGGCTTCCGGCGCTGGAAGCCGAAACCATAAAGCGAGCGCGCTCCAGGCGCTGACGGGCGCGATGACGACGATTGCGGCGATGATTCTGAGAGCGAGCCCCGCGGCCGTTCGCGCCATCGTCATTCTCGCCCCGTTCCTGGCCGCGTCGCGGCGCCCTCAAGCACGCTAAATGAGGCCGAGACCATGCGGCAAGCGGACGCGCGGATGGCGCGCCTGCAGGACGCCCTCCTCGGCGCCGAGCGCACGAAAGGCGAACTCGACGCACTCGCCGCAAGGCGCAAGCTTCAACTCATTGTGGTCATGACGCTCGGATCGACGCTACTCCTGGCGGCGAACCTCATGTCCGAGAAGCCCCCGCCTCAAGCGGAAACGCCGACGTCCTCCGACGAGGTCGCCGCCGCGGAGCGGCTCGATCGAACTCGCCATGCGGGAATCGAAGGCGCTGGGCGACGGGAAGGCAGCCGAGATGGGCGAAGCGCCGGCGCCTCCCGAGGCGAAGGCCCAGGCCTCGAAGGTCAATCGATCACCGGCGTGATCGCAGAGGCCTCGACGGCGCCGCCGAACCCGGAGGTGGTCACCGTGACCTTCTCGCCGCGCCTCATGCGCCTGATGTCGACGCCCCGAGCGACCTTGTAGGTCGAGCCGTTGTCCAATGTGATGACATGCTGCATCAGGTCGACGGACTTGATTCTTCCAGTCGTTATGTGAGGCGCTTCCGCCGCAAACGCAGCTGTAGCCGCACTGAGAATTGCCGCGGCCACCGCCACATTGAGCACCTTACCCATCGATACGACCTCTCTTATTTTAACGGCCCGCTCGCGGGGAACCTCAACCACTCGCCTGTGGCGGTCTAATGGCGGCGGCCTTAACTTTCTAAGGTTAAACGCCCACGCTGGCGGTCAGCCTTCGCTCTGGTGGCCGCCGCTGAGCGGCACGAAGGGAATGACCTTGCCGCCGAAAATGTCCGAGCGCGCGACCGAAAGCGCCCCGTCCGCGCCGACCTTCTTGACTACCTTGAGGATATGCTGCGCCCCGGGCGGACCCACGGGAATGACCATGATGCCGCTCGGCTTCAATTGCTGCAAGAGCGGCGGCGGGATGTGGTCGATGCCGCAGGTGACGATGATCTTGTCAAACGGCGCCGCCTCTTCCCATCCGTAATAGCCGTCGGCGCTTCGGGTCGTGATCACGGAATATTCGCGATAGCCTGCCCCGATCAAGCGGTCGTAGACGCCGCGTGTGCGCGCGGCGAGCTCGGGAATGATTTCGATCGAATGGACATGAGGCGTGAGATAGGTGAGCAGCGCCGACTGAAAGCCGGAGCCCGTGCCGATCTCGAGCACCTTGTCGCTATTGCGAATTTCGAGCGCGCTGGTCATGCGGCCCATCGTGCCGGGCGGCGTGATGGTGACGCCGAAACCGATATCGAGATAGTGCCCGACATAGGCGTTGTCCCGGTCCTCGGGCAGGCAGAACTCCTGACGCGGCGTCATCAGGAAGGCGCGCTTGTCGGCGGAGGTCCAGAGGTCATTGAAGCTGATCACCACCTGGTAGCGGTCCCAGCGCCGCTCGAGATATTTGGGATCCTCCGCCGGGCGATTGGCCGTCATCCAGGCGACGAATGCGGCCTTGCTCGAAAGCGGCGGCCCCTCGGCGGCCAGGGCGACAGCCGGCGCGGAGGCGGCGACGGCGGCGGCCGCGCCAAGCAGAAATTCGCGTCTGAGCATCAAGGCTCCTTCAATCGAGCGTCTCAACGATTCGGGCGGTGTCTACCACAAATTTGTCCGGAATCGGGGCAAGCCTCACGCCAACCACAGGGAGCGGCGAATCGGGCCTAGCGCTTGAGCCGAGCCGCCAGGAAGGCGCGCAGCTCCTTCCAAGATCGCTGAGCCGCATTGCGGTCATAGGCGAGCGTCATCCCCATGACCTTTGCGCCCGCGCCAAACTCTGCAAGGTCAAAGCCGTGGGCCGCGCCCGGATAGGCGACGAACCTCACCATGCCTGGCTCTTGCCGCTTCGCCAGTTCGGCGCAATCCGCCGCCGGCGTCACCTCGTCCTTCGCGCCTACGAGGATCAGGGTCGGGATGTCGGCCGCAGCGCCCGCGACATTGGCGCACGGAGGATAAAAAGCCGCCGCGGCCTTAAAGACCGCGCCCTGGTCGCCCGCCGACCTCGTCCCGCCGCCCGTGGCGATCTTAAGCGCCGTGTCGCCTCCCTGCGAAAACCCGACCGCCGCGACGCGCTCAGCATCGACGTAAGGAAGGCTGGCCAGATAGGCGAGAGCGCCATAAGCGTCGGCCACGGCTGGCTTGAAGTCGACGGCGCAGGTTTCCTTAAGGCCGCGAGTCGCAAAGTCGTCGACGTATAGAGCGACATAGCCCCAGGTCGCGATCCGCTCGCCGATCGCAGCGCGCGCCGCCGGGAGGCCGAGACAGCTGTGCAGAAGAACGACGGCCGGGAAAGGGCCTGCGCCCTTGGGCCTCGTCAGATAGCCCTGGATCGGCTCGCCCTGGCCGGCGCTTGTGAACTTGACCAGTTCGTCCGCCTCGGCAGGCGCGCAGACGAGAAGTCCGAACAGCGCCGCGACTATGAGCGGGATGATGACGAAACCGCGCAAAGCGCTCCCTCTCGAGCCGACGAAAGGCCAAGCAAAAGGCGGCGCCGGCGGGCCCTCGTCAAGCGCCCTCGATCCGCATCGTCTCAAGGGGGCGCAGGTCTTGCGCATGCGGCCGTTTCCCTTGAGAGCGGAATTCGGCTAAGAGACCAACCAACGCGCCCGTAGCTCAGCTGGATAGAGCGTTGCCCTCCGAAGGCAGAGGCCACAGGTTCGAATCCTGTCGGGCGCGCCAAATTCCCACCACTCCAGAACAAAGATGGGCACTCCGACCTCTGAGGACAGCAATATCGGACCCCATCATTGATCACACTATGAGAAGAGTTTTCGCGGCCGGTCAACCCAACTCCTCACCGGCCGACGCTTGAAAGCGCAACAATAAGATCGTCGACGATATCTTGGTAATGCTCCAGGCCAACCGATAGCCGCAGCAGGCCCGGCTCGACGCCGGCAGCAGCAAGCTGATCGGGCGATTGATGCGAGAAAATCATCGAGGCGGGGTGCGTGATCAAAGTCTCAGTGCCACCGAGACTGGCCGCCGAGGTACATAGCCGCACTTTCCGCAACACGCTCTGAGCCCGCTTGAAACGTTCTTCCGCAGTCGGTCCCGCGACCTCGAAGGACATCATGCCGGCATAGCCGCCCGGCATTTGCCGCCGTGCGAGTTCGTGTTGCGGATGCGACGCCAGGCCTGGATAGTGGACCTTCGCGATGCCGCTCGCCTTGGCAAGCGCTTCGGCCACTAGGACCCCTGATTGATTGTGCTGGCGCAGACGCAGCGCATAGGTCTTGAGCCCGCGCCCGAGCAGCCACGCCTCCATCGGATGCAGCACAGGACCATGCACACGGGCGTATTCCCAAACCGGCTCGATGAGTTCTCGCGACCCAGCGACGACACCGGCGGTTACATCGCTGTGGCCATTGAGGTATTTTGTGGCGGAGTGCACAACGAGATCGACGCCGAGGGTAAGCGGAAGCTGGTTGAAGCTCGAAGCAAATGTGTTGTCCGTGACGACAATCGCGCCCTGCGCGCGGGCCAGCGCCGAAACAGCTTCGAGGTCCGTTAGCGCCATAGTCGGGATTGGTCGGAGTCTCTGTGTAGACGAGGCGCGTCCTCGGACCAATCGCGTGGCGGAACGCCTCGATGTCAGTCTGGTCGACCTGCGTGACTTCCACGCCCTGTCGCGGCAGCCATTCCGTGAGAAGGGTAAGCGCTGCTGTGTAGTGTGCGGTTTGTGCGACGACGTGATCGCCCGCGCGCACGTTGCTTAGGATTGCCGCCGCAATTGCCGCCATGCCGGAGCCGACGGCGACCGCGCTCTCGGCCCCCTCCAGATCAGCGACGATGGCCTCGACATGCGCGACATTGGGCGACCCATACCGGGTATAGAAGCGTTGCGGGTGCCAGCTGGCCGCGATTTCAGCCCCAAGTTCCGGGGTTGGCAAGACATAAGTCGAGCTTTGATACACAGGCGGACTTACTGGCTCACCGCCTGACGCCGCCCCAATCCTCGGATGTTGAAGCCGGGTGTCGATCCCGCAAGAATTTTCCGTCATCGCATCGTCCTCCCGTAATAGCTTTCGCACCCTTGAAGGATATGCGAAATTGTGAGCTTAGATTCTTCGAAATTGAGCGCAAAGAACCACATTTATGCACAAAATCGGTGAAATTGATCCGTTTGACGAGAAAATCCTGCATGCGCTGCGACGGGATGCGCGAAGAACCAGCATCGAACTTGCCGAGACGGTCGGCCTATCGCCATCGAGTTGTCAGCGCCGGCAGCGAGAACTGGAACAGCGTGGCGTTATTAGAGGCTACCGCGCCGACATCGACCCGGCAGTCCTGGGTCAGTCATTCACTGTCTTTGCCGCCGTGCAGTTGGAGCGTCACGTGCGCAGCGACGTTCAAGCCTTCCAGAAAGCCGTCACGCAGCTCCCCGGCATACTTGAGGTCCACCACATTGCCGGCGCCTTCGACTATCTGCTCCGGGTCGCAGTCTCGGATCTGGCGAGCTACGAGACTTTTCATGCCGATTGCCTTACGGCGCTGCCCGGCGTGGCGCACATCACTTCGTACGTTGTGATGTCAACGCTCAAGTGAAAGTCGTTTGCGGCCATGACGCTTCGCGCGGGGGAGGGCGGCAAACAGGTCGACAGCGGACCTTTGAACCTGTACCGATGCGTTTTTATGAATTATTCGAAATAACAATGACATAAGAGTGCCCAGTTTCATCCTGTCGGGCGCGCCATTTTCCACCACTCGGAAACAAAACTGGGGCGCCGGCCGCGCGGATATATCGTCCGCGCGCTCATAGCGGCCGAGCGCTCGGCATCGAAGTCGAGCACGCCGGCTTTGGCTATTTCATCGATCCGATCGCACCCGAGCTCATGGATGCGGCCAAGTCTTTCGCTCAGCCGCTAAGGTATAGCCGGAACTGGCTCAGTAGGCGGCGGGGGCGGGCGCGGATTGCGGCCCTCCGAAGGCGCCGCCCACCGCCTGGAACGGCGCCCGGCCACTGCCCCGGCCGCATTGAACGGCGCTGCAAACGGAGCGCCATATGCGTAGGTCGGCGGGGAGCCGAAGAGCGCCGCCGTGCCGCCAAGCACTCCGCCCACGAAACTGCCCACAACCGCGCCGGCGCCGGTAAGAGTCCCGCAACGGCCTGGCCGGTTCCACCCACGAGGGTGCCGACCGCCGCCACGGGTCCCCAGGTGTAGGCCGGCTGCACGACCACCGGCTCTTGTGCATGAACGACGATCTGGCGACCCGGGTGATGGTAGGCGTAGTGGTGATGATAGACGTAGTGGTGATAGTGATTGTGCGCGTAGTGCTCTTGCGCAGATGCCGGAGCGGCGATGGCCAACGCGAGCGTCGTCGTCCCGACCGCCGCCACGGACAGAAGAAGATTGCTGAATGCCATGAGACCAACTCCTTTAGCTTGGTGAACCGCTATCGCTCAAAATCGAGTTTTCGAGTTTTTTCTATGGCTTGGTACCCCGAGCGGGCGCCTAAGATCAAGCTATCCCCTTGGGCGCGCCAAATACCCACCATGCAGGATGAAACTGGGTGCTCAGGACTGCATGCGACCGAAAGCGCGCCATCGGCCAAGCGATGGCGCAGGATCAGGCCTGGTTCAAAGGAGCCGCTTGGGCGGATGGCGGCTCCTTGGACAGGAAGGTCTTCTCCGCTGGCTTCTGCTACCGCCCCAGACGCCGCTTGGCCTCAGCCCACGCTTCCGCGCGCCACTGGTTGACCTGGTCTACGCTGAGGCCAGCCCCGAGCGCATCCCCGACTTTCACCCCAGCCTCGTTGATCGGGCCGAGGGACGACACCAGTGACATTGCCGCCAGTCGCGCCTGATTGAAAACGGCGCCCATGGCGAAGAAGTCGTCCTTATAGGTATCCAACGGCGTTGCTGCTGGATCGAGGCAGTATTTCGTAGTGTAGGAGCGATAGGCGGCCTCCAGCGCCTGGCCCATTCGCCACGGATGTGAGCGTTAACGCCGGTGATGAGGCTGGTTATCACCCCTTCCGTCCAACCCACTAGCGAATTGTTGTCTGGTCGGCCGGTCTTTGTGAAATGATCGCGCCACTTATCTGAAATCCCGGCGCCGCCGTGGTCCCACGCTTCCAGCGCGCTATTGTACATGTTGTAAAAGATCGGAATGAAGTGCAGGACGAAGCCCGGGTGCTTGTAATCTCCTGCGGCGCTGATCTCGAAGCCGGTGGTGATTTCATAGAGCTTGGCGAACCAGTACTTGGTGTCGATGATCGTCGGAACGAAACGGCCGGTGCGCCCGACCGCGCCGACGGTGCGGAAAAACCGGTTGGCGACGTCAATGCTCTGATGCCTTGTGCGGACCGCCTCTTTGATTTCAATCTCGAACGACTTGCCGATGTCGTTGGGACAGGGCGGCGGGGGCGCGATAGGAACGTAGATTTTGAGCTTCTTCGGGTCAGCGCCCAGAAAGGTGTAATTTCGTCCGTCTTTGCTCCGGCGGCAACCTATGAGTTCCTGCAGGTACCAGTTGATCTCTTCGGGGAACGTGCGTGTGGAAATTGAAGTCGATCAACGCCGAAACATCCAAATGTTCCCGCGCCGCAATCGTCGACCAGTCATCAGATTCCAGCACCGGAATTTCTCGGCCACCCTTGGGCCGCCACAGCCCGCGCTTCTGCACGGGATTGTCAGGGACCTTTACATTGACCATCGATTCCTCCCGCGCAATGGACTTCATCATCGAAGGATCAAACGAGGCGCAGCAAAGACATGCGCTTGTCCGTTGACCGTGGCAGAGAAACCTTTTCCTCGTGGGTATCTCCGTCTCGTGCAGGTCGCTGTGACGGACTCACACTGGAGTAACTAATCCGCGTACTCGACCGGACCGTGCGGGCGCGCCAAATCTCGCCGCATCGGCCTATCCCGCCACTTCCCTCAACCTGGCCGCGGCCTCCTCAGGGGCGATATCCCGTTGGGGAGAGCCCAGCATTTTGAAGCCGACCAGAGACTTCCGGATCGTCGCGGAGCGCAGGAGCGGCGGATAGAAATGCGCGTGCATCTGCCATTCGGCGTGCACGGCGCCATCGGTCGGCTTCTGGTGGAAGCCCATCGAATAGGGGAATGGCGCATCGAACAGGCTATCATAAAGCTTGGTCAGTCGAGATAAAGCGTGCGCCAGCGAAGTTTTTTCGCCAGCGCTCATCTCATCAAATCCGCCGATCCGGCGCCCGGCGGGGACATCAGGGTCTCGAACGGCCAGTTCGCCTAAAAAGGCACGAGAACACAAAATTCGCGTTGCCGAGAACGACGCGCTCGACGCGCTGAAGCTCCTGCGCGAGATAGTCGAGGAGCAGCGGCCGGCCATGCTGCAGGAGATATTCGCTTTGGCGATGGGTCTCTTTTTCCAATTCGTTCGGCAGGTGGCGATGGCCCAGATCTGGCCGTGAGGGAATGGCGGATTCGAGGCCCCCATCATCTCGCCTCGATCTCGAAAATCTGCACAGAGTTGATGTCGGCAGACCGCCAGCGCGATCGTCTCCTCGACCGAGACGTTCGACCACGCGCTCGATGTCGGCGACCGCCATGCCAGACAGGGTCAGATCGTGACGCGGTGAAAAGCAGAGCACACGGCAGCGCCTCCGATTCGCCTTTGGCGACGAGCAGGTCCTCCCCTTCCGCTCGGGATGGCGCGTCGGGCTGCAACGCGGGGAAAGTCATTGTCGAACACGAAGGTGTGCAGGTAGTCGGGATTGCGAGCGCCGTTGGCGCGCAAATTGCCCGGGCAGAGATAGCAGTTGGGATCGTGGGTCAGCGCAGTCGGCGCTGCGGTCGCCTCGCGCTTCCCCTGCCACGGACGCCCTGCGCGATGCGGCGACACCAAATCCAATCGCCGGTCAGCGGATTGAGGCGGCGGTGGGAAGCGCCGCGGAGCCCACGAAGCTCGCCAGCTCCCGCTCCGCTCCTCAGACTGGGATCAGGCCAGCGCCATCGGATGGCGCACAGACGAAGATATCCGTATCCAGGCCAGTCGCGATTTGGTAGCCGTCGGTCAGAATTTGGACGCCTTGTCGA